>CAVUBV010000008.1:0-164199 GCA_963739735.1 uncultured Alphaproteobacteria bacterium | reverse complement strand
CTCAATTATCTCGTCTCCGGCGATATCCCCAAACGCATCGGGAATGCGCATCCCAACATCGTGCCCTATCAGGAATTCCCCGTGGCCGATGGCCACATCATCATCGCCACCGGTAACGACACCCAATTCGTCAAACTTTGCCATGTGCTGGGCGCGCCGGAACTGGCCGAGGCGCCGGCCTACAAGAACAACATCGGGCGCCTCGCCCACCGCGAGGAACTGGTGGCCAAGCTGACCGTGCTGACGAAACGCATGACGCGCAAGGACCTGCTCGACAAGCTCGAGCAACAGAAGGTGCCGGCGGGTCCGATCAACGATCTCGAGCAGGTTTTCAAAGACCCGCAGGTCATCCACCGCGGCATGCAGCTCGAACTGCCGAGCGCCGCCGCCAAGGCCGGCCACATTCCCGGTGTGCGCACACCGATCGTGATGGACGGTTGGAGAGCGGCGTCCGAAAAACCTTCGCCGCTGCTCGGCGAGCACACGGCGGAGATTTTGAAGGAGATCGGGGATGGCTGATCGTCAATGGCGCTAGGCGGCATGCTTGCGGGCGCGCCGCACCGGCCATTCGAATGGCTGCGAAACGCCGCCGAGTTGGCCATCCAGATGCGTGACGGAAAGATCCGTTCCGCCCGCCCACTCGTTGAAATCGACGTCCAGCATGTCTTCGTCGAGCGCCGCGGCGTCGCCGCCGATGCCGATCAACACGCGTTTCTTCGCCGGCTCGGCGACCAAGGTGTGAAGCGTGCCGGCGCCCCTCAGATATCCGTGATGGAACGCCGGCGAGGTCGAGCGGTTCAACGCCAAGAACATTTGCTCCGCGCTCAGCCCCTGCCGCGCCCATTGCTCCAGCGGCGGCAAGCGCGCTTGCGAATGGCGGACCTCTCGGTTGAAGGGACGCAGCAGCGGCGATTGGAAATGATTGGTGCAGGCGAGCCATTCCCGGTACGCACGGCGATACTGCCCGGGACCGCTTCGACAACGGCAGCAATGCCGCCTGCGTCGAGCAGTGAATAGTTGTACGGCATCGCGTGCGGAATCCAGCGTAATAGATCGACCGCTTCGGCTGTCGATGCACACTGGTCAAGAACGAGCCTGACGATCAGGACGCTCGACAGACCGGGCGCGCGCGGGCTCTTGCGCACGCGGTGCAGTCCGATGGCGAGACCCTGCTCGTTCATGCCATCCAGCCGCCCGGTCAGGAGCTCGCTGGCGCCGATGCTGGCGTAGCTGCCGTCGATCTGAACGGCGGCGAAACGCGCGCCGTAAAACCGCGGCTTGAAATCGTAGTTGCGGCCATAAACGCCGCCACCCATCGCCGCGGAGCAGCCGCCGATCGGCGGACGCAGACCGTCATTGCCGAAGTACAAAGCGGCCCGCTCCATCGAAATGCCGAGCCCCTCGGCAAGACCGCCGATCTCCGCCCACAGCCCGGAAGAAAATTTCGCGAAGCTGCGCTCTTCCTTGCGGATGTCGAACCACCAGGGCAGCCGGATGGTCTTGCGTCGCAGAAACGCGCGACCCTTCGGCGTTACCGCAAACGCGGCTGCCTGTGCGCGCCCGACCGCATGGGGCGTTCCGCGATGCTGCACAATGCTGACGCGAAACGGCTTCATCGCCTCGCCTTGGTCGCGAATCCGACGGTGCTATGCTGGCATTTCGGGTGCGGCTTTAGAAGCGCTGGTTTTAGCCAGCTTCGATCCTAGTCACTTCGCCGGCGCCGCCTGACGCCGGCGCGCACGCGCGCCCTCGACGACCTCGCGGATATTGCGCCGCAGGCTTTCGAGATCGTACGGCTTTTGCAGCACGACCACGCCTTGCCGCACGGCGTCCTGCGCGCTGGCGCTGTAGCCGGTTGTCAGCAGTACCGGAATGCCCGGGAACTGCTTGCGGATTTCGCGCGCCAGATCGAGGCCGTTCATGCCGCCCGGCATCAGGATGTCGGAGAACACCAGGTCGACGTCGGCATCGAGCCGCAAGGCGGCAATCGCGGCTTGCGCATGGGCGACGCTGCGCACGCTGTAGCCGGCGAGCATATCGGCGAGCGCTTCGCCGCCGACCATCCTGCGATTATGTCCGAGCATATTGCGGTCCGCTTTCCTTGCCTGCATTTGGCGCGCGATTGACGGAGGGATGCCGTTGCGACAAGCTTTATGCGCTCACGGGGGAACTTGGAAGATGACAAACAGCACCCGCATGTTGCGCGTCGCCGCATGGCTAACCGTCGCCCTGCTCGCCATCGCGCCGACGCCGTCCACCGCCGCCGGCTTGCGCGCCGGTGAGTACGCCTGCGCCGGCTCGGGCGGCACCATTCTCATCGGTCTCGGCTTTCTGTTGAACGCGGACGGAACCTACACCGATCTTGACCGCAAAAGCTCGGGCCGCGCCGTGTTCGAAGGCAACAGCGTCAAGTTCGTCGGCGGCCATCTCAACGGCTATGTCGGCACCAATGTGCGCGGCGGCACGAATTTCGAGATCCATTCGATCAGTTGCAGCCATAATTGAACGGATTTTGCGATTAGTTGATATCGATAAACGTCAGCGGCCGTGCCACCATTTCCAAGGACTTGCGCTCGGCGGGCACTGCCCAGCGCCAAGCGACAAGGCCGCCCAGGATCATCAGCACGGCGCCGATG
Organism: uncultured Alphaproteobacteria bacterium; assembly: GCA_963739735.1. Classification (GTDB taxonomy): domain Bacteria; phylum Pseudomonadota; class Alphaproteobacteria; order Rhizobiales; family Xanthobacteraceae; genus Pseudolabrys. The sequence goes on along the minus strand of CAVUBV010000008.1, from coordinate 161,563 downwards.
AGATAGCCGCCGAACACGCTCATGCGCGAGCCGGTGTCGATCAACACACCGAACAGCCAGGGCCCGATAATGCCGCCGATGCCGGTGCCGACCGCGTAGAAAAAGGCGATGGCCAAGGCGCGGATTTCCAGCGGGAAGGTTTCGCTCACCGTGAGATAGGCCGAGCTTGCCGCCGCGGACGCGAAGAAGAAGATCGCCATCCAGCACAACGTCTGCGTCTCGGCCCCGATCAGGTCTCGCACAAACAGATAGCCGGTGCCGGCCAGCAAGACGCCCGAGGCGATATAGGTGAAGCCGATCATCGGCCGCCGCCCTTGGCTGTCGAAAAAGTGGCCGAGGAAAACCGGCCCGAGGAAATTTCCCGCCGCGAAGGGCAACAGGTACCAGCCGACATGATCCGCCGGCACGCCATAGAAATCGGTGAGGATGAGCGCGTAAGTAAAGAAGATGGCGTTGTAGAAAAAGGCCTGCGAGGCCATCAGGCTCAGGCCCACCAGCGTGCGTTGGCGATAGCGCTGGAATAATGTACGCGCGACTTCCTTGAGCGGCGTCGAACGGCGCGCGCGCAGGCGCACGCGCGGCAGGTCCGTTGCCGGCGGCAGCGAAGCAAAGCGCGCCTCGATACCGGCAATCACTTGCTGCGCCTCCGCGGCGCGGCCATGCGTCATCAGCCAGCGCGGGCTTTCCGGAAGCCAGAAGCGCATGAAGAAAATCACCAGCGCCAGGCCCGCCCCGATCAGGAATGCGAGCCGCCAGCCGAGTTCCGGATCGATCACGGCGGGATCGAGCACGACCAGCGAGCCGAGCGCGCCCATGGCGGCGCCGACCCAGAAGCTGCCGTTGATGACGAGATCGCTCCAGCCGCGCACGCGCGCCGGGATCAACTCCTGGATGGTGGAATTGATGGCGGCATATTCGCCGCCGATACCGGCGCCGGTGACGAAGCGGAACAGCATGAAGCTAAATAAATTCCACGACGTCGCGGTCGCCGCTGTGGCGAGCAAATAGACCGTCAGCGTAATGAAAAACAATTTCTTGCGGCCGAGCCGGTCGGTGAGCCAGCCGAAGAAGATGGCGCCGAGCACGGCGCCGGCGAGATAGGCGCTGGAGGCAAGCCCGACGTCGGTGTTGCTGAAGCGCAGCACCGGGCTGTCCTTCAGCGCGCCCGACAGCGAGCCGGCGAGCGTCACCTCCAGTCCGTCCAGGATCCAGGTGACGCCGAGCGCCGCCACCACCAGCGTATGGAAACGGCCCCAGGGCAGCCGGTCGAGCCGCGCCGGAATGTCGCTTTCAACGATTGCATTATCAGCTGTCATTGGAATCCATCGGGCAGCCCTCGCTACGCCCCGCCGATAGAATAACGCCTTTGCGCCGCCGATGTTCGCCATGGTGCCGCAGGTGCTGTCGCCGAAATGCAACAGACGCGGCTAATTCGGGCGACGGAGCCGCCAATAGGCACTAACCGACGACCCGACTCAGATAGGCCTTGCCGATTCGACGCGGCCATCGGGGGAAAATATGCGCCTGGATACGGTCGATTTTGCATCATCCGAGTCCGACGAGCGTAAAACCGAAACCGAACAACCGGCGGCAAGTCTGATGACGCCGGCGCGGCGCGCCGCGCTCGATGCGCTGGAACGCGAATTCCACGATTTGTTGCGGGCCCGTCCGCGCTGACGGCGGTTCGCGCAATCAACGCCAATCGGCTAGTCTAGGCGGCGCACACCCGCCGCCGTTTTCGGACCCCGCCGATGGAAACCGACATCCTCCGCCGACTGCATTATGCCGCGGCCATCGCCTGCGGCGTTTTCGCGGCGCTGCTCACGCATATCCTGCTCACCGTTTTCGGCGTCGGGCTCGACGCGGTGCTGCGCGATGCTGCCGCCGGCACGCGGCCGCAATTCATCTCGGCACTGGCCTGGTGGGCGATCGGCGGCGCCGGCTTTGCCGGCGGCTGGGCGACCGGCGCCTATCTGATCGCGGCGGCGCGCGAGCGCGAATTCGTCTACAAGCTGGCGCGGCGCTTTCTCATCGCCGTGGTGTTCGCCGCCGCCACGGCCGGCGGCGTCATGAGCAAGAGCGGCGACATCGGCGGCACGGTGGATGTGATCGCCGGCCTGACCGCGCTCGGCCTCGGCGTCATCTGCGCCTTTTGCGGCGCGCGGCTCGCATATCTCAATGCCGAGCAGGTGTAAGGTTTTTCGCCCGCCGCACCGCGCTAACCGCGCAATTATGCGGGCGCTTTCAGATTAAAGTTACCAATTACCCCTAGGACATCTGGCAACCGCGAGACGTCCAGATGGCCCTTATCGAAACCAAGCAGATGCCGGCGCCGCGCCCGTTCCCGCGCTTGCGCGAACGCGTCACGCATTGGCTCGCCGGCGAGCACAGCCTTTCGCAGCGCATGGCCGGCACGGCCTTCGTCATCCGCGCGGCGAGCGCGGGCATCGTCTTCCTTTCGCAGGTGCTGCTTGCCCGCTGGATGGGCGACACCGAATTCGGCACCTATGTCTATGTCTGGACCTGGCTGATGCTGGTCGGCGAACTGGTACATCTCGGCATGCCGCTCACCGCGCAGCGGTTCATTCCGCAATACACGCACGCAGGCGCCTTCGAATTGCTGCGCGGCTATCTCGCCGGCAGCCGCTGGATCACGTTCGGCGTCGGCACGGTGGCCGCGCTCGTCGGCGCGCTGATCGTATATTTGGCGCAAGCCTCGCTCGATACGCACGTCATCATGCCGTTCTACCTCGCCTGCGTAGCGCTGCCGCTTTATGCGTCCACGTTCATGTTCGACGGCATCGCCCGCTCGTACAACTGGATCAATGTCGCTTTGCTGCCGCCTTATGTGATGCGTCCGCTGCTGCTGGTCGCGGGCGTGGCGGCGGCCCGCGCCGCCGGGCTAGCCATGGACGCCACCACGGCCATGGGCGTGCTGGCGCTGGCGACCTGGTTCAGCGCGCTGTTTCAACTGTTCATGCTCGAGCGCCGGCTGGCGACGGTGATTCCGCCGGGCCGCAAGACCTTCGAGATGAAGGTCTGGCTCAACACCGCGCTGCCGATCGTCCTGGTCTGGGGCATGTACACGCTGCTCACCTCGACCGACGTGCTGGTGCTCAAGGAGTTCCATCCGGCCGCGGAAGTCGCGCACTACTATGCCGCCGCCAAGACGCTGGCGCTGATCAGCATCGTCCAATACGCCGTCGCCGCCGCCGCCGCCCACCAGTTCACCGCCTACCATGTCGCCGGCGACCGCGCCGGCCTAACGGCTTTCGCCGCCAGCACGGTGCGTTGGGTATTCTGGCCCTCGCTTGCCGGCTGCCTGCTGATGCTGCTGCTCGGCAAGCCGGTGTTGAGCCTGTTCGGCGCTGGATTTGGCGACGCCTATCCGGTGATCGTGTTGCTCGCCGCCGGCCAGCTCGCGCGCGCCAGCGTCGGCCCGGCCGAGCGGCTGCTCAACATGCTCGGCCAACAGCGCACCTGCGCGCTGGCTTATGCGGCGGCCTTCGCCGTCAATCTGCTGGGCTGCGTCGTGCTGGCGCCGAAATTCGGCGGCGTCGGCGTCGCCAGCGCGACGGCCAGCGCGTTTATCGTCGAATCCGCTTTGCTGTTCCTGATCGCCCGCCGCCGCCTCGGCCTGCACATGTTCATCTGGCGCCGGCAAGCGGCCTGAACGCCGACCAACAGCGGTCCATTCCTCCGACAGTTTTCTTTAACCCTAATCCTCGGTGAACCGGCGTGCGACAAGTTGCCGCCGCCGTAAACCGCATGTGAAAGATTTTTGGCTATGACAAACCCGAGGGCGCAGCCGGCAACAGCATCGGGGGGAAATCACTGTCACCGCCAGCCACAGCGGCCAAGGTTCATGCGCGCGACGCGCTAGGGACCTGGGCCGAGCCGATTGAACGTTGCCGCGCCGGATCGATCGGTCGCGCAGCCGCCGCATATGCCGGAGCACGTGGCCGGCAAGGTCACGGTCGAAGTCGCATCCGGCGCGCGGCTTGCCGGAATCCAGGCGGATTGGCGCGACCTGGTCGCGCGCGCCGACGTTCCCAATATTTTCATGCACCCGGTGCTGGTCGCGCTGAGCGCCTGCTATCCGAACAGCCGCAGCGTGGCGCTGCTGGCCTGGCGCGACAACGGCGGCCGGCCGCAGCTTGTCGGCTTCTGGGCCTTCGCCGTCTGCCGCGCGCCGCGTTCGATCATTCCGATATCGGTGCTGGCGGCGCCGCCGTTCGCGCATGCTTATCTCGCCGCGCCGATCGTCGATCGCGATCGGCTCGACGAAACCTTGCAGGCGATGCTCGATTGCATTGCCGGCGATCCGAACCTGCCGAAGGTCGTCGTGCTCGAAGCCATGCGCGCGGAAAGCGCCACCCTGCAAGCGCTCAACCGCGTGCTGGAAGCGCGCGGCAGCCGCGCCCAGCGTGCTCGGCCGCTCGATGCGCCCGATGCTCGCCTCCACGCTTGACGGCAAGCAATACATGGAAAAGGCGCTGTCGAGCTCGAGCCGCAAGAAGCTGCGGCAGCATCGGCGCCGACTCGCCGAAAAAGGCGCGCTCGAATCGAAGATCGTCAACGAGACCGGAAGCGCTCGGCAGCGCCGTCGAAGCGTTTTTGCGCCTGGAGGCCGCCGGCTGGAAGGGCCGCAAGGGGACGGCTCTGCTCTGCAATCCGGCCGACGCGACCTTCACGCGCGAGATGGTGGCCGCTTTGGCGCCGCAAGGCGACGCCTGGATTCACGCGATCTATCTCGATGGGCAGCCGGTGAGCATGCAGATCGTGCTGCGGGCGGGCACCGCCGCCTTCACCTGGAAGACGGCCTATGACGAGACGCTGCAGCGATTTTTCGCCCGGCATGCTGCTGCTTGGAAGACTACACCGCGGCTTTGCTGGCCGACCCGAGCATCGCTTACGTGGATTCCTGCTCGCTTGACGACAGCGGCTTCATGGCCGCCTGGAGCGAGCGCGAGGCCATGGTCGAACTGTGGATCGATGCGCGGCGCGGCGGATCGGCCGCGTTCGCCCACCTGAGCCGCTTGCAGGAGATCTACCTGCGGCTGCGCGCGCAGGCGAAGGCGGCCTATCTCGCCCACCTGCGGCGCCGGAGCTGACGGCCGCCGACTGGAGACGATGCGATGCGTGAGACAGATGTTGCGATAATCGGCGGCGGGCTCGCGGGCTCCGCCGCGGCCGCGATGCTCGGGCGAGCCGGCATCGACGCCGTCATGGTCGATCCGCACCCGGTCTATCCGCCGGACTTCCGCTGCGAAAAACTTGACGGCGTGCAGGTCGAGATCCTGAAGAAGACCGGCCTCGCCGAAGGCGTGCTGCCGGCGGCGACGCCCGACCGCGAATGCTGGGTCGCCCGCTTCGGCCGCCTGCTCGAGAAGCGGCCCGGCGATCAGCACGGCATTTTCTACGCGCCGCTGGTCAACACCGTACGCGGCCTCATTCCATCGCGCGTGCCGACGATCATCGCCAAGGCGACGGCGATCGCGACCGGCGACGAGCGGCAGACGCGTCACCTTGTCGGACGGCGAGGAGATTTCCGCGCGGCTGGTCGTGCTGGCCAATGGACTCAATATCAGCCTGCGCAATTCGCTCGGCCTCACGCGCGAGATTTTGAGCGAATGCCATTCGATCAGCATCGGCTTCGACATGAAGCCGGTCGGTCGGCACGCCTTTGAGTTTCCGGCGCTGACCTACTATGCCGAACGCACCGAAGACCGCGCCGCTTTGATCACGATGTTTCCGATCGGCGCGACCATGCGCGCCAATCTGTTCGTCTATCGCGACATGCACGACCTCTGGCTGCGCGCCATGCGCACGGCGCCGGTGCCGACGCTGCAGGCGCTGATGCCCGGTTTGCGCACGCTGACCGGCGAATTCGAGGTGACCAGCGACGTCAAGATCCGCCCGGTCGATCTCTATGCGACGCGCGGTCACCAGCAGGCCGGCATCGTGCTGGTCGGCGACGCCTTCGCGACCTCCTGCCCGGCGGCCGGCACCGGCGCGCGCAAGGCGCTCAACGACGTCGAACGTCTATGCAATGTCCATATCCCGCGCTGGCTCGCCAGCGGCGGGATGGGCGCCGACAAGATCGCGAGCTTCTACGACGATCCGGTCAAGCGGGAGTGCGATGAGTCTTCGCTGGCCAAGGCCTTCGACCTGCGCTCGTTCTCGCTCGATCCGTCGATGCCATGGCGCGCGCGGCGCTGGTCGAAATTCATCGGCCAATACACGGTCGGCGCGTTGCGCCGGATTCGCCGGCAAGGCGTGTCGGAAGCTAAAGGCGGTCAAGGTATTCCGGCGATCACCCGCCTCGGCACCTGAAGCGGGGAATGGGTGTTGGTGCCCAGGGGCGGAATCGAACCACCGACACTGCGATTTTCAATCGCATGCTCTACCAACTGAGCTACCTGGGCGGCCAGACCCGCCAAATGCTGCGGGGCAAGCGAAGTGCCGCGCGTTATAATGGCCCTCCTCCGCACTGTCCAGGACGGCGCCGGCCGCGCTTAAGCCTTACGATTTGACGCCGAGGGCGGCGCGGAAACGGTCCTTGAGCACCGCGCCGTCGCGCTCGGGCAACACCCGCGGCGGCTCGGAGGCCTCGATCAGCACGCGGGCGAACAGGGTCTCGCGCAGGCTCTTCAGCCGGGCGGCCAGATCGCGCAATTGCTCCTCGTCGCGCACGTCGAGACAGGTGGCAAGGCCGCAGGCGGCGGCAACGCCGATCAGATCGACGCCGCTCTGGGTGTGGCTCGGCTGCATGCCGGTCTCGCCATAGACGCCGTTGTCGAACACCATGACGGCGAGATTGGCGGGCTGCTGGATGCCGATGGTGGCGAGCGCGCCCATCCCCATCAGCATTTCGCCGTCGCCGGTGATGACGGCGACGCGCCGTTCGGGCTGCGCCAGCGCCAGGCCGAGCCCGATCATGGCGGCGCCGCCCATGGCGCCCCACAGATAGAAGTTGCGCGGATCGTCGCCGGCGGCGGCGAGGTCATAAGTGGTCGAGCCGAGCCCGGGCACGACCAGCAGATCGTCGCCGCGGTCGGCGAGCAGCGTGGCCATGGCGGCGCGGCGTTCAAGTCGGCCTTGGCTCATTTGGTCCACACTTTTTTGCCGATCAGTTGCTGCGACAGCAGCACGGCGGCGATGCGCTCAGCCGCCGAATACGTGCTGAACGGCGCGCTCGGTGAGGCCTTCGACTTCGTCGGGCGCGGTCGCGCGGTAGACTTCCGCCTCGCACAGCTTGAGCACCGGCTCGACGATCGAGCCCATCGGCACCTGCCACGGATTGAACTCCTCCCACTCGCCACGCATGGTGATGAACATCAGCAGCGGAAAGCGGCAGCTCCGCGCCAGCGAGAACATGTTGACGCAATTGCCGAGCCCGCTCGATTGCATCAGCAGCGCCGAGCGCGCGCCGCCGAGCCAGGCGCCGGCGGCCATCGCCACGCCCTCCTCCTCGGTGGTGAGCACCACGTCGCGGATGTCGGGGTCGGCGCGGCAGCGATCGATCAGCCGCGAATGGCCGGCGTCGGGCACGTAGCCGACTTGCGCGATGCCGGCGCGCTTGAGCGTCTCGAACAGTCGGTCGGGCCAATCGGTAATCTGCACGTTCATGATCGCTCATCCTCGCCGACGTCCGGCGGACGCTCGCCATCCTCGTCTTCGTCCTCTTTCACCGGCACAGCATAAACGCCGGAAAGCCAGCGATTGAGATCGATGTCGGCGCAGCGCTTGGAGCAGAACGGCGAAAACGCCCGATCGGTCGGCTTGCCGCAGATCGGGCAGCGCGCGGCCGTGGTCTTGCGGTCGATTTCGTTCATGGCGCGCCGGCTTTCTTCGCATCCATCGCGCGCAGCTCCGTCTTCAGGATCTTGCCGTAATTGTTCTTCGGCAAGCGCGTCGACAAAAACATAATCCTTCGGCCGCTTGAAGCGCGCAATACGGGAAAGACAGAGCGCGTCGAGTTCCGCGGCGCTCGCCTCCCCCACCACATAGGCCACCACCGCCTCGCCCCATTCGCGGTCCGGCCGGCCGATGACGGAGACTTCGCGCACCGCGCCGTGCGTCAGCAGCACTTCCTCCACCTCGCGCGGATAGACGTTGGAGCCGCCGGAGATGATGAGGTCCTTGGAGCGGTCCTTGAGTTGCAGATAGCCTTCGGCGTCGAAGGCGCCGACATCGCCGGTATGCAGCCAGCCGTTGCGCAGCGCCGAAGCGCTTGCCTTTTCGTCGCGCCAATAGCCGGCCATGATGACGTCGCCGCGCACCAGGATTTCGCCGGTTTCGCCCTGCGCCACCGGGTTGTCCTCGCCGTCGGCGACCATAACCTCGACGCAGGCATAAGGCTTGCCGGCCGAGCCGAGGCGCTCGCGCCAGCGCGGGTGGTCGCGCGCGGCGATGTCCTCCTTCGACAGCGTGGTGATGGTCATCGGCGCCTCGCCCTGCCCGTAGATTTGCGCGAGCCGCGGCCCGAAGCGGTCGAGCGCGGCCAGCGCGTCCTCCACATACATCGGCGCGCCGCCCCAGATCAGCGTGCGGATGTTGCCGGCGTCACAGTCGGCCGGGCAAGCGACCAGGCGCTTGATCATGGTGGGTGCGGCAAACATCGAGACGCGCGGCCAGGCATTGAACAGCGCGAAAATTTCCTCCGGCTCGAAGCCACCGCTTTCCGGAACGACCTGCACGCCGAGCCGCGCTACGTGCTGCATGATGTAGACGCCGGAGCCGTGGCTCATCGGCGCCGCATGCAAGATAGCGTCGCCGGGCGCTACGCTGTCTACTTCCGCCGCATAGGCATGGCTCGCCCAGGCGAGATTGCGATGCGTGAGCATGGCGCCCTTCGGCCGGCCCGTGGTGCCGGAGGTGTAGAACAGCCAGGCGAGATCGTCGCCAGCGCGCGGCGTGACGCCAACGCAATCGGCCGCAAACAGCGCCTCATAGTCGGCGCCGCCGATCGTGATCAGACGCTCGAGCGACTTTTCGGCGCGTGCGGCGCAATCTCGGCGTCGAGCCCGGGCGAGGCAAAGCAGACGCGCGCGCCGGAATGCTCGAGGATGAAGCCGAGTTCGGCGCCATGCAGTTTGGCATTGGCCGGCACCGCGGCGAGGCCTGCGTGCCAGATGCCGAACAGCAGTTCGATATAGTGATGCGAATTCTTGGCGGCGATGGCGACGCGCTCGCCGGGTTTTAGCTTGAGCCGATCGCGCAGCGCGCTCGGCGAGTCGCGCGGCGCGTTCGGCCAGTTGCCCGTAGGTCGCGACCACGCGCGTGCCGCCCGCCGCCGCCGGCAGCGCGGATGGCCGAGACCGGCACGCTCAAGCCACAACGCGATGTTCATGGCGCGCAATTTTCCGTCATTCCGGGGCGCACGCGCAACGTGCACCCGAATCCGAACAACACGGTAGCCCCGAAAATGGCCCTTTTCGGGTTCACGCGCGCCCCGGAATGACAGTTTATGGGTTCACGTCGCGTTCAGCCAGCCGAAACGGATCGGGAAGCCCTCGCCGCCGAGCAGGCTCATGGTCTCGTACAGCGGCAGGCCGACCACGTTGGAATAGGAGCCGACGATCTTCACGATAAAGGTGCCGGCGATGCCCTGCGCCGCATAGCCGCCGGCCTTGCCGCGCCATTCGCCCGAGGCGAGATAAGATTCGATGTCCTCGTCGGACAGCCGCTTGAAACGCACGCGCGTTTCCACGATGCGCTGGCGGAACGCCTCCTTCGGCGTCACCAGGCAGATCGAAGTGTGGACGCGGTGATTGCGCCCCGACAGACAGGCGCAGGCATTGCGCCGCTTCGTCGAGCAGTTCGGCCTTGGGCAGAATGCGGCGGCCGACCGCCACCACCGTGTCGGCGGCCAGGATGAAGGCGCCGCGCAATTCGTCGTCGAGCTTGACGTTGGCGAGCGCGACCTCGGCCTTGGCGCGCGCCAGGCGATTGGCATGCGCCTTGGGGATCTCGCCCTTGCGCGGGCTCTCGTCGATATCGGCGGGCTTGAGCGCGTCGGGCTCGATGCCGGCCTGATTGACCAGCGCGAGCCGGCGTGGAGAGCCGGAAGCGAGCACGAATTTGGGCCGGCCGATCATGGGTTTAGCGGCTCTGTCAGGATGGTGAAATCGGCGCGGAAGCTAGCGGAACGGGGGTGGTTTCACAACTCATTCATTGCCCCCGCTCGGGCGGCCGAAACGTTCGCGGATGCGCGCGGTCAATTCGTCGCGCACGGCGCGATAGGCCTCGAGCCGCTGCTCGCGGCTGCCCTCGACCGCGGTCGGGTCCATCGTCGGCCAGTATTCGACGTCGGCCGCATTGGTGCGGGTCAGCTCCAGCGCCTTGTGGTGGGCGGGCGGCGACAGCGTGACGATGACGTCGAAATTGAGCCCTTCGAGATCGTCCACGTCCTCGAAGGTCACCGGCTTGTGGCGGGCGATATCGATGCCGAGTTCCTCCATCACGGCGACGGCGAAAGGATCGAGCAAGCCTTTGTGCACGCCGGCGGAGGCGACATAGATCGACTTGCCGAACATCTGCTGGAACAGCGCGGCGGCCATCGGCGAGCGCACCGCGTTCAAGCCGCAGGCGAACAGCACCGCCTGGGGGCGCGCGGAACGCTCGGGCGCGGCCATGCGAGGTTCAGCCCTTCCAGTGCAGCACGCAGATCAAGGTGAACAGCCGGCGCGCGGTGTCGACGTCGACCGTCACCTTGTCCTTGAGCCGCTCCATCAGGATGTCCGAGCCGTCGTTGTGGATGCCGCGCCGGCCCATGTCGATGGCTTCGATCTTGTCGGGCGTGGCGGTGCGGATCGCCTGATAATAGCTGTCGCAGATCATGTAGTAGTCCTTGACGATCCGGCGCAGCGGCGAGAGCGAGAACAGATGCGCCATCACCGGCGTGCCGTCCTGCAGGCGAATGTCGAACACCAGCCGGTTGCCGTTGATGGAGAGATGCAGCGCGTAGGGCCCGCCGTCGTGGCCGACCGGCGCGAAATAATTCTGCTCGAGCAGGTCGTAGATCGCCACCTCGCGCTCATGCTCGACGTCGGGGTTGGAGCGGCCGATCGATTCCTCGTCGAGGGTGACGGAAACCAGGCGCTGCTTGCCGCCGGCGGGGGTTGGTTTCGCGGGGCTCATTGCCGGTTGAGGCGGATCGAGACCGAGCGGGCGTGCGCGGTCAAGCCCTCGGCCTCGCCCAGGGCGATGGCGGCAGGGCCGAGCGCGCGCAACTGCTCGGGCCCGCATTTGAGCAGCGACGTGCGCTTCATGAAATCGAGCACGCTCAAGCCCTGACGAAAAGCGCGCCGAGCGCGCCGTCGGCAGCACGTGGTTGGAGCCGGCGACATAATCGCCGATCGCCTCCGGCGTATGCGCGCCGATGAAGATCGCGCCGGCATTGCGGATTTTCGCAACCAGCGCCTCGGCGTTCTCGGCGGCGATCTCCAGATGCTCGGGCGCAAGGCGAATCGACCAGCGCGATCGGCGTCGGCCAATTTCGGCACCGTGATAATGGCGCCGAAATCGCGCCACGAGGCGCCGGCGATCTTTGCCCGCGGCAATGTCTTGAGCTGGCCCTCCACCGCCTTCGCGACCCGGTCGGCGAGCGCGGCATCGTCGGTGATCAGGATCGACTGCGCGCTGGCGTCGTGCTCGGCCTGCGCCAACAGATCGGCGGCAATCCAATCGGCATTGCCTGTCTTGTCGGCGAGGATGAGCACCTCGGAAGGGCCGGCGATCATGTCGATGCCGACCTGGCCGAACACCTGGCGCTTGGCCGCCGCCACATAGGCATTGCCGGGGCCGACGATCTTGGCCACCGGCTTGATCGTCTCGGTGCCGTAAGCGAGCGCGGCCACCGCCTGCGCGCCGCCGATGCGGTAGATCTCGTCGATGCCGGCGAGCTTGGCCGCCGCCAATACGAGCGGAGAAAGTTTGCCGTCCGGCGCCGGCACCACCATGACCAAACGCCGGCAGCCGGCGACCTTGGCCGGCACGGCGTTCATCAGGACCGACGAGGGATAGGCCGCGGTGCCGCCGGGAACGTACAAGCCCACCGCTTCGATCGCGGTCCATTTGGCGCCCATTTCGACGCCGAGCGGATCGGTGAAGCGCTCGTCGGACGGCTTCTGGCGGACGTGATAGGCCTCGATGCGCTCGCGCGCGAGCTTGAGCGCGGCGAGCGCCTGCGCGTCGCTGGCCTTCTCCGCCGCGTCGATTTCGGCGGCGGTCACGCGCATGGGGACCTTGGCCAGATCGAGGCGGTCGAATTCCAGTGTCAATTGCGCAACGGCGCGGTCGCCATAGGCGCGCACCTCGGCGATGATATGGCGCACGCTGTCTATCCACGTCCTGCGCCGCCTCGCGTTTGACCGCAAGGAAGGCTTGGAAACGCGTGGCGAAGTCGGCGCTCTGACTATCCAATCGCAGCGGCATGGCCCGATCCTACCCGGATTCGAGGTCAATGGGTGATGCGCGCCGCCGCGTCAACCTCCCAGTTAGCCCGCTCATTCCCGCGAAAGCGGGAATCCAGCCTTTGGCTGCCGATGCGTAGCCCTGGGTCCCCATCGCAAGTCGGCTGTAGCCGACTTGCGCACGATTGATCGCCGACATCGGGTAAACCCGATGTCGGCCCGCGGGGACGAGCTGCGTGAGGTGTGAGCAATGCCGGCTAAAACAAAAGGCCCCGCCTCGCGGCGGAGCCTTATCGCAAAGCGGAACCGCGCCTCACATTTTCTTCATTTTCTTCTTAGGACTCTTTTTGGCCGCGTGGTGCCGGTGATGCCTGTAGTGCTTCACCTTCGGCGCCGCGTAGTCGCACGGCAGAATGCAGACGCCGCCGCCCTTGAACGTGCATTGGGTGACGCCGGACGTGCAGAAAGGGGCCGAGCCGAGCTTGACGCAGGTGCAGCCGAGTTCAGCCTTAGCCGGCGTGCCGGTAAACAGCGCGGCGCCCATGAGTGCGCCAGCGAGAATGACGATTTTGCGCATGGAATAATCCCTGTTGGAGAGACCATGCCACTACGCCATTGGAACTTCGAAATATCAAGCAAAGCGCGGCCTCGGCGAGCGCCGGGCGCGGAGTTCTGAACCGAAATTTATTGCTGCGTTGCGGCCTAGACCTGCTTCGAACTGGCCTTGGCCCGCGGGCCATCGTCGGGAAGCGCGTGCACCGGACAGGCGGCCGTGCTCCAGGCCGGGCCGAGATCGGCCAATTCGGCTTCCAGGCACTCGACCTCCAGCCGCAGAGCCGCCCCGCCGGAAAAATTGATGGTCACCACCCCGGACGGCGCATTGGTCTCGGCAAATTCGACGTCCAGGAGGTTGAGTACGGCGTCCTTGCCGGCCGGGTCGAGGTCGCGGCATTTGCAGGACAGCACGCGTTCGAAGCGCAGCGCGGTGCGCCGCCTGCGGTATTCGGGCTTCGCCGATTGGGCGCTTTCCCAGTCGAAACGGTTGAGCGCCAGCACCAGGCGCTTTTCTCCGGCGCGCCAATGCACGTCGGCGACCTTGGCCACCGCGTCCTGCAGATGGGTGGAGACGACCTCCAGGTCCTCCTCGTCGAGGACGACGAATTTAAGCTGGTCCATCGCTGCCGCTCCCGGTCAGAAGGTAGTTAGGCAACCCCGGGCCAGGCCGCAAGATCAGTAATTTACCGGAAGGCGGCGCTGGGATGGGCGCGTGAGCGGCGCGCTCGCTTCCCTCTCCCCGAGCGGGAGCGCAAACCGAGAGCACCGGGCCGCCCGTTTGGCGGAATTGCAACCCAAAGTTATAGTGCCGGGGCGCCTATGGCCATTGACGCTTATCGCTTTTTTGCTATATAAACCATGCGCTGGATTTTTCGAACTTTGAACGCTGTCGTTGATGCCGAGATCAAGGCGTTACCGGCGGACATGCAGGCGAAGTTTCTGCGGTTTGCCGACATCATCGAGCAATCCGGTTTCGAAGGATTGCCGCGCGAGTCCGTCCGGTATCTCGAAGGCAAGCTCTGGGAACTCCGGATGATCGGCCGTGACGGGATTTCGCGCGCAATTTACGTCACTATAGCCGTTACGCGCTGATCCGCTCGATCGTGCGCGCCGCAGGCGGCGAGCTTGTCCTCGACCCGCTCGAAGCCGCGGTCGAGGTGGTAGACGCGGTTGACCATGGTCTCGCCCTCGGCGGCCAACCCCGCGATCACCAGCGACACCGAGGCGCGCAAGTCCGTCGCCATCACCGGCGCGCCGGTGAGATGCTTGACGCCCTCGATGGTCGCGGTCTCGCCGTCGAGATGGATATGCGCGCCGAGCCGCACCAGTTCCTGCACGTGCATGAAGCGGTTCTCGAAGATCGCCTCGGTGATATGCGAGGTGCCGGACGCGCGCGTCATCAGCGCCATCAGTTGCGCCTGCAGGTCGGTGGGGAAGCCGGGGAACGGCGCGGTGGTCACTTCGACCGGCGCAAGGCCCGCGCCGTTGCGGGTGACGCGGATGCCGGCATTGGTCGGCGCGATGACGGCGCCGGTCTGCGCCAGCACGTCGAGGGCGGCCTGCAGCAATTCGGGCCGCGCGTTCGCCAACAGCACGTCGCCGCCGGTCATCGCCACCGCCATAGCGTAAGTGCCGGTCTCGATACGGTCGGGCAGCACCGTGTGGCGCGCGCCGTGCAATTTGGCGACGCCGTCGATCACGATGCGCGCGGTGCCGGCGCCGGAAATCTTGGCGCCCATCTTGTTGAGGCATTCGGCGACGTCGCCGATCTCCGGCTCGCGCGCGGCGTTCTCGATCACCGTGGTGCCGTTGGCGAGCGCCGCCGCCATCATCGCGGTATGGGTGCCGCCGACCGTCACCTTGGGGAAAACGATATCGCCGCCGCGCAGACCTTTGCGCGCGCGCGCGATCACGTAGCCGCCTTCGATTTCGATTTCGGCGCCGAGCTTCTCCAGCGCCATGATGAGAAGGTCGACCGGCCGCGTGCCGATGGCGCAGCCGCCCGGCATCGACACCTTGGCCTCGCCCATGCGCGCCAACAGCGGCGCCACCACCCAGAAGCTCGCCCGCATCTTGGAGACGAGCTCATAGGGCGCGGTGGTGTCGATGATGTTCTTCGCCGAGATGTGCAGCGTGCGGCCGGCATTGGGATCGTCGCCCGGACGCTTGCCGGCGATCATCACGTCGACGCCGTGATTGCCGAGGATGCGCTGCAGGAGTTCGACGTCGGCGAGCCGCGGCGCGTTGTCGAGGATCAGCGTATCCTCGGTGAGCAGGCTCGCGATCATCAGCGGCAGCGTGGCGTTCTTGGCGCCCGAAATCGGGATGGTCCCGTTCAGACGCTGGCCGCCGATAATACGTATCCGATCCATCTCGCCCCGCTCGCTTCCGACCTGTATTTGACTGGTCCTTATGGACCGCCGAATAGGCTTCGGCAAAGCCAAATTTTGCGATGGTTAGCGCCGATTTTGCCGCATTTTCCGCTCATTCCCGCGCAAGCGGGAATCCAGAGCGACTGGCACAAAGTCAGGATTTTTTGGCCCCTGGGTCCCCGCTTTCGCGGGGACGAACGGCTGGAGGGGCCTCAACCGCGGCCTGCGCGCGGGCTTTCAGCTGCGCCTTGCGGCGCTTGAGGTTGTCGCGCAGCGCTGCCTTCAGCCGCTCGGCGCGCCTGGATTGGCCGGATTTACCGCTTCCACCTGTCATGGCCGCAAGAGATAGAAGGCTGGCCTTCGCCGCGGCAAGCGGAATCTCGACATCACCGGCGCTATCGGATATTCGCATCGCGCGAGCGCTGCCGTAGCTCAGTGGTAGAGCACCCCCTTGGTAAGGGGGAGGTCCACAGTTCAATCCTGTGCGGCAGCACCAGCCCAACCGATCAATCGCCCGCTCAACCCGCCGCCGCCAACGGTTTTGGCGCCGGCTTCGCCGCCTTGCTCGGGCGTGACGCGTCCGCGCGGCCGACCAAAGCGGAATAATCGGCGATCGGCTTCGGCCGGCCGATGTAGTAGCCCTGGATCTCGTTGCAGTGCTCGCTGGCGAGGAACTTGACCTGCTCCTCGGTCTCCACGCCCTCCGCCACCACCGGCAGATCGAGCCCGCGGCCGAGCGCGATCACCGCGCGCACGATGGTGGCCGCCTGCTGGCTGTGGCCGAGATTGGCGATGAAGGACTGGTCGATCTTGATCTTGTCGAAGGGGAACGACTGCAAATAGGACAGCGACGAATAGCCGGTGCCGAAATCGTCCATGGCGATGCGCACGCCGAGCGCCTTCAACCGCCGCAGGATCGACACCGCGCGATTGAAATCGCCGATCAGCACGCCCTCGGTGATCTCAAGCTCGAGGCGAGCCGGCGACAACCCGGTCTCCAGCAGGATCTCGTGCACCAGCCGCGACAGATCGCCGTGCTGGAACTGCACCGGCGACAGGTTGATGGCGATGTCGAGCCGCCGCGGCCAGGACGCCGCCTCGCGGCAGGCGGTGCGCAGAATCCATTCGCCGAGCTCCATGATCACCCCGCTCTCCTCGGCGAGCGGGATGAAGACGGCGGGCGAGACCAGCCCCTGCCGCGGATGATGCCAGCGCACCAGCGCCTCGAAGCCGGTGACCTCGCCGTCGATATGGGCCTGCGGCTGATAGTGCAGCTCGATCTCGCCGCGCACGATGGCCGTGCGCAAATCCTGCTGCAGCGCGCGCTTTTCGCGCAGCTGCTGGTCCATCGCCGGTTCAAAGAAGCGGATTGACCCGCGCGCTTCCGATTTGGCGCGGAACAACGCGGCGTCGGCGTTGGCGACCAGCGCCACCGCGTCGGCGCCGTCCTGCGGGAATACGGCGACGCCGACGGTCGACCCCACGCGCTGCGTAGCGCCATCGATATCGATATCGTTCAGCGCCGCCAACAGTCTGGCCGCCAGCGCCTCGGCGGTTGCCGGCTGCGGCCCGGTCGGCGTGATCACCTGAAATTCGTCGCCGCCGACGCGGGCGATGAAGGCGCCCTCGCAGGCTTGCTGCAGCCGGCCGGCCACTTCGCGCAGCAGGCGGTCGCCCACCGCGTGACCGAACACGTCGTTGACCGCCTTGAAGCGGTCGAGGTCGATGCTAAGCAAAGCGAAGCTTTCGCCCGCGACCGTCGCGATATCGAGCGTGGCGGCGATGCATTCGATGAACGCCGCCCGGTTCGGCAGGTCGGTGAGCGGGTCGTGGTGCGCCATATGCGCGATGCGCTGCTGCTCGCGCTTGCGCTCGGTGAGGTCGTGAATGACGGTGATCAGATATTGCGACTTGCCGTCCGCTACAGCGACCGGCAACCGCGTCGCAGTGACGATGCGGGTGCCGTTGCCGGGCGTGACGATCGCGTGTTCGTCGACAAACATGGACTTTCCCGACTCGATCAATTTCCGGTCTTCCAACTCGATCATTTCCGCGCTGGCTTTCGGCATGAATTCGAAAGCGGTCTTGCCGAGAATGGTGGCGCGGTCGACGCCGAGGCAATTCTCGGCGGCGCGGTTGATCAGGAGATATTTCAGGCTGGGAGTTTCCTTCACGATGATCGGCGACGGCACGTTCTCGATGATGGTATCGAGGAACGAGCGGGTATGCTCGAGCTCGCGTTCGGCCTTTCGGCGTTCGGTGATATCTTCGTGCATCGCCACCCAGCCGCCGCCTTTGATCGGCTGGTTGACGACGTCGACGATGCGGCCGCCGCTCAATTCGACATGCAGCGTGAACGTCTTGCCTTGCTTGAGCGCGGCGCGCAATTCGTCGTCGTAGCTTGTCCCGGTCGAGCGGAAAGGTCCCCGCCGCCATGCGCGCGTCGAGCAGGTCGCGGATGCTGGCGCCGCGCCAGATCAGCTCGCGGATCGATGTTGTACATGGTCCGGTAGCGTTCGTTCCAAACCAGCAGCCGGTTCTGCGCGTCGAACATGCACACGCCTTGGATCATGTTGTTGAGCGCGACGTCGAGCCGCATGTTCTGCTCGCTGAGCTTGTCGTCTGCACGCGCCAAGCGGCGAACGCGCCGACCAGGCACACGCCGAGCAGCGAGCCGGCGACGGCCGCCAAAACGATCGACAACGCGGTCAGCGACACGGAATAGGCGCCGATGATTTTCATTGCCGCGATCGTGACGGCAAAGCAAAGCACGCCGGCGAAAGCGACTATTCGCCAGTCGTGATACCTGCCCCAAAACTTGCGCGACTTCGGCATGGCTCCACATGCGGGCTGCCCGCGGCGTAGCCCGATAGCCCAATATTTTCCAAAACTTATAGGGACCGGCTTTGGCGCCGCGTTAATTTGCGCGGGCAAAATCGTTAATTGGCGATTAGCGATAGCGAAGACGTGAACGCGATCGCGACAATTTTGCGCAACTAACCGCGCACGGCGGATACCGTCAACGTGGCTTGAGGAACTTGAAATCGCAACCCTGGTCGGCGCCGAGGATCTGCTCGGCGTAAAGCCGGGCATAGCCGCGCGTGGGCGGTGCGGCCACAGGAGCAGCGGCGGCGGCGCGGCGTTTGAGTTCCGCCTCCTCGACCATCAAATCGATGCGGCGCGATTTGACCGAGAGCTTTATGCGGTCGCCATTGCGCACCAGGCCGAGCGGGCCGCCGGACGCGGCGTCCGGCGTCACGTGCAGCACGATGGTGCCGAAGGCGGTGCCGCTCATGCGCGCGTCGGAGACGCGCACCATGTCCTTGACGCCTTGGCTCGCGAGCTTCTTGGGGATCGGCAGATAGCCGGCCTCCGGCATGGCCGCTTGTGAATGCGGGCCGGCGTTTTGCAGCACCAAAATGTCTTTCTCGGTCACGTCGAGCTTGGGATCGTCGATGCGGGCGGCGAGATCCTCGAGCGAAGAGAACACCACCGCCCTGCCCTCGATCTCGAACAAATTGGAGTCGGCCGCCGAGCGCTTGAGGATGGCGCCTTGCGGCGCCAGATTGCCGAACAGCGCGACCAGCCCGCCTTGCGGCTCCAACGGCTTTGCGCGCTCGGCGATGATCGTGCGGTCGACGAAGCCGTCGGCGCCAGCGCTGAGGCGCTCGCCCAAGGTCTCGCCGGTCACCGTCAGACAATCGAGATGCAGCAGGTCCTTCAATTCGCGCAGCAGCGCGCCCATGCCGCCGGCGGCGAAGAAATCCTCCATGTAGCCGTTGCCGACCGGCTTCAGATTCACCAGCACCGGCGTCGAGTCCGACAATTCGTTGAGCTTTTGCAGCGACACCGGGATGCCGGCGCGGCCGGCGATGGCGGTGAGATGGATGATGGCGTTGGTGGAGCCGCCAATGGCGAGCAGCGCGCGCAGCGCGTTCTCCATCGACTTGGGCGTTGATGATCTTGTCGGGCGTGAGCTGCGAGCCGATCAGCTTGACCGCGGCGGCGCCGGTTGCTTCCGCCGCGCGCAAGCGGTCGGCATGCACGGCGGGGATGGCGGCGGTGCCGGGCAGGATCATGCCGAGCGCCTCGACCAAGCAGGCCATGGTCGAGGCGGTGCCCATCACCGCGCAGGTGCCGGCGGTGGTGGCGAGCTTGCCCTCGATTTCGGAAATCTCCTTGTCGTCGATTTTGCCGGCGCGGTATTGCGCCCAGAAGCGGCGGCAATCGGTGCAGGCGCCCAGCCGCTCGCCGCGGTGACGCCCGGTCATCATCGGGCCGGCCACCAGCATCACCGCCGGCCGCCCCGCCGACACCGCGCCCATCAACTGCGCCGGCACGGTCTTGTCGCAGCCGCCCATCAGCACCACCGCGTCCATGGGCTGCGCGCGCACCATTTCCTCGGTGTCCATCGCCATCAAATTGCGGAATTTCATGCTGGTCGGATTGAGGAACACCTCGCCCAGCGAAACGGTGGGGAATTCGATCGGCAAAGCGCCGGCGGTGAGCACGCCGCGTTTGACCGCCTCGAGCATTTCGGGGAAATGCCGGTGGCAATTGTTGAAGCCGGACGGCGTATAGGCGATGCCGACCACCGGCTTTTCCAGCAGCTCGACGCGAATAGCCCTGCGACTGGGCGAAGGAACGCCGCAGATAAAGCGAGAAATCGGGGTCGCCGTAATTGGTCAGTCCGTTGGCGATGCCGGTGGGTTTTTTGCTCATGCGCAACTCTTTTGCAGCCGCGTGAGACCGGATGCAAGCCGGTCGGCCAGCGGATGACGGGCGATGCGCTCGGCCGGCCCGGGAAAACGCCGCTTGAGCCAGGCAAAACCGACGACTTGCATGAACGCCATGACCACCAGCAAAGTGAGGAACCAAGTGAGGAAATGATAGCGGGCAACGTCAGCCCGATAAAACAACGCCACCGCGTGCTGCGCCAGCGCCGCCGCGCCGATCAGCCGCAGCCAGGGATCGAAGGCGCGGCCGCGCACAACGACATAGACCAATATGACGACGCCGGCGGCGTTAAGCGGGATCGTCCAGTAGGATTCCGCCGGGCCGCTCAGCCAATTCGCGACTCTGGACGAAGACGCGGCCGACGCCGCTGAAATCGAGGCTCAACAGGTCGCGCACCGCCGCGAGATAGGCCGACGGCGGCATCACCAGCAAATGCGGATCGTTGGCATTGGTGCTGAACAGCACCAGCGCGTGGCCGAACACCCAGTTGTGCAGCGGCATGCCGAGCACCGGCAGGAAGCCGATGCACAGCCCGGCGAGCCGCGGCCACTGCCGTTGGGTGAGCGCGGCAAGGCCGGCGCCGGCGAGCAAGACCGCGGCGGCGGGCGCCACGATCGGTTTCATGAACACGGCGATGGCGAGCAGCAGCGCGCCGAAAAACGCCGGCAGAATTCTGCCGCCGGGACCGGCGGGCGTGAAGCCGACAATCGGCAGCAGCGCGAAGATGAAGAACATATAGGCCGCCGGATCGGCGAAGCCGCGGCTCGCCCATTTGACGTATTGCAAGAAGCTGGTGCCGAACAAGACGCCGACCGGCACCGCGACGAACAGCAAGACGAGCGCGAGCGACCAGCGTTCGGGCAGGAAGCGGCGGAAAACTTTTTGCACGACAATGGGCAGCAGGAAAATGAGCGACAGATAGCCGAGATAGGTTTCGCCGAACACGATGTGTTCGAGCGCGCGGAAATAGCGCAAGCCGGGGCCGCCGTAATAATAGACCTTTTCGCCGCCTTCGAGCGCGCCCCAGATATCGCCGGCCAGAAGTTTCTGCAGGATGATGCGGCCGACCCCGTCGTAGAACAGCCCGTCGTCGCCGCCGTCGAACGGCCGCACGCCGCCGAGGAAGCTGGCGTCGTCGATGGCGATGACGAGGATGGCGAGCCCGATCAGAAGCAACGGCAGGAACGTCCGCCGCGTTCGCAAGCGCACCAGCGCCAAGACCACGGCCAAGACCCCGGCCAGCGCCAGAGCGTAGACGGCATATAGCTTGAGGCGCAGCGTCCACGGCGGCGTGACTTGCATCGCCAGCGTGTCCGGCTTGATGGCGATGCCGACAATGCGGCGGCCGGCATCGGCCGGCTCGATCGTCGCGGCAACCGCCGTCCGGCCAGCGGCTGAAATGCTCAGCCGTGCTTTCCCACAACAACTCGCCGCGCCAGCACAATTCGCCGCCGGCATAGGCCGCCGGCAGGCGCAGCATTTCGAACCACGGCATGGTGAGATGCCAGCGATGCAGGCCCATCCAGAACGGACGGCTGCGCCAGGCGCGTTCGACGTCGCTGGCGACGCCCCAGTTGTAGCGGACCTCATTGATGAAGCCGAGGCGCAGCCAGACCGGGTCGGAGAAATCGAGTTCGCTCACCGCACGCGACAATGCGGAGGGATGAAAAATCCCGTCGGCGGAAAATGCAAAGACGCGGTCGGGGCGGCCCTGCCCCACCCAGCATCCGTCCGCCTCGCGGCGGCAGCGTTTGGCCGCCGGATACTGCGTCTCGAATTCATTGCTGAGTTGGCGGTAGACCTCCGCCGGCAAGCCGCGCTCGCAGCACGGGAGCGTCCGGCAGGAACACGTTATGGCCTTCCTCGATGCGCGGCGGCGCCAGCAGGACTTGTCCGACGATGGAGACGGCGACAAGCGCAAGCGCCGCCGCCCAAACGCGCCCGCGCGCGCTCACCTCGCCGCTGAAAATGACCACCGCCGCCACCAGCAGCAGCGCATAGGCGCCGAGATCATTGACCGGCAGGCCGACCGCGGCGACGCGCAGGATGAGCGCCGCCAATTTGCGCCAGCCGGCCGAAGCGTCCGCTGCGATCTCGCTTGCGTGCTGCCGATCATGCGGCCTCGCGCATCTATCGCGATGCGCTTTTGCGAAATACGCCCTTGCCTAGCATGGCGATTTGGCCCAAATCCATGCCGCGCGCGCCGAATACCGACATTTCGTGCAGGGCCTTAGACCGTGATCCGCCTCGGCATCGTCGGCACCAATTACGGACGCACCGTGCAACTTGCCGGCGTTCCGCGCCGACCCGCGCTGCCAGGTGGTGGCGCTCGCCGGCAGCGATGCCGCGCGCACGCGCCGAAGCTCGCGCGCGCGGCCGGCGTCGCCGAAGGCCTATGGCGACTGGCGCGCGCTGGTCGAGGACAAGGACGTCGCAGGCGGTCGCCATCGCCACGCTGCCCAGCCTGCAGGCCGAGATCGCGATCGCCGCGCTCGAACTGCGGCAAGCCGGTGTTCGTCGAAAAGCCGATGGCCGACGACCTTGCCGCCGCGCGCGCCATGCTGCGCGCGGCCGACGCAGAGCCGGCTGCCGACCATGATCGATTTCAATTTCCATCAGATCGTGGCCTGGCAGCGCGCCAAGGCGATGCTCGACGCCGGCGCGATCGGCGCGCTGCGCCACGTCGCCGTGCATTGGCACGTCGAGAACCGCGCGATCGCAGCTGCGCATGCGCAACTGGAAGACCGTGCGGCGACGACGGCGGCGGCGTGCTCGGCAATTTCGTCTCGCCATTGCTTCCATTATCTCGAATGGTTCGGCGGGCCGATCGCGCGGCTTGTCGGCGCGCCTCGCCGGCCTGCCGGACGATCGCGACCTGCAGACCACGGTGGCGATGGCGCTGCAATTCGAGTGCGGGCCGCTCGGCAAGCCTGTCGATGAGCTGCGCCTCCTATCTCGGCAGCGGCCACCGCATCGAATTCTACGGCGAGGACGGCACGCTGGTGCTGCACAACCCGACCGCCGACTACATGCGCGGCTTCGACTTGCTTCATGCGCGGCGGCCGGCGGCGGCGCTCGCAGCGCGTGGCCGTCGACGATCCGGACGACGCGCAATATCCCGACGGGCGCATCGCGCCGGTGTCGCGGCTCGCCAAGCATATTCTTCGACGCCATCGAAGGCGGCGGCACGGCCGCGCCCGGCTTTGCCGAAGGCTATCGCGTGCAGCGCTTGATCGACGCCGCGCACCGCTCGCATCGCGAAGGCGCGCTGGATCGAGGTCGCAGCCGAGGCGCATGGAGAGCCGCATGAGCGCGCGCCGAATCCTCGTCACCGGCGGCTCAGGCTTCATCGGCTCGGCGCTGGTGAAGGCGCTTGGTCGCGCGCGGGCCACAGCGTGCGCGTGCTCGACGACAATTCGCGCGGGCGCGCCGCGCCGGCTCGCCGAGGTCGAAGAACGACATCGAGTTCATCGCCGGCGACATCCGCGACGCCGCCGCGGTCGACAAAGCGGCGCAGCGGCATGGACGAGGTGCATCATCTCGCCTTCGTCAACGGCACCGAATTCTTCTACAGCGCAGCCCGATCTGGTGCTCGATGTCGGCGTGCGCGGCATGATCAATGTGATCGACGCCTGCCGCAAAGCACGATGTCGGCACGCTGATTCTGGCGTCGATCGTCGGAGGTCTATCAGACGCCGCCGCATGTCCCGACCGACGAAAGACGCGCCGCTGTCGGTGCCGGACGTGCTCAACCCGCGCTATTCCTATGGCGCCGGCAAGCTGATCAGCGAGGTGATGGCGATCAATTTCGGCCGCAAATATTTCGAGCGCGTGCTGATCTTCCGCCCGCACAATGTCTACGGGCCGGACATGGGCTTCGAGCACGTCATCCCGCAATTCGCGCTGCGGCTGCAGAAGCTCGGCGCCGCGCAGCCGCAGGGCGCGCTTGCGCTTCGACATCCAGGGCACCGGCGAGGAAACGCGCAGCTTCTGCTACGTCGACGACCTGGTCGCCGGCGTCATGGTCATGCGCGAGCAAGGGCGAGCATCTCGGCATCTATCATGTCGGCACCACCGAGGAGGTCGTCGATCGCCGACCTGGCGCGGCGCATGGCCGCGCACGCCGGGCGCGAGATCGAGCTCGTGCCCGGGCCAGCTGCACGCCGGGCGGCACGCCGCGCCGCTGCCCCGACATTTCGAAACTCGCCGCGCTCGGCTATAAGCCGCGCGTGCCGCTCGATGCAGGGCTTGAAGCCGACGCTCGACTGGTACTGGCGCAATACGCCGATCTGGCGCCGAAAGCCTGACATCGATCGCCCGAAGGAGAGTCAGTTTGCGTCCCACAAAGTCGCGCGCGCCGCCGGCACCGGCGGCAAGCGTCCCGGTCGAATGCTGCCAGGTCTGCGGCCACGAGCCGCTCGATGCCGTGCTGTCGCTCGGCTACATGCCGCCGGTCAACCAGATGGTGCCGATCGGCCAGGTGCCGCGCCAGCAGCCGTGGTTTCCGACCAATCTCCTGCATTGCCGCAATTGCGAGCTGGTGCAGCTCGGGCTCGCGGTCGATCCGGTCATCATCTTCCCGCCGGAATATCCCTACACCAGCGGCACCACCAAACTGCTGCGCGACAATTTCGCCGACTGCAGCGCGAGAGCGCCGCCATGCTGGGCCTGGGCGACGACGACCTCGTGGTCGATATCGGCTCCAACGACGGCACGCTGATTGTCGAATTTCCAGAACGGCCGGCAACCGCGTGCTCGGCATCGAGCCGACCGACGTCGGCGACATCGCCAACGCGCGCGGCATCCCGACCATCAAGCGCTATTTCGGCATGAGGCGGCGCGCGAGGTCGAAGGCGAGCACGGCCCGGCGCAGCGTCGTCACCGCGGCCAATTGCTTCGCGCATATCGAGGACGTGCACGCCATCGTCGACGGCATCGTCGAGATGCTCGGCGCCGACGGCGTGTTCATTTCCGAATCGCATTATCTCATCGGCCTGCTCGACACGCTGCAATACGACACCGTCTATCACGAGCACCTGCGCTATTATTCGCTGGCCAGCCTCAAGCATCTTCTCGAGATGCACGACCTCGAAGTCTTCCACGCCCGGCCGATTCCGAGCCATGGCGGCTCGATCCGCGTCTATGCCGGCGCGCCACGGCGCCCATGCCGGTGCAGGACAGCGTGCGCACGCATGCTCGCGGCCGAGCCGCGCGGCGAAGCCATGAGCCAAGCGGCTCGCGGCAGTTCCGCCACGACGTGGTGCTGTCGAAGCTGCGGCTGCTGTCGATGCTGCGGGAGCTGAAGGAAAAGGGCGCCCGCATCGCCGGCATCAGCGCGCCGTCGCGCGCCTAGCACGCTGGTCAATTATGTCGGGCTCGACGAAGGCATCATCGATTACGTCTGCGAAATCCCGGGCTCGCTGAAGATCGGCAAATGCATGCCGGGCACCGGCGATCCCGGTGGTGGACGAGGCGCGCCTGTTCGAAGACCAGCCGGACTGCGCGGTGATCTTTTCCTGGCATATCGCCGACGAATTGGCGCCCAAGCTCAGGGCCAAGGGCTTCCGCGGGCAGTTGATCACGCCGCTGCCGGTCGCCGCGGGTGCTGTGACTTCGCCCTATCGCAACCTCAATTCCGCTATTGTTATAGTCCCGTTCTCATGACCGTTCGCCCCGATATCGCCGCCGCCCGAAGCGCCGACCGACGGTCGAAAACGCCGATATCACGCGTGGTCGGCGGCGCCGGCCATGTCGGTATTCCGCTGGTGCTGGCTCTGGCCGAGGCGGGGTTGCGCGTCAACGTCAATGACCTCAACCAGCGCCACGCTCGACACGCTCAAAAGCGGCAAGCTGCCGTTCCTCGAGCATGGCGCCGAAGGCGTGCTGGCCAAGGCGCTCGCCGGCAAACGCCTGGTATTCACCGATGCGCCCGGACCGCATTTCGACCGGCGGCCCGGTCATCATCACCATCGGCACTCCGATCGACGAATTCCTCAATCCGGTGCGCCGCGTGGTGCAGGAATGCATCGACGCCTTGCTGCCGCGCCTCGTGGACGGGCAATTGATCGTGCTGCGCTCCACGGTGTTTCCCGGCACCACCGATTGGCTGGCGTCCTACCTTGAGGCGCAAGGGCCGCAAGCTGAAAGTGGCATTCTGCCCCGAGCGCGTGGTGCAGGGCTTTGGCCTGCAAGAACTGCGCGCGATGCCGCAGATCGTTTCCGGTATGCACGCCGGAGGCCGAGCAAGAGGCGGCCGCGCTGTTCGAGCGCATCGCGCCCGAGGTCGTCGTGCTGAAGCCGATCGAAGCGGAGTTCGCCAAGCTTTTCAGCCAATGCCTATCGCTATATCGAGTTTGCCGCCACCAATGAGTTCTATTTGATCGCCAGATCTGCCGGCGTCGATTACCAGCGCGTGCTCGACGGCGATGAAGCATAATTACCCGCGCGCTAAAAAGCATGCCGCGGCCGGGCTTTGCCGCCGGGCCCTGCCTGGTGAAGGACACGATGCAGCTCTCGGCCTTCGCCCGCAATCGCTTCGGGCTCGGCCACGCCGCCCTGCTGATCAACGAAGGGCTTGTGCTGCACGTCGTCGACGACCTCAAGCGCCGCTACGATCTCGCCAAGACGACCGTCGGCCTGCTCGGCATGGCGTTCAAGGCCGAAAGCGACGACATGCGCGCTTCGCTCAGTTACAAATTCAAGAATGTGCTGGCGGGCCAGGCGCGCGCCGTGCTGACCACCGATCCCTTCGTCACCACCGACCCGGAGCTCCTGCCGCTCGATGACGTGATCGACGCAGCAGCGACCTGCTGATCCTCTGCGCGCCGCACGCCGCCTACGCGCGTCGATTTCAAAGGCAAGCCGGTGTTCGACGTCTGGGGCGATCTTGAAGGCTCCAACACGTCATCCGATGACGACCGGCCGCGCCTCGACATCGTCATCCCGGTCTACAACGAAGGCGCCAACATCCTGCGAACGCTGCAATCGATCGCGCGCGCGGTGACGACGCCAAAGCGCGTGCTGATCTGCTACGACCGCGAGGACGACGACACGCTGCCGGCGATCCGCGATAACCGCGACGGCGCTCGGCGATCTGACGATCGATCTCGTGCGTAACCGCGGCCGCGGCGCGCACGGCGCCGTGCTGCGGGCTTTGCCGCAAGCCAAGCGCCCTTCGCAGTCGTGCTGCCGGCCGACGACGACTATCAACGCCGGCATCCTCGACGCCATGGTGGCGCAGCGCCGATAGCGGCTGCGACATCGTCTGCGCCAGCCGCTTCATGGCGGGCGGCAGCATGGTCGGCTGCCCGGGCTAAGGCGCGTGCTCGTGCGCACCGGCGATTTCACGCTCTATCATCTGGCGCCGCTGCCGACGCGCGACTCCAGCAACGGCTTTCGCCTGTTCTCGCGGCGCTCGCTCTATGCAGATCGCGATCGAATCGGACCGCGGCTTTTGCTACAGCATCGAACTGCTGGTGAAATGCCACCGGCTCGGCTGGCAGATCGGCGAGGTGCCGCGCACTGGTTCGAGCGCACGCACGGCTCGAGCCGCTTCCAGGTGCTGCGCTGGCTGCCGGCTTATCTGCGCTGGTATGCGTTACGCCTTCGCCACTACCTATCTCAGGCAGTCTGCTGCGACGGTGCGTTTGAAATAGCCTCGCGCAGCCTGACAGGACGAAGCCCATGGCCGGGATTGCCGAAGATCAAAGCCCGCCGCACGCACGAGCGATCTCGCCGTGGATGAAGATCATCGAGCGCGAGTCGAATTCACGCCCGGCGCCACGCCTGAGCTTTATCACGCGGTCGGCCAGCAGGATTACATCGCCATCGTCGCGCTGACGCCGGACGGCACGCATTCCGATCGTGCGGCAATACCGCCCGCGCTGGAGCGCTTCACCTGGGAACTGCCGGCCGGCCTGGTCGATGCGGGCGAGGACGCCGGCCGACCTGCCGAGCGCGAACTGATGGAAGAGACCGGCTATCCGCGCGCGCGCCGTGCACGCGCTCGGCGCCTATCGCCCTGCACGGCGCGGCTGTCGAACCGGATGCATTCGTTTTTCGTCGAGACCGGCCGCGCGCGCCGAGGCGCAAGCCATCGAGGCCGGCATCGAACTCAAGCTGGTGACGCCCGGCCGAACTGGCCGCGCTGATCCGTCCGGCGAATTCGTGCTGCAGTTCCATATCGGCGCGCTGTGCTGGCCGGCTGCGCGGACCTATCATCGATCTCGCAGCGCCTGCCGGATTGGCCCGCCGCCGACTCAGCGGCCAAGGCTCGCCGGAAAGGCATTTGATATCGGTCAATACAATACCTTCGAATTTGAACAATCTTGCCTCGACAACCCCCCTGGAAGCCTTCTAAAAAAGGGGGTCGCGTGGGGCGAGTAAAGTAGAAAATCAGCATGGATTATAAAGCATTTTTCGCGTCGGCCCTGGCCACGCTGAGGGACGAGCGCCGCTACCGGGTTTTTGCCGATCTTGAACGCATTGCCGGCCGTTTTCCGCACGCTTTCTGGCATTCGCCGCAGGGCGCGCGCGAGGTCGTGATCTGGTGTTCCAACGATTATCTCGGCATGGCGCAACATCCGAAAGTGATCGGCGCCATGGTCGACGTCGCCGCCCGCATGGGCACCGGCGCCGGGGGAACCCGCAATATCGCCGGCACCAACCATCCGCTGGTCGAGCTGGAGCGCGAACTCGCCGACCTGCATGGCAAGCCGGCCGCGCTGATCTTCACCTCCGGCTATGTGTCGAACCAGGCCGGCATCCCGACCATCGCCAAGCTGTTGCCGAACTGCCTGCTGTTGTCCGACGCGCTCAACCACAATTCGATGATCGAGGGCGTGCGCCAGTCCGGCTGCGAGAAACTGATCTGGCGGCATAACGACGTCGGCCATCTGGAAGAGCTGCTCAAGGCCGCCGATCCCAAGCGGCCGAAAGTGATCTTGTTCGAGAGCCTCTATTCCATGGACGGCGACGTGGCGCCGGTGCATGCGATCTGCGATCTCGCCGAGCACTACGGCGCCATGACCTATGCCGACGAAGTGCACGCGGTCGGCATGTACGGCCCGCGCGGCGGCGGCATTTGCGAGCGCGAGGGCGCGATGCATCGCGTCGATGTGCTCGAGGGCACGCTGGCCAAGGCGTTCGGCTGCCTCGGCGGCTTTATCACCGGCAGCGAAGAGCTGATCGACGCGGTGCGCTCCTATGCGCCCGGCTTCATCTTCACCACCGCGCTGCCGCCGGCGATCTGCGCCGCGGCGACCGCCGCCATCCGCCACTTGAAGACCTCGCAATGGGAACGCGACCGGCACCAGGATCGCGCCGCGCGGGTCAAATCCGTGCTCAACGCCGCCGGCCTGCCGGTGATGCCGTCGACCACCCATATCGTGCCGGTGCTTGATCGGCGACGCCGAGAAGTGCAAGACGGCGAGCGACCTGCTGCTCGCCGAGCACGGCATCTATATCCAGCCGATCAATTATCCGACCGTGCCGCGCGGCGAAGAACGGCTGCGCATCACGCCGTCGCCCTATCACGACGACGCGCTGATCGATCGGCTGGCGGAAGCGCTGGTCGACGTGTGGGAACGGCTCGAACTGCCGACCCGCAAGCAGGCGATGGCGGCGGAATAGATCGCGTTGCCAATTCAGCTAGCCATTTGCACATAAATCAAAATTTGTGTGGCGCGGTTCGCCTATTCCTTCTTCTGCCCGAAGAGTGGAAAGCGGATATTGGCCGCGACCTGCGTATAGGCGAGCAATCAGCCCATGCTCCAAAGATATTTCTTGCAAATCCGTTAGCGGTCATCCCGCCGGTGCCAAACCGTTCTCCACAGCAGCTGGCGAGCAATAGATTGCCTTGCGAAATTCATCGTCCGAACCTACGTAGCTTCGTCATCTCGGGTGCGCCTGCTTCGGCCTCAAGCGGTCTCGTCTAGTTTCGTAAGGTATCAAGCGTTTATGCACCTTCGATCGCCCTTTAAAAATTGCGTAAGGAATAAAGCTTGAAGCGCACGCTTCATTCCTGTGGATTGGCGTAGCGCAAATTCAAACTAAGGAAAGTCGAATCTCAATTGGGCGGAAATGGGGCTGCATTGGTATGAGATGCGGGTCACCGACGCTGGCGCGATATCATCAGCGTGAAATTGACCTCCAAGGCTGTCCCTGCTCGTTAACCCCTAGGGTCCGGACTTAATTGAGCCACCGGACTACGATTGCGGCGATCAGTGTTCCGGCCAGGAAGTTTCTATGCGAGCTTGTCGTAACGCGTTGCGATGCGGCGGAAGTCCTTGAGACGAGCGAACACCCGTTCGATCGATTGCGCTGCAGTTAAATCGCCTTGCCGTAGGGATTGGCTGCCGGCGGCTCATGGTCGAGGGGGATGACAGCCTTGGCTCCGTTGTCGGCGAGAAGCGCGCGCAGGCTGTTGGCGTCGTAGGCCTTTCGGCGATGAGGCGTTTGATCGGCCCTGCCGCGGCGATCAAAGCGGGGGCAAATGCAATGTTATTGACGTCGCCGGGCGAGAGCAGCAGCACGCGCGGCCTGCCCTCGGATCGGTCAGCGCGTGGATTTTCGTCGTGCGCCTGCCGCGCGAGCGGCCGATGGCTTCCCGAAAGGCCCCCCTTTTTCCGCCCGCCGCCGAGCGGTGCGCCTTGATGTGGGAGCTGTCGATGGCGACGCCACCAATGACGCCGGTCGAGCCCGGTCAAAGCCTCGAACATATCGAACCAAAGGCCCTGCCGGCTCCAGCGGTTGAAGCGGTTATAGATCGTCGTGTAGGGGCCGTCTTCCGGCGGGCAGTCGCGCCATCGCGCTCCCGAGCGCAACATGTGGACGATGCCGCTAATCACACGCGATCGTCCACCCGATGCGCGCCACGCCGCCCACGCCGCAGCAATGGCTCAAGCCGCTTCCATTCGCCGTCGCTAAGCCAATAAAGCTTTCTCCTCATCAAGACCTCCCTCAATTCGGAAGCCTTGAATCACAACTCAAGCCGTGCGGGAATCCTTATTGAGTACGGACCCTAGGGCTGGCCCTGCTCGCCGCGTTCATTACTCATTGCTTTACGAAGCCGCATTCCTATCAAGCGCAGGCACTAGGATTTGCTTCCGCAAACGGCAGAAGAATGCTAGCATTCATCTGTCGGCAAGGGATTAAATGTCGACCATCTCTTTGATGCGATAGACATTATGCCATTCGAGTCTGACGGAGTGTATGCTGGCATCCCATACTGGGTGCTTTCGGATTCGTCGATTAGAGCGATGCTACAAGGCGGGCTGGTCAGATTTAAAGATATGGAGCAATTTCTGGCGGCAGCTGATAACACTACAACTATTCCGCGCGCATCGCGTTATAATTTATCGCAAGACACACTAGAAAACACAAACGGACGACAAGCGAATATCCCAGCATCGGTGAGACCGATCGACCACTACTCAATTCTCCTTGAAGCCATTCATCGCGCCGAGCATAACTCAGCGCAGTTGCGGGCGTTGGTATATGAGCGTGCACGCTTTAATTTAAAGCGAGAGTTTCTTTTTGGCAATTCGTCGCTTGGATTGGCCGAAGTTGTACAGCACATAAATGATTTTGAGCTTGCGGTTGCTCGCATCGAAGCCCCTGCAGTGGCTGCTAAACCGAGCCCAGGATACCGGGAACAGTTGCAACGGAATGAAATCGATCATTCCTCCACCGGCAGCGCTGTCCAAATCATGCCTCCAGCGGCGGCCTCGGCGATGTTTGAGGCCCCACCTCATACTATCTGGTACGATCGCAAACTCGAGCCTCGGCCAATCAAAGTTTGGCCATATCTGCAAGCGGCTACGCTCCTTTTCAGTAGTTTACTGGTTGCAATAATTTTCATTGGAGCAGAGATTATTGTAGGTGCGTTTTGGTACGCGCCAAAGGAGCCACCTCGGATCGAAATTGCGCGTAATCAGTCTTCCGCCGGAAAGACAGCGCTCAGCCGCGGAAATTCCGGTGAAGAAAGTGCTAGGCCGACCAATATTGCTTCAAAGATTCCTTTTCCCTTGCCAACCTCGTTTGGCATCTATGCGCTAA
The DNA here is from genome assembly GCA_963739735.1 of uncultured Alphaproteobacteria bacterium. Lineage (GTDB taxonomy): Bacteria > Pseudomonadota > Alphaproteobacteria > Rhizobiales > Xanthobacteraceae > Pseudolabrys. The sequence continues at coordinate 129,423 of CAVUBV010000008.1, read as the reverse complement.
GCGACAGCACGCTGAGCAAATTAGAAGCCTTGCCGATTAGAATCCCTGCTCCGCGCGTCCCGCTTTCAGCGGAAATTACAAAGCCGAGTGTTACAACAATATCCGGCAACAAACCGGCCTTCATACTCTTCCGACGCGACCTTTTGAACAATGCGCCAGAAAGTGTTAGTTTACGCGTGGTTGCGCGAATCGAACACGAAACGAAGTTCGTTGGCGGCAAGCCGACGATAAAGAAGCTCGAAGCAGCTTGGCGGGTTCGAAACGTGTCGCGTAAATATAAAGTTTCACCCATCGCCGGCCACCCGGAAATGGTGATAGCTCATGCAGACGACAATCAAGCACTGGCTGCAGGACGCTATGTGATTGTTTTAAGCGGTTTTGGATATGAGTTCACGGTTGACGGGCAGTTACAGTCACCGGCGCATTGTCTCGACGCTTTTGAATCGTTAAATGGGACGGTATTCTCAGATTGCAAAAGGGCCTAACCGCGGATCATGCGAACCATGGGCTTTGATCAGTGGGAACAGACTAAGAGCTAATATCCGCTGCTTTGGGGTGAGTTATGACAGTTTGCCTCTCGTGTCACTACCTGGATCAGCGTGGCTTTGAAACCCGCCCGGACGACAAGCTAGTAATTCCGAGGCGCCGATGCATCAGTTTTCTACTGCCAGGCTGGCGAAGGCAAATTTCGTCCCGCCTTGTCAGCCGTTAACGCGCGGAGCGCGGTCCCTCCGCATCAAAATAGGTATATTTTCTGCGCGTTCGACAAGCGCCAATCCAAACGTTCTTTCGCTGCCCAATGCTCTTTCCATTGATAACACATTAAGCGTGATATCGAACAAATGAGAATGGATTAATGTCATCGCAGTCAGTATGCAAAATGAAAGAATGGGGACTGGCTCAGTTGGCGGCGGAATAGTCTCGTCCATTAATCCTGAAACGGCGGCCGCCGCGACGGCGGCTTGATCGGCTCGTCGAGCGGCAGCGGCGCCTTTTGCGCGCGGCGCGCCAAGAACGGCATGCTCATCAACACAAAGAAGATGCGCACCAGATGGTGCGCGCCGACATAGACCGGGTCGACATGCAGCGCCAGCGCGAGCAGCATCATGGCGTCCACCGCGCCGGGCGCGTAGGCGATCATCACCTCGGCCACCGGCAAGCCGAGAAAAGCGACCAGTCCGGCGGCGAATATCGCGGTGATCCCCGCCGCCACGGCGAAAGAGCCGACAGGCGGCGCCCATGAAGTTCACCATCAAGCGCAGCGGCGTGCCGGCAAAACGCGAGCCGGTCACCGCGCCGAACGCCACCATCACCGTATTGGTCACCCACCACGGCATCACCACGTGGATAGTGCCGCTGCCGTGCAACGCCGCCGAGGTGAGCATGGCGCCGAACAGCAAGCCGCCGGGAAAGCGGATGGCGTGCGCGATCAGCGAGCCGGCGGTGGCGACGGCAATGAGGATCGCCAGTTCGCCGAATTGCGCCGGGTCGAAGGCGCCGGCGGGGCCGCGGGTCGCATGGCCGGCGAGGCCAAACAGCGCCAGTCCCGCCGGTAAGCCGACCGCAATGATCGTCACGCGCAAGGTCTGCACGATGGCGATGGCGCGGATGTCGGCGCCGAGTTCGGCGGCGAGCGCCATCACCTGCGACAAGCCGCCGGGCGCGGAAGCGAGATAGGCGGTCAACGTGTCCCAGCCATGCACCACGCGCAGGTAAGCGGCGCCCGCGATACTGATGCAGACCATGGCCACCAGCAGCACGGCGATGCTCAAGGGATAGTTCGCCATGCCGCGCAGCGTTGCCGGCGTGACCACGGCGCCGAGCGAAATGCCGATCAGCACCAGCAGAATGCGCATCGGCAGCAAGGGAATCTGCAGCGGCCGCCCGGCGATCGAGGCGCAGGCGACCAACAAAATCGAGCCGGACAGATAGCCGGCCGGCACCCCCAATAGCCCGAGCGAAAAGCCGCCGACGGCGGCAAAGGCCAGCGTTTCCGCTACATTGCGGACGATTGCAGTACGGCGGCTGGATGAAGGCGCGGACAAGAATGAGGGCTTTCGCAGGGCCTGCGATCAATGCCGCGCGTCAGCGGTCCCGTCAAATGCCGGTCAGAACAACAGATCCTGGATGAGCGCATCGAGGTGGCGCACGGCATTGAATGCCTCGTGCAAGCGGGTGCGCTGATCGTAGGTCAACCGCTTGACCGCCACCTTGTTGCTCGGCGGCAGGCCGGCGCGCAGGTCGGCAAGCTGCTGGTTGAGAATGAGGTCGAGGAACAGCGACTGCGCACGCGCCAGCGCGTCGAGATCGTGCTTACCGCCGTGGCCGAGCGCGACCATGGCCGACAGGCGCGAGCGCGTCGAACGCTCGAGCAGGTGATGGCGGATCGCCAGCACGCGCGCGGCGCTGACGATGCTGAACAGGCCCGTCCGCTTGAGATCGATGCGGCCGTTCTCGGTCCGGAAGTGGCCCCATAGAGTGAGGCCGGGTTTCACCTCGCCGGCCGCCGCCGCCAGGAGCTTGGCGAAACTGGCCTTGCCGGCCGCGATATCGAAGGCGGAGCGCCACAGTTCGCTGGCGAGCGCCGGTTCGCCGTAGACGCCGACCATATCGAAAAAGATATCGACCGAGACCAGATCGTCCGGTCTCGAGCGCGCGATCCAGTCGGTCACGCGCGCGCGCCAGGTCGCCGTCGAGCCGCGCCACGCCGCTTTGCTGCCCATGACGCCGCCGCTGCAATAGGGCACGCCGACCTCATGCAGGATGTCGGCGACGATGCCGCCGAGTTGTCCGAACCAGCGGTCGGCGGCTTCCCCCGGCGCGCCCTCGGCGAACACGATGGCATTGTCCTGATCCATGGCGAGCAGGCTCTCGCCGCGCCCGGCCGAACCGAGCACGCACAGCGCGTAAGGCGTCGGCGGCTCGCCATGGCCCTCCGCCAGCATGCGGCGTTCGGCCAAAACGCCGGCGCGGCGGGTGAGCGCGCCGAGTTCGCGCGAAATCACCGCCGCGATGTCGCGCGCGCCGACACTTTCGGCGATCAGGCCGGCGGCCGCCTCCGGCAGGCGCGCCCAGGCGGCGGCGAGCGAGGGCACGTCGTCGGCCTGGTCGATGGCGTCGCCGAGGATCGAGGCCTCCTGCGCGCGCAGCCGCAACAGGTCGCGCGTGGTGACGATGCCGCAGATCTCGCCTTTCTCGTTTTCCACGCCGAGATGGCGCAACTTGAGCCGGCTCATGCGGCCGAGCGCGCGGTAGAGGAAGGCGGAGGCCGGCAGCGTGATCAGCGGCCTGCTAGCGAACTGCGCGACCGGGCGGGTGAGCGCGCCGGCGCCCTCTTCCGCCAAGGCGCGCAGCACGTCGCGCTCGGTGATGATGGCGGTGTCGCGCGCGCGCACTTTGTCGCCGGCGCCGGCCGGGGCCACCAGCAAGGAGGAAATCTTCTCGCGCGCCATGCGCTGCAGCGTTTCGCCGAGCGCGACGTCGGCGGCGATGAATTTCGGCGGCGCGCTCATCACGTCGGCGACGCGATGACGGTAGGGATAAGTATCGATACGCGCGAGCACGCGCTCCGCGCGCGTGTGGGGCGCTGCCACCGCGTCTTCCCAGCCGGCGCGGTGCTGATCCTCGAGCACGCCGGTGAGCGCCAGACAGGCCTGCTCGGCCTCGGCCAGCGTGCGGATATTTCCTTCGCGCAGCTTGGGCAGCAGCGCGAGGAAAATCCCTGCGGTGGCGGTCGCGTCGCCGATCGCCGAATGGCGGTCCTCGACCGTCACGCCGAGCCAGCTCGCCAGCGCCTCGATGGTGTAGCTGCCGAGACGGGGCTCGATCACCTGCGCCAGCAGCCGCGTATCGAGGGTACGCGGCTCGGCCCAGGGCAGGCCGGCCAATTTGCATTCGCGCCGCAGCACCGCGAGATCGAAGCCGAGCGCGTGACCGATCAGCACGGAGCCGGAAATCTTGCCGGCGATCTCCGGCCAGGCGGCGGAGAAACGCGGCGCGCCGGCCACGTCCAAATCGCCGATGTGATGGATTTGCGTCGACTCGTAGGGAATGGGTCCGCCCGGATAGACCAGCCGGCGCAACTTGGCCTTCTCGTCGAGCCGGCCGCCGCTGAGCGGCACCACGCCGATTTCGACGACGCGCGCCTTGCCCGGATCGAGGCCGGTGGTCTCGGTGTCGATGACCATGGCGTCGAGCGCGATCAGCGGCGTTGCATTGATGACGGTTGCCATCGGCCCCCCGGCATGGCGGCGCGGATTTCCTAGTCCTTTTAGTGCCGATCTTCCCCAAGGTCAGCGAATTTGACGGCGTCAGGCAGACGAAATAACGCCCTCCATTACAACCCTGGCGATGGACCTCGGCGCCATTCTGTGGTGACTTAGAACGGGTAAAATCCTTCGCTTGCTGAGGGTTAGCCCCTTTCCTGGAGCGCGCATGCTGCAAGGTTGGGTCATCATCGCGGCAGCACTTGCGTATATCGGCTTGCTGTTCCTGGTGGCGAGCTATGGGGACCGCAAGCGCGGGCTCGGCCGCGACGGCCGCAGCCGGCTGCTGATCTATCCGCTGTCGCTGGCGATCTATTGCACCTCGTGGACCTTCTTCGGCTCGGTCGGCTCGGCCTCGCGCACCGGCTACGAATTCCTCACCATCTATATCGGCCCGGCGCTGATGATCGGCCTGTTCTCGCCGCTGCTCATCCGCATCGTGCGGCTGGCCAAGGCGCAGAACACCACCTCGATCGCCGACTTCATCGCCGCGCGTTACGGCAAGGGCCAGGCGGTGGCGGCAATCGTCGCGCTGATCGCCATCGTCGGCACCATTCCCTATATCGCGCTGCAGCTCAAAGCCGTGTCGGCTTCGCTGGAAACGATCTTGGCGCATGTCTCGCCCGGCGCCGGCACCACGCAGCCGCTGTTCGGCGATATTTCGTTGTTCGTCGCGCTGTCGATGGCGGCCTTCGCGGTGCTGTTCGGCACCCGCCATATCGACGCGACCGAACACCAAGACGGTTTGATGCTGGCGATCGCCACCGAATCGATCGTCAAGCTGTTCGCCTTCCTCGCGGTCGGCATCTTCGTGACCTTCTGGATGTTCGGCGGCCCCGGCGCGCTGTTCGAGGCGGCGCGGCACAGCGCGCAGACCGCCGGTATCTTCACGCGGCAACCGCCGCTCGACACGCTGCTGGCGACCACGCTGTTGTCGTTCGTGGCGATCATCCTGTTGCCGCGGCAATTCCACGTGGCGGTGGTCGAAAACAACAATGAAGGCGAGATCAAGCGCGCCGCCTGGCTGTTTCCGCTCTATCTGTTGGCGATCAATTTGTTCGTGGTGCCGATCGCGCTCGCCGGCCTGCTGACGTTTAGCGCCGGCAAGGTCGACAGCGACATGTTCGTGCTGGCGCTGCCGCTGCAGACCGGCTCCAGCGTGCTGACCATCGTGGCTTTCGTCGGCGGCCTGTCGGCGGCCACCGCCATGGTGATCGTGGAATCGGTGGCGCTGTCGATCATGGTGTCGAACGACATCATCATGCCGCTGGTGCTGCACCGGCGCGAGGCGCTGATCGCGGGAAGCGGCAATGTCGGCTTGCTGCTGCTCACGGTGCGGCGGCTGGCGATCTTCGTCATCCTGCTGCTCGCGTATATGTATTACCGCAGCGCCGGCGACGCCCAGCTTTTCGCCATCGGCATTCTCGCCTTCGCGGCCATCGCGCAGCTGGCGCCGGCGTTTTTCGGCGGGCTGTTCTGGCGGCGCGCCACCGCCAACGGCGCCATCGCCGGCATGTGCGCCGGCATCCTGGTCTGGGCCTATACGCTGCTGCTGCCGACTTTCGCCGACATCGGCGTGGTCGGCCAGCGCATCCTCACCGACGGGCCGTGGGGCCTGGCGATGCTGCGCCCGCAACATCTGTTCGGGCTGGAAATCACGCCGCTGGTGCACGGCGTGCTCTGGAGCCTGACGCTCAATCTGATCTGCTATGTCGGCTTCTCGCTGCGCCGCGCGCCCTCGCCGATCGAACGGCTGCAGGCCAATATTTTCGTGCCGTCGGATCTGGCGCCGATGGCGCCGAGCTTCCGGCTCTGGCGCTCCTCGGTGACGGTGGAGGAACTGACCGGCACGGTGGCGCGCTATCTCGGCGAGGAGCGCACCAAGAGCGCCTTCGAAAGTTTCGCCGCCACCCACCGCATCGGCCTCGAGCCGCAGGAGGAAGCCGATTTCCGCCTGGTGCGCTTCGGCGAGCATATTCTCGCCTCGGCGATCGGGGCGGCGTCGTCGCGGCTGGTGCTGTCGCTGCTGTTGCGCAAGCGCACGGTGTCGACCAAGGCGGCCTTGAAGCTGCTCGACGACGCCAATGCCGCGATCCAGTACAACCGCGAAATCCTGCAGACCGCGCTCGACCACGTGCGCCAGGGCATCGCGGTGTTCGACAAGGACCTGCAGCTGATCTGCTGGAACCGGCAGTTCGGCGAAATCCTCGATTTGCCGCCGAGCCTGATCCGCGTCGGCAGCGGGCTCGCCGATATCCTGCATTTCAACGGCCGGCGCAGCGACGTCGCTCCCGACCGCCTCGGCGATTTCGTGCAGACGCAGATCGAGCGCTACGTCTCCGGCCGCGAGCCGTTTTTGGAGCGCTTCGCCGAACCCGGCATGGTGATCGAGGTGCGCGCCAACCGCATGCCCGACGGCGGCATCGTCACCACCTTCACCGACATCACGCCGAGCGTGGAAGCGGCCGAAGCGCTCGAGCGCGCCAACGAGACGCTGGAGCGCCGCGTGCAGGAACGCACCGAGGAACTTACCCGCCTCAACGTGGCGCTGGCGCGCGCCAAGGGCGAGGCCGACGACGCCAATATTTCCAAGACCAAGTTCCTCGCCGCCGCGAGCCACGACATCCTGCAGCCGCTCAATGCGGCGCGGCTCTACGTCACCAGCCTGATCGAACGCCAAGGCGGCAGCGGCGACAGCCGGCTGGTCGACAATATCGACGCCTCGCTCGAGGCGGTGGAAGAGATTTTCGGCGCGCTGCTCGACATGTCGCGGCTCGACACCGGCGCGATGCGGCCGGAACTCACCAGCTTCCGCATCGACGACCTGATGCGCCAGATCGAACTGGAATTTTCGCCGCTCGCCGGCGCCAAGGGGCTGGCGCTGACCTTCGTGCGCTCGTCGCTGGTGGTGCGTTCGGACCGGCGGCTGTTGCGCCGGCTGGTGCAGAACCTCGTTTCCAATGCCATCAAATATACGCCGAGCGGGCGCGTGCTGGTCGGCTGCCGGCGGCGCGGCGGCGTCCTGCGCATCGACGTCTACGACACCGGCGTCGGCATTCCGGAATCGCAGCAGCGCGACATTTTCGTCGAATTCCACCGCCTCGATCAGGGCGCCCGCATCGCGCGCGGGCTCGGCTTGGGGCTGTCGATCGTCGAGCGCGTGGCGCGCGTGCTCGGCTGCGAGATCGAGGTCGAATTCGACGGTCGGCCAAGGCTCGCGCTTCTCGGCCAGGGTTGCGCTGTCGAACGCGGTGGCGGTCGAGCTGCCGGCGCGCGACGACATCCGCGTCGATCCGAGCCAGCTGGTCGGCACCACCGCGCTGTGCATCGACAACGAGCCCTCGGTGCTCGACGGCATGGAGACCATGCTGCGCGGCTGGGGTTGCCAGGTGATCAAGGCGCCCGATCTCGACGTCGCGCTGGCCGCGATCGAGGAGAGCCCGACCATGCCGAACGGGTTGCTGATCGACTACCATCTCGACCACGGCAACGGCATCGAGGCGATCGCGGCCTTGCGCGCGCGCTGCGGCGACCTGCCGGCGATCCTGATCACCGCCGACCGCAGCCCCAGCGTGCGCGAGCAAGCGCGTGCGCAAGGCATCCAATTGTTGAACAAGCCGCTCAAGCCGGCGGCGCTGCGCGCGCTGTTGGCGCAATGGCGCGTGCTGCGGGTGGCGGCGGCGGAGTGACCAATAAGCCGCTCGTCCCCGCGAGAGCGGGGACCCAGTCATTCAGATATCTCTATGCTGCTCTGGATTCCCGCTTCCGCGGGAATGAGCGGAAAACATCCTCTTAGCTCGCCGCGGGCGCGCCTTGCGGCCATTGGCCGGTTTCGATCTTGGCGGCGGCGATCACGGCTTGCGTGCGGCTTTCGACGCCGAGCTTTTGCAGAATGGCGGAGACGTGCGCCTTCACCGTCGCCTCCGACACGCTGAGCTGATAGGCGATCTGCTTGTTGAGCAGCCCCTCCGACAGCATCATCAGCACGCGCACCTGCTGCGGCGTCAGCGTCGCCATGCGGCCCATCAATTCGGCGGTCTCGGCGTCCGAGCCGGCGCTGAGGTCGACGTCGGGCGGCGTCCACACGCCGCCGGAGAGGATGCGCGAAATCGCCGCGCGCATGGCGTCGACGCCGAGCGTCTTCGGGATAAAACCGGAGGCGCCGAACTCCATGCAGCGGCGGATCGCCGCCGGATCGTCATTGGCCGACACCACGATGACCGGCACGCCCGGATATTGCGCGCGCAAATACATCAAACCGGAAAATCCGCGCACGCCCGGCATGGTCAAATCGAGCAGGACGAGATCGACCTCGTTGCCGCGCTCGAGCAGTTCGGCGACGTCGTTGAAGGTTCCGGCCTCGGCGATATCCACAGGTTCGAACAGACCGGTCACCGCCTCGCGCAGTGCGCCGCGAAAAAGCGGGTGGTCGTCGGCAATCACCAGACGATAGTGCGAATTGTCATTCAACCGAGACAGCCTCTGCGCCGACGCATAATTTCTACGGTGTTCCCCGCATTATATCGAATAAGTGCCGATTTCGTCTCATTTGACCGCATGGCGTGCAGTTCGGTGCAGTGCAGCATCAACGGCCGCCAAAGAGCGAAATCAGATTGCACTGCAATAACAGGACCTTTGCCAGAACGCTACATCGAAAGTCGTATATGACCTTACGTTGCATAAATTTACGCTAAAGTAACTTGTTCCGACCCGGTGAAAAACGGGCGTGACCGCGGCACTTGGGGGGTGCCGCATTATCAAACATCGCTACCCTCAATCCGTCGAATCGCGGTCCCGCGTGGCTCGCGGTTCGGCAAGTTCAGGGAGACAACCGGACGCTAATCCTCCCCCAAGCGGTCGATCGAGAATCGGCAAAAGACAGACGCAGGCGGAGGGCGGTCCCGGCAGTCGCCGGGCACGGCAAATAGGGAAACGACAAAAGGAGCAACGACAATGGCTGGAAATGATGGCGCCGACAGAGGAGCCCAACATTGGGTGAAAACGCGCAACCTCACATACGTCATCCTGGTTCTCTGGGCATTCTTCTCCTTCGTGTTGCCGTGGAACGTGCATGCGCTGAACCAACTTCACGTTCATCGGCTTCCCGCTCGGCTTCTACATGATCGCTCAGGGATCGCTGATCGCGTTCGTCGTGCTGATCTTTGTCCATAATTGGTTCCAGGACAAAATCGACGACGAATTCGGTTTCGGCGACGAATAGGGGGGCGTCATGTCATTTTTCAGACTGCAAGGCAGACTGGTCGACAACCTGCCGAAGATCTACGGCTTCTACACCGGCGGGTTCATCCTCTTCATCTTCATCATGTCGATCTTCGACAAATTGGGGATGAGCGCCAAGGTGATCGGCATCTGCTTCGTCGGCTTCACCATCGTGATCTACGCATTCATCGGCTGGCTCTCACGCACCATGCAGTTGGATGCCTATTACGTGGCGGGGCGCGAAGTTCCCGCCGTCTATAACGGCATGGCGACGGCGGCCGACTGGATGTCGGGCGCTTCCTTCGTCGCGCTCGCCGGCGGCATCTATTTCGGCGGCTACGGCTACATGGCCTTCGTCGTCGGATGGACCGGCGGTTACGTGCTGGTGAACTCGCTGATGGCGCCGTACCTACGCAAGTTCGGCTGCTACACGGTTCCCGACTTCATCGGCACCCGTTACGGCGGCAATCTCGCGCGCTTCATCGCCGTGGTCATTCTGGTGGTCGCCTCGTTCACCTACGTGACCGCGCAGATCAACGCCTCGGGCACGATCGCGTCGCGCGCGCTGTCGATCCCCTACACCGTCGGCATCTGGGTCGGCCTGTTCGCCATCATCTTGTGCTCGATGCTGGGCGGCATGCGCGCGGTGACCTGGACGCAAGTGGCGCAGTACATCGTGCTGATCATCGCCTACTTGGTGCCGGTCATCTGGATGTCCAACCGGCAAGGCTTCGGCATCATCCCGCACTTCTCGTACGGGGGCGCCGTCCATCGCATTCAAGAGCTTGAACCGATGGTGAAGCTGGGGATCAAGGCGACGGAGTCCTTCAAGGGGCTCAGCACCCTGGTCACCCCGATCAACGCGACCGGCGCACATCTGGAAAGCTGGAAGTTCGCCACGCTCGCCTTCTGCATGATGGCCGGCACGGCGTCCTTGCCGCACATCCTGATGCGCTACTTCACGACCCCGTCGGTGCGGGCGGCGCGCAAGTCGGTGGCTTGGTCGCTGTTCTTCATCTTCCTGCTGTACTTCACGTCGCCCTGCCTGGCGACGCTGACCAAGCTGCAGATTCTCGATCCGAACCTGCCGACGGCGATCATCGGCAAGCCGTTTGACCAAGTGGCCAATCTGGCGTGGATCAAGAACTGGTCGGCCGTTGGCATGCTGCATATTTCCGACAGCAATCATGACGGAATCCTGCAGCTCAACGAGTTCTTCATGCGGCCCGATATCGTCGTGCTGGCAACGCCGGAAATGGCCGGTCTGCCTTACGTCATCTCGGGCCTGGTTGCCGCCGGCGGTCTGGCGGCGGCCATGTCGACCGCCGACGGCCTGCTGCTGGCGATCGCCAATGCGCTCAGCCACGACCTGTTCTACAAGATGATCGATCCCAATGCGGACGTTAAACTGCGTCTCATTGTGGCTCGCATCCTTCTTGGCATTATCGGGGTGTTGGCGGCCTTGGTGGCGTCGCTCCAGTTGACCGGCATTCTCGGTGCGGTCGCCTGGGCGTTCTGCTTCGCCTGCTCCGGCCTGTTCTTCCCGCTGGTGCTCGGCGTGTGGTGGAAACGGGCCAACCGTCCCGGCGCGATCGCCGGCATGGTCTGCGGCTTCGTGGCCGGCTCGGCGTATCTCTGGTACGTCGAACACGGCGGCGCGCCGTGGATCGGCATCGATCATCTCCGCTTCGGCATGATCGGCATGCCGGTCAGCCTGATCGCCATGGTGGCGGTCAGCCTGATGACGGAGGCGCCCGACGCCGAAACGCAGCGCATGGTCGACGAGGTTCGCATTCCCAGCGGGAAGGCGATTCTCGACCAGTCGCACTGATCGGCGGCAACAACGCGAAATCGGGGGCGGGAGATTTCCCGCCCCCTCTTCGTTTGGCCTGGGATAGAATGACGCGATGAACAATCAGGTCGCCATATTTCCGATTTGGGTCGTGGCGATCGACTATGTGCTCGGCATGGTCATGTGGACGCTGGTCGGGCGCACCGCCATGAGCTTTTTCCTGCCGCAGGATTCGAGCTTCTTCTTCATGCGGTTCTTCGTGCGGGCGACCGATCCGCTGCTCAAGCTGTTTGCGCCGATGACGCCAAGCTTCCTGCTCGATGCCCTGGTGCCGCTCTACGTCGCCTGGTTCTTCTTCATGGTCCGCTTCTACCTGATGCCGTGGCTGCTCGGATATTCGGTGATGGGCATGCTCTCGTTCCCGCTGGAGAGCGAATTCGCCCACGCGATCTATTATTATCTGAAGTAGCCTCGCGCGCTCACTGCGCGGTTTGCCGCGACCAGTCGCCGGCGATCGCGGCCGCGTCGATCCGCTTGCGGAACTGCTCGCGAATGTCGCGCCAGGCGAACTTGATCGAATTCTCCACGATCTCGGCGTCGAACTTCTTCAGATTGTCCGCGATGGGAGCCCAGCGCAACAGCGCGCGCGGGCTCTCGGTGAAATTTTCCGGCGTCAGCGCGCCGCGTCGCCAGTCGGCATCGGCAAGCCGGCGCTCGAATTCCGCGATGGCGTCATCCGTCACTTGCGCGGGCGCCTCGGCGGCGATGTCGTGCAGCGCGGCGCGATAGCACTGCCGCGCCATCTCCTCGCGCTCGTCATTGCCCACCGGCCGCGTCGTGCAAGGCGTTGGCGACCGCGTAAACGGTCAAATCGGACAGGCAGGCGGCAAAGACATGCAGCTTGGCGATATTGAGCGAAGCAATGACCTCGGCATTCTCGAACATGGCCGGATAGCGAATCCCCATGCGCGCCTTCACGTAGCCGTAGAGAGTCTTCTGCGCCACATAGGAGGCGCGGCTGCCGAGGAAGTCCTGCAGTTTGGCGACGCTGTCGATGGGGAAGGTTTCGCGCCGCGTCCACAGCAAACCCAGGACGCGATGCCAGAAGCCGCCGGCCGGTTGCGAAATTGCGGTCATGCCGGCAACCGGCGCGGCGGAATGATTTTTGGATCGGCCCATCCATGCCTGGGTTTTGACCCGCAATCCCCGCAATTGCAAATCGGATGTGCAAATTGGATGCCCGCTTGCCGCGGTGGCCGTCCGCCCGCACCCATAAGCAAATCCCTCGGCCCGGCGCAGCCGGCCGGCTGGTGTCACGTTACCCAGACTGTCGGCAATCGGTAACCTTTTCCAATAAGTCCGTAAGCCCACTTATCCCGCGTCGGAACTTTTTTAACGCAAGCGGTGTTGGAATTGTCGGTGCGGCCATGCCGGACGGATTGGCACGGCATTTGCTTTTTTCCGGCAGGGGGGCGGGTGGTCCGAAAGGAGACGACCATGGTCCCGTTCAGGCGGTTTGCGTTCTTCACCGTGGCGCGCGACGCCGGCTTTGTGACGCTGGCGGCTTTGATGCTGATGGTGGCCTACAGTTTCGAGCCGCCGCTGGCCTTCAAAGTCGGCGCCACCGTGGCATTGATTTTTTCGCTGCTGCTGCTCGGGCGCAGCTACCTGCTGACCGAGGAACGCTTCCAGCGCAGCGAGGCCTGGCGCGCCCTCCACCCGGACGAAAGACCGGCCGGCACGCACGGGCTGCACATGGCGCGGGCGCAGTTCGACGAACTGCTGCTGCGCTTTGCCAAGGCCGCTTCCGGGGTCGCCGGGCTGCTTTACATTTCGGCGCTGCTGTTATCGGCGGGCACGGGACTAAGCGGGCTTTGACACCGCTTGGTGACCGATTGCGGCAAAAAAAATTTCCGCTAGCATTGACGCAGGCGATCGGGGGATTGCCGACTTAAGGTGCGTCCATGGAGGAGATGCGGCGGGTCGCTTTCCAGACCGTGCAGCGCGCGTGCCTGTTCGGATCGTTGGCGATTTTTTGCGTCATGGTCGGGACCTCGTTCGAGCCGCGGCTGGCGTTCCAGACCGGCGGCACCTTGACCACGCTGATGGCGATGATCCTGATCTACAAGGCGCGCGAGGCGCTCACCAAGGATTACAAGAAAACCGAGATGTGGCTCTATCTGCCGAAGGATTTCCGGCCGCCGGAAGCCTATGCGCAATGGGCGAGCTCGACCATCCTGCGCGATACCTATCTCACCTTCGCGCTGTGGACCTCGGCCATCGCGATCGTCATGTGGGCGATAGCGCTATTGTTCTCGCTGTTCGGCGTGATCGGCAATTATTGACCGCCGGCTATTTGCGGCTGCCGGTGAATTGCAGGACGATTTCGCGGCTGTGCGACGCCCGCCGGTGCTCGATCAGATAGATGCCCTGCCAGGTACCGAGCGCGAGCTTGCCTCGCGTGACCGGCACCTGCAGCGAGACGCCGGTGAGCATGGCTTTGACATGCGCCGGCATGTCGTCGGGCCCCTCCACGTCGTGAACCCAGGGCGCATCCTGCGGGGCGAGACGATCGAGCGCCGATGCGAGATCGGTCTGCACGTCGGGATCGGCGTTTTCCTGGATGGTGAGCGAGGCCGAGGTGTGACGCAGAAAGAGCAATAACGCCCCCTCGCCGGCGTCGATTTGCGCGATGAAGCTTGCCGCTTGCGCGGTGATCTCGGTGAAGCCGGCGCCGGACGTATCCAGGCGCAGCGTCGCACTCGCGATCAGTTGCGGGGTAACCTCGGTGATCGCTGAAAGTCGGCCGGACACGGGAACGCGCATGGCGCCGGGGCCACATCAGCCCTTGCGCATCATGTCCTTTTGCAGATTGACGATCATCTCGACCAGCCGGCGCCAGGCGTTTTCGAGAGCCACGCGGGCGCGCGCCAGGTCTTCGCGCAATTGCTTGCTGTCGTCGTTGCGCTCGCTCGATCGCGGCGTTAGCTCGGCCGGCGGCCGTGGCGGCGACGGCTCGCGCAGCGCGGCGACCTCGGACTTCAGGGCGGCGATCTCGTCCTGCAGGCGGGCGATCTCCTTTTCCAGCGCGGCGCGGTCTTCCGGCACCGCTTGGCAGACCCAGCCGACGGCGTGCTGGCTGCAGAAGGCGACCTGCCCGGTATTGTTGTCCAGGCGCAGGTAACCGGCATCGACGCGGTTGAAGACGAAACGGCTCGGCGGACCCGGTGGCGGCGGCGGGCTCGGCGGCACGGTTTCCGCCGTGGCCGGGGGTTTCGGCTGCTCGGGGACTTTCGCCTCGCGCCGGAATTTGAGGAGCGCCGGGAACGATCGTCGTGCCCGGTGCTTTCGAGGCGTCGGGAACGATCTCCGCCGCGCTCGGCGCCTTCGGCGGGTTCTCCGCTAGCGGCGGGTTGGACCAGGCGCCTGGGCGGCCGGCTGCGGGGCAACGCTTGGCGCGGCCGGAACGACCGGAGCCGCGGCAGGCGTTTGCGCATCCTGCGGCGGCGCGACCGCCCCCGGCGCGCTCGGGCTGTCCTGCGCCAGCGCCGGTCCTGCCGCGCCGGCGAGCATGGCAGCGATGGCAAGCGTCACGATCCGCATGGGCGTCTCCTCCGGCACGGGGCAGGCGATGCTACCACCCGCGCCCGCCCGCCTGAACCGGCGCGCCGCATCTCCTGTTGACGTGTCATATGCCGCAGTGCACGCTAGGGCGCGCAAAGCGCCCGGAAAATTTTTCATTTAGCGCTTGATATCAAACACTTACGACGCAGTGCCGCTTTCTTGACTCGAACAAACCCGCTCAGTATGGTCCGCGCGGCTTTTAGGGCGGCGGAACAGCAACGGGGCCTTTTAATCCACGCGAGTCGAAAGCATGGCTGACGGCACGCGCGGCAAAGGCGATCGCAACGAACCGTCGGACGACGAGGCTGCTCTCTCCGCGAGGCTCCAGCGTCTCGGCGAACGGCTCGACAGTGCGAGCCGACCATCCGAAAACGTTTCCGGTCCTCGTCAGACCGCCGATGCCTCGGCCTATGCCCGGGGCTTCCGCATGTCCACCGAACTGGTGGCGGGCGTGGTCGTGGGCGCACTGATCGGCTGGCTGCATCGACCGCTGGCTGGGGATTTCGCCGTGGGGGCTCATTGTGTTTCTGCTGCTCGGCTTCGCCGCCGGGGTCCTTAACGTGATGCGCGCGGCCGGAGTCGTGCGTGAAAATAAGCTGAACGACTGACGACCAGGCTCATGGATCCCATCCACCAATTCCAGGTCATCAACCTGTTTCCGCTTGGCAAGCTCGGCAATGCCGAGATCGCCTTCACCAATTCCGCGCTGTTCATGCTGATCGCCGTCGTCGGCCTCACGCTGTTCCTGGTGATCGGCACCGCCGGCGGCAAAGCGGTGCCCACGCGCCTGCAATCGGCCGCCGAGCTGTCTTACGAATTCGTCGCCAGCATGGTGCGCTCGACCGCGGGCCAGGAGGGCATGCGCTTCTTCCCCTTCGTGTTCACGCTGTTCATGTTCGTGCTCGCGCTCAACATGTTCGGGCTGATCCCCTACGCCTTCACCGTCACCAGCCACATCATCATCACCGCCGCGCTGGCGTTCACCGTGTTTCTCACGGTTCTCGGCTACGGGCTCATCCGCCATGGCTTTCACTTCTTCAACCTGTTCGTGCCCAAGGGCGTGCCGATCTACATCATGCCGCTGATCATCTTCATCGAGGTGCTGTCGTTCATCTCGCGGCCGATTTCGCACAGCGTGCGTCTGTTCGCCAACATGCTGGCCGGGCATATCGCGCTGAAAGTGTTCGCCGGCTTCATCATCCTCTTGGGCACCGCGCTTGGCGCGCTCGGCTGGGCCGGCGGCGTGCTGCCCTTCGCCATGATCGTCGCGCTCACCGCGCTGGAAATGCTGGTGGCCTTCCTGCAGGCCTACGTCTTCGCCGTCCTCACCTGCATCTATCTCAACGATGCGATTCACCCGGGCCACTAGCGGCCCCGACCGGACAAGCAAAAGGAGTTGGTTATGGATCCAGTGGCAGCGAAATACATCGGTGCGGGCATCGCCTGCATCGGCATGGGCGGCGCCGGCGTCGGCGTCGGCGTCATTTTCGGCAACTACCTGGCCGCCGCCATTCGCAATCCCTCGGCCGCGCAAGGCCAGTTCGGCAACCTGATCTTCGGCTTCGCCATCACCGAGGCGCTCGGCATCTTCTCGCTGCTGATCGCGCTCTTGCTGCTGTTCGCGCTGTAAGATTTCAAGCGTCGCGCGAGCGCACGATGGCCGAACCGGCACACAAGGCGAGCACGGAGCACCCGGCGGAAGGCGCGCACGGCAGCTTTCCGCCGTTCAACGCGCACACCTTCCCCTCGCAGCTCATTTGGCTGGCGATCTTCTTCGTGCTGCTCTACGTGCTGATGGCCAAGTGGGCGCTGCCGCAGGTCGCGCCGCGTCATCGACAACCGGCAGAAGCTCATCACCGACGACATCGCCGAGGCCGAGCGGCTCAAAGGCCAGTCCGACGAAGCGGTGGCGGCCTACGATAAGGCGCTGGCCGACGCGCGCGCCCGCGCCCAATCGATCGCCAACGAGACGCGCGAGCGCCAGCACGCGGAAGCCGAAGCCACCCGCAAGACGCTCGAGGACGCGCTTAACGCCAAGCTGGCGGAGGCGGAGAAATCCATCGCCGCCACCAAGCAGGCGGCGATGTCGAACGTGCGCGCCATCGCCGAGGACGCCGCCCGCGCTATCGTCGAGCGGCTGATCGGCGCGGCGCCGAGCGACAAAGCGGTCGCCGCGGCGGTCGCCGACGTGCTCAAGAATTAGAGAGCCAGACCATGCTGTTGGAAGCGGAATTCTGGGTCGCGCTGGGCTTTATCGTGTTTCTCGGCCTGCTCGGCTATCTCGGCGTCCACCGCATGATCGGCAAATCGCTCGACGAGCGGGCCGCGCGCATCAAGGCCGAACTCGACGAGGCAAAGAAGCTCAAGGACGAGGCCGCCGCGCTCTTGGCCGACTACAAGCGCAGGCGCGATGAGGCCGAGAACGAGGCGCAGGAGATCGTTGCTGGCGCCAAGGCCGAGGCCGAGCGGCTCGCCGTCGAAGCCAAGGTCAGGATCGAGGAATTCGTCTCGCGCCGCACCAAAATGGCCGAGGTCAAGATCGCCCAGGCCGAGGCGCAGGCCGCCGCCGACGTGCGCAGCGCGGCCGCCGAGGCCGCCGTTGCCGCCGCCGCCAAGGTGCTCGGCGAGGAAGCCAAGGGAAAACTCGCCGCCGACTTGATCGCCAAGGGCATCGACGACGTGCGCAAGAAGCTCAACTAGCGCGCGGCAGGACCCGTACCAAATAGCCGGCGCCATCCGTCGCTACCGCCGTTTTCCCCGTTATCCCTTTTGATCATGTGCACATGGGGCGCCCGGCGCCGCCGCGCTTTGCCTGCGCCGCCTTGCTCTCTATTGTTGCGGCCAGTGATTCGTTCGCGTTGTTCGTTGCGTTGCGGGCCGACTTGGCCGACCGAACACGGGCAACCCATGGTCATCTTCGACTGCAACGGCGTTCTCGTCGACAGCGAGCCGTTGGCTGCCGCCATTGTATCGCAGGAGTTCATGCGCGCCGGCTTTGCGCTGACGCCGGATGTGATCGCGCGCTATTTCACCGGGCGCCGCCCGGCCGACATGTTCGCCCAGGTGGAAGCCGCCGCCGGCCGCAAGCTGCCGGCCGATTTCGCCTCGACCGTCGCCGCCGCCACCTTGCGCCGCTTCCGCGCCGAACTGCGCGCGACCCAGCACGTCGCCCGCGCGCTGTCCTGGCTGCGCGGGCCGAAATGCGTGGCGTCCTCCTCCTCGTTCGACCGCATCCGCGTCAGCCTGGAGAGCACCGACCTGGTCCGCTTTTTCGACCCTTATCTGTTTTCGGCGGGCGAGGTGGCCAACGGCAAGCCGGCGCCCGATTTGTTCCTGCACGTTTCCGCCAGGATGTGCGTTGAGCCGGCCGACTGCATCGTGGTCGAGGATTCCGCCGTCGGCGTCGCCGCCGCCGTCGCCGCCGGCATGACGGTGATCGGCTTTACCGGCGGCAGTCACGCCGGCAGCCAGCTCTCCGGCCAGTTGAGCAAGGCCGGCGCGCGCACCGTCATTTCCGACATGCGCGCGCTCAAGAGCGCCATCATCGACCTGCGCGGGTGGTGAGTTATTGGCCTCTCCGCCGTCATGTGTGGGCCTCGCCTGCGCATCTCGCTTTGGTGGGAAAAGCGGCCCCTCGCCCGGGCGTAGACATCTAAACGAACAACCAAACGGCGGCGCGGGTGCGCCTCTATTGTCCGCTTTCGGGGGCACAGCCGACATGACGCGGACATCGCTATTTGTCCGCTTCTCTAATCGGCCGTTCGGGGTCAAGCGCTTTCGGACTATCCACCGCTGCAGTGTCGATGTCGCTCACGGGCTCGTGCTTCTCTTCGGAATCGGCACCAGGGGCCCTTCCATCATGGGATTCGAGGACGAGGTGGAACAATCTAATGGGCGGCCTTGCCGTCAGTGTAACGGCAGGTCCAAGCGGACAAACGAACTCACCTCATCCATCGTCCCGCAAGGGACATCTTTCCACCGCCGGGTGGAGCTCGAATGTTCTCCTATCGCGATACTGCGCGGTCCTTATGCCGCTGCTGCTTCTTCCCGGGTCCAGCGGAACTCGGTGCCATCAACCCATATGCGGTGCATGATCACGGCCAACCGACGCGCCAGCGCCACGATCGCTTTTTTCTTCCCGCGGCGCCTGGCGATCTGCATCGCCCAGGCCTTGAGCCAGGACCACTTGTTGGTGTGGGTCAGCATGACCTGGGCCGCTTCGTAGAGCATCACCCGCATCATCTCGTCTCCGCACCGTGATATCGCGCCGGATCGGTTGATCTCGCCAGATTGATACCTGGACGGCGTCAACCCAAACACTGCCCCGACCGCCTTGGAGTTTTTAAAGCGGGCCGGCACGTCGACGGTGGCACGATAGGTCAGCGCCACCACCGGGCCGACCCCAGGGATCGTCATCAGGCGCCGGCACACCTCATCGTCCCGCGCGATGGCCAGCAAACGGCGGTGCAGGATGCCGATCTGTTCGCGCAGCACCCGCCGAACAATGAGCAGCGGTTCGACCAGAACGGCCAGGTCAGGAAGGTTCTCGACCAGCTCCTTGATGCGCGTCTCGAACTTCACTGTTCCCACAACACCGACCTTGAGGCCGAAGTTACGCAGAGTCCCGCGCAAGTCATTATCGATAGCGATGGCCTTGGACTGTAGTAGCTTGCGATGGGTCAGTAGCATCCGCAGTTTCTGGCTGCGTAACGTCTTCACATGCACTGGACGATAAAGTCCAACCCGCATCATCTGCGCCATGCCGCGCGCATCGTTGCGGTCGGTCTTGTTGATCTGTGCTTTCAACACCGCCCGCATGTGCCGCGTCTCGACACAGATCACCGGCAAGCCCACTTCAGCGAGTGCGCTGAACAGCCATTGCGATAGCGGTCCGGCTTCCAGTCCGATCCGCTTGAAGTGGTAGGCGGGATTCTTCAAGACTTGCAGCAGAGCTTCAGGCTCGCTCGCTACCTTTACTTCCCGCACGATCTTGCCCGTGTCATCCACAATGCAGACGTTGGTCTCCTTGACCGATACGTCCAATCCAGCAAAATGGTCCATGCTGCGCTTCTCCTTCTGATGCTTGAGGCCGTTACCCACGGACCTCGTTTCACCATCAGCCTGAAGCGCAGCACCCAAAATCTTCAGCTATCCACAAGTTCGCCGGCCGATTACCCCATCTAATGACCCGAAGCGGACCTTTCGCCCTCGTCGCTCAACGATGACATTCCGTTGACTTATCTCAAGTGTTTCACCTCAGTTATTGCTAGGAAACTCTGCGATCTTGGCTGCAATCTCAGGAAGCAAGCGATGTTCGACGAGTTGGTTGATGGCGGCCCACGGTGATCGGGGGCAAAATATTGACGTAGGACCTGCCTTCCTTTGGGCGGTGGGTTTGAACACGGCTTATGTCGTCATCGAAGCATATTTTGGCTTTTGGGTCGGATCGTTAGCTTTGCTTGCCGACGCGGCGCACAACCTCACCGACGTCGGCGGTCTTTTGCTTGCGTGGGGAGCGTTTGTCGTCGCGCGCCGACGGCCATCCAAGTGGCACACCTACGGCCTCGGTCGGGCAACAATTCTCGCCGCCCTCACGAACGGAATTGTCTTGCTTATCGGAATTGGCGCGATCATCCATGAAGCAATTGCACGCATCGCTGCTCCCGAGCCGGTGGCAGCAACAACCATTCTTTGGGTGGCCGCGATCGGGATTGTTATTAATTTTGGTACGGCGCTGCTGTTCGTAAAGGAACGCTCGCGCGATATTAATGTTGGAGGGGCCTTCCTGCATATGGCCGCCGATGCGGCAGTTTCTGCTGGTGTCGTGGTGTCTGCGCTTGTCATCATTCTGACTGGCTGGACCGTGGTCGATCCTTTGGTTGCTATCCTTGTAAGTGCCGTGATTGGTTGGTCGGCTTTCCGACTATTCAAGTCGGCAATCCATTTGAGCCTCGACGGGGTCCCGGAAGGTATTGATCTAAATTCGGTTGAGGCTTGGCTACGCGCTTTGCCCGGTGTTGCCGATCTGCACGATCTTCATGTCTGGGCACTCAGTACGACATCGAACGCGCTGACCGTTCATTTGGTTATGCCTGATGGCCCCCGCAGTGACGCATTTTTTGAAAAGACCGCGCGCAATCTTGAGGCCCAGTTCGGCATTGCCCACGCAACGCTCCAAGTCGAGCGTGGAATTGAAGCTGAATGTCGGTTAGCGGATCCTACGCGACCTTGAAGTGTATGGTGGACAAACCCTGAGGCCAGCGAATGTCTGCTGTTGGCATATCGCGGACATTCCAGAGAGACCGCCCAATGTCCGCTTTCGAGGGTGAAGCGGACATTGGCTAACTGTTGTTCACCAGCCTCAATTTATGCGAACACGCCCTAATCGGGATGGCCGGGATTTCAGACGCCAAGACGGCACTTCGCGCCTTTTGAGACGTCAAGACGGCGCTTCGCGCCTTTTGCGACGCAAAGTCTGCGTTTCGCGCCCTTTGCCCGGCCATGACAATCTGAGTTCAGCTCTGCTTCGGCTTGGCCGCGGGCCTTTTCTTGGCGACCGGCTTCTTGTGCCTGACCGGCGGCTTCTTCTTGGGCGGCTGCGCGCCGATCGGGTCGAAGCCGACATAGACCACGTAGCGGTCGATCAACCCGAGCGGCTGCGGCAGCGGGAAGACGATATCGGGATCGATGTGCGTGAAGGTGGCGCGGTCGATCGAACCGCCGAGCACCACCGTTTCGCGGCCGAATTTCGAGGCCACAGCCTTCGGATTGACGCCTTCCTCCACCACGGCGATGCGCAGCGGCACGTCGACCGTGCCGGGACCGCCGGCCGGACCGGTAATGACGCGGCCCTCGATGCCGACTTTCATGGTCATCATGCCGGCGTTGACGTGGCATTCGCGCGCGGTGCGGATGATGGAGCCCTGATAGCGCACATCGAGCGCGGCCGGCTCGCCCTCGCCGGGCTTGCTGCCGATCAGCAGCGTGGCGGCGCCATTGCGCACCTGGACGCCCGGGCATTCGATATCGTCGGCCGGATTGTTGGCGGCGCCGGCGGCCGAAGCATCTTTGCTCGCCGTCGACGACGAACTGAAAAGATCGAGCGGCGAGGATTTAAATACATCGGTGCTGCCGCAGCCGGCGAGCGCCAGCGCCAATGCGGCAGCCGCGAGCGTACCCGCGCCGCCGCGCCCGGCTTGATCGGTTCGTCCCCTACGCATAACCCCGGCTCACTTTTTACTTGCGGCGTCGGTCCGCCCGCAACCCGCCTTTATAGCAACCCAACCTTATAACAGGCCAAGCGTGGCAACCCAAAGGCGGCGGGCAGGCTTCTTTTCGCGACGAGGCGTCAATCGGGATCGTCCTTGAGCCGCGCATAAAGCAGGTGATCCTGCCATATCCCGTTGATGCAGAGATAGCTGCGGGCATAGCCCTCGCGCTGGAAGCCGGCCTTCTCCAACAGGCGGATCGAGGCGGCATTGCCCGGGATGCAGGCCGCCTCCAGGCGGTGCAGCCGCAGTGTGCCAAAACAGAACGGGATCAAAGCGCCCATCGCCGCGGTCATGTAGCCCTTGCGGGCGAACGGCGCGCCGACCCAATAGCCGATGGAGCCTGCTTGCGCGACGCCGCGGCGGATGTTGGCGAGCGTCAACCCGCCGACCAGCATATTGTCGTCGCTGCGGAAGATGAGGAAGGCGTAAGCGAGATCGTTGCGCAGATCCTCGGCGTAACGCTTGAGCCGCCGGCGGAAGGCGCCGCGAGAAAGATCGTCGGCCGGCCAGACCGGCTCCCAGGGCACCAGGAAGGCGCGGCTCTGCTCGCGCAGCGCCGCCCATTCGGCAAAGTCGCCGCTTTGCGGCACGCGCAATTGTACCCCGGCGCCGGCAATGGACGGCAGGACCTCGCTGCTGGTGACGGTGCGGAAAAGCGCCATGGGCGTTTCAATGACCCGTTGTCAAATCATGCCGCGCGGCGCACGAGACTTTCAGCGATCGCAGCCGTGCTGGCAAGGCTGTTGCCGGGCCCGAGCGCGGCGATCGCCGGCCGGCCGCCGGCGATCAGCGCACGGCCGGCGGCGCGCGCGCTCGCAACCGTCACCGCGTCGACCTTGCCGACGATCTCCTCGAGCGGTATCGGCCGGCCATAGGCCAGCATCTGCCGCGCGATCTGGCCGAGCCGCGCTTCCGAGCTTTCCAGCGCCATCAGCAGACCGGCTTTCATCTGCGCCTTGGCGCGCGCGACCTCGGCCTCGTTGATCGTTTCGGTGGCAAGCGCGATCTGGTCGATGGCGACCCGCATCAGTTCGGGCGCGTCCTTCTCATCGGTGCCGGCATAAAGCGCGAACATCCCGGTGTCGGAATAAGGCATGTGGAAGGCGTGAATGGCGTAACAGAGTCCGCGCTTCTCGCGCACTTCCTGGAACAGGCGCGACGACATGCCGCCGCCGAGCACGCTGACGAACACCTGCAGGCTGTAGAGATTATCGTCGCGCACCGACAGACCTTGCAGCGCCAGCGCGATATGCACCTGCTCGAGATCGCGCGTCTCTACGCGCGTGCCGCCGCCGAAATGCGCGGGTTCCGGCGCCGGCGGCGCCGAACCGACGAAGCTCGCCAGCCGTTGCTCGGCTTCCGCTAACGATCGCCGCGTGATCGACGGCGCCGGCGGCCGCCACCAGCATGTTGGGCGCGCGGTAGTTACGCGTGAGATAGGTGCGCAGGCGCGCCGGATTGAACGAGCGCACCGTCTCCGGCGTACCGAGCAGCGAGCGGCCGACCGGCTGATCGGGAAAGGCGATTTCATGCAGCCGCTCGAACACCAGGTCGTCCGGATCGTCTTCCTTGGCGCCGATCTCCTGCACGATGACGCTCTGCTCGCGGCGCAGTTCCTCCGCCGTCGAAGGCGGGCTCGGTGAGGATGTCCGACAAGACGTCGAGCGCGAGCGGCACGTCGGCCTTGAGCACGCGGGCGTAATAGGCGGTCGATTCCGCGCCGGTGGCGGCATTCACCTCGCCGCCCACCGCCTCGATCTCCTCGGCGATCTGGCGCGCGCTGCGCCGCTTGGTGCCCTTGAACGCCATGTGCTCGAGCAGATGCGAAATGCCGTGCTCGTCGGCCGCCTCGTGGCGGCCGCCGGTGCCGATCCAGACCCCGAGCGATGCCGATTCCAGATGCGGCATGCGGTCGGTCACCACCGACAGGCCGGAGGCAAGACGGGTGATTTCGACGCTCATGCCGCCGCTCCTTTGTGTGCCGCGCGCGAAGCCCGCTCGACATAGCGCTCGACCGCCGCCTGGTCGGCCGGCAGCACGGTGACGCGCTCGGGGCGCTTTGGCAGATCGGCGAGCCAATCCGGCAACGCCGGCGCGACACCGCAGGCGGCCTTGACCGCGTCGGGAAACTTGGCCGGATGCGCGGTCGACAGCACCACCATGGGCACCGACGGATCGCGCGCTTCCTTCTCGGCCACCGCCAGGCCGACCGCGGTATGCGGATCGACGCAATAGCCGGCCTCGCGCATCCAGGCGCGCATGGTAGCGGCGCTTTCCTGTTCGTCGGCGCGGTCGGCGGTGAACAGCGCGCGCATACGCTTGAGCGCGTCGGAGGAAACCGCGAAGCGACGCGACTGCGCCAGCGAACCCATCAGCGCGGAAACCGCGTGAGCGTCGCGGTCATAGGCGTCGAACAACAGCCGCTCGAAATTCGATGAGACCTGGATGTCCATCGACGGCGAGGTGGTCGGCACCACGTCGCGCAATTCGTAGGCGCCGGTCGCGAAGGTGCGGGCGAGGATGTCGTTGACATTGGTCGCCACCACCAGGCGATCCACCGGGAGCCCCATGCGCGACGCGACATAGCCGGCATAGACGTCGCCGAAATTTCCCGTCGGCACGGTGAAAGCGACTTTGCGGTGCGGCGCGCCCAGCGCGACCGCGGCGGTGAAGTAATAGACCGCCTGCGCCACGATGCGCGCCCAGTTGATGGAATTGACGCCGGACAGGCGCACGCGGTCGCGGAAGGCGTGGTGATTGAACATCGCCTTCACCAGCGCCTGGCAATCGTCGAAGGTGCCTTCGATGGCCAGTGCGTGCACGTTTTCATCCGGCGCCGTGGTCATCATGCGCCGCTGCACCTCGGAAATGCGCCCTTGCGGGAACAGCACCACCACGTCCACTTGCGCGCGGCCGCGGAAGGCTTCGACCGCGGCGCCGCCGGTGTCGCCGGAGGTTGCCACCACGATGGTGGTGCGCTCAGCCCGCTCACGCAGCACGTGGTCCATCAGCCGCGCCACCAGCTGCATGGCGAGGTCCTTGAAGGCGAGCGTCGGCCCGTGAAACAGTTCGAGCACGAACAGGCTCGGCCCGAGCTGGATGAGCGGCGCGGTCGCCGGATGGCGGAAGGTGCCGTAGGCCTCGCGCGCCATGCGGGCGAGATCGGCCTCGGCAATGCCGGCGCCGACGAAGGGGCGGATCACCTCGACGGCGACCTCGGCGTAAGGCTTGCCGGCAAAGCCGGCGATCGCCTCGTTCATGACCGTGGGCCATGTCTCGGGCACATACAATCCACCGTCGCGGGCCAATCCCGCGAGCATGACCTCGACAAAATCGAGTGCCGGGGCCGCGCCCCGCGTGGAGATATAACGCATTGAAAAAGCTATGTTTTCTGTCCAGAACCGGCGCCGTTACGGCGGCCACACTAGCCGCCGCCAGGGGCTTTCACAAGAAACACGCGTAAGCTGGCGGCCGCGCCTTGCGTCATTGAAGCGCAATCGGCATGACAATAGCCGCCGGATATAGGATAGTCGTTTCAGGGGTATAGAGGGGGCCGCGTAAAGCGTTCAGTGATGTGGATTGACAAACGTTTGACGCCCGGCGTGACCGCGGCGGTGGTGGTGGTGTTGCTTGGCGTCAGCGGCGGCAGCGCCGTGGCGACCGACCTGCCCCCGGCACCGCCCCCGCCGATGTCGAATTCCGCGGTCGTGTTCGGACCGCCGGTGCTGTATCACCCCGAGCGTTTCGAGCTGCGCGGCGGCGTCTTCGCGCATGCGATCGCCAGCCCGGAGAGCGGCTCGGTCGACGCCAATATCGAAATCGTGGCGCCACGGTTTTTCACCATCCCCGGCCTGCCGGACTATTTCACGCCGCGCTTCCACGCCGGCGTCATCGCCAACTTCGCCGGGCGCACCAGCTACGTCTATGCCGGCGCGCTGTGGACCTACAATTTCACGCAGCGCTGGTTCATCGAAGGCTTCTTCGGCGGCCTCATTCATAACGGCCGTCTCGACGACATTTCGGACAACATGAACGGCCTCGGTTGCCGCTGGGCCTTCCACAGCGGCGGCTCCATCGGCTACCGGCTGAACGAGCGCTGGAGCGTCATGGGCACGTTCGACCATCTCTCCAACGGCGAGCTCTGTTATTTAAACAAGGGCATCAACGATTACGGCTTGCGCGCCGCCTATTCGTTCTGAACGCGAACGGCCTAGGAGCGGCGCCGCAAGCGCCCGGCAAGCCACACCCCATAGACGCCGGTGAGACCGGCCGCCAGGCCGAACCAGGTGATGGCGTATTGCATGTGATTGTCCGGCAGGGCGACCGCGAGCTTGCCCGGTTTGGGCAAGCCGCCGGGCGGCACGGGGGATTCCTGTTCGACATAGAACGGCGAGGCGCTGTCCCATTTCTTCGCCGCGGCGATCGCCCCGGGGTCGCGCAGGTACCAGAGATTATTCTGCGGCTCGTCGTTCGGCGTGAACAGGCCGCGCGTCTCCGGCCAACGCATGACACCGACGATGTCGATCGTGCCTTGCGGCGCGCCTTGCGCGCGGCTCGCGGCGTCCTTGCGCTCGAGCGGCACAAAACCGCGGTCGACGACGACAATGCCGCCGCCGGCAAGCCGCGCCGGCGCGAAGACCCAATAGCCCGGCCCATGCACGTCGGGGCGGAAGGCGGAGCCGGCGGTGTAGACCAACGCCTCCTGCCCGGCGATAAATTCGGCGGAAAACTTCACGCGGGTGTATTCGTCCGCCTCCGGACTTGAGCCGCGGCCAATCCGCCGGCGGCGCAAGTTCGGCGGGAGCGCGCGCCAGCCGCGCGGTCAGCGTGGCGATCAGGTTTTCCTTCCACACCCGGCGCTCGAGCTGCCAGACGCCGAGCCCGATCAGCACGGCGACGCCGGCGAGCGCGAACACGGTCGCCGCGAACACGCCGCCGCCGTGGCTTTCGCGCGCGACGCTCACGCCTCGTCCCGATGCGTGAGGCGGCCTTCCTGCGCCTTGTGATGATATTGCAGCGCGATCATCAGGCCCTTGATCGGCCGCAACGGCGCCAGCGTCACCAACAGGATCAGCGGCAGCCACAACGCGGCGTGCACCCAATAAGGCGGCTGATAGACCACCTCGGTGATCAGCGCCGCGAACACCACGATGGCGCCGCCGATCAGGATCACGAACACCGCCGGGCCGTCGCCGGCGTCGGCGAAGGCGAATTCGAGACCGCATTTCTCGCAACGCGGACGCAGCGTGAGGAAGCCCTGCAGCAGCCTGCCCTCGCCGCAGCGCGGACAGCGGCAGCGCAGGCCCCGGGCGATCGGCAGCGGTTCGTCAGCCATGCTTCAACTTCTTTCCGTAACGCAAAAGGGCGGCGCCATCACGCCGCCCTTTGCAGAATTCATCGCGCGACGGTCACTCGGGATGCACCATGCCGGAGCCCCACACATAGATGCAGGCGAACAGGAACAGCCACACCACGTCGACGAAATGCCAGTACCAGGCGGCGAACTCGAAGCCGAGATGCTGCGTGGGACTGAATTGACCGGCCAGCGCGCGGGCGAGGCAGACGATCAGGAAGATCGAGCCGATGATCACATGGGCGCCGTGGAAGCCGGTCGCCATGAAGAACGTGGCGCCGTAGATATTGCCTTTGAAGGCGAAGGCGGCGTGCGCGTATTCGTAGGCCTGCACGCAGGTGAAGGTGAGGCCGAGCAGGATGGTCAGCGCCAGGCCCCATTTCAGCCCCTCGCGGTCGTCCTCGAGCAGCGCGTGATGCGCCCAGGTCACCGTGGTGCCGGAGGTGAGCAGGATCAGCGTGTTCAAGAGCGGCAGGTGCCAGGGATTGAAGGTCTCGATCCCCTGCGGCGGCCAGACGCCGTGGGTGAAGGCGAGCCGGCCGACCTCATGCGCTTCGCCGGGGAACAGCGCGGTGTTGAAATAGGCCCAGAACCAGGCGACGAAGAACATCACCTCGGAGGCGATGAACAGGATCATGCCGTAGCGGTGCGAGATCTGCACCACGCGGGTGTGGAAGCCCTCGAACTGGGCTTCGCGGATCACGTCGCGCCACCAGGCGATGAACGTATAGAGGATGCCGGCCACGCCCAAGCCGAACACCAGCGGCGCGAGCGGTGAACATGTGATGCATCCAGGCGATGCCGCCGAACGCCATCAGGAAAGCGGACGTTGCGCCGACCGCCGGCCACGGGCTCGGATTGACCAGGTGGTAGTCGTGGTGATTGGTGTGAGCCTGGGCCATCGTCGTCTCCGTTTAAAGCTTGCCAGTCGGCTTGGCGGTCGCGTCCGCCACCGGCTGCTCCTTCTCGGGCAGCCGATAGAACGTATAGGACAGCGTGATCGTATTGAGCGGATCCTGGTCGTGGTCCTTGACGATCGCCGGATCGACATAGAACACCACCGTCATCTCGCGCGTCTCGCCCGGCTTCATGGTCTGCTCGGTGAAGCAGAAGCAGTTGATCTTGTCGAAATAGGCGCCGACCGTCGGCGGCGAAACATTGTAGGAAGCCTGCGCGGAGATGGTGCGCGCGGCCTCGTTGACCACCTTGTAGTGGACGGTCGCCACCTCGCCGATATGCAGCTTGATCTCGTTCTGCTCCGGCTCGAATTTCCACGGCAGACCGGGCGCGACATTGGAATCGAAGCGAATGATGAGTTCGCGGGCGAGTTCGTGCTTCGGCGCGATACGGGAAACCTGCGTGGTGCCGGCAAAGCCGGTGACCTGGCAGAAAATCTTGTACAGCGGGATCGCGGCAAACGAGGCGCCCACCATGCCGGCGGCGAGCACGCCGCAGGCGGCGGCGATCAACACGTCGCGCCGCAGCCGCCTTTTGCCGTGAGGGGTTTCGGTCATAGCGGGCGCACCAGCACGATCGGGCCCTTCACCAGGGTCACCACGTAGAACAGGATCACCAGCACGGCGAGCGACAGCGCGATGGCAATCGAGCGCGAGCGCCGGGCGCGCTTTTGCGCCTCGGTGAGCACCACGCCCTCGTCCTTCGGCTCCGTGTTCATCACGATCCCACTTGTCACGCCGCCAACCGGGCGATCAGCCCGCCCCATCCCCGCTCGACCAGCAGCACGGCAAACAACAAGAACAGATAGAGGATCGAGAAGGCGAAAAGATGCTTGCTGGCGCGCTCGGCCGGGCGGCGCTCGTTGAACACCTGCCAGGCGAGCGCCAGCATGATGGCGCCGGTGACGAGCGCGGTCAGCCCGTAGAGCGGGCCGGCGAGCCCGAGCGCGTAAGGCGCGATGCCGAGCGGCACCAGGATCAGCCGTATGCGCCAGGATCTGCCGCCGGGTCGAGACCTCGCCGGCGACCACCGGCAGCATGGGAACGCCGGCGCGCGCGTAGTCCTCGGTGCGGGTCAGCGCCAGCGCCCAGAAATGCGGCGGCGTCCAGAAGAAGATGATCATGAACAGCAGCACCGGCTCGACCGACAGCGAGCCGGTCGCCGCCGCCCAGCCGATCATCGGCGGAAAGGCGCCGGCGGCGCCGCCGATCACGATGTTCTGCGGCGTCCAGCGCTTGAGCCAGATTGTGTAGATCACGACGTAAAAGAAGATGGTGAAGGCGAGCAGCGCCGAGGCCAGCACATTGACCAGCAGGCCGAGCACCACCACGGCAAAGCCCGCGAGCGTCAGCCCGAACGCCAAGGCCTCGCCCGGCTTGACGCGGCCCATCGGCACGGGCCGCGCTCGCGTGCGCGTCATCACCGCGTCGATGTCGGCGTCGTACCACATGTTGAGCGCGCCGGCGGCGCCGGCGCCGACCGCGATGCAGAGCAGCGCGGTGAAGCCGATCGCCGGATGCATCGAACCCGGCGCCACCGCCATGCCGGTGAGCGCGGTGAAGATCGACCAGCGACATCACCCGCGGCTTCATCAGCGCGATGTAGTCGCCGACGCTCGCCATGCTCGGCTCGGCGATCCGCGGCTCGGCATGAGCGCGCGTGGCACCGGCGGCGATCGGACCGCGGAAGTCTGCGCCTTCGCTGACAAGCGACATGGGTTACTTGATCCGCGGCAGCGTCTCGAACTGATGGAACGGCGGCGGCGAGGACAGCGTCCACTCCAGCGTCGTCGCGCCAACGCCCCACGGATTGTTGCCGGCGGGACGCTTCTTGAGGAAGGCTTCGGCCATGCCGAAGAAGAAGATCAGCACGCCGACGCCGGCGATGTAGGAGCCGTAGGAGGAAACCTCGTTCCAGCCGTGGAAGGCTTCCGGATAATCGACGGTACGGCGCGGCATGCCGGCAAGGCCGAGGAAGTGCTGCGGGAAGAAGATGATGTTGACGCCGATGAAGGTGACCCAGAAGTGCAGCTTGCCGATGGTCTCGTTGTACATGTAGCCGGTCATCTTCGGGAACCAGTAGTACCAGCCGCCGAAAATCGCGAACACCGCGCCGAGCGAGAGCACGTAGTGGAAGTGCGCGATCACGTAATACGTGTCGTGCAGCACGCGGTCGACGCCGGCATTGGCCAGCACGACGCCGGTGACGCCGCCGACGGTAAACAGGAAGATGAAGCCGAGCGCCCACAGCATCGGCGTGCGGAACTCGATCGAGCCGCCCCACATGGTGGCGATCCAGGAGAAGATCTTCACGCCGGTGGGCACCGCGATCACCATGGTGGCGGCGATGAAATAGGCCTGCGCGCCGGTCGACAGACCGACCGTGTACATGTGATGCGCCCAGACCACGAAGCCGATGCCGCCGATGGCGACCATCGCGTAGGCCATGCCGAGATAGCCGAACACCGGCTTGCGCGAGAAAGTGGCGACGATCTGGCTGATCATGCCGAAGCCGGGCAGGATCAGAATGTAGACTTCCGGATGGCCGAAGAACCAGAACAGATGCTGGAACAGCAGCGGGTCGCCGCCGCCCTGCGGATCGAAGAAAGTCGTGCCGAAATTGCGGTCGGTGAGCAACATGGTGATGGCGCCGGCCAGCACCGGCAGCGCCAACAGCAGCAGGAACACCGTCACCAGCTGCGACCACACGAACAGCGGCATCTTGTGCATGGTCATGCCGGGCGCGCGCATGTTGAAGATGGTGGTGATGAAATTGATGGCGCCCAAGATCGACGAGGCGCCGGCCAGATGGATCGACAGGATGACGAAGTCCATCGCCGGGCCCGGATGGCCCGAGGTCGATAGCGGCGCGTAGATGGTCCAGCCGGTTCCGGCGCCGAGCGCGCCCGGCTCACCCTCGACGAACATCGAGGTCAAGAGCAGCGCGAACGAGGCGGGCAAGCAGCCAGAACGAGATGTTGTTCATGCGCGGGAACGCCATGTCGGGCGCCCCGATCATGATCGGCACGAACCAGTTGCCGAAGCCGCCGATCATCGCCGGCATCACCATGAAGAAGATCATGATCAGGCCGTGCGCGGTGGCGAACACGTTGTATTCGTGCGGGCTCGGGAAGAACTGCAGGCCGGGGTTCTGCAATTCGAGCCGGATGCCGATCGACAACAGGCCGCCGATGATGCCGGCCATCAGCGCGAAGCACAGGTACATGGTGCCGATGTCTTTGTGGTTCGTCGAATAAACGAACCGGCGCCATC
Source organism: uncultured Alphaproteobacteria bacterium (assembly GCA_963739735.1). Lineage (GTDB taxonomy): Bacteria > Pseudomonadota > Alphaproteobacteria > Rhizobiales > Xanthobacteraceae > Pseudolabrys. Next base: position 97,669 of record CAVUBV010000008.1, on the reverse strand, counting down.
CGGTCGGATGGTGCTCGTGGGCATCATGGGCATCGTGTGCGCCGTGCGCAGCCGCGTTGCTAGCCATCGTTATTGTCCTTCGACCCTTGTCGTTGTCGCCCGTATTATATTCTAATTCTTCTATGTGTCACTTCGCCTTGTCGGCCGCGGCAACCGCGTTGGGCGGAGCGACGTTATCGTCGGCGTATTTCTTCTTCGCCTGGTCGAGCCAGGCGGTGTATTCCTTCTCGCTCACCACGTGCACGGCGATCGGCATGAAGGCGTGGTCGCGGCCGCAAAGCTGCGAGCATTGTCCGTAATACATGCCTTCGCGGTCGGCCTTGAACCAGGTCTCGTTGATGCGGCCGGGAATGGCGTCGATCTTGATGCCGAACGACGGCACCGAGAAGGAATGGATCACGTCGGCGCCGGTGACCAGCACCTTCACCACTTTGTTGACCGGCACCACCATGTCGTTGTCGACCGACAAGAGACGCAGCTGACCCGGCTTGAGGTCCTTGTCCTGCACCATCAGCGAGTCGAATTCGAACTTCGAATCCGGATAGCTGTAGCTCCAGAACCACTGCTTGCCGGTGACCTTCACGGTCACGTCGGCGGGCGGCACCTTGAGTTGATAGAACAGCAGGCGGAACGAGGGCACCGCGACCGTCACCAAGATGAGCACCGGCACCACGGTCCAGATGATCTCGATGAAGGTATTGTGCGTGGTGCGCGAAGGCTCCGGGTTGGCGCGGGCGTTGAATTTCACCACCACGATCGCCAGCAGGACGAGCACGAACAGCACGATGGCGGCAATCAGCCAGAGCAGGAAATCGTGGAACCAGGTGATGTCGTCCATCACCGGCGTCGCCGACTGTTGCAGCCCGAGCTCCCACGGCGAGGGCTGGCCGAGGCCGGCCCAGGCGACGCCGCCGACGGCAATGACGGCCAGGCCCGCGACCACGATTGCGATCAACCGCTTGTGCAACAGCATTGTTCTTAGCTCTCCCTCGACGAGAATCCCGGCCCTTACCAGGCCCCTTTTTGCCGCCCCACCGCAGGCAATATGTCGGCTCGGCCCCGCTGAGCACAGCGTTTTGCCACGGGCGCGGCAGCTTTGGCGGTGCGGCGGGATGGGGGGAAATCCCAGCCTCTCAAACCATAATTCGCGCACTACCGCAATGCACCTTATCGCTCGGTTCCTCGCGACAATCGGCTTGCCCCCAGGCGTGTTGGAGCGCCGCATTTACGCCACGTCCGGGCGGCTTGTTTGCGGGCACTAAAGGCCCTTGGCGTTACCGGCCGCTTGCTTGACAGGACCGGCCGGGCATGACCCAAGGGGGACGCATAGAATGCTTGCCGGGACGCGATTCGCCGGCCCTTAGACGGGCCCGGCGGCGTATGCCAAGGGATTGAACGATGGGCATTTTCGGGCATGTCACCCGCACCTTTGCCGGCCCGGCATGGCTCACGGCCTTCGCTCTGGCGGCGGCGCTGACGGTACTGCCCGGCGAACGGGCCGCCGCCCAGGGCGCGGTCAAGTCTGTGCACAAAGATTGGCAGATCCGCTGCGACACGCCGCCCGGCGCCAAATCCGAGCAATGCGCCCTGATCCAGAGCGTGACCGCGGAAGACCGCGCCAATGTCGGCCTCACCGTGATCGTGCTGAAGACCGCCGACCAGAAGAGCCGGCTGATGCGGGTGGTGGCGCCGCTCGGCGTGCTGCTGCCGTCCGGCCTCGGGCTGAAGATCGACCAGGCCGATATCGGCCGCGCCGGCTTCGTGCGCTGCCTGCCCAACGGCTGCATCGCCGAAGTGGTCATGGACGACGCGCTGATCGCCAAGTTGCGCGCCGGCAAGACCGCGACCTTCATCATCTTCCAGACCCCGGAAGAAGGCATCGGTTTCCCCATGAGCCTGGCGGGTTTTGGCGAGGGATACGATAAGCTGCCGTAAGGCGCACCGATTCGGCCTCGGCCACATATGCTTCTCGTCAAAACCTATCTCGATAAAAGCCCCATCCACGGGATCGGCGTCTTTGCCGCGCGAGACGATCCGCAAGGACCAGAAAATCTGGCGCTTTGTCTACGGCTTCGATCGCTTCTATACGCGCAAGCGATTGGCCAAATTGCCCAAGCCCGCGCGCGATTTCATCAAGCTGCACGGCTATCAGTGGAAAAATGAAATCCTGCTGTCGATGGACTACGATACCTTCATGAACCACTCGGAAGATCCTAATACTTATTACAAGAACGGCTATGTCCTGGCCCGCCGCACCATCGCAAGGGCAGCGAGATCACCAACGACTACCGCGCCTTCGAATCTGCGTTTTGCGCGGCGTTTCTGAAGAAGAAATAAACGGCGCGGCGGATCAGCGGACGTCCAACACCAGCTTGCCTTGCAGATGGCGGCCTTCGCTGACTTTGTGCGCGGCAGCGGCGTCGGCGAGCTTGTAGCGGTGGATTGCCGGCGGCTGACTGCGCCGGCGGCGACGAGCGCCAGCATGCGCTCGAGATGCGCGCGGTCGCGTTTGACGGCGGGCCGTAGCGTTTCGACGTCGTTGCGCGGCGGCTGAAATCCCTCCGGCGCCGGCGCGATCCACACTAATCTTCCGCCCGGCTTGAGCACCGTGTAACAGCCGGCGCGAACGTCGCCGCCGACGGTGTCGAACACCACGTCGCAGACCGGTCCGATTTTCGTGAAATCTTCCTTGTTGTAATCGATGACGCGGTCGGCGCCGAGACCGCGTACATAGTCGAGATTGCCGGCGCTGGCGGTCGAGATCACTTTGGCGCCGATATGCATGGCAAGCTGCACGGCGAAGCCGGCAACGCCGCCGGCGCCGCCCTGGATCAGAATCGTCTCACCGGCTTTGAGGTGCGCGGTGTCTTCGATGGCCGTGAGCGCGGTAAGGCTGATCAGCCCGAGCGCCGCCGCATTCGACATGGCTGAGCGAGGCGGGCTTCTTGGCGACAAGCGCCGCCTTGATGGCGAACTTTTCCGCGTAGGTGCCTTCGATGCCCTGGTCGAGCACGCCGAACACGGCATCGCCAACCTTGAGATCAGTCACGCCCGCGCCGACCTCGCTGACCACGCCCGAGAAATCGCGGCCGAGGATATGCGGGAACTTATTGAGCGTGTAGACCCCACCTCCCCGCCGCACTTTGGGGTCCGCGCCATTGACCGACGCCGCGTGAATGTCGACCACGACCTCGCCGGGCCCGGCTTTCGGATCAGGCGCCTCGCCAAATTTCATCATCTCGGGCCCGCCATGGCCCATCAGCAGCATTGCTTTCATCGTGATCCTCCACCAAGCACACTGCATAGCAACCGGCACAAGAGATATCCATGATTCCCTGGTCCCTTCTCGATAAGGCGCAAGTACCCGGCGGCGGCAAACTCCGCCTGATGCAGCGTGGCGCGGAATTCTCGATCCGGTTGGGGCGCGACGAGTTGATGAACAGCCGCCTCAGCGCTACCGAGCAGGCGCTCGCGACTATCGCTTGCGAGAAAATTCGGACCCGCAAGCGGCCAAATAAGCGACCGAGTATCCTGATCGGCGGATTGGGCATGGGCTTCACCTTGCGGGCCGCCCTGACCGTGCTGGGCAAGCAGGCCCACATCATTGTCGCCGAACTGGTGCCGGCGGTGGTGGCCTGGGCGCGCGGCCCGATGGCGAAATTATCCGGCGACAGCCTGACCGATCCGCGCGTGCGCATCCACGAAGGTGACGTCGGCGATCTGATCAGGTCCGGTCGATCGGCTTACGACGCGATCCTGCTCGACGTCGACAATGGGCCGCAAGGGATGACCCGCAAAGCCAATGACGGACTGTATGACCTCAAAGGATTGCGCGCCGCCCATACGGCGCTGCGTCCTGGCGGCGTGCTGGCGGTATGGTCGTCGGGACCGGACGCAAAATTCACGGCGCGGCTGCGCAAGACCGGCTTTGACGTGACCGAAAATCCCGTGCGCGCCAAAGGCCCGCAAGGCGGCGCGCGGCATTTCATCTGGACCGCGACCAGGGCCGATTAGCCCCGCCCCATACCCTCGCAGAATTGCCACAGAGGCCCTATCTGATGGCCTTAGGGCGCCACCGGAGACGACTTATGGACCCAGCCATTTCCTCCCTGATCGACCGCGCCGGGCTCGACAAGGCCAAAGTGCGCCAGCTCATCGCGCGCGGCCTCGACGGCGCCGACGACGGCGAACTGTTCCTCGAATATCGCCAGGCCGAAGTGCTGGTGTTCGACAATGGCCGGCTCAAGCAGGCGACCTACGACACCGCGCAGGGCTTCGGACTGCGCGCGGTGAAAGACGAGGCGGTCGGCTATGCGCATGCCTCCGATCTCTCGGAAGCCGCGCTCGCCCGCGCCGCCGAAGCGGTGCGCGCGGTCAAAGGCGGCCACAGCGGCCATTACGCCGAGGCGCCCGGCCGCACCAATCGCAAGCTCTATGGCGACGAGAATCCGCTGGCGCTGCCGGCCTTCGACGCCAAGGTGAAGCTGCTGGAGTCGATCGACGCCTATGCGCGCGCCAAGGACCCGCGCGTGCGGCAGGTCACGGCTTCGATCGCCGCCACCTGGCAGGTAGTCGAAATCCTGCGCGCTGACGGGGAAATCTATCGCGACATTCGGCCGCTGGTTCGGCTGAACGTGTCGATCGTCGTCGGCGACGGCGACCGGCAGGAATCGGGCTCCTATGGCGTCGGCGGGCGCGAAGGCTATGAGCGCTTCATCACACCGGAAGCCTGGAAAGGCGCGGTGGACGAAGCGGTGCGCCAGGCGTTGGTCAATCTCGACGCGGTGGCGGCGCCGGCCGGCGAGATGGACGTCGTGCTCGGCTGCGGATGGCCGGGCGTGATGTTGCATGAAGCGGTCGGCCATGGCCTCGAAGGCGACTTCAACCGCAAGAAAACCTCCGCCTTTGCCGGACTGATGGGCCAGCAGGTCGCCGCCAAAGGCGTCACCGTGATCGACGACGGCACCATGCAAGAGCGGCGCGGCTCGTTGTCGATCGACGACGAAGGCACGCCGACCAACCGCACCGTGCTGATCGAGGACGGCATTCTGGTCGGCTACATGCAGGACCGGCAGAACGCGCGGCTGATGAACATGAAGCCGACCGGCAACGGGCGGCGCGAATTGCATGCCCACGTGCCGATGCCGCGCATGACCAATACCGCCATGCTCGCCGGCGACAAGCCGCGCGAGGAAATCATCGCCTCGGTGAAGAACGGCCTCTATGCGGTGAGCTTCGGCGGCGGCCAGGTCGACATCACCTCGGGCAAATACGTGTTCCAGTGCACCGAGGCCTACAAAATCGAAAACGGCAAGGTCACCGCGCCGGTGAAAGGCGCCATGCTGATCGGCAACGGGCCGACCGACTTGCATCGCATTTCGATGATCGGCAACGACTTCGCGCTCGATCCCGGCATCGGCACCTGCGGCAAGAACGGCCAGGGTGTGCCGGTCGGCGTCGGCCAGCCGACTTTGCGCATGGACCGCATCACCGTCGGCGGCACGGCTTGAACAATTTCGTTGGAGCGTAACGGCATGCCACAAGACAAATCGCGCCTGCACGGCTGGATCAGGAGCATCGTCGACGTCGCCGTCATCGTGCTGGTGGTGACGGCGGCGAAGACCGCGATCGCCGAACCCTATTACGTGCCGTCCGGCTCGATGGAGCCGACGCTGCTGATCGGCGACGAACTGCTGGCGACCAAATATCCCTACGGTTACGGCTCCGCCTCGCTGCCCTCCTTCATCGTGCTGCCCAACACGCAGCGCCTGTTCGGCGCGCTGCCGCGCCGCGGCGACATCGTGGTGTTCCGCTGGCCGGGCGACCGCTCGCAGATCTGGGTCAAGCGCGTCATCGGCCTGCCCGGCGACCGCATCGCGCTGCGCGACGGACAAGTGTGGATCAATGGCGAAGCCGCCGCGCTGCAGCCGGACGGCACCGGGCAAGCGGAAAACGACGACGGCACGCTGGCGCCGGCCGCGCGCCTGATCGAGACGCTGCCGGGCGGGCGCAAGCACACCATCTTCAAGCTCACGCGCTGGCAGCCGCTCGACAATATGCCGGAGACGGTTGCCGCCCGGCCATCTGTTCGTCATGGGCGATAACCGCGACAATTCCGCCGACAGCCGCGTGCCGGTGCGCGCCGGCGGCGTCGGCCTGCTGCCGGTGGAGAACCTGGTCGGCCGCGTCGACGGCATCGTCGGCTCCTGGGATCTCGGCATGCGCAGCCAGCCGCTGTGGACCTGGCCGCAGGGCTTGCGGCTGTCGCGGTTTTTCTCCGGCGTGCAGTGAACGCGGCGTCGGCGCTCAGTATTCCATCAGCGCCGGCGGAATCGGCCACGATTTTGCTTTTTCCCATTTGCCGTTCCGCCAGGCGAACAGCGCGACCTCGTGATGTATCCGGGATAACCCGATCGCGTCGGTTGCTTCATTCATATTTTTTTCGGCGTCGTGCAGGATCAAGTAATCGCCTTCGCTGCGCCCGACCCAGCTTGAAAAATGGACGAGGTTGTCGCCGTTCCACAAAATGGTCGCATCGATCGGCGCTTCCGGCACATTGGGTCGCCATAGATTGTAGCGGACCGCCACACCGAACGGACTTGAATTATAGCAGGGCACGATCATCACCTTCGCGGCGGCGGGAATGATGCGCCGCATCTCGCCCGCGACATTGCGGAGGAATTGCTGCCGGTCGCGGCCGGAAGGGTTGTTGAAATCGCTGCGCAAGGGCAGCGCGCCCAGCGCCAGCACGACCAGGACCGCGGTGACCGCGACGCCGCGCGGTTTCAACCAGGCCGGCCAGCGCGCACAGACGAGCGCCAGGACCGGCGCGTAAAGCCCGAGCAGCGCCGTGTGCGGCATGTAGCGCCAGTAATCGGCGGCGGTCTGTGCCTCGTAGACCGACATCACCGCGAGATAGATCAGCAGCAGAAAGGCATTGTAGCCGAGCCACACCGTGGCAAAGATCACGGCCAGCCACCGCGCCTCGCTGACTTTGCGGGGCAACTGGAAAAAAGCCACGACGCCGGCCGCGGTGACAAGCCACATCAGGCCGTTGAACGCCGGCGCGTTGAGGATCGTGAAGCCGATGGATTTAAAGGTCTGCCCCATGTGCGGAAAATTCCATTGGGCAAACGGCTGGAAGGATTTTTCCGCGTCGGTCAGATTGAACGCCACGTACCAGCGCCATGCCACCATGACGACGATCGCGGGCAACAGCATGCGCGCCAGCAGCATCGCCGCCCGCCACGTGCGCATCGGCGGATGGCGTATCACCACGACGACCAGTCCCGCCGTGACGAGCGCCAGGAGTACCGGGTTGGCTTGTTTGAGATTGACCAGCATGGCGCCGACGAGGCCGAAGCGCCATGCCAGCGCTTCGGCGTTTCCGCGCTCGCTCGCCGACAGCCGCGCCAGGATTTCGACGGCGAGGAGGCCGAGCGCGCCGACCGCGACCATGGTGCCGCTATCGGCATAGGTCGACAGCACCACCGCGCCGTCAAATCCGGGATTGAGCAGAACAGTGATTGCCACCGCGCCGGCGACCAGCGCCACCGGCGTCTCCATGGCCTGCAGGCGTCCGCGGCGAACGAGCGCGGCAGCCAAGGCCTCGGCGAGGAACGCGGCCGAGCCTGCGAGCAGCAAGACGTTGACGAGGGGACCGCCGGCTTCGAGATAGCGGCCGCGGACCATGGACACAGCCGCGGCCAGAAGCGGTATGCCCTGCGGATAGCCGGGGAAGATCGAGAAGGATTTCGCAAGATCGGGCCAGGGCAGCGAATTGTGCTGGAACTCGTAGATGGTGCTCGGCTGCCAGTTCCAGAAGTCGTCCCACATCGCCGGTACGTGGCCGGCGGCTTTGACAAGCAGCGGCGAAATCAGCGCCAACGCAATCCAGGTCGCGTAGCCGCCGGGAATTTTGCGTCTGACGGCAACGACGATCACCGACAGGAGCAAAAGGCCGCCCATCAGCCATGACAGCGGGACGCGCGTGGTCACCGCCAGACCGGTGAGCACGACGCTGAAGGCGCCAAACCCCACGATCATGTCGGCGCCCGGCCACAGCCTGCCCGGCGCGATCGCCGCGCCCGCGGTAACGCAAGCGGCGAAGGGAACCAAAGCGCATACCAAGGCGAGAGCGAACAAGGCGTCGGGAATCATCGGTCGATTCTCATGGCGGGAAGGCGTCGTTGACGTGGCGACATCGCGCCGCCCATAGCGCTACCGGACCACACCCGAAATACAGCACGGCTTGTGGCGCGGCCGCGTGATCCTCGACTTCAAATAGCAGCGCGCGGAGGCGCCGATATAGCCCGGCCGCACATAAGTCCAGGCGCGGCAGCGATTGTCGCCTTGGCATGCGCTCATGCAGCCGGCGCCGGCGGGATCGGTCGCGATGTCGATACTGCGATAATCGCCGCCGAAGCGGTCGATGGAATATTCGAGCGGGCCGCGCCGCGGCTCGATCACGCCCGCCCCGCGTACGCCCGACACGCAACATTTGTCCGCCACCGGCGGCGGCAGCTTGTTCTTCAGCCAACAGGTGGCGAGCGCATAGGCCGTGCGCGGATAGGAGAAGCTCCAGGCGCGGCAGTGCGCGTCGCGCTCGCAGCGCGCGGCGCAGACGGCCGGATCGCCGTTGCGGATCTGGAAGTTCTAGTAGTCGCCGCCGCGGCGGTCGAACCCGGATTGCGCCCAAGCCGGCGTGCCCGCCGCCAAGACGATCAGGACGATCAGCGCGAGCGCCCCCCATAGACCCGCCGGATACCGCATGCGCGCCCGCTTCACTTTACAATTGGCGTTAAGCCTTGCCGCGCAGTCTAGCCCCGGCGACATGTTAACGCACCCACCTTAATCCTGCAGATGCCGCATGACAGCGGCCGGGGGCCAAGCCACAATCCCGCGCGTTCGAGGGGGAGGTTCGCCTGCCGGGGCTTTACCTGCGCTTGCGCGCGCGGCTTGTCGCTTGCGACCGCTATGATCTCGCGGTCGCGGCGCTGCTGATCGTATTGCTGGCGCTCGCCTTCGCCACCTACGATTCCTACGCCATCTCCAACGACGAGGAAGTGCAGCAGCATTACGGCGAGCTGATCGTTGCCTATTACGCCAGCGGCTTCACCGACCAGGCGCTGTTCCACTACGTCAATCTCTTATCTGTACGGCGGCCTGTTCGACATCTTGGCGTTGCTGTTCGAGCGGCTGCTGCCGTTTTTCGATCCCTATTCGGTGCGCCATGTCCTGTGCGCGCTGACCGGGATCGCCGGCATCGGCGCCGCCGGCGCGACCGCGCGGCTGGTGGCGGGGCCGCGCGCCGGCGCCATCGCCGCTTTCGCCTTGGCGGTGTGCGGGCCGTGGTACGGCTCGATGTTCAACCACACCAAGGACATTCCGTTCGCCGCCGCCATGATGGGCGCGACCTATTTCCTGCTGCGCGCGACACGCGACCTGCCGCACCCGCGCCGGCGCCACGTCATCGCCTTCGGACTGCTGCTCGGCGCCGCGCTCGGCATTCGCGTGCTCGGCCTGTTGATGGTCGGCTATGCCGGGCTCGCCATCCTGATGCGCCTGCAGCACGGGCCGATGCGCGAACGCTTGAACTTCTTCGCCCAGTCGGTGACGGCGCTGACGCCGGCATTTCTCGTCGGCTACCTGATCATGATCGCGGCCTGGCCGTGGTCGGCGCTGGCGCCGTTCAATCCGGTGCGCGGGCTGGTCGATTTCGGCGAGTTCAATTATCACATCGATACCCTGCTCGCCGGCCGCGTCTACGAGATGGGCGACGTGCCGCGCTGGTACGTGCCGGTCTATCTGCTGATCAAATTGCCGCTGTTCGTGCTGGCCGGCGCGGGCGCAGCCTTGCTGTTCGTGGCGCGACCCGGCGAGACGGCGGATCGCCCGTCCGGGCGGCGCCTGGAAACCGCGCTCATCGCCTTCATCGCCATCTTTCCGGTACTCTGCGAGGTGATCGACCGCGGCCCCGCCTTCACCGGCATGCGGCATTTCCTGTTCGTGGTGCCGGCCTTCGCCGTGCTCGCCGGGCTCGGCTTCGATTGGTTGCTGACGCTGCTGGCGGCGCAAGGCCGCGTTTGGGCGACCGCGGCTCACGTGGCGATCGGCGCGCTGCTGTTCTGGAACGCCGCCATCCTCTACCAGCTGCATCCCTATCAGTATCTTTATTACAACCCGCTGGTCGGCGGACTGGAAGGCGCGTCCGGCCTTTACGTCACCGACTACTGGGTCAACATCATGCCGGAGGCGGTGGACGATCTGGAAGCCTATGTCGCCACCCTCGACAAGGCGGGCGACCGCACCCATCGCTACAGCGTGGCGGTCTGCGGCGAGCGGCTGCCGTTCGAGAAGGAAGCCGGCAACCGCCTGCAGTGGACCGAGGACTGGGAGAATGCGGACTTCTTCATCGCGCCGACGCACATGAATTGCGACCGCGCGCTCGACGGCAAAGTGATCGCCACCATCACGCGGATGGGCGCGCGCATCGGCGTGGTCAAGGATCACCGGTCGCTGGTGCGGCCGGAACTCGCCCACCACCAATAGATTCTTTGCGAAAAAAATGCGCCCGCCGGAGGGGCCGGCGGGCGCTTAGATCCGGTCGCGAGAGGGGATGTTCGCGTGTCGCGGATCGAGCGGCCGACGAGAGGGCTCGGCCGTTTCGGTTATTTGCGTTGTTTAGATCGCCTGGCGCGCCGGCCGATCGGTGGCCGGCCGGCGGAAGCCGGGCTCGGGCTCAACGTGCGGCTTGCGTTGAACGCGGACCACCGGGCGATTCTGCCGGCGCTCGAGGGCGCGCTCATGCAGCAGCTCGGTCGGATCGTTCCAGAACGGCGACGAGAAGGCGTCCTGCAGATCGGACCGGCTGATGCCGATATCGGCCAGCATGCGCCGGTCGAGGCCGGCGAGCATGACGGCGTCGCGCCTATGGCGGCGGACGCGCGCGAACTGTTTCAGCCAATAGGTCAGCACGGCCAGCAGCGACGCCAAGGCTCGCACCAAAGTGCCGGCGGCGACGGGCAAAACGGGGATATTTGCGCTCATTTCCAGTCTCCATACGTCTCGATACGTCTCTTGTTCGAGACGCCAAAATCGCCCCGGCCATGTGCCGGAACCACCCGAAAGCCCCACCCGATTCCTCTTGAAGCGTAGCCACCATGCTCTTAAAAGATTGATTAGTGAAACGAATGTTTTTAATCTAACCTATCACGTTTGGTGATATGGTTCCCTCGCCCGGAAACGGTCCGTTTTGCAAGGATGTCCGCCATGACCGCGCTGATCGACGTCGACCAACTGCGCACTTTCATCGCCATTGCCGAGACCGGCAGCTTCACCAAGGCGGCCGAAGTGGTGAACAAAACCCAATCGGCGGTGTCGATGCAGATGAAGCGACTGGAGGAGCGGCTGGAGCGGCCGATCTTCGCGCGCGACGGGCGCGCCTCCAAACTCACCGAAGACGGCCAGCGCCTGCTCGATTACGCGCGCCGCATCGTCAAGCTCAACGTCGAGACGCTGGCCGCATTCTCCGACGCCGAATTGTCCGGCCGCGTGCGGCTGGGCGTGCCCGACGATTACGCCGACCGCTATCTGCCCGAGATCATGGCGCGCTTCTCGCGCGCCTATCCGGGCGTCGAGCTGACCGTGATCTGCGAGCCGACCGTGACCTGCTCGAGCGCATCGACGCCAACGAGATCGATCTCGCCATCGTCACCAATTGCGAAAGCAAGCGCGCCTCGGAAACCTTCCGGCGCGAGCGGCTGTGTTGGGTGACCTCGAATCGCCATCCGACGCATCTGGAGGAACGGCTGCCGCTGGCGCTCGGCCGCCCGACCTGCTCGTGGCGGCGCACCGCCATCGAGCGGCTGGAGAAAGTCGGCCGCCCCTATCGCATTCTCTATTCGAGTTCGAATGCCGGCGCGGTCGCCGCCGCCGTGCTCGCAGGGTTAGCGGTGTCGGTATTGCCGGAATCCGGCTTGCGCCCCGGCATGCGCGTGCTGACCGCGGCGGAAGGATTTCCCGAACTGCCGAGTTGCCGCATCGGTCTTGCGCGCAATTCGCATGACGGCTCGGCGCTTGCCGACGCCTTGGCCGAGCACATCGTCTCCTCGCTCGACAACCTGTCGGACGCGGTCGCGGCGGAGTAGCGCTCAGTTCAAATCTCCGCGGCGAAAATGCTCGAGCCACGCCCTCTCAGCCAGTGTCGGATAGAATTTCTCCAGCCGGCCGCGCGTGGAATTTTCTCCATCGCAGCGCGGAGACCGAGAACCGACGCATTACGGAAGGATGCTTTCACGTGCTCCGGCTTGTTCCGGTGTCGACCAGCAATTTGGCGAGAATATCCGGTAAGTATTCACGGCTCGTAATGAATTTGTCTTCTTGACCGATCATCTACCAATCCGTTCCGTACAACAGTAACCTGTCGGTATCAGCAAATCTTTGTCTAAGCTAAGCATGCAGGCGCTCATATCCTTGCGCCTCTGCGAATTCAGGTCGAGCAATTCGCTGAAATAGCTAACTTCCGCATAAATCGGTCTTTCTCCTGCGCCTATTCGATCATGCGCCCGATCGTCCATTCCCAGCTCTCTTCGAGTTTCCCGAGATCCAATTGGCGTCCCGTATAAGCCTCTTCGAAGCCACCGAAGTGCGCGAAATTGATACGTAAGGTTGGTAATGTATTCTACACCGGCTGCCAATATTTCAGATCTTGCACGCGTGCCATAACCCGGCCCCGCGCCGTTCTAGTTATTCGTGTGCACCATCATCCGCACGTTATTTGCCGCGCACCATTCGTACAGCCGCACCAAAACCGCGTCCAGCAACGCACCCCGCTCATCGCCGAGCCCGCTGCGTTCGTTCTTCCGTCCCTCGCATACCTCGTCTTACCCTCTCTAACCTCTCCGAATCTGACCCAGCAAGGAAAGTCGTTGCCGGCACCAGCGTTGTCGCTGTCGCGTAATCCCATCCGCTCTTATAGCTTCACGCCTATAAAGCCCTGCTGCATAACAGCCTTTTCTACGATCTCTAAGCGTGCCTCTGCCGCTGTTCGCCAAGCTTTTCATCTATCGCCTGTCTCAACGGATCGAAAGGCACTAAGCTGTGCACATGCGGCATGTTCTTGCGCTGCTCTCTCTACAGTCGCTCCATCATCGCCACTTGCTTCTTTATATACATGCGCAATTCGCGCATCGAGCCATTTGGTGAAATCTACCTAAGCTGTTCACTAGAACCGTTCTACTATGTTTACGCGGGAGATCTTCTATCAGTTCTCGCCGATAGCGCGTAAACGAGACCACCCATTTGATGCTCCGCGTAATCTGTCCCTGCTGTACTGCATACGCCTGACGTCCTAGATAATCCGTATCTAGCGCAGTCTATTCCTCTCCTTTGTCATTTCTCTTATCTCCCATCGTGAAAGCTTGATCGGCGTTGTTCATCATCGCACCGAGGCTCAAATCTATCGTGCCATCTTATACCAGCGGAAACATCTCACGCCGGATGAATTCAAGCGCTATCTCCGGCAAATAATCATCAATAATTCTGATACTGAGTTTCTTGCTTCCCTCTGAAATGCACGGTCTTTCCTGATAGCCAGTCATTGAAAAGCTGTACTACTAAACATCTCTCTTCGTCCTTAATACTTTCAGGCGTTCTCGCTTTTTCAGGATGAGCCTTGTCTCATCGAGATACTTGTCTTCGTTCTTGTCAGCGCGGCGAAGTCTAGGGCAATGCCTTTCAACAAATTTCGGCGGCGACTGCGCATACCGTTCGGCCTTCTTATCTTGCAAAAACGTTCAGATAATCTCCTTCTCTATAAAATCTACCATTCGCAGGTCTTCGTCTTTGAAGACTTGTCAATGAACATCTATGATCTTGTCCTTCACTTAGCCTTTCTGACTCTAAAACCAATCTCAAGAGACCTAGACCCTCTAGTGAAAGCGATCCGCAGCCGGCAATAAAATCACGGCGCCTCATGATGCTTCTCCCGCATACTATTACCAACTCAGAAACAATACCATCAGTTATGTCACTGGAAACACAGTTTCTGCGTATCCCACCACTCTCTCTATCCGCACAGAGCCACAGCCTGGCGCTCCACCGCATCGCGCCAAACCGCATCAGATCGGCCGGCGTCACCTCAACCTGCAAGCCGCGCCGGCCGCCATTGACCACGATGTGCGGGAAAGCCAGCGCCGACCTGCTCGATGAACACGCGCACGCGTTTCTTCTGCCCGAACGGCGAAATGCCGCCGACGTGATAGCCGGTGATGCGTTCGGCGTCCGCGGCGCCCAACATGGCGGCGCTTTTGGCGCCGGCGGCCTGCGCGAGCTTCTTCAAATTGACCTCGCGGTCGGACGGCGCCAGCACGCAGACGACCTCGTCGCCCGCTTTCGCCATCAAAGTCTTGAGCAGCCGCGCCGGTTCGACGCCGAGCGCTTCGGCCGCCTGCATGCCGATGCGCGCGGCATTCGGGTCGTAGTCGTATTCGATAGAGCTTGTAGGCGACACCGGCCTTGTCCAAGGCGAGCGTCGCCGGCGTGGCCTTGGCCATTTTAGTACGCGTATTCCTCGAAAATCGGCTCGACCGAGCCGTTCCACGGACCGTTGAATTTTTCCAGCAATTCCTCGGCCGGCGTGAGCCCGCGCGCGATACTTTCTTCCAGCGGGCGCAGATAGCGCGTCTCGTCGCGGCCGTTGCGGTCGAGATATTTGCGCCGCGCCAGGCCGCGCGCGGCAAAGCGCAGCGTCTCCTGCGCCAGCGTCAGCACGTTGCGGCCGCGGATTTCCGCCTGGAAGCCGAGCCTGGGCACGTCGTCGCGCAGCTTCTGCCGTTCCGCCGCGCTCCAGCCTTTGACCAGGTCCCAGCAGGCGCTCGAGCGCATCGTCGTCGTAGAGCAGCCCGACCCAGAAGGCGGCGAGCGAGGGCAGTCGCCGCCAGGGCCCGCCGTCGGCGCCGCGCATTTCGAGATAACGCTTGAGCCGCACTTCGGGGAAGATCGTCGACAGGTGATTGGCCCAGTCGGAAATGGTCGGCCGCTCGCCCGGCAGTTCGGCGAGCTTGCCGGCGAAGAAATCGCGGAACGATTTGCCCGACACGTCGATATATTTGTCGCCGCGCTTGATGAAATACATCGGCACGTCGAGCGCGTAATCGACCCAGCGCTCGAAGCCCATGCCGTCCTCGAACGCCCAGGGCAGCATGCCGGAACGTTCGATTGTCGGTGTCGCGTCCAGATTTCCGAGCGGAACGAGAGAAAGCCGTTCGGCTTGCCTTCGGTGAACGGCGAATTGGCGAACAAGCGCGGTCGCCACCGGCTGCAGCGCCAGCGACACGCGCAGCTTTTTCACCATGTCGGTTTCGGATGAGAAGTCGAGGTTCGCCTGCACGGTGCAGGTGCGATACATCATGTCGAGGCCGAGTTTGCCGACCTTCGGCATGTAGTTCGTCATGATCTTGTAGCGGCCCTTGGGCATGACCGGCATGTCGGCGCGCGTCCAGTTCGGCGTCATGCCGAGGCCGAGGAAACCTATGCCTAAAGGCTTGGCCACCTCGCGCAGTTGCGCCAGATGCGCTCATCAGCTCGGAGGCGGTCTGGTGCACGTTCTCGACCGGCGCGCCGGAGAGTTCGAACTGCCCGCCCGGCTCCAGCGAAATGGCGCCGCCGTGGGTGACGTCGAACATGCCGATGATGTTGTCGCCCTCCATGATCGGATCCCAGCCGAGGATGTCATGCAGGCCGACGAGCAGCGCGCGGATGCGAGTGCGGGCCGGCATAGGGCACCGGCCGGTGACCCTGCATGATGAAGGCGAATTTCTCGTGCTCGGTGCCGACGCGGAATTGCGCCTTCGGCTTACAGCCCGCTTCGAGCCAGGCGACGAGTTCGTCGCGCGTCTCGATCGGGGTCATGTCGATCTGGTCACGAGCCATAAGAGGGTCCGGCGAAAAAGGGCCGCGACCTTAAACATGGGAAGCCGGAAAGGGCAATGCGAGATGCGAGAGGCGCTAATGCGGCGTCGACGCGGCGGCACCCGATTTCAGGCCGCGTTCGTACCAGCCGCGGCTGCGGTTGACGATCGCGACCACCGACAGCATGACCGGAACCTCGATCAGGACCCCGACCACGGTGGCCAGCGCCGCACCCGAATTGAAGCCGAACAGACTGATGGCGGCGGCCACCGCCAGCTCGAAGAAATTGCTGGCGCCGATCAGGGCGGAGGGCCCGGCGACGCAATGCTGCTCGCCGGCCAGCCGGTTGAGCAGATAGGCCAGGCCGGCGTTGAAATAGACCTGGATCAGGATCGGCACCGCAAGCAGGCCGATGATCAGCGGCTGCGCCAGGATCTGCTCGCCCTGGAAGCCGAACAGCAGAACCAGCGTCGCCAGCAGCGCGACCAGCGACAGCGGCTGCAATTTGCCCAGCAGAGCGGCGAGCGCGGCCTGACCGCCGCGCGCCAGCACGTTGCGGCGCAGGACCTGCGCCACCAGCACAGGCACCACGATATAAAGCACGACCGAGAGCACCAGCGTGCCCCACGGCACCGTGATCGCCGACAGGCCGAGCAGCAGCCCGACGATCGGCGCGAAGGCGAACACCATGATGGTGTCGTTGAGCGCGACTTGCGACAGCGTGAAGTGCGGCTCGCCCTTGGTCAGGTTGCTCCACACGAACACCATCGCGGTGCACGGCGCCGCCGCCAGGATGATCAGGCCGGCGATGTAGGAGTTGATCTGGTCGGCCGGCAGATAGGGCCGGAACAGATAGCCGATAAACAGCCAGCCGAGCGCGGCCATGGAAAACGGCTTCACCGCCCAGTTGATGAACAAAGTGACGCCGATGCCGCGCCAATGTTCGCGCACCTGTTTGAGCGCGGCAAAATCGATCTTGACCAGCATCGGGATGATCATCAGCCAGATCAGCACCGCCACCGGCAGGTTGACGCGTGCGATCTCGGCGCCGCCGATGACGTGGAAGACGCCCGGCATGACGTGGCCGAGCGCGATGCCGGCGACGATGCAGAGCGCGACCCACAGCGTCAGATAGCGTTCAAACGTCGACATGCTGGGCCTTCGCCGTCGCGCCCTCGCCGCGGCCGATTTCCTTCAGCCGCGCGGTCAGCACCAGGCGGTCGAGTTTGTGCATCGGCAGCGCCAGGAACAATTCGATGCGCCGGTTGAGCATGCGATAGGCGTCCTTGAACGCGAAGGCGATCTCCGCCTCGCTGCCGACCGCCGCGGCCGGATCGGGAATGCCCCAATGCGCGGTGATCGGCTGGCCCGGCCACAGCGGGCAGGCTTCGCCGGCGGCGTTGTCGCAGACGGTGAAGACGAAATCGAGATCGGGCGCGCCGCGCTTTGGCGAATTCGGCCCAGGATTTCGAGCGCAGGTCTGCGAGACGTCGTAGTTGAACTTGCGCAGCAGATCGAGCGCGCGCGGATTGACCTTGCCCTTGGGATGGCTGCCGGCGCTGAACGCCTTGAAGCGCCCCTGGCCGGCGCGGTTGAGGATCGCCTCGGCGATGATCGAGCGCGCCGAATTGCCGGTGCAGAGGAACAACACGTTGTAGATACGCTCAGCCATTGATCACTCCCTTCTTTTACTGGCGCGCAGCAGGCGGCGTTGAAGTCCTCGACCACCGGCGCACAGATTTCCGGCCGGCCGCCGCAGCAATCGCGCAACATGAAATCGATCAGCCCGCGGAAGCCGTCGAGGTTGGCGCGGTAGTTCATCGAGCGGCCGTCGCGCGTCACCGCGATCAGCCCGCCGCGCATGAGGGCTGCGAGATGCGTCGACATGGTGTTGTGCGGCACCTTGCAAAAGGCGGCGATTTCTCCCGCCGGCAGGCCGTCGGGGTGCGCGGCGACCAGTTTGCGGAAGGCCTTGAGCCGGGTCGGCTGCGCCAACGCGGCGAAGGCGCTTTGCGATTTTCTCGCGTCCATATGTCGAGACATATCGACATAATATGACGACCGGTTGAAGAACACAAGACATGGGTCGTCACCCGTATTCTTGACGGCCCCGGGTAGGCCGATGTCCCTTTTTCCTTTCCCCAAGAGGGGAATGGAGCGCCGGGAGGCGCCAGGGCGCTGGCGCAGCGCCCTTTGGCGGGTTTGGTGCGACCCGCCGCGCGCCTACGGCCATTCCCGGTTACCCGGGGTGACCGCTTGCGAGGCGCGCGCGCCCAATGACGTAGGGCGCTGCGCCTCCCGGCGCTCCACCGCAAACAAGCCTGCGCAGTTTGCGCAAACTTGAATGCCGCGGCGCGCATTGTCGGCGCACCGCCCTCGCCGGCTTTAGCGAGCGCGTCATGACGGCACCCGCATCGGCCAGCGAAGGACTAGGAATATAATCCATATACCAACGTCTGTCAAGGTTCATATTTTGTTCTTTTTCATTTAACCCGTATGGTCTATTGCTTCCGCCATGCCGCAGTTTTCCCCGCATCAAGACGCCGCGCTCAACGCCGTCGCCACCTGGCTGAAGGACAAGCCCGGCGCCAACGGCACGCCGCAGGTGTTCCGCCTGTTCGGCTATGCCGGCACCGGCAAAACCACGCTCGCCCGCCACTTGGCCGAGCACGCCGACGGCGAGGTGAAGTTCGCCGCCTTCACCGGCAAGGCGGCCTCGGTGATGCGCGGCAAGGGCTGCAAGGGCGCTTCCACCATCCACTCGCTGATCTACCGGGCGCGCGAGAGCGGCGAGGAAATCCCCTCCTTCGATCTGTGGGACGAGGCGCCCGCCTCCAAGGCCGCGCTGATCGTGATCGACGAATGTTCGATGGTCGACGCCGAGCTCGGCCGCGACCTGTTGTCGTTCGGCGTGCCGCTGTTGGTGCTGGGCGATCCGGCGCAACTGCCGCCGATCCAGGGCGGCGGCTTTTTTACGGAAGCCGAGCCGGACGCGATGCTCACCGAAGTGCACCGCCAGGCCGCCGACAACCCGATTATCCGCCTGTCGATGGACATACGAGCAGGAGAGTATCTCGAGCCCGGCCGCTACGGCGAAACGGATGTGATCGCCAAAGCCGACCTCGATCCGCAGCGCGTGCTCGAGGCCGACCAGGTGCTGGTCGGGCGCAACGCCACGCGGCGCGCCTACAACATGCGCATGCGCGAGCGGCGCGGTTTCAGCGACAAGTTGCCGGAGGCCGGCGACAAGCTGGTGTGTCTGCGCAACAACCGCAAAAAAGGCCTGTTCAATGGTTCGCTCTGGTCGGTGAAGGAGCGCGGCGCGCGGCGCACCGGCATTATGACCATGCGGCTCTTGCCCGACGACGACAGCGGCCTGCGCGGCGTGAAAGTGTCGGTGCGGCCGGAATGCTTCACCGGCGGTATCGAGCAGGTCGATTGGTCGCGGCGCAAACCCTACGACGAATTCGACTACGGCTACGTGCTCACCGTGCACAAGGCGCAAGGCTCGCAATGGGACGACGTGGTGCTGTTCGACGAAAGCTTCGCCTTCCCGGACTCGCGCGAGCGCTGGCTCTATACTGGCGTGACGCGGGCGGCTAAAAAACTGACCGTGGTCATGTGAGCGACGACGATGATCTGGACGACCGCGGCGACCGCCGTTTCGGCTGCATTCCTCAGTTCGCTGGTCGAGGCGGTCGAAGCCCTCACCATCGTGCTGGCCGTGGCGAGCGTGCGCGGCTGGCGGCCGGCCGGCCTGGGATCGGCCGCGGGTCTCGCGCTGCTCGTTGTCATCGTACTGCTGCTTGGGCCGCTGCTCGACCGCTTTCCGCTGTACCTACTGCAGATCGTGATCGGCGTGCTGCTGCTGCTGTTCGGCATGCGCTGGCTGCGCAAGGCGATCCTGCGCGCCGCCGGCGTTATTCCGCTGCATGACGAAATGCTCGCCTTCGCGCATGAAACCGAGGAACTGCGCGAGCAGGCGCGCCACCACGAACGCCGGCTCGACTGGCTGGCCGGGATTGCCGCCTTCAAGGCGGTGGTGCTGGAAGGGCTCGAAGTCGTGTTCATCGTCATCGCGGTCGGCGCCGGGCGCGGGTTGATCGTGCCGGCAAGCATCGGCGCGCTCGCCGCCTGCCTGCTGACCTGCGGCGCCGGTCTTGCCATCCATCGGCCGCTGGCGCGCGTGCCGGAAAACACCCTCAAATTCGCCGTCGGCGTGATGCTGTCGGCGTTCGGCGTGTTCTGGCTGGGTGAGGGCCTCGGCGTGCCCTGGCCGGGCGGCGACCTCGCGATCCTCGCCTTCGTCGCCATTTTCCTGATTGTGGCGCTGGCCGGCATCGCCGCCGCGCGGCAGCAAACGGCGCAGGTCACACGATGAACGTGCTGGCGCAAGCGTTGAAAGAATTGGCCGGGCTGTTCGTCGACGACGGCGCCCTGGCGCTGGCACTCGCCGGGATTATCGCCGCGGCTGTGGCGGTCGCGGCGGTGATGCCGGGCACGCTTGCCCCCGGCATCGTGTTGCTCGGCGGCTCAACCGGCGTGCTGCTCGCCAACGTGGTGATGGCGGCGCGACGCTGAGCGGGCGCCGCCTCAGGCCGCTTCCTTCTTCTTGCCCGGCGCGAAGCGGCCGTAGAAGCTCTCGCCTTTGTCCGCCATTTCGACCAAGAGCTTGGGCGGCGCAAAGCGCGGCCCGTACTTCTTTTCGAACGTGCGGCACAATGCGACGAATTTTTTCGTCCCCATCATGTCGATATAAGACAGCGTGCCGCCGGAAAAAGGCGCAAAGCCCCAACCGAGGATCGAGCCGACGTCGGCCTCGCGCACGTCGGTCACCACGTGCTCCTCGAAGGTGCGCGCGGCTTCCACCGCCTGCGTCACCAGAAAACGCTGCTTGAGCTCGTCGACGTCGAGCGCTTCGATCTCCTCGCGCGTCAGCTTCTTGGACAACAGTTCGGAAAGGCCCGGCCACAGCCGCTTCGGCTTGCTGGCGTAATCGTAAAAGCCCTTGCCGTTCTTGCGACCGGAACGGCCGCCCTTCTCGACCATGTCTTCCATCAGCTTCTTCTGCGCCGGATTGACGGCGCCGGCGCCGAGATCGGCTTCCGCCGCGCGCAGAATCTTGAGGCCGAGGTCGAGCCCGGTCTCGTCATTGAGCGACAGCGGTCCGACCGGCATGCCGGCCATGCGCGCGGTGTTTTCCACCATCGCCGCCGGGATGCCCTCGAGCAGCATCAAATAGCCTTCCTGGATGTAGTTGAGCACGCAGCGGTTGGCGTAGAAGCCGCGGCTGTCGTTGACCACGATCGGCGTCTTGCGCAGCGCGCGCACGAAATCGAGCGCGGTTGCCAGCGCCTTGTGGCCGGTCTGCTTGCCGAGAATGATCTCGACCAGCAACATGCGGTCGACCGGCGAGAAGAAATGGATGCCGACGAAGCGCGGCGGGTCCTTGAACTCCGCGGCCAGCGACGTGATCGGCAGCGTCGAGGTGTTGGAGGCAAACACTGTGTCGGCGCCGATTACTGCCTGGATTTTGGCAATCACGTCGGATTTCACCTTGCGGTCCTCGAACACCGCCTCGACCACCAGATCGCAGTCCTTGAGCGCGCCGTAGTCGGCGGTAGTCGCGATCTTTTCCAACAGCGCGTCGCGCTCGGCCGATTTCATGCGGCCTTTGTTGACGCGGTCGGTGAGCGCCTTGTGCACGCCAGCCTTGCCCTTGTCGGCGGTCTCCTGGTCGCGGTCGATCAGCACCACGGACAGGCCGGCGGCCGCGCTTACTTGCGCGATGCCGGCGCCCATGAAACCGGCGCCGACCACGCCGATCTTCTTCAAGCTTATCGCCGGCACGTCGGTGGGACGGCGGGCGCCCTTGTTGAGCTCCTGCATGGAGACGAACAGCGAGCGGATCATGGCGGCCGCTTCCGGCGAGCGCAGGATCTTGGCGAACCAGCGCGACTCCACGCGCAGCGCGGTGTCCATGTCCAATTGCAGGCCCTCGTACACCACTTGCAGGATGGCGCGCGCGGCCGGATAGTTGTCGTAAGTCTCGCGCCGGTAGATCGCGTTGGCCGGCGGGAACACCATCATGCCGGCCTTGGAATAGACCGGCCCGCCCGGCAGCTTGAAGCCCTTCACGTCCCACGGCGCTTCCGCCTTGCCGCCGGCCTTGATCCAGTCCTTGGCGCTCTTGATCAGATCGGCGGCGGGGACCACCGTCGTCGATCAGCTTCATCGCCTTGGCGCGGTCGATTTTGAGCTGGTCGCCCTTGAGCAAAAATTGCAGCGCGTCGGCGGGCGCCAGCATGCGCGCCACGCGCTGGGTGCCGCCGGCGCCGGGGAACAGGCCGATCTTGATCTCGGGCAGGCCGAGCCGCGTCTTCGGATTGTCGGCGGCGATGCGATGATGGCAGGCGAGCGCCAGTTCGAAGCCGCCGCCCATGGCGGTGCCGTTGAGCGCGCAGACCCAGGGCTTGCCGCTTTTTTCCAGCGCGCGATAGATCAGCGACAGCTTGCGGCTCTCGTCGAAGACGAATTGCGCGGCGGCTTCCGCGCCTTTGCTGCGCACGGTGTCGGCATAGACCGCGGCCATGCGCTCCAGCATGGCGAGGTCGGCGCCGCCGCAGAAAGCTTCCTTGCCGGAGGTGATGACGGCGCCCTTGATGGCGGCGTCGGACGTGACCTTGTCGACCAGCCCCGAAAGCTCCTCCATCACGCCCATGTCGATGACGTTCATCGAGCGGCCGGGCATGTCCCAGGTGATGAGCGCGATGCCGTCGGCGTCGATTTCGGTTTTGAAATTGGCCATCGTGGATTTCCTCAGTAAGGCTCGCCGTTTTTATGGGTGGTGCGCACGCCCTGTGCGTTGCGTTCGAATGCCAGGTCGACGTCGGGATAGTGCGCGCGTTCGCTCGCCGCGCAACTGCCGATCTCCATGATCACGGCGTCGCGGTTCGAGCGGTTGACGAGGCAGTGCCCGTTGGCAACGCCGGCTTTCCAGGCGACCGCATCGCCGGGCTTCAGCGGCGTTTCGCCGCCGTCTTCGCAAAGGATCACTTCGCCGGCGAGCACATAGGAAAACTCGTCCTCGTTCTCGTGCCAATGGCGGATCGAGGAAGCGGCGCCCGGTTTGAGCGTGCAGATATTGACGCCGAACTGGGTCAGGCCGGCGGCCCGCGCCAGCCGCTGGCGCGAACGCCCTTCGACCGCGCGGTTATGCGGGGGCGGGTACGCGTTCGTCGTATCGATCGGAACCTTGTCGATGTCGATCTTCGGCATCAGACGCGCTCGATGATCGTCGCGGTGCCCATGCCCATGCCGATGCAGAGCGTGATCAGCGCGGTGGACTTGCCGGTTCGCTCCAGCTCGTCGAGCACGGTGCCGAGGATCATGGCGCCGGTGGCGCCGAGCGGATGGCCCATGGCGATGGCGCCGCCGCAGACGTTGATCTTGTCGTGCGGAATGTCGAACGCCTGCATGTAGCGTAGCACCACCGAGGCGAAGGCCTCGTTGAGCTCCCACAGGTCGATGTCCTTGGTGGTCATGCCGGCATTCTTCAACGCCTTCTCGGTCACAGGGATCGGCCCCGTGAGCATGATCGCCGGCTCCGAGCCGATATTGGCGAAGGCCTTGATGCGCGCGCGCGGCTTGAGGCCCGCGGCGGCGCCGGCTTCCTTGCTGCCGATCAAGACCGCGGCGGCGCCGTCGACGATGCCGGAGGAATTGCCCGGCGTGTGCACGTGGTTGATGATCTCGACTTCCGGGTGTTTCTGCACGGCAACCGCATCGAAGCCGCCCATCTCGCCCATCTGCACGAAGGCCGGCTGCAGCGCGGCCAGCGTCTGCATGGTGGTCGAAGGCCGCATGTGCTCGTCTTTGGCCAGGATCGGCAGGCCGTTGGGATCGCGCACGGTGATCACCGAATTCTTGAAGCGGCCTTCGTCCCACGACCTGGCGGCGCGCTGCTGGCTTTCCACCGCGTAAGCGTCGACGTCGTCGCGCGAGAAGCCGTATTTGGTGGCGATCAGGTCGGCGGAAATGCCCTGCGGCAGGAAGTAGGTTTCGACCGCGATCGAAGGATCGACCGGCCAGGCGCCGCCGGAAGCGCCGATACCGACGCGGCTCATCGATTCGGCGCCACCGCCGACGGTCATCCGGTGCTGGCCCGACATCACCTCGGCCGCGGCGAAATTTACAGCGTCCAAGCCGGAGGCGCAGAAACGGTTGATCTGGATGCCCGGCACCTGGTCGCCGAAGCCCGCCACCAGCGCTGCGGCGCGCGCGATATCGCCGCCCGCCTCGCCGACCGGATCGACGCAGCCGAGCACCACGTCGTCGATGATGCCGGTGTCGAGTTTGTTGCGGTCCTTGATCGCGCCGAGCGCCTGCGCGGCGAGATTGAGCGCGGTCACCTCGTGCAAGGCCCCGTCGGCCTTGCCGCGGCCGCGCGGCGTGCGCACGGCGTCGTAAATGAATGCGTCGGGCATTGGCTCCTCCTGCGCAGGGTCTAAAGACTGCGCGCGATCAGCAGTTTCATGATCTCGTTCGTACCGGCATAGATACGCAGCACCCGCGCGTCGCGGTAGAGGCGCGAGATCGGATATTCGTCCATATAGCCATAGCCGCCGAACAATTGCAGGCAGCGGTCGATCACATCGGCTTGCGTGTCGGTGAGGCGGTATTTGGCCATCGAGGCGGTCACGGTGTCGAGCTTGCCGGCGACGTGCTGGCCGATGCAATGGTCGAGGAACACCTTGGCGATGGTGGTGTCGGTTTTGCATTCGGCGAGCTCGAACTGGGTGTTCTGGAATTCGATGATCGCCTTGCCGAAGGCCTTGCGCTGCTTGACGTAATCGACGGTGAGCGCGAGCGCCCGCTCCATCATGGCGACGGCATGCACGGCGACGATCAGCCGCTCCTGCGGCAATTCCTTCATCAGCTGGTAGAAGCCCTGCCCCTCCTCGCTGCCGAGCAGGCTTTCCGCCGGCAGTTTGACGTCCTCGAAGAACAATTCCGAGGTGTCGGCGGAATCCATGCCGAGCTTTTTCAGCTTGCGGCCGCGGCGGAAGCCGGGCGCGTCGTCGGTTTCGACGACCAGCAGCGAAGTGCCCTTGGCGCCGGCTTTCGGGTCGGTCTTGGCGACGACGATGATCAGATTGGCGTGCTGGCCGTTGGTGATGAAGGTCTTGGAGCCGTTGAGTACGTAGCCGTTGCCGGATTTCTCGGCCTTGGTGCGCACGCCCTGCAGGTCGGAGCCGGTGCCGGGCTCGGTCATGGCGATGGCGCCGACCATTTCGCCGGTGGCGAGCTTGGGCAGCCAGCGCTTCTTCTGCTCCTCGGTGCCGTAATGCAAAATATAGGGCCCGACGATGCCGGAATGCAGCGGCGCGCCGAAAGTGTCGAAGCCGGCGAGCGACAATTCGCGGTTGATCACCGCCTCATGCGCGAAACTGCCGCCCGACCCGCCATATTCTTCCGGCATCGAGGCGCAGAGCAGGCCGGCCTCGCCGGCCTTGTTCCAGACCTCGCGCGGATAGATGCCGGCCTCGTGCCAGGCGTCGAGATGGGGGCCGAATTCGTCGACAATGAAGCGCCGCGCCTGCTCTTCGAGCAGGACGAGGTCCTCG
The DNA here is from genome assembly GCA_963739735.1 of uncultured Alphaproteobacteria bacterium. Taxonomy (GTDB): domain Bacteria; phylum Pseudomonadota; class Alphaproteobacteria; order Rhizobiales; family Xanthobacteraceae; genus Pseudolabrys. Next base: position 72,131 of record CAVUBV010000008.1, on the reverse strand, counting down.
GTCATCCACTCCGGCCGCGGAAGGTTGAGGGCATCCATAGGCGTTCACCTAGCGCGCTCAGCATAGGGCCGGCAAGGCGGAGGTGCGAGGGCCGTAAGAACGGTCAGCCCGCGCCCAGCGCCACGGCGACGTTGTAGGTGATGAATGACGCGAAGTAAGCGAGCGCCAGCATGTAGCCGAAGGTGATCCACATCCAGCGCCAGCTCCCGGTTTCGCGCTTGATGACGGCGAGCGTCGAGGCGCATTGCGGGGCGAAAATGTACCAGACCAAAAGCGACAGCGCGGTGGCGAGGCTCCATTGCGAGGCCAGCGTCTGGCCGATCTGCGCGGCGACGTCCTTGCCGCCCTCGATGGCGTAGACCGTGCCGAGCGAAGCCACCGCCACTTCGCGCGCGGCCATGCCGGGGATCAGCGCCACGCTGATCTGCCAGTTGAAGCCGACCGGGGCGAGCAGCGGCTGGATCCAATGGCCCATGATGGCGGCGAGGCTGTAGTCGATAGCGGGACCGGTGGCGCCCGCCGGCGGACGCGGGAACGAAGCGAGGAACCAGATCAGCACCATCATGGAAAAGATCGTGGTGCCGGCGCGCTTGAGGAACATCATCGCGCGCGTGTAGAGGCCCATCAGAACATTGGCGACGCGCGGCATCTTGTAGTCGGGCAGTTCGATCATGAAAGGCGGCGTGGCGTTCTCGCGCCAGAAGAAATGATTGGCGACGAAGGAGACCGCGAGCGCGCTGAAAATGCCGGCGGCATAAAGCCCGAACATGACGAGGCCTTGCAGGCCGACCCAGCCGAAAACCTGACGGTCCGGTATGAACGCCGAGATGATCAGCGTGTAGACCGGAATGCGCGCCGAACAGGTCATCAGCGGCGCTACCAGGATAGTGGTCAGGCGGTCGCGCCGATTGTCGATCACCCGCGTCGCCATGATGCCGGGAATGGCGCAGGCAAAGCTCGACAGCAGCGGGATGAAGGCGCGGCCGTGCAGGCCGGCGCCGCCCATGATGCGGTCCATCAGGAAGGCGGCGCGCGCCATATAGCCGAGGTCTTCGAGCAGCAGGATGAACAGGAACAGGATCAGGATCTGCGGCAGGAACACGAGCACGCTGCCGACGCCGGAAATCACGCCGTTCTGGATGAAGCTCTGCAACAGGCCGGCGGGCAAGGCATCGTGCGCCATGCCGCCGAGCGCATCGAAGCCGGCGGAGATCAAATCCATCACCGGCTTTGCCCCGGTGAACACCGCCTGGAACAGCACGAACAGAGCGCCAGCAGAACGAGCAGGCCGGCGACCGGATGCAGCAGCACGGCATCCACGCTTTCCGGTCAGCGTCTCCGGCCGCGCGGCGGCGCTGACGGCAACGCGGATGATGCGATCCGCCTCGCGCTGGGCGGCGCGCAGATCGGCCGCGGTGAGCGGCGTCCAGGTATTGGCTCTCGGTCGGGCCGGTGGCGCCCGCCGCCATGGCGTCGATGCGCCGCAGCAGGTCCTCGGTGCCGCCGCGGCGCACGGCGATCGAAGTGACCACCGGCGCGCCGAGTTCTTTCGACAGCTTGACCAGATCGATCTCGATGCCGCGCCGGCGGGCGATGTCGATCATATTGAGCACCAGCATCAGCGGACGGCCGACGCGCTTGAGCTCGATCACCAGGCGCAAAGCGACGCGCAGATTGGTGGCGTCGGCGACGCACAGCAGCAAATCGGGCGCGGCTTCGCTCGCCAGCTTGCCGAGCACGATGTCGCGGGTGATTTCCTCGTCGGGGCTGCGCCCGCGCAACGAATAGGTGCCCGGCAGATCGACCAGGTCGACGCGGTGGCCGCCCGGCGTCTGGATGATGCCGGTTTTGCGTTCGACGGTGACGCCCGGATAGTTGGCGACCTTCTGCCGGCTGCCGGTCAGCGCGTTGAACAGCGCGGTCTTGCCGCTATTGGGCGTGCCCACCAGGGCAAAACGCCAGGCGGTCGGTTCGCTCGCACTGGTCACTGTGATCGATCCCGTCAGGCCACCAGAACGGCCATGGCCTCGCGGCGCCGCAGCGCGATGGTGGTGTTGTTGACCCGCACCGCGATCGGATCGCGGCCGAGCGGGCCTTCGTGCAGAATTTCGACATGGGCGCCTTCGACAAAGCCGAGTTCGAGCAGACGCCGCTCCAGCTCCGCCGCCTTGCCGTTAAACCCAGCATCGGCGGTGGTAATGGTATCGATGCGGCCGCGGAATCCCTTGCGCGCCAGGCCCAAGGGAGACGTATCGACCGCCGTCTTGGTCGCTGAACCGTTGCCGTTCATGATGCCGTTCTGCATATGATTATGATTTCCACTATCATCTGGCTCGCGCCATGATTTAAATCAAGAGAAAAACCGAATTCTTTCAGTAGCTTAGAATAATTATAAGGAAGCCGCCGCCGGGACCCTGCCCGCCCGCGCCGGCGCCATGCTACCAGGGGCGCCTTGAGTCATTAGCCGGGTAAGTCTTCGCCGTGAATTCAGTGCATGCAGCGGCCGGCCGGAGCGAGCCTGATCCGACCGATAGCGCGGCCGCTTGGCTGCGCCTGGCGCTGGCCACGCTGCTCAGCACCATCGGCGGCGTCGGCATGTGGTCGGTGGTGGTGGTGCTGCCGGCGATGCAGGCCGAATTTGGCGTCGACCGCGGCGAGGCCTCCCTGCCCTATACGCTGACCATGCTCGGCTTTGCCGCCGGCGGCGTCATAACCGGCAAGATCGCCGACCGCTTCGGCATCACGACCGCGGTGATCGTCAGCACGCTGGCGCTCGGCCTCGGCTACGTCGCCGTCGGCAATGCCGGCAGCCTGTGGCTGGCGGCGATCGCGCATGGCGTGCTGATCGGCGCCGGCACGTCAGCCACCTTCGCGCCGCTGATGGCCGACATTTCGCATTGGTTCCGCCGCCGCCGCGGCATCGCCGTCACCGTCGCCGCCGCCGGCAATTATCTCGCCGGCACCATCTGGCCGCCGGTGGTGCAGCATTTCACCGCCGCCGACGGCTGGCGCGCGACGTACATCGGCATCGGCATCTTCTGCGTTGTCACCATGATCCCGCTGTCGCTGCTGCTGCGCCGGCGGATCGACGACCATCATTCCGCCGCCGCCACCGCCGAGGCGGCCAAGCGCCAGGCCGCGCTGCCGCTGTCGTCGAACGCGCTGCTGATTCTTTTGTTCTGCGCCGGCATCTGCTGCTGCGTCGCCATGTCGATGCCGCAGGTGCATATCGTCGCCTATTGCGGCGATCTCGGCTATGGCGTCGCGCGCGGCGCCGACATGCTGTCGCTGATGCTCGGCCTCGGCATCATCAGCCGCATCGGCTCCGGCTTCATCGCCGACCGCATCGGCGGCGTGCGCACGCTGATCTTCGGCTCGGTGATGCAGGGCGTGGCGCTGCTGCTTTATCTGTTTTTCGACAGCATGTTTTCGCTCTACGTCATTTCCGGCCTGTTCGGCCTGTTCCAGGGCGGCATCGTGCCGATGTACGCCATCATCGTGCGCGAATATTTCCCGGCCAAGGAAGCGGGCTCGCGGCTCGGCTTCGTCATCATGGGCACCATCCTCGGCATGGCGCTGGGCGGCTGGATGTCGGGCGAGATCTTCGATCTCACCGGCTCCTACCAGGCGGCCTTCCTCAACGGGCTCGCCTGGAATCTGATCAACGTCTCGATCGCCGCGTTCCTGCTCATACGCTCGCGCGGCCGGCCGTTCGTCGCGCAAACGATCTGACAACCGAAGGCGGGGAAATTTCGCGGCGGCCTTTTGCCGCGCCGGGAATAAATTGTAACGGGCGGTTGTTGACAATTCCGCGCAAAGCGAAAAAATCGGCGCCGTTCGGGAAAATGGGGATTGTTTGATGCAATTTTCAGTGGCGCGGGCGGACGCCGTCCGCGCGATCAATCAGCGTTGGCTGCTTAAGTTCTGGAATAGACAAGAGGATACGCAGCGGCTGCCGCGCTGGCAGGCGCTCGAAGCCGAGGACCTGTCGCGCGTGGCGGCGAATTTGAGCTTCCTGGAGGTGAGCGGCAACGACGGCACGGCGCGCTTCCTGATCCGCTTTCACGGCGAGGCCATCGGCAAGGTCTATGGCTCGGCCGACTGCTGCGGCAAATATCTCGACGAGGTCATCCCGGCCGCCAGCCGGGCGGCGGGCCCTTAAGCCCTATCATCAAGCGATACAAACCGGCCGGCCGGTCTACACCATCCACGACGTGACCGACCGCGGCGGCCGGCTGGTCTATTACGAGCGGCTATTGCTGCCGTTTACCCGCAACGGCGAAGGCGTCGACCGCATTCTGGCGGCATTCGAATTCGTCTGCCCGGACGGCGCCTTCGACGGCCGCGACTTGATGAAGACGCCGGCCGCGCCGCCGCGGTTGCGGCTATGCGCCACCATCGAACCGCAAGCACCGACCTTACGCGCTAGAACGCCTCGGCCGGCAATTCCATGGTGGAGGCGGCGCCCGCCTGGATGCGGGCGAAATGCGCCGCCGTCTCCGGCAGCATGCGCTCCATGAAGAAGCGCGCGGTGACGAGTTTGGCCTTCATCGCGCCGTTGCTCGCCTGCTTGGCAAGCGCTGCCTCCGCGATTCGGCACCACATGTAGCCGAGCGCCACCAGGCCGAACAAATGCATGTAATCGGTGGCGCCGGCGCCGGCATTGTCGGGCTTGGCCATGGCGTTTTGCATGAACCACATCGAGGCCTGCTGCAAATGGCCGAGCGCAACGCCGAGCGGCGTCAGCAACGGCTTCATGCCGTCCTCGGCGCTCTTTTCCTTGATGTAGGCGCCGACCTCGTTGAGGAAGGCCATCAGCGCGCGGCCGCCGTCCTTGCCGAGCTTGCGGCCGACCAGATCGAGCGCCTGGATGCCGTTGGCGCCCTCGTAGATCATGGCGATGCGCGCGTCGCGCACGAACTGCTCCATGCCGTGCTCGGCGATGTAGCCGTGGCCGCCGAACACCTGCTGCGCCATCACCGTGTTGGCAAAGCCGGTGTCGGTGAGCACGCCTTTGACCACCGGCGTGAGCAGACCCATGTAATCGTCGGCGCTCTGGCGCGCCTTGTCGTCGCCGGAACGCCGCGCGACGTCGCCTTGCAGCGCGGTCCATAGCACCAGCGCGCGCGCCGCTTCGTTGAAGGCGCGGATGGTCATGCAGCGTGCGGCGCACGTCGGGATGCACGATGATCGGATCGGCCGGCTTGTCGGGAAATTTGGCGCCGGTGAGCGCGCGGCCCTGCAGGCGTTCCTTGGCGTAGATCGCGGCGTTCTGATAGGCGACCTCCGATTGCGCGAGGCCCTGCACGCCGACGCCGAGGCGGGCCTCGTTCATCATCGTGAACATGGCGTTGAGCCCGCGGTTCTCCTCGCCGATGAGCCAGCCGGCGGCGCCGTCGAAGTTCATCACGCAAGTGGAATTGCCGTGGATGCCCATCTTCTCTTCGATCGAGCCGCAGGAAACGCCGTTGGGCGCGCCGATCGAGCCGTCGTCCTTGACCGTCATCTTGGGCACGACGAAGAGCGAAATGCCCTTGACGCCGGCCGGCGCGCCTTCGATGCGCGCGAGCACCAGGTGAATAATGTTCTCCGCCATGTCGTGCTCGCCGGCGGAGATGAAAATCTTGGTGCCGGTGATCTTGTAGCTGCCGTCGGCCTGCTTGACCGCTTTCGAACGCAATAGCCCCAGGTCGGTGCCGCAATGCGGTTCGGTCAGGTTCATGGTGCCGGTCCAAACGCCTTCCACCATCTTGGGCAGGTATTTGGTCTTGAGTTCTTGCGCGGCATGCGCGAGCAGCGCGGCGATGGCGCCTTGCGTGAGGCCGGGATACATGGCGAAGGCCTGGTTGGCCGAGCAGAGCAATTCGTTGACCGCGACGGTGAGCGTCGCCGGCAGGTCCTGGCCGCCGAATTCGGCCGGCGCCGAAATGCCGATCCAGCCGCCCTCGACCAGTTGCTTGAAGGCTTCCTTGAAGCCGGTCGGGGTGCTGACGCTGCCGTCGGGATGGCGCGTGCAGCCTTCCTTGTCGCCGACGCGGTTGAGCGGGGTGAGCACTTCCTCGGCGAACTTGCCCGCCTCGCGCAGCACGGCTTCCACCAGATCGGGCGAAGCCTCGGCGAATCCCGGCAGGTTGCCGTAGCGATCGAGATGGAAGACGTCGTTCAACAGGAACAGCGTGTCGTCAACGGGCGCCTTATAGGTCGGCATCGGTCCCCTCCCGGCGTCGAACGCGCGCCGTTAACCTCTCGTTAGGTATTGAATGACGGCGGCCAGTTCAAGCTGGCGCGGGTTTGTTTGCGCGCCGGCGATCGTCAAACCATCGCGCAAGCGCATTACAGCCGCGTTAAATCGCCCGCCGCCGCCCAGGCAGGTAAAAGCACAGGCGAAATCCGACACTTCCGGCCGATCCTTAACCGCTTGTTTACCGCGACCGGCAAAAAGTTAAGACAGAGGACTGCGGACCGCGCCCGTATCCACCCGCCGTTAACGCGTGCCGGTTCCACGGAGAGCCCAAGAGGCTCCTTCGCCTCCACCTCGAATGTGGGTGCGAGCATAATGAGATTTGGCGTCCCGTGGAGTGTCAAAGGGATACGGCCGGAAGCGCGCGAAACCGCCAGGGAAGCGGCGCGCCGCTCGGGCGTATCGCTGGGCGAATGGCTCAATTCCGTGATCATCGACCAGGCCGCGCAGGAAGGCGTGCAGGCGCTGTCGCTGGTCGACGAAGCGTCCGACGGCGGCGCCATCGCGACGGTCAACGAGCGGCTCGACAACCTCACCCGCCGCATCGAGCAGCTCACGCGTCCGGGCCCGGAAGCCTACGCACCCAAGCGCAACCGCAATGAACCCGATCAACTCACCGAACTGATCGGCCGGCTCGACCGCCGGCTCGACCAATTCGCCAATGTGTCGCGGCAACCGCTGCCGCCGCAGCAGCCGCCGCAGCCCGCGATGCCGCCGGCGCTGCCGAGCATGCAGCTGCCGCCGAGCCTCGACCGCGCCGTCGCCGAAATCGCCGCCCGCCAGCGCATGCTCAACGGCCATGCCGCGCCGCCGCCGCCGCGCCCGCAGCCGCAGCCGGCGATGACGGCGCCGCCTCCGCCGCCGATGCCCGTTGCCGCGCCGGCGCCGATGCCGCAAGCCGCGCCCGTCTACGCACCGGCTCCCGCGCCGATGCTGCAAACCGCGCCCGTCTACGCGCCGGCGCCGCCTCCCCTGCCGTTGCCGGCGCAGGACCTTTCGGGCCTGGAAGACCAGCTGCGCAACATCACCGACCAGATCGAAACGCTGCGCAAGCCGGGCGTCGAGCAGGCGATCAACGCGCTGCGCGAGGAACTCGGCGAGATCGGCCGCACGCTCAACGACGCCATGCCGCGCCGCGCCATCGACGCCATCGAACAGCAGATCCAAGGGCTCAACCAGCGCATCGCCGAAGGCCGCCAGGCCGGCATCGACGCCGGCGCGCTCGGCGGCATCGAGCACGGGCTCGCCGAAGTGCGCGACGCGCTGCGCGGCCTGACGCCGGCGGAAAACCTGGTCGGCTTCAACGAGGCGGTCGACGGCCTCGCGCACAAGATCGATTTGATCGTCGCGCAGAAGGACCCGGCGACGCTGGCGCAACTGGAAAGCGCCATCACCACGCTGCGCGAGATGACCGGCCACATCGCCGATAACGACACCGTGCACGCGCTCGCCGAGCAGGTGCATGCGCTCGGCGAAAAGATCGAATATATCGCGCACGCCACGACCGGCGGCGATGTCCTCAACCATCTCGAACAGCGCATCTCGGCTTTGGCCGACGCGCTGGCCGAACGCGCGAATAGCAGGCGACGCGGTGCCGCCGCGGCTGGAAGCGCTGGTCGAGTCGCTGACCGACAAGATCGAGCAGGTCCAGCACATCCAGAATTCGGGCGGCAGCCCCGACGCCTTCGGCCATCTCGAGGACCGCATCGTCAAGCTGGTGGAGAAGCTGGACGCTTCCAATTCGCGGCTCGGCCATCTGGAAGCGATCGAGCGCGGCCTGGCCGACCTGCTTGGTGCACATCCAGAACCGGGACGCCGAAACCTCGCGCGCGCAAGAGGGGCCCGGCGTCGACGGCCTCAAGCACGATATCGCCCGCACCCAGGACGCGCTGGAAGCGGTGCACGGCACGCTCGGCCATGTGGTCGACCGCCTGGCCATGATCGAAAAGGACATCCGCGGCGGCGAGCGTCCGCGCGCCGCGCCCGCCGACGAGACCCCGGTTAATGGGCCGGTCGGCCGCGTCGCGGTCCGCATGGTCGAGGACGCGCCGCCTCTATCGCCGGCCATGGATGCCTATCTCGGCGTCCTATCTCGGCGCCTCCGCCGCCGCCCATGCCGCAAGCGCCGCCGCCGGCTGCCGCCGCGCCGCCACCGGCCCCACCGCCGCAGGCAGCGCCGCGCCGGCTACCGGCGGCCGCCCAATTGCCGATCGATCCCGATCTGCCGGCCGACCAGCCGCTCGAGCCCGGCTCCGGGCGGCCGACATCGCCGGGCAATCCGGCCGCGCGCATCGCCGCTTCGGAAGCAGCCCTCGGCGGCGCCCGGCCGGCTGTCGCTGCCGGCGCTGCCGGCGGCAAATCGAGCTTCATCGCCGCTGCCCGCCGCGCCGCCCAGGCGGCCGGGCAGGACGCAAGCGCGCGGGCGCCGCGCGCAGAACCAGCCGAGAGCTACCAGCCGGAGAGCCCGTCGCTGCGCGGCAAGCTGCTCAAGCGGGTCAAATCGCTGTTTGTCGCGGCCAGCATCATCGCCATCGTGGTCGGATTGGTTCAGATCGCCGGCAATATGTTCTATTCCGGCAATTCCAGCACCAAGACGGCGCAGGCTCCCGCCTCGAATGCCGGCACGACCCAGACGGCGGCGCGCCGCAGCACGCCCGAACTCGACGGCCAGCATTGTCACCAATCCGCTCGCGCTGTCGAAACTGCCGGTGGTCGGGCCGCTCGCCTCGCCGCCCGCCACCGTCCCGGCCGCCGCCGCGCCGCCACCGGCCTTGCCGACGCAAAGGATGCCGTCGCTGTTCAATCCGCCGATGCTGGGAGCGAAAAGCGATATCACCGGATCAATTCCCCACCCGTCCGCCAATAGCCCCACGGCGCGCCCGGCGGCCGCACCGGCACAGCCGAACCACCAATATGGCGACCGCCTGCCGACCGCGATCGGCGGCCCCAAGCTGCGCAGTGCGGCCATCGCCGGCGATGCCGGCGCCGCCTACGAGGTGGCCGTCCGCTTCGCCGAGGGGCGCGGCGTACCGGTCAACCTGGACGAAGCGGCACGCTGGTACGAACGCGCCGCCAACAAGGGCGTGACGCTCGCGCAATTCCGCTACGCCAGCATGCTGGAAAAGGGCCTGGGCGTGAAAAAGGACCTGGCCGCCGCCCGCCGCTTCTACATGGCCGCCGCCGCCAAAGGTAACAGCAAGGCGATGCATAACCTCGCGGTGCTCTACGCCGAAGGCATCGAGGGCAAGCCGGACTACGCCACCGCCGTGCAATGGTTCCGCAAGGCCGCCCAGCGCGGCATTGCCGACAGCCAATACAATCTCGGCGTGCTGTGCGCGCGCGGCCTGGGCACCGCCAAGAGCTATGCGGAAGCCTATAAATGGTTCGCGCTTGGCGGCCGCCCAAGGCGACCAGGAATCCGCCAAGAAGCGCGACGAGCTCGCTTCGCACATGGACGAAGCAGCGCTTGCCGCCGCGCGGCAAACGGTCGCGCGCTTCGTGGCCGAGCCGCAGCCGGAAGACGCCGCCATCGTCCGCGAGCCGCCCGGCGGCTGGGATCACGCCGCCGGCACCGCGCAGCAAGGCGCCGCGACCCATGCCGCCCCGCCGCATGGCAAGCGTCAGCCGGCCGCCCCGCTCTCGCTCGGCTCCTTCCGGGTGGGAAATCGGTGAACAATCGCGCTCGACCGCGCAAAAGCGTGATCGCGCGGCCGTTCATCGCTAAGATCGCCAAGACCTCTGGCCAGAGTCGCACCCGGAGCCGCACGACGTGGCGTTGACCGCAAGGTGAACCTACCCCCGGCGCGGACCGGTTAAGCGGGTATTGGCCGCGCATACCGGGACGACGCGCCTTGCAGATCTATCTTCCCATCGCCGACATGCCCGTGAACGTCTTCCTCCTGTTGGGGATGGGGCTGGCGGTCGGCTTCATCTCCGGCATGTTCGGCATCGGCGGCGGCTTCCTGATGACGCCGCTGTTGATCTTCATCGGCGTCACGCCGGCGGTGGCGGTGGCCAGCGTGACGGGCCACATCGCGGCGTCTTCGTTTTCCGGCGCGATCAGCTACTGGAACCGGCGCGCGCTCGATCTCGCGCTGGCGCTGATGCTGCTCTCCGCCGGCATTCTGGGCACCGCCACCGGCGTCTGGCTGTTCACGATGCTGCGCGAGGTCGACCAGCTCGACCTGGTGATTGGGCTGTCTTACGTCACGCTGCTCACCGTGGTCGGCGCCATCATGATTTATGAAAGCGTGCGCGCGGTGATGCGCGCGCATCACGGCATGCCGGCGACGCTGCGCCGGCCGGGCAGCCACACTTGGTTGCACGGCCTGCCGTTCAAGCTGCGGTTCAAGCGCTCGAAAATCTACGTGTCGGCGATCCCGGTCTGGGTGATCGGGTTCCTGATCGGCTTCATCGGCGCGATCATGGGCATCGGCGGCGGATTCATTCTGGTGCCGATGCTGATCTATTTCCTGCGCGTACCGACCGCGACCGTGATCGGCACCTCGATGGTGCTCACGCTGGTCACCATGGCGTCGGCGACGGTGATGCACGCGGCCACCAACCATCTGGTCGACGCGGTGCTGGCGCTGATCCTGATGGTCGGCGGCGTGGTCGGCGCGCAATTCGGCGTGCGCACCGGGCAACGCATGCGCGGCGAGCGGCTGCGCCTGCTGCTCGGCCTTCTGGTTTTCGCGGTCGGCTTGCGCTTCGCCTATGAGCTGGTGGTGCAGCCGGACGATCTTTATTCGATCCGCCATATCGGGGTCGGATGATGCGGCGGATCGCGCTCATGCTCATCGCCGTCGCGCTCGCCTGCGCAGCCAAGCCGGCGGCCGCCGAACGGCTGGTGGTGTCGCTGTCCAACCACCGGGTGGCGGTCACTTCGAACTTCGTCGGCGAGGCGCTGGTGCTGTTCGGCACCGTCGAGCCCGACGCCAGCAAGGCGGCGCTGCGCGCCAACTACGATCTCGTCGTCACCGTCACCGGGCCGCAGCAGACGCTGCGCACCAGGCGCAAGCAGCGCGTGCTCGGCATCTGGGTCAATGTCGACTCGCGCGAATTCGTGCGCGTGCCGTCCTATCTCGCGGTGCTGAGTAACCGCCCGGTCGCGCAGATAACGCAAGCGGACACGTTGCGGCGATTGCAGATCGGGCTGGACAATATCCTGCTGCCGCAGCGCATCGGGCCCGACATCGCCGATACCGTGCGCGACGACCCGTTCCGCCTCGCCTTCGTGCGGCTGCAAAGCGAGCATGGCCTGTACAGCGAAATCGCCAGCGCGGTGACCTTCCTCACCCCGTCGGTGTTCCGCACCGCCATCCCGCTGCCGGCCGACGCGCCGATCGGCAATTATGCGATCGACGTCAAACTGTTCGCGGCGGGTCAATTGGTGGCGCGCACCAATTCGGCGCTGGAAGTGACCAAGGCCGGCTTCGAGCAATATGTCGCCGACGCCGCGCATGACCACGGCCTGATCTATGGCTTGGCGACCATGTTGATGGCGCTGCTCACCGGCTGGATCGCCAGCGTGGTGTTCAAGAAGGATTGAGCCAAATTCCGCTCATTCCCGCGCAAGCGGGAATCCAGCACCCGAATTTCAGAATAATTGTCTTGCCGCCCTGGACCCCCGCTTGCGCGGGGGTGAGCGGATGACGTTTCAATCCGGCAAACAGCGCTTGGCGGCGAAGGCGTAGAGCCGATCCTCGCCCAGCATGTGCGCGGTGAATTTCAGCGTGCCGAACAGGTCGGCGAAGGCGGCATCGCGCACGTTGAGCCCGCCGGTATAGGCGCCGAAGGCCGGCATCACCATGCGCGTGCTATCGGCCGCAAAGCAGCGCCGGCTCACCGCGCGGCCGCGGTGCGCCGATGCGCGCCACCGGGTGCAGATGGCCGGCGATTTCGCCGACGCTGCCGCTCGGCAGATGGCGGAAAGTCAAGGCGCCGATCGTGATCGCCGCCTGGAAAGTGCCGCCGATATCGGTCGGCCGGCTCGGGATCGTGATTGCCGGTGAGCCAGAGCCAGTCGCGACCGCGCTGCAACGCGCGCAAATTTTTGCGGTCGGCGTCGGAAAGCCGCGCCGGCCCGCCGCCGTCGTGGAAGCTGTCGCCCAGCGCGACGACGCAGCGCGGCGCGTAGCGCGCGATCAGGCGGGCGAGGCGGGCGAGCGTCGCCGCAGTGTCGTAAGGCGGCAGCAGTTGCCCGCGCGCGGCGAAGCTCGAACCCTTTTCCAGATGCAGGTCGGCGACCGCGAGCAGGCTGTGCTCGGGCCAATAAAGCGCGCCGGCGGGATCGGCATCGAGCGTGACGTCGCTTATCACGATGTCATTCCGGTCGCGCGCGCCAGTGCGCGGGCCGGAATCCAGGGCCCCTGGATTCCGGGCTCGCCGCTGCGCGGCGCCCCGGAATGACGGCATGTTATTCACCGCATCGCCTCCTTCACCAATTCGTCGGCGGCTTCCGCCAACAGCGCGTCGGCCGCCTCGCCATAGACCGTCTCGCGGCCGATCTCCAACAGCACCGGCACCGCCAGCGGCGAAACATGGTCGAGCGCTTTATGGACGATTCGGCCCTGGATGCGCGAGAGCATTTCGCTCAGGCGCTTGATGTCGAGCAGGCCGCTGGCGGCATCGGCGCGCGCGGCGCGCAAGAGCACGTGGTCGCCCTGGTGCTTGCGCAGCACGTCGTAGACGAGGTCGGTCGAGATGGTGAGCTGGCGGCGCGATTTTTCCTCGCCGGGGAACCGCCGCTCGATCAGTCCTGCGATGATCGCGCAACTGCGGAAGGTGCGCTTCATCAGCGCCGATTCGGCAAGCCAGGCTTCCAGGTCGTCGCCCAGCATGTCCTGGTCGAACAATGCGCTCGAGCGAAAGATCGCCGCGCGCGATGCGCAAGGCGACGTCGCCCATGCCCCAGACGGCGAGCGCGTATTCATTGGCGACAAAGCCGAGCGGCTTCTGTCCGGCGCGTTCGAGCCGGCGGGTGAGCAGCATGCCGAGCGTCTGGTGCGCCAGCCTGCCCTCGAACGGATAGCAGACGAGATAGTATTTGTCGGCGCGCGGGAAGGTTTCCACCAGCAGATCGCCGGCGCGCGGCAGCAGCGAACGCCATTGCTTGAATTTCCAGCCACTCGCGCACCTGTTCGGGCAGCGCGCGCCAGGCGCGGCTGTCGGCGAGGATCGCGCGCACGCGCGCGGCCAAATAAGTCGAGAGCGGGAACTTGCCGCCTTCGTAGGCCGGCACTTTCGGATCGGTCGCGCTCGAGCGCGAGACATAGACTTCGTCTTCGACCAGCGCCTCGTATTGCAGGATTTCGCCGGCGAAGACGAAGGTGTCGCCGACCGACAGCATTTCGATAAAATATTCCTCCACCTCGCCGAGCAACCGGCCGCCGCGCGGGATGAAGGCGCTGCGGCCGCGGGCGCGCACCAGCCGCACTTTCAGCATGTCGGCTTCGACGATGGTGCCGACATTCATGCGGTAGCGCTGCGCGACGCGCGGTTGCGTGATGCGCCAGCGCCCGTCTTTTCCATATTTTGTATCTTGGCAAATCTTGGCGAAGCGCTCGTATGCTTTCAGCGCATAGCCGCCGGTGGCGACGAAATCGACCGCGGCGTCGAAATCGGCGCGCGCGAGCGCGGCGTAAGGCGCGGCTGCACGCACCTCGTCATAGAGTTCGTCGGCGAGGAACGGCGCGCCGACCGCGCGGCCGAGGATGTGCTGCGCCAATACATCCAACGCGCCGGTGCGCAAAGGCGGCGTGTCCTGCGCGTTTTCGGCGACGGCGTCGATGGCGGCGCGGCATTCCAGCACCTCGAAGCGGTTGGCCGGCACCAGCACCGCCTGCGAGGGCTCGTCCAGCCGGTGATTGGAACGCCCGATCCGCTGAAGAATTCGCGAGGCGCCCTTGGGCGCGCCGACATTGATGACCAGATCGACGTCGCCCCAGTCGACGCCAAGATCGAGCGACGAGGTACACACCACCGCGCGCAGTTTGCCGGCGACCATCGCGTCCTCGACCTTGCGCCGCTGCGCCACGTCGAGCGAGCCGTGATGCAGCGCGATGGCGAGATTGTCGTCGTTGCCGCCCCACAATTCCTGGAACAGAAATTCGGCCTGGCTGCGGGTGTTGACGAAGACCAGCGTGGTCTTGTGCGTCTTGATGAGTTGGTAGATTTCGCCGAGCGCGTGGCGCGCCGAATGGCCGGCCCAGGGCAAGTGCTCAGCTGTGTCGAGCATGGCGACCTGCGGCTGCGCGCCCGCTTGCGCCACCACCAGATCGGCGCGCGCTTGGCCGCCCGCCGGCTGCGGCACCAGGAAGCGCGCGAGGTCGTCAGGCTCGGCCACGGTCGCGGACAGGCCGACAGCGGTGAGCCGCGGCGCCAGCGCGTAGAGCCGCGCCAGACCGAGCGACAACAGGTCGCCGCGTTTGGAGGTCACCAGCGAATGCAATTCGTCGAGCACCACGCGGCGCAGCGAGCCGAACAAATAGGGCGCGTCGGCCGAAGCGAGCAGCAGCGCGAGCTGCTCCGGCGTGGTCAGCAAAATGTCGGGCGGATAGCGGCGCTGGCGCTGACGCCGGGACGCCGGCGTGTCGCCGGTGCGCGTTTCCAGTTTCACGGCCAAGCCCATTTCCTTGACCGGGATTTCCAGGTTGCGCGCGATGTCCACCGCCAGCGCTTTCAGCGGGGAGATGTAGAGGGTGTGGAGGCCCCTTCCTTCTCCCCGCGTGCGGGGAGAAGGTGGCGAGACGCAAAGCGTCGAGCCGGATGAGGGGGCCTCTCGGCTTTGAGCAAACGGCGACGCCCCCTCACCCGACCGAGCTTCGCTCGGTCGACCTCTCCCCGCACGCGGGGAGAGGTAGGCCTCATGCAATTCCACCAGCGTCGGCAGGAAGCCGGCCAGCGTCTTGCCGCCGCCGGTCGGCGCGATCAGCAAGACCGAGCGGCGGTCCCGCGCCTTGGCCAGCAATTCGAGCTGGTGCGCGCGCGGCGCCCAGCCGCGGCCGGCAAACCAGCGGGCGAACGGCTGCGGCAGCAGCGGCGCGGCATCGGTTCGCTCGAAGGCGGTTGCGGGTTCCATTGGGCGATTCTAATGCATATCTAGAGCATGATCCCGAAAAGTGGACACCGGTTTTCGGAAAAGATCATGCTCAAACAAAGGGCTGTACACGCCAATCATGCTAGGCTGGAATCATGACTGAAGACCGGACGACCCCAGGAGAGAAACCGATGAGTAACGGCACCATGAGCAAAGTCTTCGGCGGTTCGCCGCTGGCGGTGCTGGGACGGCTGGTGCTGGTCTCCATCCTGGTCGGCGTGGTGATGGCGGCGCTCGGCCTCGACCCGTTCGACATCATCCACAGCGTGGAGCGGCTGATCCGCTCGATCTGGAACATGGGGTTCGATGCGTTCCGCTGGCTGTGGCGCTATTTCCTGCTCGGCGCGGTGATCGTGATCCCGATCTGGATCATCATGCGCATCGTCAATGCGCCGCGCGGAAAATAAGCGGTTTCAGCTCGGCCAACTCTCCGCCGTCATGTCGGCCGCGTCCTCGCCCACCATGGACGCCAGTGAGTTGCGGTGGCCGCGCTTGAGCGCCGCCACGAGGTCGGCCTTGATCTCCGTCACCACGCCGATGCCGCGATAGATGAGGCCGGTGTAAAGCTGCAGCAGGCTGGCGCCCGCCTTGATCTTGGCGATGGCGGTCGGGCTGGAGTCGATGCCGCCGGCGCCGATCAACGGGAAGGCGCCTTCGGCGCGCACGAAGGTTTCCGCCAGCATGCGCGTCGACAGCTTGAACAGCGGCCGCCCCGACAGCCCGCCCGCCTGCTTGGCCTTGTCGCGTTCGCGCAGCGCGCTCGGCCGCGCAACTGTCGTGTTGCCGACGATCATGCCGTCGACCCGGTGCTTGCGCGCGATGCCGACCGCGTCGTCGAGTTCGGACAGGGTGAGATCGGGCGCGATCTTGACCAAGATGGGCACCGGCCCGGCGCGCAAGCGCGTGCGTTCGCGCGCGTCGAGCACGCGGGCGAGCAATTCGTCGAGCGCCTTGGCCTGCTGCAGGTCGCGCAAGCCCGGCGTATTGGGCGAGGAAACGTTGACGGTGAAATAGCCGGCGACCGCCGCGAAGCTTTCGATCAGCCCCACGTAGTCGCCGATGCGGTCGGCGCTGTCGCGGTTGGCGCCGATATTGACGCCGACAATGCCGCCCTCGTCCGCGCGCGCGGCCAGCCGCCGCAGCGCCGCCGCGCCGCCCTCATTGTTGAAGCCAAGGCGGTTGATCACGCCCTCGTCGGATTCAAGCCGGAACAGGCGCGGGCGCGGATTTCCGGCCTGCGGCAGCGGGGTGATCGTGCCGACCTCGACAAAGCCGAAGCCGAGGCGGAGCAGCGCGTCCGGCACCTGCGCGTTCTTGTCGAAGCCGGCGGCGACGCCGACCGGATTGGGGAAATTGAGCCCGAAGGCGCGGACATTCAATTCGCGCGGGTCGGCCGCCGGCCGCGGCAGCGGCATAAAGCGCAAGGCCTTGATCGCCAGGGCATGGGCGTCCTCCGGGTCGAGGGCCCACATCAGGGGGCGGGACAGGCGGTCGAAGAAACCGATCACCGCGTGCGGCTCCGGGGTTGCATGCGGCCGACCCTACGGTCGGGGCCGCGGTTTATTCAAGACAAAGCCGCTACGAAGCTATTGCAGGAGGGGGGCGACTCAAGGCTATAATTCCTATAAATTGGACTAGAGTCTCATCCGGGCCCACCCCTCATGTCTTTGACGCATAACCAGATCTGGACCGCGATCGACCGCCTGGCCGCTCGCGCCAAATTGACGCCGTCCGGCTTGGCCAAGAAGTCCGGCCTCGACCCGACCACGTTCAACAAGTCCAAGCGCATCACGCCGGAAGGCCGGCCGCGCTGGCCATCCACCGAATCGGTGGCCAAGGCGCTGCAGGCGACCAGCACCAAGGTCGACACTTTCGTCAATTTGATCACCGACAGCGGCAAGGTGGCGATCTCCAACGTGCCGCTGATCGGCTTCGCCGAGGCCGGCTCCGGCGGCTATTTCGACGACGGCGGCTTCCCGGTCGGCAAAGGCTGGGAGGAGATCGCCTTCCCCTCGGTCACCGACGAGCACGCTTATGCGCTGGAAATCTCCGGCGATTCGATGAAGCCGGCCTATCGCGATGGCGACGTCATCGTGGTGTCGCCGGCAGCACCGGTGCGCCGCGGCGACCGCGTCGTGGTCAAGACCAAGGACGGCGAAGTGATGGTCAAGGAGCTCAAGCGCAAGAACTCCAAACATGTCGAGCTCAAGTCGCTCAATGCCGAGCACCGCGACCGTACGCTGTCGATGTCCGACGTGGTGTGGGTCGCGCGCATCGTCTGGGCCAGCCAGTAAGACGATTGATTGTCCCCTCGTTTGCTGTTGGAATGTTAGGCGTCCGTCATAGTCGGCGCGTAACGTTGGGCGCCGCGCGCCGGAATATTCGCCGGACGGGCGCAAGATAAACTGGGGGAGACATCATGGATCGCCGTCACGCCTTGAAAGCGCTCGCTGGGCTAGCCTTGTGCCCGCTCTGCGCGTCCGCCGGCTTTGCCGCCGAAGGGCATCATTGGAGCTATGAAGGCGAAACCGGGCCCACGCATTGGGGCGACATGGACGCCGCCAACAAGGTCTGTTCGGTCGGATCGCAGCAGTCGCCGCTCGATATCGGCAGCGCCGTCAAGGCGCAGCTTGCGCCGCTCAAGATCGCCTGGGGCAAGAATGCCGATACCATCCTCAACAACGGCCACACCATCCAGCTCAACTTCGGGCAAGGCAGCACGCTCGGCGTCGGCAAGGACAGCTACACACTGCTGCAGTATCACTTCCATCACCCGAGCGAACATCTGATCGGCGGTAAGAACTATCCGATGGAAGTGCATTTCGTGCATCGCAACGCCGCCGGAGCTTTGGCGGTTGTCGGCGTG
Organism: uncultured Alphaproteobacteria bacterium; assembly: GCA_963739735.1. Classification (GTDB taxonomy): domain Bacteria; phylum Pseudomonadota; class Alphaproteobacteria; order Rhizobiales; family Xanthobacteraceae; genus Pseudolabrys. Next base: position 53,924 of record CAVUBV010000008.1, on the reverse strand, counting down.
CTGATGACGGCGGGCAAGGCCAACGCCGCGTTCAAAAAGATCGTCGCCACCATGCCGGCGCATGAAGGGCCCGCGGTCAAGGCTGACGGCGGGATCGATCCGAATGCGCTGCTGCCGAAAGACCGCGCCTATTACCGATACTCCGGTTCGCTCACCACGCCGCCCTGCAGCGAGGTGGTGAATTGGCTGCTGCTGCGCGCACCGATCCAGGTGGCCAAGGCCGATATCGACGCCTTCGCCAAGCTCTATCCGATGAACGCGCGGCCGGTGCAGAAGGACAACCGGCGCTTCGTGTTGATGTCGTGAAGTGATCTTATCCCTCCCCCACAAGCGGGGGAGGGATCAGGCCGAACGCGCCAGCGCACCGTCGATCATGTCGACGGTGTTCTGCAGTCCGTAGACCGCGACGAAAGAGCCGAAGCGCGGGCCTTTCTCCTGGCCGAGCAGCACCTGATAGAGCATGTTGAACCAGTCGAGCGAGACGCCCGGCTTGCCGTCCTTGGCTTTCTTTTTTTGGTCGAGGAATGGCTCGCGGCGGCCGACTTCGTAGACCACGTCCTGGATTTCCTCCGCCGAGGCGTTGGCCGGCAAATTCGACAATGCATCGCGCAAGTCGGTCAACGCCTTGCGCTCGACCTCGTTCGGTTCGCGGAATTTTTTCGCCGGCTGCACGAAGTCGCGGAAATAATGGATGGCGTATTCGACTTGGGCGTTGAGCGCAGGATTCGTCTGCGCGGTCACGCCCGGCCGGTAGCGGCCGATGAAGCCCCACAGCGTCTCGGCGTTTTCCGCGTTCGACGACGACACCAGCGTGAGCAGCATGGAGAAGGTGACCGGCATTTCGATCTTGGGCGGATGGCCGGAATGGACGTGCCAGACCGGGTTCGACAGCCGCTGGCGTAGGTCCTGGCGCTGATAGCCGTCGAGGAATTGCTGGTACTCGTCGACGGTGCGCGGGATGACGTCGAAGTAAAGCCGCTTGGCCGATTTCGGCTCGCGATACATGAACAAAGACAGGCTTGCCGGCGAGGCATAGCGCAGCCATTCGTCGATGGTCAGTCCGTTGCCCTTCGACTTGGAAATCTTCTGTCCGTTCTCGTCGAGGAAGAGTTCGTAATTGAAGCCTTCCGGCGGCTGGCCGCCGAGCGCGCGGCAGATTTCGCCGGAGAGCTTGACCGAATCGATCAGGTCCTTGCCGGCCATTTCGTAGTCGACGCCGAGCGCCACCCAGCGCATCGCCCAATCCGGCTTCCATTGCAGCTTGGAATGACCTCCAAGTATGGATGTTTCGAATTGCTCATTAGTATCCGGATCATTCCAGATAATAGTTCTGTCGCCCTCTCGTGCCCCCACGATCGGCACCTGCATCACCACTCCGGTTTTCGGGTGGATAGGAAGAAACGGGGAATAAGTCTGCGCACGTTCTTCGCGGAGCGACGGGATCATAATGTCCATCACTGCCGCGTGGCGATCAAATACCTTAGTCAGCGCATCATCGAAGCGGCCGGACTTGTAGCAATCGGTCGAGGAGAGAAATTCGTAGTCGAAGCCGAAATGATCGAGGAAGGCGCGCAGGCGCGCGTTGTTGTGTGCGCCGAAGCTCGCATGCGTGCCGAACGGATCGGGCACCTGGGTCAGCGGCTTGCCGAGATGCTGCTCCAACATCTCCTTGTTCGGCACGTTGTCCGGCACCTTGCGCAGGCCGTCCATGTCGTCGGAGAAGGCTATCAGCCGGGTCTTGATCTTGTCGTCGGTGAGTACGCGGAAGGCGTGACGCACCATGGTGGTGCGCGCCACCTCGCCGAAGGTGCCGATATGCGGCAGGCCGGAGGGGCCGTAGCCGGTCTCGAAAATCACCTCGTCCTTCGGCTTGCGCTTGAGCCGCGCGACGATCTTGCGCGCTTCCTCGAACGGCCAGGCGTTCGAGCGCTCGGCGACTTCGCGCAAGCTTTCGGCGGTTTCGGTCACGGACATACCAATCTCCGGCGCGGACACTAGGAATCTCGCGCGCTCAGGTCAAATGTGCGAATTCAAAACGGGCTGATCGGGAAATAGCGCAGCCACAGATCGGTGAAGCGGCCTTTCTCCCACAGCCGGAACAGCGCCCAGTTGAACGCCTGGCGCAACAGGTCGTTGCCGCGCTTGACCGCGATGCCAACGCCCTCGCCGAAATAGACGGCTCTCCAAATAAGGCCCGCCGCGGAAGACGCAGCAGCCGCCGGAGTCGGTGCCGTTGAGCCAGAAGGCGAGCGAGATGCCGTCGCCGAACAAGAGATCGACCTCGCCCTTGCGCAGCGCGTCGCGCGCGGCTTCCGCGTTCGGGTAAGGATGCAGCTCGGCTTCGGTGAACAGCGCCTTCAGATAAGCTTCGTGCGCGGTGCCGGCGACCACGGCGATCTTGCGGCCCTCGAGCGCCTGCGGACGCACGTCTTCGATGTTGCCGTCGCGGCGCGACACGAAGCGCGCCGGCGTGCGGTAATAGGGATCGCTGAAATCGACTTGCTTGCGCATGTCCGGCGTCTCGGCGATGGAAGCGATCACCGCGTCGCCGTTATTGGCGTTCAAGGACGCGATCAGCGTGTCGAAGCGCCGCATCTGCACGGTGCAGGCGACCTTGATCTCCTCGCAGATCAGCCGCGCCAGATCGACATTGAAGCCGGCGGGCGCGCCGTCCGGCCCGGCATAGTCGAACGGCGGGTAGTCGGTTTCGGTGAGAAAGCGGATGATGCTGATGCGCGAGAGGTCCGGCCGTTCCGGCCGCCGGCGCGGATCCCAGAAACCGGGCACCGCCGCCGGGTTGGTAATGGCGTTGGCCGGCGCCGCGGGAGCCGGCGGATTTGGCACCGTCTGCGCGTTTGCCGCATTCATGGCGGCGGCCAGCAGCACGGCAATAACGACGCCGACGCATCGGTGCGGACCGCTCTTACAGCTCATCGGCAGCCTCGATTAACGGGAATCGCGGCGACCATAGCATCGCAATTGCGGCGGGCCAGCCATAATCGAGAAAGCGCAAGGCGGGTTCAGGCGCCGGTGAGGTGCTTCTCGATCTCATGGATCGGCAGCTTGACCAGGTCCTTGTCGACCTCGGCGCGCACCGCGGCGCGCAGCGCCGGTGAATAGGCCGGACGGATCATGCCAAGCGCACGCGGCGAGGCCACCAGGATCAGCGACTTCGGCGTGCCGGTGGCGACCGCGGCATCGAGCGTTTGGGCAAGTTGATTGAGAAACGCCTGTTCGCCCTGATCGTGCCAGTCGGTCTGCGTCACCGAACTGCGGCCATGACCGACCGAGCTGTGGCTGCGGCCGGGTTTGTCGGTGCCGAGTTCATGGGTCGCCGGTGTCTTTTGCTCGTAGACCTCCACGGTCTTGAGATTGGGAAATTTGGCGTCGCCGGTATTCTGCAACACCAGCGCCTTGGCGCCGTCGCAGACCACAACCCATTCGTCGTGGTGGATCAATAATGCGGACATGAAAGCCTCCTGAACAGGGAATAAGCCTAGGATATAAGCAGCTATCGCGCGTTGTCTTGGATCAAACGCGCAAGCCCCCACTTTCGTTGCGAAAACAAACGTTAATTCGTGCCGTCGAGCAGCCGGCGGGCGATGACCTGCGCCTGGATCTCGGCGGCGCCTTCGAAAATATTCAGGATACGGGCGTCGCACAGGATGCGCGAGATCGGGAATTCCAGCGCGAAGCCGTTGCCGCCATGGATCTGCACCGCATTGTCGGCATTGGCCCAGGCGATGCGCGCGGCGAGAAGTTTGGCCATGCCGGCTTCCAGATCGCAGCGGCGGCCGGAGTCCTTTTCGCGCGCGGCATGGTAGGTAACCTGACGCGCGGTCATGATCTCCGCCGCCATCATGGCGATCTTGTCGGACACGCGCGGGAAACTGACGATCGGCACGCCGAACTGCACGCGCGTCCTGCGCGTAATCGAGCGCCTGCTCCATCGCCGCCTGCGCCACGCCGATGGCGCGCGCCGCCGTCTGGATGCGCGCCGATTCGAAAGTCTGCATCAACTGCTTGAAGCCCAGTCCCTCGACGCCGCCGAGCAGGTTTTCCGCCTTCACTTCGAAACCGTCGAAGGCGATCTCGTATTCCTTCATGCCGCGATAGCCGAGCACCTCGATCTCGGTGCCGCTCATGCCCTTGGCGGGGAACGGTTTGGCGTCGTCGCCGCGCGGCTTTTCCGCGAGCAGCATGGACAGGCCGCGATGGCCCTTCTCGTTCGGATTGGTGCGCACCAGCAGCGTCATCAGGTCGGCGCGCACCGGATGGGTGATCCAGGTCTTGTTGCCGTAGACTTTGTAGACATTGCCCTCGCGCACCGCGCGGGTCTTGATCGAGGCCAAGTCCGAGCCGGTGTTCGGCTCGGTGAACACCGCGGTCGGCAGCACCTCGCCGGAGGCGATCTTGGGCAGCCATTTTTCCTTCTGCTCGGCGGTGCCGCTGCCGAGGATCAATTCGGCGGCGATCTCCGAGCGGGTGCCGAGCGAGCCGACGCCGATATAGCCGCGCGACAATTCCTCCGACACCACGCACATGGATTCCTTGCCGAGCCCCATGCCGCCGAACGTCTCCGGGATAGTCAGCCCGAACACCCCGAGCTCCGACATCTGGCGGATGATCTCCATCGGGATGTAGCTGTTGGTGCGGTGCCAGCTTTGCGCGTGGCCGATCACCTCGCTGTCGGCGAATTTGCGCATTTCCTCGCGGATCGATTCCAGCGTCTCGTCGAGACCGCAGGCGCCGACCGTGGCGTGGTGGCTCGCGCGCATCAGCTCGACCAGCCGGGCGCGCCGCTCCGCGGTATTGCCGGTGGCGATCAGGCGCTCGACGTCCGGGTTGATGCGGGCCGCCACCTGCGCCGCCGAAAGCCCGAGGTCGCTCGGCCGCGCCACCTCGCTCTGGCTCATCGGAATGCCGCCGACGACCTGGGCGAGATATTCGCCGAGCGCGATGCGCACCAGGTGTTCCTCGATCTCGCCCAGCGTGCCGGCGGCGACCATGCGCTCGGCATAGGCGGCGAGCTGGCGCACGGCCTCGACATAAGTGGCGAGCCAGGCGAGCCCGTGCGTGGCGCGCTGCTCGCGGTCGAACAGGCGGGCGATCGGATGGCCTTCCACCACCACCTTCTCGCGCACCTTGACCACGGCATCGGCCAGCAAGGCGTCGAGGGCTGCGGTCGCTTCGCGGCTGAGGTCGACCAGCTCGTGTTTGGCGGCGGCGTGGCGGGTGGCGGCGACGGGCATGGGCTCCTCGAGGACGGACGATATCAATGTGCCGGCTGCGGCACGACACTACGCGTGCAGTGCACAAAAGCAAAGTGGGCGCGCGAATTCGAAGGGTTTCCCGCTAGCTTACAGCGGCATCGGATTACCAAATTGCTACAAAATTAACCATTTCACGCTTTCATCACGGTAATACCGCGCCGCAAATGTCCCCGCCCCTGGCGAGATTCGAGCCGGCCTATGCGCTTTGATAAATTTGTCGTCTTCGCTCAACCGGTTAACCCGCCTGCTGACCTCGATCTCGGTGCGCACGCGCATCGTCGTGCTGGCGCTCATCCCGGTCGCCGGCTTTCTCGCCAACGGGCTCACTTACGTCTCCGGCGAACGCGACGTCGCCACCGCGTTCCAGACCGTCCGCAAATCGGCCGAAGTGGCCGACGCCAGCCGCGATTTCAAAAGCGCGGTGGCGCAAATCCGGCTGGTAGTGAAGGACTTCAGCGCCGCGCCCAGCACCGAGCTGGTGATCAATTTCGCGCAGGCGCATTCGCTGGCGCTGAAAAACCTCGACACCATCGAGGCGGCGGTTGACCGCAAAACGGCGGACTTCTCCGGGCTGCGCAAGAATGTCATGGATCTGCGCGACAACTTCAATGAATTGGTGCAGCAACAAAACGTCCTCGGCTTCGACGAAAAATCGGGCCTGCGCGGAATGCTGGGCACCGCCAGCAATGCGATCGAGCGCATCATCAATGAAAACATGACGTGGATCGCCGAGGGCGACGCGAACAAGCTGATGATGGCGTTGTTGCTCATGCGGCAATACGAGGCGGATTACCGGCTCAGCCAAAGCGAACTGGCCAAGCAGGAATTCTTCACCGCCTACAAGCAATTCACCGGCATTTTCGGCAATATCGACGGCACGCCGGAAATGAAGGACGCGCTTGAGCGACAGGTCAAGAGCTACGCCGACACCTTCAAGCAATGGGGCGACGTCGTACGACCGCGCCTATCCGCTGCGCAAGCTGATCGACATCGACAGCCAGAACATGTTGCCGCTGGCGGACAAAATCATCGCCCAGGCGCGCAAGACGACGGACGCGGCGACGTCGGAGCTGACCGTGTCGCAGGCGCATACCCGCACCGGAATCCTGGCGGTCGGCTTCGCCATGGTCGCGTTCGGCCTCGGCTTTTCCTGGTTGATCGGACGCAGCATCACGCGCCCGCTCAACGGGCTGTCCGGCGTGATGCAGCGGCTCGCCGACGGCGACACCAGCGCCCGCATTCCCGCCACCGACGCGCATGACGAAATCGGCGAGATGGCGCGCACGGTGATCGTGTTCCGCGACACCATGGTCGAGCGGGAAAAGCTCGCCGCCATTCAGGCCGACGCCAGCCGCACGCAGGCGCAGCGCAACGACACCATCGCCTTCACCATCGCGCAATTCAAGCACTCGGTCGAAAGCGCGCTGGGCAAGCTGCGCGGCGCGTCGATGAAGCTCGAAATGAGCTCGTCCGATCTCAACAAGTCGGCCGACACCATGTCGGCGGAAGCGCGTACCGCCGAGCAGCGGGTCGCCGCCGCCTCCGACAACGTGACGGCCGCCGCGAGTTCGGTCGAGGAATTGGCGGCCTCGATCGGCGAGATCGCCTCGCAGGCGGCCAAATCGACCGACGTCGCCGGGCGCGCGGTTTCCGAGGCGCAGCGCACCGTCACCACCATGTCCGAACTCGGCAGCGCCGCCACCCGCATCGGCGAGGTGGTCGGCCTGATCCAGGCGATCGCCGGGCAGACCAACCTGCTCGCGCTCAACGCCACCATCGAGGCGGCGCGCGCCGGCGCTGCCGGCAAGGGTTTCGCCGTGGTCGCCTCGGAAGTGAAATCGCTGGCCGGGCAGACCGCGAAAGCAACCGAAGAGATCGCCGAGCAGATCGGCTCGATCCAGTCGGCCGCCGCCGACGCTGCCCGCGCGATCGAACAGGTCAACGTCATCATCAGCGACATGTCGTCGATCGCCACCATGGTGGCGGCGACCGTCGACCAGCAGAATTCCGCGGTCGCCTCGATCGCGGAAGGCGTCAGCCGCGCCTCCGGCGAGGCGCGCAGCGGCGCCGAGGCGATGAGCAAGGTCGCCGGCGTCACCACCGACGCGCGCTCGACCGCCTCCGACGTCAAGGACCTGGCCGACGCGGTCGCCGCCGAGGCGGAGAACCTGGAAGCGGAAGTGCGCCAGTTCCTCACCAACGTGCAGGCGGCGTAGGCATTTTCCGCTCATTCCCGCGCAAGCGGGAATCCAGCTAAGATAGGTTCAGTCTGGGTCCCCGCTTTCGCGGGGACGAGCGGGTTTTGAGGCCAGAGCATTTGCGGATTTTCGTATTGGCAATGCGGATCGTGGCCGACGCTTTCCGGCATTTCCTCGCCGATGACGGCTGGGCGATCGCCAGCCACATCGCGCTGTCCACCTTGATGGCGCTGTTTCCGTTCCTGATCGTGGTCACGGCGCTGGCCGGCTTTTTCTTCGGCTCCAAGGAGCTCGCCGACGAGGCCGCCCATATCCTGCTGGAAGCCTGGCCCAAGCAAGTCGCCGGCCCGATCTCGCTCGATGTCGCCAGCGTGCTGACCGATACCCGCGGCGACGTGCTCACCTTCGGTATCCTTTTCGCGCTCTATTTCGCGTCGAGCGGCGTCGAGAGCCTGCGCGTCGGGCTCAACCGCGCCTATGACATGGTCGAGCCGCGGCCGTGGTGGCTGTTGCGGCTGGAGTCGATCGGCTACGTGCTGGTGGGCGCCGTCGCCATCCTGGCGTTCGCGTTCCTGGTGGTGCTGGCGCCGGTGATCTGGGACAAGCTACTGCACTACGTGCCGATGCTGCAGCCGTTCAGCGGCCTTATTACGCGCTACGCCGTCGCGGCGGTCGTGCTGGTGATCGCGCTGATGATTGTGCACCTCTGGCTGCCGGCCGGCCGGCGCGGCTTTGCCGAGATCGCGCCCGGCATCGTCGCCACGATTTTGCTCTGGCTGGTCAGCGGCGCCGCCTTCGGCCGCTATCTCGCCTATTACACCTTCGCTTACGTCTCGATGTATGCGGGGCTTGCCTCGGCCATGATCGCGCTGGTGTTTCTCTATGTCTGCGCGTCGATCTTCATCTTCGGCGGCGAGTTGAACACGGCGATCGCGCAGGCGCGCGGCAAGCTGCACGAAAAGCGCGTTAGGCGCCCGCCGCTTCCTGCACGTCCTCGAGCGTCTTGAGCCCTTGCGTCGGCGCATTGACCAGCACCGCCATGTTGCCGGGCGGGTGCTGGTTCTTCCACATCTTCATATGCGCGAGCGGGATCTTGGCCCAGGGGAACACCTCGCTCATGCACGGATCGATGCGCTGCTCGAGCACGAAGCGGTTGGCCTGTGAGGCCTGCTTGAGATGGGCGAAGTGCGAGCCCTGCACGCGCTTCTGCCGCATCCAGACGTAACGCGCGTCGAAGGTGAGGTTGTAGCCGGTGGTGCCGGCGCAGAACACGACCATGCCGCCGCGCTTGACCACCAGGCAGGAGACCGGGAAGGTCGCCTCGCCCGGATGCTCGAACACGATGTCGACGTCACGCTTGCCGGTGATGTCCCAGATCGCCTTGCCGAAGCGGCGCGCTTCCTTGGTCCAGGCGTTGTATTCGTCGGTGTTGACCGCCGGCATCTGGCCCCAGCACTTGAATTCCTTGCGGTTGATCACGCCCTTGGCGCCGAGATTGAAGACGTATTCGCGCCTTCGACTCGTCGGAGACGACGGCGATGGCGTTGGCGCCGGAGGCCGCCACCAATTGCACGCCGAACACGCCGAGCCCGCCGGAGGCGCCCCACACCAGCACATTGTCGCCGGGCTTGAGCGTGTGCGGCGAATGGCCGAACAGCATGCGATAGGCGGTGGCGAGGGTGAGCGTGTAGCAGGCCGATTCTTCCCAGGTCAGATGCATCGGCTTGTGCATCAATTGGCGCGACTGCACGCGGCAGAATTGCGCGAACGAGCCGTCCGGCGTCTCGTAGCCCCAGATGCGCTGCGAGGGCGACAGCAGCGGATCGCCGCCGTTGCAGTCCTCGTCGTCGCCGTCGTCCTGATTGCAGTGGACGATGACTTCGTCGCCGACTTTCCAGCGGTGCACCTTGTTGCCGATCGCCCAGACGATGCCGGAGGCATCGGAGCCGGCGATGTGGAAGGGATGCTTGTGCACGTCGAGGGTGGAGACCGGCTGGCCGAGCCCGGCCCAGACGCCGTTGTAATTGACGCCGCCGGCCATCACGAGGAGGAGCACCTCGTCCTCGCCGATCGGCCAGGTCGGCACCACTTCGAGCTGGAACGATTGTGTCGGGCGGGCCGTGGCGCTCCTTGCGGATCACCCAGGCGTGCATCTTCTCGGGCACGTGGCCGAGCGGCGGAATCTCGCCGATGTCGTAAAGGTCCTTGAGCGGAGCGACGCTCTTCACCTTGGCAGCGGCCGGCATCTGCAATCTCCTTACGCTACGGCCAGTCTGGCGCAATTTATGTTGCAACGCAATAATTCGTTTAGCCCGTAAATCGAAGCGGCCGATGGCGGCGCGATGATCCGCCGCCAGCCGTGACTGCGACAGACAATTCGCCTAACCCCATCGACGGGCTCGCGGCTTTCGAGTTGAATGGCCGCGCAATCGCGGTCCGCCGCCGGCAATACCGCCGCGCGAGGATGTCCGATGGTTCAGTGCTGGGGAGGGATTGGCGCCATGATGTTGGGAACGAATAGTATGATCGTCATCTTGATCATCGGCCTGAGTCGCCGGCTGGCTGGCCGGCAAGCTCATGGGCGGCGGCTTCGGCATGATCGGCGATATCATCATCGGCATCATCGGCGCCTTCATCGGCAGCTGGCTGTGGGGCGTGCTGCATCTGCCGATGATCGCGATCTCTGGGTCAGCGCCATCGTCATCTCGATCGTCGGCGCCTGCATCCTGTTGTTCATCCTGCGCCTGATCAAACGCTAGCGGCGGCCACGGCGGATTTCAGCGCGTTGAAGGCCGGGCCCGTCGCGGTCCGGCTTCTCCGCATGTTGCATTGCAGCAAGGCTTAAGCCACACTGCCGGCTGCAGGCGAACCGATGCGCGACAAAACCCAACGCGACAAACCCTGGATCTTCCGCACCTACGCCGGCCATTCGACGGCCGCGGATTCCAACGCGCTCTACCGCAAGAACCTCGCCAAGGGGCAGACCGGCCTGTCGGTCGCCTTCGATCTGCCGACGCAGACCGGCTACGACAGCGATCACGTGCTGGCGAAGGGCGAGGTCGGCAAGGTCGGCGTGCCGGTCTGCCATCTCGGCGACATGCGCGCGCTGTTTACCGGCATCCCGCTCGGCACCATGAACACCTCGATGACCATCAACGCCACCGCGGCGTGGCTGATGGCGCTCTATATCGCGGTCGCCGACGAGCAAGGCACGCCGCGCGCGGCGCTGACCGGCACCATCCAGAACGACATCATCAAGGAATATCTGTCGCGCGGCACTTATGTGTTCCCGCCGAAGCCCTCGATGCGGCTGATCAAGGACGTGGCGATCTTCACCACGACGGAACTGCCGAAGTGGAACCCGATGAACATCTGCTCCTATCATTTGCAGGAAGCGGGTGCGACGCCGGTGCAGGAACTGGCCTTCGCGTTGGCGACCGCGATCGCCGTGCTCGACACGGTGAAGGCGTCGGGCGAAGTCATCGCAAGAAAAATTCGGCGAGGTGGTCGGGCGCATTTCGTTCTTCGTCAATGCCGGCCTGCGCTTCATTACCGAGATGTGCAAGATGCGCGCCTTCGTCGAATTGTGGGACGAGATCACCACGAGCGCTACGGCATCAAAGATGCCAAGCAGCGGCTGTTCCGCTATGGCGTGCAGGTGAATTCGCTCGGCCTGACCGAGCAGCAAGCCGAAAACAACGTGCCGCGCATTCTGCTCGAAATGCTCGCCGTCACGCTGTCGAAGAACGCGCGCGCCCGCGCCGTGCAATTGCCGGCCTGGAACGAGGCGCTCGGCCTGCCGCGGCCGTGGGATCAGCAATGGTCGCTGCGCATGCAGCAGATCCTCGCCTACGAGACCGACCTGCTCGACTACGGCGACATTTTCGACGGCTCGGCGGAGATCGAACGCAAGGTCGACGAACTCAAGGCCGAGGCCAAGGAAGAGCTCAAGCGCATCGACGCGATGGGCGGCGCGGTGGCCGCGGTCGAGCAGGGCTACATGAAGCAGCAACTGGTCGAGAGCAACACCGCGCGGCTCGAGCGAATCGAGCGCGGCGAGCAGATCGTGGTCGGCGTCAACCAGCTATCTCGAGACCGAGCCCTCGCCGCTCACCGGCGGCGTCGATTCGATCATGACGGTGTCGGAAGACGCCGAACGCGACCAGCTCGAGCGGCTGAAAGCGTGGAAAGCCGCGCGCGACAAGAAGGCCGTCGCCGAGGCGCTTGCCGAATTGAAGCGCGCGGCAACGACCGGCAAAAACATCATGCCGCCGTCGATCCAATGCGCCAAAGCGGGCGTCACCACCGGCGAATGGGGCTGGACGCTGCGCGAGGCCTTCGGCGAATACCGCGCGCCGACCGGCGTCGGCAACGCCATGCGCAACGACGTCGACGGGCTCGACGATATCCGCGCCGACGTCGACCGCGTCTCGCGCAAGCTCGGGCGCAGGCTCACCTTCCTGGTCGGCAAGCCCGGCCTCGACGGCCATTCGAACGGCGCCGAGCAGATCGCGGTGCGCGCGCGCGATGCCGGCATGCAGGTGGTCTACGAGGGCATCCGCCTGACGCCGGAGGAAATCGTCGCCGCCGCGCGCAAGAAGAAGGCGCATGTCATCGGGCTTTCGGTGCTGTCGGGCAGCCACCTGCCGCTGGTCGCCGACGTGGTCGCGCCGCATGAAGGAGGCCGGCCTCGACGGTGCCGGTGGTGGTCGGCGGCATCATTCCGCCGGAGGACGCCGCCGCCATGGAAAAATCCGGCGTCGCCGCGGTCTACACGCCGAAGGATTTCGAGTTGAACCGCATCATGGCGGACGTGGTGCGCATCGTCGAAAAGGCGAACGGCGCCAGCAACGTTTGACGGCCCAGCACCAAACCTGCAAATTCCGCAAATTGCTTATCAACGCGCGGAGTTTTTCATGAGCCAAGCGCCGACACCGGAAGCAAATCAGTCTGCGTTCAACCGCGCCATGCCGTGGATATTGCCTGCTTTCTTAATCGGCAGTTTTCTGTGGCGAGCCCTCGTCCCGGCACACGAATATCCAGGACGCAGCGCCCAACTGCTGGAAATGGGGATCGACGGACTGCTGATCGTCGGACTATTCGGCCTGCAAAAACGGATGCCGGTATGGTTGTTCTGGATCGCGCTTGTCGCCGGGATCGGCCTGTTCGCCATCCGCCTCACCGGCGACGCCGCCTGGTGGACCGGGCACCTGTCGTATTCATTGCTGCCGAGGTAGTGCGCGCAACGCGCGTTTATCGATCTTTTCGCGTGGCCGCCGCGCGCACGGCCGCTGGCGTCGCGCCGTAGCGGCGGCGGAAAGCGAGGTCGAAGTCGGTGAGATTGCCGAACCCGGCCTCGAAGGCTATCGCGCCGATGGTACGGTAACCGGATCGCGCATCGCTCAGCATGAGATGGACGGCGGCGAGGCGCTGCTGCAGCACGAAATCCGCAAATGAGGTGCCGTCGGCGGCGAACAACTGGCGCAGATAGTGGATGGATATCCCGTGCCGGCCGGCGACCGCGTGGATCGACAGGGCCGGCTGGCGGAGATTATCGAGAATGTCGGTCTTGATCGTGCCCAACCGCGCAGCGCGCAGTTCGCCGCTCCGCGGCTGGACGGCATTGCCGTTGACGCGTGAGCGCTTCTTCCTGTCGTCGGTCACCGCGCCCCTCCTCATTACCGCCTGTACCGGCTGAGGTGTGTCGCGGGAACCGCAAAAAAGGTTCAACTTCGGATGAGGATAAATTGAGCCAGCGTCGGGTGGCCTCGATGCCGGGGAGCGTGACGCCCATCGGCACCGCGGCGCTACGACGGCTCGATGGCCCAAGTCTCTTTGGCCGACGACAGCACGATGACGGTTTCGGTGCGCTCGACCCCGGGAACCGCCTTGACGATATCGGACAGAAATTTTTCCAAATCGCGCGTCGTTCCGACTCGCACTTTCATCAGATAATTCCAGGCGCCAGTGACGTGATGGCATTCGAGCACGGCGGGTGCGATGTGAATCTTTTTTAAGAATACTGGTTCAACCTTGGGGTCGCTCCAGCTCACGAAAATAAAAGCCAGCAAGTTCAATCCGACCGCTTCCGGCGAAAGCCGCGCATGGAAGCCGGCGATAACACCATGAGCGACGAGGCGCTTGACGCGGTCGTTGAGGGTCGAGGCCGGCGCGCCGATGGCCTTGCTCAAATCGGCAAGCGCCTGCCGGTCGTCCTTTTGCAGCAAAGCAATAATCTTACGGTCGATGTCGTCGATGTTGGCCATGGCGGCGCTGCGAATCATATGGTGTCCGTAAATATAACGGAATATTCCAATTGTTATCGCAAATTTTTCGTCATAAGTTGTGTTTATCGTAATGGGAGCGGAAATGTCAAAATTTGGAATTCCGGCGGCAAAGGCCGCCATCGTCTTGATGGCGTCCGCCTGCCTGGCTGCGCCGGCTTCTGCCGCCGACATGCCGCTGAAGGGCACAAGCCCAATTCCGGCGGCGTATAACTGGACCGGTTTATATATCGGCGGCGTTGCCGCCCACGGCTGGGGCCACAGCGAACATTGCGATCCGCTCACCGGATGCGCCGCGGGTTCGTCTGACTTTGACATGAGCGGTTGGCTTGGCGGCGCAACGCTCGGCTACAATCTGCAGTGGGCAAATTTTGTTCTCGGCGCCGAAGCCGACTGGTCGTTCGGCGGGATCAAGGGCTCGGCTCCGAGCGGCGTATTCGACTGCGGCACCGCCGGCACATGCCAGACGAAAATCAATTCGGTGGCGACCGTTCGCGGACGTTTCGGATATGCTTTTGATCGGCTTCTTCCGTATGTCACTTTAGGGGCCGCCTTTACCCATGTTCGCGCGAGCGACGGCGGTACTAATTTCTTTATTGAAGATACCAAAACGGAAACGAATTTTGTGTTGGGAGGCGGCATTGAATATGCCTTCGCCCCGCGATGGTCGGCGAAGCTCGAATACCTTCACATCGGAAAACTGGAAGATTTCACCTACGGTCATGTTGCTGGGATATGCGCATGTTTCATGACCGACACCCATTACAATCTTGTCCGCGCGGGACTGAACTACCGATTCGGCAGTTGGTGAACACGAACGATCCGTTCGCTCGCTGTCACGCGATGGCGGCCAACGCCTGCGCCAATATTCCCGGGCTCACCGGTTTGACGAAATAGAAATTCATGCCGGCCGCGCGCGCGGCTGCCTCGTCGCCGCTTTCGGTGCGGCCGGAAATGCCGATCACCGGCACCTGCCCCGCTCTGCCCGGCAACGCGCGAATGCGGCGCGTCGCTTCGAAGCCGTCGAGGCCGGCGAGCGTGACATCCATCAGCACGGCGTCGTAGCTGCCGCGTGAGACGGCGTCGACCGCCGCCTCGCCGCTCTCGACGAAATCGACGCGGTGGCCGAGTTCGCTCAGGATCGTGTTCATCACGACGCGTCCATACGGGTTGTCCTCGGCGCACAGGACGGCAAGCGGGCGCATGCGCGACGGCGGCAGGCCGCTGCGCTCAGCCGGAGGACGGGCGTCGATACGCTCGACCGGCACGCTGAGGCGGAAACTGGTGCCGCGGCCCTTTTTGCTGGTCACTTTAAGATCGCCGCCCATGGCCTCGGCGATGCGTTTGACGAAGACGAGGCCGAGGCCGGCGCCGCCGTAGCGGCGCGCGACCGCCTCGCTCGCTTGCGCGAAGGGACGAAAGAGAAGTTTCAACGAACGCGCGTCGATGCCGATGCCGCTGTCGCTGACGGTGAAGACGAGGCGCACGCGCTTGCCGGTCGCCGGCTTGGCGGCGGCGGCGAAGGAAACCGCGCCGGTGTTGGTGAATTTGACCGCGTTGTCGGCGAGGTTTTCCAGCGCCGCGCGCAAGCGCAAGGCCTCGCCGGCGACCATCGCCGGCAGGTCGGGCGCGATCGAGATTTCCGCCGCGATGCCCTTGTTGCCGGCGCGCGCGGCGAGCGCGGCGGCGATCGCTTCGGCGAGACGCTGCGGCGAGAACGGTTCGTGCCGCAGCGTCAAGCCCGCGGCGTCGGCCTTGACCGCGTCGACGATCAGCGTGGTGAGGGCGGCGAGATGATCGGCGCCGCTCTTGATGGCGGCCGCCCAGGCGCGTTCGCGCGCGCCGACCTCGGAGCTCGCCAGCAATTCGGCGAGCGCCACGATGCCGGTCAGCGGCGTGCGGATGTCGTGCACCACGCCGGCGAGCGCCGCCTCGATCGCGCGCCGACCCGGCGTCGATGTGCGAGACTTGTTCCGCGCCTTGCGCGAGCGTGCGCGCGGCCGCTTTTTCGTCTTGCGCTTGGCCATTCCCCTACCCCGAGGCAAAGAATGGCACGGAAGCCGCGCTCAATCGAGCCCGATGCTTTTGCGGATGCCGGTGGGTTTCATGCCTTGCGCGCGTAGCGCGCGCAAACCCGTGGCGACGGTCGATTTCGACAGCTTATGGCCTTCGGCGTCGAGGATCAGGCGGTGGTGGTGGTAGTGCGGCGCGGGCAAGCCAAACAGCGTCTGCAGCAGGCGGTGGACGCTTGTTGCATGGAACAGGTCGCACCCGCGCACCACGTCGCTGACGCCTTGCGCTGCATCGTCCACCACCACGGCGAGGTGATAGCTGGTCGGCGTTTCCTTGCGGGCCAGGATCACGTCGCCCCAGATGGCGGGATTGGCGGCGATGGCTACCCGGTTTCGCCGCCGGGGCCGGCGCCGGTTTCCTGCCAGGTGAGCGGGCCGGCGCGCCGGATGGCCGCCTCCATGTCGAGGCGTAGCGCGTAAGGCTCGCCGGCATCGACGCGGCGCCTTCGCTCGTCGTCGCCGATGATTGTATTATGGCGCCCCGGATAAAGCGGCGCGCCGTCCGGATCGCGTCCCACGGCGGCCCGACCGATCTCGCTGCGGGTTTCATAGGCGCCATAGATCAGGCCCATGGCTTCGAGCTCGCCGAGCGCGGCGCGGTAATCCGCATAGTGCTCGGATTGCCGCCGCACGGGCTCTTCCCATTCGATGCCGAGCCAAGCCAGATCCTCGTAGATCGCCGCCTCGTATTCCGGCCGGCAGCGCGTCTCGTCGATGTCCTCGATGCGCAGCAATAGCCGCCCGCCGGCCGCGCGCGCCATCTCGGCATTGAGCAGCGCCGACAGCGCATGGCCGAGATGCAGATAGCCGTTGGGCGACGGCGCGAAGCGAAAAACACTCATTCTGTCACCCCCGGGCTTGACCCGGGGGTCCATCTTTCGTCATGCAAGGTTCGATGCCGAATCGGATTGCCGGGTCAAGCCCGGCAATGACAAAAAGTAAGTGACCCAGTTCCTCCACACCGACGCCGATCTGCAGGCCGCCCTGGCGCAGCTGATTCTCGCCGATCCGCGTCTTGCGCCGGTCGCCGAGAAGGCCGGCGCCTTTGCCTTACGCCGGCGCGAGGCCGGCTTTCCCGGCCTGTGCGCCATCGTCTGCGGCCAGCAGTTGTCGACCGCGAGCGCGGCGGCCATCCGCAACCGGCTGTTCGCCGCCTTCGATCCCTTCCACCACGACACGGTGCGCAAAGCGCGCACCGACAAGCTCAAGCGGCTCGGCCTGTCGGCGCCCAAGATCAAGGCGATCCGCGAGATCGGCAAAGCTCTGGCAAAAGGCCACATCGATCTCGGCGCGGTCGGCAACATGGCGGCCGACGATGCGCACGCCAAACTCACCGCGCTGCACGGCGTTGGGCCGTGGACCGCCGACATTTATCTGTTGTTCTGCCTCGGCCACGCCGACGCGTTTCCCGCAGGCGATCTCGCCGTGCAGGAGGCCGCGCGCATCGCGCTCAATCTGCGCAAGCGGCCGGACGCCAAGCGGCTCGCCAAGATTGCCGAAGCTTGGCGGCCCTGGCGCGGTGTGGCGGCACATCTGCTCTGGGCTTATTATCACGCGGTGAAGAAGCGCGACGTGGTGCCGGTTCAGCCGCAAGCGAACAAACCGAAAGCGACAAAAAGGAAAAAATGAAATGGCTGAACTCGACGGACCAAATCTTGATGGGCCAAGGATAGAGCCGCGCTCGGGCAAAGCGAAACAACTTGTCGTTTTCCTGCACGGCTATGGCGCCGACGGCAACGACCTGATCGAGATCGGCCGCGCCTGGCAAGGTCTGCTGCCGGACGCTGCGTTCGTCTCGCCGCACGCGCCGCGCCCCTGCGGGCAAGCGCCGATGGGGCGCGAATGGTTTCCGCTCACCATGCGCGATCCGGGCGAGCGCTGGACCGGCGTCAACGCCGCGGCGCCGGTGCTCAACGCATTCCTCGACGCCGAACTCGCGCGCCGGCAATTGCCGCCGTCGGCGCTGGCGCTGGTCGGCTTCAGCCAGGGCACCATGATGGCGCTGCATGTCGGCTTGCGCCGCGCCGTGCCGCCGGCGGCCATCGTCGGCTATTCCGGCATGCTGGTGGTGCCGGAGGACATCGACCCCGACCAATTCGCCGCCGAGATCAAGGCGCGGCCGCCGGTGCTGCTGGTGCACGGCGACCAGGACCCGATGATCCCGGTACAGGCGCTGATGCACGCCGCGCAGGGGCTGGCCGCGCTCGACATTCCGGCCGAATGGCACGTCTCCCCCGGCATCGGCCACGGCATCGACCAGGAAGGCCTGCGCCAGGGCGGGGAGTTTTTCGCCCGGCATTTCGCCGCCCGCCGCTAAGCCGCTTGCGGGCAACCCCCCGCCACTACTTCACAATCCTGTCACGCTGCCCTATTACTAGCGGGCAGGCCGCGTGGCGGCGGCCATGGGAGGTTTAGAGGAGCCTCGCTTGAACGTGCACGTGTCGCCTGCTGGTTTTCCAGCTTTAGTGCTCAATGCGGATTTCCGGCCGCTGAGCTATTACCCCTTGTCGCTGTGGTCCTGGCAGGACGCGATCAAGGCCGTGTTCCTCGAACGCGTGAACATCGTCGCCAATTACGACCGCCTGGTGCACAGCCCCAGCTTCGAAATGAAGCTGCCCAGCGTGGTCTCGCTCAAGACCTTCGTGAAGCCCTCGACCCACCCGGCCTTCACCCGGTTCAACGTGTTCCTGCGCGACCGTTTCTCCTGCCAGTATTGCGGCGACCGCGACGACCTCACGTTTGACCACATCGTGCCGCGCTCGCGCGGCGGCCACACCACGTGGGTCAACGTGGTCGCCGCCTGCTCCGACTGTAACTTGCGCAAGGGTAACCTGACGCCGAACGAGGCCAAGATGTGGCCCTCGCAGATGCCGTTCCAGCCCACGGTGCAGCATTTGCACCGTAACGGCCGGGCGTTCCCGCCCAATTATCTGCACGAAAGCTGGCTCGACTATCTTTATTGGGATACCGAACTAGAACCGTAAGGCGCTGTGCCCTACAAACAAGAAGGTTCCCATATGAGGCGGTGCAACCCCTCCGAGCTATCGCTTTGGCGCAAGTCAGCCTCGACACTGACAATTGCGCTTTTCCTGTTCATCGGCGCACTGCAGCACGCGTCGGCCGCGGCGGGCCCATTCGCCATGCTTGCCGGCACCTGGTCGGGCACTGGAAAAATCCGGGTAGCCGACACCACCGAACGCATTCGCTGCAGCGCGACCTACCGTTTGAGCGGCGACCACAACGTCAATCTTCAGCTCATCTGCACAAGCGACACCTATAAATTCGATCTCACCGGCGATTTCACCGCGGACGAGCACGATGATATTTCCGGCCTGATGGACCGAGCGCAGCCGCGGTGTCGGCGGCACCGCGATCGGCGCCGCGCATGGCGATAAGTTTCGAATCCATATCGAGACCTCGGCCTTCGCCGGCAACCTGAACATGGTAACCAGAGGCCACCGGCAAACCGTTTCGATCGACACGCACGGCGGCGGCCAGATCGCCGAAGTCAGCATTACACTCAGCCGCAGTTCGCATTAACGCGCTCGGAAACGAGCGCTTGACTGGACCGGGATTATGGAGACACGCGCGCGCTACTTGGTGATCGGTGTGTTTTCTCTGGTCTGCTTATTTGCGGGGTTCGGCTTCGTTTATTGGATAAAGAACAATGTCGGCATCGGCCAGACCGTCTACCAGATCGACTTCGAGCAGCCGGTCTCCGGGCTAACACCAGGATCGATTGTGCTGTTCAACGGCGTCCGGGTGGGGGCCGTGGTCAGCGTCTTGCTCGACCGGCAGGATCCCAAACGCGTCAAGGTCCTGATCGCCGTCGACAACGGCGCGCCGTTGCGCGCCGATACGCGCGCCGGCATCACCTTCCAGGGCCTGACCGGGGCGCCGGCGATTTCGCTGAGCGGCGGCTCCCTGGCCGCCGCTGCCCCGACCTCGCAAAACGGACAGCTGCCCACGCTTATGGCAAGCCCGGGCGCCGGACGAACGATGACCGAATCGGTGCAAGCCACGCTGCACAACGTCGATGAGATTCTGGCCGAGAACCGCGCACCGCTGCACACGGCCGATCACCGGCATCAGCACCTTCGCCGATACGCTGGCGAAAAACTCAAAGCGCATCGATAACCTGATCGGCGGCTTGGAAAAGCTGACCGGCGGCGGCGGCACCAAGGAGACACCGACGGTCTACGACCTTGCGGCGCCGACTTCGTTTCCGCCGCTCAGCAAGAAAATCGAAAAGCAGATGGTCGTCGCGGACCCCAACGCCATCGTCACCTTCGATACCCAGAAAATTCTGATCAAGACGGCCGACGGGACTTTCACCGACGTGCACGATGCCCGTTGGGCCGACAATCTGCCGAAGCTGGTGCAGGCGAGAGTCATCGAGAGCTTCGAAAACGCCAAGCAGCTTAGCAAGGTGAGCCGGCCGATCGATCAGCTGGAGGCTGCCTACCGGCTTGAGCTGAACATCCGCAGTTTCGAGATTTCGCAGCAGGGGGCGCCGACCGCGGTGGTCGAATTCACCGCGCGGCTGCTCGACGACAAAGGCAAAGTTGCCGACGCGCGCATTTTCAAGGTCTCGGTGCCGGCCAAGGGTACCGATGCGGCGCAGGCCGTGGCCGCTCTCAACGATGCGTTCCAGCAGGCGACCACGCAGCTGGTGACCTGGACCGTCGACCTGATCTGAATCTCATTGAAAGCGGCGACATTTTCTCAGCGCACGATCTTTTGCGAAAGCCGGACCCTTGCCGGTCGCGGCCATCGATAAATTCGACCTAAGAATGCCAGCCGGGCCGTTTCGGCCATTTCCTCCGGATTTGCCGGTATTTGACCCGTATCAAGGCGGAACCGCGCCGGTCCGCTAGCGTTGCCCATGACTGGGGCTGAGGCGGAGTTCGCATGATGAACAAACCGGTCGGAATCGACACCGCGCGCATCGAGCCGGTGGCGCCCGTGGTGCTGGTGCCGAAACCGCCACCGGCCGTGCCGGCCGCTTCCCGTTCTCGAAAAGTCTGGTGGATCGCCGGGGTGCTGTCGCTCGCACTGCTCGCCGCCGTGGGCGCCGTCTGGTGGTTCGCTACCGCCGAAGCCCCGGTCCGCTACACCACCGCGCCGGTCACGCGCGGCGCGGTGACGCGCGCGGTGACCGCGACCGGCACGGTCAATCCGGTGCTCACCATCATCGTCGGGTCGTATGTCTCCGGCGTCATCCTGGAGATCCACTGCGACTACAACACCAAGGTCACCAAGGGCCAGGTATGCGCCAAGATCGATCCGCGTCCGTACCAGAGCGTGGTCGATCAGAACAAAGCCAATCTGGCGCAGGCGAAGGCGCAGCTTGAAAAGGACAAGGCCAATTTCGCCTACACCCAGCTCAATTACGACCGCAACACCCGGCTGGCGCAGACCAATGCGGTTTCCAAGGATGCGCTCGACGTCGCCAAGAACGCGCTCGATCAGGCGCGCGCGCAGATCGGCGTCGACGAGGCCAGCATTCAGCAGCGCCAGGCGCAGCTCGAGGCCGCGCAGGTCAATCTCGACTATACCGACATCGTTTCGCCGGTGGACGGCACCGTGGTGTCGCGCAACGTCACCGTCGGCCAGACCGTGGCGGCGAGCTTCCAGACGCCGACGCTGTTCCTGATCGCCACCGACCTCACCAAGATGCAGGTCGATACCAACGTGAGCGAAAGCGACATCGGCGGCATCAAGGATTGGGACAAGGCCGTGTTCACCGTCGACGCCTTCCCCAAGCGCACGTTCGAAGGCACGGTGTCGCAGGTGCGCCAATCGCCGCAGACCGTGCAGAACGTCGTGACCTACGATGTCGTCGTCAGCATCGACAATGCCGATCTGGCGCTCAAGCCCGGCATGACCGCGGCCAACCGCATCGTCACCGACGAACGCACCGACGTCCTGCGCGTGCCGAGCCAGGCCTTGCGCTACGCGCCGGCGAGCGCGGCCAGCCGGCGCAGCGGCCGCCGCGCCGCGGCCGACCGTACGCGGGTCTGGATCTTGCGCGACGGCCAACCGGTGCGCGTCGCGGTGACCGCCGGGCTCGACGACGACGCCTACACGGAAATCGTCAAGGGCGACCTGAAAGCCGGCGACCAGGTCATCATCGCCGAGCAACGCAGCGACAACAGCAGCAGCAAAGCAGCGGCGCCGCGCCTGCGGTTATGACGCGGCCAAAGGCCGGCGGATCGAGCATGGCGGAACCGATCATCAGGCTCGAACACATCACGCGGACGTACCACGTCGGCGACGTCGACGTGCATGCGCTGCGCGACGTGAGCCTCAAGGTCAACGCCGGCGAATTCGTCGCCATCATGGGCTCCTCGGGCTCGGGCAAGTCGACACTGATGGCGGTGGTCGGCTGCCTCGACCGCCCGAGCAGCGGCAGTTATTTCTTCGAAGGCGCCGACGTGGCGAACTTCAGCGAGCCCGAGCGGGCGCGGCTGCGCAGCGAACGCCTGGGCTTCGTGTTCCAGAGCTTCAATCTTTTGTCGCGCACCAGCGCGCTCGAGAACGTGGCGCTGCCGCTGTTCTATGCCGCATCCGGGCCGGCCGGCACCAGCACGCGCGTCGAGCGGGCGCGCGCGTCGCTCAAGCTGCTCGGCTTAGGCGATCGCGAGCGCAACACGCCCGGCCAACTCTCGGGCGGCCAGCAGCAACGGGTGGCGATCGCGCGCGCGCTGATCAATGCGCCCGGGCTGCTGCTCGCCGACGAGCCGACCGGCAATCTCGATACCCGCACCTCGCACGAAATCATGGAAACGCTGGTGCGGCTCAATCGCGAGCAAGGCGTCACCGTCATCGTCGTCACCCATGAGGCCGACATCGCCGCCTATGCCGATCGGACCTTGACCATGCGCGACGGCCAGATCGTCACGGACGTGCGAAATCCGAAACCGGCCATGGCCGCCGGATCGGCGCGCGGCGTGGCAGCCGGTGAAGGCGCGCCGGCTGCGCCAGCGCCGCGCCCGGCGCTTGCCGCCGCACGGCGCAGCAGTACCTTTTGGGGCTTCGCGCTGATGATCATGACCGCCGCCATGCAGGCGATCTGGCGCAATATGATGCGGTCGGCCTTGACCATGCTCGGCGTCTTCATCGGCGTCGCCGCATTGATCGCCATGGTCGCCGTCGGCCAGGGCGCCAACGACGCGGTGCGCAAGCAGATCGAACGGCTCGGCACCAATCTGGTGGTCGTGATGCCGGGCGCGCGCACGGCGGGCGGCATGCGCGCGGGATCCGGCAGCGCCTCCACGCTCACCATCAACGACGCGCAGGAAATCCGGCGCGAGAGTACCACGGTGAGCGAAGTCAGCTATCTCATCCGCCAGTCCGGCCAGGTGGAATCGGGCAACCAAAACTGGTCGACGCAAATCCAGGGCATCAGCGCCAATTACCCGCCGATGACGAACTGGCGGATCGACGCCGGGCGCGAAATCACCGCCGACGACGAGGCCGCCGCGGCGCTGGTGGTGGTGATCGGGCAAACCGTGTCGAAGCAGTTGTTCGGCGCGTCGCAGACGCCCATCGGCGCGCTTATCCAGGTCAAGGGCGTGCCGCTGCGCGTCATCGGCTTGCTGGAGGGCAAGGGGCAAACGTCATACGGCCAGGATCAGGACGACCTGGTGATGATCCCGTTCACCACGGCCGAGCGCAAGGTGCTCGGCGTGGCGGCGCCCTCGCAGGCGCAGACGCAGCTCAATTGGATCTATCCAAACCCGCCCAACCCCTATGGGTTGACGCCGCATTTGGCCGGCTACGTCAACCAGATATACGTGCAAGCCGCCAATTCGACCGACGTGCAGCCGGCGATCGGTCAGATCACCGAGATTCTCGCGCGCCGCCACCGTATCAAGCCCGGCGCCGACAACGATTTCTCCGTCCGCAACCTGAGCCAGATCGCGGAAGCCGCCGAGAGTTCGAGCCGCATCATGGCGCTGCTGCTCGCCGCCGTCGCCTCGATCTCGCTGGTGGTCGGCGGCATCGGCATCATGAACATCTTGCTGGTGTCGGTGACCGAGCGCACGCGCGAGATCGGCCTGCGCATGGCGATCGGCGCGCGCCGCCTGCACGTGCTGCTGCAGTTCCTGGCCGAGGCGGTGTTCCTGAGCGTGACCGGCGGCGTTGCCGGCATCGTCATGGGCGTGGCGTTTTCCGCCGCGATCGCGTACTTCGCCGACTGGCCGGCCCCGATTTCGGGAACGGCGATTGCCGGCGGATTCCTGTTCTCGGCCGCAGTCGGAATTTTCTTCGGCTATTACCCCGCGCGCAAAGCCGCCCGCCTCGATCCGATCGAGGCGCTGCGCTACGAATAGGCTCTAGGCCTCCGGCAGGACGATGCCCGGCGCGGTCCGCGCCGCCGCTTTACCGTTCCAAAATGGAACGCTTGGCATAGTAAAATCGCATGGCGCGCATGGCGTTTTCGACCGACAACACCGAAAAATCGTTCAATGCCTCCTCAAGCTGAGCCGGCGTCGGCGGGGTTTCGCGCAAGTTCAGAATCATCGCAACGGTCGACCATTTCAAACCGGTCGACTTGCACATGATGATCAGCGCATCGCTTTGTTGCGTGAACATCTGAGCTTCGACAAGTTCGATCGGCATCGCGGCCAGCAAAGCCAGCGTGACCACCGTTTCGCCGAACATTCGCTTGCCGGCAAAATCCAGCA
This sequence comes from uncultured Alphaproteobacteria bacterium, assembly GCA_963739735.1. Lineage (GTDB taxonomy): Bacteria > Pseudomonadota > Alphaproteobacteria > Rhizobiales > Xanthobacteraceae > Pseudolabrys. The sequence goes on along the minus strand of CAVUBV010000008.1, from coordinate 29,404 downwards.
AAGCCGCCTCTTTCAGCCCGCCTCTTTCCTTCAACTCGTAAACGGTTTTGCGCGCCTCGGCGGTGACGGTGAGGACGCTGGTTTCGAGCCCGCCGGGTTTCATACAATCCTTCAAAAGATCCGATACCGTTTGCCTTTTCTCGGGCGGCACCGAATTCACGATAAGGCTGCGCACCGTGTCGGTCGCTCTGCTCAGCAGCGCTTTCATGACGCGCGGCGGCACGTCTTGCCGCTTGGCGATGTTGACGGCTATTTTTTCGTGGTCGGAAAATCGTTCGGTCAACGTGCCGAAGCCGCGCTCGGAGATCTGGGCATTGGCGTTCGCCGTGACGGCCTGCACAACCTTTTCGTTGCCGCGCTCGATCAACAAGTCGCTGATCGTCGCGTTAACGCGTTCGCGGCTGGCGACCGCGTGCAGATGCTCCTGCCCCTTGGTTTGGGCGACGTGAATGAGAGTGGCTTGCGAAACTTGGTTGGAGCGGGAAAGGATCGGATGCGCGATCTCGATGGCGTCGCTTTGCGCCAGCTGCTGCACCAGTTTGACCGGCGCAACCTTGGCCAACGACAGATCGCCGCTCAATTTCGCCAGCGTCGACGTCGTCATGTCCTTGACCAGTTGCGCGAATACGTCGTCGAACAGCTCGAGCCGCTCGTCGTTTTCGTCTTGGATTTTGACGTTGCGGAACAGCTCGGCGACGCCCGACAGCGCGGCTTTGCGGCGCTCGGCGTCATGCGATTTTATCGCGCGCTCTAGTTCCGAAATGAGGGAGCTTTGGGCCATATCCTATGACCGTGCAGGGGGCGGCGACGCGCAACGCGGCACGTTATTTCATGCCGACGCATAAAGAACCATTAACGATTGCGGCGGCGCCTTGAATCAAAGCGTCCGCGCGCCGGGCAACATCCGCCGCAGCACGCCGTCGCGGAGAATGTAATGATGATAGAGCCCGGCCGCCGCGTGCAGGCCGACCAGCGCCAGCAGCAGATAATTCGACAACAAAGAATGCACGTCGCCGGTCCAGCCGAAGCCGGGCGCGCGCTTCGGCATCAGCGCCGGCAGTTCGACGCCGAACATCACGATCGGCATGCCGCGCCAGGAGGCGTTCATCCAGCCGAGGATCGGGATGATGAAAAGCAACCCATAAAGCAGCCGGTGCATCAGGCGCGACGCGGCGACCTGCCAAGGCGGCAAGCCGTCTTCCGGCTCCATCTGGCGATGCGTGAGCCGCACGATCACCCGGATCGCCGCCACCGCGAGAACGATGATGCCGAAGATGAAATGCAGGCTGATCAGCGTGGTGACCTGCGGGTTGCGGCCGATATGCGGCATGGTCCAGGCGAAAATGTACTGGGCGATCATCAGCGCGACGATGAGCCAATGCAGCGTCTTTGCGGTGCCCGAATAGGTATTTGCGGGTCCCGAATAAGTGCCGTTCGCTGTGTTATCAACCATGAATTTCAAGCCTCGTTACCGAAGGGAGGGGAGCTTTCACCAGTCCCTTGCGGCAAAACAGAGGCATCCCCATATAGCTTGCAACGGTGATGTTGAGTCTTGTCATGGCTCCGTCGCCGGACGGCCACGAAATGAGAGCGGGCGACGCCGGATGTACGCGCGCCTTCTTAGTTCGTGGTCGTTAACATTTTAGGCGTTTCGGAAGCGGGCTCAGCCGGCTAAGCGCGCACGCGCGACGACCACGCGCCCCAGGCGGCGACCAGCGTCAGGAAAAACGAGAGAAACACGTCGTAGCCGGCAAGCGAAAGCCCCAAGAACCGCCACGCCGCCTCATCGCAGCGGATCAGGCTGATGCGGTTCTGCAACTGGTGCAAGACGTCGCGCGCGTTGCCGAATTTGTTGATCGGTCCGGAGCAGTCGTTCGGACCCGCCCACCATTTCCATTCGACGCCGGAGTGATAGGTGGACAGCCCGGTATTCCACAGCATGGCGAGCATGATCGCGAGGAAGCCGAGCAGCATCACCTTGCGCGACACGTTGTATTGCGCGCCGAGCCAGAGCATCGCCGCCAGCGGAATGCTGAAATAGAACGCGATGCGCTGCTCGAGGCAGAGCGGGCACGGCAGGATCAACAGCACGTATTGGAAGAAGTAGACGATGGCGATGCCGAGCGCGCCGATCAGCGCGATCGCCGCCGCGGCGGAGAGCTGCGGTTTCTCGCGGGCAAAGGACAGTGACGTCGTGAGATAGTCGGTCGTCATGCGCACTCCGAAACGGTCCGCCTTCGCCAGAGGCTTCGGCGGACACCCTACGCCACGAAAGCTTTTCGGGCGAAGCCACCCGAAGCCGAAGGCGTAGGGTGGTGCCCCTGGCCGGACTCGAACCAGCACGATGTTTCCACCACCTGATTTTGAGTCAGGCGCGTCTACCAATTCCGCCACAGGGGCAACTCTTTAGTCTGCGCATGATCTTATCCGAAAACCGGTACCCACTTTTCGGGATCATGCGCCAAGCGGCGCGGATCATAGCGGCGCAAAAGCAAGGGTCAACGTCCCCTTCGTCCCCTTGCCGCCGCGTTTCAGCACCCGGATAGGGGCGCTTTCAGGGCCGCCGCGTTGCGCCTATGATCGGCCCAATTCACCCATCCAGGAGCCTGTTATGAACGAAGAAGCCCTCAATATGTCATTGCGCAAATTTCTCAAGGTGGTGGGCGTGACCTCGCAGCAAGAGATCGAAAAGGCCATCCGCGCGGCGCTGGCCGACGGCCGGCTGAAGGGGACCGAGACCGTGCAGGCGCAGATGGTGCTGACCATCGGCAAGATCGGTCTGACCCACAAAGTCGACGGCGACATCGCGCTGGAGTAGCGCGCGGCGCGTCATATTCATTAGCGTGGCCGCGAAGACTTCCACAGCAGACCACAACAAGCCTGCACGGTGCGGCAATGCACCGCAGCGATCGCGGAAATTCGCAAGAAACTTTAGCCGCCCTCGGCACTTGTCATACTGAGCTTTTGCATTTCCGAGGAGAACGGTATGAATCGATTGTCTAGTAGAGCGATTATTTGTGCGGCGGCGGCTGCCGCCTTTTTTGCGTTGTCCGCGCCGCTGCCGGCACAAGCCCGGATGCTGGACCCCGGACTGAGTTCCGCGCTACCGGCGGCCGTCGTGGACGTCAGATACCGGCACCATAATCGCGACCGGCGCTCGTGGCGCCACCATCGCCGTCATCGCTATTGCCGGAATGAGCGCGTTCGCGTGCGCATACGGCACGGACATTTCGTATTCCGCACCCATCGCCGCTGCCACTGGCGCCGCTGGTAAAGCGCCGTAACAATAAGACGGAAGAGGGCAGCGGCATTCGCTGCCCTTATTCTTATTTGACCGAGGATCGTTAGTGAGCCGGCCCGGCGTCGGCGTTCTGCCGGCCGAAGGCTGATTCCATCTCGCGCCGCACTTTCACCGCCGCGTCGTTCGGATCGTAGGCAACATCCGCCCATTTGAGCGCGCCGCCTTCCGCGATGTCGCGCTTGAGCTTGACGTTGTGGGCGAGGCCGAGCGGCAGTAATTCATCGCGCAGCGACTTATCGGCCGGCGTCTGTTTGCCCCAGACGCAGAAGCCGCCCTCGCCGTCGAGCATTTCGCCGGCTTTGAGGTCGCGCTTGGCCGTTGCCACCACGTCGGAGCGGAAGCCGGTGGGCGCGCCGGTCGGCTCGTGGCGCAGTGCCGCCGAGGCGACCGAGATGCCGAGCTCGAGCCCGATCATGTGGATCGGCCGGTACAACGCTGCGTATTTGCCGGTCTTGTCGGGCAGCATCGAATATTCCTTGAAGCAGCGGCGCGCGTATTCCGTCTCGCCCTCGAACACCACGTAGGTGCCGAGCGCGAGATGATGCGGCACGTCGCGGCCGTCGCGATAGACCGAGGAGGTCACCTCGGTGACGCCTTGCTTTTCCAGCGTTCCACCGTCGGCTTTCGGTTTGCAGATATCGGCAAGCTCGAAGCGCGTCGCCGGGGGGAAATGCAGGCCATCCGATTGCGGAACCAGGCCGGTGGCGTTGCACACCGCGGTCATTTCGATGCCGGACTTGGTGCCGTCGACGAAGGAGTTGAACATTTTCGGATTGATAGACTTGCGGTCGGAAATTTTTAGGTACTTGTCGAGAACGTCCCAGACGTTGTCGGGCGTGGATTGGTGGTAGTGCGGCTCGTAACGCGTACCCTTGCCGGCACAGATCACCTTGAAGCCGGCGGCGCGGATCGAATCGACTTGTTCGCAAATGAGCGCCGGCTGGTCGCCCCAGGCGAGCGAATAGACGACGTCCGCCGCCTTGGCGCGGCGCGCCAGCAGCGGGCCGGCCACCGCGTCGGCCTCGACATTGACCATGACGATATGTTTGCCGTTGGCGATTGCCTGCAGGCAGTGATGGATGCCGGCGCCGGGCACGCCGGTCGCCTCCACGATCACCTCGATGCGCGGATCGGCGATCAGCGCCGCAGCGCTGTCGGTGATCATCGTCGTGCGTGCCTTATGCGCGTCGTCAAGCGACTTTGCCGCGTATTTGTTGTCCGGCCAGCCGGCGGTGTTCAATTGCGCGCGGGCGCGCGCCACGTCGAGATCGGCGACGCCGGCGATATGCATGCCGCGCGTCAGCCGCGCCTGCGACAGGAACATGGTGCCGAATTTTCCCGCGCCGATCACCCCGACGGTGACCGGTTTGCCGGCGGCTTCGCGTTCAAGCAGCTTGGAAAAGAGGTTCACGCCATATTCTCCCGGATTTACCGGCGTGACCGAAACACAAGCGGCGCGACGGCACAAGCGCCCGCCGGCGCCGTCAACCCTGCCCTGAACAGGGCGCGGGTGCCGCCCATTGGGGGGCCGCCGTCTATTGGCGATCTTACAGCATGTGCGAGATTGGCCGGGCGGACGGCGCGCGATCGATTTCCGGTTCGTCGGCGACTTGCCCACGCAAGCGATTGAATACGAACACCCGGATGGCCGACGACAGATTGTTGCCGTCGCGGTCTTGGTCGATTTGCTGCACCAGCGCGGTCAGTTTTTTCTTTTGTGAGGAGGCGATCTCGCGCAGTCCGTTCCAAAATTCTTTTTCAAGCGATACACTGGTCTTTTGTCCGTTGCGGACAATCGAGCGTTTGATATTGTTCGAGCCCATCGCAATTCTCACCAAAGTCTGGGTTAAACGCCACTCACCGATGCGCGGGTCACGGGCCTTTGGGCGCGTTGCCAAGCGTTACCGATGCTTGCCTTTGCGCGCGATTGCCGCCCGAAGCGCGACCTTTCAATTCTTCCTCTTCAATCAGTTTAACGATCCGGCGGCATTTTGCCTCGTCCGTCGTGCGCGTCAGCTGCTCGCGCAGAAGCCGCAGATTTTCGAGCTGGATGAAACGCTTCACCGCAACGGCTCCCTCGGCCACGCCCATTGAACCGACACCGGAAGCGGGCCAGGCGAGCCCTCCCGATTAAGCCGCCTTATGGGCCATTAATTCGAGCCAAAAACTCCCTCAAGGTCTGTGCAAAATTGAACACTTCAAGAAATTTCGTGACCCGCTGCCAGTGGCCGCGCGCCGGCAAGAACACAAATCATAGCAACGACTTGCGATATAAATAGATCGGCGCGTCTACGTGCCAATCCCCGGCTTCTCGTGCAGCACCACATTGAGCAGGGAGCGGTGGACTTCAATACTGCCGTTGTAATCGATAAGGCCGAGTTGCCGAAATTTATTCATGAAGGCGCTGACGCGCGATCGCGTCGTGCCGACCATCTCCGCTAGCGTCTGTTGGCTGATTTTCGCCAGGATCGGCTCGGGCTCGCCTTCCTTGCCGAAGTTAGCAAGCAGCAGAAGGGTCCGCGCCAGACGTTTCTCGCTCGAATTGAACAATTGATCGACCAGGTCGCCCTCGATTCGGCTGGTGCGGGCCAGAAGGTGGGCGATGAACAGCTCGGCAAATGCCGGTTCCTTGTGGATGACCTCGATGATCCTTGGCTTCGGTATTTTTGTAATCGTGCAGTCCGTTATCGCGGTCACCGTCGCGAGGCGGCGGTGCTGCCCGGACAAACACCGTTCGCCGAAGAAATCGCCGGGCCCAATAATCGCGACCACGGCTTCGCGTCCCTGCTCGGAGAGAACCGCCCGCTTAAGTTTACCGGACTGAACATAGAATACAGCGTCCGCAGGATCGCCTTGGCGATAAATGACTGCGCCCTTCTTGTATTTAGTCTTGGTTTGTCCGCCATTCACCTTAGCGAGAAACGCTTTGGGATCGAACGGACCTTCTTTCGTCCTGCGTGCCACCAGCCCTCTCCTTCCAGGGACTAATTAAGCCATTGGAAAAACGAATTTAATTATTTTTTTCTAGAGCAAAGCGCGCAGGCCAATACGGCCGGCAAAACCAACAATATTTTATATGGTCACTTTTGACCAGTCTGGATTCAGTTTTGTTGGAATAATGACGGCCAAGTCAGGCCGGTCCATCGGCTTGCTCCGGAAGGAGCGATCTCCCTGCCATCCGGATGCTGCGCCCGCCGACGAATTATCACCGGCGGGCGCACGCACGATTCAATCTAACGGGCAACCGCGCGCGCAACTTAGCGGCGACTTTTCGCCGCTTTGTTGCGTCCGTTTTCAGCTATTGGCAGAGCGCGCGGGAGACGAAGGTTTCGGTGTGACAGCCGGGGCCGCTGTTGCGGCCGGAGGCATAGACCTGGGGCGGACAAATCTCCGCGGTGGTCATGTCGACGCTTTTGCCGGACTCAAAGCCCTTTGCCTTGCACATGATTTGCGCCGCCACCACGCAATCGGGCGCGCCGTTGGGCGCGATCTTGCATTTCTCGTGGCCGGAGATCACGCGGGCCGCCGGGATGCGCACCACCGTGTCGGCAGCACCCTTGGCGCCTTCCACCGTGGTCTTGGCGGCAACGCCGGCTTCACGGCCGAAATTCTCCACCTGCGTGCCGGCGTCCTTGAAGCCGGAGCCGATCTTGGCGGCCTGACGGTCGAACCATTGCGCGATGCCTTCGAAGAAGCCCGGCTCCTCGGCCTGCGCCCGCTGGCCGTCCCCGTTCTGCGCCAGCGCCAGCGTGACGGTCAGCAGCAACACGCCCACGCCGGCGCCGACCGGCAGCCAGAACGTCGCCGGCGGCCGCGTGCGATGATTTGCGATGCTTCTGCTGCCCATAGTCGATCAACCTTTGGCCGATCAAACTGTCATCTGGGCGGCCCGCCCTGCGGCGATCCGTAGCCCAACGGCATTCGCGCTAGCAAGCCGTTTCTAGGCCAGACCGGTGGCGAAAATGAGGAACGGCGATTCGGTCACAGCAAGTATAGCGCAGCCACGATGCCGCCGACGAGAACGATGGCGAACAGCATGGTCCACAAGCCCAGCCGCTTCTCGATAATGTGGCGCGCCGCCTCGCCGTAGCGGTGCAGCAGGAAAGCCAGCACGAAAAAGCGGGCGCCGCGGGTAATGACCGATAAAATAACGAACAGGCCAAAATTGTAGCCGGCAAAGCCGGACGTGATCGTGACGATCTTATAGGGGATCGGCGTCAGGCCCTTGATCAGGATGATCCAGGCGCCCCATTGCGCGTAAGCGGTGCGGAAGGCTTCGACCTTGTCGCCATAGCCGTAGAGATGGATCAGCCAGGCGCCCACTGAGTCATAGAGCAGCGCCCCGATACCGTAGCCGAGCATGCCGCCGGTGACGGACGCCAACGTGCACCAGGCGGCGATCCGGTACGCGCGGTCGGGCCGCGCCAGCAACATTGGCACCAGCATCACGTCGGGCGGGATCGGGAAGAAAGAACTTTCGGCGAAGGCAACGCCGGTCAAGATCGCAAGCGCATGCCGTTTGCCGGCGGCGGCGACGCACCAGTCATACAGACGGCGTAGCAATGAACGCGGCTCGGCAGCCTCAACTGTCATCGGAACGCTTCGCGTTAGGGAAAGGCGGATCAGCGGCGCTTGCGGATGCGCCGGGTCTCCAGCGCCACGACTTTCCGCCGCGCCGGGGCCTGTACTAGATTCTTTGGCACCTTCTCGGCAATGCCAAACATCAACTCGCGCCGCCGCATCTCGGCCCAGACGTCGTCGGGGTGCACGCCGGAATGGACCCAGAGAACCACCAGATTGTAGAGCAAATCGGCGCTTTCGCGCACCACGGCCTCGGGCTGGCCGCTCATGGCGTCGATCACCACTTCGACCGCCTCTTCGGCGAGTTTTTTGGCCATTTTGGCGCGGCCGGCGAGGAACAGCCGGGCCGTGCGCGACTTCGCCGGGTCCGCGCTGCGCGCGGCGATCACGGCGTCATAAAGCCGGGCGACCGAATCAGTCATCCCGATACCATATCCGATCCGCGCGCCAAACCGGTTAACAACCACTAAGGATAGCGGCCAAACACACGTTAGGCTTACTAGGTTTGGAGCCGAAAGCCGCCGTCGCCGGGCATACGCGCGCACCTTGCGCTGCGATAACGCCGCCGGCCGCGGCTATTCCTCTTCGTCCGCCAAGAGCGTTGCGTTGCCGCCGGAGGCAGCCGTGTTCACCGTCACCACCTGTTCGAGCGCCAAGCGGTGCAGCGTGTTGGGCCCGCCCGCCTTCGGCCCGGTGCCGGACAGACCGCTGCCGCCGAACGGCTGCGAGCCGACCACGGCGCCAATCATGTTGCGGTTGATGTAGATGTTGCCGTGCGGAAGCCGGGCGAGCACGCGTTCGACGGTCAGCTCGATACGCGAGTGAATGCCAAGTGTAAGCGCGGTGCCGTTCGCCGCGATGTCGTCGAGCAATTGGTCGAGTTCGCCTGCCTTCCAGCGCACCACGTGCAGCACCGGGCCGAACACTTCTTCCTTCAGCTCGCGCGCGCGGTCGAGCTCGACGATGGCCGGCGCGACATAAGTGCCGTGCGCCGGCTGCGGCCCGTCCCAGCGGAAACGCAGCGCGCCGCGCGCGTCCATGGCGGCGATCCAGCGTTCGAGTTTGCCCTTGGCTTCGCCGTCGATCACCGGGCCGACATGGGTGGCGATATCGCGTGGGTCGCCCAGTTTGAGCTCGCCCGCGGCGCCTTGCACCATATCGAGCACTTTGTCCGCCACGTCGTCCTGCACGCAAAGCAGGCGCAAGGCCGAGCAGCGCTGGCCGGCGGAACGGAAGGATGAGGTCATCACGTCGTCGGTCACCTGCTCGGGCAGAGCGGTGGCATCCACGATCATGGCGTTGACGCCGCCGGTCTCGGCGATGAGCGCGGCTATCGGGCCGTCCTTGGCGGCGAGCGCGCGGTTGATGCTGCGGGCAACTTCGGTCGACCCGGTGAAGGCGACGCCGGCAACCCCGGCATGGCCGACAAGCAGCGCGCCGACTTTGCCGTCGCCCGGCACCAAATGCAGCGCGCCCGCCGGCACGCCGGCGGCGTGCAAAAGCTTGACCGTTTCGTAGGCCACCAGCGGGGTCTGTTCGGCGGGCTTGGCCACCACCGTATTGCCGGCGGCGAGTGCGGCGGTCACCTGGCCGGTGAAAATGGCGAGCGGAAAATTCCATGGACTGATGCAGACCACGGCGCCGCGGCCGCGATAGCGCAGTTCGTTGCTCTCGCCGGTCGGGCCCGGCAGCATGCGCGCAGCCAAGGCGCTGCGCGCTTGGCTCCCGTAATAACGGCAGAAATCGGCGGCCTCGCGCAATTCGGAGATCGAGTCGTCGAGCGTCTTACCGCCCTCGCTCTGCAGCAGCGCGATCAGCCGACCGCGGTTGCGCTCGATCAAGTCGCCGGCGCGTTCCAGGATCACGGCGCGCTCGCCAACCGGCGTCGCGGCCCAGGCGGCAAACCCGGCCTGCGCCGCCGACAGCGCCGCGCCGACGATCGCCGCATCCCCCTCCTCCACCACGCCGATCGGCTTACCGTCGATCGGCGACAGCACGCTACGCGCGCGGCCGGCGACCGCAACGCCGTCGATCAAAGGCGCTGCATTGGCATGGCGCGGCGCCGCCGCGATCTCCGCGCGCAGCTCATGTAACGCGCTGGCATCGCCGAATTCGACGCCGATCGAATTCCTGCGCTCGGGCATGAACAGGTCGCGCGGCAGCGGGATATGCGGGTGCCGCGCCTGGTCGGGACGCCCGATCCAACTCTGCGGCCGCCGCAGCACGGTCGCGATCGGCACCGAGGGATCGGCGGCCACCGACACGAAAGACGAATTGGCGCCGTTCTCCAACAGCCGGCGCACAAGATAGGCGAGCAGATCGGCATGGCCGCCGACCGGCGCATAGACCCGGCAGGTCAGGCCGGCGAGATCCGCCAGCAGAGACTGATAGAGCGCATCCCCCATGCCGTGCAGGCGCTGGAATTCGTAGTCCTGCGTGCCGCCGGCGTCCTCGATCACGCTCGCCACCGTCAACGCATTATGGGTGGCAAATTGCGAATAAAGCCGCGGCCGCGCCGCCAATAATTTGCGCGCGCAATCGAGATAACAAAGATCGGTCATCGCCTTGCGGCTGAACACCGGATAGTCGGGCAGCCCGCGCTCCTGCGCGCGCTTGATCTCGGTGTCCCAATAGGCGCCCTTGACCAGGCGGATCATCAGGCGGCGGTTAAGGGCTTCGGCCTCTGCCGCGATCCAGTCGATCACGGCGGGGCTGCGCTTCTGATAGGCCTGCACGGCAAGCCCGAACCCGTCCCAGCCGGAAAGCGACGGATCGCGCAATACCGCGCCGATGACCTCGAGCGACAATTCCAGGCGGTCGGCTTCTTCCGCGTCGACGGTGAAATTGAGCTCATGCGATTTCGCCAGCCGCGCGAGCTCGAGCAGCTTCGGCGTCAGCTCGCGCAATACGCGGATGCGCGAGGCCGGCTCGTAACGCGGATGCAGCGCGGACAGCTTCACCGAAATGCCCGGCCGGTGGGGCAGCGCGGCATTGCCGGCGGTCTTTCTTGCCGATTTGCCGATGGCGCCGATGGCATTCGCATACGACTCGAAATAGCGCTCGGCGTCGGCGGCCGTACGGGCGCCCTCGCCCAGCATGTCGAAGGAATAGAGGGATGCGCGCCCCGACGCGGCGCGCGCCAGCGCCTCCTCAATCGTCTGCCCGAGCACGAAATGCGAGCCGAGCAGCCGCATCGCCTGGCGGGTGGCGGCGCGCACCGCCGGCAGGCCGAGCCGCTTGACCAGCGCCTCGACGATGCCGTCCGGCGTTTCGCCCGGGTGGATGACACGCGCGGTCAGCCCCAGGGTCCAGGCCGAGGCCGATACCAAGAGCGCGGTCGAGCGGGTATCGTGCTGCGCCCAGTCGCCGCTCCTGAGCTTGTCCTCGATCAGCCGGTCGGCGGTGCCGGCGTCGGGCACCCGCAGCAGCGCCTCGGCCAGCACCATCAGCGCCAGGCCCTCCTTGGTGGAGAGCGCGTAGGCGTGCAGGAAATCCTCCACCCCGCCGAGCCGGCCGGTACGCTCGCGGATCGCCTTCACCAGCGCCGTGGCGCGGGCATCGATGCGCGCCTCGGCCTCTTGCGGGCGCACGGCGCCGGCCAGCAGCGCGGCAGCCAAGCCTTCATCGGCCGGCGCATAGGGTGCGCCGAACGACAGATTATCGCCGGTCGCGGTAGCGGGCTCTGCCGGTGGCATCGATCAGCCTCCAAGCTTGGGTCTTGAGACTATCGCATCCGCGCGATTCTTGGGCGGCTCTTGGTCGGCTCTTGTTCGGCTCTTGGTCGGCTTTTGGGCAGCCCGGCGTTAATCATCGCCCGGCCTGGGCGGACGGCAAGATTAGCCTTACCGCCATACAAATGCCCGTCATAACGCGCTCATATCTTGCTCTTTACCGGCGCATATACTTTGGTGGAGCGTCGGGAAAAATATGCCGCTGCCGGGATGCGTATGCTGCGACCTGTACCGAGTACGATGCGTGCGCGATGCGCCGGCGGCTTGACCTCGGCAATATTTCTCGCGGCGACATTGCTGGCGGCGGCGCCGCGCGCCCAGGCCGCGGAAATCGCAATCCGATTCAGTCTCGACCTCGGCTTCGAAGGACCGGCCGCGCCGTTCCTGCTGCCGCTCGACAAAGGCTACTACAAAGCCGAAGGGCTCAATGTCGCCGTCAGCACGGCGCCCGGCTCGCTCGCAGCTATCGAACGCGTCATCTCGGGGCCCTTCGAGATGGGTCTCGCCGACATCAATTCGCTGATCAAATATCGCGACGCCAATGCGAAGACGCCGGTCAAGGCGGTGTTCATCTACTATAACCGGCCGCCCTTTGCGGTGATCGGGCGCAAGAGCCGCGGCATCGTCACGCCGAAGGATCTGGAAGGCAAAAGACTTGGCGCGCCGGCGGCGGACCTCGCGTATGCGCAGTGGCCGATTTTCGCCAAGGTCACCGGCATCGATGCGGCCAAGGTGACGATCGAGAATATCGCCGGCCCGGTGCGCGAGCCGATGCTGGCCGCCGGTCAGGTCGACGCCGTCACCGGCCAGTCCTATTCCAATTTCATCAATCTCAAGGACAAGGGCGTTCCGGTCGACGACATCACCGTGCTGCTGATGGCCGATTACGGCGTCGAACTTTATGGCAACGCGATCATCGTCAATCAGACTTTCGCCGCCGAGCATCCCGAGGCGGTGAAGGGCTTCCTGCGCGCCTTCCTGAAGGGGCTGAAGGAGACGGTGGCGAAGCCCGCCGCCGTGCTCGAGCCGGTCCTCAAGCGCAACGACACCGCCAAGAAGGAGCTTGAGATCGAGCGGCTGAAGATGGCGATCCGCGACGACATCGTCACGCCGGAGGTGAAGGCGAACGGCTATGGCGGCATCGACCGCGCGCGCTTTGCCCGCGCCATCGAGCAAATCGCGATCGCCTACAAGTTCAAAACCGGCAAGCCGAAGCCGGACGACATTTTCGACGATTCCTATCTGCCGCCCGCCGCCGACCGCAAAGCAAAGTAGGCGGGCGCATGATCCCGAAAAGCTTGTCCTCGACTAGATCGGGGATGGGAACCGGTTTCCCGCCTTCGCGCAGCCCGCTTCGGCGGGCGAAGCAAGGTCGGACAAGATCATGCACAAACAAAAAAGTCTGCGTCAGGCCGCCGAGGTCGCCTTGCGCGCCGAGGTGCTGACGGCTTGCGCGTTTTCGGCCGCGCTGAAAATATCCGCCGCGATATCGTCGGCCAGCTGCTCATAGAGGGCGCGGGTGCCGCCCTCGCGCACATGGATCTCGCTGTAGAGATCCGGCAGTTTGGGCAGCGGCGCGTCTTCCCACACGATCATGCCGGCCTGTTCCGCCCGCTCGCGGGCAATCGGCATGACGCCAAGTCCGGCGGTGACGGCCTTGCTCAGGCTGGTCAGGCTGGGGCCGGTGAAAACGTCTTCCCAATCAAGGCCCGCCGTTCGCAGCGCGGTCACGGCCAGACGGTGATACATACTGCCCTCGCCAGAAGAGACCAACGGCACCGGTCGATCCGGTTCGAAACGAGTTGCCGGGCTGTGCACCCAGGCGACTTTCTGCGCGTGGCTATGGCGGGCGTCGGGCTGCGGCGTCATCGAAAGTCCGATCAGGATATCGATTTCCCCGCTGCGCAACTCGCGCGCCAGCGGCTCGAAATAATCGGTGCGCACGATGAAGCGCACGTCCGGCCAGCGCTCACGGAACTGCGCCAAAGTGTTGGGCAGGGTCGAGGCGATGTAATCACTCGGCGTGCCGACGCGGATCACCAGTTCGGGGCGCGGGCCGCTACCCCCGATATGCACGATCTGATCGTTGAGCGAGAGCAGGCGACGGGCGTAACTGACGACCAATTCGCCTTGCGGCGTCAGGCTCACCCCGGGCGAGCTGCGGTCGAACAGGTCGCCGTTGAGAAGAAATTGCAGCCGTTTGATTTGCGCGCTCACCGCCGGCTGGGTGACCCCGAGTTTGGCCGCGGCCTTGGTGAAACTGCGCAAGTCGACGACGGCGACAAGCGTACGCAAAAGATCGGTCGGAATGTTGGTCATCGGCCGTCCCGCCTCCGATCAACGCTAATTCATATGCACACCAACGAATATGAGAATCACATCCTAAAGCTGTATCTCCTATCGATCAATTTCGCTGATTTATAAAAAAGCCGCCTTATCTTTAGTCAATGGTCTGAGACAATCGGCACGAGCCAAGATGTGGCCTCAGTCGCCGCTTTCATTTGATGCGCTCGAGAATGCTCACGTAATTGGCCACTGCCGTGCCGCCCATATTGAAAATGCCACCGAGTCGCGCATTGTTCACTTGCAGGTCACCGGCCGTAGCGGTCAGCTGCATTGCAGTCAGCGCATGCATGGAAACTCCGGTGGCGCCGATCGGATGACCTTTGGCCTTCAGTCCGCCCGATGGGTTCACCGGTAACTTTCCATCCTTCTGCGTCCAGCCTTCCTTGATGGCGCGCGCGCCCTGACCCTCGGCGGTCAGGCCCATGGCCTCGTATTCGATCAATTCGGCGATGGTGAAGCAGTCGTGCGTCTCGACGAACGACAAATCGTCCAGGGTCAGTCCGGCCTTGGCGAGCGCGCCATGCCAGGCATGAGCGCAGCCGTCGAATTTCAAAATGTCGCGTTTGGCCATCGGCAGGAAGTCCTGCACGTGTTCGGCGGCACGGAAGGCGACCGCCTTGCCGAGCTTGAGCGCGGTTTCGACGTCGGCGAGCACCACTGCGGCGGCGCCGTCCGACACCAAGGAGCAGTCGGTACGCTTGAGCGGGCCGGCGACAAAGGGATTTTTCTCGCTCTCGTTGCGGCAGAAATCGTAGCCGAGATCCTTGCGCATCTGCGCGTAAGGATTGCCGACGCCGTTCTTATGGTTCTTGGCCGCGATCATGGCGAGCGCGTCGGATTGATCGCCCCATTTCTGGAAATACAGGCCGGCGATCTTGCCGAAGATGCCGGCGAAGCCGCCGTCGATCTCGGCCTCCTCGCGCACGTAAGACGCTTTGAGCAGGTTGCGGCCGATCTCGGGCGCCGGCGTCGTCGTCATCTGTTCGACACCGACAGCGAGCACGATGCGCGCGGAACGCGCCTCGATTGCCTTGATCCCCTGGTGCACGGCGGCGGAACCGGTGGCGCAGGCGTTCTCCACCCGCGTCGCGCGCTTGAAGCGCAGATCGGGCGAGGCCTGCAAGACCAGCGCGGCGGTGAAATCCTGCGCCGAGAAGCCGGCGTTGAAATGTCCGAGCACGATCTCGTCGACGTCCTTGGCGGCGATGCCGGCGTCGGCCAGCGCCTCGCCGGCCACCCGCACGATCAGGCTCTCGACGGTTTCGCCATTAAGCCTACCGAAGGGGGTATGCGCCCAACCGACGATTGCTGCGGTCATCGAAGTCTCCCGGTCTATCTTGCGGTCGTTTGCCGAACTTTGGTCGCATTAATCAGCCATCTAGGCGCAAATCACCATGAAACCAGCTGGGGGTTGCGCGGACTTTGCCTCTTATATCAGGCTTAGATAGCTTACTGTCGCAGGCTTTGGAACCCAACCGATTCCGAGGCCCAAGACGCTTAACCGGACCGCGAAAAGTGACATTTTGCACTAGCCCCCGTCTGCCGATATTGGCTCTTGCCGCCGTGCTGGCGTTGGCCGGCTCAACGCGCGCGCAGGCCGAGGCGCAGCTTCTGATCGAGGCCGCGACCGGCAAAGTGCTGCACGCGGAAAACGCCACCTATCCGTGGTACCCGGCCTCCGTCACCAAATTGATGACCGCCTACACCACCTTGCGCGCCATCAAGGAGGGCCGCCTCTCGTTCAACACGCTGCTCACGGTGTCGAAGAACGCGGTGGCGCAGCAGCCGACCAAAATGGGCTTCAAGGCCGGCACCACGGTCACCGTCGATAACGCGCTGAAGATGCTGATGGTGAAATCGGCCAACGACGTCGCGGTGACCATCGCCGAAGGCGTCGGCGGCTCGATCGCGGGCTTCGCCGACATGATGAACGCCAATGCGCGGCGGCTCGGCATGACACAAAGCAATTTCGTCAATCCAAACGGACTGCCGGCGGAAAATCATGTCACCTCGGCGCGTGACTTAGGCATTCTCGCGCGCGCGCTGATCATGGAGTTTCCGGAAGACGATTCGTATTGGCACATCCATTCGATCCGCTACGGCAACCGGGTGATGCACAACTACAATTCGCTGATCGACCGCTATCCCGGCGCCGATGGCATGAAGACCGGCTTCATCTGCGCCTCCGGCTACAACGTGGTCGCCTCGGCGACGCGCAACGGGCGGCGGCTGATCGCCATCGTGCTCGGCGCCTATTCCGGCTCGGTGCGCGCGCAGAAGGCGGCGCAATTGCTCGAACGCGGCTTCAACGGCAACGGCCTTTCATGGCTGACGCCCTCGCTCGGCACCGTTGACGCGTTGGCGCCGATCAACGCGCAGCCACCCAATCTGCGCGAGGAAATGTGCGGCGGCCACCGGCGTAAGCCGCCGTCGGAAGACAATAACGAGGAAGAACAGAATGCAGCGGCCGCCGGCACCGGCGAGTCCGACGCAAGCTCCCCGCGCGCTTTCATGCTGTCGAGCCTGAAGCCGGCGGCCGGCAAGTTCGTGCTCGGCCCGCCGATCGACACCGAGCCGCCGGTGGTGGTGTTCACCGGACCTGCCAATCATCCCGATCGGGTGCAGACCGCGGAGCCGCGTTCGAAGAAGAAACGCAAGCACGTCGCCAAGAAGACCGGCGCCGACAAGGAAGCCGCGACCGCGAGCGCCCATAAGCGCACACGCCACGCCAAGCCGAAGGTTCATGCGGCAAGCCAATGAGCGCGGCTAGTGCCGCCGATTTGAAGTTCCTGCACCGCCCGCCGTAAGCTCGTTCAGGAACTTCAAATCGATAAGCGGCACTAGAATCATACTATACTTGCTAGTGCCCCTTTTGCTTCCGAAGTTCGTGTCAGAAGGTGCTGCGATGGATCACGAACTTCCGAAGCGGGGCACTAGTGACAGCGCCGCGCGGCGCCGGCCGGCCGAACCCATTCCGCTGACCGTGCTCACCGGATTCCTCGGCGCCGGCAAGACCACGCTGCTCAACCGCCTGTTGAAAGACAAGGCGCTCGGCGACACCGCCGTCATCATCAACGAATTCGGCGACGTCGCGCTTGACCACCTGCTGGTCGAATATATCGGGGACAACATGGTGCTGCTGCAGTCGGGCTGCCTGTGCTGCACCATGCGCGGCGATCTGGTCGACGCGCTGGAGACGCTGCTGCGCGACCTCGACAATCGGCGTTGCACATTCCGCCGCGTGCTGATCGAGACCACCGGTCTCGCCGATCCGGCGCCGCTGTTGCACACCGCCATGGCGCATCCCTATCTGGTGCAACGCTATCGGCTCGACGGCGTGGTGACGGTGGTGGACGCGGTGAACGGCGATGCCACCCTCAACGCGCATGCGGAAGCGGTGAAGCAGGCGGCGATGGCCGACCGCATCGTGCTGACCAAGACCGACATCACCACCCCCGAGCAACGCGCAGCCATCGTTGCGCGCTTGCACGCGCTTAATCCGGCGGCGCCCATTCTCGACGCCGCGCAGGGCGAAGCGACGGCGGAGCGGATATTGAACTGCGGCCTGTACGATCCCGAACGCAAAATCCCCGACGTGAAGAAATGGCTCGCCGCCGAATCTTACGCTGACGATCACCACCACCATCATCACGACGTCAACCGGCACGACGAGCACATCGGCTCCTTCGTGCTCACCGCCGATGAGGCCATCCCGGCCGGCACGCTGGATATGTTCCTCGAATTGCTGCGCGCGACCCACGGCGCCAAGATTCTGCGCCTCAAGGGTATCGTGAAGCTCGCCGAAATGCCGGACACGCCGGTGGTGGTGCACGGTGTGCAGCACATTTTCCACCCCACCGCGCGGCTGGAACGCTGGCCGGATGACGACCACCGCACCCGGCTGGTGTTCATCACCCGCGACCTGCCCGAACGCACGGTGCGCGAGCTGTTCGAGGCCTTTCTCGGCGCCGCCAGCATCGACCGGCCGGACCGCGCCGCGCTGACCGACAATCCGCTCACCCCATTCGGCGGGGCGGACCGCTAGACCGGGCTTTGGTGCCCTTGCGCGGGTTCGCAACTCGACTAATGCTAATCCCCGACCGCCGGCCAAATCGGAAACGTGCCGGAAACGAGCTCGGCGGCAAGGGGGAAACGCCATGCAACGGCCAATTGAGCGACCTTGGCTAAAGCACTATCCGCCGGGCGTGCCCGCCGAGATCGACCTATCGCGCTACGCGTCGCTGGTGGCAATCTTCGAGGAAAGCTTCAAGGCGCATGCCGCCGCAAAAGCCTGCGTGTGCATGGGCAAGTCGCTGACCTACGGCGAACTTGACGATGCCTCGCGCGCCTTCGCCGCCTGGCTGCAGAGCAAGGGCCTCAAGCGCGGCGCGCGCGTCGCCATCATGATGCCCAACGTGCTGCAATATCCGGTGGCGATCGCCGGCGTCCTGCGCGCCGGCATGACCTGCGTAAACGTCAACCCGCTGTACAAGCCGCGCGAGTTGGAGTTCCAGCTCAAGGACTCCGGCGCCGAAGTTATTATCGTATTGGAGAATTTCGCGTCGGTGCTGCAGGAGGCCTTGCCGCTGACCGACGTGAAGCACGTCGTGGTCGCCGGCATGGGCGACATGCTCGGTCGCGTGAAAGGCGCGCTGGTCAATACCGTGGTGCGCCGGGTCAAGAAGTTGGTGCCGGCCTATTCGCTGCCGGGCGCGACAAAATTCAACGACGTGATCGGCCAGGGCCGCAAACTGCCGTTCACCGCCGTCGCGGTCGGGCCCGACGATATCGCCTTCCTGCAATATACCGGCGGCACCACGGGCGTCGCCAAGGGCGCCATGCTGCTGCATCGCAATCTGGTCGCCAATGTGCTGCAGGTGGAAGCGTGGAACGAGCCGATGGTGTCGAAGCCGCCGAAGATCGACCAGGTCATCGTCGTCACCGCGCTGCCGCTCTATCACATCTTCGCGCTCACCGCCTGTTTGCTGTTCAGCGTGGGCAACGGCGGCATGTGCATTTTGATTCCCAACCCGCGCGACATCGCCGGCCTAATCAAGGAATTGAGCCGCTACAAGGTGAACATGTTCCCGGCCGTCAACACACTCTACAACGCGCTGCTTAATCATCCCGACTTCGGAAAACTTGACTTGAGCATGCTGAAATCGGCGGTCGCCGGCGGAATGGCGGTGCAGAAGCCGGTGGCGGAGGCCTGGATGAAGGCGACCGGCCACCCGATCGTGGAAGGCTACGGCCTGTCGGAAACCTCGCCGGTATTGACCGTCAACCGCGGCGACATCGCCGCATGGACCGGCACCATCGGGCTGCCGGTCCCGTCGACCGAAATCACCATCCGCGACGACGCCGGTCATGACGTGCCGATCGGCGAACAGGGCGAGATCTGCGCGCGCGGGCCGCAGGTGATGCCCGGCTATTGGAACCGTCCCGACGAGACCGCCAAGGTGATGACCGCCGACGGCTTCTTCCGCACCGGCGACATCGGCGTGATGGACGCCGACGGCCGCGTCAAGATCATCGACCGCAAGAAGGACATGATCTCGGTCTCCGGCTTCAAGGTGTTCCCCAACGAGGTCGAGGACGTGGCGATGATGCAAGGCGGCATCTTGGAATGCGCCGCCGTCGGCGTGCCGGACGCCCATTCCGGCGAGGCGGTGAAACTGTTCGTGGTGAAGAAATCGCCGGAATTGACCGAGCAAGTTTTGCGCAAGTACATGCACACCGAGCTTGCCGGCTACAAAGTGCCCAAGCACATCGAATTCCGCGCCGAACTGCCGAAGACCAATGTCGGCAAGATCCTGCGCCGCGCGCTGCGGGACGAGGCATGAGCGAGCCCGCCGCGCTACCGTCGGCCGCCGACGTGGTGGCGTTCTGGCGCGAAGGCGGAGCGGACCGCTGGTACAAGAAGGACCCCGCCTTCGACGACGAAATTCGGCGGCGCTTCCTTAAAGCTCATGAAGCCGCCGCCGCGGGCAGGCTCGGCGGCTGGGAGCAAAACGCGGAGGGCGCGCTGGCGCTGCTCCTTTTGCTCGATCAGTTTCCGCGCAACATGTTCCGCGGTTCGGCGCGCGCTTTCGCCACCGACAGCCAAGCGCGCGCGATCACCGCCGGCGCCATCGTGCGCGGCTTCGACAGCCAGGTCGAGGCGCCGCTGCGGCAGTTCTTTTATGTTCCCTTCGAGCACTCGGAAGATCTCGCCGACCAGCAGCGCGGGATCGCGCTCTACAAAGCGGCCGGCGATGCCGAGGGGCTGAAATGGGCGGAGCTGCACGCCGACATCATCCGCCGCTTCGGCCGCTTCCCGCATCGCAACCCGATGCTCGACCGCGTTACCACCCCGGAGGAGCAGAAATTTCTCGACGACGGCGGGTTTGCGGGGTGAGTGCATGACCGACTTCCACGGCGTGTTTCCCTATCTGGTGTCGCCGATTGACGTGGACGGACGCATCAAAGTCGATGTGCTCGCGCAGCTGTGCGAGGATTTGATCAAAGCGGGCGTGCACGGGCTCACCCCGCTCGGCTCTACCGGCGAGTTCGCTTATTTATCGCACGAGCAGCGCGCGGTGGTGGTGCAGGCGACCATCGAGGCGGCGGCAAAACGCGTGCCGGTCATCGCCGGTGTCGCTTCGACCGCGACCGCCGACGCGGTGGCGCAAGCCAAGCATTATCAGTCGCTCGGCGCCGACGGTATTCTCGCCATCCTCGAAGCCTATTTCCCGCTCAAGGACGCGCAGATCGAAAGTTATTTCCGCGCCATTGCCGATGCTGTGGACATTCCGGTGGTGATCTACACCAATCCGCAATTCCAGCGCAGCGATCTCACGCTCGACGTCATCGCGCGGCTCTCCGAGCACCCGCGCATCCGCACCATCAAGGACGCCTCGACCAATACCGGCCGCCTGCTCTCGATCATGAACCGCGCTCCGAAAATGAAAGTGTTTTCCGCTTCTGCGCACATTCCGGCAGCGGTGATGCTGATCGGCGGCGTCGGCTGGATGGCGGGCCCGGCCTGCATCGTGCCGCGGCAGAGCGTGCGGCTTTACGATCTTTGCCGCGCCGAAAAATGGCCGGAGGCGATGGCGCTGCAACGCGAACTCTGGCGCATCAACGAGGCCTTCGCGCGCTTCAATCTCGCCGCCTGCATCAAGGCGGGCTTGCAGATTCAGGGCTATGCGGTCGGCGACCCGGTGCCGCCGCAGGCCGCGCTGACGGAAGCCGAACGCCAAGTCGTCGCCGGCATCTTGACCGACGTGGCCAAGCTCGAAAACTCTTGATCCATCGGCATAAACGCGCCCGCCCAACCGATTCTTAACGGTTCCTTGCTATGCGAACACGATGGCTTTGCCGTCGCACGCAACCCGGCCGGGGCCGGCGCGGAGAGAACCCGTGGCGCTGGTCGATACCGAAAACGCCGCATCCGCGCCACCTTCGGCGGCGGCGCGCCTCATCGCGCGCGTCAGATCAATCCTCGCCGAGCGCAGTGACTCGCGGCTCGCACAACTCGTCGCCGGCAAGGTCTTCCTGGTGCGTGTCGGCAGCGCCATGCTCGCGCTCGGCAGCCAGGTCCTGCTCGCGCGCTGGATGGGCAGCTTCCAGTTCGGCATCTACATCTATGTATGGACCTGGGTGCTGATGATCGGCGCGCTGTCCGACTTCGGCCTGTCGTCGGCGGCGCGGCGATTCATACCGGAATATACCGAGCTCAAGTCGTTCGACCGCTTGCGCGGATTTCTGACCGGCAGCCGCTGGCTCGCTTTTGCGATCGCTACCGCGATTGGTGCCGTGGGCGCCCTCGGCGTGACGCTGCTGGCGCCTTACCTCGACCATTTCGTCGTGGTGCCGCTTTATCTCGCCTGCGTCACCATTCCGGTCTACGGGCTCGTGCAAGTTCAAGCCGGCATCGCGCAATCCTACGACTGGCCTAATCTGGCGCTGATGCCGTTCTACATCTGGCGGCAGGCGACCATCACCGTGCTGATGGGCGCGGCCTATCTGTTCGGCGCGCCGACCGACGCGGTGACCGCGATGATTATCGCGGTCGTCACCACCTGGGCGGTGACGCTCGTTCAGTTGTTCGTGCTCGACCGTAGGCTCAAGCGGAAAGTGCCGGCGGGGTCGAAGCAATACGAGCTCAAAGTCTGGTTCGCTACTTCGATCCCTATATTTGTGGTGGAAGGTTTTTATTTGCTGCTCACCTACGTCGACATTCTCGCGCTCGAGCATTTCCGCTCGCCCGACGAGGTGGCGGTCTACTATGCCGGCGCGCGGCTGTTGGCGATCGTCGCTTTCGTCTATTTCGCCATCGCCGGCGCCACCACACACAAGTTCACGCAATATCACATCAGCGGCGACCAGAAGCGGCTGGCCTCGTTTTTCGCCGAGACCATCAAGTGGACGTTCTGGCCCTCGCTTCTGGCCTGCGCGCTGATCCTCGCCGCCGGGCGCCCTCTGCTCGGCCTGTTCGGCGCAGGCTTCGAGCGCGGCTACGACGTAATGTTCATTTTGGCGGTCGGCATGCTGGCGCGCGCCGCGGTCGGGCCGGCCGAGCGCTTGCTCAACATGTTGGGTGAGCGCAAGCAATGCGTCTTCATCTATGCCGGTGCCTTCGCCATCAATCTCGTGCTGTGCATCGTGCTCATCCCGCGCATCGGCATCGAAGGCGCAGGCGTCGCGACCTCGAGCGCGCTGGTGGTGGAATCGATCCTGCTCTATCTCGTCGCCAAGCGCCGGCTGGGCTTCCACGTCTTCATCATGGGCGACGTGTCCGCCTCTTAGGCCTTTTCCCGCAATAGCCGCCTGATCACCTTGCCGGTCGTCGTCATCGGCAGGTCGTCGATGAAAGCGACCTCGCGCGGATATTCGTGGGCTGACAGGTGCGTCCTGACGAAATTCTGGATCTCGGCGGCGAGCGCGTCGGAAGGCGCGCGGTCTTGCTTGAGCACGATGAAGGCCTTGACGATCTCGGTCCGCAGCGCATCAGGTTTGCCAACCACGGCGGCGAGCGCCACCGCCGGGTGGCGCAGCAGGCAGTCCTCGATTTCGCCGGGTCCGATGCGGAAGCCGGCTGAGGTGATGACGTCGTCGTCGCGGCCGACGAAGCTGAAATAGCCGTCTTCGTCCATCGTGCCCTGGTCGCCGGTGGTCATCCAATCACCGATGAATTTATCGCGCGTGGCGTCCGGCCGGCCCCAATATTCCAAGAACATCACCGGGTCGGGGTGCTTGACCGCGATCTGGCCCACCTCGCCGGCTTTAAGCGGTGTGCCGTCGCGGCCGATCACCGCCACGTTGTGGCCGGGGACCGGCTTGCCGATGGCGCCCGGCCGCGACACGCCGAGCGTAGCGCATGAGCCGAGCACCAGATTGCATTCGGTCTGCCCGTAGAATTCGTTGATGGTCAGGCCGAAGGTGGCCTTGCCCCATTCCAGCGCCTCGACGCCGAGCAACTCGCCGCCGGAACCGACGCTGCGCAACGCGAAGTCGTAGCGGCCGCGCGGACTCGGCGCCGCCCGCATCATGCGCAGCGCCGTCGGCGGGATGAACGCATTGCGCACTTGCGCCTTCTGTATCAGCGCGAAGGCTTCTTCCGGATCGAATTTGTCGAACTTGCGCGCCACCACCGCGACGCCGTGATGCAGGCTCGGCAGCAGCACGTCGAGCAGGCCGCCGGCCCAGGCCCAATCGGCCGGTGTCCAGAAGCGGTCGCCCGCTTGCGGAAACGGGAAATACGGCATTTCGACGCCGGGCAGATGGCCGATCAACACGCGGTGGCCGTGCAGCGCGCCCTTGGGCTGGCCGGTGGTGCCGGAGGTATAGATCATCATCGCCGGATCGTCCGGCCCAGTATCTACGGCTGTGAAATCCGACGACGCGCGCGCGAGCATTTGCGCGAAGCCGTCGCTGTCGAGTGCGAGCACGCAAGCAAGCTCGGGCACCTCGCCGCGCACGCCGTCGAGCTTGGCGAGGCCTTGCGCGTTGGTCAGCAGCGCCCTGGCACCGGAATTCTGCAGGCGGTAGGAGAGCGCATCCGGCCCGAACAGCACGGCGATCGGCAGCGCCACCGCGCCGAGCTTGTAGATGGCGATATGGGCGGCGGCGACTTCCGGCGCCTGCGGCAGCAGGATCGCCACCCGGTCACCGCGCTTGACCCCTTGCGCGCGCAGCACATTGGCCAGCCGGTTCGACAGCTCGCGCAAGGCGCCGTAGCTGATGGCGTCTTCGCGTCCGTCGGGATGCACATGCAAAATGGCGAGGCGGCCGGGGTCCCGCGCCGCCCAGCGGTCGCAGACGTCGACGCCGATATTGTAATGCGCCGGAACGTTCCAGCGGAATTGGCGATAGATGTCGTCGTAAGTATCGAGACGAGGCAGGGTCGGCATGGCGCGGCAGGCTAGTCAGGAGCGCGGGCAAGGTCCAGCCCGTTAGGCACTCGCCTTTTGCGTCTCGGTCGTTGCGATCCAAATGCCGGCGAACACCGCCAGCAAGCCGACGATCAGATTGAGGGTGATCGGCTCGCCGATGAGCTGATGCGCCAGCAAAGCCGCCGTGATCGGATTGATCGTCATGGTATTGGCGACGCGCGTCGGCGAGGCGCGCTGTAGCGCCAAGACCCAGAGAATGAACGCGGCCGCGCCGCCGCCGACGCCGAGATAGATGCCGGCAATCCATTGCGGCGGGCCGAAAGCCATGAGCACGGCGACCCGCCCGGTCAACAGACCGACCAGAACCAGCGCGGCGGCCCCGCAGCCCATGCCGACCGCGAGAAACCCGAGTGCGCTCGATCGCTGCATGAAGCCGCGCGACCACACATTGTAGAAGGCCATGCAAAGTCCGGCCGCGGTCATGATCAATTCGCCGCGCCAGGCGCCGGGTGGCGCTTCGGCAAGACCCGTGGCGAGCGCGACAAAGACGCCGAGCATGGCGATGCCGACACCGACCGACTTGCGGACGGTCAGCCGTTCGATACCGAGCAGGCCGCCGACCAGCATGGTCTGCAACGGCAGCGTCGACAGCGCGAGGGCGCCGCGTGCCGCAGTCGTGTAGCCGAGCGCGATATTGTAGAGAATAAAGAACAGCCCGAAGAAGCAGACGCCGAGGACACCCACGCCGAGCCAGTCGCTGCGTTGCGGCCATTTTACCCGCAACACCAGCGCAATCGGCAGTACGAAGAGAAATCCGATACCCCAGCGCAGAATGGCCAGCGTCAGCGGATCGGCATTGCCGACCAAATAGCGCGTGACGGCGGCGGCCGTTCCACCCAGACAACTTGAAACGACCGCGATCGAGACGCCGAACAATTCGCCCAAAGTGCAATTCCCGCCCTGCTGGGGCGGGACTATGCCATGGCGCGCGCGGGTTGCTAGCTCTTCTTCTCGTCCGGCTCGGCCAGGATCAGCGCCCAATAGACCTTGTATTTCGACATCGGCGTGTAGATCGCGGCGATGCCGATGCGGGTGGCGCCTTTAAGCAACATGTTGGCGCGGTGCGAGCTCGAATCGCGCCAGCCGGAGAAGGCCTCGGCCAGCGTGTGATAGCCGGCGCCGATATTTTCCGCCGCCACTTTGGCGTCGTAGCCCGACGCCCTGAGCCGCGCGACGAACGGCTTGCCGGCGCTGTGGTCGAGCCTGTCGCGCTTGGCCATGACGGCGGCCTGCGCCTCGGCGAGCCGTGTGAGCGCCGGATCGAGCGTCACCGCCGAGAGCCCGTTATTGGTGCGGTAGCCGGAAATCATCGAGGCGGCGGCGGCGGCGTCGAGTTGCGCACCCGGCTGCGCCAGGTTGCTATAGAAGCTCGGTTGGTCCCTCGGCACATATTCGCCGGCGCAGCCGGCAAACATCCCGAACGCCAGCACGACCAAGAACGATCGAACCCAATTCATCGGCAACGAAATCCCCTGTGCCCGCCAGTCACCCTGCCCACCGACCATGGCCAAAGCGTCGTTAAGTTTCGCTTAACCGTTCAAGCGCCGGCAATTAACTGCAAAACAACCGCTGGGGAAATAGTGTACCGGCCGACCCGGGCGCAATCATGGCTAAAGCTTTCCCATCGATACTGCCGCGCGATTGGCGTTTGATCGCGCTAACCGGCGCCGTCTGTTTTCCAGCGAGCTTTGCGCTGTTTCACTACGTCGTGCCGCTCGGCGCATGGATCGTCGCATGGGCCGGCGCTACGGACGAATTCGCGGCGTCGGCGTTCTGCGCCGGGATTACCACGGTGTTGGCGGTATTGGTTGCGGTCCTTGTCGTCACCCGGCGGATGCGGGCCGCCAACGCGCACATGCGCGTTGCCGTCAACAACATGTCGCAAGGCCTGTGCATGTTCGACCGCGACGAGAAGCTGGTGATCTGCAATCGCCGCTATCGCGAGCTCTACCAGCTCCCCGACGACGTGGTGAAGCCCGGCCGCACGCTTGCGAGCCTGCTCGATTTCCGCATCGCCAACGGCAGCTTCAAACTCGATCCCGACGAATACCGGCAAAAGCTGACCGCCGCCATGGCGCAGGGCAAGACCACCACCGCGGAAGTCAAATCGGAAAGCGGTCGCGTCATCTCCATCATCAACCGGCCGATGGTCGACGGCGGCTGGGTGGCGACGCACGATGACATCACCCAGCGACGCGCCGCCGAGCGCGAGCGCGCCGCGCTGCAGGACCAGCAGCAGCGCCGTTCCATCGTCGAGCGCGCGATCGCCGCGTTCCGCCAGCGCGTCGAGGATCACCTGCGCATCGTGAGCGACGGCGCCATGACCATGCGCTCCGCCGCCGCCGGTTTGTTCGCCAGCTCCGGCGAGACCGCGCAGCGCGCCGACGGCGCGGTGGCGGCCTCCAACGAAGCCAGCATCAATGTGGAGACCGCCGCGGTCGCCGCCGACGAATTGTCGAGTTCGATCGGCGAGATCGGCCGCCAGCTCTCAAACACCGCCACCGTCGTACGCGCGGCGGTGGACGAAACGCAGGGAACCAATCGGCAGATCGCCGCGCTGTCGCAGGCCGCCGAGAAGATCGGCGACGTGGTCAGGCTGATCCGCACCATCGCCGGGCAGACCAATCTGCTCGCGCTCAACGCTACCATCGAGGCGGCGCGCGCGGGCGATGCCGGCAAGGGTTTCGCCGTGGTCGCCTCCGAGGTCAAATCGCTGGCCGTGCAGACCGCCAAGGCAACCGAGGATATTTCCAAGCTGATCGGCGCCGTGCAGGCCTCGACCGGTGGCGCGGTCGCCGCCATCGGCCGCATCGCCGGCCGCATGCAGGAGATCGACGGCTGCACCGGCGCCGTCTCGGCCGCGGTGCAGGAACAGAGCGCGGCGACGTCTGAGATTTCGCGCAACGTCGCCAGCGCCGCCGATGGCGCGCGGCTGGTGGTGTCGGTGCTCGACAACGTCACCGGCGCCGCCGCCGAGACCCGCAAGTCGGCCGAGAGCGTGCTGGGCGCCGCGCAAGCGGTGGAATCGGCCGCCGCCGAACTGCGCCAAGCGGTCGAGGGTTTCCTCGCCCGGGTGGCGGCCTGATCAACTCATCAGGCTCGAAATCCAATAGAAAAAGGCGCCGAGCAGGCCGGACGCCGGGATCGTGACGATCCAGGCGATCACGATTTCCTGGGCGACGGCCCAGCGCACGGCCGATACTTTTTTCGCCGCACCCACGCCGATGATCGAGCCGGTGATGGTGTGCGTGGTCGACACCGGGATGCCGAGATAGGTCGCCGTGAACAGCATCACCGAACCGGCGGTTTCCGCGCAGGAGCCCTGCATCGGGGTGAGGCGCGTGATCTTCGAGCCCATGGTTTTGACGATGCGCCAGCCGCCGGCCATGGTGCCCGCCGCCATCGCGATCTGACACGCGATCACCACCCAGAACGGCACGTAGAATTTCGCGCCCAAGCTGCCTTGCGAATACAGCAGCACGGCGATGATGCCCATGGTCTTCTGCGCGTCGTTGCCGCCGTGGCCGAGTGCGTAAGCCGAGGCCGATATGAACTGGAGGCGGCGGAAAAGACTATCGACGGCATAGGGCGCCGAGCGCACGAATATCCACGACACCATCAGCATCAGCATGAGCGCGAGCACCATGCCAAGCCCGGGCGACAGAAAGATGGCAGCGACGGTCTTGCCGACGCCCGACCAGACCACCGCGTGGATCCCCGCCTTGGCGAGGCCGGACCCGACCAGACCGCCGATCAACGCGTGCGAACTCGACGACGGGATTCCCAGTCGCTGCGTGACGACCTGCCAGACGATGGCGCCGGCGAGCGCGCCGAAGATCACATGGGCGTTGACGACATCCGCCTGGACGATACCGCGGCCGACGGTTTCGGCGACATGCAGGCCGAAGAACATGAAAGCGATGAAATTGAAAAACGCCGCCCAGGCGACCGCATATATCGGCCGCAGTACGCGAGTCGATACGATGGTCGCGATCGAGTTCGCGGCGTCGTTCATGCCGTTGAGGAAGTCGAAGCCAAGCGCGACCGCGATCAGAATAAACAGGAGCGGCAGAGTGAGCGAGCCTTCCATCGTCGTCCGGCCTTGCGGTACTGATTACACGTGCTCGATGACGATGCCGTGCATGATATTGGCTACGTCGTCGAAGCGGTCGACGACTTTTTCCAGATGATCGTAGACCTCGTTGCCGACGAAAAAGGCGATCGGATCGGCTTTGCCCTTGGTCAGGTAGAGCTCACGCAAGCCGATATCGTGCAATTCGTCGGCGTGGCCCTCGAGCTGCGATATCCGCTCGGTCAAGGTGCTGATATGCACCGCCTCAACGCTGATCGAGCGCAGGAGCGGTACGGCTTCCTGCACCAGGTGGGCGCACTTCACGATCGTGTCCGCCATCTCCTTCATCTGCGGCGTGAACTCGGCCATGTCGAACAGCACGACGCCCTTGGCGGTCTTCTGCATCTGGTCGATGGAGTTGTCCATCGAGGTTATCAGGTCGCGTATGTTGCCGCGGTCGAACGGCGTGATGAAGGTGCGGCGCACCGCGATCAGCACCTCGCGCGTCACGTCGTCGGCGTCCTGCTCGCGGTCCATGACGATCTGATAACTCGGCTGCACCGCCGCGCCGCCTTCCAGCATGGCGCGCAGCGCCTCAGCGCCGGCCAGCACGGCATTCGAATGGCGTGCGAACAGCTCGAAGAAGCGCTCCTCCTTCGGCATCAAAGCGTGAAACCAGCGCATCATAGGCAGGCCCCCGGCGAATCGAGTGCGGCTTACGGCAACCTAATCTTTCACATGGCGGTTCCGAAACGGGGTGCCGGCCACCTGTGGGTACAGTGGGTATAAGTCGAAAGCTCGCATGGATTTTCGCCCTCTCGAATTTGAAAAAGCCCAATGAATTTGGCGTTAGAAACCGTCCCGCGAGGGCGAGCTTTTGGCACGATCATGCGCTAGTTTGCGGGCCACCACGGGAAATTCAAGCCGGAGAAAATAA
>CAVUBV010000007.1:0-103285 GCA_963739735.1 uncultured Alphaproteobacteria bacterium | reverse complement strand
CCGCTGCTCAACGTGCTGCGCAACGAGCTCGGCCTCATGGGCGCGCGCTTCGGCTGCGGGCTCGAGCAATGCGGCTGCTGCATGGTGCTGATCGACGGCGTGCCCGAGAAGTGCTGCGCCAAGCCCACGTGGAGCATCGCCGGCAAAAGCGTCGTCACCATCGAGGGATTGGGCACGCCGGAACGCCCGCACCCGCTGCAACAGGCGTTCTTGGACGAACAAGCCGGCCAATGCGGCTATTGCCTGTCCGGCATCGTGATCACGGCCAAGGCGCTGCTCGACAAAAATCCGTCGCCGACGCGCGCCGAAATCGCCGCCGCGCTCGACGACAATATCTGCCGCTGCGGCACGCATAACCGCATCATGCGCGCGGTCGCCAAGGCGGCCGCGCTGATGCGCGAGGGACGCGCATGATCCCGAAAAGTGGGAACCGGTTTTCGGACAAGATCATGCGCAAAAATGGACTCTTCGCATGAACGCGCCCCTGCCCGGCCCGCTCAACGACAATCCGCGGCTCGACCGCTGGGTCTCGTTCCCCGCGCCCGGCAAAGTGCTGATCGGCACCGGCCGCGTCGAACTCGGCCAGGGCGTGCTCACCGCCATGGCGCAGATCGCCGCCGACGAGCTCGACGTGGCGATGGAGCGCATCGTCATCCGCTCCGGCGACACCGAATTGACGCCGAACGAGGGCTATACCGCCGGCAGCCAGTCGATCCAGTTCGGCGGCGTCGCCTTGCGGCAAGCCTGCGCCGACGTGCGCGCGCTGTTTCTCGACCAGGCGGCGAAAATCGCCGGCTGCGCGGCGAGCGAACTCAGCGTGCGCGACGGCGCCATCCTGCGCAACGGCGCGTCGACCGGCCAGGATTACTGGACGCTCGCCGCGGCCATCGATCTTGCCGTCAACGCGACCGGCGGCGGCGCGCGCAAACCGGTCGCGGCGCTGCGCACCATCGGCGAGAGCAGCGCGCGCCTCGATTTGCCGGACAAGATTTTCGGCAAGCCTGTGTTCATCCACGACATGCGGCTTGCCGGCATGGTGCATGCGCACGTCGTGCGCCAGCCCAATCGCGGCGCCAGCATCGACAAGATCGACGAAAAGGCGATCGCGCGCGCCGCCAAAGGCAAGATCGGCTTCGTGCGCAGCGGCAATTTCCTCGCTTTGGTCGGCGACGACGAAACCGCCGTCGATCTCGCGGCCGCCGCCGCGGTCAATGCCGTCACCTGGCAGAACGTCGAGAAACCGAGCGCGCTGCAGGCGGAGGCTTCCTGGCTGTTGCAGCAGCCCGGGATCGACCGGCTGTTCGGCGCGCCGGAGCCGGCCGAGCCGCCAACCGGCGAACGTTTCGAGGCGACCTATAGCCGCGGCTATCTCGCGCATGCCTCGATTTCGCCGTCCTGCGGTCTCGCCGAATACCGCGACGGCCGGCTGACCGTGTGGACCCATTGCCAGGGCGTGTTCCCCTTGCGCGCGTTCGCTCGCCAAGGCGCTCGGGCTCGAAGCGTCGGCCATCACCGTGCATCACGTGCAGGGCTCCGGCTGCTACGGCCATAACGGCGCCGACGATGCCGCCGCCGATGCCGCCATCATCGCCATGCAGATGCCGGGCAAGCCGGTGCGCGTGCGCTGGACGCGCGAGGAAGAATTCGTGCACGAGCCGAAAACCCCGGCCATGGTGGTCAAGGTGCGCGCGACGCTCGATGCCGCCGGCAAGCCGACCGACTGGACGCAGGAAATCTGGAGCGGCACCCATAACAAGCGCCCCGGCGCCGGCGGCGTTCTGCTCGGCGCGGTCGCCCTGCCCGAGCCGATGCCCGAGCCGCCGCTGAGCGACGTGCCCGAATCGAACGGCGGCGGCGGCACGCGTAACGGCGAGCCGCTTTACGCGATCGCGGCCAAGCGCATGGTGCATCATCTGGTCGCCGAGACGCCGGTGCGCACCTCCGCGCTGCGCAGCCTCGGCGCCACGTCGAATGTTTTCGCGATCGAATGCGCCATCGACGAAATGGCGGCGCGCGCCGGACAAGACCCGGTTGCCTATCGTTTGTCGATCACCGCCGACCCGCGCGCCCGCGCGGTGATCGAGAAGGTCGCCGCCATGGCGCGCTGGAACGCGAACGAGCCGGGCGGCGCCGGCCGCGGCCGCGGCATTGCGTTTGCCCGCTACAAAAACCGCGCCGCCTACTCCGCCGTGGTGGTCGAACTCACCGTCGACGAGGCTATCCGCCTGGACCATGTGTGGTGCGCGACCGATGCCGGCCTCGTGGTCAATCCGGACGGCGCCATCAACCAGCTCGAAGGCGGCATCATCCAGTCGGCGAGCTGGGTGCTCAAGGAGCAGGTGCGCTTCGACGATAACGAGAGGAATTTGGGCGTCTCCACGTTCGACTGGGAAACCTATCCGGTGCTGAAATTCAGCGAGGTGCCGGAAATCGACGTCGAATTGATCAACACCAAGGACGAGACCCCGCTCGGCGTCGGCGAAGCGACCGCCGGCCCGACCGCCGCGGCGATCGGCAATGCGGTCTCGCACGCGCTCGGCGCCCGTATCCGCGATCTGCCATTGACCCGCGAGCGCATCATGGCGGCGCTGCTCAAAAATTAGCCCGCCGGCCACCCTGACTTATTGACCTGCCGCCGCTTCGACCCCGCTCATGCTTAACCGGGCGTTAACGGCCCCCGGCTAGCTTGGACTCGTTGAGGTATCGGGCTTACCGCTCGAGGCCCGGGGCAGCATGGTCCGCATCGAATTCAACCGCCTGCGTTTCCTCGTCATCGACGACAACGCCCATATGCGCCGCATGCTGCGCACGCTGTTGCACGGCTTCGGCGCGCGCGAAGTGCATGAGGCGGAGGACGGCGCGGCCGGGCTCGAAGCCTTCACCCAGCACACCCCCGATATCGTGATCACCGATTGGGCGATGCCGATCTTCGACGGCCTTGAGCTGACGCAGATGATTCGCCAGCCCGGCGCCAATTCCAACCCCTACGTGCCGATCATCATGCTGACCGGCCACACGGAAAAGCAGCGCGTGGTGTCCGCGCGCGACGCCGGCATCACCGAATTCCTCGCCAAGCCGATCTCGGCCAAGGGCCTGTACGAGCGCATTGTCAACGTGGTCGCCAATCCGCGCCCGTTCATCAAGACCAAGACCTATTTCGGCCCCGACCGCCGCCGCAACGTCAATCCGAATTACGTCGGCACCGAGCGCCGCAAGGGCGGCAAGGCCGACATCATCAAGCAGGCCCCCTTGTACGAAAAACTCCGCTCCCCCGGTTGATACGGCAGAGACGCACCATGGCCCCTCCCAAAAAACATCCGGCGGCGGTCGCCACTTACGGCGACCACGAGGTTATTTCGCCGGAAAACACGCTGCGCAAGGTCGTCAGCGTCAAACCGATGCTGAAGGGCGAAGAAGATCCGGTCGCGCGCGCGGAAAAAGCGCTGGCCGAATTGTCGTCGGAATTCTCCACCTGGATGGAATCCGAATGCGAGCGGCTGGACAAAGTCCGCCGCAGCATCGGCGCGGCGGCCTCACCAAGGCGACCAAGGAAACTTTGTTCCACGCCGCCCACGACATCAAGGGCGAGGCCGCGACCTTCGGCTTTCCGCTGGTGGCGCTTGCCGCCGACAGCCTGTGCCGGCTGATCGAGCATACGCCCGACGTCGCCCGCATTCCGGTCAAGTTGATCGATCAACATGTCGACACGGTGCGCGCGATCTACCGCGATTCTTCCCGCTCCGACGCCAAGGAACTGGCCGCCACCTTGACCAAGCGCCTGCGCGCGGTCACCGACGAGTTCCTCAGGCATGAGAACCGCGGCCGCCCCGAAGTGCTCGAGCAGATCATGGGCCCGCCGCTCGCGCCGGAATAAGCAGGCGTTGTCCCGGTCCTCCGCAGCACGTCATGACCCGCGTCAGAACCGGGCATCCATGGCGATATCCGAATTTGCAGATCCCGGATCTGCGGCGCACCACTCCGCTGCGCTTCGGGCTGCGCCGCATCCGGGAAATGATGATTGCGACTAAGCCACCAGCCGCGCGTCGTCGATCAGCTCGACGGCAATGCCCGGATCGTCGTTGGCGACCAGATCGTCGCAGAACATGCGCGCTTCCTCGCGCGCGGCCTCGACCGCGAAACGCCGCAGCAAAGCCGTCAGCGAAGCGATATCCTGCCCGCGCTCGGCCGCGCAGGCCTCGAGCACGTATCCGACCAAGCCGCACTTGAGCCGCGCCACCCCGCCCCGCTCGCCGATCAGCGCGCCTTCGCGCATGCCCGCGATCGCCGCGCGGAACGCCGGATAGGCCTGGTCGGGCAGCCCGGCCTTGCGGTAGAGCGCGCCGAAGCCGGAAATATTCTTGTCGTGGATGTAGCTGGTGACGCGGTCGAGCGGCAGGCCGGACAATTCGGCGAGCGCCTCCTCGAACAGCACCACGTTGCCGGAAAGCAGCGCGCGCAGGATCATGCCGGCGGTGAGCTGTCCGCTCGCGCGCAAATGCTGCACCAGTTCGCCGATCTCCTCGTAAGGCGTCTCGGCGGCGAGCGCGACGGTCGCCTTTTCGCAGGCCTCGCGCGCGGCATATTCGGCGTGTTCGGAGCCCATCCATTGCCGGCCGGTGACGAAGCCGGCGAGCGTCTGCGACAGCTTGGCGAGCAGCGCCTGGCGGGTCGCCATCGGCAGGTCGGCGCGCGTGAGCAAGGGCTCGCGGATCGCCGCCAGATGGCCGAAGCGCTCGACGATGCGGCAGATGGAAAACGGCGCGATGTCGGCGTCAAGATTTTCCAACAGCGTCAGCGCGGCCTGCGCGCAGCCGACTTCGGCGATGGCCGCGGCGAGCGGGCGCGATAGCATGGCGCGGCTGGCGATGGCCGCCTGTGCCGCCGGCTGGGCCGTGGCCACCAGATCGATCAGATCCGGTTCCTGTAACAGCGGCGAAAGCGCGAGAATTGACATCGCGATTTCCGGCTGATCGTTGGCAAGCGCGTGCACCACCACCCGCGGCGCCTTCTGCGAGGTCGCGAATACGTCGGCGAGCGCGCGCCGCACCAGCGGCGAGGGATCGTCGAGCAACATGATCATCGCGCCTTCGGCGGCGGCGAGATCGTCGGGCGACAAATCGGAGTGAAGGTAGGCGCGGGCGAGCGCGGATGTGGCTTCCGCCCTTTCACCGGGCGAGGCGCGGCGAACCCACTGCAGGAACTGACGAACAATCATGGCACGACCAGACGCTACGAACAGCCATCGCAAACACGGACGGCACGCGCTCACTTTAGCCAAGGACGCTTAACAAAGCGTTCACCATAGAAATTCAAGCGCCGTTAACGATACGGTAAGCGGCAGCGCGCGCGTCTTAAGTGCCGCCGGAGGTCTTGCGCGGCGGCGCCGGCCGGTCGGTGAACAGATTGAGCAACGGCGACGCGGCCGGGGTTTCGCCCGGCGCCGGGGCCCACAGATTGCTCACGGTCTGCGCCACCGCGCGGCCGCCGCGGTCGGTGAACATCGATTGGAAGAACGGCCGCGCCTCCGGCGGGGTCGCTGCAACGGGCACCGGGATTGCAAGCGGCCGCTCGTTGGCTTGCGCGTAAGGCGGCGGTCAGACCGGCGGTGTCGGGCGGCGGCGTCACCGCGGCGGTGGTGCCGCGCAAGATGGGCGCAAAGGACACCGCGCGGGCGACTTCGAAGCGGCCGGTCAGCGTGGCATAGACCTCGCTGACGCTGCGCGGCTGGCCGGAGCGGTGCATGAAAGATGCTCGGATTTGCCGCCGCGGCTTGCGGAAACATCTCGGCGGCATTGGCGTTCGGCCGGCTCGCCGTGGCGCCGATCAGCCTGGCGGCCCCGTCGGAGCCGAGGAAATGCGCGATGTAAAGTTCGCCTTCCGACGGCTGCCGGCCGATCGCCCCGGCCAATTGCGCCGCGTTGGTCTGCGTGAAGGCGCCGGCCATCACCGCGCTCGCGGCCGGGTCGCTGCGCAGACGCATGATCGCCGCGCGCATATTCGGATCGGCCACCTCGTAGTGACCGTCGGCGTTGAGCGTGATGGTCTCGGCAAATTGGCCGTAGCCGTGCGCGGGTCCCGCCTGTTTAAGGGTGGCGAGCCAGGTCTGATCGATGAACTGGTAGAGCCCCTTGGCCGAGGAGCTGCTTGCCTGCGCCTGCGGATTGAGATTGGATTCGATGCGCGCGGCGGTCAGCAGATATTCGAAGCTGGCGCCGGTCGAGCGCGCCGCCTCGCGGATGGCGCCGGCGACGCGCGCCGAGGCGGCAGCTAGGATGGAATCGATCGCCATGTTTGCCTTGAAAAGGCGGGCCAGAGAGGTCGCGGGCCAGACCGATGGCCCAAGCGGACGCCGACATTCGCAAGCCCTGTCGATCCTGGGTAATTATGGTAAATGATCGGTTAACGGCGGCGCCGGGCGCCGCGGCCACGATGCGGAGAACAGCGATGCAGGACACCATCCAGCGGCACAAGCGCGGCGGGCTTTATTTCGAGGACTTCGAGGTCGGCAAGACCTACGAGCACCGCTACACGCGCACGGTCACCCAGATGGACAACATGTTGTTCTCCAACATGACGCTCAACCCGCAGCCGCTGCACATCGACCGGCACTTCTGCGAGCAGGAGACCGAATGGGGCCAGCCGCTGATGAATTCGCTGTTCACCCTCGGCCTGATGATCGGCATCCAGGTCTCCGATATGACCGTGGGGACGACCATCGCCAATCTCGGCATGACCGACGTGAAGTTTCCGGCGCCGCTGTTTGAGGGCGACACCGTACACTGCGCGACGCAAGTCGTCGGCAAGCGCGAATCGAAATCGCGGCCGGGCGCCGGCATCGTCGAATTCCATCACAAGGCGTTCAAGCAGGATGGCACGCTGGTCGCCGAATGCCACCGCAGCGCGTTCATCAATATGCGGCCGAAGTGACGGCATGAGCGCGCGTACCGCCGCCATTGTCATCGGCATTCTCGATTGCGTGGCGGCGGCGGCTCTTGCCGTTATCGTTTTTCAACTCGGGTTCCGATCCGGCCACCAAGGGATTTGACATCCTGGCCGGGTGGGTAACGATCGCCGTGTTTTGCCTGACGGCGGCGCCGGCGCTCATCCTCGCGTTGCTGCGGCGTGCGCCGCGCGCGGCGCTTGCCTTCGCCCTCGGCTTTCCGACAAGCGTCGCTTTGCTATTCGTCGCCGTCGTTATCGCTTTCGCCTTTATCTAGGGGTCAGGGTTCAACGATGCGTTCGCTCCTGTTCGTTCCCGCCGACGGCGGACCCAAGCTCGACAAGGCGTTTTCGAGCGGTGCCGATGCGGTGATCCTCGATCTCGAGGATTCGATTGCGCCCGAGCGCAAGGACGTGGCGCGGCAAAGCCGCGCTGCGATTTCCTCAAAAAAAGCGCGGCGCGAAGAAAGACCGCCCGCGCCTGCTGGTGCGCATCAACGGCCTCGATACCGGCATGACCGACGCCGATCTCGACGCCGTGGTGGCGGGCAAGCCCGACGCCATTCTGTTTCCCAAGGCGGAAGGCGGCGCGACCGTCACCCATCTCGACGCCAAGCTCACCGCGCGCGAGGCCATCGCCGGCATCCCTGAGGGCGCGATCAAGATTCTGGCGCAGACGGTGGAGTCGGCCGCCGGCCTGTTCACCGCCGGCACCTATAAAAATTGCAGCGCGCGGCTGATCGGCATGACCTGGGGGCCGGAGGACCTCTCTTCCGAGCTTGGCGCGGAAGCCAACCGCGACAGCACGGGCGAGCTCACCGTGCCCTACCGAATCGCCCGCGCCATGTGCCTGTTCGGCGCGGCGGCGGCCAAGGTGCCGGCGATCGAAACCATTCACGTCAACTTCCGCGACGCGGAGGTCCTGCGCCGCGATACCGAAATCGCGCGCCGCGACGGCTTCACGGGGCGGCTCGCCATTCATCCGGCGCAGGTGGCGGTGTTCAACGCGGTGTTCGCACCGAGCGCGAGCGAGATCGAAAAGGCCAAGGCGATCATTGCCGCTTTCGCCGCCAAACCGGGTGCCGGCACCGTCGGCATCGACGGCAAAATGTACGATCAGCCGCACCTCAAGCGCGCGCAGGCGCTGCTGGCGCGCATCGGCGAGTAGCTACTCCGCCGTCGCCGTCTCAATCTCGGTGTGGGCGTGGCCCTGCTGCGCTTGCTTAATGTGCTTTGCCTGCGCCACATAGGCGCGCGCGGCATCGGTGTCGAACAGCTCGTGCGTATCGGCCTCGTCGTCGGCGACCGCGGTCATGGCGAGATCGGTGTATTCGAAGCGGCGCGGATTGCGCTTGATCGACAGATAAATGCGCCGCAGCCGCATATAGAGCGCGGCCCAGCGCGCGAGCTTGATCGCCGTTTCCAAGGCATATTTCGGATAGAACAACCACACCGGCTCGATCGGGAAACCCGGCCTACGGTCGCGCCGCGATTTGATCCGCAGGAAGCCGCTCTCGAGCGGATGGATGTGTTCGAAATCGATCGAGCCCTTGAACCAGGTGATCAGGAACAGCGCGTTGCTGGCATTGGCGCGGCTCGACGCCACCCGCCGCAAAATCGTTTCGATGTGCTCGGTCGTGTAATAGCGCTGCCACGCCATTTTGTAGGTTTCATTCCATTGCTGCAGTGACATCTTGGAATGCGCGGTGCAGGCATGGTTGAGATCGTATTTGTTGAGGTCGGGATCGAGCGGCACACCGGCCTTGTGCAGCTTGAGGTGATCCTCCGAGCCCGGCAGCGGCGTGAGATAGAAAAACTCCAGCAGATCGACCGGCAGCTCGCGCTTGATCACGTCGATATCGTGCATGATCGATTCGGGCGTGTCGTTGGGGAAGCCGAGAATGTAGCCGGCGTAAGTAATGATGCGCGCCGCCTTCCAGGCCAGCAGCATCTGCCGATATTCGGTGATCTTGTTCTGCCGCTTCTTGGCGCCGGCCAGATTGGCCGGATTGATGTTCTCCAGGCCGATGAACACCCGCTTGACGCCGGCGCGCGCGCATTTCTCGATGAAATTCGGCAGCTTGTAGCACAGCGTATCGACCTGGATGATGAAGCCGGTGTTGAATTTCTCGACCTCGCGCAGATAGATCAGCCGGTCGAGGATCGCTTCCCAGTCCTTGTTGCGGGCGAAATTGTCGTCGGTGATGAAAAAGCTGCGCAGCCCTTGCGCGTAATTCACCCGCACGATCTTCTCGATATCGTCGGGCGAGCGGCGGCGCGAAATGCGCCCTTGCACGTTGATGATGGTGCAGAACGAACACTGGTAGGGACAGCCGCGGCCGGCGTCGAAGCTGGTGGTGGCGCCGGCGGTGCGCTGCACGCGTTCCGCCGCCATCAAGGGAATCGGCGTGCCTTCGATGTTCGGCAGTTCGGCCATGAAATCGTAGAGCGGCTTGAGCGTGCCCGCCGCCGCGTCCATGAGCACCCCATCGAGCCGGCCTTCCGCCTCGCCGGCGAACAGCGATATCGCCCATCGCCTTGGCGCGGTCGAGATCGGCGTCGACGCCGCCGAGCATGCTGACGGTGCCGGAGACGTGGAACCCGCCGATACCGACCTGAATGCCGCGCGCGAGCAGCGGCTTGGCGCAATGTCGAGCGCGCGCGGAAACTGGTTCGATTGCACGCCGGTCAGCATCACCATGCCGGCGCCGGCTTGCTCGATCATCGCCGCCATGCGGTCGGGGCGGATGTGGGTATTGGTTTCGTCGAAGGCGTGGATTTCGATTTCGACGTCGTCGCCGAGAATGCGGCGCTCGGCGCAGTCCTTGGCCAGGCCGTACAGCGAGGCCAGCGAATTGGACGGGATCGGCGAGCGCATCCACTGGATGACATAGCCGTCGTCGTCGTAATGCGACGGCTTGACCAGCACGAGGCAGAACCGCCGCCGTGCCTGCCGCGTGACTGTATTGGTCGCCGCCATTATTCGCCCATCCGTCAATGAGGCCCGCAATCACAATCCAAACGGGCAAGATAGAGTCTACAGGCAATCGCCCGGGAGTGTAACCGCTATCTGCGCCGGCCGACAATCCATCAGCGCCGCCGCTTCAGGAAGGCGTTCATCATTTGCCGGGGCTCTTCGGTCGCGTAGCTCTGTGCGAAGGCCTCGATGCCGGCGGCAATGGCGGCATCGGTCGGCAGTTTTTCCCATTGCTGCATCAGCGCCTTTTGCGCCCGCACCGCCTGCGCGCCGGCGGAAAACAGCGATTCGACCGCCTTGTCGACCTCGGCATCGAGCGCGCCGGCTCGACCACGCGCTCGACCAATCCCCAGCGCAGCGCGGTGTCGGCGTCGATAATCTCGCCCAGCATCAACAGTTCGCGCGCGCGGCCGTAACCGATCAGCGTCGGAATGAGCGCGGCCTCGACCACCGAGGGAATGCCGACCTTCGTCTCCGGCATGCCGAATTTGGCGCGGCGCGTCGCCACGCGCATATCGCAGGACACCGCCACTTCCAGCCCCGCACCCAGCGCGTAGCCGTCGATGCGGGCGATGACCGGCACCGGCAAGCGGCGCAAAGCGTCGCAAGTCCGGTGCACCAGCGTGATGAATTCCCGCGCGCCCGTCTGGTCGAGCGCGACCATTTCCGTAATGCTGGCGCCGCCGATGAAGGCTTTGTCGCCGGCGCCCGAGAGCACCAGCGCGCGCAAATCGTCGCGCGCCGCGATCCCCTCGACGGCGGCGATGAAGTCGCGCATCAGCGCACTGTCGAGCGTGTTGAGCTTGGCGCGATTGTCGACGTTAAGATAAGCGACGCTGCCGCCGCTGCGCGCATCGAGCCGCAGATCGACGCGGGCGCCGCTCATGGCTTGCCGTAGACCGCCTTGGGATCGAAGGTCTTGTCGGCGTCGCGGAATTCAAGCTTTACCGCGCCGGTCTGCCCGAGCGGCACCGCGCGATAGAAACAGGAGCGCCGTCCGGTGTGGCAGGCGCCCTCGCCCACCTGCTCGACCTTGAGCCAGAGCGCGTCCTGGTCGCAGTCGACGCGCAATTCGACCACGCGCTGGACGTGGCCGGAGGTCTCGCCCTTCTTCCAAAGTTTCTGGCGCGAGCGGCTGTAGTACCAGGCCTCACCGCTCGCGATGGTCTTGGCGACGGCTTCGGCGTTCATGTGCGCGACCATCAGCACGTCGCCCGATGCGGCATCGGTGACGACGGCCGTGACCAGCCCGTCCGCGCCGTATTGCGGCGCGAAGCCCAAACCTTCCTCGATCTCGGATTTATCGGTCAATCTCGCCTCGCGCAGTCGACGCGGGGCTTAGCGTTGCGCCCCACGCAGCATGGTCATGAACCGGACTTGCTCGTTGGTATCCTCGCGGAACGCGCCGGTGAAATGCGTGGTCACGGTGAGCGCGCCGGCCTTCTCCACCCCGCGCAGCGACATGCACATATGCTCGGCTTCGATCATCACCGCGGCGCCGCGCGGCTTGAGGATCTCGTCGATCGCGATCGCCACCTGCGAGGTGAGATGCTCCTGCGTCTGCAGGCGCAGCGCGTAGACGTCGAGCAGGCGCGCGAGCTTGGACAGGCCCACCACCCGCTCGGTCGGCATATAGGCAATGTGCGCCTTGCCGAAGAACGGCATCATGTGGTGCTCGCAATGCGAATTGAAGCCGATGTCCTTGACCAGCACGAAGTCGTCATAGCCGCCGGTCTCGCTGAACGTGCGGTCGAGCACTTCGGCCGGGCATTCGCGATAGCCCTGGTAGATTTCCTCGTAAGCGTCGATCACGCGCTTGGGCGTCTCCAGCACGCCTTCGCGCTTGGGGTCGTCGCCGGTATAGGCGATCAGCGTGCGCACCGCGGCTTCCGCCTCTTCGCGCGACGGGCGCGGGCCCGGCGGCGTCGGCGCCGCCCGCACGTGCTCCGACAGGCCCTGCTTGGGCCACGGCTTTATGATGGTGCTCTTGGCGTCCATTACGGTCTCTCCGTTCGACCGGCACCCACCCAATCTGGGCTGCGCCGGGAGTGTCACCGGGGTGGCCGCGTCAGTACCCGCCGTGACGCTTGAAGTCCACTGCGGGGCGCCTGGACGCCGCATTCCCATTCAGCATGGCTCTTAAAACCACGCCCGGCGCCAAGAACCCCTTCTCGCGCCATCGGGTCAGCACCTATATATTCGTTTGCTTGGCGGAGGCAATCCGCCGGGGTGGAAAAAACGGCAAAACGTCAATGCTCAACGAGGTTTACAACGCCAAAATCCTCGACCTGGCGGGCAATATACCCCGCCTGGGACGGCTCGATACGCCCGACGCCAGCGCCACCGCCCATTCCAAATTGTGCGGCTCCACGGTCACCGTCGACCTGAAAATGGACGGCCCGGTGGTGGGCGATTTCGCCCATGACGTGAAAGCCTGCGCGCTCGGCCAAGCCTCCTCCTCGATCATGGCGCGCCACGTGGTCGGTGCGAGGCCGGACGAACTGCGCGCGCTGCGCGAGACCGTGCGCAAGATGCTGAAGGAAAACGGCCCGCCGCCCTCCGGCAAATGGGCCGACATCGCGGTGCTCGAGCCGGTGCGCGACTACAAGGCGCGCCACGCCTCCACCATGCTCACCTTCGACGCGGTGGTCTCGGCGCTCGACCAGATCGAGGCCAAGAGAAAAGCGAAGCAAGCGAGCAGATCCGAAAGGGACCGGCGGAAGTAGCATTCTACTTCGCCACCGCCATGCCGCCGGTCTTCTTGGCCGACAGGTCGGCGCGGTCGCCGAGCGACTTGGCGCAGGCCGCGGTCAGCCGCGGCAGATTGCGCTGCGCGCCGGTATTGCCGAGGCGGATGCCGGTGACCATGCCGGCGCTCTTGGTCTCGACCAGCATCGAGTGCTTGCCGGCGGCGGCGAAGCCGCCAATCAGCGCGGCCGACACACTTCCCGTCGCATAGGTGACGAGTTCGTCGGGATCTCCGCGACGTTCCGAGGACGCCACCTTGAGCGAAGCCGACCAGCCGCCAACCGTTACACTGACGGTATCGAGCTTGGCGTCGACCACGATGCGGCCGCCGTCATGCCGGCGCTCGACATAGCGCACGTCGTAGCTGTCGTTGCCGGCGCCGCAGGCGACCATGAGATCGAAGCTGCCGATGTCCTCGCCTTCCACGGTGAGCGGCTGACGCCGCGCCAGCGCGGCGATGCCGGCGCGGTCGATCATGCCCCAGCGCCGCTCGCTGATCGCGGTCGCCTGCACGCCGTCGGTGACGCGCGGGATCGGCCGCACCACGGCGGCGGCGGCCGCCGGCGAAGCCGCGACCGTTGCCGCCACGGCCGGTATCGCCGACGTATCGGTGACGAGCCGCGTGCGCTGCGTCTCCGCGGCGGTCAAGGCGTGCATCGGCTCCCAGGGCGGGATGCGCAGCGCGAGATCAAGCAATTCGATCGAGCCGCCCATGTCGATGGTGTATTGCGCCAGCCGTCCGATATCGCGCTGCACCAGCACCAGGTCCTCGGCGGTATAATTCGCCGCGGTCGGATCGTCGCGGCGGTCGCCGAGCCAGATCTGGTGCACCATCACGCGCGCATTCGGCGGCACGGTGCGCTGCACGCCGCCGAGCAGCACGAAGCCGCACATGGATTCGCAATCGGCGCTGGACAAAAATTTCGCCCGCGGCGCGTCCTGCTCGGCGCCGCCGAGATCGACGAGACGGCCGACCGTGGTGTTGAGGCCGAGGCGGCGGATGGCGCGGCCGAGCGCGATGGCGCCGTGCACCGAGCCGCCATCGGAATCGAGCACCAGCGTGGCGCCGGCGAGTTTGTGGTGTTGCGCGAACAATTCGAAATCGCGCGGCGTGTCCGCGGTGATGGCGCCGCGCGCGGAAATCCATAACGCGCATTTGCCGGCGCAAGCCTCGGCCGGCCCTTGCCGGCGCAGATCGAAATGCATGGGCAGCGCGCGGTCGGCGGTTTGCGCCGATGCCGGCAAAGGCTTCACCAGCGCCGCCGAAGCAAGCGCGATCGCCAACGCAAGGGAGCGAGCCATTCTTCCCCTTTTCGCCGTCGAGCCCTTATGATTGGCGCGGTTGCTCCCGCGTTCTTTTCGGGCTTTGGCGGCACTTACGACCCCGGTCACTGTCATTTTTAATGAGCGGGCGGATTCGGGTCTAGTGTAAAATGGTTCTATCGCCATCCCTTCCGCATAAAACTCAACGGTTCCAACACGATGGAACTTTTCCTGGAACTTTCATGACGGGCACCAGCCGGCGCGGCGAGCGCCTTTACGCGGCTGCCGCGGCTCGCCGGGCGCGGCCTGGTGGCGCTCTATCGCTACACGCTGTCGCCGCTGATCGGCCCGCGCTGCCGGCATTTGCCGAGCTGTTCGGACTATGCCGACGAGGCGCTTTCCCGCTTCGGCCTGTGGGCCGGCGCATGGATGGCACTCGCCCGTATCCTGCGCTGCCAGCCCTGGGGAACGTCGGGGCTCGATTTCGTGCCGGCGGCATTGCCGGCGCGCGCGCGCTGGTTTCTGCCCTGGCGTTATGGGCGCTGGCGCGGAACGCAATCGAGACGCCCTAGAAGTCTCGTCCGTTTAGATTGAATCACCGTGCTCCCATAACATTTTGCTTGCGCATGATCTTTTCCGACCTTCCTTCGCCCGCCGAAGCGGGCTTCGCGAAGGCGGGAAACCGGTGCCCATCCCCGATCAAGTCGAGGACGAGCTTTTCGGGATCATGCGCTAGGGTCAACCTCGGTGAGTTTGCCTTGGCAGCTTGCCAGCCCCGCAGCCTCTGATTTTCGCCAAAGAGGAGTCTCACGATGACCATCACCATTACAGCTTTTGAACGGTCACCCGATGGCGGCATGGGACTTGCGCGTGACACACGCGTTCGCTGGGCGCTTGAAGAAGTAGACCAACCCTACGAGGTTCGCGGTGTTTCGTTCACGGCGATGAAAGAACCCGCACATCTGGCGCTTAATC
Organism: uncultured Alphaproteobacteria bacterium; assembly: GCA_963739735.1. Lineage (GTDB taxonomy): Bacteria > Pseudomonadota > Alphaproteobacteria > Rhizobiales > Xanthobacteraceae > Pseudolabrys. The sequence continues at coordinate 88,383 of CAVUBV010000007.1, read as the reverse complement.
CTTTCGGGTCGATTCCGACCTACGAAGAAGGCGGTCTCGCTCTGTTCGAGACAGGGTCGATTGTGCTCCACATCGCCGAAGGCCATGTGGGTCTGCTGCCGGACGACGCCAACGCCCGGGCGCGCGCAATCACATGGATGTTTGCCGCGGTCAACACGGTGGAACCGCCGATCCTTGAATGCGAAACCGCCAGGCTCCTTGAGAGCGACAAGCCCTGGTCCGCGCGGCGCATGCCTTTGGTCGAGGATCGTGTCCGCGACCGGCTGGGCAGACTTTCCGCTCGCCTCGGCGATGCCGACTGGCTCGATGGCGCGTTCAGCGCGGGCGACCTGATGATGGTGTCGGTGCTGCTCAGGATAAAAAGTTCGGGGTTGCTGGATGAATATCCGAACCTCTCCGCCTATGTGGCCCGCGGCGAAGCGCGGCCTGCCTACAAGCGAGCCTTCGCCGCTCAATTGGCGTTTAACACCCGCAAGCCGCCGACCGGCTGATTGAGGGCCGTCCTGGGCTCGAAGTCGTCATTCGAGTTTTTCGTTCAGTTTATGGGTCCCTGATCCTAGGAATCGGGTGGATCGCGATCCGATTGCCATCTAGTCCAGGGCATGACCATCGATCGCCAGACCTGGCTGCTGCTGATCCTGCTCTCGGTGCTGTGGGGCGGCGCGTTCTTTTTCATCGGCGTGGCGGTGCGCGAGCTGCCGCCTTTCACCATTGTGCTGGTTCGCGTCGCCTTGGGCGCGCTGCTGCTGCTGCCGGTGCTCAAACCGCTCGGCGGCGCGCTGCCGAAAACCATGGCCGGCTGGACGCCGTTTTTGGTCGATGGGGCTGCTCAACAATGTCATTCCGTTTTCGCTGCTGGTCGCCGGCCAGACCTATATTTCCAGCGGACTGACGTCGGTGCTCAACGCGACGACGCCGCTGTTCACCGTGCTGGTGATAGCGGCGTTCGGCGACGAAAAGCTGATGGCGCGCCGCGTCAGCGGCGTCATCCTCGGCCTCCTCGGCGTGGTGGTGCTGCGCGCGCCCTGGCTCGAGCAGTCGCACGGGCAGACCATCGGCATGCTGCTCTGCCTCGCCGCCGCGTTGAGCTACGGCTTTTCCGGATGGTGGGCGCGGCGCAAGCTCACCGGCGTTGCGCCGATCACCTCGGCGGCCTGTCAGCTCATCTGCTCCAGCGCGGTGATGGCGATCGTTGCGGCGGTGTTCGACCGGCCCTGGCAATTGCCGATGCCCGGCGCGGCCACCGTGCTGTCGCTCATCGGCCTTGCCGCGCTCGGCACCTCGCTCGCCTATATCGTGTTCTTCCAGATCATCAACCGCTCGGGCCCCACCAATGTCATGCTGGTGACGCTGCTGATCCCGGTCACCACCATCCTGCTCGGCTTCTCGGTGCTGCATGAGCCGATCACGGTGCACGAGATCGCCGGCGCGCTGATCATCGCCAGTGCGCTTTTGGTGATCGACGGGCGTCCGTTGGGCTGGCTGCGCCGGCGGGCGTTTGCCGGCGCCTGATGGACCGGGGTTGCACGAAATTTTTCGCCTGCTATATCCCTGTCCGATCCCGCTTACCTGCGCTCGTTCGCAGGAGTGAGCCATAGGAGACGAGACATGGTCGCATTGACCTTTCCCGACGGCGCACGTCGGGACTACCCCCAAGGCACAACAGGCTTGGACATCGCCAAGGGCATTTCGCCTTCGCTGGCCAAGCGCACCGTCGCCATGGCGCTCGACGGCCAACTGGCCGATCTCGCCGACCCGATCGAGCACGACGCCAAGATCGAATTCGTCGCGCCGCGAGGACCCGCGCGCGCTCGAACTGATCCGCCACGACGCCGCGCATATCATGGCGGAAGCCGTGCAGTCGCTGTGGCCGGGCACGCAGGTGACCATCGGCCCGGTGATCGAGAACGGTTTTTATTACGACTTCTTCCGCAACCAGCCGTTCACGCTGGAAGATCTGCCGGTCATCGAGAAGAAGATGAAGGAGATCATCGCGCGCGATAAGCCTTTCACCAAGGAAGTGTGGTCGCGCGAGCAGACCAAGAAAACCTTCCGCGACATGGGCGAGAATTTCAAGGTCGAGTTGGTCGACGCCATTCCGGCCGACCAGCAGATCAAGATCTACAAACAGGGCGACTGGTTCGATCTCTGCCGCGGCCCGCATATGACCTCGACGGGCAAGGTCGGCAACGCCTTCAAGCTGATGAAGGTGGCGGGCGCCTATTGGCGCGGCGATTCGAACAACCCGATGCTCACCCGCATCTACGGCACCGCCTTCGCCAAGCAGGACGAGCTCGACGCCTACTTGAAGCAGATCGAGGAGGCCGAGAAGCGCGACCACCGGCGGCTCGGCGCGCGAGATGGACCTGTTCCATTTCCAGGAGGAAGCGCCCGGCTCGGTGTTCTGGCATCCGAAGGGCTGGACGCTGTTCCAGGCGCTGGAGAATTACATCCGCCGCCGCCAAGGCGCCGCCGGCTATCTCGAGGTCAACGCGCCGCAGCTCATGGATTCATCGCTCTGGGTCGCCTCCGGCCACATGGCGACGTTCCGCGAAAGCATGTTCCTGACCCAGCCGCGCGAAGACGACGAGCGCGTCTTCGTGGTCAAGCCGATGAATTGCCCCGGCCACATCCAGATCTTCAAGAACGGACTGAAATCGTACCGCGACCTGCCCTACAAGCTGGGCGAATTCGGCAAGGTGCACCGCTTCGAGCCCTCCGGCGCGCTGCACGGGCTGATGCGCGTGCGCGCCTTCACGCAGGACGACGCGCACGTCTTCATCACCGAGCAGCAGATCGCCGCCGAAGTGCTGGCGATGAACGACCTCATTCTGTCGATCTATTCGGATTTCGGCTTCGAGGATGTCACCATCAAGTTCTCCGACCGGCCCGACAAACGCATCGGCGAAGATGCGGCCTGGGACAAGTCGGAAGCCGCGCTGATGGCGGCGCTGAAAGCCTCCGGGCGGCCGTGGACGCTCAACAAAGGCGAAGGCGCCTTCTACGGGCCCAAGCTCGAATACGTGCTGCGCGACGCCATCGGGCGCGACTGGCAATGCGGCACCGTGCAGGTCGACCTCAACATGCCGGGGCGGCTCGGCGCCTTCTACATCGACGAGCATTCCAACAAGGTGACCCCGGTGATGCTGCATCGCGCCATGTTCGGCTCGCTCGAACGCTTCACCGGCATCATGATCGAGCATTATGCCGGCCACCTGCCGCTCTGGCTGTCGCCGGTGCAGGCGGTGGTGGCGACCATCACCTCGGACGCCGACGATTACGCGCGCGAAGCGATCGAGGCAGCGCGCAAAGCTGGCCTGCGCGTCGAACGCCGACCTGCGCAACGAAAAGATCAATTACAAAGTGCGCGAGCATTCGCTCGCCAAGGTCCCGGCGCTGCTCGTCGTCGGCAAGAAGGAAGCGGCCGAACGCACCGTCTCGGTGCGCCGGCTCGGGCAGGACAAGCAAGAGGTGATGCCGCTCGATGCCAAGCGCTCAAGGCGCTCGCCGCCGAAGCGGTGCCGCCGGACGTGAAGCGGGAAAAAGCCGCCGCGTAAATCTTATTTGCCCTGGCTCACGATATAGGCCGCCAAATCCGCCGCTTCGGTGCGGCTGAGATTCATGTCCGGCATTTTCGGATGCGGGTTGAGCAAATAAAGCGCGAGCTTGGCGGCGTCGAACCCCGGCACCTTGGCGATGGCCGAGAACGGCGCCACCTGCGTGTTGCCGCGCTTCTGGTCGGCGGCGACCACGTGGCAGGCGGCGCACCAGCGCTTGGCCAGTCTTTCGCCATTGCCGGCGTCAGCCGCGCGCGCCGCGTCCGGCAATACGGTGACGGCGATCAGCAAGAACAGTACTTGTGTCATGCAACTCATGAGCGGCGGCCTCGTTGTTGAAAAGACATCCTAGCGGATCGGGCTAACGGCGCCCTGACCTAGATCAAGCCCTCAGCGGGCGCCCGCGGCGCGCGCTTGCGGCCGTCCGCCGGCGAGCGGCGGATGCTCGAGGATCGAGAGGAAACTCTCCGCCCAATGGGAGAGATCGTTCGCCACCAGCACCTTGTAATTGGCTGCGTGGCGCTGGCGGCGCTCCTCCAGCGGCATCGCTAGCGCGCGGTTGATGGCAATGGCGACGCCTTCCGGATCGTAGGGGTTGACCAGCAGCGCGGCGGCGCATTCGTGCGCCGCGCCGGCAAAGCGCGACAGGATCAGCACGCCCGGATCGTCCGGGTTCTGCGCGGCGACGAATTCCTTGGCCACCAGGTTCATGCCGTCGCGCAACGGCGTCACCAGCCCCGCGCGCGCGGCGCGGTAAAGCCCGGCCAGCGCGGTGCGGCTGTGCGCCTTGTTGATGTAGCGCAGCGGCGTCCAGGACGCCTCGCCGAAGGCGCCGTTGATGCGCCCGACCGCTTCGCCCACCAGCCGCCCGATATCGGCATATTCCTGGATGCCGGTGCGGCTGCGCGGGGTGATCTGCAGGTAAGTGACCTTGCCGCGCCAGTCGGGAAAATTGAACAGGAATCGCTCGAACGCGTTCATCCGCTCCGGCAGTCCCTTGGAATAGTCGAGCCGGTCGACGCCGATGATCATGGCGCGGCCGGACAGACTGTCGAGCACCTCGCGCACGAAATCCGATTCGATGGCGCGGCGCGCCAGCCGAGTGAAGGCTTCCGTCTCGACGCCGACCGGGAACGTGCCGATGTGCACGATGCGATTGCCGAAGTGGAAGCTGTTGCCGCCGCCCCACGGCAGGCCGCATTCGTTCGCAACGTAGCGCGAGAAGTTGGCGGCATCGACCTCGGTTTGAAAGCCGATGAGATCATAGTGACACAGTGCCGGAATCAGGTGGTCGTGGTTCGGCAATGCGGTGATGATTTCCGGCGGCGGAAACGGGACATGGATGAAAAATCCGATCTTGTTGACGTGACCGCGATCGCGCAGCGCTTTGGCGAGCGGCATCAAATGATAGTCATGCACCCAGATTATATCGTCGGGACGCAGCAGCTTCTCGAGATTCTTGGCGAAGAATTCGTTGACGCGGGAATAACCGCCGAGATCGCGGCGCGTGAATTCGGCAAGGTCGAGCCGGTAGTGCAGAATCGGCCACAGCACGCGGTTGGCGTAGCCGTTGTAGAATTCCTCGTAGTCGTCTTTGCGCAGATCGATGGTGGCGTAAGTGACGTTGTCGTGCTCGACGATCTTGATCGGACCAGGATCGTTATCCGTCGCACGCCCGCTCCAGCCGAACCAAAGCCCGCCGCGCTGGCGCAACGTCGGCCGGATCGCCACCTCGAGCCCGCCGGCGCGCGCATTGCGATCGGGGATGCCAACTCTGTTCGATACTACGACGAGCCGCGCCAATATCGGTCTCCCCAGCTCCGCGATAGTTTGATCGCGGTCAATATCAATCCAGACATCGAATAAGTCTGCGGAAAATTACCCCACAGCTTTCCGGTCACCGGGTGCACGTCTTCCGACAGCAATCCGTAACAATTGCGTAATTTCAAAGCGTCGACGAACATTTCGCGGGCCTCTTCACGCCGCCCGATCTCCCACATTGCATCGATCAGCCAAAATCGGCAAATCAAAAAAGCCGTCTCCGGCAAGCCGAAATCGTCTGCGGCGACATAACGCATAACGTTGTAACCGCGCCGAAGTTCACGGTCGATCGCCTCGACGGTGGAGATAAAGCGCGGATCGTCGGGCGCGATCAGACCGAGTTCGGCCAGCAACAGGCAGCTGGCGTCGAGATCGTCGCTGCCAAAGGCCGCCGAAAAGGCGTTGAGCTTCGGATTCCAGGCGCGTTGCAGCACTTCCTGGCCGATCCGGCCGGCAATCCCGCCCCAATGGGCCGCGCGCTCGGCGAGCCCGAGATGGGCCGCGATTGCCTCCAACCGTTGGCAGCCGGCCCAGCACATCGCCGCCGAGATAGGTGTGCACGCGCTTGCGCCCGCGGTATTCCCAAATGCCGGCGTCCGGCTCGAGCGCGAGCCGCGCCGCCTGCTCGCCGAGCGGCTCGATCACCTTGAACAACGCCTCGTCGCCAGGCTTGGGCAGCCGGCGGTCGAAGAACATCGGCGTCGCCGCCATGATGATGCTGCCATAGACGTCGTGCTGATCCTGATGCACCGCGGCGTTGCCGATGCGCACCGGTCCGTCGCCGTTGAAGCCGGCGAGCGCCTCCGCCGTGCGCTCCTCCAGCGTATCGGTGTGCACCACGCCGTAGAGCGGCTTCACCCGGTCGGCGCGGCCGGCCGCCACGCTCAGGATATAGGAAATGAAGTCCTCCATGGTGCGCGTCGCGCCGATGCGGTTGAGCGCGCGCACCACGAAGAAGGCGTCGCGCATCCAGCAATAGCGGTAGTCCCAGTTGCGCCCCGATTTCGGCCCCTCCGGGATCGAAGTGGTGAGCGCCGCCACGATCCGCGCCGGTCTCCTCGAAATTGGAAAGCTTCAGCGTGATGCCGGCGCGGATGATCTCGTCCTGCCAGTCAATCGAGAAGGCAAGCCGCCGCACCCATTCCATCCAGTAGTCGCGCGTGCGATCGCAGAATTCGCGGCAAGTGCTTTCCAGCTCGCCCTCGAACGGCTCGTCGACGCCCATCACCATGTGCATGGGCCGCGTGAGCACGAACGAGGCCTCGTTCTCCACGTAAGAAAGCGGTGCGTCGGTGGTCAGCCGCACGGGCACGTCGTCGCGCCAGTAGCGGATGCTGTTGCTGCTCGAGGAGCGCGTGGACACCGGCACGCCGTAGCGGTGCGTTGTGCGCAAGCGAATGGTGATGCGCGGCATGCCGGAGATCGGCTCGATGATGCGCACCAGTTGCGGCGGGCGGAAAGTGCGGCCGTAATGATGAAAGCGCGGCGCGAAGTCGGTGATGCGCACCGCCCCGCCGTTGCCGTCGGTGAGTTCGGTTACCACGATGGCGGTATTACGCATGTATTCGGAGCGGCTTTCGGCCTGGCCGTCGAGCAGGACGTCGGTGAAGCCCTTCTCCTCGTCGCCGGCCAAGAGCCGGCAGAACACCGGATCGCCGTCGTAGCGCGGCAGGCACCACCACACGATGCGGCCGGACGGCTCGACCAGCGCGGCGGTGCGGCCGTTGCCGATGACGGCGAGATCGAGCGTCATTTCACTCATGACGGCCGCGCCCGGCCGTTGCCCGCCAGCCGCCGCAAGGCCGCGCGCACTTCTTTCGGCGAATCGAAAATGCCGGTGAGCCCGGCGAAGGGACGGCGCACCGAGAAGCCCTTGCCGCCCAGTTCCGGCAGCACCGCGAACACCGACTCGTCGGTGACGTCGTCGCCGATGAACACCGGCATGCGGCCGGCAAACGGCGGATGCTTCATCAATTCGCGCACGCCGTCGCCCTTGCTGATGTTCGGCCGCTTGACCTCGAACATCGCGTGGCCGGGCAGCACTTCAGTCGCCTCGTCGGGAAAGGCGGCGCGGCCGGCGGCGATGTGCTCGCGCAGACGGTCCTCGTGCTGCGGCCCGTTGCGGTAATGCAACGCCAGCGAATAGCCCTTGTCCTCGACCACGACGCCGGAGCCGGGCGTCGCCGCGTCGGCGAGTTGCCGGCGCAGATCGTGCGGTAGCGGCGTCGTCGCGCTGACGATGTCGGCGGAAACACGCATCTCGGCGCCGTGGCCACCGATCGCCGGCAGGCAGAGCGGAGCAAACAATTTATCGAGATCGACGATCGGACGCCCGCTGACCAAAGCGAGCGCGCCGCCGGTCGCCCGCGACAATTGCGCCAGGGTATCGCGCAATTCGTCGGAGACAAGCACTTGATGCGGCGATGGTCCGAAATCGATCAGCGTGCCGTCGACGTCGAGCAGGAGCGCGATCGCTGCGGCGTCGAGCTCGGCGAAAATCCGCGTGGCCGCGCCGGCGGCGATGGGTTGCGTCACGATGGTCATTGCGAAAATAGCTTCCACTTCATAATTCGTTCGCGCATCATCTTTTCCGAAAACCGGTAGCCACTTTTCGGGATCATGCGTCGATCACTTCGCCAGCACCTCGACGTCGCCGTCGACGCCGGTGGCGACCTTGAATTCGCGTTCGTAGACCCGGCCCTCGTTGCGCGCGATGGCGCGGTATTCGCCCTCAGCCAGGATCACGCGCGGGAAAGCGCCGATCGATTCCTTGATCACGTCGCCGCCCGGCGTGAGCACCGACCAGGCGGTGTTGGCGAGCGCCTCGCCGCCCTTCTCCGCCACCAGCTTAAGCGTGATGGCGGCGGCGCGGTGGGTGACGGTGATGTCGGTCAGCTTGCCGGCGGCGACGCGGATGTCGGAGCGCACCACCGAATTGGCGTCGCCGTAGTTCGACACGATGTAATAGGTGCCTTCCGGAACCACCACGACGTTGCCGGTCATCACGTGTTCGGCGATCGGCCGGCGGTCGCCGGGCTCGAACTGGCTGCCTTTGTAGACGTCGAACGACACCTGCCCCGCCGGAATGCGCACGTCGCCGACGCGGCCCTCCATGCGCAGCGCGCCGGCCGGCAGATCGAATTCCTCGTGCACGGTCGGACCGTTCAAGGCCACCGGCTTGACCGCGGTGGCGAGCCCGAAGCCGACATGCACGATGTAGCTGCCTGCCGGCAGCACCAATGTCGGCGTCGGCGATTTATCTTCCTTGACCAGACGGAAGGTTCCGCTCGCGTTCTGCTTGGCGGAATAGACGCGCCAGGTCAGTCCGCCGTCGATGATCGGCGCGCCCTTGCCGAAGCGCGCCGACAGCGCCAGCGCCACCTGCCCGGCCGGCACCATCGGCACCGCGATCGGCGCGCTCATGCGCGGCGCGGTCAGCGGCCATTCCGATTGCGGCGCCAAGACGCCGCCCGGGCCGAACGGCTGGCCGCGCGTGGCCGAGCCGGGCGCGATCAGCCCGGCGGAGGGCTCGGCCGAAAACAGCGAATTCGAATTCTGCCCGACCGGCTGCGCCGATGCCGCGGAGACTGCGAGCAAAGCCAGGACGGTCGCCAACCGGGCGATTGCGGGAGCATGGCTCATGACTCGGTGGTTTTCGGCCCAAATCGAGGCGATTTCAAGCCAATAGGCCGGTTTGTCCTGGCGAATACCACTATGATAAGGGCAAGGACATAATGCCAAAGGACCCCATGCCCGACGCTTTGCATCTGATGCAGACCCGCCGCTCGGTCAAGCCGATGGAATTGACCGGCCCCGGCCCGAGCCCGGCGGAAATCGACACATTGCTGGCCGTCGCCTCGCGCGTGCCCGACCACGGCAAGCTCGCGCCCTGGCGCTTCATCGTATTCGAGGGCGAGGCGCGGCTGACCGCCGGCGCGACGATCGCCGCGGCCTTTGCCGCCGATCATAAAGACGCCACGCCCGAGCAGATCGACTTCGAGCGCAAGCGATTGGCGCGCGCGCCGCTGGTGATCGCGGTGGTCAGCCGCGCCGGCCCGCACGTGAAGATCCCGGAATGGGAGCAGCAGTTGTCGGCCGGCGCTTCCGCCATGAGCCTGGTGCTCGCCACCCACGCGCTCGGCTACGCGGCGAGTTGGATCACCGAATGGTACGCCTACGACCGCCGCGTGCTCGATAAGCTTGGCGTCGCGGCGAACGAGCGTGTCGCCGGCTTCGTGCATATCGGCCGTCCGGCGAAGCCGCCGGAAGAACGCGAGCGGCCGCCGCTTGCGGCTATTGTCACGCGCTTTGGCGGCTGAGCGCGTCGGCCCGCGTCGGCGCAACCAAAGGCGCGCGGGCGCGTTTAACCATAATGTAATCACGTGGGCGCACGCTCCCTGTCACGTTTCGGTCACAAGACTCCGCCAGCAGTTTTTACCCTACCGGGTTGAAACGCTTGTCCGGCGGCTGGCCCGAACCGAAAATCGGGGACGGGGAGAAGAATTTGGTGTTCGAGGGTTTATTCGCGCGCGTACGCAACGGCGACCGCTCCGCCGAAGCCACCAGCACGCCGCTGCAGCCGGCGACGACGCGCCCGACCATCGGGCTGGCGCTGGGCGGCGGCGCCGCGCGCGGCTTTGCCCATATCGGCGTCATGCGCGCGCTCCTCGCGCAGGGCATCGTGCCCGATGTCATCGTCGGCACCTCGATCGGCGCGGTGGTCGGCGGCTGCTACGCCGCCCGCCAGCTCGACGACCTGGAAGAATGGGCGCGCGCGCTCACCGTGCGCGGCATCCTGAGCTATCTCGACATCAACCTCACCGGCTCCGGGCTGATCCGCGGCAATCATCTCGCCACCAAGCTGGAAAGCACGCTCACCGACACCCGCATCGACGACCTGCCGCTGCGGTTTGCCGCCATCGCCACCGAATTCAACACCGGCCACGAAATCTGGCTCACCCGCGGGCGGCTCGTCGAGGCGCTGCGCGCGTCCTACGCGCTGCCCGGGATTTTCCCGCCGGTGCGCATCGGCGGGCGCTGGCTGGTGGACGGCGCGCTGGTCAATCCGGTGCCGGTGTCGGCGGCGCGCGCGCTCGGCGCCCGGCTGGTGATCGCGGTCAATCTCAATTCCGATCTGTTCGGACGCGGCACCATCATCGCCGACCACGGCTCCGACGAAAGCGACGAGGCGGAGCGGGAATTTGCCAGCGGCCTGGCCAGCGCAATAGGCGGCAAACAATCCTTCATGCGCAAATTTTTCGGCACACGCGGCCGCCCCGGCATTCCGACCGTGATGGTGGAAGCGTTCAACGTGATGCAGGACCGCATCACCCGCGCGCGCCTCGCCGGCGATCCACCCGACGTCCTCATCAGCCCGCGGCTCGGCGGGGTCGGCTGGTTCGATTTCCACCGCGCCAACGACGCGATCGCCATCGGCGCCGAAGCGGCGAAAAAGGCCGCAGACGCGGTGGCCGAGGCGGTCACCGCGCTGTCGCAGCCCTATAGCAGCAATGGGGCCGGCAAATAGTTTCAGGCGGAGCGGATGTAATCCCGCATCGCCTCGGATTCCTGCTCGATCTCGCCGACGCGCTGCTTGACCACGTCGCCGATCGAGATCAGGCCGACCAGCTTGCCCTCGGCCATGACCGGCATGTGACGGAATTTTCCCGCCGTCATGCGTTCCATGATGCTGGCGATGCTGTCGTCCTCGCCGCAGGTTTCGACGTCGCGCGTCATCACCTGGCCGACCGGCAGCTTGAGCGCGTCGGCGCCCTGCTCCGAGATCGCGCGCACGATGTCGCGCTCCGACAATATTCCGGCGAGGCGCCCTCCCGCGCCGCTGATCAGCACCGCGCCGATCCGGTTCTTGCCCAATAGCCGCGCCGCCGCGGCGAGATCCGCCGTCGGCTCGATGCTGATGATGTCGCCGCCCAAAGCTCCAGAAACTTTGGCGGCCAGAATCGCTTTGACGTTCATGGCAGCCTCCTTGGCGCATGATCCCGAAAAGCATGTCCTCGACCCGATCGGGGATGGGAACCGGTTTTCAGCCAAGATCATGCGAAAGCAAAAGCGCCCAGTGCCCGCGGGGTGCACGCTCGCCCCATTCGAGTCCAGACGATGACAAACGATCCTGCCGGCCTGCCGGTTCCGTCAAGAACAATCGTGACTGTGGGGACGCCGTGCGATCACATTGCCTGACACCGCATTGCAGCGGTTTTAATGCGGCATCGCACCAAAATCGTGCGGCTCCGGCGGCGGCGGGTCGAACCAGGAAAACAAAATGAGGCCGGCGAGAAAGCCGCCGATATGCGCCTGCCAGGCCACCACCTGATCGCTGCCGGTGAGCGGCAGCGAGCCGAGGCCGAACAAAAGATTGATGCCGAACCAGACCGCCAGGAAGGCGAGCACGCGCGGATCGCGCAGCACGCCGGAGAGCGGGATCGCCGGCACGCGATAGGCGGCGTGTTCGCCCTCGCGCCAGAAACTTAACGGACCGCCGCGCTGGAAGGCAAAGCGCATGGCCGCCGCCATGGTGCCGGAGATCGCGGCGGACGCTCCGATCACCGGCGCCTGCTCGCCGGCATGCGTCGCCAAATGCAAGCCGGCGCCCGCCGCCGCCGTCACCGCGAAAAAGGCGAGGAAGCGCTCGGTGCCGAAGCGCCGCGCCACCGCCGAGCCGAACGGCAACAGCCAAACCGCATTGACGCCGAAATGCGTCCAGTCGGCATGGATCAGCGCGTAGGTGACGAAGGTCCAAATTTCCGCGCCGAACCCGCCCGGCAGCACGCCGCCGAGCACCAGCGAAGCGTCGTAGCGCGCCGGGATGAAGGCGAAGGTGAGCAGGAATTCCACGTCCTGCTGCTCGCTCAGCATGTAGACGCGAACGACATGCACCAGCGCCAGCACCGCCAGCACTGCGACAATGACCGGCGGAATGTTGAACAGCGGTTCGCGTTTCACGGAGATCCAAGGGTTGGGCGGGAGGTTCAGTTATCCCGCTTACCCGGGCGACCGCAAGTGAAGGGGCCAAGAAAAGAGCGGGCCAAGGAAAAAAAGGAGGGCTTTCGCCCTCCTATCAGCAGCTGCGCGGGGTTCACGCCCTGCCGGCGTTTGCCACGTCCCCTCGCCTCCCGTTGTGGATCGACGCCGACCTTAAAGCAGATGCGTGCGCGCCGGCCATTCGATTTCGGTCTTAACGCTAACCCGCACTCGCCGAGCCGCCGCGGCACGCACGGCACGCCGCCTGCTCCCACCATGCCGTCGCGGCGAAATGCCGGCGTCTTCTGTCCCAGCCGGGGACAGAAATGCCGGCGCCGTCTCGCGACGGAACAGGTGGCGTCCATGAAACATCCATCGAGCCTCGCCGTTTACGAATATTGGGAACGCAAACGGGGTAAACGTCCGGCGCCCGAGCGCACCGACATCGATCCGACCGAAATCCGCCACGCGCTCAGCGACACCTTCATGCTGGCGGCGGACTTCGTCGATCACCTGCGCTTTCGGCTTGCCGGCACGCGCGTTTGCGCGCTGTTTACCCGCGAGATCAAGGGCGAGGCGTTTGCCGATCTGTGGAGCGAGGAGAGCCGCCGCGCGGTCGAGGAACTGCTCGCCATCGTCACCGACGAGACGACCGGCGTCGTCGCCGGCTTGAGCGCGCGCACCGAAGACGGCGCCGAAACCGATTTGGAACTTCTGCTGCTGCCGCTCGCGCATAGCGGCCATGCCCGCATCCGGGCGCTCGGCGTGCTGGCGCCGGCGGTCGCGCCCTATTGGCTCGGCGCCAAACCGGTGACCGAACTCGACGCTCGGCACGCTGCGCCATATCGGCGGCGACGCCGGCGGCAGTCTGGTCCCGCGTCTGGTTCCCGCCGAAAATGGCAGCCGGATACGGCACGGTTTCGTGGTCTATAGCGGCGGCCGGGAGACGCCGTCCGGCGAGCAAACCGGCTAACGCCCCGTTAAGGATAAGCCCATAGGGTCATGAACTGCGGGCTTATGCCCTGAATTACCTTTATACCTGTCATGACCGCGCCGCTGACCCAACCGAGGACGCCACCGCAAGCCGAGGAGCGTCGGCGGCATCAGCGCGTCAAAGTCAACCTGCTCGGCCGCTATATGCTGGCCGACCGGCGCGAGTATCCCTGTCAGGTCATCAACATGTCGCCGGGCGGCATCGCCTTGGTGGCTCCGGTCCTCGGCAATCCAGGCGACCGGGTGATCGCCTATGTCGACCATCTCGGCCGGCTCGAGGGCAAGATCGCGCGCATTATCGACAACGGCTTCGCCATGACGGTGGAGGCGACGCTGCGCAAGCGCGACAAGCTCGCCGCCCAGCTCACTTGGCTCGCCAACCAGCACATCCTCAATCTGCCGGAAGACCGCAGGCACGGCCGCTTCATTCCGAAAAAGGCCATGGCGCGGCTGATCCTGCCGAACGGCAACAACGTCGCCTGCCGCGTCATCGACGTGTCGGAGTCGGGGGCCGCCATCGCCATCTCCGCGGAATTGCGCCCGACGATCGGCAGCATGGTTACCATCGGCAAAACTTTGGGCCGCGTGGTGCGCCATATCGACGACGGCTTTGCCATCGAATTCACCCGCCTGCAGCACCCCGACTTCATCGAAGACAATCTCACCGGCGACTGATTTCGGCGCGTGATCTAGTCCGAAAACCGGTTCCCATCCCCGATCGGGTCGAGGACAGGCTTTTCGGGATCACGCGCTAAAGTCACCCGCCGGTAAAGCGGCTTCGTAAAATTGCGCGCTTTGGCGGCGGCGTTTTCGCGCCGGCCGCGGCCGCGCGCCGGTATCCCTCAGCCGAAAATTTTGAGCCGGTTACGGTAAACGCGCCGGCCGCGCAGCCGCGCGCAGGCGCACCGCAGCGGCCTTTCGCGTATTAATGTATAAAATTTTAGGCAATATTGTATTCGCTACGATTTTAATCGAATTCTATTCTAGTTTTTACTGTATTCGTCTCAGTCTTTATTCTGGTTATCTTCAAAACGACTTGCTCTACTTAGCGGCGATGCAAAAACTTTGTGGGAATTGTGGTCCCGACAAGACGGGAAGGGGCCACAACAATGGGCGGGCGTTTCAAATACTGGGTGAGTGCGCGGCGCGCTCGCGGTCATGACCGTGGCCGCGGGCGGTGCGGCGGCCGGCGAACGGCTGGCCTATGGCGGGCCGGTCTCCACGCATGAGCGGCCGATCTACGCGACGGTCGGCGAAGCCACGCGGACGCCGATCGGCTGGGTCGAGTTCTGCATTCGATACAAGCCGGAATGCGACACCAAGCCGTCGATGGCGCGCGACGTGGTGCTCACGGCCAAGGCCTGGTCCGACCTGATCAAGGTCAACAACTGGGTCAACGACAATATCAAGCCGATCACCGACCTCGAGCATTGGGGCGTGGTCGAGCGTGGGATTATCCCAATGACGGCTACGGCGACTGCGAAGACTATGTGCTGCTCAAGCGGCGCATGCTGACGCAGGCCGGCTGGCCGCGCGAGGCGCTGCTGATCACCGTGGTGCGCGACAAGAAGGGCGACGGCCATGCCGTGCTCACGGTCAAGACCAACCGCGGCGAGTTCGTTCTCGACAACCAGGAATCGCAAATCCTGGCCTGGAACAAGACCGGCTACCGCTTCGTGAAGCGGCAGTCGCAATCCGATCCCAATGTCTGGGTCGCGCTCGGCGAACCGCATGCCGCGCCGGCTACCGTTTCTGCACGCTAACGTTGGACTGCACTGAGCAAACTGAACGAGGAATTCGCGCTCCCGGTCACGTCCCCACCCCTCCCCGTCCCCAGACCGGGTTCGCGAGCGGCCGGCCCTCCCCCAAGGGCCGGCCGCACCTTTTTTGGCGGGTGCGGAAACGAACGGCGGTTATCGGTTGGGTTGATTAGGCGATCAGTAGGCCGCAGGCCTGCAAGGTCATCACCAGCGCGAGGCCCGACATCAGGCTCCAGAAGCCGGCGATCAAGGTGGCGACGAACACGAACTCGAAGCGGCGACTCTCCTGGCGGGAGCCGATGATGGTGTTGCGCATGATCAAAAACGGCGCCGCCAGCATCAACAGCGGAACCGCCGCCAAGGCCGATGCCCGGGGCCCGGCGCTGAGCAAGCCGAAGGTCGGCAGGCGGCTGGTGAAAAGCTGGTAGGCCGAGCTGCACAGGCCCGCGACGGCAAAGCCGAGCGCGAGCGCCATCACATTCTGCACGGATTCCGGCGTCATTTCGGCCTCAACGCAATACCAGAGGTGTTTTTCGCAAAGCCGGGGCGCCGCCGCCAGTCAATCCTTAACAAATGGTAAACGCCGGGCGCCCGGCGGCGGCGTGGCATAATCGGCCGCGATTCGCGCAACCGGGAACTTGAATGGCCACGCTCTCCCACGCGCCCACTAGACGAGGCCGCCGCCGCTCGGCCGGCCGCAGCCTGCTTGCCGCGCCGCTGATGCTGTTTGCGGTCGCGGCTCTCGAGCGCGACGGCCTATGTCGGCTATGTACTGTGGCCGCGATGGCCGGATTCGTCGGTCATGCTCGACGCGCCGTCGCTGCCGATCATCGTCGCCGGCGTCGCCTTCAGCATCGAGCCGGCGGCGATCCGCATGCCCGTGCAGCGCAAGCCCGGCACGCAGGCGCGCGTCGATCTCGCGTATCTGTGGCCTTCGCTGACGCCGCCCGATCCGGCGCGCAAGCCGAGCGCCGACGCGCCGGTCGATCCGAACGCGCGGCTGTTCGTCACCATCGCCGCGGGCGACACCACGTTGCCGCTGATCGAGCGCGTGCAGACGATCTATCCGCGTTATCTGGTGGCGCAGCCTTCCGCCGGTCCCGCCGGGCTGACGTTGCGCGGCTTCCGCGACGGTACGCCGTATCAGGGCGAGGAGCTGGTGTTCGAAGCCGCCGCGCCCGAACATTTCCTCGCGCGCTGCTCGCTCAAGGGCGTGGTGAATTCCGGCGAGTGCCTGTTGGAGCGGCGCATCGGCAAGGCCGACGTGACGCTACGCTTTCCGCGCGACTGGCTGAGCGATTGGAAAAGCGTGGCGGCGGGAATCGACAAGTTGATGGCGAGATTGCATCCAGGCTGAGCCGTCAGCCCGCTCGTCCCCGCGCAGGCAGGGGCGGGAATGCGCGGAGAAACTAAATGTCCAGAGTTGACCAGATCCACGTCCAGGATCGGCAGTTCGAAAATATACGACCGGCGGCCCTTTTCGACTTCGAGGAACAGCACGCCGAGGAATTCCTCGCCGATATAGACCTCCAGCGAATCCGTCTTCTTCGGCCGCACCACCACGCGGATATTCTCGTTGTCGAATTTGCGCCGCAGAAAGGCGTTGAGCGTCGGCACCGGCTGGATCGACGGATCGTTGCCGACCTGGATGACCATGCGGAAATTATACGAGCGGTCGCCGTCCTCGTCGTCGAGCGTCAGTTCGCCGAGATCGTCCTCGCCGACGAACACTTCGGCGAATTCGCCGCCCTTCGGCACCACGCGGATGGTCGCGTTGCCGAACAGCTTCTTCAGATAGGCGTCGAGTTTTCTGACTTCCGTTACGTCCACCGGGCCGCTCCTTGATGAATGCGAAGCCTAGTTGCCCGATTGCAGGCGTGGGCGCAAGCACTCGTCAAATTTTGCTTGCACATGATCTTTTCCGAAAGTCGGTACCCGCTTTTCGGAATCATGAGCGTATCACCCGTCGAGCATGACGCCGTAGAGCATCTGGTCCATGGCGCGCGAGGGCTCGGGGCAGCCGGCCTCGCCGACCACCTTGGCCGGCACGCCGGCGACGGTGGTGTTGTGCGGTACCGGCTTGATCACGACGGAGCCGGCGGCAATGCGCGCGCATTGGCCGACCTCGATATTGCCGAGGATCTTGGCGCCGGCGCCGATCATCACGCCGCGGCGGATTTTCGGATGGCGGTCTTCGTGCTCCTTGCCGGTGCCGCCGAGCGTCACGTCGTGCAGGATGGAGACGTCGTCCTCGATCACCGCGGTTTCGCCCACCACCAGGCCGGTGGCGTGGTCGAGGAAGATGCCGCGGCCGATGCGGGCGGCCGGGTTGATATCGCACTGGAACACGGCCGATGAACGGCTTTGCAGATAGAGCGCGAAATCCTTGCGGCCTTTGCGGTAGAGCCAATGCGCCAGGCGATGCGTCTGGATGGCGTGGAAGCCTTTGTAATAGAGCACCGGCTCGATGAAGCGGCTGGTCGCCGGGTCGCGGTCGAAGATGGCGACGATGTCGGCGCGGAAGATTTCGCCGAGCACCGGTTCGTCGTCGAGCGCGTTGCCATAGGCCTGGCGGATCAGGTCGCCGGAAATGTCGGCATTGCCGAGCCGCTCGCTGACGCGGTGGATGACGGCGGTTTCCAGCGAGTCGTGATGCAGGATGTTCTCATAGATGAAGGTGGCGAGCTCCGGCTCGCGGCGCGCGATATCTTCCGCCTCGGTGCGGATGCGCGCCCAAACCTGGATCGACCTTGTCGAGACCCTTGACGGGTCGTGTTTGAAACTGGGCCATAGAATTTTATTCTCCAGCAGTGCCTCTCGGACCCCTCAGATAGTTATTTATCACAATTTTGCGAGAGGCCAAGAGGGGCGATGAAAAACCCTTAATTCACCGCTCATGCGCGCTGCTTGAGGAAATCGAGCACGCCCGCTTTGAACACCTTGTCGCCGACCGCCAGCATGTGATCGCGGCCGGGGATGTCGAGCACCCGGGCGCCCGGGATCAACGCGGCTATTTCGTGAGCCGAACCCGCCACCTCGTCTTTGGTTCCCACCGCCACCAGCGTCGGCGCGCGGATTGCGGCGACCTGTTCGCGCTCAACGTCTGGCGCGAACCGCGGATGCAGGCGGCGAGCGCGCGCAAATCCGACCGGGTCTGTTCGGCGAAAGCACGGAACATGCGGCCGGTGCGGTCGCCCACGGCGGCGACCGACGGCGCTTCCATCGCCTCGGCGATCGACTCCGGCAGGCCGACGCCCTGCACCAGGCGGATGCCGATGCCGCCGAGCACCAGCGAGCGCACGCGCGCGGGATGGTGGACGGCCAGAAACGCCGCTATGCGCGCGCCCATCGAATAGCCCATGATATCGGCGCGCTCGATAGCGAGATGATCGAGCAGCGCGCGCAGGTCTTCCATCATGGCGGTGGTGTGATAGGCGGCCGGATCGTAAAGCTTGCTCGAGGCGCCGTGGCCGCGGTTGTCGAGCGCGATCACGCGGCGGCCGGCTTCGGTCAGCGTCACCACCCAGCCGGGAAACACCCAGTTGACGCGCGCGGTCGAGGCAAAGCCGTGCACCAGCACGATAGGGTCGGCTTTGGGGTTATTTTGGCGCCTGTCGAAATAAGCGATTTCGACGTCGTCGTTTCTGAAACTTGCCATGGCCCGGTTTTAGCCGCCCCGGCGCGACGCCGTAAAGCGCCACCGGCGATGCCGCCGGCTGGGGAAAATCCGAAGCCGCTTTCGGCGCACTCAGTGTGTGCGCATCAATGTCCGCCGTTGCACAGACCGGTTGAACCGGCGCCATAAGCGGACGTGCGGAAATCCGCCAACCTTGTTACTTAGCCATCCGCCAAGCGAATAGGACCGCTGCGGCGCCGGCTACAGCCGCAATGAGCGGCATCACCGGTCCAACGCCGAGCGAAAGCAACCCAGCGATGTGATAACCGACGAACGCGCCAGCAACACCTACCAGTGCGCTTGTGATGATGCCGCGGGTCGATCCTGAGAATTGGCGGGCGAGCCACGACGGACCCGGCAACTCTATCGAAAAGGATGCCGGCAGCGATACCGATGACGAGAACCAAAAGAAACGTGACGGCGGGATCGGTGGTCTTCATGTTTTCCTTTCACTTTCCATTTGAAAAAAGCCCCGACTAATATTGCCGGCCGGGGCCTTAGACCGGACGGGTTGGCGGGTGGGGTCGCCCGGTCTATGCGGAGCAAAACGTGACGGTAAAGCGAGCGCCGCGGCCATTTTCGCCAGGTACGATTCGAAGCGCACCACCAATTTGCTTAACCAGCGCCTGAATGATCTTCATGCCAAGTCCGGTGCTGTTGGCGGGATCGAAATCCAGCGGCAGTCCTGGCCCGTCGTCCAATACCGAAAGCGAATAGTCAGTCGCCGATATCGCTTCAATTCGAACGGTGATGCGGCTTTTTGCGTATTTCGCCGAATTGGTGATCATCTCATTCACGATGAAGCCGAGCGGGATCGCCGAGGCGGTCGGTATTTCGATTTCCGGGCCGTCGACTTCGATGGCGTAACCGGTCTGTTCTTCGAACAGCAGACCAGAAAGGTCTTCACATAACTGCTGAAGATATGTTTTGAACTCGACCTTGTCCTGATGATCGAGGAGATGCAGGCGATGATGAACACGTCCCAGCGCCGAAACACGGCGGCCGGCAATCGTCAATTGAGCGGCCGCTTCAGGCGTCGTCGCCGTCCGGCTTTGCAACGACAACAGGCTGACGACCATTTGCAGACCGTTGACCAGCCGATGCTCAAATTCCTGGGCCAGCATGACTTGCCGCTGGGACAATTCGTCCTTTTCGTTCAATAGCGTTTGTTCGCGCGCCAGCGCGGCCTGCAATTCAGCGGCGACGGCATCAAATTGCTTCCGCCCACGTTGCCCGATCTCGCGCCGCGTGGGGAACTGAACCGTCGATTTCAGTCGTACTCGTACTCATCCTTATGACGCTGACAGGTGGCCGTAACAGCCACTGTTCAATAACGCACACTTTGACGACGAATTAATGTACCCAATCCGGCTGCGGACTTTCGCGCAGGTCCAATGCTGGCCGCGGCTTTCGCGCTACGCGGCAATCGAATCATGTGTCCTAAAAACCAAAGCCTTATGGTTCACGTCGCTATTAAGCCGCCGGCCGCACCGACCGCGCCTTGTCGTTACCGCGTCCGTGCAAAATGCAGCACTTTCAAAAACGGGCACGGCTAAATTAAAAAAAGCGATCGCTCGGATGGAAAGGGACCGGTTGCCCGCACGCCCGACCGGCCGCTGGCTTCGGGCACCATATTTCCGCTTTGGCTCATTCGCGACCGGGCCACCAGGGAGCAAAATTCACGTTTGCCCGCTGCTCCCCGAAAGCGGACATTGAATGGCGCATCCATGGCCGTATTCGGCTCGCCATTTATGCGTCCACGCCCTAGGCATCGCGCGCCCGCCTCGCTATGGTGCGGCCGAATTCGCCGCTTCGCCGGCCATACGAGGATACTCCCATGGCGGAACACGTCGTCCCTCACTTCCATAACGATCCGGGCGTGCCGATGATCGAGATCGGCGCCAAGGAATTCCAATGCGTGGGCGCGACGCCGCCTTACGATCATCCGCACGTGTTCCTCGACATGGGCGAGGCCAACGAGATCATCTGCCCGTATTGCTCGACGCTTTACCGGTTCGATCCCAAGCTCGATTCGCACGCGGCGCGGCCGGCCGAATGCGCCTTGCAGATCAGCGCCGACGCCTGATCCAACATCGGAGCCCTGAGCCTTGGCGTCCGCGCGTCACGTCATCGTCGCCGGCGCCGGCATCGCGGGGCTGACGGCGGCGATGGCGCTCACCCGCGCCGGCTTGCGCGCGAGCGTGCTCGAACAGGCGCCCAAGCTGGAAGAGACCGGCGCCGGCATCCAGCTTTCGCCCAATGCGACGCGCGTGCTGATCGCGCTCGGCTTGCGCGAGCGGCTTGAACCGCTGGTCATGGCGCCTGAGGCGCTGCGCGTGATGGCAGGCAGTTCGGGGCGCGAGATCGTGCGCATTCCGTTCGGCGCCAATGCCGAGCGCCGCTATGGCGCGCCCTATTGGACGATCCACCGCGGCGATTTGCAGGCCGCGCTCGCCGGCGCCGCGCGCAGCACGCAAGACATCGAGATCAAGCTCGGCACCCGCGTCGAGGATTTCGCCGTGCACGGCAACGGCATCACCGTGCAGGCAAAGAGCGGTGGGCGCACGCTCGACGAACGCGGCGTCGCGCTGATCGGCGCCGACGGATTGTGGTCGACCTTGAGCGCGCAAATCCAAGGCGGACGGCGGGCGCCGGTGTTCCGCCACCGCACCGCCTGGCGCACGCTGGTGCCGGCGACCGCCGTGCCGGAAGAATTCCGCGCGCCGTTGGTGCATCTGTGGCTCGGGCTCGAAGCGCACCTCGTGCATTATCCGGTCAAAGGCGGCCGCCTGATCAACATCGTCGCCATCGTGCACGACGAGTGGAAGGAAACCGGCTGGTCGGCGGCCGGCGCGCCGGCCGAGATCCTGCGTCATTTCGCGCGCTGGTCCTGGGCCGAGAAGGCGCGCGCGCTGATCGCGATCCCGCAGCAGTGGCTCAAATGGGCGCTGTACGACCGGGCGACGCCGTTTCGCGGCGGCAGCGGCCCGGTGACGCTGATCGGGGACGCCGCCCACCCGACGCTGCCGTTTCTCGCGCAGGGCGCCGGCATGGCGATCGAGGACGCCGCGGTGCTCGCCGCTTATTTGGGCCGCTACCACGACGACCCGGAGACAGCGCTGCGCGGCTACGAAGGCGCGCGTTATCAGCCGCACCGCGCGCGCCCAACATATGTCCCGCCGGCAGGGGCGCATCTATGGGATGAGCGGGCCGGAAGCGCTGGCGCGCAATCTGGTGATGCGGGCGGTGGGCGGAGAAAGGCTGCGCGCGCGCTACAATTGGCTCTATGATTGGCACGCGCCTGAAATCGTCTCCAGCGTGAGCCCGGAACCATGATGTTTCCCGCAACCGTCGCCGGCAGCCTGCCGAAGCCGTCCTGGCTCGCCGAGCCCGACAAGCTTTGGCCGCAGTGGCGGCTTTCCGGCGCCGATCTCGCGCAAGGCAAACTCGACGCCACGCTGCTTGCCGTGAAACTGCAAGAAGACGCCGGCATCGACATCGTCGGCGACGGCGAAATGTCGCGCCAGCATTTCGTGCACGGCTTTCTGGAATTCGTCGACGGCATCGATTTCACCCACAAGGTCGAAATGGGCATCCGCGCCGACCGCTATAAGGCGATGGTGCCGGTGGTGCGCGGCGCGCTTTCGCTCAAAGGCCGCGTGCACCAGGCCGAGGCGCGCCACGCCCGCGCGCATACCAAACGCCAGCTGAAGATCACGCTGCCGGGACCGATGACCATCGCCGACACCGTCGCCGACGCCCATTACGGCGACAAAGTGAAGATGGCTTTTGCTTTTGCCGATTTGTTGAACCAGGAAGCGCGCGCGCTCCAGGCCGACGGCGTCGACGTCATCCAGTTCGACGAGCCGGCCTTCAACGTGTTCATGGACGAAGTGCCCGGCTGGGGCATCGAGGCGCTGCACCGCGCGATCGACAGTCTCACCTGCCTGACCGCCGTGCACATCTGCTACGGCTACGGCATCAAGGCCAATATCGATTGGAAGAACGCGCTTGGTTCGGAGTGGACGCAATACGAGAAGATTTTTCCCGCGCTCGCCAAGAGTCGCATCAAGCAGGTATCGCTGGAAGCGATCAATTCGCGCGTGCCGCTCAAGCTCTTGTCGCTGCTCGAGGGCAAGGACGTGCTGGTCGGCGTCATCGACGTGGCGACCGATGCGATCGAGACGCCCGAACAGGTCGCCGGCGTGATCGGCGAGTTTTGCAGTTCGTGCCGAAGGAACGCGTCGTCGCCTGCACCAATTGCGGCATGGCGCCGATGCGGCGCAAGATCGCCGAGGCGAAGTTGCGCGCGCTCGGCGCCGGCGCGGCGCTGGCGCGCCAGCAATTCGGTTGAACGGCGATGCGCGGCAATCTCGGCATATTCGACCGCATCGCGCGCGCCGCGATCGGCCTCGCGCTGATCGGTTTCGCCATCGACTCGATCGCGCCGGGCACTGGCTGGAACTGGCTCGGCTGGATCGGCGTGCTGCCGATCCTCACCGCGCTGATCGGCGTCTGCCCGATTTACCGCCTGCTCGGGTATTCCACGCGCTATCGCCCGAATAATTAGCGCGCGGCGCGGCCCATCACGTCCATCAGTTCGGCGACCTTGCGCCGTTGATCGGCCTTGTCGCCGCTCATGATCGCGTGGTTGACGCAATGGGCGACATGGCCGCGCAGGATTTCCTCTTCCACGCGGCGCAGCGCGGCGCGCGCCGCGCCGATTTGCGTCACGATGTCGATGCAGTAGCGGTCGTCCTCGACCATGCGCGCGAGGCCCCGCACCTGGCCCTCGATGCGCTTGAGCCGTCCGAGCGTCGATGACTTGGCGGTGTTCTTGGCGGCGTGCTTGCCGGTCGTCTTGCTGTTCTTGGTCATGCGGTCTATATACCCCCTGGGGGTATCAAAGACAAGAGCCGCCGGATACCACCGCAGGTAAACGGAACCACGTCCCGAACCGAGAGTTGTCCACCATGAACACGACCGCCGAACACCACATCATCATCACGACGCACCGGCCCGAGGCGGCGTCATCGATCCGGTCTGCGGCATGACGGTCGACCCCAATGCCGGCAAGCCGCACGCCGATTACCAGGGCCAGACCTATCATTTCTGCTGCAACGGCTGCCGCACCAAGTTCCTCGCCGATCCTGAAAAATATCTGGCCAAGCGCGCGCCCGAACCGGCTGCGGCCGGTGCCATCGACCCGGTCTGCGGTATGACGGTCGACCCGCACACCGCCAAGCACCACACCGACTATCGAGGTCACACGTATTATTTTTGTGCTGCCGGCTGCAAAAACAAGTTCACCGCCGACCCGCAGAAATACCTGTCTAAAGAAGAAAAAGCCGCCGAACCCGTCGCCGAAGGCGCCATCTACACCTGCCCGATGCATCCACAGATCCGCCAGGTCGGCCCCGGCGCCTGCCCGATCTGCGGCATGGCCTTGGAGCCGGAGATCGCCACCGCCGACAGCGGCCCTAATCCCGAACTCGCCGACATGACGCGCCGCTTCTGGATCGGGCTCGTGCTCGCCATTCCGGTGATGGTGCTGGAAATGGGCGGGCACTTCGTCGGCCCGCACAACTGGGTCGATCCCACACTATCAAATTATATCCAATTCGCCTTCGCCACCCCGGTCGTGCTGTGGGCAGGCTGGCCGTTCTTCGTGCGTGGCGCGCAATCGCTGGTCACGCGCAACCTCAATATGTTCACGCTGATCGGCATGGGCACCGGCGTCGCTTACGTCTACAGCGTGCTCGCGACTTTCGCGCCCGGCATTTTCCCGCAAGCCTTCCGTAGCCACGGCGCGGTGTCGGTCTATTTCGAAGCCGCCAGCATGATCACCGTGCTGGTGCTTATCGGCCAGGTGCTCGAATTGCGCGCGCGCGAGGCGACCTCGGGCGCCATCAAGGCGCTGCTCGATCTCGCGCCGAAGACCGCGCGCCGCGTGAAAGACGACGGCAGCGACGAGGAAGTCTCGCTCGAAGCGGTCGCTGTCGGCGACAGCTTGCGCGTGCGCCCCGGCGACAAGGTGCCGGTCGACGGCGTCGTGCTGGAGGGCCATTCGACGCTCGATGAATCCATGGTGACCGGCGAATCGATGCCGGTCGGCAAGGACAAGGACGCGCGCGTGATCGGCGGCACCATCAACCGCTCGGGCAGTTTCGTCATGCGCGCCGACAAAGTCGGCCGCGACACGCTGCTGTCGCAAATCGTGCAGATGGTGGCCAAGGCGCAGCGCAGCCGCGCGCCGATCCAGCGCCTCGCCGACCGCGTCGCCGGCTGGTTCGTGCCGACGGTGATCGCGGTGGCGCTCATTGCCTTTGCCTCCTGGGCGACGTTCGGCCCCGAGCCGCGCTTTGCCTTCGGCATGGTGGCCGCGGTCAGCGTGCTGATCATCGCCTGCCCCTGCGCGCTCGGGCTTGCCACGCCGATGTCGATCATGGTCGGCGTCGGCCGCGGCGCGCAAGAAGGCGTGCTGATCAAGAACGCCGAGGCGCTCGAGCGCATGGAAAAGATCGACACTTTGGTGATCGACAAGACCGGCACGCTGACCGAAGGCAAGCCGAAGGTGTCGCCGTCGTGGCGCTCTCCGGCTTCGACGAGACGCAAGTGCTGCGCCTTGCGGCCAGCGTCGAGCGCGGCAGCGAGCATCCGCTGGCCGCGGCGATCGTCGCGGCCGCCGCCGAGCGCAAAATCGAACTCGGCACCGTGCGCGGTTTCGACGCGCCGGCCGGCAAAGGCGTCATCGGCATGGTCGATGGCAAGCGGCTGGCGCTCGGCAGCGCCAAATTCCTTTCCGAACTCAATATCGACACCGCCCCGCTCGCCGACGAAGCCGAGCGGCTGCGCCAGGACGGCGCCACCGCGATCTTCCTTGCCGTCAACGGCAAGCCGGCGGGCTGCATCGCCATCGCCGACCCGGTCAAGGCGACGACGGCGGAGGCGCTCAAAGCGCTCGCCGCCGACGGCGTGCGCGTGGTCATGCTCACCGGCGACAACCGCACCACCGCGCTCGCCGTCGCCAAGCGCCTCGGCATCACCGAGGTCGAGGCCGAGGTGCTGCCCGATCAAAAGAGCAAAGTGATCGAGAAGCTCACCGCCGAGGGCCGCGTGGTCGCCATGGCCGGCGACGGCGTCAACGACGCGCCGGCGCTTGCCGCGGCACAGGTCGGCATCGCCATGGGCACCGGCACCGACGTGGCCATCGAAAGCGCCGGCGTCACGCTGCTCAAGGGCGACCTCACCGGCATCGTCAAGGCACGTGCGCTGTCGAAGGCGGTGATGGGCAATATCCGGCAGAACCTGTTCTTCGCCTTCATCTATAATTCCGCCGGTGTGCCGATCGCGGCCGGCGTGCTCTATCCTGCCTTCGGATTGCTGCTTTCTCCGATTATTGCAGCCGCGGCGATGGCACTTTCTTCGGTCAGCGTCGTTGGAAATGCATTGCGGCTGCGCCGCGCGGCCCTTGTAGGGACGTGTTCATGCTTCGTGTTCTGCTTGCCTTGAGCCTGCTGGCCTGGGCCGGCGCCGGCCATGCCGCCGAATGGCGCGTGACCCGCGTCAACACGCCGGCGCGGGTGAACGCGGTCGACACTGTCGACGGTCAGCCGCGGGTCAACTCCGGCGGGCTTTGGTATCGCATCGCCATCGAGGACGGGCGCGTGGCGCTGCGTTACATCGACGCGCCGGCAAGACCGAAGCCGCCCGAGGGCGCCCTGCCCGACGGCCGCGTCGCTATCGGCAGCCATGACATCGCCCGCGCCTGGCTCGCCGAGCCGGTGACGCGCTACGACCACGGCATCCTCGGCGACAAGATCGAGGCCGGCAGCCTGGTGATCGAAACGCGCGACGGCAAGCAGCAGACCGTGCGGCTGAAAAGCGATGCCGTGTTCGAGGACTTGGCACCGCGGCTCGCCGATCTCAACGGCGACGGGCATGACGCGATTGTCGTGGTGAAATCTTATCTCAAGCGCGGCTCGGCGCTGGCGGTGATCGCCGCGCGGCGCGGCAAATACGCAATCGTTGACGAGACGCCGCCACTCGGCGGCCCGCACCGCTGGCTCGACCCCGTCGGCATCGCCGATTTCAGCGGCGACGGCAAAACCGATATCGCGCTGGTGCGCCAGCCGCACGTGATCGGCGCGCTCGAATTGTGGAGTTGGAGCGGCGGCGCGTTGCACAAGGCAGCGGAACTGCCCGACTTCGCCAATCACATCGCCGGCACGCGCGCGATTCATATGGCGGCGGTGGCCGATTTCGACGGCGACAACATTTCGGACATTGCCGCGCCCTCGCTCGACCGCAACCGGCTGCGCTTCGTCAGCTTCGCGCCGAGCCCGCGCGAGATCGCAAGCGTGCCGCTGCCGGCCAAGGCTGAGACCGATCTCGCGCTCGTCTCTGAAGGGTCAAGCCCGCCGGCCGTCGTGCTCGGCCTTGCCGACGGATCGCTGGCGGTGATCCGCCGCGCGCCTTGAAGCGGATCAGTGCGCGGCTTTGTCGCTTGCCCGCGCGGCGGGCGCGGCGCCGGCCGGCGCCCCCGCGCAGTGCTTGTCCGCCGCGGTACGGCGCAACTCGTTGAGCTCGCCGCGCACCGAGAGATATTCCGACCGGTAGACCATGTCGCCGATCAGGCGGCCGGTCGCGTCGGTGCTGGCCTTCGCCATCAACTGCTGCAGCTCCAGTTCGCGCGCGGCTTTGGTTTGCGCCTCGCGCGCAATGTCGTCGCAGGTGTAGAGCAGGTATTTGTTGGGCGCGACCAGATAGCGCGCCGCCTGGTCGTCCGACATGGCGCAGGCGGAGAGCGCAAGCGCGGCGCCGAAAATCAAGAATAAACGCCTAGGCATGATCGGCATGCTTAGCACGGCAATAACGGCAAAATACTGGTGCGGACGCCGGGACTCGAACCCGGACGGGATTACTCCCAAGGGATTTTAAGTCCCTTGCGTCTACCATTCCGCCACGTCCGCATATGGTTCCACTCCGCCGACGCGCGGCGGCGAGCCCACGCGGCGGCGTTCTAACCTATTTCGCTAATAACCCGCCCCAAACCTGATTCCCAGTCCTCGCCGGACCCGTCGACCACGCGGCCGTCCTTTTCGAAGAACTTGTTGGGGATCTGGAACATGCCGAGAAACAGCCCGCCCTTCGGGCTCCAGGCCACGTGCCGGCTGCCCGCGGGCCGCCAGACGAATTCGCCGGGGCCGACCTCGAGGCCGGCATCCGGGCCTTCCTTGTCGGCGAGCGAGCCTTCCAACACGTAGGTCTGCTCGATCAGCACGTGCTCGTGGTCGGGCAGAGTCGCACCCGGCTCCATCCGGATCAGCATGGTGGCGATGCCGGTCTTGGCGTCGAACAGCAGCGTCTTCATCTCGCAGCCAGGAAAGCGCAGCTTCTGCCAGGGCATGTCCTGCGGGCGCAGGTGATGCGAGCGCTTGTCCTCGGCTTGCGGCTTGCGAGCAGTGGCGGCGGTCATGGCGGGTCCTCCCATGCTCTGCGATCTTAGCCGATCCGGCGGCGAAATGCGCGGGGCTTTTTCTTGCGCATGATCTTATCCGACCTTCCTTCGCCCGCCGAAGCGGGCTTCGCGAAGGCGGGAAACCGGTACCCATCCCCGATCAAGTCGAGGACAAGCTTTTCGGGATCATGCGCTTAATCCCCGCCCTCGCGGATCGGCGGTACGAAGGCGAGCCCCGTGTCCCAAGGGAAATAGATCCAGGTGTCCTGCGACACCTCGGTGATGAAGGTGTCGACCAGCGGCCGCCCCATGGGCTTGGCATAGACGGTGGCGAAATGCGCCGCCGGCACCAGGTCGCGCACCACACGCGCGGTCTTGCCGGTGTCGACCAGGTCGTCGACGATCAGCACGCCCTTGCCCTGCCCGCGCAACGCCTTCACCTCCGGCGCGATTCCCTTAAGCACCTTCAGCTCGCCCTGATTGTCGTAGTTCTGGTAGCTGGTCACGCAGACGGTCTCGATCATGCGCACGTTGAGTTCGCGCGCCACGATCGCCGCCGGCACCAAGCCGCCGCGCGTGATGGCGACGATCGCCTCGAACGGCCCCGCCTCGTGCAGCCGCCAGGCAAGCGCGCGCGAGTCGCGGTGGAACTGGTCCCAGGAGACGGGAAAGATTTTATCCGGACGCGGCGGGCTGTCGGGTTGCGGGGTCGGCATTGTGGTCTGTCCGTTAGCGCGGCGCCGCGGCGAGTTGCGATTTCACTTTTTTCAGCATGTCCTCGACCGCGCCCTTCGCCGCTTGCAATTTCTGCGCATCGCGCGAGCGCACCACGATATTGGTGTTGGGCCCGAGCTTCTCGTCGAAGAACGGATAGCTGCCGATGATGGTATCCGGATTGGCCTTGGCGATGACGCCGAGTTCGGTGCCGACGTCGCCTTCCTTGGCGTCGGCGCGGATGGTCTCCGACAACAGCTTGGCGCCGGTTTTCAGCTTGCGGCGCCACCTCGTCGAGCATCGCCTGCATGATCGCCGGCACACCAGCCATCACGATCACGTTGCCGATCCAGAAGCCGGGCGCGCCCGACACCTTGTTTTTCACCAGCGCGGCGCCGCGCGGGATGCGCGCCATGCGCAGGCGCGCCTCGTTGAGCTCGCCGCCGATCTTGGCCATGCGCTCTTTCAGGATCGCCACCGCCTCCGGATTAACGTCGAGCGGCGCGCCGAAGGCCTTGGCGATGCAGTCGGCGGTGATGTCGTCATGCGTCGGCCCGATGCCGCCGGTGGTGAACAAATACGTGTGGCGCGCGCGCAGCGTATTGACCGCCTCGACCACCGCCGCCTCGTCGTCGGCGATCACCCGCACTTCCTTGAGATCGATGCCGATCGCGGTGAGGTAGTCGGCGATAAAGCCGATGTTCTTGTCCTTGGTGCGGCCCGACAGGATCTCGTCGCCGATGACCAGGACCGCCGCGGTGACAATGTCGGGATTGGCGCTCATGGCGGTTACAAAAATCCTCTCAAGGCCGGGTCAAACACCTAGCGTGGCCGCGCCAATGGCTCAAGCCGCGGCGAAACCGCCCACAGGCGATGGCCCCCTCCCGAAAGCGCCCGCCGCCCATTATTTAGGCAGCAGCAAACGGCCTTGCCCAACGTAAATCGCCGATTTCCTTGCGTTTTTCTTGGCCTGAAGCTTGCAGCTATAGTGGCTGGGACAATGGTCGCCCGCGCCCACCAAGGAAAGGGCACAAAGTCCTGCGGGCGGGTACTCGCTTGAGCGGCCTTAGCTGGGGGTCCGTGATGGTTGCCGCATTCGACGAGATGACCCAAACCGACGGCGGCGTGCGCCCCGCCTATGGCGAGCTGTCGCGCTGGCTCGATGAGGTGCCGCCCGACGTGCTCGACTATCGCCGGCGCGAGGCCGAACTCTTGTTCCGCCGCATCGGCATCACCTTCGCGGTCTATGGCGAAGCCGACGCCACCGAACGGCTGATCCCCTTCGACGTCATCCCGCGCATCATGGCCGCCGCCGAATGGAAACTGTTGGAGAAGGGCCTGATCCAGCGCGTCAATGCGCTCAACGCCTTCATCAAGGACATCTACGGCGCGCGCGAAATCCTGCGCGCCGGCGTGGTGCCCGACGACCTGGTGTTCCGCAATCCGGCGTTCCGCCCCGAAATGAGCGGACAGAACGTGCCGCACGGCATCTACGTGCACATCGCCGGCATCGACATCGTGCGGGTGGACGCGGAAACCTTCTACGTGCTCGAGGACAATGCGCGCACGCCCTCCGGCGTCTCCTACATGCTGGAGAACCGCGAGATCATGATGCGGCTGTTTCCCGAATTGTTCGCGCGCCACCGCATCGCGCCGGTGGAGAACTATCCGGACGAATTGCTCGCCACGCTGAAATCGGTGGCGCCGGCGCGCGTCGCGCGCGACCCGACGGTGGTGCTGCTCACGCCCGGCGTCTACAACTCGGCCTATTACGAGCACTCGTTTCTCGCCGACAAGCTCGGCGTCGAACTGGTCGAGGGCCGCGATCTCTTCGTCAAGGACGAGATCGTCTTCATGCGCACCACGCAAGGGCCGCGCCAGGTCGACGTGATCTACCGGCGCATCGACGACGACTTCATCGATCCGCTCACCTTCCGTCCCGACTCGGCGCTCGGCGTCGCCGGGCTGATGTCGGCCTACCAGGCCGGCAACGTGACCATGGCGAACGCGGTCGGCACCGGCATCGCCGACGACAAGGCGGTGTACAGCTTCATGCCGGGGATCGTGAAATTCTATCTCGGCCAGGAGCCGCTGTTGAAGAACGTGCCGACCTGGCGCTGCCGCGAGCCCGAGCACCTGGCTTACGTGCTCGACCATCTGCCCGAATTGGTGGTCAAGGAAGTGCACGGCTCCGGCGGCTACGGCATGCTGATCGGGCCGACCGCGAGCAAGGTCGCGCTCGAGCAGTTCCGCGCCAAGCTGAAGACCGCGCCGAAGAACTTCATCGCGCAGCCGACGCTGGCGCTCTCCACCTGCCCGACCTGTGTCGAGCAGGGCGTGGCGCCGCGGCATGTGGACTTGCGCCCCTTCGTGCTCTCGGGCCGCGACAGAGTGCGCATCGTGCCGGGTGGCCTGACCCGCGTCGCGCTCAAAGCCGGCTCGCTGGTGGTCAATTCGAGCCAAGGCGGCGGCACAAAAGATACCTGGGTATTGGACGGATAGATGCTCTCGCGCACCGCCGATAACCTGTACTGGCTCTCGCGCTACGTTGAGCGCGCGGAATATCTCGCGCGCATTCTCGACGCCACGCAGCGGCTGACCGCGCTGCCGCTCGCTTATGTCGGCGCCACCAATGAATGGGAATCCGCGGTCCTGACCGCCGGCTGCGCCAACGCCTTCTTCAAGCAATACGACGAGGCCAACGAAGAAAACGTCACCGA
Source organism: uncultured Alphaproteobacteria bacterium (assembly GCA_963739735.1). Classification (GTDB taxonomy): domain Bacteria; phylum Pseudomonadota; class Alphaproteobacteria; order Rhizobiales; family Xanthobacteraceae; genus Pseudolabrys. The sequence continues at coordinate 56,704 of CAVUBV010000007.1, read as the reverse complement.
CTTCCTCGCCTTCTCCAGCGCCAATACCTCCTCCATCCGCTCCTGCTTCGAGAACGCGCGCTCCAACGCGCGCGCGGTGCGCACCGCGCTGACCGTCGAAATGTGGGACGCCATCAACGGCTGCTGGCTCGAACTCAAGCGCTACGGCAACGGCCCCACCTCGCGCGAGGAATTCTCCCGCTTCCTGCGCTGGGTGCAGGAGATCCTCGTTGCGCTACGACGGCTCCGCCTACCGCACCATGCTGCGCAACGACGCCTACTGGTTCTCGCGCCTCGGTGTCTACATGGAGCGCGCCGACAACACCGCGCGCATCCTCGACGTGAAATACCATCTGCTGCTGCCCGACAACGAGCGCGTCGGCGGCCCGCTCGATTATTTCCAATGGGCGGCGATCCTGCGCTCGGTGTCGGCGCTCACCTCCTATCATTGGGTCTATCGCGAAAGCCTGCAGCCCTGGCTGGTGGCCGACCTCCTGATCCTCAAGGAGGAAATGCCGCGCTCGCTCGCCTCCTGCTACGAAGCGATCGTGCGCAATCTCGACCAGGTCGCCGGCGCCTATGGCCGGCAGGGCCCGGCCCAGCGCCAGGCCCGCGGCATCCGCGCCCGCCTGCAGAACAGCCGCATGGACGGCATTTTCCAGCGCGGATTGCACGAATATATCGGGGAATTCATCACCGAAAACAACCGCTTGGGCGCCGCCATCACCGAGCAATTCCTCATCTGAACGGGCGCGCTCGCGCGCTAGCCGTGCTAAACCGTCACCGCTAATATCCGCGCCTAGCGAGCCCCATGCGAATTCGCATCTCCCACGCGACGACCTATCGCTACGACACGCCGCCGACCGGCGTGATCCAGTTGCTGCGGCTCACCCCGCGCAATCACGACGGGCAATATGTCGTCTCCTGGCGCGTCGATCTGTCGGACGATTGCCTGCTGCATCAGCACGAGGACGCCTTCGGCAACATCATCCATTTCTTTACCGCCGAAGGGCCGTTCCGCGAATTGTCGGTCGCGGTCGAGGGCCTGGTCGATACGCACGACACCCACGGCGTAGTGGGCGGCGCGATCGAGCGCTTTCCGCCCGGCCTGTTCTTGCGCGAGACCGCGCTGACGCAGCCCGACGCGGCCATCGTCGAATTCGCCGACAGCTTGCGCGCGGAAACCGGTACCGATCGGCTACCGCTGCTGCACGGGCTGATGACCGCGCTCAACCGCGAGATCACCTTCGACACCGATCCGACCCACACCGCCACCACCGCGGCGGAAGCCTTCGCGCTGCGCCGCGGCGTCTGCCAGGACCTCACCCATATCTTCATCGCGGCGGCGCGCCGGCTCGGCATCCCGGCGCGTTACGTCGGCGGGCATTTCTACCGCGTCGACGGCGTCACCGAGCAGGACGCCGGCCACGCCTGGGTCGAGGCCCATGTCGACAATCTCGGCTGGGTCGGCTTCGACCCGACCAACGGCATTGCCATCACCGAGGCGCATGTGCGGGTCGCGGTCGGCCTCGACTATCTGGACGCAGCACCGGTGCGCGGCACCCGCTATGGCGGCGGCGGCGAGACCCTCAAAGTGGAAGTGCACGTCGATCAGGCGCAGCGGCAGGGACAGAACTAGATGACATTGCCCGCCCCACCCCGGCGTCGCTATAACCTTGCGGCCGGGTCGGGCGAGAAATCACGAAAGAAAAAGTCGGATCACATGACATATTGCTGCGGAATCCTGGTGCGTGACGGTTTGGTGATGATCGCGGACACCCGCACCAATGCCGGCCTCGACAATGTTTCGACCTTTCGCAAGTTGCACGTCTACACCGAGCCGGGCGAACGCATCATGGCGATCGCCTCCTCCGGCAACCTGTCGCTGTCGCAATCGGTGCGCTCCACGCTGACCGAAGGCGTGCAAAACCCGGAAACCGGCGAGATCGAGACGCTGATGAATTCGCCGACCATGTTCCAGGCCGCCCAGCGCATCGGCCGCACCATCCGCACCATCCAGGCCGCCGAAGGCAAGGCGCTGGAGGCGGCCGAGATCGACCACGACGTCGCCTTCCTGTTCGGCGGCCAGATCAAAGGCGGGCGCTTGCGGCTGTTCATGATCTATTCGGCCGGCAATTTCATCGAGTGCACGACCGACACGCCCTATCTGCAGATCGGCGAGCACAAATACGGCAAGCCGGTGCTCGACCGCGCCATCAGCTTCGACACCGACCTCTATGACGGGCTCAAGATCGGGCTGATCTCCATGGACTCCACCATGCGCTCCAATCTCGGGGTCGGGCTGCCGATCGACATCCTGGTGGCGCGGCGGGACACCTACACGTCCGAGGTGAATTACCGCATCGAGCCGGGCGAGCCCTATTTCCAGGACCTGCGCGAGCGCTGGTCGGGCGCGCTGCGCGCCGCCCATATCGCCATCCCGCGCCCGCCCTATCGCAGCCCGGGCTGAGTTCCGCCGGCAAATTTTTACCTTCGGTTAACACCGCCGCACGAAAGCCGGTATCCATTGGCCGTCCGCGACGCATGGCGACCGAACGAAAGCCAATAGCAAGCTTTCTACCCTAGGTTCTGGCCCGAAAAGTCCAATGGGTAGGCGAGTTTAAGGGGCCAGATCTTGCCGGCAGTGGTTCATCCGCGCGCCTCAAGGGAAAATTTCACGAGTTGGGATCGCGCGCGACTGAGCGTGGTGGTCCCGATCGGCGTCATCGTGGCGGTCGCCATCGTCTGCATCGTGGTCGCCGTGCTCTCCTCCGCCCAGCGCGCCGACCAGGTCGCCATCCAGCACGAGAAGCAACTGTTCGCGCGCGCGCTGAACACCTATGGCGAGCGCGCGCTGCGTGAAGTCCGCAGCGTCGCCTCCTCGGCGGCGGCGATCGACAACATCCGCGACAAATTCGATCCGGCCTGGGCCAAGCAGCGCGTCGGGCTTTGGCTGCAGACCTATTTCAATCACGACCACGTCTTCATCTTCGACGCCGACGACAAGCCGGTCTATTGGCAGCTCGGCCGCGGGGCCGACGAAGTGACCTGGTTCGCGGCCGCGTTGCCCGATATGGCGTCGGTCATCGACTATATGCGCGGGCGCAGCCAGATCCTGCGCGGCGCGCTGCGCCTGATCGAACCGAGCCCGCCGGAAAGCGGCGCGCATCCGCAGGCCGCGGTGATCCGCAGTTTGGCCGGCCGGCCGGCGGTGATCGCCGCGGTCGCCGTCGGTTCAGCAAAAACGATTGCGCCCTCGCTCGACAATGCGGCGCCGATCATCATGTCGGTGAAGTTCATCGACAGCGACGCGCTCGCCGACATCGCCGCGCAATTGCAGCTGACCCATCTGCGCAAGCTCGGCGACGAGCCGGCGCCGCCGAGCGATCTGACCTACGAACTGGACGGGCCGCGCGGCAACCGGATCGCGCGTTTCGCCTGGACGCCGAAGCAGCCGGGCTCCGAGATCGTCTCAAGCGTCGTGCCGTTCATCGCCGTCGCGCTCGCCGGCTTCACGCTGCTCGCCGCCTTCGTGCTGCGCTACATGCGCCGCACCGCGATCGCCATCGCCGCCGGCGAAACGCGGCTGCGCCATCTCGCTTTGCACGATCCGCTCTGCGGCCTGCCCAACCGCATCTTCTTCGGCGAGCGGCTGGAGGCGGTGATCGACGAAGTGCGCGCGGGCTCGACACCCGCCGCGGTGTTCTATATCGATCTCGACCATTTCAAGGACGTCAACGACACGCTCGGCCACCCGGTCGGCGACGAACTGATCCGCAACGTCACGCTGCGGCTGTCGAGCACGCTGCGCGGCGACGACCTGGTGGCGCGGCTCGGCGGCGACGAATTCGCGGTGATTTCCTCGGTCGGCGACGACACCGTCAAGATGATGGCGGTCGCCCAGCGCATCATCGCCGCGATCTGCGCGCCCTACGCGATCAATCGGCAAAACATCGTGATCGGCGCTTCGATCGGCATCGCGGTGATCGACCGCAACAGCGGCGACGCCGCCGACATCATGCGCTACGCCGACATGGCGCTCTACCGCGCCAAGAACGAGGGGCGCAACCGCGCCTGCATCTACGACGCGGCGATGGACGCGGATCTGTCCAACCGCAAGCTGTTGGAAGGCGACCTGCGCGAGGCGATCGAGAACAATCAACTGCGCCTGCTCTACCAGCCGATCGTCAACAAGAGCGGCGAGAAAGTGGTCGGCGTCGAGGCGCTGTGCCGCTGGACGCACCCCAAGCGCGGCGAAATCCCGCCCACCGAATTCATCGCCGTCGCCGAGCACTCGGGGCTGATCATCGAGCTCGGCGCCTGGGTGCTGCGCCGCGCCTGCCTCGACGGCAAGGCCTGGCCGGACCTCACCGTCTCGGTCAACGTGTCGCCGCTGCAGTTCCGCCGTGCCGATTTCTTCGACACCGTGCAGCGCACGCTGGCCGAAACCGAATTCGATCCGGCGCGGCTGGAGATCGAACTCACCGAAAGCGTGCTGCTCGGCAATGCCGACACCGCGGAAGCCGGCATGCTGCGGCTCAAGGCGCTCGGCGTGCGGCTCGCGCTCGACGATTTCGGCACCGGCTATTCGAGCCTGCTCTATCTGCGCCGCCTGCCCTTCGACAAGCTCAAGATCGACCGCAGCTTCGTGCTCGCGATCGAAAAGGCGGCCGACGCCGCGGCCATCGTGCACGCGGTGGTCAGCCTCGGCCGCGGCCTCGGCATGAAGGTGACGGCGGAAGGCGTGGAGACCGCCGACCAGCATCTGTTCCTGCGCGCGGCCGGCGTGCATTTCATGCAAGGCTACCGCTTCGGCAAGGCGGTGACCCCCGCCGAAATCACCGCGCGGCTCAATTCGCCGGCGGCGTTCCAGCCGATCGATCCGCCCGCCGCGCTCGCCGGCTAGGCGTTCGCGCGCGGCGCTCGCAAGCCACGCCGCACACCGACTGGGCCGCCGCGTAAACAAAGCTTGCGCCGGCGCCGTGGTGTCAAGGTAGTGGTTGCGCGCGGCCCCGTCGCCGAAGCGAAACTGCAACCGGCTTTGTTCACACTTCATTTCACAATTCGGCTCAGGCCATCGAACGGCAAGCCATAAATATTTGGCGTCGCCAACGCGATCGCTGCCACCCGATCGCTTGCGTCATTTCGCTTCGGCGACGCGCCCCAGCGCAAGGAAACAGCCCAATGTCAAAACAAGCGATGCTCGATACCTTCAAAAAACATGTGGACGCGGAACTTGCCGGCGATCTGGTCACGACCATGGCCACGATGACGGCCGATCCCCACCTGCATAACGTGCCGAGCATGGTCGGCGGCGTCGGCCGTGACGGCGTGCGCAACTTTTACAAAAACCATCTGGTCGGCAAGTTCTTTCCGCCCGACGTCACGATGACGAACGTGTCGAGCACGGTCGGCGACGCGCAAATTGTCGACGAGCTTGTCATCAGCTTCACCCACACGGTGCCGATCGATTGGATGCTGCCGGGGGTCGCGCCCACGGGAAAGCCCGTTGAAGTGGCTTTCGCCGTCGTTGCCGGCTTCAAGGACGGCAAGATTTCCCATGAGCACATCTATTGGGATCAGGCCAGCGTCCTGGCGCAGATCGGGCTCATCGATCCCAAGGGCCTGCCGATCGTGGGCGCCGAAAGCGCCCGCAAGCTGCTCGATCCGAAACTGCCCGCCCGCCTCATGTGACGGCTTGCGCCCTGCCTGTGACGTGCGCGCGCCTTTGTGATATGGCGTGCGCTCGAAAATAACGTCAGGGAAGGACATCCGATGAGTGCATCTGCAAAATTCGCCCTGGTCACCGGCGCCGGCACCGGCGTCGGCCGGGCGGTGGCCATGGCGCTCGCCAAGGCCGGCTACAGTCTGGTGCTCGCCGGCCGGCGCAAGGAAATGCTCGACAAGGTCGCCGCCGAGATCAACGCGGTGGGCGCGCAGGCGCTGGCCGTGCCGACCGACGTGTCCAAACGCGACGACATCCTGGCGCTGTTCGCCACCGTCAAATCGAGCTTCGGCCGGCTCGACGTCCTGTTCAACAATGCCGGCATCGGCGCGCCGCCGGTGCCGCTCGAGGACCTGCCTTACGAGGCCTGGAGAAGGTGGTCGCCACCAATCTGACCGGCATGTTCCTGTGCACCCAGGAAGCCATCAAGATCATGAAGGCGCAGAACCCGCGCGGCGGCCGCATCATCAACAACGGCTCGATCTCCGCGCACACGCCGCGACCGTTCTCGGTCGCCTATACCTCGACCAAGCACGCGGTGACCGGCCTCACCAAATCGACCTCGCTCGACTGCCGGCAATACGACATCTGCTGCGGCCAGATCGACATCGGCAATGCGGCGACGCCGATGACCGAGCGCATGGTGCAGGGCGACGGCGTGCTGCAGCCGGACGGCCGCAAGATGATCGAGCCGCGCATGGACGCCGAGCATGTCGGCAACGCGGTGGTCTACATGGCGAGCCTGCCGCTCGACACCAATGTGCTGTTCATGACGGTGATGGCCAACAAGATGCCGTTCGTCGGGCGGGGGTAATAACGGCTGACGCGCCGGCGCTTCGTCTGCGCCAAACCGGGGGCACCCGTTGAGCGATCTGACTTCCTCTCAGCGGATCGGCCGCAAGCGCATCGCGGCGGCGCTCGCGTTCCTGCTCATCATCGGGCTCGGCGTCTACGCCTGGCGGACCGACATCGTGGCCTTGCGCCGACGTCCAAAGGCATCGAAGCGGAGATCCGCTCCTGGGGTCACTGGGCGGTGGCGGCCTCCATCGGCTTGATGGTGGTGCACAGCCTGGTGCCCGTTCCCGGCCGAGTTCGTCACCTTCGCCAACGGCATGTTGTTCGGCCCGGTCTGGGGCGTCGCGATCACCTGGATCGGCGCGATGCTCGGCGCCAGCCTGGCCTTCGCGCTCGCGCGCTGGTTCGGCCGGCCGTTCGTCGATGCCTTGATGAACGAGCGCCATCGCGACGCGGTGGACCGCTGGGCGCACCGCCAGGGCATCGGCGTGCTGCTGCTGAGCCGGCTGATGCCGCTGATCTCGTTCAACGTGATCAACTATGCCGCCGGCCTCACCCCGATTTCCTGGTGGACCTTCCTGTGGACCACCGGGCTCGGCATCCTGCCGATCACCACGCTTTTGGTGGTCACCGGCGATCAGGTCTGGAACGGCACGGCCATGCCTGGATTTATCTGATCGCGGTCGCCGTTGCCGGCGCGCTGCTCTGGTTTCTGATCGCCCGCCGGCAGCGGGCCGGCGGCTGAGCCTCAATCGAGCGCGCTCACCTCACCTTCGCGCCCGTCTTCACCTTGGCCAGCACCTTCACGTTGCCGAGCGCCTTGGCGAAGACGTTGCAGGGGCTGGCCAGCCGCGTCTCGTTGCCCTTGGAGATCGGCGTGCGGCCAAAGCCGATCGCAATGGCCGGGCCTTGCGGCCAATAGGCGATCTCGCCGGGGGTGATCACCGCGCGCGCGTCCGGCTCGCGCGCAACGTTCACCGGCACGTCGAAATAGACCTCCTCGCCCCAGGTCAGCACCGAGGACGACATCGGCAGCGCCGCGGCGATCGCCTGGGCGGTCGGCGTGTCGAGCAGTTCGGCGTCGAGCGTCAGCGCGCCGAAATCGAAGCGGATGCGGGCCATAAGCTTCTCCCATTGCTCGAGTTGCTTTGGCCCCGGCAATTGCGCATTTCGATGACAGCCGGGCCGGCGATGGCAAGGCGGTAAGCGCCGCGTTAACCACCGCCGTGTGGGGGAATTACGACATGCAGCATCTGCAATCGGCGCTCGGCGTCGTCGCCCTGCTCGCCTTTGCCTGGGCGATCAGCGAGAACCGCCGGCGCGGTCAACTGGAACAGCGCCGGCGCGGCGCTGGTCGTGACGCATCGTCACCGCCGCTGCTGCTGCTCGAAGTGCCGCAAATCAAGACCGCCTTCGCGCTGGTCAACCGCGCGGTCGATGCCATCGCCGAGGCGACGCAGGCCGGCACCTCCTTCGTGTTCGGCTATATCGGCGGCGGCCCACTGCCCTTCGCGCTGACCACGCCCGGCGCCGAATTCGTGCTCGCCTTCCAGGCGCTGCCGATCGTGCTGGTGATGAGCGTGCTGACCACGCTGTTGTTCTACTGGCGCATCCTGCCGCCGATGGTGCGCGGCTTTTCCTGCGCTGCTGGAGCGCACGATGGGCGTCGGCGGCGCGGTCGGGCTTTCGACCGCCGCCAATATCTTCCTCGGCATGGTGGAATCGCCGCTGTTCATCCGGCCCTATCTCGACGCGGCTCACGCGCGGCGAATTGTTCATGGTGATGACCGGCGGCATGGCCGGCATCGCCGGCACCGTCTTCGTGCTCTACGCCACCATTTTGCGCAACGCCATTCCCGACGTCGCCGGCCATATCCTGGTCGCCTCGATCATCAGGCGCGCCGGCGGCGCTGCTGATCAGCATGCTGATGGTGCCGGTGCCCGCGGCGAGCGCGACCGACATCGGCAAGATCGAGATCGGCCAGGTCGCCGACAACACCATGGACGCCATCGTGCGCGGCACCGCGGCCGGGCTCGAACTGCTGCTGAACATCGTCGCCATGCTGATCGTGCTGGTGGCGCTGGTGCATCTCGCCAATGCCATCCTCGGCCTGCTGCCGGACGTCGCCGGCTCCGCGATCACGCTGCAGCGCCTGCTCGGCTACGTCATGGCGCCGGTGTGCTGGCTGATGGGCATGCCCTGGCGACCAGGCGGTCACCGCCGGCTCGCTGATGGGCATCAAGACCGTGCTCAACGAGCTGATCGCCTATATCGAACTCGCCAAACTGCCGGCCGGCGCGCTCGATCCGCGCTCGCGGCTGATCATGCTCTACGCCATGTGCGGCTTCGCCAATTTCGGTTCGCTCGGCATCATGATCGCGGGGCTCACCGTGATGGCGCCGGAGCGGCGCGCCGACATCATCTCGCTCGGCGGCAAGTCGATCGTCTCGGGCACGCTGACGACGTGCCTGATGGGCGCGATCGTCGGGGTGTTGAATTAGATGCGCCGCCTCGTTGCCGCATTGGCCGTTCTAGCTCGCTGCGACCTTCACGGCACGCGGCGCGCCCGTCCACATCGTCGCCTTCGGCGACAGCGCTACCGCCGGCTGGCTGGTGCCGCGCAAGGACGCCTATCCGGCGCAATTGCAGGCGGCGCTGCGCAAGAAAGGCCACGACGTCGTCGTGAAATGCCGGCATCAACGGCGACACCTCACCGGACGCGCTCAACGTTTCGACCAAGCGATCGGGCCGGACACCGACATCGCCATCGTCGAATTCGGCACCAACGATCTGCGCGCACGCGTCTCGATGAAGACCGTGCGCGCGCGACTCGACCGAGCTCATCCGCGCCTTGCGCGCGCGCAACATCGAAGTGCTGGTCGATCGGCTTCGGCGGCCTGAATTTCGGCGATGTCGCGCGCGCCGCAAGGCGTGCGCCTATGCGCGAATGGAATTTGCCGCCGGGCAAATACCGCGCGCGCGACCACGCGCATTACAACGCGCAAGGCTATGCCATCGTGGTCGGCGCGCATGCTGCCGCAGGTCGAGACATTGCTGAATCGCGTCTCGCCCCGGTGACCGATGAGGCGAGCCGCTGCCGCGCGGTTGCCTGCTATTCCGCGCCGTTGCATGATCCGCCGCCGCGCATCTTTCGCGCACAACCGGGCGTCCGCCATTGATCGATCAAGCCAGACGCCTGCTGCCGGGCATTCTCCTCTGCATCGCGATCACCATCGCCGCGACGCTGCTGCAAGGTGTCGAGGTTGCTGTGGTGGGCCATCCTTATCTCGAGGCGCTCGTGCTCGCGATTTTGCTTGGCGTCGTGGTGCGCGCGGTGTGGACGCCGGCGCCGCTTTGGCAGCCGGGCATCAATTTCAGCGGCAAATTCGTGCTCGAATGCGCCATCGTCATGCTTGGCGCCGCGGTCAGCGTCAGCACCATCGCGGCGCTCGGGCCCCTCCTCATCGTCGGCATTGTGTTCATCGTCGCGCTGGCGATCGGCGTGAGCTTCGTCATTTGCCGCGCGCTCGGCCTGCCGATCCGCATGGCCATCCTGATTGCCTGCGGCAATTCGATCTGCGGGAATTCCGCCATCGCCGCGATCGCGCCGGTGATCGGGGCGGACGGCAAGGACGTCGCATCCTCGATCTCGTTTACGGCGGTTCTCGGCGTCATCGTCGTGCTCGGCCTGCCTCTGCTGGTGCCCATTCTGAATTTATCGCTCACGCAATACGGCGTGCTCGCCGGCTTGACCGTCTATGCCGTCCCGCAGGTTCTGGCCGCCACGTTGCCGATCGGGGCGCTGAGCAACCAGGTCGGCACCGTCATCAAGCTGGTGCGGGTGCTGATGCTGGGACCGGTCGTGCTCGGCTTCTCGCTGTTTTCCGGCAGATTGCGGCCGGCGCACAGCCGGCCGGATAACGCGCGGCTGCGGCTGCTCGAATTTGTGCCTTGGTTCATCCTCGGCTTCCTGGTGGTGCTGGCCGCGCGTTCGCTCGACCTGATCCCGCTCGCTTTGCTGCCCGGGATCACGCACACCGCGGCCGTGCTGACGACGGTGGCGATGGCGCGCTTGGGTTCGGACGTCGACGTGCGCGTGGTCGCCCGCACCGGTTGCGCGTGACGCTCGGCGTAACCGGTTCGCTCATTTTTCTCGGGCTCGCGAGCTACGCGCTGATCCGCGCGACCGGGATGCACTGAGGCCAAGCTCGATCAATGCAGCCGGAACTCGCCGTTGATCGGTCTTTGAGCTCGGCCGGCTTGATCAGCTTGCAATGCGCGACCTGCACCGAATGCAGCGGGCCCTCCAGCTTCTCCTGCCAGAACTCGAGAAATTTCTGCAGCTCGGGAAATTGCGGGAACAGGTCGTAGGCCTGCCAGACATAGGACTGCAGCAGCCAGCGGTGATCGGGACGCCGGTAGAGGATATGCGCGGTCGTCAGGCCAAAGCCTTCGACCTGTTTGCGGAAGTCCTCGGACACCAAGCCTTGCGAAACCATCGCGTCCCTCCATTCGAGTCGGACGTCAAGTTTCCAGTCCCGGCACTAGGCATTGCAAGCCGAAAAAGTAAACAAACTGTTTAAAATCAAGGCGTTAGCAGCAACCTGTGAGCCTGCTAACAGCCCTGCCGGCGCGCTTTCCGGCGGGCCTCGGCTAGACCCACGCGGCCGCGCGGCTCCAGCGCCTGGCCGTTAACCATTGAAGGCCAAGCATTTTCGATTGTTGTTGGCACTCCGCGCCAAATGAGTGCTAAAAAATTTCCGCCTGCCCCTTGCGGGCGAAATATGCTCCCCATCTGCTAGCCAGGTGCTGGCAAAGGGACCCGCCGGCCACCAAAAAAGCAAAACCCGTTCAATAATTTAGGAGGACTGCCATGAAGTTCCGCCCGCTTCACGACCGCGTCGTCGTCAAGCGCATCGATGCCGAGGAAAAGACTGCCGGCGGCATCATCATTCCCGACACCGCCAAAGAGAAGCCCTCGCAGGGCGAAATCGTCGCCGTCGGCCCCGGTGGCCGCGACGAAGCCGGCAAGCTGATCCCGATCGATCTCAAGGTCGGCGACACCGTGCTGTTCGGCAAGTGGTCGGGCACCGAAGTGAAAATTGACGGTCAGGATCTCCTGATCATGAAGGAAAGCGACATCATGGGCGTGATCGAAGGCGGCCATGCCGCCAAGCGAAAAGCCGCCTAAGCGCCAAATCTTGAACTGGCAAGTCTTGAACTGGCAAGCCGACATCAAACGCGAAGGAATTCGAACTATGGCTGCTAAAGACGTCAAATTCGCCGTCGATGCGCGCGACCGCATGTTGCGCGGCGTCGACATCCTCGCCAATGCGGTGAAGGTCACGCTCGGCCCGAAAGGCCGCAACGTCGTGCTCGACAAGTCGTTCGGCGCCCCGCGCATCACCAAGGACGGCGTGACGGTCGCGAAGGAAATCGAGCTCGAAGACAAGTTCGAGAACATGGGCGCGCAGATGGTGCGTGAAGTGGCTTCGCGGACCTCCGACCAGGCCGGCGACGGCACCACCACCGCGACCGTGCTGGCCGCGGCGATCGTGCGCGAAGGCTGCAAGGCGGTTGCCGCCGGCATGAACCCGATGGACTTGAAGCGCGGCGTCGACCTCGCGGTCGAAGCCATCGTCGAGCACCTCAAGAAGCAACTCCAAGAAGGTCACCTCGAACGAAGAAATCGCCCAGGTCGGCACCATCTCCGCCAACGGCGATCGCGAAATCGGCGACTTCCTCGCCAAGGCCATGCAGAAGGTCGGCAACGAGGGCGTCATCACGGTCGAAGAGGCCAAGAGCCTGGAGACCGAGCTCGACGTGGTCGAGGGCATGCAGTTCGACCGCGGCTACATCTCGCCCTATTTCATCACCAACGCCGACAAGATGCGCGTTGAGATGGAAGACCCCTACATCCTGATCTACGAAAAGAAGCTGTCGGGATTGCAGGAACTGCTGCCGCTGCTCGAAGCGGTGGTGCAGACCGGCAAGCCGCTGCTGATCGTGGCTGAGGACATCGAAGGCGAGGCGCTTGCCACCCTCGTCGTCAACAAGCTGCGTGGTGGTCTGAAGGTCGCGGCCGTCAAGGCTCCGGGCTTCGGCGATCGCCGCAAGGCCATGCTGCAGGACATCGCGATCCTGACCGGCGGCCAGGCGATCAGTGAAGATCTCGGCATCAAGCTCGAGAACGTCACCATCGACATGCTCGGCCGCACCAAGAAGGTGATGATCGACAAGGAAAACACCACGATCATCAACGGCGCCGGCAAGAAGGCCGACATCGAGGCGCGCGTGGCGCAGATCAAGGCGCAGATCGAGGAGACCACCTCGGACTACGACAAGGAGAAGCTGCAGGAACGTCTGGCCAAGCTCGCCGGCGGCGTTGCGGTGATCCGCGTCGGCGGCGCCACCGAGATCGAGGTGAAGGAGCGCAAGGATCGCGTCGATGACGCGATGCATGCGACCCGCGCCGCGGTCGAGGAAGGCATCCTGCCGGGCGGCGGCGTCGCGCTGTTGCGCGCCACCGAAGCCCTCAAGAAGGTGAAGGTCGCCAACGAAGACCAGAAGCACGGCGTCGACATCGTCCGCAAGGCGATCCAGGCGCCGGCGCGTCAGATCGCGACCAATGCCGGCGAAGACGGCTCGGTCATCGTCGGCAAGATCCTCGAGAAGGATCAGTACAACTGGGGCTTCGACGCCCAGGCCGGCGAATACGGCAATCTCGTTTCCAAGGGCGTCATCGACCCGACCAAGGTCGTGCGTTCGGCGATCCAGGGCGCGGCTTCGGTCGCAGGCCTCCTGATCACCACCGAAGCGATGGTCGCCGAGATTCCGCAGAAGAAGGGTGCCGCCGGCGGCGGCATGCCCGGCGGAATGGGCGGCATGGGCGGCGGCGGATGGACTTCTAAGTCCACCCGACCGCATCGCTAACGACAAGAGGCCGCGGGCAAGGCGGCCTCTTTTTTTGCCGGCAGGTAGCACGTTAAAGTCGCCTGAAGGAGCCGCGCCATGCCGAGCGAAACATTCGACGCCATCATCGTCGGCCTGGGCGCCATGGGCGCGGCCACGGCCTATCAGATGGCCAAACGCGGCGCCAAGGTGCTCGGCATCGACCGCTTTACGCCGCCGCACGCTTTCGGCTCGAGCCACGGCGACACCCGCATTACGCGGCTCGCCTGCGGCGAGGGCGTCGCATACACGCCCTTTGCCCGCCGCTCGAACGAGATCTGGCGCGAGCTCGAGCGGCTCAGCGGGAAAACGCTGCTGACGCAAAACGGCCTGCTGGTGATTTCCGGCCGCGGTCCGCGCGCGGCGACGCACGGCAATGCCGATTTCCTGGGCACCACCATCGAGGCCGCGCAGCGCCACGCCGTGCCGCATGAAATGCTCAGCGACGGCGACATGCGCCGGCGCTTTCCCGCCTTCAATGTCGCCGACGGCGACCGCGGCTATTTCGAGCCGACCGGCGGCTTTCTGCATCCGGAAGCCTGCATCGCGGCGCAACTGGACGAAGCCGCGCGGCTCGGCGCCGTGCTTCGTTTCGGCGAGCCCGTGCTCGGCTTTACCCCGTCGACCGGCGGCGTCGCGGTGAAAACGGCGCAAGCAACCTATGCCGCCGGCCGGGTCGTGCTCAGCGCGGGCGCCTGGCTGCCCAAGCTCCTGCCCGACGGATACAGCGGCCCCTTCACCGTGCGGCGCCAGGTGCTCGGCTGGTTTCGCATCGACGACGAACAACCGCGCGAGCGCTACCGGCCGGAAGCGTTTCCGGTGTTCATCTGGCAGACGCCGCGCAAGCAGACGATTTACGGTTTCCCCTGGGTCGGCACGCGCGGAGCCCGCGCTCAAAGTCGCCACCGAGCAATACGACAGCACGACGACCGCCGACGACGTCGACCGCGCGGTCGCGGCCGGCGAACTCAAAGAGCTGCACGCGAATTACGTCGCCGATTTCTTCCCGGGCACGACCGCGACGGCGGTCAAATCCGCGGTCTGCATGTACACCTGTGTCGACCATGCGCGCTTTGTCGTCGACGCGCTGCCCGACCGGCCGAACGTGATCGTGGTCTCGCCCTGCTCCGGCCACGGCTTCAAGCACTCCGCCGCCATCGGCGAAGCGGTCGCCAGATTCGTCATTGAGGGAGCGCGCGCCGGAATTGGCGCCGTTTGCCTGGCCGGCCTCAGCCGGCGGCCTGAAAATGAAAACGACCACGAACGAGAGGGCGCGGGTACATCCGCCGTCGCCAATTCTCATCGTGGCCGTCAAGGCGATCCGGAAACTTTTCCGTTCGCCACTTGCCGCCTATATAGTCGAGCCTTGTGTCATGATTGTGACGGCGCCATGCAGACTTTGTTTACGATTGGCTACGAGAAAGCCCTGCCCGCCGCGGTGCTGAACGAGCTCAAGCGCGCCAAAATCGATCTTCTGGTCGATACCCGCGCGGTCGCCGCCTCGCGCCGGCCGGGCTTTTCCAAGCGCCAGCTCGCGGCTTCGCTCGACGAGGCCGGCATCGCCTATCTGCATTTGCAAAAGCTCGGCACGCCGGCGGAAGGCCGGCAGGCGGCGCGTTCCGGCGACTTCGACACGCTCTGGCGCATCTACGACAAGCACATCAAGACGCCGGAAGCGCAGGACGCGCTCGGCGAATTGCTGGCGCTGATCAAATCGGGCAAGCGCGTCTGTCTCTTGTGCTACGAGCGCGATCCCGCAGGAATGCCACCGCAGCCGCATCGCCGCGCTGGTGAAGAAACGCATGCGCGTCAAGGTCGACGACCTGATCCCGCCGTTGTTCTGAAACTCACTCCGCCGGCTGCGGCGCCGGTTTCTCGCTCTCGGCATTGGTGACCAGGACCGCGAGCGCAACGGTGGCGATACACATCGCCAGCGCAATGGCGGCATCGACCGCCAGCACCATCGGAAAGCCGCCGCGCTCATGCAGCAGCGAAATCATGCCGATGGCGACGCCGGCGCTGATGAACAGCAGGAAATAGCGCACCGCATAAACGCGGCCGCGCCAGGCATCGGCGGTGTAGCGCGCCAGCACGATGTCGTTGACCGTCACTTGTCCGTAGATGGCGGCGACCGCGATCGCCAGCGCGACCATCAAGGCGAAGCCGTCGGCATAGGCCGCCCACAGATTGCCGGCGAAGTTGATGGCGGTGAGAACGGCAAACAAAATGTGCGGCGGAAAGCGCTCCACCAGCCGGCCGACGCAGAGCTGCGCCAGGCCGCCGCAGACCAGCACGGCGGTGGCGATGCTGCCGACGAGCAGCAGCGGCATATTCTCGGCAAACCGCTCGTCGACGATTTTCGGCAAGGCGATGGTCAGCACGTTGAACACGGTGCCGGCGGTCAGCGCGATGACGATGAACAGACCGAACAAGACCGCCGCCGAGCGCGGCGTCAAACGCACGGCCGGCACCGACTTGCGGCTCTTGGCGTGATGGCCGTCGTCGGGCGTGAGCCAGAGATAGACGACACCGGTGCCGATCGCGAGCGCGGCCGGCACCAAGAAGGCCCAGCGCCAGCCGAGCCAGGTCGCCAACAGCGCGCTGACGCCGGCGGCGAGCGACACGCCGAGATTGCCGCAGACGCCGTTGAAGGCGAGCGTGCGGCCGCGCGCGCCCGAAGCCTCGATCAGCATCGCCATGCCGACCGGATGATAGATCGAGGCGAAAATGCCGAGCGCGAACATGGCGGCCGCAAGCATGACGAGATTTTGCGCCACCGCGACGCCGATCAGCGACGCGCCGCAGCCGATATAGAACGCCGCCATCATATTGCGGCGGCTCCAGCGGTCGGCCAGCCAGCCGGCCGGCAACGCGAAGACGCCGAAGGAAATGAAGGCCGCGCTCGAGAGCGCGATCAGTTCGCTATAGGGCCGCTGATAGACCACCTCCAGCCCGATCACGACGGTCGGGTAGATCAGCAGCACGAAATGATCGAGCGCATGCGCCCAATTGAGGAACGCAATCGAGCGGCGGCGGGCGCTTTCGTCGGCTAGGGCGGCGGGGGCTGAGGCGGGCTGCATGGGGCCATGAATCTCACTTCGGGGCGTAATTTACCACTTGCCATTTCGCGATGTTCGGTCGATTTTCGTCGCAATCGTGCCATGACCGATACCATACCCGTCTACCGCCGCAATATGGACGACGCCCCGCGCCAAGTCGCGGTGATGGCGCGCACCTTCAGCGCCGGCCACCGCCTTCCCTTGCACATCCATCGGCGCGGGCAATTGCTGCATGCGGTCAGCGGCATCATGCGCGTGGAGACGGCGGAAGCCGCCTGGATCGTCCCGCCGGCGCGCGCGCTGTGGCTGCCGCCGCAGTGGCCGCACAGCGTCACCATGCGCAGCCACATCGAGATGCGCACAATCTATATCGACGACGGCGCCTGCCAAACGCTGCCGCAACAGCCGGAATTGGCGGAGATTTCCGGGCTGTTGCGCGAACTCATTCTCGCGCTGCTGGAAGAACCGGTCGATTACGACGAAAGCGGCCGCGGCGGCATTGTCGCGCGGCTGATCCTCACCGAGCTCGGCCGCTTGCCGGAACGGCGTCTCGCCGTCCCCATGCCGCGCGACCCGCGCGCCTTGCGAGTCGCCCGGGCGCTCTTGGATAATTCCAGCATCGAATTCGGCCTCGACCGCTGGGCCGAACAAGCCGGCGCCAGCCGGCGCACGCTGGCGCGCATCTTCCGCAGCGAGACCGGTTTGGGTTTTGCCGAATGGCGCGCGCGGCTGCGCGCCATCGACGGGCTTGGCGCGCCTGTCGGACGGCGCCTCGGTCGCGGAGACGGCGGCCTCGGTCGGCTATGCCAGCCCGAGCGCTTTTTCCGCCATGATCCACCGCACCTTGGGCCACGCGCCGCGGCAATTGGTCAGGCCGCCGGTTTGATTTACTTGTCGATTTACTTGCGACATTTTTTTGCGGCGCGCGGGCGGGAAAGCGTTGGACAACAACCCGGCGACACGCTTTAGTTGCACTGGTAATCCGGTGTGTATTTTCCGGTTCGTGGTGAGGCGTGGGGGGCCTCAATGGCTCGCGCAAGGCGCGTTCGCGCGGCGACCGTCGTCGCCGCGGCCTTGGTTGTTTGTTGCGTTTGCGTGGCCGCCGGCCCTGCGCGGGCCGGCGACGGCAGCGGGCAATTTCTTTTGTTTTCCGGCGCCGACCTGTGGCGCGACGGCCGTTTCCTCTACGGCGGCTTACTGTGGTCGCCGGGGGGCCTCGAGAATGAGGGCTTCACGCTGCAGGTTTTGGGATCCGGCGGGATCTACCGCTATCGCTCCGGCGCGCTCGGCGATGCCACGGTGTTCGGCAGGGAAGCCGAAACGCAGCTGCTGCCGGGCTGGCGCTTCAAGAGCGGCCGGCTCGAGCTCAAGGTCTTTGCCGGGCTCGACATCAAGCACGACTCCACCAGTCCTTCTGATCCGTCCAATCGTCTGCAGGGCACGAACCTGGGCGTGCGCGGCGCGGTCAATCTGTGGTTCGAGCCGACGCCCTCGACCATGCTTTCCGCTGACGCTTCGCTCACCTCGATCGCCACCGGCTATACGGCGCGGCTCGCCTATGGCTGGCGGCTGGAGGATTGGTTCTATCTCGGCCCGGAGGCGCAGACCTTCGCCTGCGTCGGCTACAGCCAATATCGCTTCGGCGTTCACCTGACCGGCATGCGCACCGACGATTGGGAATGGTCGGCGGCGGCCGGCGTGGCGACCGATAGCGACCGCCGCGCGAGCCCCTATCTGCGGCTCGGCGTGCTGATGCGGCGGTGAATTAGTCGAGCGTGCGGCGGAAGCGGGTGACCGCAATCGTCATCGCCACCAGCATCAGCACGAACATGGCGGCGGCGTCGTAACGCAGATCGCCGACCGAGGCGCCCTTGAGCATGATCGCGCGCACGATGCGCAGGTAATGCGTCAGCGGCAGTGCCTCGCCGACATATTGCGCCCAGACCGGCATGCCGGCGAACGGAAACATGAAGCCGGACAACAGAATGTTTGGCAGGAAAAACATCAGCGACATCTGCATCGCCTGCAGCTGGTTCTGCGCCACGGTCGAGAAGGTGTAGCCAATCGACAGATTGGTGGCGATGAACAGCGTCGAAAGCGCGGCAAGAACGCCGAGATTGCCGACGACCGGCACGCCGAACAGCAAGACGCCGATGCTGATAATCAGCGCAGCCTGCACAAAGCCGACAAATACATAGGGAATGATCTTGCCGAGCATGATCTCGACCGGCGTGATCGGCATCGACAGCAGTGTTTCCATGGTGCCGCGCTCGATCTCGCGCGTCACCGAAAGCGCGGTGAAGATCAGCATGGTCATGGTGAGGATGGTGCCGACCAGCCCCGGCACGATGTTGAGCTGGGTCACGCCGGCCGGATTGTAGCGTGCGTGGGTGCGGATTTCGAACGGCAAGACGGGCAGCATCCGGAACGTCGCGATCGTGCGACTAGCGCGGTCTGCAGCACCTGGTTGAGCGCGCCGAGCGCCGTACCGGCGGCCACCGGATCGGTGGCGTCGGCCGCAACCAGCATGGCCGGCTTGTCGCCGCGGCGCACCTTGCGCTCGAAATCGGCCGGGATCTCGATCGCGAACAGCACCTTGCCCGCCGCCAGCAACTCGTCGAGTTCGGCCTCGGTGCGCGGCAACTGGGTGACGCTTGAAATAGTCGGTGTTGCGCAGCGCCGCCAGGATCGAGCGGCCGAGATCGCTATGCTCCTGCAGCAGCACCGCGGTCGGCAGATGGCGCGGATTGGTGTTGATGGCGTAGCCAAACAGCATGAGTTGCACGAGCGGGATCATGATGATCATGGCAAACGAGACGCGGTCGCGCTTGAGCTGGATGAATTCCTTCACCAGCACCGCCCAGGTCTTGCGCCAGAAGCCCTTGCCGCCGAGGCGGCGCGGCGCCACGCTCGGAATCATATGCGTCATTGGAAGTTGTCCTTCGACTTGCCCATCAAATCGATGAACACGTCCTCGAGCGAGGGCTCGGAGCGTTTCCAGTCGAGGTCCTTGCGCTTGCGATACGGCTCGATCGCGGCGTCGAGCTTATCCGCGTCGCGGCCGGACACATGCAGGCTGGTGCCGAACTGCGCCACCATGTCCACGCCTGGCCGGCCGGTGAGCTCCTCGGAAAGCTTGTTCAATCCATCGCCATGCGCGGCGCTGACGGCATAGGTGGTCAGGTGCGAGGCGTCGATCACCTGCTCGACGGTGCCGTGCACCAGCAATTTGCCGTAGGAGATATAGGCAATCTCGTTACAGCGCTCCGCCTCGTCCATGTAGTGGGTGGTGACCAGCACGGTCAGCCCGCCGGCGGCGAGCGCGTGGATCTCGTTCCAGAATTCGCGCCGCGCCTTGGGATCGACGCCGGCGGTCGGCTCGTCGAGCAGCAGAAGTTGCGGGCTCGGCAGCGTGCAGGCGCCGAGCGCGAGGCGCTGCTTCC
Organism: uncultured Alphaproteobacteria bacterium; assembly: GCA_963739735.1. GTDB lineage: Bacteria > Pseudomonadota > Alphaproteobacteria > Rhizobiales > Xanthobacteraceae > Pseudolabrys. The sequence continues at coordinate 36,751 of CAVUBV010000007.1, read as the reverse complement.
AGCCGCCCGACAGTTCGCCGGCAATCTGTTCTTCGCGGCCGCGCAAGCCGAGCCGATCGATCGCCGCGCGCGCGGCGGCGACCGGCTTCTCGATTCCGTAGATGCGCGCGATGAATTCCAGATTTTCGCGCACCGAAAGGTCCTGATACAGACTGAAGCGCTGGGTCATATAGCCGATCTGGAGTTTGATCTTGTCGCTCTCGGTGAGGATGTCGAAACCGAGGCAAGTGCCGGTCCCTGCGTCGGGGGTGAGCAGTCCGCACAGCATGCGGATGGTGGTGGTCTTGCCGGAGCCGTTCGGTCCGAGGAAGCCATAGATGGTGCCGCGCTTGACCTGCATCGACAGGTCGCTCACCACCACGTGGCCGTCGAACTTTTTGGTGAGGCCGTGGACGTCGATGACGACGTCTTGGGCGCCGTTTTGCGCTCCGTTTTGCGCGTTCACGGCGCCGCCTCTTTCGGCAGCGGTGACCGTCACCGGCTGGCCGACGCGGAATTTCTCCGGCTGGTCGGGCCGCGCCTCGATCAAGTAGACGAGCTTGGCGCGCTCATCGAGGCTGTAGATCACCGGCGGCGTGTATTCCGCGCTGCGCGCGATAAAGCTCACCTTGGCGGTCAAGCCCTTGTCGCAGCCGTCGCAAGACACCGCGACGGTCTCGCCGTATTTGATCTGCGGCAGCATCGGCTCAGGCGCGAAGAAGCGCATTTTGAGGTTCTTCGGCGGCAGCAGCGCCACCACGGGCTTGCTGGCCGGCACGGCTTCGCCCGGCCGGTAATAGACCTGCTGGATGGTGCCGTCGGCGGGACTGGCCGCGCGCCGGCGCGCCAGCCGCGTTTCCGACCAGGCGAGATTGGCGGCGGCTTGCCGCAGCGCCGCTTCGGCGTCGTCGTAATTCTTCTGCGTTCCCGTCTTGGTCAAATATAATTGCTTGGCACGATCGAACGTCTGCTGCGCATTGATCAGCGTCGTCTTCTTTATGGCTACGTCGGCCTTCTGCAGGTCGTCGTCGACGGTGAACAGAAGATCGCCCTGCTTGACGCTGGTCGCCCTCGCGCACTTTCAGGGTTTCCACCCGGCCCTGCTCGTCGGGCGACACGAAGATCATCTCGGCCTCGACCCAGCCCTGCAACTGGCGTTGCTTGCCTTCGTCGCAGCCGGCGAGCGCAAGGCCCGCGAGCGCCATCGCCGCCAGGGCGGCAAGTTTCATCTTCATGGCGCTCTCCTCGGTGCGAACAGCAGTTCCAAATGGGCCTTCATCATTTTGCGAACGTCGAGCGGCTCGAACCGTTCGAACAGGCCGCTCCAGATGATGGCGATCAGGCCAGGCGCTGCGATCAGTTGGGGGAATTCGGCGAGCGCGCCAGGCGCCTCGCCGCGCGCGACGGCGCGCGTGAGCAGCGCGCGCACCGCGGCGATGATGCGCGAGAGCACTTCGCGGTAATAGAATTCGGCGAGCTCGGGGAAGCGCGGCCCTTCCGAGATCATCAACCGAATGACGTCCTTGCGCCGCGTCTCGTAGACCTCGCGCACGAACAGTTCGACGATGGTGTCGGCGAGCGCGCTCATCGGCACGTCGGCGGCGCTTAAGCCTTCGATGGTGCCGACCAGCGGCGTCAGCATGGCGCGCACCAGTTCCTGGAACAGGCTCTGCTTGTCGCGGAAATAGAGATAGATGGTGCCCTTGGCGACACCGGCGCGCTTGGCCACGTCGTCGAGGCGGGCCGCCTCGAAGCCGCGGCTGGCGAATTCGTCGAGCGCGGCGGCAAGGATCGCCTCGCGCCGGGCGGCGCTGCGTTGCTTGCGAGCGCTGGCGCGCGGCGGGATCGCCGCGCGGTGCTGCAGGCTGGCGGCGCGCCGCCGGCGCGGCGGCTTGCGCGGGACACGGGGGTGGGCGGGCTTCATACGGCAACCAAAATTATGACTGACTGGTCAGTCATAATATAGGGCGCACTGAACGCCCGCGCAAGCGAAGAAATCCGTAATTAAATCAAAGGATTGGTTGGACGCTCAGCCCTTGGCGTCGCAGAAGAAGGTGCGGATCACGCATTCCTTGCCGCCGTCTTTGTAGCAGGAACGCAACGCCGCGTTCTGCGCGCGGCCGAGTTTGGCCGCCTTGCCCGCGCCATGCGCGCCGCAGGCATTGGTGAAATCGACGGCAAAGGCGGCGCAGCCGCGCTTGGTCACCGCCACCACGCGGCAGGTGTCGCTCTTGCATTTGGCGAGCGCGCTCGCGCGCGCTTCCGCGATGGTGTGGAAATCGTAAGCCTCGCCGAACGCCCCGCAGGCGCCGATCGCCAGCGCGCCGGCGGCGCGCGCGGTATTGACGGCGACCAGCATCAGCGTCGCGGTCGCGAGCAGCAGCGTCGCGACCACCAGCGCGCGCATCACCGGCGTGAAGCCGTCAACCATCGTCCTGCCCTTACCCGGCATGCCGCCAGATAAGGGCTGAGTTGCGGCCGCGATCAACGATTTGAAGTCTTAAGCCCGTTCGATTTCGGCCTTGACGGCGGAAAACGACTCGGGGGTATCCACGTCGGTGAGCGCCGCCTCGCCGGCTACCGGCACTTCGGCCACCGCCTCGGCGTAGCTGCCGATCAGATAGCGGGCGCCGATGTCGCCCTGGATCGCCATCAGGTCGTGGAAGAAACGGCGCGACCACACTACCGGATTGCCGCGCTTGCCGTCGAAGGTCGGCACCACCACCAGCGCGCCGCGCTCGGGATCGAAGGCGGCGATCAACTTGTCGATCAGCTTGGCGTCGACCTGCGGCATGTCGCCGAGGCAAACGATGGCGCCATCGGCCTCCGCCGGCACGGCGGCGATACCGGCCCGCAGCGAGGTGCCGAGGCCTTCGGCATAATCCGGATTATTGCACGAAGCGCACCGGCAGGCCGGCGAGCGCCGCCTCCACCTTCTCGCGTTCATGACCGGTGACGACGATCACCGGCTTGGCACGTGACGCCAGCGCTTGCTCACCAGCAATGCGCACCAGCGGCTTGCCGCCGATTTCGGCGATCAATTTGTTGATGGCGCCCATGCGGGTCGAGCGGCCGGCCGCCAGCACCACGGCGGCGATGCTTGGTTCTTCCTTGGGCCCTTTTCCGGCTGTGGTTCGCTACGCGGCTGCGGCCGGGTGACGATCTCCATCAGCAGGCCGCCGACGCCCATGCCGGTGATGTCGGCGCGGCTCACCGGCAAACCGGCGAGCAGGCGCATCAGCACCCAATCGAAGCCGTTTTCCTTGGGGCTGCGGGCGCAACCGGGCGCGCCGATCACCGCCTGCCCGCGCAAGCGGCCGATCAGCATCAGATTGCCGGGGTCGACCGGCATGCCGAAATGTTCGATCTCGCCGCCGACCGCCTCGACCGCCGCCGGGATCACGTCGCGGCGGTCGGCGATGGCCGAGGCGCCGAACACGATCACCAGTTCGGCGCCGGCTTTGAGCACCTCGTCGATGGCTTTGGCGAGCGCGGCCTGTTCGTGCGGCACGCGCTTTTCGGCGACGATCTTAGCGCCCGCCGGCGCAATGCGTGTCGCGGTGATCTTGAGCGTCTTGTCGACCACTTTCGGCGACAGGCCCGGCAGCAGCGTGGAAACAATTCCGATCTTGCGCACTGTGTAGGGCTCAACGCGGATCACCGGCTTGGCCTTCTCGGCTTGCGCCACCGCTTTGTCGCGCGCCAAGCCCGCGACCGCGAAAGGAATGATCTTCACGGTCGCGATCATTTCGCCTTCCACCACCGGCTTGAACGCCGGCAGCGTGGCGAGCGTCACCGCTTCGTCGATGCGGTTGAGGCTGTCGATCGCGTCTTTGTCGAGCACCAACACGCCGGCGCTTTCCGCGAACAGATTGCAGCGGCCGGTGAAGGCCTTGTCGGCACGCACACCCTCGCCGGCAACCGCGGCGGCGATATCGGCGGCGGCCTGGTCCTCGGAGACGTCCCCCGGCTCGAGCCGCGCCACGACGAGTTCCTTGACGCCGGCGGCCTTCAACGCGGCCACCTCGGCCGGCCCGATCAGCGTGCCCTTCTTGAGCACGAGGCCGCCCTGGCGGATCGAATGCACCGCGGTGGCGCCGAGCGCGTCGGCCGGGGCGACGGGACCGAATTTCATGCCGCTTGCGCCTTTTCCGCTTTCTGCCGCAGCCGCGCGGTGATCTCACCCATGATGGCGACGGCGATCTCGGCCGGCGACACTGCGCCGATATCCAAGCCAATGGGCGCGTGGATGCGCGCGATATCGGCGTCGCTTAGGCCCGCCTCCTTCAGCCGCGCCACCCGCTTGGCATGCGTCTTCTTGGAGCCGAGCGCGCCGATATAGAAGCAGTCGCGCGCGAGCGCATGTTTGAGCGCCGGATCGTCGATTTTCGGATCGTGCGTGAGCGCGACAAAGGCGGTGTAACGATCGACATTGAGCGGCGGCAGCGCCACGTCCGGCCACTCGGCGATCACCTTCACGTCGGGAAAGCGCTCGATCGAGGCAAAGGCCGTGCGCGGATCGACGATGGTCACGTCGTAACCGAGCAACTGCCCGATCGGCGCCAATGTTTGACTGATATGCACCGCGCCGGTGATGACCAACTGCGGCGACGGCACGTGCACGGTGAGGAAGACGCGGCCTTGCGCCGTCTCCTCCATGCCGCTTTTCGCCATGCGCAGTCGTTTTTCCAGCACCTCTTTCAGCGGATCGCGCGCCACGTCGGCGGCTTTCACCAGCCGCTGCTCGCCGCTTGCCACGTCGGTAACGACGACCACCGCGCGCCGCGCGGCGCGTTCGGCATTGAGCGCGTGCAGGATGTCGAGCTTCACGCGACCTTCTCCACATAGACCCGGATGGTGCCGCCGCAGGAGAGACCCACGTTCCACGCCGCCTCGTCGGCGACGCCGAATTCCAGCATCTTCGGCTTGCCGTTGTCGATCACGTCCATGGCTTCGGTCACCACCGCGCCCTCGACGCAGCCGCCGGAGACGGAGCCGAGGAAATTGCCCTCGTTGTCGATCACCAGATTGGAGCCGACCGGCCGCGGCGCCGAGCCCCAGGTTTCCACCACGGTCGCCAGCGCCACGCCGCGCCCGGCTTTGCGCCAGTCCTCGGCGGCTTTGAGAATGTCCTCGTCGCGCGAAAGCATGATCGTCCTCCGTCAGGCAACCCGCCGCAGCCACTGTTTCGGATCGTAGCGCTTCGCCGTCGCGCCCGAAAGCGCGCGCACCAGTTCGGTCATCGAGTCCAGATTGTGGATCGGGCGCAATTCATCGACGTAAGGCAGCATGGCACGCACGCCCTTGGCGCGTGCCTCGAAGCCCTCGAAGCGTAATAGCGGGTTGAGCCAGATCAGCCGGCGGCAGGACCGGTGCAGCCGGTCCATTTCAAAAGAGAGCGTGTCGTCGCCGTCGCGTTCGAGCCCGTCGGTGATCAACAGCACGACCGCCCCTTGCGTGAGGACGCGGCGCGACCAGCGCTTGTTGAATTCGCGCAGCGACGAAGCGATGCGCGTGCCGCCCGACCAGTCGACCACATGTGCGCCGCAGGCGGCGAGCGCCTCGTCCGGATCGCGCGCGCGGATGGCGCGGGTGACGTTGGTCAGCCGCGTGCCGAACAGGAAGGTAGTAACGCGTTTCCGGGCGTCGGTGATCGAGTGCAGGAAATGCAGGAACAGCCGCGTGTATTGGCTCATCGAGCCGGAAATATCCAAGAGCGCCACGATCGGCGGCTCCTTCTCGCGCGGTCCCAGATATTTGAGGTCGATGAGCGCGCCGCCCGCCTTCATGCTGGCGCGCAAGGTGCGGCGAATGTCGATCATGTGGCCGTGCCGGCTTACCGCCAGGCGGCGCGTGCGGATGAGATCGAGCGGCAGCGTCAGCCGCGCGATCGCCTGCTTGGCGGCGGCGATCTCGGCCGCGCTCATCTGCGCGAAATCCTTTTTCTGCAGCACTTCGCGATCGGACACGGTGAGCCGGGCGTCGAGCTCGACCTCGCGGCTTTCCTCTTCGCGCCTGTTCATTCCGCCGAACAGCGCGTCCTGCACGCGCTGCGAGCCGGCCTGCGGCGGCTTTGGCGGCGTGCGCGCCGCTTCCGGCAGCATGGCGGCGATCAACTGCTCGATATAGCCGCGCCGGCGGAAGAAGATGCGGAAGGCCTGATCGAACAAAATGGTGTGCTCGTGCCGCTTCACGAACACCGCGTGCAGTGTCCAGTAGAAATCCTCGCGATCGCCGACGTGGGCAACTTTAAGCGCCTCTAGCGCGTCGAGCACCGCGCCGGGGCCGACCGGCATGCCCGCCGCGCGCAGCGCGCGCGCGAAGTAGAGAATGTTTTCGGCCAATCGACCTTCAGATTCAGTCATCGTGTTTCCCATCCGCTCGTCCCCGCGAAAGCGGGGACCCAGGGCCGCAAGCACTGGATTCCCGCTTGCGCGGGAATGAGCGGAGTTAATGTCTATTCCGCCGCCCGCAATTCCGACTTCACCTCGTCGAGCAGCGCTTTCACCTTGCTGCTGTCGAGGCGGGCGATGTCGTCCTGGTACTTCAAGAGCGCGCCGAGCGTATCCGACACCGTGGCCGGATCGAGCGCGACCACGTCGAGTTCGGTGAGCGCGCCGGCCCAGTCCAGCGTTTCGGCGACGCCGGGCACCTTGAACAGATCCTCCTTGCGTAGCGCCTGCACGAAGGCGACCACCTGTTCGGACAGTTTCTTGGCGATGCCCGGCACCTTGGTGCGCAGGATTTTCAATTCGCGCTCGGCGTTCGGATAGGCGACCCAGTGATAGAGGCAGCGCCGCTTGAGCGCGTCGTGCACCTCGCGCGTGCGGTTCGACGTCACCAGCACGATGGGCGGATGTTCGGCCTTGACGGTGCCGAGCTCCGGCACGGTGATCTGGAAATCGGCCAGCACTTCCAACAAAAACGCCTCGAAGGCCTCGTCGGTGCGGTCGATCTCGTCGATCAGCAACACCGGCGGGCCGGCCGGATCGGGCTCCAGCGCCTGCAACAGCGGCCGCTTGATCAGAAATCGCTCGGAGAACACGTCGTGCTCGATGCGCTCGCGGTCGCCCTCGCCTGCCGCTTCGGCGAGACGAATGGCGATCATCTGCGCGCCGTAATTCCACTCGTAGACGGCCGAGGAAATATCCAGCCCCTCGTAACATTGCAGGCGGATCAGCCGGCGGCCGAGCGCGGCCGAGAGCACCTTGGCAATCTCGGTCTTGCCGACGCCGGCCTCGCCCTCGAGAAACAGCGGCCGGCCCATTTTGAGCGCGAGATAGAGCACCGTCGCCAGCGAGCGGTCGGCGATGTAGTCGGCCTTGGCCAGCAGTTCCAAGGTGGCGTCGATATTGCCGGGCAGCGGTGTAAGAGACATTCCTAGGTGACCTCGATGACACTTTAACCGGGACAGGCGTAAGCCTACATTTATAGCTCGATACCGCCGCTCACCAGCCCAGGATAGCTCCCATGTCCAGCTCCGATACCGCCGAAAAGACCGCCCTGAGCCTGCCCACCATCGATCCGGGGGTCAGAATCGGCCATGTGCACCTGAAAGTCGCCGATTTGCAGCGGGCGCTCGATTTCTATTGCGGGGTGCTGGGTTTCACCATGACCACCGGCCGCCCCGGCGCCGCCTTCATCTCGGCCGGCGGCTATCACCATCACTTCGGCTTGAACACCTGGGAGAGCCTGGGCGGCTCGCCCGCCGCCGCCCGGCACCACCGGCCTTTACCATACCGCCATTCTCTACCCGACGCCGGCGGCTGTTAGCCGACGCGCTGCGCCGGCTGATCGTCGCCAAGATCCCGCTTGAGGGCGCTAGCGACCATGGCGTCTCCGAGGCGCTCTATCTGCGCGACCCCGACGACAACGGCGTCGAACTCTATTGGGACCGGCCGAAGGAGCAATGGCCGCAGAAGCCGGACGGCTCGCTGAAGATGTACACCAATCCGCTCGATTTGCACGATCTGCTGGGAGAGCTCGACCGCCAGCAAGCGTGAACGCGCCCGTCAAGCGGCGCCCTTGACCGCGTGACTTTCGTTGTCGACGACGACCTGCGCGTCGAACCAGGCAATGTCGGGTTCGGCGATTGCAATCTTGCGGACGTTCTCGCGCCACGGACCGCGATAACAGGCCTCGGCCGCCTCGCGCGACTCCCACAGGTAGACGCCGCCGGCGATGCCCTTATCGCTGTAAAGAAACTGCTTTTGGATCAGGCCGGGAACGTTTTGGTAACGCGCAATGGCCGCCTTGTTGTGCTCCAGCATTTTCTCACGCGTCATGTCTTGCGGAATCTTGAACGTGACGACAGCGGTGATCATAGCACCTCCATTATGGTCCAACCATTCTCATGGTCAGGACCATGGCATTCGGATTTGACGACGCATTGACGGACTACGCCGTCGCCTTCGCCAGCGCGCGGCGCGCCAGCACGCCGACCAGATGCGCGCGGTATTCCGGGGTTGCGTGAATGTCGCTGTTCATGCCGTTCGCCGGAATGCTCAGTGCCCTCGATCGATTTCGCCGCGAAGCGTTTCTTCAGCGCCTCCTCGAACGATTTGACGCGGAACACGCCGTTCGCACCGGCGCCGGTCACCGCCACGCGGATGTCGGCGCCGCGTTTCGACACGAACACACCGACCAGCGCAAAACCGGAGGCCGGGTGTTTGAACTTCTCGTAGGCCGCCTTCTTGGCGATCGGGAAACTGATCTTGGTGATGATCTCGCCGTCTTCCAGCGCGGTCGAGAACATGCCGGTGAAGAAATCGTCGGCGGCGATGCGCCGCTTGTTGGTGATGATGGTGGCGCCGAGGCCGAGCACCGCCGCCGGATAGTCGGCATTGGGGTCGTTATTGGCGACCGAGCCGCCGATGGTGCCGCGATTGCGCACCTGCGGATCGCCGATCGAGTCCGGCACCATGGCGAGCCCCGGCAGCGCCTGCTGCAGGACCGGCTGAATTGGCGGCGTCGGCGTGCCGCGTCATGGCGCCGATGACGATGGAACGACCTTTCTGCTCGACGCCGGCCAGCCCCTCGACCAACGAGAGATCGATCAGCGCCGAGGGCTGCGCCAGCCGCTGCTTCATCACCGGGATTAGCGAGTGGCCGCCGGCCAGGATCTTGGCGTCGGGGTTGCGCGCCAACAGGCCGGCCGCCTGGCGGACCGTGGTCGGACGATGGAAGGTGAAATCGTACATCGTGATCTCCTTTAAGCAGCAATATTAGGCAGCTTGGCGCGGCGTGCCGCGCTGCAGTGCCGACCACACCGCATTGGCGGTCGCCGGCATGGCCAGATCTTCGGTTCCGATCGCATCGGTGATGGCGTTGATCACCGCCGCGGGCGCAGCGATCGCGCCGGCCTCGCCGCAGCCCTTGATGCCGAGCGGATTGGACGGCGATTTGGTCATCGTGAGCCCGACGTTGAACGACGGCAGGTCGTGCGCGTGCGGCATCGAATAGTCCATGTACGAGCCGGTCACCAACTGGCCGTCTTTGTTGTAGACGACACCTTCCAGCAGCGCCTGCCCGATGCCTTGCGCGATGCCGCCGTGCACCTGGCCCTCGACGATCATCGGGTTGATCACGGTGCCGAAGTCGTCGACCGCGGTCCAGTTCACGATCTCGGTCTTGCCGGTCTCGGTGTCGACCTCGAGCTCGCAGATGTGACAGCCGGCCGGGAAGGTGAAGTTGGTCGGGTCGTAGAACGAGGTCTCCTTCAAGCCGGGCTCGAGCTCGGCGCCGGTGAACTTGTGCGCGACATAGGCGTTGAGCGCGACGTCGCCGAAGGCCGCCGACTTGTCGGTGCCGGCGACGGTGAACTTGCCGTCCTTGAACTCGATGTCGCCTTCGGCGGCCTCCAGCATGAAGGCGGCGACCTTCTTGGCCTTGGCCTCGACCTTGTCGAGCGCTTTCACGATCGCCGACATGCCGACCGCGCCCGAGCGCGAGCCGTAGGTTCCCATGCCGAACTGCACCTTGTCGGTGTCGCCGTGCACGATACTGACGTTTTCGAACGGAATACCGAGCCGCTCCGACACCAGTTGCGCGAAAGTGGTCTCGTGCCCCTGCCCGTGCGAATGCGAGCCGGTCAGCACTTCGACCGAGCCGGTCGGGTTGACGCGCACTTCGGCGCTTTCCCATAAGCCGACGCCGGCGCCGAGCGAGCCGACCGCTTGGCTTGGCGCGATGCCGCAGGCCTCGATGTAAGTCGAGAAACCCAAGCCGCGCAGCTTGCCGTGGCGGGCCGCCTCGCGCTTGCGCTTGCCGAAGCCCTTCACGTCGGCGATCTCCAGCGCCTTTTTCAGCGAGGCGTTATAGTCGCCGGCGTCATAGGCCATGATCACCGGGGTCTGGTGCGGGAACGTCTTGATGAAATTGCGCCGGCGGATTTCCGCCGGATCGATGCCCATCTGCCGCGCCGACACCTCGACCAGCCGTTCGACCACGAAGGTCGCTTCGGGGCGTCCGGCGCCGCGATAGGCGTCGACCGGCACGGTGTTGGTGTAGACCGCGTCGACTTCGACATAGATCGACGGGATGTCGTATTGGCCCGACAGCAGCGTGCCGTAGAGATAGGTCGGGACCGACGAGGAGAAGGTCGACATATAGGCGCCGAGATTGGCGATGGTGTGCGCACGCAAAGCCAGAATTTTGCCGTTGGCGTCGAGCGCGAGCTCGGCGTGCGTGACGTGGTCGCGGCCATGCGCGTCGGTGAGGAACGCTTCTGAGCGGTCCGACGTCCACTTCACCGGCCGGCGTACCTTGCGCGCCGCCCACAGGCAGACGACCTCTTCGGGATAGATGAAAATCTTCGAGCCGAAGCCGCCGCCGACGTCGGGCGCGATCACCCGCAATTTGTGCTCCGGCGCCATGCCGACAAAGGCGGCGATGACCAGGCGCGCGACATGTGGGTTCTGCGAGGTATTCCAGAGCGTGAGATTGTCGTTGCCGGCGTCGTATTCGGCGAGCGCGGCGCGCGGCTCGATCGCGTTCGGCGCCAGGCGGTTGTTGACGATGTCGAGCTTGGTGACATGGGCGGCCGCGGCGAAGGCCGCTTCCGTTGCCTTGGCGTCGCCGAGATGCCATTCGTAGATCGTGTTCTTCGGCGCCACCTCGTGGATCTGCGGGCCGGATTTCGCCTTGGCCGGATCGGTCACCGAGGGCAACGCCTCGTAGTCGACTTTGACCTTCTCGGCCGCGTCGCGCGCCGCGGCGAGCGTTTCGGCGATCACCACCGCGACCGCATCGCCGACATGGTTGACCGTGCCGGAAGCGATCGCCGGATGCGGCGCCATCTTCATCGGCGTGCCGTCCTTGGAATGGATCATCCAGCCGCAGATCAGATTGCCAATCTTGTCGTTGGCGAGGTCGGCGCCGGTGAGCACCGCCACCACGCCGGGCATTTTCCTGGCCGCGGCGGCATCGATGCTCTTGATCTTGGCGCGGGCGTGCGGCGAGCGCACGAACACGGCACGGGTTTCGCCCGGCCGCACCACGTCATCGGTATATTGTCCGCTGCCGGTGATGAACCGGAGGTCTTCCTTGCGGCGCACCGCCGCGCCGATCCCAGTCGCGCTCATGGCGGTCTCCTCCCATTTATTTTTTTAAACTACTCGGCAGCAAATCTACTCGGCAGCTTGTCGCGCGCCGCCCTTGGCCATCGCCTTGGCTCCCGCGGCGATGGATTTGACGATGTTGTGATAGCCCGTGCAGCGGCAGATATTGCCGTCAAGCTGTTCGCGGATGGTGTGCTCGTCGAGCTCGTTGCCCTTGCGGCGCACGATATCGAGCGCCGCCATGATCATGCCGGGCGTGCAGTAGCCGCATTGCAGGCCGTGGTTCTCGCGGAACGCCTCCTGCATCGGGTGCAGCGGCCCGCCCGCTTCGGCCAGGCCCTCGATGGTGGTCACCTTGGCGCCCTCGCATTGCACGGCGAGCAGCGTGCAGGACTTGGCCGCGATGCCGTCAACATGCACGACGCAGGCGCCGCACTGCGAGGTGTCGCAGCCCACATGGGTGCCGGTGAGGCGGAGATTTTCGCGCAAGAATTGCACCAGCAAGGTGCGCGCTTCGACGTCGCCGGTGACGGCTTTGCCGTTCACCATCATGGACACCGCAGGCATGACCATCCTCCCAAATTCGGGGCCAAAAGCCCTCTTTTCGCTTCGCCCGGCGGGGGCGGCGGCGGCTCGGGTTTCAAATGTAGCCGAATTCGGCCCGATTGCGCCTTTGAAGGCGGTAACTCTGAACCCCTAGCGCCGGCCGGGTCAAGGGATTCCAAAGTTGCAAATGGCTCAAACGGGCGTGACCGGGACCCCGCCGGGTTCCCGCGTCGCGGGATCATGCAGGGGCAGCGGTCACGGCGGCGGCGAAATTCTTGAAAAAATCGTCGGCGATTTTCTTCGCCGCCCCGTTGACCAAGCGTTGGCCGAGCTGGGCGAGCTTGCCGCCGATCTGCGCCTCGACGTTGTAAGTGAGCAGCGTGCCGCCGTCCTTTTCGGTCAGCGTCACCACGGCGCCGCCCTTGGCGAAGCCGGCGACCCCGCCATCGCCCTCGCCGGAAATCTTGTAACCATTGGGCGGGTCGAGGTCGGTCAGGTGCACCTTGCCCTTGAAGCGCGCCTTCACCGGCCCGATCTTGGTGACGGCGACCGCCTGCAATTCGGTGTCGGAAATCTTGTTGAGCTCTTCGCAACCGGGGATGCAGGCTTTGAGCACCTCGGCGTCATTGAGCTTGGCGAACACCACTTCGCGGGTGGCCGGAAGCTGCACCTCTCCCGTCATGACCATCGCCATCGGCGTTTCCTCCTCGCGCTGGCGTCGCAAGCCTCGCCAACACGGACTTAAGCCCTCGCGAGGCCGCTGAAAAGAGCTTTGCAGCGGGCACGGAGCGCTTTATGTGTGTCGCCTGACGCCACGCCGAAACTAGCAAAATCCGGGATTGATGGTGGGATTTCATGCCGATGATCGATGTCGATGGCTGCCCGCTCAATGTCGAAGTCGAGGGACGTGAGGGCGCGCCCGTGCTGATGCTGTCGAACTCGCTCGGCACCGACCTGCACATGTGGGACGACCAGGCCTCCGAATTCACCAAGCATTTCCGCCTGGTGCGCTACGACCGGCGCGGCCACGGCAAGTCCGGCGCGAGCAAAGGCCCGTATAGTTTCGATCTGTTCGGCCACGACATTCTCGCGATCATAGATGCGCTCAAGATCAAGAAAATGAACTGGTGCGGGCTGTCGATGGGCGGCATGGACGGCCAGTGGCTAGGCGCCAACGCGCCCGACCGCATCGAGAAGCTTGTCCTCGCCAACACGCATTATCTATTACCCTGACCGTTCGCCCTGGGCCGACCGCATCCGGATCGTGCGCGAAAAAGGCCTCGCGCAATTGGTCGGCGCCCAACATGGAGCGCTGGTTCACCAAGGGCTTCATCGAGCGCGACCCGAAGGCGATCAAACGCATGAACGAGATGTTCGTCGCCTGCGACCGCGAAGGCTATATCGCCTGCGTCGAAGCGGTGCGCGACATCGACTTTCCGCGATTCCAATCCGCGCATCACCGCGCCGACGCTTGTTATCGTCGGCAAGCACGATGCCGCCACCCCGCCGGTGGCCGGCGAGTTCATCGCCAAGGCGATTCCAGGCGCGAAAGCTCGTGGCGCTCGACGCCGCGCATATCTCCAATGTCGAGCAGCCGAAGGCCTTCACCGATGCCGTGCTCAACTTCCTGCTCAACTGAAGGCTGCGCATGATCCCGAAAAGTGGAAACCGGTTTTCGGATAAGATGATAAGATCATGCGCAATTGAGAGGTCGCCATGGACGAGAAGGAACGCCACGACAAGGGCATGGCCCGGCGCCGCCAGGTGCTGGGCGGCGAATGGGTCGACCGCGCCAACGCGAAAAAGACGCCGTTCAACGCCGAGTTCCAGGAGCTTCATCACCCGCTACGCCTGGGGCGAGATCTGGACGCGCCCGCATTACGACGAGCGCACCCGCCGCGTGCTGGTGCTCGGCACCATGATCGCCCTCGCGCAGTGGGATGAGTTCCGCCTGCACGTGCGCGCGGCGCTCGCCGAGGGCGGCTTTTCGGAAACCGACATCAAGGAAGTCATTCTGCAGCAGGCGATCTATTGCGGCGTGCCGGCCGCCAACCACGCCTTCAAGGAAGCCGCCGAGGTGATGGCGGAGTTGGCGAAAGCAAAGTAGCCCGCCGTTGCCGACGGGCCACTGTAAAACTCAACCGCCGATAAATCTGAGACCGGCGTACTCTTAGCGGAACGGCGAGTACCAGGGCGCCCCACGCGGCGTCGCGGTCAATTCCATCGACACTTGAGGCTTTGGCGCGGCGGCCGGGCGCGCGTAGTTGCGCTCGAGCAGGCAAAGCGCCGTGGCGATGGCGGCCAACATCAATTGAACGGCCTGTTCGCGCACGAGTTCGGCGTTCTGCGACGCAATCGCCGGGCCGACCGACAGGATGCTGATCAACACGACCAGGATCAGCCCGCCCTCGAGGATATCGTTGTCCGGCTTGCCGCTCATCAGGCTGCGCAAGCGGTCGAATAGATGCACGGCGCAGATGCCGGCGACCGCGAGCTTGAGCGCGCCGAAGAAGGCGGCGAGCTTGATCAGGCCGATCGGGCCAAGATCGAAATGGCTGCCGATGGCGAACACGAATTGCGAGCGCCAGACGTCTTCCAAGCCGTAGTTCGGCGAGGTCAATACGCGCAAGCCGTCGAAGCCCCAGAACAAGGTGAAATAGAGCGCTACGACCATGATCATGGCGACGGACGCAACCGACAGCTTACGCATGGCATCCTCCTCGGACAGGAGACCACGCGTATTCGCTTCAAATGCGAATTTCAAAGCAAACCAAAACTTTACCTTACCGCTTAAGCGCGCCTCTTAAGGCTTAACCGCCGCGTCCCTCGCGGAACGCCTGCGGCGTCATGCCGGTCTGCTTGCGGAAAAACCGGGTGAAGTGCGACGGATCGGAAAAAGCCAGATCATAGGAGATCTCGTGGATCGGCTGATTGGTGAAGACGAGCTGGCGCTTGGCCTCGGTTAACACGCGCTGGCGGATCAGATGGCCGGCGGTCACGCCGGTGGCGCGCTTGACGTGGTCGTTGAGCCGGTCGGCGGTCATCGCCAGCTTCTCGGCATAGAAACTGATCAGCCGCTCCTTGCGGAAATGCTCGTCGAGCAGCCGGCGCAATTCCTCCACCCGCGCGTCGGCACGCGTCAGCGTCACCGTGCCCGAGCGCGCGCGGCTGACCGCCAGCCGCACCACCTCGATGGCGATGAGCGCCAGCAGCCCGCGCATGGCGAGGCGATAGCCTTCGCGCGCGACGGAAGCCTCCTCGTTGAGGTCCGCGCACAGCGCCGACAGGCGCTTTGCCTCGGAGGCGCCGGCGAGCGGCACCAGCGGATCGGCGGCCACCGTCTTGAGCCGCGCCAGCGCCTCGCCCGACTGGTCGCCGAGCGCGTCGGCTACGTCCTCGGTGAAGCTCACCACCCAGCCGTCGGTGACCTGCGGGGTGAAGCGGAAGCCGTGCGCGGTGGTCGCCGGCACCAGGATCGCCGCCGGCGCGGTGAACGGC
Organism: uncultured Alphaproteobacteria bacterium; assembly: GCA_963739735.1. GTDB lineage: Bacteria > Pseudomonadota > Alphaproteobacteria > Rhizobiales > Xanthobacteraceae > Pseudolabrys. Next base: position 21,170 of record CAVUBV010000007.1, on the reverse strand, counting down.
ACCGTGGCGGTCTCGAAGCTCATGTCGCCGCCGCCCTTCTCGATCAGCAGAATCTGAAACAGATTGCGGTGGCGGTGCGCGCGGATGGTCCAGTCGTGCACCGAGGAGCGCGAGGCGATGGTTTCGATATGGATGAAGTCGAACGCGCTATCGTCCGGCGGATCGCCGTAAAGATGAAACAGCGGGAGCGTGGACGAAGCCATGCGCAAGTATATGCGAGGCGGGGCGGGAGGCCAACGCAAACGAGCGCGCCCAAACGAAAAGCCCCGCCATTTGGCGGGGCTTCCGGAGCTCGTGTTGCAGCGCGTTAGCGGTTCTGGCCTTGCTGGCCGCCCTGGTCGGGGCTCTTCGGCGTCTGCTGTTGCTGCTGGCCTGGCTTCTGGCCACCACCCTGTTGCTGCTGGCCGGGCTTCGGTTGCTGGCCGGGGTTCTGGTTGGGATTTTGATTCTGACTCATTCTATTTCCTTCCAACGTTGATCTTTGGACGCTCCCCGCCCGAACACCAAGACAACGCGGGAACAGCGATTGAGTTCCATGCCGCCAATGGCAAGATTGTAGCAATCGATGTGGACGCCCGGCTGACGGCGCTAGCGCGCGTCGCGAAAAGGCTGCGTCAGCAATCGCACAATGCGCGATTCCGCCACGTCGCGGAAAATCGGCAGGCCAATGGTCATCCCCGCTTCGCCCGCCGCCGGCTCGGCGCGATAGGTGCCAAACAGCCGATCCCACCACGGCAGATTGAAGCCGAAATTGCTGTCGGTCTCCGCGCGCAGAATCGAGTGATGCACCTGATGCATCTGCGGCGTCACCACCAGCCAGCGCGCCAGCGGCTCAAGCCGCGGCGGCAGCTTGACGTTGCTGTGGTTGAACATCGCGGTGGCGTTGAGCAGCACCTCGAAGGCGAGCACGCCGAGCGCCGGCACGCCGAGCACCACCACCGCCGCCATCTTGATCGCCAGCGACAGCAGGATTTCCAGCGGGTGGAAACGCAAGCCCGTGGTCACGTCGATATCGAGGTCGGCGTGATGCATGCGGTGCAGCCGCCACAGCAGCGGCACGTAATGGAAGACGACGTGCTGGGTGTAGATCGTGAGGTCGAGCGCGATCACCCCGAGCGGGATTGCCGCCCAGGCCGGCAAGCCGAGCACGGCGAACAGTCCCCAGCCGCGCTGCGCGGCGATCAGCGCCACGCCGACCGCCGCGGTCGGGACCAAAAGTCGCACCGCCACAATATCGATGGCCAGAATCCCTAGATTGCCCGGCCAGCGCGGCCGCCGCCCGACCGTCATTTGGCGGCGCGGGGCAAGCCATTCCCACAGCGCCATGGCGGCGAATACGGCCGCCGCGCCGCCGACCCGGACGGCCATTTCGAGGCTCGCAGACATGCCCTTTTCCCCTGCCCGTTTCCCTTTCCGCCTTTGGTCTAAGGCGTCGCCGCCGCGATCCAACTTAATAACACGCCCTATCGTCGGCGTTGCCGCTCCCGCTATGCCCTGTTAAGCCTTGTGACGGCGACAAATTGGCCGTCGGCCGGGCGGCCACCGAAAGGCTGGCGCGCATGGACTATTTCCTTCAGCAATTGATCAACGGTGTCACCCTCGGCGCCATCTACGGCCTGATCGCCATCGGCTACACGATGGTCTACGGCATCATCGGCATGATCAATTTCGCCCACGGCGATATTTTCATGGTCAGCGCCTTTATCGGCCTGATCGCGTTCCTCGCTTTGGTCGCCATGGGCGTCACCGCCGTCCCGCTCGCCCTCTTCCTGGTGCTGCTGATCGCCATGGCGGTGACCTCGCTCTACGGCTGGACGGTCGAGCATTTCGCTTACCGGCCGCTGCGCCGCTCGTTCCGGCTGGCGCCGCTGATCTCGGCCATCGGCATGTCGATCGTGCTGCAAAACTACGTGCAGATCGTGCAAGGCGCGCGCGTCAAGCCGCTGCCGCCGCTGATCCCCGGCGGCTTCACGCTGGTGTCGGGCGGGACCTTCACGGTGCAGCTCTCCAACGTGCAGATCATCGTCGTTGTCGTGACGGTGGTGCTGATGGGGGTGTTCACCTGGCTGGTGTCCAACACGCGACTCGGCCGTGACATGCGCGCCTGCGAACAGGACCTCAAGATGGCGTCGCTATTGGGCGTCAATGTCGACCGCACCATCTCCTACACCTTCGTCATCGGCGCCGCGCTTGCCGCCGTCGCCGGCATCATGCATTTACTCTATTATGGCGTCATCGATTTCTACATCGGCTTCATCGCCGGCGTGAAAGCCTTCACCGCCGCCGTGCTCGGCGGCATCGGCTCGTTGCCGGGCGCCATGCTGGGCGGCTTGCTGATCGGCCTGATCGAGACCATGTGGTCGGCTTACTTCTCGGTCGAGTACAAGGACGTCGCCGCCTTTTCCATCCTGGTCATCGTGCTGATCTTCCTGCCGACCGGCATTCTCGGCCGGCCGGAGGTTGAAAAGGTCTGACGTGACAGTCCCGCCCGAACACGGCCCGGCGCGCCGATTCGATATTGTCACCGCGCTCAAGCGCGCGCTGTTGGCGGCGGCGATCGCCTTCGGCCTTTTCTCGATTCTGATCGGCATCCGCACCGATACCGGGCCGGAGGGCCCGCTGGTGCTCACGGGACGCCCCGAATTGTTGGCGATCATTATCGGCATCGTCTTCGTCGGCGCGCTGGCGCGCGAACTCATCATCGGCGAGCGCGTGTTTAGCCTGGCGCAATACATCTCGCCGGCTGCGCTGACGCGCGGCCATGCGCTCGGCCGCTACTTCGGCCTCGCGCTGCTCGCATTCGCCATCGTGTTGCCGATCGTCTTTTATCACAACCGCTATCTGCTCGATATCGGCATCATGATCCTCACTTACGTCATGCTGGGCTGGGGCCTGAACATCGTGGTCGGCCTCGCCGGCCTGCTCGATCTCGGCTACGTCGCGTTTTACGCGGTCGGCGCCTACTCCTACGCGCTGCTGGCCGAGCATTTCGGATTCTCGTTTTGGATCTGCCTGCCGCTCGCCGGCATCTTCGCCTCGTGCTGGGGCATCTTGCTCGGCTTTCCAGTGCTCCGCCTGCGCGGCGACTATCTCGCCATCGTTACGCTGGCGTTCGGTGAGATCATCCGGCTGATCCTGATCAACTGGCAGAGCCTCACCCACGGCCCCGACGGCATCACCGGCGTGGCGCGGCCGAGCTTCTTCGGGCTATCGTTCAACAATGACGACGGCGGCTTCGCCAGCACCTTCGGCCTCGAATGGTCGCCGCTGCACCGCATCGTCTTTCTTTATTACCTCATCCTGGTGCTGGCGCTGGTCACCAATCTGGTGACCATACGGCTGCGGCGGTTGCCGATCGGGCGCGCCTGGGAAGCGATGCGCGAGGACGAGATCGCCTGCCGCTCGCTCGGCATCAACACCACCAATACCAAGCTCACCGCCTTCGCGATGGGCGCCATGTTCGCCGGTTTCGCCGGCTCGTTCTTCGCCACCCGGCAGGGCTTTATCAGCCCGGAGAGCTTCAGCTTTTCGGAGTTGGCGTTGGTGCTGGCGATCGTCGTGCTCGGCGGCATGGGCTCGCAGGTCGGCATCGTCGTCGCCGCCACGGTGATGCTCGGCGGCTTTGAGCTGTTCCGCGAATTCGCCCAGTTCCGCATGTTGATATTCGGCCTTGCCATGGTGACGATCATGATCTGGCGGCCGCGCGGGCTGGTCTCCACGCGCACGCCCTCGATTTTCCTCGGCAAGGAGCACGAGGTCGCCGCCGAGCTGGTCGAGGAAGCGCGCGTGACCACCTGGGCGGGGAGGCAGCCGCATGTCTGACCGCGCGGCCGAACCGATCCTGGCCGTCGAGCATCTCTCGATGCGCTTCGGCGGCCTCGTCGCGGTCGACGACCTGTCGTTTTCCGCGCGGCGCGGCGACATCACCGCGCTGATCGGTCCCAACGGCGCCGGCAAGACCACGGTTTTCAACTGCATCACCGGCTTCTATAAACCGAGCGTCGGCATGATCCGCCTTACCCATCCCGACGGCACGATCTATCTGCTCGAACGCCTGTTCGATTACCGCATCGCCAAGCTCGCCCGCGTCGCCCGCACCTTCCAGAACATCCGCCTGTTTTCCGGCATGACCGCGCTGGAGAACCTGTTGGTGGCGCGGCACAACCCGCTGATGCGCGCCTCGGGGATGACCTTTCTCGGCATGCTCGGCATTTCCAGTTTCGCCGCCGCCGAGCGCGCGGCGGTCGACCAGGCGCGCTACTGGCTCGACCGCATCGGCCTCATCGACCGCGCCGACGATCCGGCCGGCGCGCTGCCCTATGGCGCGCAGCGGCGCCTCGAGATCGCGCGCGCCATGTGCTCGGATCCGGTTCTGCTCTGCCTCGACGAGCCGGCCGCCGGCCTCAACGCGCGCGAGAGCAGCGAGCTCAACGAGTTCCTGATGTTCATCCGCGCCGAGCATAAAGCCTCTATTCTTCTGATCGAGCACGACATGTCGGTGGTTATGGAGATTTCCGACCGCATCGTGGTGCTCGACTACGGCGTCAAGATCGCCGACGGTGCATCGCAGGCGGTACGCGACGATCCCAAGGTGATCGCCGCCTATCTCGGCGTCGAGGACGAGGAAATCGAGCAGGTGGCAGCGGAGGCTCAACAATGAGCGCCGCCGCCGCACCCACCGCAACCGCGGCTACGCCGATCCTGTCGGTGCGCGGCGTCAAGGCCTATTACGGCAACATCATCGCGCTCAAGGGCGTCGACCTGGAGGTCAATGCCGGCGAGATCGTCGCTATGATCGGCGCCAACGGCGCCGGCAAGTCGACGCTGATGATGACCATCTTCGGCGACCCGCGCCCGCGCGAAGGGCAAATTTTTTTCGACGGCCGCGACATCACCGGCCTGCCGGCGCACGAGATCGCCCATATGCGTATTGCGCAGTCGCCGGAAGGCCGCCGCATATTCGGCCGCATGACCGTGCTGGAAAATTTACAGATGGGCGCGACCGTCGCCGGCGAAACGAATTTCGCCGAGGACCTTGCGCGCGTGTTCCGCCTGTTCCCACGGCTGGAGGAGCGGATCAATCAACGCGGCGGCACGCTGTCGGGCGGCGAGCAGCAGATGCTGGCGATCGGCCGCGCCTTGATGAGCCGGCCGCGCCTGCTGTTGCTCGACGAACCCTCGCTCGGCCTCGCGCCGATATTGGTCAAGCAGATTTTCGACGCCATCCGCTTGCTCAATGAGAGCGAGAAGATGACCGTGTTTCTGGTCGAGCAGAATGCCTATCATGCCCTCAAGCTCGCCCATCGCGGCTACGTCATGGTCAACGGCCTTATCACCATGTCGGGGCCGGGACGCGAATTGCTCAAGCGGCCGGAGGTACGCGCCGCCTATCTGGAAGGTGGTCGGCGCTGAAGATGATGGAAATCTACGCAGCGGAAAACTGGATGCAGGTCCTGCTGGTGACGGTCGTCATCGGCGGCGGCGCAGCGCTGATGACCGGGCGCGCCATCGCCCAAACCTGGCGGCCTTACTGGTCCCTGATCGTCTATACCCTGCTGCTCTGCGCCGGCGTCCGCTTCCTGCATTTTGCCCTGTTTTTCGGCTATATCCTGTCGCCGCCGTCTTTTCTGGTCGACGCGGTCTTTCTGCTGGCGGTCGCCTCGATTTCCTTCCGCATGACCCGCACCGGACAGATGACGCAGCAGTACCCTTGGCTGTACGAGCGGGCCGGCCCGTTCAGTTGGCGCGAGCGCCAGCCGGAAGCGTAAAAAATCTATCCGGAAACGGCTGGCCGAGCCGGAATTTTCGTGCAATCCTTGCGCTAATGCACCCAGATGGTTCACTTTAGCTGCCGCTGGCCGCTTGACGGCCCGCGGATGTCTTTCCCGCTGAGAAGGAGCAGACCATGAGTAAGTTGCGATTTATCGGGTTGGCGACTGGCGTCGGCCTTGCGTTCGCTTTCGCAAATGCCGGCACGGCTTCCGCCCAGGACATCACGATCGGCGTCGCCGGGCCAATGACCGGCCAATACGCGACGTTCGGCACGCAGTTGAAGAACGGCGCCGAACTCGCCGTTGCCGACATCAACGCTGCCGGCGGTGTGACTGGCAAGAAGCTGAAGCTCGACGTCGAAGACGACGCCTGCGACCCGAAGCAGGCGCACGTCGTGGCCGAAAAACTGGTCGGCATGAAGGTGCCGTTCGTCGACGGCCACTTCTGCTCGGGCTCGTCGATCCCGGCGTCCGACGTCTACGCCGAAGCCGGCGTCCTGCAGATCACGCCCGCCTCGACCAATCCGAAGTTCACCGAGCGCGGCATGTGGAACACGTTCCGCGTCTGCGGCCGCGACGACCAGCAAGGCGCGGTCGCCGGCAAGTACATCGTGCAGAACTACAAGGGCAAGAAGGTCGCCATCCTGCAAGACAAGTCGACCTACGGCAAAGGTCTCGCCGACGAGACCAAGAAGGCGATGAACAAGGCCGGCATGAAAGAAGCCATGTATGAGGCCTATACCGCGGGCGAAAAGGACTACAACGCGCTGGTGTCGCGCATGAAGCAAGCCGGCATCGACGTCGTCTATGTCGGCGGCTATCACACCGAAGCCGGCCTCATCCTGCGCCAGATGCGCGCGCAAGGCATGAAGGCGCAAATGATCTCCGGTGACGCGCTCGCCACCAACGAGTTCTGGTCGATCACCGGCGACGCCGGCGAAGGCATGATCTTCACCTTCGGTCCCGACCCGCGCAAGAAGAAGACCGCCGCCAAGGTGGTCGCGAGCTTCAAGGCCAAGGGCATCGATCCGGAGGGCTACACGCTCTACACCTACGCCGCCATGCAGGTCTGGGCGGAAGCCGCCAATAAGGCGAAGACTACGGATCCCAAGAAGGTCGCCGCGGTGGTGCGGGCCGGCAAGTGGAACACCGTGCTCGGCCCGATCTCCTACGACAAGAAGGGCGACATCACCAAGCTCGACTACGTCTTCTACAAGTGGTCGAAGGGCAAATACGGCGAGATCGAATAATCTCGCTGCAAGCATTGCAGGAAACCCGCCGCGGCCTCCGCGGCGGGTTTTTTGTTTTCGGTGCTAGCCGATTTTCCCCAACACCGGAAACGCTTCCAGGATCCACACGCTCATCTGGTTGATGCTGCCGGTCAGGAAGGCAATGCCGGTGAGCACCAGAAGCGCGCCCATCGCCTGCTCGACGCGGTGCAGATAATTCTTGAAGCGCGACAGGAACGCCGCGAACGGCTCGATGGCGAAAGCGGCGATCATGAAGGGAATGCCGAGCCCGAGCGAATAGACCGCCAACAGCCCTGCGCCCTTGGTCACCGTCTGCTCGGAGGCCGCCACCGCCAGGATGGCGGCCAAAATCGGTCCAATGCACGGCGTCCAGCCGAAGGCAAAGGCCAAGCCGATCACATAGGCGCCCCACAGGCCGACGGGCTTGGCGAGTTCCAGCCGCTTCTGCCGGTGCAACAGCGCGATCGGCGTGATGCCGAGGAAGTGCAGGCCCATGACGATGATGACGACGCCGGCGACCGTCGACAGCGTTCCCGAATAGGCGCGCACCAGCGAGCCGATGACGCTGGCGCTGGCGCCGAGCGCGATGAACACGGTCGAGAAGCCGAGCACGAACAGCGCGGCGGCGAGTACCGTCTCGCGCCGCACGCGCGGCTCCGGTTCGGCGTCCGCCAAGCGCTCCAGCGAGGTGCCGGCCAGGAACACCAGATAGGGCGGTACCAGGGGGAGCACGCAAGGGGAGAGGAAGCTGACCACGCCGGCGATCAGCGCGGTCAGGATGGGGACATTGCCGTTCATTCGCCCTAGATGCCCCGGCAAGTATGGCGAAGGCAAGTCGGTAGGCTCCGGTCTGACTTATGTGTGATCGGCCGTGATAGACTTGAGCGCAGGAGCCAGCATGCCGTTACGCAACCTGATCAGCGATATTCCCGGCCTGCGGGTCGGCCATGCCGGTGACGCCAAGCTCGGCTCGGGCACGACCGTCGTCGTGTTCGACGCCGCGGTGACGGCGAGCGTCGACGTGCGCGGCGGCGGCCCGGGCACGCGCGAGACCGCGCTGCTCGATCCGGCGCAGACGGTGGAAGGCATCGACGCCATCGTGCTGTCCGGCGGCTCGGCTTTCGGGCTCGACGCCGCCTCCGGCGTGCAAGCCTGGCTGCGCGAACAGGGCCGCGGTTTCCCGGTGCGCGAGGCGCGCGTGCCCATCGTGCCGGGCGCCATTTTGTTCGACCTTCTCTCGAGCGGCGACAAGAATTGGGGCCGCTACCCGCCTTATCGCGAGCTCGGTTACGCGGCGGCGAAGAACGCCGGCGCCGATTTCGCGCTCGGCAGCGCCGGCGCGGGCTTAGGGGCCACCACGGTCAACCTCAAGGGCGGCATCGGCTCGGCCTCCGCGCGGACGCGCGACGGGTTCACCGTCGGCGCGCTGGTTGCCGCCAATGCCGCCGGCAGCGTGACCGTCGGGACGAGCGAATATTTCTGGGCGGCGCCGTTCGAACAGGACAAGGAATTCGGCGGCCGCGGCTGGCCGAAGGAATTCCCCGCCGACGCGCTCGCCTTCCGCAGCAAGGGCGCACCCGGCGCCAATACGACGCTTGCCGTGGTGGCGACCGACGCGAAGCTCTCCAAGGCGCAATGCAAACGCCTGGCGGTGATGGCGCAGTCCGGCTTGTCGCGCGCGATCTACCCAGTGCACACCCCGCTCGACGGCGACGTGGTATTCGCCGCCTCGGTGGGCGCAAAGCCTTTGCCCGATCCGGTGTTCGGCTTGAGCGAACTCGGCATGCTCGCGGCGAACGTGCTCGCCCGCGCCATCGCCCGCGGCGTCTACGAGGCAACCGCCCTCCCCTTCCCCGGTTCGCTGCCGAGTTGGAAGGACAAGTTCGGGGGTTAATACTTCCGCTCATTCCCGCGAAAGCGGGAATCCAGCACGGGGTCCCGAATTTCAAAGAAACCTTTCCGCCCGATAGGGCGCCGGATCGACGATCGGCGTTTCGCCCGCCATCATCCCCGCCAGCAAATGCCCGGTCACCGGTCCCAGCGTCAATCCCCAATGCGCGTGGCCGATGGCAAGCCACAGGCCGGCAAGGCCCGGCGCCGGCCCGATCACGGGACGCGAATCCGGGAAGCACGGCCGGCAGCCGAGCCAGGTCTCGTTATCGGCGCGTTCGCCGAGCGGAAACAATTCGCGCGCCTTGGGCATGAGCCGATCGAACTGCACCGGCGATGGCGGTGCGTCGCGCGGGGCGAATTCGACGCCGGTGGTCATGCGGATGCCCTGCGCCATCGGCGTGATCAGATAGCCGGCATCGCCGTCGAGCACCGGGCGCGCCAGCGCGGCATTGCCCTTCGCTCGAAAATGCCGGTGATAACCGCGCTTGATCGCCAGCGGCAGTTTCAGCCCCAGTCCGTTGAGCAGATCGGGAGCCCAAGGACCGAGCGCGACCACCACTTCGGGCGCGTCGATGCCGCCCTCGTTGGTCTCCACCCGCCAACGGTTGCCGAGCCGGTGCAGCGAGCGCGCGTCGCCTTTCACCGTCACGCCGCCGCGCGCGGTAAAGCGCGCGGCATAGGCGCGCGTCACGCCGAGCGGGTCGCTCACGCTCGCCGCGTGCGGCCAGAACACCGCATGCGTGAACACCGCGTTGAGCGAGGGCTCGAGCGCCCGCGCGCCAGCGACGTCCAGCATGTGCAGGGGAATGCCCATTTCCGCCGCGGTATCGAATTCCCGCTGCAGCGCCTTGAAACTCGCCTCGCGGCGATAGAGCTTCAGCCAGCCGTTCTTGCGCAGGAACTGGGCACCGCCCGATTCGGCCATCAGCGTCTCGTGCTCGGCCACCGCCCGCGCATACAGCGGGCGGATCAGCCGCGCGTTTTCCATGAGCCGGCGCGGCTGCGAAGCGGCACGGAACTTGAATAGCCAGGGCGCGATCTGCGGCAGGAACGAGAGATGGTAATTGGCCTCGGGCGCTCGATTGAGCGCGATGCGCGCCAATGCGCCGAGGCCGGACGGAAACGCCGGTGGGAATACCGTATTGCATTCGATAACCCCGGCATTGCCGTAAGACGTCTGCTCGCCGACGCCGGCGCGCTCGATCAGCGCGACGCTTGAGCCCCGCTTGGCGAGATGCAGCGCGATAGAAGTGCCGACAATGCCGGCGCCGAGCACGATGACGTCCGTGCGTGCCATTCCGTCCCCCTTTTCCTTGCCCCCACTATATGGAACATCGCCGCCGAAGGCGCTATCAAGACGGCGCAAGCCCAGCCGGGCGGCCGGAGTTTCCTGTCCCATGAACCTCATCGCCCTGCCCGCGGCCGCGCTCAGCCTGGTCGGCCGCAAGGGCACGCTGGTGGTCGCCGCCTCGCTGTTCGTCGGCCTGGCGGTGCCGGCGCTCGCCGCCGCCTGCAAGCCGTTCCTGGGCGAAGCCATCGTCGTCATGCTGGCGCTCGCCTTCCTGCGCGTCGACCCGGTTGAGCTGCGCCATCATTTCACCCAGCCCGGGTTGATCGCCGCCGCCACGGTTTGGGTCATGCTGGTGGTGCCGGCTTTGCTCGGCCTTCTGTTCCTGGCGGTCGGGCTCGACAAGGCGATGCCCGGCCTGTTCTTCATGCTGGTGCTGCAGATGGCGGCGCCCGGTCTGATGTCGTCGCCGGCACTCGCCGCGCTGATGGGGCTTGATGCTGCGCTGACGCTGGCAAGCCTGGTGGTGTGCAGCGCCATCACCCCGTTGACCGCCAGCCTGTTCAGCCACGTCTTCCTCGGCGGCACGGTAATTTCGCCCTACGGCCTCGGCCTCAAGCTCACCGCCATCATCGCCGGCTCGGCTCTGGCCGCGGCGATCATCCGCCGCATCGCCGGCCGCGCCTGGATCGAAGCACAGCGCGAGCGCATCGACGGCCTGAGCGTCATCGCCATGTTCATGTTCGCAGTCGCCGCCATGGACGGCGTCGCCGACCATGCCCGCGCCGACCCGCTGCTTGTCGTCAAGCTCACGACGCTCGCCTTCGCGCTGGCGCTCGGCCTGATCGCCGTCACCGCGTTCGTCTTCCTGCGCACCGGCCGCGCCCGGGCGCTCGCCATCGGCCTGATCGCCGGCAACCGCAACATCGGGCTCATGCTGGCGGCGACCGGCTTTGCGGTGCCGGACGTGGCCTGGCTCTATTTCGCGCTGGCGCAGTTTCCGATTTATCTGTTACCGCACCTGCTCAAGCCGCTGGCCAAGCGGCTTGCCGCCAATCGTTAACAAGCCGGTGCACGGCGCGCTCGCGCGCGTTGCTCCGCGGCCGCCGCCGTGTTAGGCGAACGGCGTTCGGAGACCGTCATGCGCCCGCTCCTCATCGCGCCGTCGATTCTTTCGGCCGATTTCGCCAAATTGGGCGATGAAATCCGCGCAGTCGAGGCGGCCGGCGCCGACTGGATCCATGTCGACGTGATGGACGGGCATTTCGTGCCCAATATCTCGATCGGTCCGGCGGTGGTGCAGGCGATCCGCCCGGTGACCAAGAAAATCCTCGACGTGCATTTGATGATCGCGCCTTGCGATCCCTATCTCGAAGCCTTCGCCAAGGCCGGCTCCGACATCATCACCGTGCATGTGGAGGCTGGGCCCCACGTGCACCGCTCGCTGCAGGCGATCCACGCGCTCGGCAAGAAGGCCGGCGTCACCATGAACCCGGGCACGCCGGTATCGAGCATCGAGCACGTCATCGACCTGGTCGATCTCATTCTGGTCATGTCGGTCAATCCCGGCTTCGGCGGGCAAAAATTCATCCCTGCTGCACTCGATAAATTGCGCGAGGTGCGCACGCTGATCGGCGCGCGGCCGATCGACATCGAGATCGACGGCGGCGTCACCGCCGACAACGCGGCACAAGTGGTGCAGGCCGGCGCCAATGTGCTGGTCGCCGGCAACGCGGTGTTCAAGGGCGGCAATTACAAGGGAAACATCGCGGCGATCCGCAACGCGGCGGCGCTGGCGCGCGGAGAAGCGGCGTGACCATCACCCGTTATTCGCGTCCCGACATGATGGCGATCTGGTCGCCGGAAACGAAATTCCGCATCTGGTTCGAGATCGAGGCGCACGCCGCCGAAGCCATGGCCGAACTCGGCATCATTCCCAAGGACGCGGCGAAGAAAATCTGGGAAAAAGGCAAAGCCGCCAAATTCGACGTGGCGCGCATCGACGCCATCGAAGCGGAAGTCAAACACGACGTCATCGCCTTCCTGACGCACCTGTCGGAGATCGTCGGGCCGGAAGCGCGCTTTGTGCATTCCGGCATGACTTCGTCCGACGTGCTCGACACCTGCTTCAACGTGCAGCTCGTGCGCGCCGCCGACATTCTGATTGCCGACGTGGACGCGCTGCTCGCCGCGCTCAAGCGTCGCGCGCTCGAACACAAATTGACGCCGACGGTCGGCCGCTCGCACGGCATCCACGCCGAGCCGACCACCTTTGGGCTCAAGCTCGCTTACGCCTATGCCGAATTCGCCCGCGCGCGGCGCCGCCTGCATGCGGCGCGCGAGGAAGTCGCCACCTGCGCCATTTCCGGCGCGGTCGGCACTTTCGCGCAGGTCGATCCGCGCGTGGAGACGCATGTCGCCAAGGCGATGGGCCTGCGCGTCGAGCCGGTCTCGACGCAGATCATCCCGCGCGACCGCCACGCCATGTATTTTGCGACGCTGGCGGTTGTCGCTTCCTCGATCGAACGGCTCTCCACCGAAATCCGCCATCTGCAGCGCACCGAAGTGCTGGAGGCGGAAGAGTTCTTCTCCGAAAAGCAGAAGGGCTCCTCGGCCATGCCGCACAAGCGCAATCCGGTGCTGTCGGAAAATTTGACTGGTCTCGCACGCATGGTGCGCGCCTACGCGCTACCGGCGATGGAGAATGTGGCGCTCTGGCACGAACGCGACATCTCGCACTCGTCGGTCGAGCGCATGATCGGGCCGGATGCGACGGTGACGCTCGATTTCGCGCTGGCCCGGCTCGCCGGCATTATCGACAAACTGATCGTCTATCCGGCCGCCATGCAGAAGAACCTGGACAAGCTCGGCGGGCTGATCCACTCGCAACGGGTGATGATCGCGCTGACGCAAAAGGGCGTTGCGCGCGAGGACGCCTATCGGCTGGTGCAGCGCAACGCTATGAAAGTGTGGGGCGGCGAAAAGGATTTCCTCGCGCTCTTGCAGGCCGACAAGGACGTGCTTGCGAAACTCAACGACAAAGAGCTCGCGGCTTTGTTTAACCTCGACCACCATTTCAAGCACGTCGACACTATTTTCCAGCGGGTGTTTGGGAGCGCATGATCCCGAAAAGTGGGCACCGGTTTTCGGACAAGATCATGCGCACTAAAAAAGTTAAGGTGCCGGATGCGCCGACCATCCTGATCTTCGATTCCGGCGTCGGCGGCCTCACCGTCTATCGCGAGGTTGCCAAGGCGCGGCCCGACGCGCGTTACGTCTATCTCGCCGACGACGCCGGCTTTCCTTACGGCAACCAACCGGAAACGGTGTTGATCGCGCGTATCATCGACGTGATCGGCAACGCCGTCGCTACGTACGCGCCCGATCTGGTGGTGGTCGCCTGCAACACCGCTTCGACGCTGGCGCTCGCGGATTTGCGCGCACGCTTTGCCGTGCCCTTTGTCGGCACCGTGCCGGCGATCAAGCCGGCCTGCGCACAATCGCAATCCAAGCGCATCGCCGTGCTCGGCACGCAGGCAACCGTGTCGCGCGAATATACTCATGCTTTGATCCGCGAATTCGCCGCGGGCTGCGATGTCGGGCTGGTCGGCTCGTCGCATCTTGCCGCCTATGCCGAGGCGGAGCTCGCCGGCTCAGCCGTCGCCGATGCCGCGATCCAAGCCGAGATCGCGCCCTGTTTCGTCGACGTGGGCGGCAAGCGCACCGACACGGTGGTGCTCGCATGCACGCATTACCCGCTGCTCACGGAACGCTTCATCGCGAACGCGCCTTGGCCGGTCGATTGGCTCGATCCGGCGCCGGCGATCGCGCGCCGCGTCGTGGATCTCCTGCGCGACCGCCCGCCTGGTCTGCCCGCCGCACCGCGCATCGTCTTCACCTCCGGCCGCGCGCCTTCGGCAAAGCTTGCGGTCGCACTTGCGCGGTACGGGTTTTAGCCGGTCAGCCGCGGCCACACTTCCAGCGCGCCGCGCCAGATCATGTCGAGCGCGACATAGAGCACGATTGCCAACCCGACATAGGCGATCCAGCGCTGGCGATCGAGCAGCCGGGCGATCAGGCTCGCGGCGAATGCCATCAGCAGGATCGACAGGCCGAGCCCGAATACCAGCGCCTCGACGTGTTGGCGCGCGGCGCCCGCCACCGCCAAGACGTTGTCGAGCGACATGGAAACATCCGCCAGCACGATCTGCCAGGCGGCCTGCGCCAAGGTTTTCGGCGCCACGGCGCCGCCCGGCGCGGCTGCCGCGTGACGCTGCGCGCGCAGTTCGCGCCCCATCTTCCAGGCGACCCACAACAGCAAGATGCCGCCCGCCAGCAGCAGGCCGATAATCGCCAAAAGGTCGACCGCGACGATCGCGAACACAATGCGCAAGACCGTTGCCACCGCGATGCCGATGAGGATGGCGCGCCCGCGCCGCTCCGGGGCAAGCCCGGCGGCCGCCAAGCCGATGACGACCGCATTGTCGCCGGCCAGCACCAGGTCGATCACGATCACCTGGCCGAGCGCCGCCATCGCCTCATAAGACAACGAGAAAAGCCCGTTCATACGGCTAACACCTGACCGTCCATCATGAATCCCTCAGCCGTTTGACACGGACCCCTATTCACCCCTAAAACCCGCGCACCTTGCGGGATTTCAGTGCCCGGCAAGGCGTTTCGCGACCCGTGGCAAGACCTTGCGCTTTCGAGGTCCTGCCTGTCGGTTCCGGGGAAACCCGGGACAGAGGAGGGCGCGGTTCCTCAACCCACAAAGTCTGACACGAGGACGCGATGACCAAGCGCAGTGAATCCAAGTACAAAATCGACCGCCGCATGGGCGAGAACATCTGGGGCCGGCCGAAGAGCCCGGTCAACCGGCGCGAATACGGCCCCGGCCAGCACGGCCAGCGCCGCAAGAGCAAGCTGTCCGATTACGGTGTGCAGCTCAAGGCCAAGCAGAAGCTCCGCTTCTATTACGGCAATATTTCCGAAAAGCAGTTCCGCGGCATTTACGACGAGGCGATCCGCATGAAGGGCGATTCGGGCGCCCACATGATCGGCCTGCTGGAGCGCCGGCTCGACGCCGTCGTCTACCGCGCCAAATTCGTGCCGACCGTTTTCGCCGCCCGCCAGTTCGTCAACCACGGTCATGTCAAGGTAAATGGCCGCCGGGTGAATATCCCGAGCTTCCGCGTCAAGGTCGGCGACGTGGTGGAGGTGAAGGAGAAGTCGAGGCAGATGAATCTGGTGCTCGAAGCGCAGGCCTTGGCCGAGCGCGACGTGCCCGATTATATCGAGGTCGATACCGGCAAAATGACCGCCAAGATGTCGCGCATCCCGGTGATCACCGACGTGCCCTATCCGGTGCAGATGGAGCCGCATCTGGTGGTCGAATATTATTCGCGCTGATCCGCGCTCGACCGCTGCATAAAAAAGCCCCCGCCGTTGCGGGGGCTTTGTTTTTTAAGCCGAGCCGTCAATACGGCGCCGAAATCAGCAGCGCCAGCAGCGCGCCCGCCGGCGGCAGAAAGGCGACTAGCAGACCGGCGCGCATAAGGCCGCGCGCGTTGAAGATAAATCCGGCAACGGGAGCGGCGAGGCAGGCGATCACACCGGCGGCATAGGCCGCTATCGCCAAACCACCGCCATGCATGCTTTCAGGGCCGGCACCGAAAAAGAAACCGGAGACCGCCACCATCAGCGCGGCGAGCGCGAGGTCGGCGATCGTCGCAACGATCAGGACCGCGATAATCATGCAAGCCCCGTCGCCGCGGACCGCCGCAACGGCGGCACGGCGCAACCGCTCAGGCTGTGGCCTTTACGACGACGCCCTTGTCCTTGAGCGCCTGCTGCAATTCGCCGGCCTGGAACATCTCGCGGATGATGTCGCAGCCGCCGACAAACTCGCCCTTCACGTAGAGCTGCGGGATGGTCGGCCAGTTCGAATAGGCCTTGATGCCGTTCCGCAAGTCTTCGGAATCGAGAACGTTGAGGCCTTTGTAAGCGACGCCCAAGTGGTCGAGGATCTGCACCACCTGGCCGGAAAATCCGCACATGGGAAACTGCGGCGTGCCCTTCATGAACAGCACCACGTCGTTTCCCTTCACTTCATTGTCGATGAATTGCTCGATACCCATGGATTCTTTTCCCGTCGGGCGGCGCCGGCCGCCCACATGAACGATATATGTAGCGCAGATTCCGCCGCCAGCCCAAGAGGGACGAAAACCTTTGATTTTCGAGGACTTTGCCGGCGATTGATGGCAGGAATCAGGCTTCCGGCGGCGCCGTCTGAAGTGCGAGCGCGTGCAGCACGCCGCCCATCTGGGTTTTCAGCGCCTCATAGACCAATTGATGCTGCTGCACCCGCGACTTGCCCTTGAACGCGGCGGAAATCACCGTCGCCGCGTAATGGTCGCCGTCGCCGGCCAGGTCGCGGATGGTCACCAGGGCATCCGGAATGCCCACCTTGATCAGCCGTTCGATCTCGCCGGCATCCATGGCCATTTGGCTCGGGCTCCAAAACGAATTACGCGCCGACTGGCGGCCGCATCCACTCCCTGCGCCGCCGTCCGCCGCCATGCCTAGCAGAATTGCTCGACATCGGGAACGGATTATGACGCCGATATCTCACGCATGTGGATAGCCTGCACGCGGCCCGCGACCGTTGGACACTTGGTGCGACCCACGCCGCTGTCGTAGGCTGTGTTTTCCGGGGGGACGAAATGAGGGGGTGGGACATGATCTTCAATCTTCACGCGAATTGCCGGACGGCGGCTTTGACGGCCGCGCTCGTCGGCCTCACGCTGGGTGCGGCGCAGGCCCAGCAACTGACCGACGCGCAGAAAAGCGCAATGCGGTCAAACTGCCGCTCGGATTTCATGGCCAACTGCATGAGCACCTCGCCGGGCAGCAAAGAGGCGCTCGAATGCCTGCAAAATAACTTGTCAAAGCTATCGCCCGGCTGCCAAGCCGCAGTGAAGGCGACGATGCCGCCGCCAGCCGCGGCAGCGCCTCCACCCGCGCCGCCTCCGCCGCCACCTGCGGCCGCCGCGCCGCCTCCCCCGCCGGCTGCGCCGCCGCCGCCGGCAGCGGCAGTTCCACCCGCGCCGCCGCCTGCGGCCGTCGCCGCACCGCCGCCGGCCAAGGCTGCGCCCAAGGCAGCGCAACCGAAACCGGCCAAAACTACCGCACCGAAGACCGCCGCGCCCAAGCGAGCCCCGGCTCCGCCGCCGGCTGCCCCGCCACCGCCGGCGGCAATGGCGCCGCCGCCGCCAGCGCCGGTCTTTTCGCTCGCCAAGGCTGAAAAACTGTCATTGGGCAAGCGGATCGCGGTGATGCGCGCCTGCAGCTACGACAAGGACGCGGTCTGTCCTTCGGTCAAGCCCGGCGGCTCACGCATTGTCGTTTGCTTGGCCTCGCATCCGAACGCGCTGTCGCCTCCCTGCCGCAGCGCGCTGGCCAAGGCGCTCCAGTGAACGTGCGCTAGCGCATGATCCCGAAAAGTGGGAGCCGGGTTTCCCACCTTCGCGAAGCCCGCTTCGGCGGGCGAAGCAAGGTCGGATAAGATCATGCGCAAGCAAAATGTTATGGGAGCATAGCGATTCAATCTAAACGGATCGCACTCTAGAGCTCGCCGGCCATATAGGCCGGCAGCCAGCCTTCGAAGCGTTCGCGCAAGTCCGCGAGCGGGATCGCCCGCTCGTTGCCCAGCGTCAAGGCATCGCCGCCGGTTGTGCCGATCGTCCACACCGGGACGCTCGCGGCTTGCGCGCGCTCAAGCACATTGGCCGCCTGCGCCGCCGGCACGGTGACGAGATAGCGCGCCTGGTCCTCGCCGAACCAATAAGCGTGCGCGGGGATATCGTTGGGCGCGGCATCGAGCTTTGCGCCCATGCCCTCGGCCATCGCCATTTCGGCAAGCGCCACCGCTAAGCCGCCGTCGGAGAGATCGTGCGCCGCGCTCAGCGTTCCGTCGAGGATCAGCGCGCGCACGAAATCGCCGTTCTCGCGCTCCTCGATCAGGTCGACCGGCGGCGGGGCGCCGTCCTCGCGCCCGCACAACTCGCGCAGATACATCGACTGGCCGAGCCAGCCGGTGGTCTCACCGACCAGCAGGATCGCCTCGCCGGCGCGCTTGAAGGCGAGCGAAGCGGAGTTGCGGAAATCGTCGAGCAGGCCGACGCCGCCGATCGAGGGCGTCGGCAGGATCGCCTTGCCGTTGGTCTCGTTGTAGAGCGACACATTGCCGGAGACGACCGGGAAATCGAGCGCCTTGCAGGCTTCCGCGATGCCGCGGATGCAGCCGACGAACTGGCCCATGATCTCGGGCCGTTCCGGATTGCCGAAATTCAAATTGTCGGTGACCGCGAGCGGCCGCGCGCCGACCGCGGTCAGGTTGCGCCAGCATTCGGCGACCGCCTGCTTGCCGCCCTCGAAAGGATCGGCCTCGCAATAGCGCGGCGTCACGTCGGTGGTGAGCGCCAGGCCCTTCGGGCCCTGCTCCACCCGCACCACCGCGGCATCGCCCCCGGGGCGCTGCACCGTATTGCCTTGAATGATGTGGTCATATTGTTCCCAGACCCAGCGCTTGGAGCACAGGTCCGGCGCGCCGATCAGTCTCTCCAGCGCGTCGGCAATCGCCATCGGCGGCTTCACCGTGCCGGCGTCGATCGCCGTGGGCTTGGCCGCGCTGACAAAGGGCCGTTTGTATTCGGGCGCCTGGTCGCCCAGTTCCTTGATCGGCAGATCGGCCATGACGTCGCCGCCGTGCCGCACGATGAAGCGCTTGCTTGGCGTGGTCTCGCCGACGATGGCGAAGTCGAGCCCCCATTTGCGGAAGATCGCCTCGGCCTCTTTCTCCTTGTCCGGCTTGAGCACCATGAGCATGCGCTCTTGGCTCTCCGACAGCATCATCTCGTAGGCGCTCATGCCCTCCTCGCGGCACGGCACCTTGTCGAGATCGAGGGTGACGCCGAGATCGCCTTTGGCGCCCATTTCCACCGCCGAACAAGTGAGCCCCGCCGCGCCCATGTCCTGAATGGCGATGACGCAGCCTTTGGCCATGATCTCGAGGCAAGCTTCGAGCAGCAACTTTTCCGAGAACGGATCGCCCACCTGCACGGTCGGGCGCTTGGCGTCGCTGTCCTCGCCAAATTCCGCCGACGCCATCGAGGCGCCGTGGATGCCGTCGCGGCCGGTCTTCGATCCCAAATAGACAATCGGCATGCCGACACCGGACGCTGCCGCGTAGAAAATCTTGTCTTTCTCGGCGATGCCCACCGCCATGGCGTTGACCAGATTGTTGCCGTCGTAGCGCGCGTGGAAACGTACCGAGCCGCCCACCGTCGGCACGCCGAACGAATTGCCGTAACCGCCGATGCCGGCGACCACGCCGGAAACGAGATGCCGCGTCTTCGGATGGTTGGGGTCGCCGAACGACAGCGCGTTGAGGCAGGCGATCGGCCGCGCACCCATGGTGAACACGTCACGCAGGATGCCGCCGACGCCGGTCGCCGCGCCCTGATAGGGCTCGATGTAACTCGGGTGGTTGTGGCTCTCCATCTTGAACACGCAAGCGAGCCCGTCGCCGATGTCGATGACGCCGGCATTCTCGCCCGGGCCCTGGATCACGTGCGGACCCTTGGTCGGCAGCGCGCGCAAGTGCACTTTGGAGGACTTGTACGAGCAGTGCTCGTTCCACATGGCCGAGAAGATGCCGAGCTCGGTGAGCGAGGGCTCGCGCCCGATCAGCTCGAGCACGCGCTGGTATTCGTCCGGCTTGAGGCCGTGTTCGGCGACCAGTTCGGGGGTGATTTGCGGCTCGTTGGGGATCACTGGTCCAATCTACAAAACATGATGCCTAGGCCGCCCGCGCCAGCGCCTCGGCCAGCCCCGCGAACAGCCCGCGCCCGTCGGTGACGCCGAGAGAGGCTTCCACGTGGTTTTCCGGGTGCGGCATCATGCCGAGCACGTTGCCGCGCTCGTTGACGATGCCGGCGATGGCGTTGATGGCGCCGTTGTGGTTCCAGTTCGGATCGATCATGCCGTCGGGCGAGGAATAGCGGAAGATCACCCGCCCCTCGCCTTCGAGCCGCGCGATGCTTTCGCCGTCGGCGATGTAGTTGCCCTCGCCATGCGCCACCGGCACGCAGATGACCTGGCCGGCATTGTAGCCGCGGGTGAACGGCGTATCGGAGCGCTCGACGCGCAAATAGACGTCGCGGCAGATGAAGCGCAGATTCTCGTTGCGCATCAACACGCCGGGCAACAACCCGGCCTCGCACAGAATCTGGAAACCGTTGCAGACGCCGAGCGTGAGGCCGCCCTTTTCGGCGTGCGCGCGCACCGCGCCCATGATCGGGCTGCGCGCCGCGATCGCCCCGCAGCGCAGGTAATCGCCATAGGAGAAGCCGCCGGGAATCACCACCAGGTCGGTACCGGCCGGCAATGCGGTGTCGGCATGCCAGACCATCGCCGGCGCCTTACCGGTCACGAGTTCCAGCGTGCGCGCCATGTCGCGCTCGCGGTTGATGCCGGGGAAAACCAGGACGGCGGATTTCATTGGCTGACCGGCCTCCGCCTCATGCCACCACCTCGACCCGGTAATTCTCGATCACCGTATTGGCCAGCAGCTTGTCGGCGGCCTGCTTGAGCAGCGCCTCGGCCTTGGCGCGGTCGGAGCCCTCGATTTCGATGTCGAACACCTTGCCCTGGCGCACGCTGGCGACGCCGGCGACACCCGAGCGAGCGCAGCGCGCCCTCGATGGCCTTGCCTTGCGGGTCGAGAATGCCGGATTTCAGGGTAACGGTGACGCGCGCTTTCATGTTTGCCCGCTTATGGCATGAGTCGTTCGGTCCGACCGGGCAATTTCCGGCCGTCCACCCCTAAACTAAAGACGCCGAAGCCCGGCACAAGGCCGGGCTTTGGGTAATTCACGGGCAAATCGACCGAAACTGGGCGGCTGCCTA
>CAVUBV010000006.1:0-188864 GCA_963739735.1 uncultured Alphaproteobacteria bacterium | reverse complement strand
GCCTTTCACCAGCACCGGGCCGGCGCCGCGCGGCGGTTCGCCCTCGTTCATGATGCCCAGCCGCTTGGCCACCTCGGTATAGGCCTCCAACAGCCCGCCGAGATCGTGGCGGAAGCGGTCCTTGTCGAGCTTGTTGTTGGTCTTGATGTCCCACAACCGGCAACTATCGGGCGAAATCTCGTCGGCCACGACAATTCGCATCACGTCGTTTTCCCACAGCCGGCCGGTTTCCATCTTGAAATCGACCAGGCGGATGCCGACGCCGAGGAACAGGCCGGACAGGAAGTCGTTGACGCGGATGGCCAGCGCCATGATGTCGTCGATTTCCTGCGGGGACGCCCAGCCGAAGGCCGTAATGTGCTCTTCCGACACCATCGGGTCGTTGAGCGCGTCGTTCTTGTAATAAAATTCGATGATCGAGCGCGGTAACTGGGTGCCCTCGTCGATGCCAAGCCGCGTCGCCAGGGTGCCGGCGGCGACATTGCGCACCACCACCTCGAGCGGGATGATCTCCACCTCGCGGATCAACTGCTCGCGCATGTTGAGCCGGCGGATGAAATGGGTGGGAACCCCGATATCGTTGAGGTGCTGGAATACGTATTCGGAGATGCGGTTGTTGAGAACGCCCTTGCCCTCGATCACCTCGTGTTTCTTGGCGTTGAAGGCGGTCGCGTCGTCCTTGAAGTGCTGAATCAGCGTTCCCGGCTCGGGGCCCTCATAGAGGACCTTCGCCTTGCCTTCATAGATGCGGCGGCGGCAACTCATCGGAGTGTACCGTGGTTTCTGAAAGTCCATGGGATGCCGTGGCTCCTGTTCGTCACGTCTCGAGATCCGCGGCGGCGGGACCGGACAATTTACTTAACGCTTGCTTGCGCTAGAACGCTCCGGGCACGAGGTCAACCTAGCCGATAGCCCGGACGAGCACAATCGAGGGCCCCAGGCGTTTTCCACTTGAGGATTCCGTGTCATCGGCGCGGCGGTATGTTGCCTTGACGCTTGGCTGGCGATATGCATGGCGGCAGCGATTGTACTGAGTGCACCAATGAGGGCGGCATGACCACGACTTTCGACAAGCGCGAGGACGGCTTCGAGAAGAAATTCGCGCACGACGAAGAGCTTAAGTTCAAGGCCGGCGCCCGGCGCAACAAATTGCTCGGCGCCTGGGCGGCCGAGAAAATGGGCCTCGCCGGCGCCGAGGCCGACGCCTATGCCAAGGAAGTCGTGATCGCCGATTTCGAGGAAGTCGGCGATCACGACGTATTTAGGAAAATCCGCCGCGACTTCGACGCCAAGAAGGTCGCCATCGCCGACGCCGACATCCGCCGCGCCATGGACGAGCTGATGGCGCAGGCGATTGAACAGATCAAGACGAGCGGCTGACATGGCCTTCTCCTTGGCCCGGCGCCTGCGCGCCGGCGAAACCGTCTATTCCGGCTGGTCGTCGCTCCCCGCCCCCATCATCGTCGAGGTGCTGGCGCGCTCGGGCTTTTCCGCCGTCGCGATCGACATGCAGCACGGCATGTGGGATTTCGCCGCGGCGGTCACCGGCATCGGCGCGATCACCGGCGTCGGCGCGGCGCCCATCGTGCGCACCCCCTATCACGATTGGCCGATGGTGAGCCGCGCGCTCGACATGGGCGCCGAGGGCGTCGTGGCGCCGCTGATCAACACCGTCGAAGACGCCAGGCAATTCGTATCCGTCGCCAAGTTTCCGCCGCTCGGCGACCGCAGCTGGGGACCCGACCGCGCCATGATGCTCGGCGGTTTCCCCGACATGAAATCCTATTTGCGCGACGCCAACGACATGACCGCCACCATCGCCATGATCGAGACGCGCGAGGCGCTCAAGAACCTGGATGCGATCGCCGCGGTCAAAGGCATCGATGTGCTGTTCGTCGGCCCCTCCGACCTCTCCATCACCATGAGCGACGGCGCGGTTCTCGATCCCGCTTCGAAAGAGGTCGAGGGTGAGCTCGACAAGATCGTCGCGGCGGCGAAGAAGGCGGGCAAGGTGGCCGGCATTTATTGCGCGACCGGCGAACGCGCGGCGGCGATGGCCAAGCGCGGCTTCGGCTACCTCGCCGTCGGCAACGACCTCGGCTTTTTGCGCGAGGGCATCGCCGCGCACACGAAGGCGCTAAAGCCTGAACCCCTGCTCCGCTCATTGCCGCGCCAGCGGGGCCGCGTAAGCGATCGAGTATGCCGATGCGGAGACAAGATGGATAACCCGTCATCGCATGAATTTGGCCGTGCGCCGGCCGCGGGTCCCTCGAAAATCTTCGCCATGCCCGCGCGCGAACATCTGACGGCTTGGGCGCTGGCGGCCGCGTTCTTTTTTTATGGCGCGGTCGCGACGGTCTTCCTGGCGGCAAATATGCCGCCGTTCCAAAATACCGATGAGATCAATCATTTCCTGCGCGCGGCGCAGATTGCGGAAGGTGGTTTCGTCGGCCACCGCTTTACTCAACCCGGCTCGAATGGAGCGCAAACCCGGGCTGGCGGCTTGGTCGATCCGGCCATATTGACGGCCGTATCGCCCTTCGACGGCATACGCTTCCACACCGAAAGGCGCGTGACCGCGGCCGAGTGGACTGCCGCGAACGTTCGCTGGTCCGGCAAGCTAACTTTGATCGATTTTGCGAACACGGCCCTCTATCCTCCTTTCTTCTACCTGCCGGCGGCTCTTGGCGTGCGCGTCGGGCAGGCACTCAATTTGAAAATACTGCAGTCGCTTACGCTGTCCCGGGCGCTGACCGGTGCGGCCACAACAGCGTTGGGAGCCGTGGCGATCGCCATCGCGCGGGCGGCATCGGTATGGCTGTTTGCAATTCTTACCTTGCCCATGTCGCTGGCCTTGATGGCTTCACCGGCGCCGGACGGGCTGATGCTCGCCTTCGGCGCACTTGCCGGCGCATTGATGGTCCGCACCATGCATCGGCCGCAAGCGCCGACGACGCTGACGCTGGTCGGCTTGACCGGATCGCTGACGTTGCTCGCAACGGCGCGGCAACCTTATGCCGCGCTTGCGATTTCGCTGTTCGAACTGAAGGACCTCCGCTGGCGATGGCGCATGGTGGCCGCTTTGACGATCGTCGCCTGCGCGCTGTTATGGTCCGCGTTCGCCGCGGCGATGGCTTGGACAAACTTTGCTGCGTCTGTTGGCGCCGATCCCGCCGCGCAATTAACGCATGTCCTTCAGCATCCATTTATTTTCGGGCAAGTCGCGGTTACGACGATGAAGCATTATTTCCTCGCTTACCTCGAACAATTCATTGGCAGGCTTGGCTGGTTGGATACGGAATTACCCGCGTTCTATCACTACGCCGCGGAGGCGATCCTGTGCCTTGCGGCCGTGGCGACAATTATTGGCTCAAACGTTCGGCGCAGCTCCGCGCGCGGCGGCTTCATCGCACTGGGACTTCTTTTTTCAGCCGGTGGGCTTTTCGTGTTTCAATATTTTGCCTGGACTCCGCCCGGCAGCGCGACCTTTGAAGGTATCCAGGGCAGGTATTTTCTGCCTCTCGCTTTGGCCAGCGCTGGGCTATTGCCCGCGCTTGGCCGCCCATCGTGGCTGCGAGTTCACTGGGCCTTGGCCGCGATCGTGGCGTTGTTTCCCGTGATGACGCTGTGGGTCGTCATGCGTCACATCGTCCTGCGCTACTATCTTGGTTGAATGGCTTGGTGGATTTCCGCCAACGCCCCCGCCACATCCTGCTCCACCTTCTCCGCCTTCACTTCGACCACCGCATAATCGTGATCGGCGAGCCAGGCGCGTTTCTCGGCGCGCAATTTTGCCGCCGCTTTGCTTTCCGCCGCCGTGAGATCGATCACGCAGCGCAGCGGGAACGAGACGAAATCGGCCATATGCGGGCCGATCGGCACCTGCCGCTTGAAGCCCAGTCCCGCAAAGCGCCGGTCGTTGGTCAGCCCCTGCCAAAGCGCGCGTTCGGCGTCGGTCGGATTGCGCCGCAGCAAGCCGCGGCAGGCCGCGCAAGGGCGTGCGCTCGGACGGCGCGCGGCCGGCGCCGTGCTCGGCCAGCAGATCGCGCAGCTTTTGCGCGCCGGCGTCGTCGAGCACGCCGCCGCGCGCCGGACCTTTGCGGCCCTGCACCAGCGCGGTGACCACGCCATGCAGCGTGCGCATGTCCTGTTGCGAGGGCGCCATGCGCTGGAAGATATTGCGCAGATTGACGCTCATGACGCCGCGCTTCTCGTCGGGCCGGAAAAATTCGACCTTGTCGAGTTCGCGCTCCAGGTCGGCAAAGAAGGCGTCGAGTTGCTGCTTGGCCGACCGGCGGCGATTTATCCGGGACTGCGAACGGCAAGCCGCCGCCGGCCTGCTTGAACCATTCGTAGCCGACGATCACCACCGCCTGCGCCAGATTGAGCGAGGCGAAGGCCGGATTGACCGGCAGCGTGAGAATGCGGTCGGCGCGCGCCACCTCGTGGATTTCGAGCCCGTTGCGCTCGCGCCCGAACACCACGGCGACGGTCTCGCCGGCGGCCATCCGCGGCGCCATCTCGGCCGCGGCCGCCGCCGCCCCGATCACGGGCTTGGCCTGGTCGTGGTTGCGCGCGGTTGCGGCTACGACGAAAGTGCAATCCCCGATCGCCGCGGCCAAGGCTGTCATACAGCTCGGCGCCCTCGAGCACGCGGTCGGCGCCCGCCGCCATGACGCGCGCCTTCTCGTTCGGCCAGCCTTGCACCGGCTTGACCAGGCGCAGCCGCGAGAGCCCGAAATTGGCCATGGCGCGCGCCGCAGCGCCGATATTCTCGCCCATCTGCGGCTCGACCAGGACGACGATCGGCGCCGGCTGTTCGATCCAGCGTTTGGTCTTGTCGGTGCCGGCGCCCGGCATGGGGAAAGCCTCGCTTGCGGGCGGTATTCCCGCCCTGCCTAATCCTTTAGCGGTTTAATCTGCATCAATGCAGCCCCTATCTCTTTGCCGCCCGTGACCTTTGCAGAACCGCATTTCCGCTTCCGGCGGCCATCTCGCACTGCGAACAAGGCTTTCACCGGCGGAGTGCGGATGCTATAGGGCGCGCGCCGATTTCCCCGCCAGTCGGATTCCCGGTTGGCTATAGCCGCGCCGCCGGAACACAATTCATTTGAGGGCCCGCGGGAGAAGCCATACCGCCGCGCCCATCAATGTTCAGTTTCCGCCCGGCCCAAACAAGCACGGCGACCAAAGGTGTAAGCATGCCAAATCTCGAAATCATGTGGACAAAGGTCGATGAAGCCCCGGCGCTCGCGACCTATTCCCTGCTGCCGATTGTCAAAGCCTTCGTGGGCGCGGCGGGTGTGTCCGTGAAGCTGAAGGACATCTCGCTGGCCGGCCGCATCCTCGCCAATTTCCCCGAGAAGCTTACCCCGCGCAACGGATCAACGACGAACTCGCCGAACTCGGCGCGCTGGCGACGCGGCCCGAGGCCAACATCATCAAGCTGCCCAACATCTCCGCCTCGATCCCGCAGCTCAAGGCCGCGATCAAGGAACTGCAAGACAAGGGCTACGACGTTCCGGACTATCCGGACAACGCCACGACGGACGCCGAGAAGGACATCAAGGCGCGCTACGGCAAGGTGTCTCGGCAGCGCCGTCAACCCGGTGTTGCGCGAGGGCAATTCCGACCGCCGCGCCGCCGGCGCCGTCAAGCAATACGCCCGCAAAAATCCGCACAAGATGGGCGCCTGGAAGCCGGACTCCAAATCGCATGTGGCGCACATGTCGGGCGGCGATTTCTACGGCTCGGAAGTCTCCACCACGCTCGCATCGGCGACCAATGCCCGCATCGAGTTGGTCGGCGCCGACGGCGCCGTCACGGTGCTGAAGGCGAAGACGCCGCTTGATGCCGGCGAGATCATCGACGCGGCGACGATGAGCCGCAAGGCGCTGCGTGCCTTCTTCGCCGAGCAGATCGAAGCCGCGAAGAAGGAAGGCGTGCTGTTCTCGCTGCACCTGAAGGCGACCATGATGAAGATCTCCGATCCCATCGTGTTCGGCCACGCCGTTTCCGTGTTCTTCGCCGACGTGTTCAAGAAGCACGCCGCCACGCTGAAGCGTCTCGGCGTCAATCCCAACAACGGCTTCGGCGATCTGTTGGCGAAGATCGAGACGCTGCCGGAAGCCGAAAAGAAAGCGATCAAGGACGACATCGCGGCCGAATACGCGAAGCGGCCGAGCCTCGCCATGGTCAATTCCGACAAGGGCATCACCAACCTGCACGTGCCCAGCGACGTGATCGTCGACGCTTCGATGCCGGCGATGATCCGCGAAGGCGGCCGCATGTGGGGCCCCGACGGCAAGCTGCACGACGTCGAGGCCGTGATCCCGGATCGCGCCTACGCGACGCTGTATCAGACGGTCATCGAGGACTGTAAGGCGCACGGCGCGTTCGATCCCAAGACCATGGGCTCGGTTCCGAACGTGGGCTTGATGGCGCAGAAGGCCGAGGAATACGGCTCGCACGACAAGACGTTCGAAATTCCCAGCGACGGAACGGTTCGCGTCGTCGCCGATGACGGCAAGGTGCTGCTGGAGCGTCCGGTCGAGACCGGCGACATCTTCCGCATGTGCGAGGCCAAGGACGCGCCGATCCAGGACTGGGTCAAGCTCGGCGTGCGCCGCGCGCGCCTCACCGGCACCCCGGCGGTGTTCTGGCTCGACGCCAAGCGCGCGCATGACGCCCAGGTCATCGCCAAGGTCGAAAAATACCTGAAGGATGAAGACACCTCGGGGCTCGACATCCGCATTCTGCCGCCGGTCGAAGCGATGAAGTTTTCGCTCGAGCGCATCCGCAAGGGGCAGGACACGATCTCCGTCACCGGCAACGTGCTGCGCGACTATCTGACCGACCTGTTCCCGATCATGGAGCTCGGCACCTCGTCCAAGATGCTGTCGATCGTTCCGCTGTTGGCGGGCGGCGGTCTGTTCGAGACCGGCGCCGGCGGCTCGGCGCCCAAGCACGTGCAGCAGTTCGAGGAAGAGGGCTATCTGCGCTGGGATTCGCTCGGCGAGTTCCTTGCGCTGGGCGCCTCGCTCGAACATCTGGCGCAGACCTACAAGAACGCCAAGGCGCAGGTTCTCGCCGAGACGCTCGACACGGCCATCGGAAAGTTCCTCGAATTCAACCGCAATCCCGCGCGCAAGGTCGGCGAAATCGACAATCGCGGCAGCCATTTCTACCTCGCCCTGTACTGGGCTCAGGCGCTGGCCGCGCAGACCAAGGATGCGGAGCTGCAAGCCCGCTTCAAACCGCTGGCCGAAACGCTCGCCAAGAACGAGGCCAAGATCAATGCCGAGCTGATCGGCGCGCAAGGCAAGCCGGTCGACATCGGCGGTTACTACCTGCCCGATGATGCCAAGGCATCGGCCGCGATGCGGCCGAGCGCGACGCTTAACGCCGCGATCGCCGCGCTCTGACGCGTCAGTCCGGCGAGCGGCGGATCGCCGTCGTCCTGGGCGCAGCGCATCACGAAGCGGCGTCGACCCGGGACCATCCCGCATGCAGAGTTCGATACGGCTCCGATAGTGGCGCACCACGGCGATGCGCTCGCGCTGCGCCGCATCCGGCAGCACGAGGCGCTACTCAATCTCCTCCGCCACGATATCGCCCTTGGGCGTCACCGCCTCGCGGCCGACGCGCTTCTCCACCACGTCCTTGATGCGGGCGGCGATGCGCGGGTCGCGCTGCATCAGCGCGTGCAGGTCCTGCGCCGCGAGCACCAGAAGATTGGTGCGCGTGAGCGCGGTGGCGGTGGCCGAACGGCGCGCGCGGCGCAGCACCGCCACCTCGCCGAAGAACTGGCCGACGCCGAGCCGCACGCGTTCCTTCTTGAGCGCCACCTCGACCTCGCCGGCGGCGATGAAATACATCGAATGGGCGGGATCGCCGGCGCGCACGATCACCTCGCCCGGCTTCCGCCACCTGCGCGCGCAGCAGCCCCATGATGTCGGAGATCTCGGCGGCGTCGAGCTCGGCGAACAGCGGCACGCGCGCGATCATGCCCCAGGTGACGATGAAATCGCGGCGGTGAATCTGCTCGGCGAAGGCGGTGGCGATGATGCCGATCGGCAGCGCGATCATGATCAGGCCGAGGAAGATGGTGCCGGTGGCGATCAGCTTGCCGAGCGCGGTGACCGGCACCACGTCGCCATAGCCGATGGTGCCGAGGGTGACGATCGCCCACCACAGCGCGTCGGGGATGGTGCCGAGCTTGTCCGGCTGCACCTTGCCTTCGGCAAGATGCATCAGGGCGGCAGCCACCAGCGCGGTGCCCAGCGTGATCACCAGGCAGCCGAACAGCGCGCGCCGCTCGCGATAGAGCACGTCGAGCAGCGAGCGCATGGCCGGCGAATAGCGCGCGATCTTGAAGAAGCGCACGATGCGGAACACCAGCAGCGACGCGCAGGTCGTCCGGCAGCACCAGCGCGAACCAGAACGGCAGCACCGCGATGAGATCGACGATGCCGGCCGCGCTCAACGCATATTTAAGCCGCGCCCGCGCCGGCGGCGAGATGCCGATGCGGCCCGTGCTCGACCGCGACCCACAGCCGCAGGCCATATTCGACGCTGAACACGACGAGCGAGACTAGTTCGATCGCCCAAATCGATCGCGTAGCGCGCGCCGATCGACGGCACCGATTCGAGCGCGACCGCGACGAGGTTGATGAGGATGAGCGCGACCAGCACCCGGTCGATGACGACGCCCAGCGCGTCGCCCACCGGGCCCTGTTCGAGCACCAGGTATACGCGCCGGCGCAGCTCCTTGATCTTGTGGCGTGCCATGGCGCGGTATCCGTCAGCAGAATCGAAGCGGACACTAGACGCATCGCCGCGGCGCGGACCCGCCTTGCGGTCGATCAAGCAGGCCTAGTATAGCCGCACCGCATAGACCGGCGGCAGATGGGCGTTGACCAGTTGCCAGGCCTCGCCGGCATTGTCGCTGGTCCACAGGCTGCCGGTGGTCGAGCCCATGGCGAGCCGGCGTGCCACTGGCATCGACGTCGAGGCCGTGGCGATAAACGAGGTCGAAGGCGTCGCGCTGCGGCAGGCCGGCGCGGAAGCTCTGCCAGGTCTTGCCGCCGTCGTTCGTGCGCGTCACCGTGAAGGCGCCGTCGCGCGGCACCCGCAACTCGTCCTTGACCGCCGGCACGAACCAGGCGGTGAGCGGGTCGCGCGGATGCGCGGCGACGGCAAAGCCGAAATCGTCGCCGGGCAGCTTCAACTGGGTCCAGGTGCGCGCCGGCATCGGTCGAGCGGAAAATGCCGTTGTGGTGCTGCATCCACATCGTGTCGGGCGCCGCCGCGCAGCGGGCGACGCGATGCGGGTCCTGCGTCTCGCGCTGCCGGCCAGCTCCGGCGGCATATAGGCGGCGACCAGGCCGTCGCCGTGCAGCGTCCAGTTGTCGCCGCCGTCCATCGAGTCTCCCAGACGCCGCCGCAGGAAATGGCGACGAACAGCGCGCTTGGCGTCGCGCGGATCGGGCGAGATGGATGGATGCCGGCATCGTCATAGCCGCCGCCGAACCATTTCTCGCGCTCCGGCACGTTCCACAGCGCGCGTATCAGGTGCCAATGCTCGCCGCGGTCGTCGCGAGCGGAAAAGCCCGGCCGGCAGCGCGCCGGCCCACAACCGGCCCGGCTCGTCGGCGCCGCCGGCTTCGAGGGTCCAGACCTGGAACAACGTCGGCGCGCCGTCGGCGTCGGCGGGAAATGCCGGCGCCGCGAGTTCCTGCCAGCGTTTGCCGCCGTCGTCGGAGCGATGCAGCTTGCTGCCGAAATGGCCGTGCTTGAGCACGGCATAAAGCGTGCCGTCGCGCGCGTCATGCAGCGCCGCGGTCACCGGCGACGCCGGGAAAGCGTCGCGCCAGCGCGCGACGCGCCGAGCCGGAGTCCTTGCGTGTCGCCACCAGATCGGTCGCTCATGACAGTCCCTTGCGCAGTCCCCACCAGCATGCGCTTCGCGACATGCGTCAGCCTCCCGACAAAGCCTGCATGACATAGAGCTTGGAATCCGGCGCGATCGGGTGGCCGAGCGCCGCCGCGTGCGGCAGCCGCCTGCCGTCGGCGAAGATGCAGACATGTTTGCGCAATGCCCCGCGGTCGTCGAGCACATAAGCGCGTACATGCGGCCGCTCGGTGAACACGGCGCCGAGCGCGTCGCCGACGGTGTCGCCCCCGGCGGTCAGCGGGCCGTCCGGCACCAGTTCGCGCAGCCAGGCGGTGAAGTGCAGTTGGGCCATGTCATTTGTCATCGCCGGGCTTGTGCCGGCGAGCTCGCATTGGACGCCACCCAGCGTCCCTGATCGGGATGGCCGGGACAAGCCCGGCCCTGACCGAGACGATTCCACCCGAAGATTCATCAGCCGCCCAGCGCCGCTTCGACCGCCTTGAGCGCCTCCTCGGCCTTGGAGCCGTCCGGGCCGCCGGCCTGCGCCATGTCGGGCCGGCCGCCGCCGCCCTTGCCGCCGAGCGCCTCGGCGCCCTTGCGCACCAGATCGACCGCGTTGAAGCGCTTGGTGAGATCGTCGGTGACGCCGACCACGATGCCGGCCTTGCCGTCGGCGCTCGAGGCCGACGATGGCGACCACGCCGGAGCCGACCTGCTTCTTGCCCTCGTCGGCGAGGCTGCGCAGGTCCTTGAGCTCGATGCCGGAGACCGCGCGCGCGATCAACTTCACGCCGTTGACCTGGCGCACGCCGTCGGCGCCGCCGCGCGCGCTGCCGCCGCCGCCCATGGCGAGTTTCTTGCGCGCGTCGGTCAGTTCGCGCTCGAGCTTCTTGCGCTCGTCGAGCAGCGCGGCGACGCGCGCCGGCATCTCCTCCAGCGGAGCCTTCAGTTCCGCCGCCGCCGCCTTGGCGAGTTGAACCTGTTTGTCAGCGGCCTTGCGCGCGGCCGTGCCGGTCAGCGCCTCGAGGCGGCGCACGCCGGCGGCGACGCCGCTAGTCGGCTGAGGCCGCTGATCAGGCCGATATCGCCGGTGCGCTTGACGTGCGTGCCGCCGCACAGTTCGACCGACCAGCCGAGCGTGTTGCCCGCCCCTCGCCCATCGCCACCACGCGCACCTCGTCGCCGTATTTCTCGCCGAACAGCGCGCGCGCGCCGGAGGCGCGCGCATCGTCGAGCGCCATCAGCCGCGTGGTGACCGGCGCATTCTGCAACACGATGTCGTTGGCGATGTCCTCGACGCGCTCGATCTCTGCCGCGCGTCATCGGCTTGGGATGCGAGAAGTCGAAGCGCAGCCGGTCGGGCGCGACCAGCGAGCCCTTCTGCGCGACGTGATCGCCGAGCACCTGGCGCAGCGCCTCGTGCAGCAGATGCGTGGCGGAATGGTTCTGCCGGATGGCGGCGCGGCGCGCGTGATCGACTTCGAGCAGCAGCGGGTCGCCGACCTTGACCGTGCCCTCTTCCACCTTGACGATATGCGCGAACAGGTCGCCGGCCTTCTTCTGCGTGTCGGTGACGGCGAGCCGCACGCCGTCGCGCCGCATCTCGCCGGTGTCGCCGACCTGGCCGCCGCTCTCGCCGTAGAACGGCGTCTGGTTCATCACCACCGCGCCGCTCTCGCCTTTCTTCAGCTCGCGCGACTTCCTTGCCGTCGCGCACCAGCGCGGCGACCACGCCTTCGGCGCTCTCGGTCTCGTAGCCGAGGAATTCGGTGGCGCCGAGCTTTTCGCGCAGCGCGAACCAGACCGTCTCCTGCGCCGCGTCGCCCGAGCCCGCCCAGGAGGCGCGCGCCTTGGCGCGCTGGCGCTCCATGGCGTCGGTGAAACAGGCGAGATCGACGCCGATGCCGCGCGCGCGCAGCGCGTCCTGCGTCAGGTCGAGCGGGAAGCCATAGGTGTCGTAGAGCGTGAAGGCGGTCTCGCCGTCGAACATGTCGCCTTTTTTCAGGCCGGCGCTCTTCTCGTCGAGGATGGCAAGCCCGCGCTCCAGCGTGTTGCGGAAGCGCGTCTCTTCCAGCTTCAGCGTCTCGGTGATCAGCGCCTCGGCGCGGATCAGTTCCGGATAGGCCTGGCCCATCTCGCGGGTGAGCACCGGCACCAGCTTCCACATCAGCGGGTCCTTGGCGCCGAGCAGTTCGGCGTGGCGCATGGCGCGCCGCATGATGCGGCGCAGCACGTAGCCGCGGCCTTCGTTCGACGGCAGCACGCCGTCGGCGATCAGGAAGGCCGACGCGCGCAGGTGATCGGCGATCACGCGGTGCGAGGCCTTGTGCGGGCCGTCGGAGGTCGACGCCGGTCAGTTCGGCGATGGCGCGGATCAGCGTGGCGAACAGGTCGATGGCGTAATTGTCGTGGGTGCCCTGCAGCACGGCGGCGATGCGCTCGAGCCCCATGCCGGTGTCGATCGAGGGCCGCGGCAGGTCGACGCGCTTGCCGCCGGCGAGCTGCTCGTACTGCATGAAGACGAGATTCCAGATCTCGATGAAGCGGTCGCCCTCGGCGTCGGCCGAGCCGGGCGGGCCGCCGGGAATGTGCTCGCCGTGGTCGTAGAAGATTTCCGCGCAGGGGCCGCAGGGGCCGGTGTCGCCCATGGACCAGAAATTGTCGGAGCCGGCGATGCGCAGGATTTTCGCTTCCGGCAGGCCGGCGATCTTCTTCCACAGGTTGAAGGCGTCGTCGTCGTCGACATAGACGGTGACCAGCAGCTTGTCCTTGGGCAGCGCGTATTCCTTGGTGATCAGGTTCCAGGCCAGCTCGATGGCGCGCTCCTTGAAATAGTCGCCGAAGGAGAAGTTGCCGAGCATCTCGAAGAAGGTGTGGTGGCGCGCGGTGTAGCCGACATTGTCGAGGTCGTTGTGCTTGCCGCCGGCGCGCACGCATTTCTGCGCGGTGACCGCGCGCGAGTAGGGGCGCTTTTCCAGGCCGGTGAAGACGTTCTTGAACTGCACCATGCCGGCATTGGTGAACATCAGCGTCGGGTCGTTGCGCGGCACCAGCGGCGACGACGCCACGACCTGGTGGTCGTTGCGCGCGAAGTAATCCAGGAAGCCTTTGCGGATGTCGTTGACGCCGCTCATCGCTTCCGCCGATACGCCCTGCCACGTTTGGGCGGGAAGGCTAAATCCCCGTCCGGCTTGATGTTTCGAGGGCTATTTAGCGATGGGGGTGGGGTAAGTCCAGGAAGGCGGGGCTAATCCCACCCCCAACTGCAGCAACGTTCATGCCCCGCGAAGGCGGGGCATCCAGTCATCACGGCGCCACGCAGGCGCAGGGCGACTGGATCGCCCGCCTTCGCGGGCGATGACAGCGGAATAACTTCGCCCCGCGCGCGCCCCCAAAACGCGCATCGCCCCCGTCCTCGGTGGCGGCCGCTTTACGCAGCCGGGTGCCGACGGGGGCGATGCTTACGCGGACTCAGATACGCGTCACTTAAAACCGGGCGGCCGATCACCGGACTCAGTCGCTTTGCTCTTCTTGTTGCCGTCTTGGCCTTGGTCTTGGCCTTGGTCTTCGGCTTGGTCGCCGCCTTGGATTTTGCCTTTGCAGTCGTATCCGGCGTGGTCCCATCCCTGGCGTTGCTTCTCCTTGGCTCTTTCCTTTGCTCTTTCTCTGGCGTTCTTGCGCTTTTCAGGCTTCGGATGCGCCGTCACCAAGCCGGCGGTCACAAGACCATCGGCTTCGCGCGGGACAGCTGTCACCTCAGCCTGTTTCGGGTCCGGCGGCAAGGATCACGGAGCTTGGCCGCATCCTCGGGTATTGCAGTCTCGGGATTGGCCGGCTCTGAGCTGTCAGGCGGCATTTCAGGTTGTCAGTATCCGGCTTGGCGGGCTTGGCTGTGCAGGGCGCTCTGATCTTGCCGCTCCTGCGCCGGTCCTTGCCGAGGCGTCACCCTCCTCGCCGTGACCGGCACCGGGCGCTAGCTCAAATCGCCAGCGGCCGGCGTGCCCGCATCCTTTCAAGCCTCCGCCGCCTCGTCGTCGTCTCGTCCTTTTCCGCTCGCCCGCCAGGATCGCTTCGGCGATCAGGCCGGCGTTCTGGCGCACCTGCGCCTCGATCTTGTCGGCGATGTCGGGATTGTCCTTCAGGAACTGCTTGGCGTTCTCGCGGCCCTGGCCGATGCGCTGGCTGTCATAGGAGAACCAGGAGCCGGACTTCTCCACCACGCCGGCCTTGACGCCGAGATCGATCAATTCGCCGACCTTGGAGACGCCTTCGCCGTACATGATGTCGAACTCGACCTGCTTGAACGGCGGCGCCAGCTTGTTCTTGACCACCTTGACGCGGGTCTGGTTGCCGACCACCTCGTCGCGCTCCTTGATGGCGCCGATGCGGCGGATGTCGAGGCG
Source organism: uncultured Alphaproteobacteria bacterium (assembly GCA_963739735.1). Classification (GTDB taxonomy): domain Bacteria; phylum Pseudomonadota; class Alphaproteobacteria; order Rhizobiales; family Xanthobacteraceae; genus Pseudolabrys. Next base: position 174,566 of record CAVUBV010000006.1, on the reverse strand, counting down.
CACCGAGGCATAGAATTTCAGCGCATTGCCGCCGCTGGTGGTTTCCGGCGAGCCGTACATCACGCCGATCTTCATGCGGATCTGGTTGATGAAGATCACCATGGTGCGCGATTTGCGAGATCGAGGCGGTGAGCTTGCGCAGCGCCTGGCTCATCAGCCGCGCCTGCGAGCCCGGCTGCACGTCGCCCATCTCGCCTTCCAGCTCCGCGCGCGGCACCAGCGCTGCCACCGAATCGACCACCAGCACGTCGATGGCGCCAGAGCGCACCAGCGTGTCGGCGATTTCCAGCGCCTGCTCGCCGGCATCCGGCTGCGAGATCAACAGGTCGTCGACATTGACCCCGAGCTTGCGGGCATAGACCGGATCGAGCGCGTGCTCGGCGTCGACGAAGGCGCAGATGCCGCCGAGCTTCTGGGCTTCGGCGATGGTGTGCAGCGCGAGCGTGGTCTTGCCGGAGGATTCCGGCCCGTAGATTTCCACCACCCGGCCGCGCGGCAGGCCGCCGACGCCGAGCGCGATATCGAGCCCGAGCGAGCCGGTGGAAATGGTCTCGACGTCCATCGACTTGTCGTTCTTGCCAAGCCGCATGATCGAGCCCTTGCCGAACTGGCGCTCGATCTGGCTGAGCGCCGCGGACAGGGCCTTCGACTTGTCCATGGAGGATCCTTCGACGAGACGCAGGGCAGGCTGACTCATGGGTGCGCTCCTTATGGCCGGAGATTCGACCCCCCGACAACGGCCAAGGCCCCTTTGGCCAATGGCCCGCCGCCGCCGGAATCGACCGAAGCAGCAATGTACACTATTTGTTCTCAGTTCGCAATATGTTCTTTTTGGGGGCTGGGGTACTGGCCCCTTTCGACCCCTCGTGGCCGCTTTTGAAGTTATGAGCGCCCTAATTCCACGACCAACTATTGTTTATATTGCACTGCACCATATATGCTCTATTAGAGTAGGCGCATTGAGCCAGGATTTGCCGGAATCAAACGGAGCATGAGTGACCCTGCAATGAGCCCACCAATTTCCTCCCTGCTGAGCACCAAGCAGCAGCTTCTCGAAAAAGAAGCCGAATGCCGGCGCATGAGTACGCTGGCCGTTTGACCCATGGGCGACAGATGGAGTTCGGCAGACTGGCCGATCATTGGGCCCAGTTGGCAAAAGCCGAGACGCAGTAGGCCGCCCGCGTTGCCGGCCGCTTTCATTTCCGCCGCCGAATTTTTCCGCCGCGTCGACAAAATCCCGCGCCGCGCGCCGCGCAATGACGACACATTGAATCGAACAAGACATCACACGGCGCCAACTCAATTGCGGCGCGGCCCTAACGCTTCGGCGCAACAAACACTATCTACAAGGAAGCCACCCGGATGTTGTCTGAGCCCCGGATGGGACCAAAGAGGCTCCGGCAATACAGGCCGGGGCTTTTTTCGTGCACCTTTGCGGGCAGGTCGACGCGTTGGCCGCCGCATTTATTTCAAGTTGAATTGAACCGCGTTTTTTTTAATCCGCGTGCCCGCTTGAACGGCGCATAATTATACCATTCATAAACGTGAATGTGATAAGCTTCTTGCATTGCATCGTCGCGAGTTGCCGGCCCGGCGGCTAACCCGCCCGGGAGATAGGTTGACCCTATCGTGCTCTGCACTGTCTGCACCGTTATCCGACCGCCGACGCCTGGATCGTCCAGTGCGGCGCGGAATGTCACGGCCCCTATCTGTCGAACGGCATGGCGCTGCGTGTCGCAACGGCGCAAGCGCTCTCGCTGCGCCGGCAGGGACGCCGCTCGAAAATTTCGGTGCAAAACCGCGCCGGCGACACAAGCGTCGAATATTGCCTGTGCGACGCGTTCAAAAAGAGCCATTCCTGATCCGCGCAAGATCGCGCCATTTCGTCGCGGGAACGGCCTTTTGCCGCCAAACGTTATCCCCGCGAGCGCGCCCTCAAGCAGAGGCCGCGCAACGGAAAGGACGTGACCCATGCGAACGATTACGACGGCATTTTTGGCCGCCGGTGTCGCCGCCGCCTTGACGGCCGGCGTCCCTGTCGCGGCAAAGGCGCAAGGCACCAGTCGAGGCCTGCGCGTGGAGGTCCGTTACAACCATCACCACCACTACCGTCATCACTACCGGCACCACGCGCGCCGCCATTATTGGGGTCCGCGCTTCTTCGTTCCGGGGCCCTATGCCTATGCGCCCTATCGGACCTGGAACGGTTGCCCGCCCTACTACACGGTGCAGGACGGAGTTTGTAAGCCGTATCGCGGTTATTAAAGCCGCGTCGCACCGGCAAAACCGGCGAGGCCGCCCCCGGGGCGGCCTCGTTTTTATTGCGGAAATCGTCAGCCGGAATTCTGCTTCGACGGCGGCGGATGGGCGCTGCCCGCCTCGCCGCCTTGCCACTCGCGCCAATGCGTCGGCCGCACGTCGAGCCGTTCCTTGGTTTCGACCTTCATCCAGCCGTTGAGAATACGCCGGCACGGGAATACCAGCGCGTGCGGGCCATCGTCATCGATGACGGCAAGCTCGATATCGCGATCGAACGGCGCGGAGGAAACGTTTTGCCACATTGCGCGATTTTGTCGGCGCAAGCGAGCGGCGCATTGACTTACATCATGTTGCACCGCGCTCCGCGCAGGGCGCCGCAGGCCACGCCGCCGCCATCGATCGGCCGCCGCGTGGCGGGAGCGGCGTCGAATTGATCTAGATCAATTTCGGTAGCCCGGTATGGGCAAAAATTTCGCCACGGCCTCCCTTTGACCCGGAGTTGAACCATTGACCGCAAGTCCGCGCCCGCGCGTGCGTCCTTGTCCCGTTTGCGGCGTCGCCATGCAGGCGAGCCGCTCGGACGAGGATCTCGCCGATTTCGATACGTTTGAGTGTCTGACCTGCCAGACCGTGATCCGCGAAAACAAGCCGCGGCCCGGTGGCGGCGAGGAATAACCGTTCAGAGCGGCCAGTTGATGATCGCGATGGCGACGCCGACCACGGCGCTGACCATGGCGGTCAGCGCATAGGCCTGGCCGACGAACCACACCTTGAGAAACGGCGCCGATTCGCCGTCGGCCGGCCGCGCCGCTGTGATCATCGCGACGGTGATTGCGATGAGAACAACTCCTGTCGCAAAATTCATGGCTGCTCCTTGCTGCCCTATTGGGCAGCGCAAGCTAGCCAGCGCCCGGCCCGGCGGCTCGTAAATTGCTCATTAAAAACAACCCCCTAACGGGCTAGGGCGAGCGGTTGCCGGTTATGCCGCGTTTATGCTGCCGCGCGGGAAGTCATTGCGCCGCATGTCTTTTTGATCTTGCTCAATGCCGGATTGGGAAAATTGATGATGGTGTCCGCGTAATGGGGACCGCGGGTCCTCGTCCGCCGGAACAGCTTTTGGAGACACCATGAATTCCGCCAACATCAAACGCTCGATTGTCCGCAACGGACAGAAGACCAGCGTGTCGCTCGAAAAAGAGTTTTGGGAAGGCCTGCGCGAGATCGCCAGCGTGCAGAACACCAAGCTGTCGTCGCTGGTGCGTCAGATTGACTTAGGCCGGGAAGGCAACAATCTGTCCTCGGCGATCCGCGTCTTCGTGTTCAATCAACTGCGCACGCAGACCTCGCCGGCCGCCTACGCCATCCCGCAGCAGGCCGTCGAATCCGCCGAGTTGCGCTAGTCCGCGTTGCCGCCCCCCATTTGCGGGTCTTGGCATCGCCGCCAGCCGCCGTTAGCGTCGCTCCCGTTCGATAACGGGAGCGCCGTTTGGCCGACACCGTCAATGCCGCGACCTCCGCGCGCGTCGCCGCGCCCTTGCGTGGCGGCTATATCGCCGCGGCCTTGATCGCCGTGGCGGCGATGGTCGTCGCCATCCTTGGCTCCAGCGTCTGGCTGCTCGATTTCGTCCACGTCATGTCCGGCGCCCTGTGGACCGGCATCGACCTGTTCATGGGCTTTGTGGTCGGCCCGGTGCTGCGCAAAGTGAGCCTCGACACCCGCCGCGCCATGATCGCCGGCATCATCCCGCGCACGCTGATCCTGATGCCGACTTTGTCGGCCATTACCTCCACCTCCGGCTGGTTCCTCGCCGCCCGCATGGGCTTTCTCGACGTCGGCTATCCGCAATTCTGGTGGGTGATCGCGGCGCTTGCCATCGTGACCGTGCTCACCGTGCAGGGGCTCGGCTATCTGCTGCCGATGAATCTCAAGCTCTATTTCGAGATCCAGAAAGCCGCGCCCGATCCCGCCAAGCTCGGGCGCTGGATGCGCACCTATGTGCGCGTGGTCGCCGTGCAGGGCACTATGCAGGTCGCGATCATCGTCGTCATGGCGCGCTTGGCCACCGGACTTTGACCGGCGCATGCCCTTTGCCCACGCCATCGACGACCGCTACTTCGAGGATTATATCGAAGGCGACGTGCACGACTGCGGCAGCGTCGCGGCCGCGCAAGACGAGATGCTCGCCTTCGCCAGGCTTTACGATCCCCAATCGATCCACACCGATCCGGCGGCCGCCAAGAATGGCCCGTTTGGCGGCCTCATTGCCAGCGGCTGGCAGACTTGCGGGTTGACGATGCGGCTCTACGTCGAGCACTACCTTACCCACAATGCGAGTCTCGCCTCCCCCGGCCTCGACGAATTGCGCTGGCTCAAGCCGGTGCGTCCCGGCGATCGGCTGAACCTGCGCGTCACCGTGCTCAAGGCGGCCGCCTCGAAATCCAAGCCCGACCGCGGCGCGGTGACGTCCTTCGTCGAGGTGATCAATCAGGCGGGCGAGCCAGTAATGACGTTCCGGGTCGTCAACATCATCGCCCGGCGGCCGGCGGCGTAAGCCTGCTTGACCGCGCGCGCCCGCGCCCGGCACAGTGGCGTTCGAGCAGCGTGAACGACAGCCGGAACCGAGCATGGCGCGGCAACCCAATGCGGTCGATTTCTGGCGCGGCTTTGCGCTGATCACCATTTTCATCGACCACGTCCCCGGCCTGTTCTACGCCCGTTATACGCTGGTCAATTTTTCCATTGCCGACGCCGCCGATCTGTTCGTGTTCCTGGCCGGCTGGTCGCTGCGGCTGATGGCGGACGGCGGCGGCCGCGCCATGCCGACGCGCGACGTGATGCTGCGCCTGTTCGGCCGCGCGCTCGAGCTCTACGCCGCGCAGGTGCTGATCACCATGCTGGCCATCGCCATGCTGGCGACGACCGCGCTCGAACTCGCCAATCCGCTGCTGCTCGAATGGCACAACGCCGCCGCCGTGTTCAACGATCCGGTGCCGACCCATATCGGGCTCGCCGTGCTCACCCATCAACTGGGCTATTTCGACATCCTGCCGCTCTATGTCGTGCTGATGCTGATGGCGCCGTTCTTCGCGCTGATCGACCGCACGGTGCCGGCGCTGCTGCTGCCGGCTTCGGCCGCGCTCTACTTTGCCGCGCTCGCCTTCCGGCTGACGCTGCCGACCTGGCCGGTGTCGGGCACCTGGTTCTTCAATCCGCTGGCCTGGCAATTCGTCTTCGTGCTCGGCTTTTCCATCGCGCGCGCCGATTATGGCGTCGGCGCCTGGTCGCGCCGGCATATCGTTCTGCTGCGCGTGCTCGCCGTGCCGGTGGTGATCTTGGGCGTGCTGGTGCCCTGGTTCGACTGGTGGCCGGACCCGACGCAGGTGCCAAACCCCAAGCTGTTCTTCATCGTCGACAAGACCTTCGTGACGCCGATCCGGATGATCCAATTCCTCTCGCTGATCGCGGTGTTTTCGCTCGCCTTCCGCTATATCCGCCGGGCCGCCGAATTGCCTTATGTGCGCTACCCGATCGAAGGCCTGATCCGCATGCTGGCCATGCTCGGGCGCAATTCGCTCTACGTGTTCTGCGTCGGATCGCTGCTCAGCCTCACCGCCCAATTCGTCCGTTTAGTCTATCGCGGCACTGTCGGCATCGACACCGCCGTGGTAATTTGCGGCATTATCATCATGGCGTTCACCGCATGGCTTGCCGAATCGCGACAACGCGCACGACCCGCCTCGCCGGCTGCCTCGGCGTAGCGCTCGTCGGCGCGTTCATCGGAATTGCCGCGGCGCGCGCGCAAAGCGCAGCCGCCGGCGAGCGCCGTTTTCCAAGGCCTGCCAGGCCGGCGACAACGCCGGCGCCGATGCCTCGCCGCTGCCCAACGTGGCGGCGGCGCTGGCGCAGCGCAAAACCTTGCGCATTCTCGCCATGGGCGCCGCGCCCGGCCGGGTCGGCGCGCGCGGCGGCGCCTATACCGAACTGATCGAGTCCATCCTGGAACACGCGATCAAGGGCATCGACGTGGTGATGATCAACCGCGGCGTCTCCGGCGAACTCGCCGCCGGCGCCGCCGGCCGCATGAAAAACGAAGTGGCGCTCGACGAGCCCGATCTGGTGCTCTGGCAGGTCGGCACCAACGACGCGCTCGCTTATGTCGACGCGCAGGAATTCGCCGCGACCGTCAAGGCCCAGGTCGACTGGCTGAAGGCGCACAGAGTGGACGTGGTGCTGGTCGGCCTGCAATTTGCCCGCGAGATGCTGCGCGACGCCCATTACGTCGAGATCCGCGAGACGCTGCGCCGGGTGGCGGCGCAGGAAAACGTCATCGTCATCCGCTTTTTCGAGGCGATGCAGATCATCGACCAGGCGCAGGGCGCTTCGCCCGTGGCGGAAGAATTCGCCCGCGACGAGGCCGGCTATAATTGCCTGGCGCAATACGTCGCGCGCGCCATCACGCTCGGCGTTTTTGCCAAGAACATGCCGAAGCCGAAAACGCCCTGACGCACTCACACGCCCAGATAGCGTTGCAGCACGTCCGGGTTGGCCTTGATCTCGTCGGCCGGGCCTTCGTGCGCGATATGGCCGTTGTTGATGATGTAGACGCGGCTCGCCAGCGCCAGCGTGGCGGCAAGGTTCTGTTCCACCAGCACGATGGTCTGCCCGGCGGCGGCAAGATCGCGGCAGGCCTTGACCAGATCGCGCACGATCACCGGCGCCAGCCCCTCGAACGGCTCGTCGAGCAGGACGATCTTGGGATCGCGCATCAGCGCGCGCGCGATCGCCAGCATCTGCTGCTCGCCGCCCGACAGATCGGTGCCGCGGCTGCCGCGCCGCTCTTTCAGCCGCGGGAACATCTCGTAGACGCGCTCGAGCGGCCAGCGGTTCGTTGCCGTCAATCCGGCGAGCACCAGGTTTTCCTCGACGCTGAGGCTGCCGAAAATGCGCCGTTCCTCGTGCACCAGTTGCATGCCGGCCTGCGCGATGGCATGGCTCTTCTGGCCGGCGATTCGACGCCGTCGAACACCACCTTGCCGGTGCGCGGCGTCACCACGCCCATCAGGCTCTTCAGGTGGTGCTCTTGCCGGCGCCGTTGCGGCCGAGCAGCGCCACCACCTCGTTCGCCTCCACGCGCAAGCCGACGTCGAACAGGATGTGCGAATCCCCGTAATAGCTGTTCAATCCGCTGACTTCGAGCAGGCTCATGACGCGATCCTCATGGCGCGATCACTCCGCCGAGATAGGCTTCCTGCACGGCGGCATTGCCCTTGATCTCGTCCGGCGTCCCCTCCGCCAGCACGCGGCCCTCCTGCAGCACGGTGATGCGCTCGGCCAGTTCGAACAGCGCGTCCATGTCGTGATCGATGACGATCATGGTGCGGCCCTGGCTGATCGACTTGAGCAGCTTCACCGTCTCCACCCGCTCGCGCGGGCTCATGCCCGCCAGCGGCTCGTCGAGCAGCAACAGGCTCGGCGAGGTGGCGAGCGCCAGCCCGATTTCCAGCCGCCGCTTTTCGCCATAGGCGAGCGCGGCGACCGGCGTTTCGAGCCGCCCGCTGAGATCGACCAGTTCCAGCGTGTCCTCGACCTGCTCGCGCAATCCGGCGATACGCTCGAGCGCGCGCAGCAGGTCGAAGCGGAACTTGCCGCGCGGCTCGGCGAGCGCGGCGATGGTCAGGTTCTCGCGCACGGTCAGCCGCGTGAACAACTGGTTCACCTGATAGCTCTTGGTCAGGCCGAGCTGGCAGACGTCGGTGACGCCCATGCCGGTGATGTCGGGGCCCTCGAACAAGATGGTGCCGGAGGTCGGCTTCACCTCGCAGGTCAGCATCTTGAAGAAGGTGGTCTTGCCGGCGCCGTTCGGGCCGATGATGCCGCGCAGCTCGCCGTGGTTCACGGTGAAGTCGATGTCGTTGTTGGCGATCAGGCCGCCGTAGCGCTTGCTCAAGGCGCGCGCCTGCAGGATCGGCCCGCTGTGGCCTTCCGGCCTACGGTGCCGGATCGACGCGGCGGCGGCCGCGCGCTTGGCCTCGGCGGCGGCGGGGTTCGCCGCCGCTGGGCAACGGCGCCCCGCTCAAGCGCTGCGCCATTCGGGTCGACCGCGGGCGCATTCCTGCCCGCCGCGTAGACATAGAGATCCTGGATGCCGCCGACGATGCCGCGGCGCAGGAAGCAGACCAGCAGCACGAATACGACGCCGAGCACCAGCTTCCAGGTGGCGCCGAGATGCAGCGTGGTCTGGAAGAAGTCGCTGAGATAGAGCCAGACGGCGGCGCCGACCAGCGGCCCGAACAGCGTGCCGGCGCCGCCGATCGCGGTCTGCATGACCAACTGGCCCGAGGTATCGAAGGTGAAGGCATCGGGCGGCATGAAGCCCTGCATCATCGCCGAGCAGGCCGCCGGCAAAGCCGGCATAGGCCGCCGCGATGACGAAGGCGGTGTGCTTGTAGCTCGTGGATATCGTGGCCGACGGCGGCGGCGCGCAGCGGGTTGTCGCGGATCGCGCTCAGGATTGCGCCGACCGGCGAGCGCACGATGCGCAGCGCCAGCACGATGCCGACGAAATAGCAAAATGCCAGGAACCCATAGAGCGACCAGTCGGTGTCGAATTCGAAGCGTGGTGAAGCCGAGCTTGAGAGTCGGGGTCGGCACGCCGGGCAACCCGTTCTCGCCGCCGGTAAAGGCCGACAGCGGATTGAACTCGACGAAATAGAAAATCTCCGCGATCGCCACGGTAATCATGGCGAAATAGATGCCGGTGCGCCGCAGCGCGATCAGCCCGATCAGGTAGCCGACGACGGCGGCCACGATCATGCCGATGAACAGCGCCGGGATGACGTAGGGGAAGTTCACCATGGTCAGCAGATAGGCGGCGACCATGCCGCCGGTGCCGAAGAAGGCGGACTGGCCGAACGACAGCAGGCCGGTGAAGCCGAACAGGATGTCGAAGCCGATGCCGAACAGGCCCCAGACCAGGATGCGGTTGACGGTGGCCGGCGCGAAATCGAGATGAGGCAGCACGAACGGCGCCGCGATCAGCGCCGCCGCCGTCAATGTCTCGACCAGCAAGGGACGTTTCCTGACCATCAGAGGCCCGCGTTCATTCGCGGCCGGCCGCGCCGAGCAGGCCGTAGGGGCGCAGCACCAGCACCAACGTCATCGCCACGAAAAGCATGACGTAGGAATAGCCGGGATTGAACATCGAGGTGATGCTGATGATCTCGCCGGCGATCAGGCCGCCGAGCACGGCGCCGGGAAACGAGCCGACGCCGCCGATGACGACGACGACGAAGGTCTGCACCAGGATTTCCTCGCCGACGTCGGGCGAGATCGACACCACCGGCGCGTTGACGATGCCGGCAAAGCCCGCCGCCATGGCGCCGATGCCGAACACCAGCATGAACACCTTGTCGACGTCGATGCCGAGCGAGTCGACCATGACCGCATCCTCGATGCCGGCGCGCACGATCATGCCGATGCGCGTGCGGTAGAGCACGATGTAGAGCACGAGCAGCGCCACCGCGACGATGCCGAGCAACGCCAGCCGGTAGGTCGGATAGAACATGAAGCCGAGCTTGGTGATGCCGGCGAACAGCGACGGCGCCTGCACCGTCTTCGACAGGCTGCCGAAGAAGAAACGCACGAGCTCGACGAAGACGATGCCGAGACCGAAGGTGACCAGGAGCTGGTCCTCGTGCGGCCGCTGGTAGAAATGGCGGATGATGCCGCGTTCCATCACCGCGCCGACCAGCATGACGAACAGCGAGCCGGCGATGACCGCGACGACGAACGAGCCGGTATAGCTATAGGCGACCCAGCCGGCGTAGCCGCCGAGCATGAACATCGCGCCGTGCGCGAGGTTGAGCACGCCGAGCGTGCCGTAAATGATGGTCAGGCCGGACGAGATCAGCGCCAGCAGCGCGCCGAGCACCAGTCCGTTGAACGCCTGCGCGACGAAATTTGCCCAATTGACCACGAGTCGCCCGGATTTTTTTCAACCGATTACGGAAAAGTATAGGGCAATGGCCGCGGCATCAAACGCAAAGAAAGCGCTGTCGCGTCTTTTTGCCCGGCCATGCCCGAAACGGCGGCCTTCTCCGCCCGTGGCGGGCGGAGAAGGCGTCTGTTGGCGGCGATCAGGAGTAGTCGCCGAGCTTGCAGCCGAAGGCGTCGGGCTTCTGCATCAGCGGCGCGCCCGGCAAGACCTCGAGGACTTCCCAGTAGTCCTCCTTGTTCTTCATGTCCTTCGGCGCCTTGCCGCGGACGATGACGACCGGACGGACGAGCTGATGATCCTCGGGGCGGAAGTGCACCTCGCCCACGGTGGAGTCGAACTTCTCGCCCTTCTCGTAGGTCTTGATGACGTCCGGCGGATAGAAGGAGCCGGCTTCCGAAACCATGCGCGCCCAGATGGCGAATTGCATGTAGGCGTTGTTGGCGCCCCACTCCGGCCGGTAGCCGTACTTCTTGTTGAAGGCCTCGACGAACATCTTGGCCAGCGGATACTTGTCCTCCAGCGTCCACCAGAAGTCGGTGGCCGCCAGCACGCCTTCGGTGAGCTCCGGACCCGTTTCCTTGGCGAGGAACGGAATCTGATAGGGGATCACCATCTTCATCTTCGGCGTCAGGCCGAACTGCTTGGCCTGCTGGATCGACAGCACCGCGTCACGGCCCCAGTTCACGTTGATGATGACCTCGGCGCCGGAGTTGGCGATGTTGGTCAGGAACTGGCTGAAGTCCTGCGTGCCCAGCTTGGAGACCTGGTTGGTCACCATGGTCCAGCCGCCGTTCTTGGTCAGATAGTCGTTCACCGACTTGGTGACGGTGTGACCGTAGGTGTAGTCCGGCGTCATGAACGCCGCCTTCTTGTTCTTGCCGTAGGTCTTGATCAGCACCGGGCCGATCGCGTTCGCCGCCGTCTCGCCGTAGAAGCACTGGCGGAACGAGTAGCGCACGCAGTCCTTGCCGGTGGTGTCGTTGGAGCCGGAGATCGCCACCAGATAGAGGATCTTCTCGCGCTCGGCGAACTTGTTGAGCGCGACCGCGACCGCCGACGAGGTCGAGCCGGTCATGGCGACGACCTTGTTCTCGTTGATGAAGCGCTGCTGCTCCTGCACCGCGTTGTTCGGCTTGGCGCCCGAATCGGCGACCACCAGCTCGACCTTCTTGCCGAGCACGCCCTTTGTCACCTTGGGCGCGATCTTCTTGATCAGCGGATGGCCTTCGTTGATGTGCTCGACGGCAAGCTGCATGCCCTTGAGCTCGTCTTCGCCCTGCACCGCATAGGCGCCGGTACGCGGCACCGTCGCGCCGATGGTGACCGATGCGCCGGCGGAACCGGCCGGCCAGGTGCCGAGCGGCGGATGGTCGGCCATGCCGACCGCGAAAGTCGGCGTCGTAAACGCCGCCGGCAGCATGGCGCCGCCGGCAAGGCCGGCACCGACCTGCAGCAAGGCGCGGCGCGAAACGCCGCTTCGTTCATGTTCGCGTTGAGACATTTTCGTTTTCTCCCTGTGGATTTTTATGGGTTATCGCCCGAGTCGCTCCCTCGGGTCTGCTTGGTTCTGCTTGCCCAATTTTTTTGTTGTCCTTGTGCCTCCTTGATGGCAATGCGACAGCCGCGGCAACACGCATTTCCGGCGCGCGCCTCGACCGTCATCGAACCGCCATTGCCGACTGCATTGACGGCGTCCGTCAATTGCACTTTGGTCCATTCCACTTTGGTCGATGATGCGGAGAACAAACGCGGCGCATGCCGCGTCACAGCGTGCGAGGTCGCGCTGCGTCAACGCGTCACAGAAAAATTTTCGTGCACGGCAAATGCGGGAACAATTTCACGCGCCCTATTGCGCTGCACCATGTGCAACGCGGCCGCGCGCGCTCATCCCGCTTTTTTCTGCGCCAGCGGGGCTTCATCCCGCTCGATGAACAACCAGAGGCCGCCGTTGCGCGCCGACTGCACGCGAATGCGCAGTTCGCGCCGCGGGTCGCCGAAATCGCCGGGCCAGCCGATTTCGAGGTCGACCGGCCCCTTGTCCAGCGCGCGCTCGATGCGGCCGCGAAATTCTTCGCTGCCCAGGCATTCCGAGATGGCGAACAGGTTTTTTCCGAGCGGGATCTCGCCATAGCCCGACAGCCGCGCCTCGGTGGCGCTGTAGAACTGCACGGTGCCGTCGCGGGCGATGCGGATGACGCCGAACGGCAGATGGTCGAGTTCGAACAGGCTGGCGCGTTCGGCGCGCGCGGCGAGATCGGGCGCGTCGAAATCAATGCTCGCAATCGCCATGTGGAATTCCCCCGGTGGTTGCGTCGGTCGCACGACGCTGCCTCCGTTGTCCGTGATTCGACAAGAGCTATTGCCGCACGGCAGAACCGCGCCGCGCTCAGGCCGCCTTGGTGATGGCGCCGGTTGCGTTGTCGACGATCACCGGCGTGTCGAAATAGGCGATCTCGGGTTCGCTGCCGTAGAGCAGCTTCACCCGCGCCTTCCATTCGCCGCTGTAGGCCTTCTCGGCGTCGGCCTTGCTCTGCCACAGATAGACGCCGCCGGCTTTGCGGCCGTCCTCGCTGCGCAGATAATATTTGCGCACCAGCCCGGGCAGGTCGCGGTATTTCGGCGCGGTCAACTCGAACATTTTGGTGGCTTCTTCGAGCGTCACCGGATGCGACAGCGCGAATTGAACGACGGCGGTGATCATGGGTGGCCTTCCTCTCTCATCCTCATCCTGAGGAGCCCGCCGAAGGCGGGCGTCTCGAAGGATGAGGATGCCGCCGACGCGCAAGCAATGCAACGCCGGACCAATCCCCCGCGATCAACGCTTCTTTTTTGGCTCGCGACCAGCCTTTGATCTGGCGCTCAGCGGCAATCGCGTCGGTGATTTGATCGAAATGCTGCGCGAATACCAGACGAACTGGCCTGCGAGAGGCCGTATAACCGCCGAATTGGCCTTCGTTATGCTCAGCGACACGCCGCTCGAGATCGGTACGCGTCGTACCCACGTAGAAACTCCCGTCGGCACAACTGAGAATGTATAGACTGGCGCCGCTCACCGGCCATCCCCATCCTTCGAGACGCGCCTAACGGCGCTCCTCAGGATGAGGATGGAGTGGCGCCGCGTCAATCCGAGGCCTTCAACCCAAATTCAACTCCTTGAAAAAATCATTGCCCTTGTCGTCGATGACGATGAAGGCGGGGAAATCCTCGACCTCGATGCGCCAGATCGCCTCCATGCCGAGTTCGGGATATTCCTGCACCTCGACTTTCTTGATGCAGTGCTCGGCCAGATTGGCCGCGGCGCCGCCGATCGAGGCCAGATAAAAGCCGCCGTATTTCTGGCAGGCCTCGCGCACCTGCGGCGAGCGGTTGCCCTTGGCGACCGAGATCATCGAGCCGCCGGCCGCCTGGAACTGCGCCACGTAAGAATCCATGCGCCCCGCGGTGGTCGGCCCGAAGGCGCCGCTCGCATAGCCCGCCGGCGTCTTGGCCGGCCCCGCGTAATAGACCGGATGATCTTTAAAATAATCCGGCAGCCCCTCGCCGCGCTCCAGGCGTTCGCGCAATTTGGCGTGCGCCAGATCGCGCGCCACGATCATCGGGCCGTTGAGCTTGACCAGCGTCTTGATCGGATGCTTCGACAACTCGGCGAGAATTTCCTGCATCGGCTTGTTGAGGTCGATGGTGACGACCTTGCCGCCGAGCTTCTTCATGTCGATGTCCGGCAGATACTGCGCCGGATGCTCCTCGAGCTGTTCGAGGAACACGCCGTCTTTGGTGATCTTGCCCAACGCCTGGCGGTCGGCCGAGCACGACACGCCGAGCCCGATCGGCAGCGAGGCGCCGTGCCGCGGCAGCCGGATCACGCGCACGTCGTGGCAGAAATATTTGCCGCCGAACTGCGCGCCGACGCCGGTCGCCTGCGTCATCTTGAGCACTTCCTGCTCCATCGCCAGATCGCGGAAGGCGTGGCCGTCCTCCGAGCCCTTGAGTCGGCAGCTCGTCGTAATAATGCGTCGAGGCAAGCTTCACCGTCTTCATGGTGAGCTCAACGCACGTGCCGCCGATGACGATCGCCAGATGATACGGCGGGCACGCCGCGGTGCCGAGCGTCAACACCTTCTCCTTGAGGAACGCCAGCATGCGGTCGTGCGTCAGGATCGACGGCGTCGCCTGGAACAGAAACGACTTGTTGGCCGAGCCGCCGCCTTTGGCGATGAACAGGAACTTGTAGGCGTCCTCACCCTCGGCGTAGATCTCGACCTGCGCCGGCATGTTGTTCTTGGTGTTCTTCTCCTCGAACATGGAGATCGGCGCGAGCTGCGAATAGCGCAGGTTCTTTTTGAGATACGCGTCGCGCGCGCCTTCCGACAGCGCGCCCTCGTCGGAGCCGTCGGTGAACACCAGGCGGCCTTTCTTGCCCATGATGATGGCGGTGCCGGTGTCCTGGCACATCGGCAGCACGCCGCCGGCCGCGATGTTGGCGTTTTTGAGGAAATCATAGGCGACGAACTTGTCGTTGGCCGAGGCCTCCGGGTCGTCGAGGATTTTGGCGAGCTGCTTCAAGTGCGCCGGGCGCAGCAGATGATTGATGTCCATGAAGGCGGCCTCGGCCAGCGCGCGCAGCGCCTCGTGGCTGACCACCAGCATGTCCTTGCCCATCACCTTCTCGACGCGCACGCCGCCGACATCGAGCTTGCGGTAGGCGGTCTTGTCCGGCCCGAGCGGAAACAGCGGCGTATGGTGGTAGGGCGGGATGGCGGGGGGTGGGGTGACGGGGGCGTTCATGGGGGGCACTATCCAGTTGGCGGCATATTATTAGCGCGTCCTCATTAACTCCGTCATGGCCGGGCTTGTCCCGGCTATTCACGCCTTGCTCTCATGCAGGCCCAAAGGGCTAGAGGGCGGGCTGAACAAAGAAGTAAGTCCATCGCAACCAGTGCCGCAATTGATTGGTCTCGCCAAGCTCAGCCTATCATCCAGAGTGCATATTCTCATTTAGTCGCCGCCACTGAGCGATCTCGCGTAATAATCGAAGAGGTCAGCGCTCGTGAGCTTATTTTCTATTCGAAATAATCTTGATCGTTGGACGCGGTTGGGCTGCGGAGCGAAGAAACTGGCAAGCCGATCAGATACTACTTCTACATCGGCATCTAACATTTTGAATGCTGTGCCGTAAATCTGTTTGTATTTCATGGGATCGGCTGGCTGCAAAATGGCAATGTTCTTGCTGTGGTACGCAAAACCTAAGAAGACGATGCACCCGGCGCGTTGTATCTCGTTTTGTATCAGCGCAATTTTCTCAGAGACGCAGCGGTTCGTTCTGTGTAGGTCTTCATACCATAGGCCAACTGAAGATAATTCGCGCTAGTCGCTCCAAATGGAACGCCGCCCACGACACCATACGGATGGACAAAAGAAAGGCCGTCAACGACTTCTTGCGCTTCGTTATTAGAAATGCCGTACAGTACGCGTAAAGCATTGCGCAAGAAGAACTCAACGCAGCGGTCATAATTAAAGACGATAAAGGAGACGTTGTTGAAGATTTCTCGAACGTTCTCCTTCGGGACGCCCCGGCCAAGCATGTACATGAATTTGACAAACCACGTATCAGAAATTCTTGCCGGGTCGAAGACTTGTGACTCCATTTCATTAAAATATAAACGGCTTTTGCGCTCAGCTTCTAATACCGACTTTACAATTGCTGCTTTCCCATAAAGGTTCATATGTTCATTAGTGCGGTGCAAATCGAGGAAATCGTCAATCGATTGAGCGAGAGCAAGGCCATCCCGTATCAGCCAAGCAGCAGTTTGGAATTCGTTCGCTTGATACTGAAGTTGTTCGGTGACTTGTGCGAACAAGCTCATATCGCCGGTCCCTATCGCCTTATTGCCGAGCTCGAACCGAATGTCCATTTTCTTTCTTATTTCCTCGGCGAGTTCTGTACCGAGCGGTAAGCCAGCCTCCGCGCTCGCGCCAGCGCCTAATACAAAAAGTGTCCGCCGTTTAAACATTAAACTATCCAATAAACCGAAGGGGGCGGGCTAGCGAAGCGTAGTCCACCATTTCATTTAAACTGCATGACCACCACGGCCGCTACGATTAGAACGATCGCAACAAGCGCGGCGATCGCTAGCGGCCCTTCGGCGACACCATCAAGCAAGCCGAACACTTTAACTCCGAGACGCGCGGGTACGTTTTTTGGCATGGCCACTCCAGTTCATTCCTCAAGTAGCAATCTACACCAGCGCACCAGTCGCTCGACGTGAAGTAATGATTTACATGTGTGTAAGTCGGGAAGATCCTTCAATTTTGTCCACAAGCACGCAAAATAATCTAATGATTTCGGGCCTTTGTACTGTTGACAGCAGCTAAAAATAAATGGCGGGAAACCCGTGGACAAAAGGGTTTGAGGATGCCGCTTGCACGTAACCAATGCTCATTTCGAATGCGAATTAGTTAATTGAAGATCACGAACTAGATCGCTCCCGGCCTCATCCAGAAGATGCAAGCGTAACGGGGTTGAACCGCGAAGCGCCGAGCCCACCATCAGTGTTTGAAATCAGCATGGTGGGCTTCGCTTTGCTAACGCGCCCTACGAACTCACAACCTCCATCTCCCCCACCCGCCTTCCTTGTCGGCCTCTACCCGTAATCCTCACGTCCCGCCCGAGCGCGGTCAGAAATTCCCTCAGCCGCCCGGCGTCGACATGGCCGGCAAGGGCGCGCATTAGCGCCACATCATACTCCGTCACGCCCGGGCTAAAGCGCGAAGCGCGTCTTCGCGCTTAATGACCCGGGCATTCTCATCTTTCTTTCTGGCAACATAACTTAAGGCGTGGATAGCCGGGACAAGCCCGGCCATGACGACCAAATCTATGCCCCGCCCTCCCGTTCCTGCGCGCCGTGAACCACGGCTATCACGATGACTTCGTCGCGATCCGCATGGATTTCGTAAATGGCAATATACGGCAGCCGCGGAACGACCCATTCAAACGTCCCTTCATCGCGCCCCGCATGTCCCATGTGCGAAACGAGGCGAGATGCTCGACGCTCGCGAACAGGCGCTCGACCACCGCCAGCGCGGCGGCCGCGTTGTCCTTGGCGATCCAATTGTAAATGCTTTCGAGATCGACGAGCGCTTTCTCGTCGAAGACGAGCTTCACGCACCCAGCCGTTTGATGCGCGCGCGCGCCTCATCGTGCGAAACGAGTTTGCGGTTCGGATCGGCGCGGCGGCGGCGGATTTCGGCCAGCTGCTCGTCGGAGACGCGCAGGTCATTCCGGTGCGCCAGGTAATCGAGCATGGCGGCGGCGGCGGCGTCCTGCTCACCGTCCGGCAATTGCTCGACTTGTTTGAGCGCATCGCGCAGAAGTTTGGTCATATAATCATCGTACCATCAATCTCACCGCCTCACCACCTCCATCTCCCCCACCCGCTTCCTCTTCGGCCTCACCGTAATCCTCACGTCCCGCCCGAGCGCGGTCAAAAATTCCATCAGCCGCCCGACCTCGACATTGCCGGCAAGGGTACGCATCGGCGCCGCACCACACTCCGTCATGCCCGGGCTAAAGCGCGAAGCGCGTCTTCGCGCTTAATGACCCGGGCATCCATGATGAGACACCGCAAGCCGAAGTCTTACGTAAGGCCGTCGTCGCCGAAACTCATCATGGATTGCCGGGTCAAGCCCGGCAATGACGCCTTCTTGTCATTCCCGCGAAGGCGGCAATCCATAACCACCGCGCGCACGATGCGGACACGACACGGCGTATGGGTCCCCGCTGGAGCCTGCAGCCGCGCAGGCGGGTGCGGGGACGACCGGCCACTGCGCTCACCCCTTGCCCGCCTGCTTCTCCGCATAGGCGTCCACCAGCGCGCGGATCATGCGCTGATAGGGCACGCGGCGGGCCTTGGCCGCGCGCTTGAAGAAATCGACGCTGCGGCGCGACAGCGCGAGCGTCACCTTCACATTGTCGTCGCGCGGCACCAGCGCCTCCGGCGCGGGCAGGAAATCCTCGACCACACGCACGCGGCCGATCTCGCCGGCGCTGTATTTAACGGTTCTGTTGCTCATAGATCGTCTTTCCTTTGCGCCAATAGCCGGCGCCGAAAATCCGGATGCGCCCGGAGCGCCAGGTGAAGCGCACCGTCATGATGCCGCCGCCGACCTCGCCGAAACAGAAATAGCGCGGCTCGGCCGTGCTGTGGCTCAAGTCCTCCGCGATCACGCGGCGCGGATCGAAGAAAGCGCGTTGCGCCAGCGAGAACGGAACGCCGTGCTTGGCGCGGTTTGCGCGGTCCTTGATCGGGTCCCATTCGAAGCTCGGCGCGCCCGCCATCGTATGGCTATACTACCATATAAATGTATGGACGAAAGCCCCCCGACGACAGGACTATAATCACATTCTCGTGAAACCTTATCCCCGCCCGCCGGCGCGGCTTTATACTTCCCCCGCCTGGCTCGGCTGAGGGCGTCGTCGCGAGACGTCTCGATGATGGAGCCACGATGAGGCATGGTCGCCGGAGATGCGGCGTCGATCCTCAAAGGACCGGCGGGAAACCGCCGGCTGGTGCGGCGCCCGCGCGCGGGGTTCGTGACCCCGCACCCGGGAGGCCTCGGGAACCGATCGGGCGGTACTACGGCCGCTCCGCAGGGAGCCTGCTGGACTGGATAACCGATCCAAGGTCGCGGACGGGCCACGGGATGAGCTGCCGATGAGGCGCTATGTCCCAAAGCCCGGACGAACCGAAACGGAAACCAGGAAACGCGGACCCGGGGAACAGAAATCGCCGCGATGGAGCGCCGAGAGGCGCCCGCATCCTTCAAAAGAGGATGCGGCAAGACGGAAGACTGGTGCGCCACTCGGTGCTCCATCCCCTCGGCTTTTTGCGAGGAGAGAAAAAGGGAATACGGCCTACCCGGGGCCGCAAAAAATACGGGCGATGACGCGCGCCCGCCTTCGCACGAGGCTTCGGCGGGCAGCCTTCACACGAGACGGCTTGCCAGCCGAAGCTCCAAAGGAGCGAAGGCTGGCCTACCCGGGGCCGCCAAGAATACGGGCGATGATGCTTGCCTTGGCGCCGGCCGGTCATGCGGCCTGCATCCACCCTATTGAATTCGCCCCGGGAGTTTCGTCCAATGCGCCGTCAACCATGCGCAAGGGGGCGCTGCCGCGATGGCCGACAAGATCTGGTACGTCAATGTCGGCGGCACGCAGCAGGGTCCGTACACCGAGGCGGAGCTGCGCGACCTGATCGCGCGCACCGAGGTCACGACGGATACGCCGGTGTGGCGCCAATCCATGCCGAGTTGGGCGACCGCCGGCGAAATGGGCCTGATGGCGGGCACGCTCAGCCCGCCGCCGGCGCCGGTGACGCGCCCCGCCGGCGCGGCGCCCGATTCCGTGATCTTCACCGGGCGGACCTGGCCGCTGTTCGGCCGCGTGCTGCTGGTCGGTATCTGCCAATATATTGTGGTCCCGACGCCGTGGGTGAACACCAGTTTTTACCGCTGGGTCGTGCATCATCTTGTGTTGCCCAACAACAAGCCGGTCGGCTTCGCCGGCAAGCCGGGCGACATCTGGTACATTTTCATACTGCTGGCGCTGTGCGCCTTTGCCGGAGCCATCCACTGGTCCGTGCAGCTGCTCGCGCTGCCGCTCAGCGTGCTGTTCGAGTGGATCATCATGCGCTGGTTCTTCGCCAACCTGATTTGGCCCGGCCGCGCGGCGCCGCTGCAATTCACCGGCGGCTTTTGGGGACTGCTCGGCTGGATGGCGCTCACCGCGCTGGCGATGCTGACCATCGTCGGCTGGGCCTGGGTGATGACGGCCATGATGCGCTGGGTCTGCCGGCACGTCGAAGGCTCCGGCAAGCAATTGGTCTACGTCGCCAGCGGCTGGAGCGTGTTGTGGCGCACGCTGCTGTTCAGCTTTGCCTGCGTCCTGCTCATTCCGATCCCGTGGATGCTGCGCTGGTATTTCAGCTGGTCAGTGGCGCAATTTCACCTGACCGCGCGAGCTTGAGCGGAAAGACGGAGCCGCTAAATCGCTCGCGGCTTGCCGGGCACGCCCAACGCACACTCGAGCGCTTTTCTGTCCCACTGCGCCAAATCCGCCGCCGCTTCATACGTACTCTGCAAAAATTCCATCAGCGTCGCGTCGGGATCGCTGGCTTCACGCACCGCGTCGTAAGGCAGAATGAACTCGCCCAGCTCCTTAGAGAAAAACGCCGCGTCCGGCTTGACGCGCGCCGCCGCAAAACCTTCCGGCGCCGGATAGGCATAAGAATAAAACGCCGGATAGTCGACCGGCCCGGGCGAGCCCGGCCAGAAGCCCGCGCTCGACACTTCGTGCGAATAGGCCTCGCGCGCCACGGCATCGGGCAGATGCGGCACGCCGCCGGGGTGGCGTGGCGCGCGCCTTCCGGAAAACCGTGTCACCGCCAGATCGAACGAGCCCCAGAAAAAATGCACCGGGCTCGCCTTGCCGAGAAAGCCGGTGCGGAAATGCTTGAACACGCGATCCGCGCTCGAAAGCACGCGCCAGAAGCGGTTGGCGGCCGCGGCGTCGTAAGAAGCGTGCGCCGTGTCCTCGTCGAACGCCGTGCAGTTCGGAATTTCGCACGGCATGGTGCGGATGGCGGTGGCGAGCTTGAGCTCGTTGAGCGCGATCATGACGTCGGCGTAGAATTGCGCGACGCTCACGGGTTTCAACTCCACCTGGCGGAAATGGCCGTCGCTGGTTCTCACCCACAACACGTGGTCGATAAAATCGAAATCGATCTGGAACGTGCGCGCGCCATCAGGGATCGGCGAGGTGGTCAGCCCGCGCGCCGTCACGTAGAGCGCCACGTGCCAGGAATGGTTCAGCCAGGGCGTGCGCGCCAGCCGGATCTTGCCGACGATTTGCGTCCACAGCTGCAGCGTGGCGGCGGTGTCCGCCCAGTCGGCGTAAGGCAAGGCTGGCCAGCGTTCGGTCGTCATGGCGCCATCATGAAACGGCTTGGCCCGCGCCGCTAGTCGTGCGCGAGCACCTTGAACGGCTGCTTGTAGGGCTCGACCCGCAGCGAGGACGCCGCCAGCACGCCGATCTTGGCGTGCGGGCCGACAAAGCGCTCGCCGTTCTTCTGGCCGACCGCGTATTGCCAAAGCGTGAGCGAACCCTTGGCCGCGATCGCCTTAGCGATGCCGCCGGCGTCGCCGCCCAGCTCCTTGAGCTCGGCATCGTTGAGACCGATCACGATCTCGTCCTTCACGGTGACGATCTTGAACAGCGTCTCGGCGCCGGCGGGCTTTGCCGCCGCGACAAAAACAACCGCCGACAGGGCGACACCGGCGAAACATTGGGCTTTGGTCATGGCAAGTCCTTTCAAGGAAAGATGAAGTCTATCCGGGCCGCGGCAGGTGTCAAAGCGCCCGGCACTCGCGCGCCGACTGCGAACTGCCGCCGTTCATCTTGCTGCGCATGGTGAAGGATTTCTTGGCGCCCGCACCGCTCGATTTCGCCGCCAGCACGATGGTGCCGCGGCCTTGCGAGGGGCCTTTGGCGCTGGTGATATAGACGAAGACCTTGCACTTGATGCGCCGCTCGCATTTGTTGGCGAGCTCGATCACGAAGGACGGCTGTTTGCCGCGCATCTTGAACGCGTCATTTTCCTCGATGCATTTAAATTGCCCGGTCGTGCCGGGATCGGCGACCGGCGGCGGCTCTTGCCCGGGCGTAGGAGCGGTCTGCGCCTGCGCGGCGGCGGCGAGGCAGGTCAACGCGGCGGCGCAAAACAGTCGAATGGCATGGGTCACGGCAATTCCTTTCGATGAACGGGCCCGTCAGCCTTGGTCGCCGGCTCCTGGGGAAAGGTTCAAATCGACGGCAACGCCCCCGTCTTGCCCGTGTCGCGCGCTTGCCCGATGATCGCCCCCCGGGGACGGCAATCGTTACCAGGGAGGACCATCATGCTGTTCATGTTGTCGATGAATTTCACCGAACAGGGCATCCGCGGCATCAAGGACGCGCCCAAACGCTCGCAACAGGCGCGCGACCTCGCCAAGAAAATGGGCTGCGAGATCAAGCAGATTTATCTCACCACCGGCGACTTCGATCTGGTCGCCATGCTGGAGGCGCCGGACGGCGACAGCATGGCCAAGTTCGTCATGGCGCTCGGCATGATCGGCAACGTGCGCACCCGCACCGCGCGCGCCTGGCCGGCCGAGGAATTCATGAAACTGGTCGCCCAGTTGCCGTAAGCGCGGCCCGCTTGCCGGTTTGATCCGATCGGCGGCGCCTGCCCGCGCGGCCTGGGGCGGGCGGCCGCCGACCAATGTCTGCATTGACGCGCGCGCGTTCATCTGTCATTCGCAACGCCCGTCCGTTGGAATCAATACCCCGCAATGCCCCGCAGACCCTTCCGTATCGGCCGCTCGTTGACCGGCCTCGGCTTGTTCGCCACCAGGCCGATCCGCAAGAACGCCCGCATCGCCGAATACAAAGGCCCGTTGCTCGACACCAAAACGGCCGAGAAGCTCGAAGCGCGCGGCAACCGCTACCTTTACGAGATCAACAGCCGCTGGACCGTCGACGGCACGCCGCGCAGCAATATCGCGCGCTACTTCAATCATTCCTGCAATCCCAACGCGGAAGTATACGACGTCAAGCACCGGGTGTTTATCCGCACGCTGCGCGCCATCAAGCCGGGCGAGGAAATCACCTACGATTACGGCATCGACTATCTGAAAAACGTGATCGGGCGCTCGAACTGCAAATGCGGCCGCTGCCGGCGCCGGCGCGCCAAGAAGGCGCGCGAACGGCGCGCGCTCGCCAAGCGGCGCGCCGCCCGGCTCGCCGCCAAACGCCGCCGGGCGCGCAAGCAAAAGCGATAGTGCGCGGCGCCCCGCAACGCCGCCATTCCGTTTTACCCCTGCCCGGCCGGGCGCTGCCATGCTAGGCGGATCGTCCCGCCAGCAGAGGCCTTCATCTTCCGGTGACCGCCGCCAGCCGCGATCCACAGCCGACCGCCGCGCGCGCCGACCGCGTGCCGCGCGGCATCATGTTCATGCTCGCCGCCACGGTGATGTATGCGGGCGCAACCGCCATCGGCAAATGGCAGGTCGCTACCTACTCGTTCGCCGAGGTGCTCAGTTTCCGCACCGTCGCCTCGCTCGCCGTGGTCTCGTTGCTGATCCTGCCGCGCCACGGCCTCGCTGTGTTTCGCACCAATCGGCTGCGCGACCATATCGGGCGCAGCGCGACGCAGACCGTGGCTCAAAGCCTGATCCTGATCGCGCTCAGCCTGATGCCGATCGCCGGTGCCATGGCGATCAACTTCTCCGCCCCGCTGTTCGCCACGCTGTTTGCGGCGCTGTGGCTGAAGGAAAAAATCGGCCGCGCGCGCGGCGCCGCGCTGCTCGTCGGCTTTGCCGGCGTGCTGCTGGTGGCCTCCCCCGGCGCCGACAGTTTCCGCCTCGGCGCGCTGTTTGCAATCGGCAATGCGGTGCTTTACGGCAGCGTCACCGCGGCGGTGCGCGGCATGAGCGCGACCGAGTCGGCGGAAACGCTGACCATGTACCAGATGCTGTTCATGGGCGCGTTTTTCTTGCTGATGTTGCCGGCGGTCGGCTTCATCGTGCCGACCGGCGCGGATGCCGCCGCCATGCTCGCGGCCGGCGTTCTCAACGGCTTCGGCCAATATTGGTGGACGCGCTCGCTCTCGCTCGCCCCGCCGGCGGCGGTCGGCCCGTTCTATTATTTCTCGCTGGTGTGGGCGATGATCCTCGGCTTCGTGTTCTGGGGCGACGTGCCGACGCTTGGCCTGCTCGCGGGCTCGGCCATCGTGGTCGGCTCCGGGCTGTTCCTGCTCTGGCGCGAAAGCAACAAGAAACCGCTGGTCGCCGAATGAATTTCAACGGGAGGACAAAATCATGAGCCTGCACACCCGCCGCGTGGTCACCGGCCACGACGCGCAAGGCCGCGCCAAGGTGCTGATCGACGAGCAAGTCCGGAACGTGTCGACGCCGCGGCCGGGCGCGCATTACAATGTGATTTGGACCAGCGAAGGCTTTCCGGTCGACAATAACGACGACACCGATCCGTCAACCAGGAAGATTGGCACCGCCGTCGATAACGGCACGGTGTTCCGCGTCGTGCGCTTCGATCCCGGAGTCGTGCCGCGCAACCACCGCACCGATTCGATCGACTACGGCGTGGTGATCTCCGGCGAGATCGACATGGAGCTTGACGTCGAGACCGTGCATCTGAAAGCCGGCGACGTCATCGTGCAGCGCGGCACCATCCACAATTGGGCCAACAACGGGAGCCGTGCCTTGCGTGATCGCCTTCACGCTGATCGCGGCCAAGCCGGCGACCCCAGGCGGCAAGCCGCTTCCCGCGCAAGGGTAGAGAATATCCCGACCACGCCGAGCCAAATTCTGTGTCATGCCCGGGCTTGACCCGGGCATCCATGAGGCGTCGCAGCTTGTAACCGATTTACGTACGGTCGCCGCTGTGGAAGCTCATCATGGATTGCCGGGACAAGCCCGGCCATGACACATCACTCATCCAATTCCGGATAGTGCCGGAAAATCCCCGATCTCGTTGAAGGCGATGCGGCGCGGCGAGGCGAGATATTTCTTGATGCGCGGCCGTGCCGCGACGCGGTCGCGCACGCCGGTGACGCCGGGCACCTTGCGCTCGATCCGCTTCATCGCCCGGGGAAAGGCGTAGCGCAGCCCTTCGATCAGCTGGAACAGCGACAGATCGACATAACTGAACTCTGCGGCCGAGCGCGTACGGGCCGCCGCTCTTTTCCAGCACGTCCTCGAAATAGCCGAGATATTTCGTCGCCCGGTGACTGAGAAAATTCTCGGTGAAGCGCTTGGCCTCCGGCTTGGCGTCCTCGTAGTAGAACTCGTTGCCGAGCGGATGGTGCGTGTCGTGAATTTCCTTCACGAAGTCGGCCACCGTGAGCTGCAACCCGTGCAGCCAGAGCCGCGCCGGTTCGCCGCGCGGCGCCAATTTCAGGCGCGGGCCGAGATAAAACAGGATATTGGCGGTCTGCGCGATGACCAGTTTGCCCGCCTTGCAGGAACGGCGGCGCGAACGGTGGTTGCTTGCCGCTCTCGCCGTCCATCATCGACATCATGCGGCCCATGCCGCCTGGCTTGCGCGCGACATCGTCATAGGCGGCACCGACATCTTCCAGTGCCAGCCGCACGAATTCGCCGCGTCCCTGGATTTCCGGCCAGTAGAAGAGCTGATAACGCATCGGGCAATCCCCCGGCCGCGCGACACCGCGGCCGGGGGAAAGTTAGCGCGTCAATTCACCGCGAAGCAATAAAGCAACCCGTCGCCGCCGGTCGACTGCAGGTCCTTCTGCGTGCAGCCGCCGCCCGGTCCGCGCGAGGGATGCGACGAGTTCCAGGAATGAGATTCCGCGTCATCGCGCAATCCCTCGCGATCGTTGTGACCGAGCATGACCGAGCCTTCTGTCGAACTCGTGTAGTTCTTGCACGTCATGTCCTTGTCAGGCGGGAAAGCGGTGCCATCCGGCTTCGAACCCGTCAGGATGTCGTGCCGGTTCGGCTTGTCGCCGCGGCCGCTGATCACCTCGCCCTTCTCCGACAGGTCGTTCTGCTTAGTGAGCTTGTTATGGTCGCTATGCAGATCGGCGACGTCCTTGGCGATCACCACGCCCTTGGCGTTCATCCACGGCCCCTTGCCGATGCGGTCGCGCGCGTTGACCGCGCCCGCCCCTTGCGTCGACAAATAGGCATGCCAGGTCTTGCCCCCTGCCCCGACCGAAGCGGCGAGCGCCTGGCAATGCGCGTCGGCGCCGGCAAGTCCACCGAGGTCGGCGCCCTTGCCCGGTCCATGGCTGGTGACAAAGAAGCTCATATTGGCCTGCTGCGCCGAAACCGGCGCGGCAAAGAGCAGCGCCAGGCCCACCGCCAACGGCGCGGCCTTCCGAAGAGTCGTCATGAGAGTTCCTCCCGACATCGGCAAAGCCCGTCGCCCCGCCGTCGGCAGGATAAAACCCCGCGATCATGTCGGTATTCCGGCGGTCAGCGGCCTTGATCGGCCGCAGCCGGACGCCGGCTCAGCCCGCCGGCTTCGCCTTATATTGCTCGTCGGTCACCGGCTCGAGCCATTTCACGTGCTCGCCGCCTTGATGCTCCTGCATGGCGATGTGCTCCATGCCGTGCTCGGGGGTGGCGCCGTGCCAGTGCTTCTCGCCCGGCGGGATCCACACCGTATCGCCGGCGCGGACCTGGCGGATCGGCCCGCCCCAGGTCTGCACATGGCCGATGCCGGAGGTGATGTGCAAAGTCTGGCCGAGCGGATGGGTGTGCCAGGCGGTGCGCGCGCCCGGCTCGAAGCGCACCCAGGCCGAGCGCAACAGCGCCGGATCGGGCGCCTGGATGATCGGGTCCTGCCACACCGTGCCGGTGAAGCTGGGCGCGGCCATGCGCTTCGACGGCCGCGATCCGCAAGCGATAATGTCCATCGTTATTTCCTCCCGATATTTCGTTCGCCGGCAATCATCATTTTTTCATCGCGGCGGCGCAAGCAAAAAGCCCGGCGTCGCCGCCGGGCTCTCTATTCAGTGAAGTTCTCGATGCGAAAATCAGGCCGACTGCAGATTGCCCGCCGCCTGCTTGCCGCGCTCGGTGACGATCTCGTAAGAGATCTTCTGGCCCTCGACCAGCGAACGCATGCCGGCCTTTTCCACCGCCGTGATGTGCACGAACACATCCTTGGAGCCGTCATCCGGCTGGATAAAGCCGAAGCCTTTTTGGGTATTGAAGAACTTCACAGTTCCGACTGGCATCATAGTTCCTTTCACGCTTCCTGTTGAACGCCCGCGCGCACGGCGAGGACGGCAACACTCCAAGTTTTGGGGGGTCACTTGAGTCGCAGCCCAAAGCTGGCAGCGTGTCAGCAAGATGAGGCCGAAAACCAGGTTGCGGGCGGCGGCATAGACGGAAATCGATGCAAGGTCAACGCCTAAGCGGTTTTGCCGCGGCGGCTCAAGGCGCCGGACGGCACTTTATAAATTGGTAATGGCGACCCGTTATAGTCCCGCGCTGCACAAGTTCGGGCAGTTAACGGATGATGAATCCGCTAGCCGCGACTGCCCCATGGAGCGGCAACGAGGCACAATGATCAGGGAAAAGCGTATCGCACGCCGGCAGCCATTGCGGTACACCGCGTGGGTGGCGCTCACGGCGAACCAGCGGCACGGTTGCGTGGTGTCCGATGTATCCGATACCGGCGCGCGCATCGACGTGCAGGACAGCAAGGTCCTGCCCGACCATTTCGTGCTGATGCTGACCAGCAACGGCGCCGCGCGCCGCTACTGCCGCGTGATGTGGCGCAAGCCGACCCAGGTCGGCGTGAAATTCGCCAAGACGCTCGCCGATGCAGCGCTGGCGCCGAAGCTTCCCGCCGACGCGTCGGGCGCGCCGGCACGGAAGCAGACGCGCCGGCCGAAGCCGAACCGGCCAAGGTCGACTCGACGCGCGGCCTTACGCCTGCTGAATTGCCGAGAGCAGCCAGCCGCCGCCGCTGGCGCGCCGGAACGTCCATAATTCGGTGACCTCGTCCGCGCTGCCGCCCTCGACGGTACGGCCGCTGGCGCGCTCCACCATGCTGTCGGTGAGCGCAAAGTGCATGGCGACGGTGGCATAATCGGCGTCGCCTTCGCGCCATGCTTCCGCCAGGTCGCCTTGCAGCAGCTTTACGCCGGTGACGCGATTGATCAGGCCGCGGCTCGCATTCTGCGCCAGTTGCTCGGAGAAATAGGTCAGCATTTCGGCCGTCACCTTGGCGCGCAACGCGGCGAGATCCTCGGCGGAATAGGCCGCCTGCACGTCGCCGAGCAATTGCTCGAACGCATCGTAGTCGGACTTGTCGATGGTGAGCGGTGCGCCGGCGGGCGCCTGGCCGCCGAACGCGCTGCCTAGCCCGCCGAAAGCATGCGTGCCCGGTGCTGCCGCGCCATTCGGCGCATTCGCCGCCGCATAGGCCGGCGTGCAGCGCCGCTGCCACCAGGCAAAGACCAGCCGCGCCACCCACGCCACCAGCACGACTTGCAGGATCAGGCCGAGCATCGAGGCAAAGCCGCCCATGCCGCCGAATAAGCCGTGCCCGAACAGCAATCCGAACAGGCCGGCGCCAAGGAAGCCGGCGGCAAGGCCACCGAACAAACCGCCGCCGAACAGCCCCGGCCGCGGCGCGGCCGGACCGGCGGCGCCTGGCTGCGTGATCGTACGCTGGATCGGCGCGGCGGTGGACGGCGCGGTGCGCGTCGCGGGCGGCGCGGAGAAGGTGCGCATGCCACGGCTGCCGCTGGAGAATCCGCCGCCGGCGCGGGCGTTGGCGTCGGCTGAAACAAGCACAAGCGCGGTCGCGATCGCGGCGAGCGCGATCAGCAATCGATAGCGATGCATGGCGTTGGTCTCCCGGCCTCGGAAGCGAAAGAGGCGGACAGGACAATAGGCGCGCCGGGACCGCTTTGTAAGGGGCCGCCAATGCGCGCGTTACCAGGTCACGCGAATGTCATGGCCCGCCTGGAACTTATGGCCGGCTCGGAAATTTCTTCCATGGCAAGAAATTCGAGCAAGAAATTCGAGATCGTCACATGAAAATCGTCATTGCTGCGGCCCTGTTTATCGGCGTCGGCGCGCTTGGGTTTGCGGCCCTGGTCGCCATTGCCGAGGCCAAGCCCTCGCCGTTGCAAGCGCAGGCGTCGGCGTTTCGGCCCGACGATTTGACGATTGCGACCGGCGCGATCGGCGCCACGCTCGAGCGGGATTATTTCCGCGCGCCGCCGCCAAGTTATGCAGCCGGCCGCGCGTTTCCCTGCCGCCTGCAACTGCGCATTTTCGACAAGGCGCGGCTGGCGCGATCCTGCAATTGACCGCAGCGGCGGCGCGGGAACCCGCGCCAAACAATCACCCCGTCATTGCCACGCCATTGCCACGTCGGCACCGGAACAAATTTTGCCGCCTCGGCTTGGTGAACGGTCGCGTTTCCGCAAACGCGAAACGCGCATGTTCAACGTGCATGAGGTGATGCGATGAAGAAAACGATTCTATCCCTGGTCACCGCGGCCGCCGTCGGCCTTGCCGGCCTTACCGCGGCGCCGCAACCCGCGCACGCCGTGGTGTGGTGGGTCATTCCGGCGATCATCGGCGCGGGCGTTGTCGGCGTCGGCGCGGGCGCTGCGGCGGATAACGCTGCGCACCGAAGCTACGCCTACGAGCCGCGCGGCGACGTCTATGTCACGCCGTCCGACTGCCACTACGCGCGGCAGCGCATCGGCCATCATTGGCGGCGCGTGGAAGTGTGCGGCTGATTGAAGGCCAATCAAGCTCGCGGCGTCGCGCCGAATTGCTGCGCGGCGCCGCGGCGCCCGTCAGCCGGCCATGGTTTCCTTCACCTTGGAAACCAGCTGCTTGAGCGTGAAGGGCTTGGCGAGGAATTCGTACTGCTCCTGTTCGGGCAGGTTTTTCTGGAACGCCTCCTCGGCATAGCCCGACACGAAAATCACCTTCACCTCCGGATTGCGCCGGCGCAGTTCCTTGAGCAGCGTCGGCCCGTCCATTTCCGGCATCACCACGTCCGACACCACCAGGTCGACGGCGCCCTCTCTGTCGAGCACCTCGATCGCCTCGACGCCGTTGCCGGCCTCCAGCACCGTATAGCCGCGCGAAGTGAGCCCGCGCGCGTTGAGCGCGCGCAAGCCCTCCTCGTCCTCGACCAGCAAAATGGTGCCGTGGCCGGTGAGATCGGTCGCCGCCTTCGCCATGGTGTCGGCCGCCGACATGGCGCCGGCGATGGCCGGGGCCTCGGCGTCGGGAATTTGCGGCAGCGCCTCCTCGGCGCCGGCGACGTGACGCGGCAGGAAAATGCGGAACGCGGTTTTGCCCGGGTTCGAGTCCACATAAATGAAGCCGCCGGTCTGCTTGACGATGCCGTAGACCGTGGAAAGCCCCAGGCCGGTGCCCTTGCCCACTTCCTTGGTCGAGAAGAACGGCTCGAAGATTTTGTCGACGATGTCGGCGGGAATGCCGGAGCCGGTATCGGCCACCTCGACCAGCACGTAGTCGGCGCTCGGCATGCCCTTGTAGGCGGCGCCGGCGGTCTCGCCCGCCGGCGCATTGGCGGTGCGCACGGTGAGCTTGCCGCCGTCCGGCATGGCGTCGCGCGCGTTGACCGCGAGATTGACGATCACCTGCTCGAATTGCGAGAGGTCGACCTTCACCGGCCACAGGTCGCGGCCGTGCACCACGTCGAGCGTCACCTTCTCGCCGATCAGCCGCTTGAGCAGCATGCCGAGGTCGGACAGCGTCTCGCCCAGATCGAGCACCTGCGGGCGCAGCGTCTGCTTGCGCGAGAAAGCGAGCAGCTGCCGCACCAGCGCGGCGGCGCGGTTGGCGTTCTGCTTGATCTGGATGATGTCCTTGAACGACGGGTCGGTCGGCTTGTGCGCGTTGAGCAAAAAGTCGGTCGCCATCATGATGGCCGAGAGCACGTTGTTGAAATCGTGCGCGATGCCGCCGGCAAGCTGGCCGACCGATTCCATCTTCTGCTGCTGATAGACGCGGTTCTCCAGCGTGCGCTGGGCGGTGGTCTCGAGCGCGTAGACGATCGCCGCCTCGCCGTCGTGGTCCTCCTCCTCGACGGCGGAGACGAAGAAATTGGCCCAGCGCTCGGGACTGCCGGCAAGCGCCGCTTCGACCGGCGCGATCTCGCCCTGCCCCTCGCCCGCCTTGCGGATGGCGGCTTCGAGCGCTCCGCGGTCGCGCTCGGCGACCACCGAGAGGATCGAGCGGTCGTCGCCCTTCAGCATGCCCTCGAAGGAGGCGGCAAAGCGCGCATTGCTGCGCGCGATGCGGCCGTTTCTGTCGACGGTGGCGATGGCCATCGGCGTGTTCTGGAAGAAGCGCATGAAGCGCACTTCCGCCGCGCGCGCGGAATCGCTGCCGTCGTCCTTGGCGCGGTTGAGCACCAGCGTGCGCGAGGCGCCGGGCGTGCCGTCGGCGCCGAACGCCACTTTGTGGAACAGGCGCACCGGCACCGGCTTGCCGTTGCGCGCGCGCAGATCGAGGTCGAGCACCTCGGTCTTCACTTCGCCGGGCGCGGCGTTGAGCGTGGTCAAGCAGCGCGGCGCCCTCGCCGGCGACGATATCGCTGAGCTTGAGCGAACCGGCGCCCACTTGCGCCAGATCGTGATCGAGCCAGTCGGCGAGCGTGGCATTGAGATAGACGATGTCGCCTGCGGCATCGACCGAGAAGAAGCCGGCCGGCGCGTGGTCGAGATAATCGATGGCATGCTGCAATTCCTGGAACACGTTTTCCGCCCGCTCGCGGTCGCGCGTCACGTCGGTGATCGACCACACCGTCATCTTCGCGTCGTGCTTGCTGCTGCCGAGCGGGCGCACGCGCAGGCGCAGCCAGCGCGCCGCCTTGGCGCTGGCGCCGGGAACGCGCACTTCTTCCTGCAGCCGGCGGCCCTCGCGCGCGGCCTTGAGCAGGCGGTAGATCGATTCGGAAACCTCCGGGTCGCCGATGAAGACCCGCTCGATCGGCCGCACGTCGCTGTTGTCGGCCGCCCCGATCAGGTCGAGATAGGTGGCATTGGCGTAGAACACGCGGCCCGACTGGTCGGTGACCACGATGCCGTCGAAGGAATTGTCGACCACCTGCTTGAGCAGCGGATGGCGCCCGCCCCGGCTCGACAGCTGCATGATGCCGGAGGCGATGGCGAACAGCGCAAAGACGCCGACGGTGCCGAGCACGGCGAGCAGCGCCAGGATATAGGTTCGCGAATAAGGCGGTTCGACATAAATGAGGCCGGCGGCGGCCCCGACCAACGCCAGCGCGACCAGGAGCACCAGGCCGACCGAGCCGGCGCGCGGGGCGCTCTGGCTCTTGTCATAGGCCTGCCGGCCAAGGTCCGGCGCAAGGTCCGGCGCAAGGTCGGGCTTTTGCCCGTCGCTGCGGTCCGGCGGCTGGGTGGCGGGTTGCTGGGCTGCCATGGTCTTCAAGTGCCTTAACCCGCCCCACCGGCGCAAGAGCCAGGGCGCGGCCATCCCGTGCTTTGGCGGTTAACGGCCCCGGGAACTTCCCTTGGCGGGCGTGCGAACGACCGCCCGGCGCAGCCGCATGACATAGCCGATCACCTCGGCCACCGCCTTGTAGTGCTCGACCGGGATCGGCTGGTCGATCTCGACGGTGGCGTGCAGCGCGCGCGCCAGCGCCACGTTCTCGACCAGGGGAATCGAATGTTGGGCGGCGATCTCGCGGATCTTCAAGGCGGTCGCATCGACGCCCTTGGCGACGCAGACCGGCGCCTCCATGCCGCGCTCGTATTGCAGGGCGACCGAATAATGCGTCGGGTTGGTGATCACCACCGTCGCCTTCGGCACCGCCGCCATCATGCGCCGGCGCTGGCGGGTCATGGCGCACCTGCTTCATCTTGCCCTTGATGACCGGGTCGCCTTCGGTCTGCTTGAACTCCTCCTTCAATTCGCGCAGCGACATTTTCTGCCGCTCGTACCAGACCCGGTACTGGAACAAATAATCGGCCATCGCCACCACCGCCATGATGGCGACCACGGCGCCGAGCAGCTTGAGCGCCAGCGTCTGCGCCAGCGGCAGCACCGCCACCGGATCGATGCGCTCGAGCGCCATGATGCGGTAGCGCTCCGGCCACATCAGCACGGTGAGCACGGTGCCGACCAGCACCAGCTTGACCAGGCCCTTGGCGAAATTCGCCAGCGCCTGCTTGCCGAACATGCGCTTGAAGCCGGCCGCCGGCGACACCTTGGACAGCTTGGGCGCCAGCACTTCCAGCGACCAGACCAGCCGATGCTGGATCAGATTGCCGCCGAGCGCCGCCAGCATCAGCAGCAGGAACGGAATGGCGACCGCGGCGATCATTTCGCCGCCGATCTTTTGGAACAGACGCGGCAGCGCCGGCCCGTCCACATTGATATCGTGCGCGTTGGCGAGCAGCCCGCGCATGGTGGTGGTGAGCGCTCCGCCCATGCTGCCGGAGAACGCCATCAGCACCAGCGCCGCGCCGGCGATGACGAACCAGGTATTGACCTCCTGGCTCTTGACCACGTCGCCGCGCTTGAGCGCCTCGTCCAGGCGCTTTTGCGTCGGGTCTTCTGTTTTCTCGGAGTATCCGGTTCGTTATCGGCCATGCGTTCTTGGGCGCGTTCGGTTTAGTTTGCATCACTGTGTCCCCACATTTTTGGCGCATGATCTTGTCCGAAAACCGGTTCCCACTTTTCGGGATCATGCGCTTACCCGGGCGGCGTCAGTTCGACGAGCACGCCCTGCAGATAGCCGACAAAGGTGCCCATCATGGCGCCGATCACCAACAGCAGCAGCAACAGGCCGAGGAGGATCGACAGCGGCAGGCCGATGAAGAACACCTGCATCTGCGGCATCAGCCGCGACAACACGCCGAGCCCCAGATTGAACAGCAGCCCGAACACCAGAAACGGCGCCGACAACTGGATGCCGATGCGGAACGCGGTGGCAACGACGCGCACGATGTGCTGGGCGGCGTCGCCCACGATCGGCATCTCGCCGGGATGGAAGATGGTGTAGCTGTCGTTCATCGCCGCGATCACCAGATGATGCATGTCGGTGGCGAAGACCAGCGTGATGCCGAGCACGCTGAGGAAATTGCCGACCAGCATGCCCTGCTGGTTCTGCGTCGGATCGATGGCGGTGACGAAGCCGAGCCCCAATTGCTGCGCGATCACGGAGCCGGCGACCTGCAGCGCCGAGATCGCCAGCCGCGCCGTCATGCCGAGCAGCGCGCCGATCAGCAGTTCCTGGAACAGCATGGTCAGCACCGGCGCCAGCGCCTTGAGGTCGACCGTATAGGCCTTCTCATGCGCCGGCAGCAGGATGGCGGTGAGCACCAGCGCGATGGCGAGCCGCACCCGCGCCGGCAGGTTCAATTCGCCGACGCCGGGCAGCAGCATGACCATGGTGCCGACGCGGGCAAACGTCAGCAGGAAGGCCGCGGCCAGCACCGGCAGGAATGAAACGTCGACGCGCATTTAAATTATTTTTTCCTGCGCATGATCTGATCCGAAAACCGGTTCCCACTTTTCGGGATCATGCGCTAACCGCCGACGATGCGGGCGGCGATCCGCAGCATCTCCGCGTGCAGCTTTTCCGCCATGAACGGCAGCGCGATCAGCAGTGAAATAAAGATCGCCAGGATCTTCGGCACGAAGGCGATGGTCATTTCCTGAATCTGGGTGACCGCCTGCAACAGCGAAATCGCCACGCCCACCGCCAGACCGACCAGCATGACCGGGCTCGCCACGATGATCAGCGTGTAAATCGCGTCGCGGGCGACGTCGAGAACTTCCGGTCCGGTCATTGGCGTCCTTTTACTCTCCCGCCGCGCGGGAAAATCAGATCGGCATCTTCATGATTTCTTCGTAGGCCTGGATGACTTTGTCGCGCACCGCCACCACGGCGCTGACGGCGACCTCGGTCTCCGCCACCGCGGTGACCACGTCGACCATGTTGGATTTGCCGTTGACCATCGCCGTCGTCTGCGCGTCGGATTTGCGCCCCGCCTCGCTGACCGCGCCGATCGCGTGCTTGAGCATGGCGGCAAAGCCGGTGTCGTCTTTGGCCGGCCGCGCGCCCGCGGCATTGCCGAGTGCATGCGAGGGATCGGTGGCGAGCCGCGCGATATTGGCATAGGCGCCGGCGGCGGAGAGCGGTGAGGCCATGATCGAATTAGCCTTTCAGTTGTTCGTTGCGCTAGATTTTGAGGATGTCGATGGTGCGCTGGATCATCCGCCGGGTGGCGGTGATGACGTTGATATTGGCCTCGTAGGTGCGTTGCGCCTCGCGCATGTCGGTCATTTCCAACAGCGGATTGACGTTGGGATATTTGACGTTGCCGTTCTTGTCGGCGGCGGGATGGCCGGGTTCGTATTTCAGGCGGAATTCGGAGGTGTCGGTGCGCGGCTTGCCGAGTTCGACCAGTTTCACGTCGAGCGCGCGGTCGACCTCGGTGCGGAAACTCGCGATCTTGCGCCGGTACGGCTCGGCGCCGGGCTCGACGGCGTTGAATCGGCGTTGGCGATGTTTTCCGAAATGATGCGCATGCGCCCGGCTTGCGCGCGCAGGCCGGAAGCGGCGATCGCCATGGTCTTGAGGAAGTCCAAAGTCGCTCTCCTTCGAATGCGCGCGCCGGCGATGGCGCGGCGCCAGCGCGCTCAGCCTTTGCCGAGCGCGGTCTTGATCAGGCCGAGGCTGCGCGCGTAGAGCGCGGTCACCGCCTGGTAGTCCATCTGGTTGGCCGCCACTTTCATCATTTCCTGCTCGAGGTTGACGGCGTTGCCGGTCGGCCGCACCTCGTAGCTGCCGTCGGTCTTGGAGCGGAACGGCGAGTCGCCCTGCCCGCTGCCGGCGATGTGCCCGGGCGCGGTGCGTTCGAGCGAGACGCCGGTGAGCGGGGCCGCGGGCGCCGCCGTCGGCGCCTCGAATTTCAGCGGCGCCAGATCGCGCGCGCGGTAGTTCGGCGTGTCGGCATTGGCGACGTTTTCCGCCAGCACCCGCTGGCGTTCCTGCGCCCATTGCAGCCGGGTGCGCAGCATGGACAGGATCGGAATGTCGGTAATCGCCATCGGCTAATCCTTAAAATCCGCGGCTCGAGCGAGGCCTTCGCTAGGCAGACTTTGCCGGGCGTATGGTTAATGGCGGGTAAAAGAATAGGGCTGGAACGCTTTGCCCCGGGCGCCGTTTACCTTGATTGGCAAGGGGCAAGCCCTGGCGGGATGGCAAAAGGCCCAATATTTGTTAAGGCTCTGTTAGTAATCCGGGCGGCAGATTGGACTTTACGGAATTAACCATTTGGGCGATTCCCGCCTGATGCGCCGCGGCACCACGTACGGAGCGTCCTGATGTTCGAGACCCTGTTCGGCCCCGAAATACCGCTGCCTGCGAAATTCTTCATCGCATTCGCGGTGGTGCTGGCGCTGATCGGCCTGACCGCCTGGCTGGTGCGCCGTTTCGGCTCCAACCGGCTCGGCGGCGGCGCGCGCGGCCGCCAGCCGCGGCTTGCCGTCATCGATGCCGCCACCGTCGACGGCCGCCGCCGCCTGGTGCTGATCCGGCGCGACAATGTCGAGCATCTCTTGATGATCGGCGGCCCGACCGACCTCGTGGTCGAACCCAATATCGTGCGCGCCGTCGCCCGCGAGGCGGCCCGCGAGCCAGCCCGCGAGCCGGCGCGCGGCAACGGTCCCGCCGACGCCGCCACCCGCCATGCGCCGGCCGTCGAAAATTCCTGGCCGCTGCAGCCCTTGAACGAGCCGACGCCGCTGCCGGCGCCGCGCCCCTACCGCGCCTCGGCGACCGAAGAGCCCTGGCTTGCGCCCGAGCCGGGCGCGCGGGCGCGTCCGCCCGACAGCCTCACCGGCATGGCCGCCGAATTATCGACGCGGTTGACCCCGCCCGAAGTCCCCGCGCCTGCCGCGCAGCGCGAGCCGCCGCGGCCGAGCGCCGTGGCGGCCGCCGCCCGAGCCGCCCGCTCCGCCGCAGACCGATCATAATCTCGCGGAGATGGCGCAGCAGCTCGAAGCCGCGCTGCGCCGCGCGCCGATGCCGGAAGGCCGTGCCGCCGGTGACCGATCCGCTCGCCGCCGCGCCGACGGCCGCGCCCGCGCGCGATGCCAAGCCGCGCGTCGAGCCCAAATTCGAACCGAAGATCGAGACCGAAGATCGAGAGCACCGGTCGAGCCAAAGCCGGAGCCCAAGATCGAGCCCAAGGTCGAGCCGAAAGTCGAACCGAAGATCGAGACGCCAAGATCGAACCCAAGATCGAGGTCAAACCGGACATCAAGCCCGCAGCCGAAGCCGGAACCGGCGGCGGCGATGACGGCGATCGACAGTCTGGAAGAGGAGATGGCCAACTTGCTCGGCCGTCCGTCAGGCAAGACGTGATAGGCCGTTCCGACCGCCGTGTCCGTCTTTTGACGGTGGTGGTCGGAGTAGCCGGGCTGGTCGCGGTGGGCGCAGTGCCCGCCGCCGCGCAGGACATCAGCGTCAATTTCGCGCAAGGCTCAGGACTGACCGAGCGCGTGATCCAGATGATCGCGCTGCTCACGGTGCTGTCGCTGGCGCCCTCCATCCTCGTCATGATGACCTCGTTCACCCGCATCGTGGTGGTGTTGTCGCTGTTGCGCACCGCGCTCGGCACCGCCACCGCGCCGCCCAATGCGGTGATCGTGTCGCTGGCGCTGTTCCTCACCGCCTTCGTCATGGGGCCGGCGCTGCAGAAAGCCTACGACACCGGCGTGCGCCCGCTGGTCGCCAACGAGATCACCGCCGAGCAGGCCTTCGACCGCGCCGCGGTGCCGCTGCGCGCCTTCATGCAGAAGAACGTCAGCGAAAAGGACCTCAAGCTGTTCGTCGACATGGCGAAGCAGCCCGAGCCCGCCAAGCCCGAGGACATTTCGCTGCGCGTGCTGGTGCCGGCCTTCATGATCTCCGAACTCAAGCGCGCCTTCGAGATCGGCTTCTTGCTGTTCCTGCCGTTCCTCATCATCGACCTGGTGGTGGCCTCGGTCTTGATGTCGATGGGCATGATGATGCTGCCGCCGGTGGTCGTCTCGCTGCCGTTCAAGCTGATCTTCTTCGTGCTGGTCGACGGCTGGAGCCTGGTCGCCGGCTCGCTCATCCAGAGCTACGGGACGTAGCGGCAAATTCGCTCATCCTCGCGCAAACGGAAATCCAGCGACGAGCCGCGCTCTATGACTCTGCGGCGATCGGCGGCTGCGGCGGCCCTCACTGTCCGCTTCCGGGAGTAAAGCGGACATGCCGCGGACTTTCGGCATATCCGCTTGTGACCGCGAACGGCCATTGTCGGCACGGCATCAGATCGGGCGCTGGCTCGCGCTATCGCCTCAGACAATTCCCCACGCGGCAACCCCACCGGGATTTAGCGTCCGATCGGCACTGAGAAATCGAGTCTTACGGCACCTTTCCATCCATTTCGGGACGCAACACAACGCTTTCCTGAGCCGTCGCCTCGTTGCGCGTGCCGATGAACACCGCAGGCTGTCCGCTTCGATTCACCGCGACGTGCAGCATATTTGCCGGAATAAAGATGTAGTCGCCGGGCTGCACGATGTCGCGATACTGGAGCTCGTCACCGGTCCACAATTCCATTGCATCGCCGCTCAGCATGTAAAGGGCGGTCTCGTGATGCTCATGCACGTGCGCGCGGGTTCGCTTGCCCGGCGGCAGCGTGATCATCCCGAGCCAGATCGATTTCGAGCCGACGGTCTCCGCGCTCACCCCCGGCTCATAGTCGCTGCCTTGCTCGGCGCGGTAACCTGCGCCGCCCTTGATTACGGACGCTTTTTCCGATGTCCCGTTGGCATTGCCGTCGGCTCTCGTTGTCTCGAGAATGGTCATGGAAACCTCCTGTTTGGCATAGGGATTGACGCGCATAAATTGGTGGAAGGGACGCCTAAAAGTCTTGAATTCGATGCCGAAATGTTCCGAATTTTTGCGAAACCCATTAGGCTCCGCGAATGTCCACGCAATTGGCATTTGGCCCGTTCATTCTCGATACGCGGCGAGGAATGCTTCTACGGGAGGGGCGGCCGGTTGCCGTGAGCAGCAAGGGACTGCTTCTGTTGCAGGTGCTCGTTTCTTCGCCCGGCCATGTGATCACAAAGACCGAACTGATGCGGGCGGCATGGGGTGACACAGCGGTCGAGGAAAGTAACCTCTCGGTTCAAATTGCCGCGCTCAGGAAGCAGCTCGGACCGACGGCCGACGGCAGCGAATGGATCGCGACGACACCGCGCGTCGGATACCGCTTCATTGGCATTCCCGCGCAAGCGCCAGCCGAGCAAGCCAAGCCGAGCGAAACATCTCCTGCCGAGCGCCAGCATCGACCGTCGATCGCTGTCTTGCCGTTCGCAAATTTGAGCGGTGAGAAAGAGCAGGAATATCTCGTCGACGGCATCACCGAAGACATCATTACGGCGCTGACGCGGTTTCGCTGGTTTTTCGTGATCGCTCGCAATTCGAGCTTTGCATACAAGAGCAGGTCGCTTGACGCAAAGCAGATAGCGCACGAACTTGGCGTGCGCTATCTGCTCGAAGGAAGCGTACGCAAGTCAAACCAGAGTGTTCGCATATCAGCGCAACTGGTTGATGCCGAATCGGCCAATCAAATATGGGCGGAGCGTTATGACCTGGAACTGACTGAAGTATTCGCTGTTCAGGATGAGATCGCCGAACGTGTTGCTGGCGCCATCGAACCGGAGTTGCTCAAGACCGAAGGCGCGCAAGCCGCATCACGTCACACCGGAAACATGACGGCATGGGACCTCGTGCGGCGCGGGACTTGGCATTTTCATCAGGTGACGCGCGAGAACCATCTCAAGGCGCGGGATTTGTTTCGCCAGGCTTGTAAGCTCGATCCAGAGCTTCCAGAGGCGCATATTTGGTTAGCGAGGGTCAGCGCCGGCGTAGTCCCGTATGGCTGGTCGGAAAACCCTGTTGCCAATTTGCAAGAGGGCACGCAAGCCGCCCTGAAGGCGATTTATCTTGACGAGCGAAATCCGTACGCACATTACGCGCTTGCGATTGTCAGCGTAATTTCGGAACGCTTCGACCAGTCGATCAGTGCGGCGCGAAAGGCGATTAATATCAGTCCGAGCTTTGCGTTAGGCCATTTGGTTTTGGGAATGGCTCTTTTGTTCAGCGGACGAGCGTCGGACGCAATCGTTCCGCTGGAATATGGGCTGCGACTGAGCCCATATGATCCACAGAATTTCGTTTGGTTTAACATGCTTGCACTGGCGCGTCTTTTCTCCGGACGGGCAGAAGCCGGACTTGAAGCTGCGAGCGCGCGCCTTGCAGGTTCGACCAAAGTGGTGGATTAGCCTGGAAGTTATCGTTTGCTGCTATGCCGCGCTTGAAAAATGGGACGAAGCACGGCGCTTCGCACGTGAATTGGCCAATGTGACGGAGCGCTCGGGCGATGTGTTGGCGGCTCTCAGGCTTCATAATCCCAGTTGGAGCGAGCAACTAGACGACGCGTTGCGCAAGGCGAACGCTTAGCAACGCTCATTATCTCCTCCCGACACTTAACTGACATGCCGGCCGATGCGCCGAATGTTCGTTATTGGGAGTGAAGCAGACGCGGCGCGGACGCCCTAGCGCCGCGGGATCGATCCCGTCGGCGTCGCATCGGCTTTCGGCGGTGCCGGTGACTTCGGCGGCGGCGCAGCAGCAGGCGGCGGGCTTACGCCGGCGCATTGGCCGCGGCCTTTTCAGGCGCCGCGGCTTTCGACGATGGCGCCGGCGGCTTGACCGGCGCTTTACCGGTTCCTTGGCCGGCCTGGTTGCCGGCGCAGCGGCAGCCGGCGCGGTCTTGCCGGCGGCGGCCGGCGTAATCGCCGCCGCATCCGGATAGCGCTTGCTCAACTCGCGCAGGAACGTGTCGAGCGAATTGACCGACGCGATCTTCTTGGCGATGTCCTGGAATTCGGCGCCGGCATTGCCGGCCGGCGCGCTCACGATATCGAAGGCGCGGCCGTCCGGCGTACCGGCCATCTTGGCGGCGTATCGCTCGCGGAAGCGCGCCAGTCCGATCGGCTCCTCGCCGAGCGAATAGCCGATCGCCGCGCGCAGAATATCGAAGCGCTCGCTCTCGGTCAGCGGCGTGAAATCGCGCCAGCGCTCGCCGTAGAGCATCTCGATCTGCTCGGCGGAATCGCGCCAGCGCTTGGCCGCCCACAGGATGTCCGAGCGCAGGCGGATCGCCTCGCGGCTGTCGATATTGGCGATCAGTTCGAGCGCGAGATCGTGGCGGCCGGTTTCCGACAGCGCCCGCGCCTCGAGCAGCAGGCGCTGGTCGCGCAGATCGTTGGACAGTTCCGAGGTGCGCGTCGCCTGCAAGGTGGCGAGCGCGCGATCCGGCTTGTGGTTCATCAGATAGATCACGGCAAGCCGCGTCGCCACCTGCGCCCGCGCGCCGCCCTGCAGGCGGTGGTCGACCTGGTGCTGCAGCAGTTCGGCGGCCTGGTCGAGCAGATCGACCGCCACCAGCCGGTCGGCCAGGCGGCGGATCATCTCGTCGCCGCGCCGCCCGATCGGGGTGAGATCGCGGAAATCGTAGAACAGCCCGAGCGCTTCGATCGGCTGCAGCCCGTCGCCCTTGCCGCCGAGGAACAGGCTGTCGAAGGTCACCGCCGCTTCGTCCTGGATTTGCCGGGTCAATTCCGAATTGGGATGCACCAAGAGCGCCGTGCGCATGACGTGGAAGGCGTCGCGGTAGCGGCCGTCCTCGGTGTAAAGATGCGCCAGGAGCTTCAGGCCCTCCGCCTCGACGTCGTCGCCGCGCCAGATGGTGGTGAGCAATTCGAGCGCGTCGATGACGTCCTTGCGCGGCATGTCGCCGATCGAATAGCGCAGCAGGATCTCGCGCAGGCGGCCTTGCGCGGCGGCGCGGCGGTCGCGCGAGGCGGCAGCCGTCCGGTAGTTCGCCAGCGCGTCCTCGTTGTGGCCGAGCGCCTCGTTGAGCCGGCCGTTGAGCACGGCCATCTCCGGCTCCATCTCCGGCGGCACGCCGATGGTGTCGAGCTCGTTGACGATGCGGTCGGCGCCGGCGAAATCGTGCACCTCGATCGCCGCGCGCAACGCCTCCTGCAGCGCCATGCGCTGGTATTCGAGCGGCAGCGCGGAAATGGCGCCATCCACCGACTTGAACGCGGCGTGCGCCGGCGCCCATTTGGCCAGCCGCGCATCGGCGATGGCGCGCCAGATCGGCGCGTCGAGCTGGTTGCCGATCTGCGGATTGGACAGTTCCTTCAGCGCGTCCGCCGGCCGCGCCAGCCCCAGCTCGGCGACCGCGCGCAGCACGCTGCCGGTGACGTCCTCGCCGCCCTTCTTGTCGGCGAGCATCAGGTCGAGCACGGCTTTCGCCTCCGCCGCCATGTCGCGGGCGAGATAGAAGCGCGCGAGATTAAGCCGCGCCTGCTTGCGCTTGGACGCCGGCGCCAAAGCGGCGATGCGGATCAGTTCGTCCTGCCGCTTGTTGAAGTTGGCCTGCTTGTCGTAGCCCCAGAG
This sequence comes from uncultured Alphaproteobacteria bacterium, assembly GCA_963739735.1. GTDB lineage: Bacteria > Pseudomonadota > Alphaproteobacteria > Rhizobiales > Xanthobacteraceae > Pseudolabrys. The sequence goes on along the minus strand of CAVUBV010000006.1, from coordinate 132,173 downwards.
CTGGGTGTCGAAGGAGAGCGCGCGGGTGCCGCCGGCCATTGGCTGCGGGCCGAGCACGGTCGGCGACAGCGACAGCCCGCCCGGGCGGGTGACGGTGATCTTGTCGGCGCCCAAGTTCGGCGCTGACGTCGTCGGCGAGCGGCTGCAACACCACGCCGTGGGTCGACGGCAGCGCGCGCAGTTCGACGAAATTCTGTCCCTTGAGGAAGCCGCGCGCCGGCCCGAGCGCGGTCACCACCATCAGCCGGTCGCCGACATTGCGGTCGGCGAGCACGTGCAGCTTGCGCGGATGGGCGAAGGGAATGGCGATGCTGGCGCGGTTCTTGCCGACGATATTGCGCGCGATGGTGAGCGGCCGGCTCGGCGTCGAAATCGCGTCGGCCAAGAGTGACGATCCAGCCCGGGCCGTCGGCGTTGAGGCTGATGAGGCGCGGCAACGCCAGCCGCAAGCGCACGATCGCCTCGCCGTCGGCGCCGCGCTCCTGCGCGGCGTCGCGGATGAGGTGGCTGCCGTCTTTGTTGAACGCGGCGAGATCGATCTTGGCGGCGCTGTCGAACACCAGCCACAGCGTGTCGGCGCGCTGGAACACGGCGGCCGGCGTCTCGGCGACGAAAGGAAATTCGGCGCGCAAGGTATTGCCGGTGCGGTGCAGTTCGACGACGACCGGCGCATCCGCGCGCGGCGCCGGTTGCTTGCGCTCGGCCGCCTTCACCGGCGGCGGCGTCGGCAGCGGCGCGGCGCTGCGGCCTCGGCCGCCTTCGCCGGCGGCGGCCTGGCGGGCTCATCGGGGCGACGCGAGTTCGTCTTTCGGCGGCGGCGCGCTTGCTGCTTCCTTCACCGGCACGGTTTCCGGCGGCTCGATCGCCGGCGCGCCGGCTTGCGCGGGTTTGGCGGCCTCGCTTGGCTTTGCCGCCGGCGCCGGCTGCGCGGCGGTCTTTGGCGCCGAAGCAGGCGCGGCGTCATGGCCGATATCGACCACGATGCTGCGGTCCTCGCGGAAGGTGCGCACCTTCGGCGCGCCGTTGAGCGCGAAGGTCACGGTGACCGAATCGTATTCGACCTCGGATTCGATCGATTTCAGCGTCTTCGGCATCGCCGCCTTGGCGTCGGCCAAATCCCATCGGATCGGCTCGTCGAATTCGAGCGTCAGCTTGCCGTCGCCGCGCTCGGGCACGACATTGGCCATTTCCGGCATGGCGAAGACGTAGCGGGTAAAGGTCGGTTGCGTTGCGACCTTGACGCCGATCAGCGGCCGCTTCTGCGGCTTGGCGCCGAGCCCGCTGCTGGCGCAACTGGCGCTCGGCTTCGAGCGCGCGGTTGGCGAGTTCCTCGACCACCTGTTGCGGCAGGCCGGGCATGACGCCGCTCCAGCTCTCCGGCAACAGATCGAGATAGAACCGCTCGGCGGCGGCGATGGTGTTGAACTTGATATTATGGGTGAGCGCGATGCGGATCGCGGTGCCGTCGGGATCGGTGCGCGCCGCGCTGATATAGTCGGAGGCGCCGGCATTGAGCCGGTCGACCGCGATGGCGACCGGCTTCTTGAAGGTTATCACCATGATCGGGAACGACGACGCGCACGCTCGCCTGCACTTCCTTTTCGAAGCGGAAGGCGAGCCGCGCAAAGCCGTTCTCGGTGGTGACGTTGACCTCGCCTTTGATCGGCTCCTCGGCGCGCGCGCGGGCGCCGTAGGCCGCCGCCAACAGCAGAGCGCCGGCGCCAGCGCGAGCGCGGCCAACGCGCGCCGCCATGGCAATAGCCGCCGCCTCGAGAAGCGCGCGCGGGTCTTCCTTGGGCTGAGGGGCAGAGCCGTCATGCAGCCGTTCCAGCCGGCGAACATGCCGGTCGCCACAGCCTAGGGATTGGCGTTTAACGCGGCGTTAACCGTGGCGTCCGTTCGGGCCAAAAAACCGCGCGCTCATGCGCTTTTTAGCCGCCGCTCGGCTTGCCTTCGATCTTCGGCAATTGGCCCGGGTTCTGCGCTTTGCCGCCGTCGGCGCGCCGCGCCAATTCGACGGTCAGCCGTTCGGCCGATTCCGGCGCCATCTGGGCGAGGATTTCCGACATTTTGCGCGGATTTATCTTGGTCGCCACCTCGACCAGAATGCGCATGTCGAGGCGCTCGAGGATGCGCGCGGCGTCCTTCGACTTCATGTTCTCGTACATGGCGACGATGCTCTTGAAGCGGTCGGCTTCCGCTTTGTCGCGCTTGCCGATGGCCTCGTTGACGCGCGCTTCCATGTCCTTGAGCTCGGCGACCTTGGCCTGCAGCCGCTTCTCGGTGACCTTGAGCAGGCTCTCGCGCATGCCCAGTTCGCGGTCGCGGCTGTCGAGCTCCTTGCGGCGGTCCTGCAGGCGCTCGAGGATGGCGCGCTCGCCGGGCGAGGCAAGATGGCCGGCGAGCACCGGCACGCTGAAATTGCCGACCTCGAGCTTGGGCGGATCCGGCGCCTTGGTCGACGTTTTCAGCGGCGGACCGCTGGCGGCGGCCCCTTCGCCGCCGACCGAACCGGTGATGTCGCGGCTGTCGCCGCCGTAATTGAACATTTCCCGCGCCCAAGGCTGCTTCGGCGCCTCGCTCTGCGGCGATTGCGCATCGGCGATGACGATCTTCGGAAAAGCCGGCACGCTCTCGCGCGTGGTGATCTGCAAGTTCGTCCTTGTTGAGCCCTTGCAGCCGTTCGGCCAGCGTATAGCCGCCGTCGAACACCAGGCCCGACACTTTGAGCGCGAACAGGGCGATCGTCGCCAGCAAGACGACGGGGATCAGCCGGAAATCGCGCGCCCAGCGGATCATGCGGCAAGATCGCCCGATTGGCCGGCAAGCCGCGTGCGCGTGCGCTCGGCGAAGGCTTGCGCGGCGGCGGCCACCGCCTTGGCGTCGGGAACGTTGACGGCTGCGTCAAGCGGGCGCGCCGCGCCGGTGATGCGGATGAGCCGGCCGAGCAGTTTCTCGCCGAGGCCGAGTTGGCGTTCGATCTCGGCGGTGACGGTCTCCGCCCGTTGCAGCCGCGCGGCCAGGCTTTGCTCGCCCTCGCGCATGGTCGATTTCAGTCCGGCGATGGCGCGTTCGGCGATTTCGGTGGCGGTGACAAGCTCGGAAATGGTGGCGCGCAGCGTCTGCTCGTCGGCCTTGAGCAGGCGAAGCTGCTTGTTGAGCCGCACGCAATAAAGGATCGTGAGCAGCAGCAGGATCGAGACCATGCTCTCGACCAGAAAACCGTAATGCGTGCTCACGGCGTCTCCATACGATTGGTGGGCTCGTCCGCGTTCTCGAACATGGCGAAGGTGGTGCGCGGTTTGCGTAACGGCTTTGGCCACCCGCACCGCGACGCGGTCGCCGACTTTGCCCATGCGCCCTTCCGTCAAAGCGATGTCGCCGCAGCGCACGGTGACCAGCGCGTCCGGCTTGATCTCGAGCGCGAGCGTGTCGCCGACGCTCAAATTCATCATCTTGCGCAGCGGCAGCCGCTCCTCGTAGAGCACGGCGTCGACCGAGATCTGCGCCTGGCCGATTTCGGTCGCCAGATGATCCTCCCAGATCGGATCGCGGCCGAACTTCTCGCCCATGAACATCTGCAAGAGAACGGCGCGGATCGGTTCGATGGTCGCATAAGGCAGCAGCAATTCGATATTGCCGCCGCGGTCTTCCATGTCGATGCGCAGGCGCACCAGGATCGCGGCGTTGGCCGGGCGCGAGATGGCGGCAAAGCGCGGATTGGTCTCCAGCCGGTCGATGTTGAACTTGACCGGCGACAGCGGCTTGAAGGCGTGCTCGGCGTCCGCCAGCACCACCTCGATCATGCGCTTGACCAGATTGGTCTCGATGGTGGTGTAGGGCCGGCCCTCCACGCGCACCGTGCTCTGCCCGCGCCGGCCGCCGAGCAGCACGTCGATGATCGAATAGATCAGGCTCGAATTGACCGTGGCGAGGCCGAAATTGTCCCATTCCTCGGCCTTGAACACGGCGAGGATCGCCGGCAGTGGGATCGAATTGAGATAGTCGCCGAAGCGCACCGAGGTGATGCGGTCGAGCGAGACTTCGACGTTGTCGGAGGTGAAATTGCGCAACGAGGTCGTCATCAACCGCACCAGGCGGTCGAACACGATCTCCAGCATCGGCAGGCGCTCGTACGACACCATCGCCGAGTTGATGATGGCGCGGATGCCGGAATTGTCGTTCAGCGTGACATCGGTCAGGCTGAAACCGAGCATGCTGTCGATTTCATCCTGATTGAGGATGCGCTCGGCGCCGCCGCCTTTGGCGCTTTGGAAGCCGGGGCCTTCGTCGGCCATGGCCGCCCATTGCGCGGTCGCCTCGTCGGTGCCGGGCGTCGCAATAGGATCCTCGGGAGCCGGCGCGGGCGAGGCCGTCTCCTGTTCCATCGCCACGCCCCATTCGGCGGCCAGCGCGTCTTGATCGATTTGGTCTTTCGCCATTTCTTACGTCGCTATTGAACGACGATCTCCTTGAACAGAACGGCGGTGATGCGGTTGGGCGCGACCGCGGCATTGACCCGGCGGGTCAGTTCCTCCTTCAGCCGGTAGAGACCGGCGGAGCCGTCGAGATCGGTCGGCCGCAATTCGCGCAAATAGGTCTGGAAGGCGTCCATCACCCGCGGCATCAGCGGCTGGATCTGGCCCACCACTTCGGCGTCGGGCACTTCGAGCACGATCTTCACCTTGAGATATTGCGTGCGCTCGCTCGCCGCGTTCGACAGATTGACCAGCACGTCGGGCATGTCGACGAAGGTCGCCGGTTTGGCCACGGGCTTCGCCACCTTTTCGTGTTGCGGCGCGCCCTTGAAGAAATAGAAATAGGCGCCGCCCCCGCCGCCGCCGACCACAAGCAAGCCGGCCAGCGCGATGATCATGATCTTGAGCGACGGCAGCTTGAACGAGGGGATGAATTTTCGCTTCGGCTTTTCCGCGGTCTGTTCTTCGCCGTCTTCCGGCTCGTCCTCGAGCTCGGCTTCCGCTTCTTTTTTCGCCTTGGCTGCCATGATGACCCCGATGCAACGGACGGGGCCGGCCCCCGGCGATTTCGAGCGAAACACCGCGGATGCGCGGCCCCCGCGCTTCCCCGCCGGCAAAGGTAGGTTGGTATGGTTAACAGATACTTTCTTACCCCTCGGCGCGCGGAATCTTTTGCCGGGTGAAGCCGCCCGCGCGGCTGTTTTTGCCCCACCTCCGGACCTGCCGATTTCATCTAACGCGCTGGTTTTCCTCATATTTATGACTTGGCACGGCGGCTGCAAAGCTTTGGTCAGCCGCCGGCTTGGGAGAGCTTGGCGCGCGCTTTCGGTGAGCCACGCCTCGGGAGGGCATGTCCGCGCCGGATGAGAAGGGGAGAATGCCGATGCAGAATGCGGTTCTCGTCGGACTGTCGCGCCAGGTCGCGCTCGGTCGCGAAATGGACGTTGTCGCCAACAATATCGCGAACCTCAACACCACCGGCTACAAAGCCGACGGCTCGATCTTCGAGGAATTTCTCGCCTCCGCCGCGCGCGCCGATCAGACCGGCAGCCGCGTGAGCTTCGTGCGCGACCGCGGCATCTGGCACGACATGAGCCAGGGCCCGGTCGAGCGCACCGGCAATTCGCTCGACGTCGCGGTCGACGGCAAAGACTTCCTGGTGGTGCAGACGCCGCGCGGCGAACGCTACACGCGCAACGGCTCGATGCAGATCAACGCCACCGGCCAGTTGGTCACCAGCGACGGCTTTGCCGTGCTCGGCGACGGCGGCCCGATCCAATTTCAGCCCAGCGACCGGCAAATCTCGATCAGCCGCGACGGCACCATCAGCGTGCGCGAAGGCAATTCGAAAGTCGATTCGGCGCGCGGCAAATTGCGCCTGGTCTCCTTCACCGATCCGCAGCGGCTGCAGAAGGACGGCAGCAGCACCTTTGCCGCGCCCGAAGGCGTCAGCCCGCAGCCGGCGGCAGCCGCCACCGGCATCGTGCAAGGCGCGATCGAAAAGTCGAACGTGCGCGGCGTCGTCGAAATGTCGCGCATGATCGAAATCACCCGCAGCTACACGCAGATTTCCGCGATCCTGCAGCAACAGAACGATCTCAGTCAGTCGGCGATCGACAAGCTCGCCGAAGTCCCGGCTTGACGTTGAAGGGAGTTTGAATCCATGCGCGCACTCAGCACAGCTTCGACCGGCATGATGGCGATGGAGCTCAATGTCCAGGTCATCGCCAACAATCTCGCCAACATGACCACCACGGGCTACAAGCGCCAGCGCGCCCAGTTCCAGGACCTGTTGTACGACCACGTCAGCCGCATCGGCACGCAGACCTCGGCGCAGGGCAATATCCTGCCGGTCGGCATCGATCTCGGCTCCGGCGTCAAATCGGTCGGCACGCCGCGGCTGATGACGCAAGGCACGCTGGCGCAGACCGGCGGCACGCTCGACGTCGCGATCCGCGGCGACGGCTTCTTCAAGATCCAATTGCCCGACGGCACCTATGCCTACACGCGCGACGGCTCGTTCCAGATGGACGCCACCGGCCGCATCGTCACCGCGCAGGGCAGCGTCGTGCAGCCGACCATCACCATTCCGCAGAATTCGAGCGGGCTCACCATCAACGCGCAAGGCCAAGTCTCGGTCATCCCGCAAGGCTCGACCACGCCGACCGTGCTCGGCCAGATCACGCTCACCCGCTTCATCAACCAGGCCGGCCTGCTTGTCGATCGGCGACAATCTGTATCAGGAGACGCCCGCCTCCGGCACGCCGCAGGACGGCATCCCCAATACCGACGGCGCCGGCGATTTGCAGCAAGGCAGCCTCGAGCAATCGAACGTCGACTCGGTCACCGAGATCACCAATCTGATCGCCGCGCAGCGCGCCTACGAGATGAACGGCAAGGTGATCACCGCCGCCGACCAGATGCTGCAATCGACCTCCGCTTTGATGCGCTGAGGTAACAACCATGATCCGCAACCTCACCCTCGCCGCTCTGGCCCTGCTTCGCGCTCAGCGCATCCGCCGCCGCCGCGCAGGACCGCCCCAGGCTCAAGAGCGAAGCGACCGTCACCGGTTCGATCGTGCGCGTCGGCGATCTGATCGAGCACGCCGGCGTCATCGCCCAGGTGCCGATCTTCCGCGCGCCCGATCTCGGCTCGACCGGCACCGTCTCCGCCGACGCGGTCGTCGAAGCCGTGCGCCGCTTGCAGCTCATCGGCCTCGACAGCGGCGGCTTGAGCGAAGTGGTGGTGACGCGGGCCAGCCGCATCATCCCGGCCAAGGACATCGAGGCGCGGGTGGCGCGGGCGCTGGCCGCGCAATACGCGCTCGGTCCGGTCAAGGACATCCAGGTGAATTTCGACCGCGAGCTGCGCGCCATTCAGCTTGAGACCACCGCCAAAGGCGAGCCGCGCGTCGGCCACGTCAATTACGACGCGCATAGCGGCCGCTTCGACGTGACCCTCGACATGCCGACCGGCGCCACCACGCGCGGCGCGCTGCATTTGTCCGGCCGCGCCGCCGCCACCGTCGAGATCGCGACGCTGGTGCGCCCGCTCGACCGCGGCGAAACGATCAAGGCCGCCGACGTGACGCTCGAGCGGCGCCCGCGCGGCACCATCGCCCGCGACATCGTCACCGACAGCGAACAAGTGATCGGCCTTGCCGCGCGCAATCCGATGCAGCCCGGCCGGCCGCTGCGCCTGTCCGACCTGACCAGACCGGCGGTGGTGCTGCGCAACGAGACGGTGACGCTCACTTATCAGGTGCCCGGCATTACCTTGACGGTCCGCGGCAAGGCGGCCGAAAGCGGCGCCGAGGGCGACGTGATCTCCGTGCTCAACGAACAATCCAAGCGCACCTTGCAGGGCGTGGTGAGCGGCCCCGGCCGCGTCACGATCTCAACCGGTTCGCCGCGGCTGGCGGCCAACCTGCCGCCGCGCACTGAGGCCAACACCGTAACGGCGCCGTCCGCGCCAATTGTGAAAGTGATCGCGATGAATGTGCCCAAGACAATGCGTCACGCCGTGCTCGCCGCGCTTGCGTCTCGCTGCTGTCGAGCTGCGCGGCCTATGACCGGCTGAAGAACATCGGCCAGCCGCCGCCGCTCGCCGCGATCGACAACCCGACCGCGCGGCCGGGCTACAAGCCGGTGCAGATGCCGATGCCGGCGGCGCAGCCGGCCTCCTACAATCCCAATTCGCTGTGGCGCAACGGCTCGCGCGCCTTCTTCAAGGACCAGCGCGCGCACCAGGTCGGCGACATCCTCACCGTGCAGGTCAACATCACCGACAAGGCGGCGATCGCCAACGAGACGCAGCGCAGCCGCACCAACACCGAGGATTCCGGCGTCAGCGATTTCCTCGGCAGCAAGACCATCAAGACGCCGGCGACCGCGCTGTTGCCCGGCCGCATCCTCACCGCCGACTCGACCTCGACCAGCGACGGCAAGGGCTCGGTCAACCGGCAGGAGGCGTTGCAGACCAACGTCGCCGCGGTGGTGACGCAAGTGCTGCCCAACGGCAACCTGGTGGTCGAGGGCAAGCAGGAAATCCGCGTCAACTTCGAGGTGCGCGAACTGATCGTCGCCGGCATCGTGCGGCCGGAGGACATCCAGAGCGACAACACCATCGATTCGAGCAAGATCGCGCAGGCGCGCATCGCCTATGGCGGGCGCGGCCAGATCACCGACGTGCAGCAGCCGCGTTACGGGCAGCAGGTGTTGGACGTGGTGTTGCCGTTTTAGTTTTCCCTCTCCCCGCGAGCGGGGAGAGGGTGGTCCGCCGAAGCTTTAGCGAAGGCGGATCGGGTGAGGGGGCGTAGCGTTTAGTCGAGGCGTATCCCCTCCCCGTGTGTTGCGTCATGTGCGGCCCTCGCCCTGGATGGGCCGAGGCAGGTTGAGTTTGTGAGCTCCCGCGCCGTTTGCGTTTCGCGAGCGTAAGACGGCGTCAACGACGCGGCCTCCGGCAGCTCCCCAGCCGGGGGCCGCGTGCGTTTGGGGGGGATCGCAAATTATCTGGTGTGAAATCCTTGCCGTTGGATCACTTTCGTTTTGAAAAATGGCTCTATACGATGCTTTTGTTTTGTGAAGGTTTCCATTGCTTGTTTTGGCAGAATTTCGACGGCACGTTTCCAGTCGTCCAATTCAATATCCCCAGCCGCGACATCCGGCTCCAATCGGACGATGCGTTCTGGCCCTACCAGCAATTCTGCCTGTGCTGCGGCGTTATCGGTCGCCAAGAAGACGGCGCCACTCACTATTTCACGCCACCTCCACAAACCCCCGCGAGATGCGAAAGCTGAAATTTCGTACGGAGCATTGCCTGTGCCAATTGAAATGCATTGGATTTGCTCACGGCTGATATCAAAGGCAGAAAGCGCATCTACAATTGCTACCATAATTGGATTGTTTGCCCACAGGCTCCCATCCAGAAAAACAGCATCTCCATATTCATGGCCTGGGAAATATGTTGGCGCAGCGGATGTTGCACGCGCTACCTGCCACGCTTTCATCCTCCAATCATTCTTAAAGTCCGGGTGATGGTCAGTTTTCAAAACAGCGATCTCAGTTTTGGGCGCTAGGAATGCTGGAATCACAAGGCGCGAATACGAGTCTCCAAAACACCGATCGCCCATAACCTTCATCAGCAGAGCTTCAAGGGCACTAGGATTATATTTGTATTTTAGGAAGCGCCGCAGCCAGAGATAGCGTCGGAAAATGCTCTCAAATCCATTCCAGCCAGGCGGGAATATGGAGCGTCCTTCTTCCACGTAAAGTGCTTGTATGCGTTCGGCAGAAATTCCAAGGCCAAGCCCAATCGCCATAATTCCGCCAGTGGAGGTTCCTGCAATAAGGTCAAAATATTCACAGATAGGCGCACCGAGTTTGCGCTCGAGCAAGGCTACTAAGACTGCTGAGTATACGCCGCGAATGCCACCGCCATCTAAGGAAAGGATTCGGAACGTTTGGTCCTTTGGCCACGGGAGCGGCCTTCTTCGTTCGCGGAGTGAATTAATGCGCCGATCAACAAATGGTTGATGGCCGTGGAGAGGCGGTAGCTGTAGGGGCACGACCTGTTCCTCTCCAAATCCCATCTACAAACCACAATTCGTAATATAGCAACCAACGCGCTGCCCATGGGATTGTCGTGTCGGCAATCAAATTCTTGTTGTCCCATTCGTGCTTTTCAGGGTCAAACAAACACAGCCCCGATCGTTCTGGATCATCTTTATCGAACCAAAGATGTGGGATGGATTGATAATCGCCATCGGTGCGAGGCCGAAGGGGCGGATCGACAAGCATAACATATGGAGGAAATCCAAATTCTGGCTTCCAAAGCACGACAACGCGATAGTCCAACTGAAAGCCACGAATTGGCCCCTGCCATTTGAGCCAACCATTTTTGGACCAATCAACTCAAGTTCTGGCCAGCGATGTCTCATTCGGTCGATTTGGCCGCCAGTGCTTCGTGCCTTGGTAGCGACCATTTATTTCTTTGCCTTCAACCTTTTTAGCTCCTCGATCAACGGACTTTCCGTGGCTACCAAATTTTTCTTATGGAATGTCTGCGCCGATGCGCTGCGAACAACGGCCGGAGTTGATAGTGTCGCAGCAGATGTAATTACAGCACCTGTTCCTTTTTCATACCCGAGCGACTTACCTCCGCTCGTATTTTCAAATCGCTTGGCCATCACTTCAAAAGAACGCTCCGTTACGCGCTCTCCGAAGAGTTCTCGTGAAATTGATAGAATGTCTGCGATTGACGATCGCTTAGCCCGCTGAAGGCTGTCCGCAAGATCAGAAGCCACTTGATACAAGAACTCCTTATCGCGCCGCGTTGTAGGCCATCGGTCGTTTAGTCTGTCATCGTGATATGTTGGATTTCGTTCGTCCGGCAGGGCCGACAAGTCCAAATTTTCTTTCATCTTGGCTGCTATCCATAACGATAGCGCGATAAGCTGATCAGTCAAACCAGTTGGCACTGCGCCAACATCGGCGGCCATTTTTGTCAAATAAATCGACGGCGGTCGGCGCAGATTGGTGCGGGAATATTTCAGATTGATGTTCCGTTTAAATAATTTCAGCGAAACCGCTTGTTCAGCGTCGACGCGCGGCGGAATGATTGCCGGCAGCATTTCTTGATCAACTTTGGCGAGCACTTCGCGGTGTAATAGGCGATCAATGCCATTAGATGTGCGCCGTTTGGCAATCAACTCGGCAAGCCGACCGCTCGGCGGCACTACACTTCGAAACCAATGGGCAAAGCCCCATGGGTTTGCGGGAACTCGCGCCTGCGCACCTTTATCGGGCGCATGGAAGATATTACCAGCGCGCTCGATGCGCGGTGGTGTTGCTGGGTCCATGACGGTGACGTCCATGTGCATTACTGAAAAGCGAATTTGAACGCAGCGCGTGCAGCGAACGACTTCAACCGCATCAGAAAAATCTTTAAGAGCTTCAAAAAGACTGTCGAGTACTTTTGCCGCATCCCAAAATGCTGGCACGTTCAACTCAACAATTGCATCGACATCGTACCGATCGTCTTTATCGCCGCTCACGATCGTTGTGCCGATTGCCATCGAGCCTTGGGCGTATATTCGACTGTCGCCATCGACGAGATATGGCCGCAGCGGACTTGTTGAACGTTCCAAATGCTCTTTGAGCCGTCGATAGCGAGATTCTGCGATCCGCCTATCGTTGTCGCTCAACTCGATCGTCATGAACAGATCTCTGGGATGGGTGGTCAATAATTTTAGGAATCGAAATAGGAATATAGTCATATTTTCGCCAAAATTCACCTTCAGACTTCCCCTCGCCTGGCCGGCTGAGAGCGTCGTCGCGAGACGTTTCAACAACTGAGCCAAGTGCAGCGCCTACGGCGGCGTTTCACTTCCCCGCCTGCTTCTCCGCATAGGCATCCACCAGCGCGCGGATCATGCGCTGATAGGGGACGCGGCGCGCCTTGGCCGCACGCTTGAAGAAATCGACGCTGCGGCGCGACAGCGAGAGCGTCACCTTGACGTTCTCCTCGCGCGGCACCAGCGCGTCGGGCGCCGGCAGAAAATCCTCCACCACGCGCACGCGGCCGATCTCGCCAGCGCTGTATTTAACCGTTCTGTTGCTCATAGATGCTCTTTCCTTTCCGCCAATAGCCGGCGCCGAAAATGCGGATGCGCCCGCCGCGCCAGGTGAAACGCACCGTCATGATGCCGCCGCCGACCTCGCCGAAGCAGAAATAACGCGGCTCGGCCGCGCTGTGGCTCAGGTCCTCGGCGATCACACGGCGCGGATCGAAGAAGGCATGCTGCGCGAGCGAGAATGGAACGCCGTGCTTGGCGCGGTTCGCGCGGTCCTTGATCGGGTCCCATTCGAAACTCGGCTCGCCCGCCATCGTATGGCTATTCTACCATATAAATATATGGAAAGAAACGGCCGCATACGCCTAGGACTATAATCACATCTTCGTGAGAACTTATCCCCGCTCGCCGGCGCCGCATTATACTTCCCCTCGCCTGGCTCGGCTGAGGGCGTCGTCGCGAGACGTCTCGATGATGGAGCCACGATGGGGATCGGCGCCGGAGATGCGGCGGCGCTCCCCAAAGGACCGGCGGGAAACCGCCGGTTGGTGCGGCGCCCGCGCGCGGGGTTCGTAACCCCGCACCCGGGAGGCCTCGGGAACCGATCGGGCGGTACTACGGCCGCTCCGCAGGGAGCCTGCTGGACTGGGACTGGCGCAAATGCCTCGTCCCAGGAAACGCGGACCCGGGGAACAGAAATCGCCGCAAAATAAGCCCGGACTGCGCAAGCTTGTCCGGGTGGAGCGCCGAGTGGCGCCCGCATCCTTCAAAAGAGGATGCGGCTACTTAAAGACTGGTGCGCCGCTTGGCGCTCCATCCCCTCGGCTTTTTTCGAGGGGGAGATAAAGAAGGCCGGCGCCCCCGCGCCGTTAAAAAATAGGGGCGATTTCGCACGCCCCGCCTTCGCCGCTACGCAACCATCTGCGCCGCCTGCGCCGCCTGCTCTGCCGGCGCGCCGGAAAACAGTTGCGCCACCCGATCGGCGGGAACGGCCTCGCCGAACAAAAAGCCCTGCCCCTGATGCGCGCCGTGCCGCAAGGCTTCGTCGGCCTGCTGTTCGGTCTCGATGCCCTCGGCGGTGACGCGCAGATCGAGCCCCTTGCACAGGCCGAAAATGGCGCGCACGAAAACGTCGCTCTCGGCGCTCTTGCCGAGCTCCTGAATGAAGCGCTTGTCGACCTTGAGCTTGTCGAAGCGCAGTTCGTAAAGCTGCGACAGCCCGGAATAGCCGGTGCCGAAATCGTCGATCACGATGCGCACGCCGGCGTTGCGCAGCGTCTCGATGGCATGCCGCGTCGCCTCGAAATCGGCGACCAGCGCGCTTTCGGTGATCTCCGCTTCCAGCCGATAAGGCGGCAATCCGGTTTCATCCAGCACGGCGAGAACGTCCTGCGCGAAATTGCGGTTGCTGAATTGCGTCGGCGAAAAATTAAACGACAGCGAAACATATTCCGGCCAGGTGGCGGCGTCGCGACAGGCGTCGCCGAACAACTGGCCGGACAGGATGTCGATGAGGCCGAGCTCTTCCGCCAGCGGAATGAAGGTGTCCGGCATGACCAGGCCGTGCATCGGATGATGCCAGCGCGCGAGACTTTCGAGGCTGACGATGCGCCGCGTTTTCAGGTCGAGGATCGGCTGATAATAGGGTCGCACGTCATAGCCGCCGATCGAGGCGCGCAGGTCTTTTTCCAGCAGCGAGCGCTCGCGCACATGCGCGTCCATCTTCGGATCGAAGAAGCAACTGTCCAGCCGGCCGTTGCGGGCGCGCGACAGCGCGACATGGGCGCAGCGCAGCAACTCGTCGACGGTCATGTGGCCGCGGCCGGCTTGCGTGATGCCGACGCTGGCGCCGATGCTGTGGTGCTCGATGCCGATCTGCACCGGCTTCTTGACGCTCTCGACCAGCTCCAAGGCGATCTTATGCGCGGTTTCCGGATCCGCCCCCGGCAGGCAAAGCGCGAATTCATCGTCGCCGATGCGCGCCAGCAGGTTGCCCGGCTTGGCGCCCTCTCTTAGGCGAGACGCGATCTGCAACAGCGCCTCGTCGCAGCCGAGATGGCCGTAGACTTCGTTGAGCTTTCTGAATTGGTCGAGACCGAGCAACAAAACGCTCAAACCGTTATTCGAGCGATTGAGCACGGCGCTCAGGTCGCTTTGGAACTGGCGCCGGTTGGGCAATTGGGTGAGCGGATCGTAGTGTTCGGCGGCGACCCGTTTCATGCGCTCGCGTCTTTGGTCGGCGATGCGCCGCACGCTGAAGATGACCAGCGCGACGCCGCAGAAATACAGGAACGATGGCGCTTCGAATTCTTTGCCGACGAGCCGCTGCAGGATCGTCAGGCCGCCCCAGTCGGCGATCGCCATATAGATGAGAAAAATCGTCGAGAAAATCACCATGACATCGGTGAGTTCCCGCACCGACGACGACGTCATATCGATGCCGAAAAGGCGCTTGGACGGATTACGCAAAAAACACCTTCTGGAGTTCGAGCGCGCGCTAAAACTGCTTCTGCAAAGACTGTGTCCTCAGATGCGAAGCTAAGTCACGAACACTAAATTTGAAAAAATTAAGATAATTAACGATCTATTGACGTGGTTAGAGAGAGTGGCCGCCGGCTCGGAGCGTTTTGAATAGAGGCACGCGCGGGCCGGCGGCAAGTTCCGCCGGCATCGCCCGCGAAAGCGGACGATCCGGGCATCGCGGCGCTTTGGCTGCAATCAATCGTCGCGGTAAACGCGCTCGCGCCGCTCTTGGTTACGTTTGAGCGGCGCGTTCGTGGGGCTCTCAATCGTCGCGGTAAACGCGCTCGCGCCGCTCGTGGCGCTCCTGCGCTTCCACCGACAGCGTGGCGATCGGGCGGGCTTCCAGGCGGCGCAGCGAGATCGGCTCGCCGGTCTCCTCGCAATAGCCATAGGTGCCGTCGTCGATACGGCCGAGCGCCTCGTCGATCTTGGCGATCAGTTTGCGCTGGCGGTCGCGCGCGCGCAGCTCGATGGCGCGGTCGGTTTCCGATGACGCCCGGTCGGCGATGTCGGGGTGGTTCTGGTTTTCTTCCTGCAGATGCAGCAGCGTTTCCTTGGCTTCCTTCAGGATATCTTCCCGCCAGGTGAGCAGCTTCATGCGGAAATAATCCCGCTGCCGCTCGTTCATGAACGGCTCCTTGTCGGATGGCCGATAGGTCTTGGTTTTAGCCAACATCCCACTGAACTCCCTGTCTTCTTTTTATCTTGGGTACGAAGTCCACCCTCCCGGTGCGGCAGGCTTATATACGGGCGCTCGGCCGCCGACAATAACCGAATACAGTCGCCGTTCGGGGTGGTTTATTATGACGTTTCAATGGCTTGGGTCGGAAACGGCGGGAAAATCGGCGCAGCCTCGGCGGCCCGCCGGATGAGCAAATTTGAACAGTTGGGGGTCGCGCGCTAGCGCACGCCGGCTTTGGCGAGTTCTACCGCGACGCGCAGGTCGATCTCGCCGAGCACGCTGTCGAGGCCGGGATCGCCGGTCGCTTCGGTCAGTCCCTCGGCCGCCACCTTGAGGCGCGCCAGCGTTCCGCCGTCCACGCTGCCGTCGAGCAGCGCGAGCTTGAGCTTGTCGAGCACGTCGAGCGCGCCGCGGCCGCGGGCGACCGCGCGCTTCTTGCGCTCGGTCGGATCCTCCACCCCCTGCAGCGCGATCAGCGCGTCGACGGTGGAGATCGCGCGCAGCGAGCCGGCGGCGGCATTGCGCGGCGCTTCCTGCTCGCTGACGCTGAAGCCGCCTGCGGCGCTGCGGCGCGCGGTTGCCGGCGCCGAGGCGAGCGCGGTCCCGTTCGATCCGTAAATGCGCATCGCTGAAAAACCCCGCCGAACGTCGTCGGTCCCCGAATACCTTTAAGCTCGCCTTTTATGGTTAACCGCCGGTAAAAACCGCCGGCAATATTTGCCGCCTTGGACCTTTCCTGCCGGTCCTGCGAGCGGCCGCGCGGCGCGCGCGGAATCAAATTCGCCAGCAACGCCAGAGTCTTTAAGTCCCGTGCGCGGCTTGGCACGGCGTTCGCATAAGGGATGAGAGTCAGACGTCACATTGGGGAGCAGTGATGACGAAGACGTTGCGAGCCGCATTCCTGGCCGTGCTTATGACCGCGTTCGCCCTGTCGAACGCGAGCGCGACCTCGCGCATCAAGGACCTCGCCAATATCGAGGGCGTGCGGCAGAACCAGCTCATCGGTTACGGCCTGGTGGTCGGGCTCAACGGCACCGGCGATACGCTCAACAACATCCCCTTCACCAAGCAGTCGCTCACCGCGATGCTGGAACGGCTCGGCGTCAACATCCGCGGCCAGACGCTGCGCACCGGCAACGTCGCCGCCGTGATGGTGACCGCCAACCTGCCGCCGTTCGGCACGCAGGGCACCCGCATCGACATCACCGTGTCCTCGCTCGGCGACGCCAAGAGCCTGCAGGGCGGCATGCTGCTGGTCACGCCGCTGCTCGGCGCCGACGGCAATGTCTATGCGGTCGGCCAAGGCTCGGTCGCCATCGGCGGTTTCCAGGCCGAGGGCGAGGCCGCCAAGATCGTGCGCGGCGTGCCGACCGTCGGCCGCATCGCCAACGGCGCGCTGATCGAGCGCGAGATCGACTTCAACCTCAACCGGCAGAGCCAGTTGCGCATGGCGCTGCGCAATCCGGATTTCACCACCGCGCGGCGGGTCGCCGCCGCCATCAACGATTTCATCGGCACGCCGACCGCCGAGCCGCTCGACCCGGCGACCATCGGCATCACCATTCCGCAGCAATATCGCGGCAACGTGATCTCGCTGCTCACCGAAATCGAGCAGTTGCAGGTCGAGCCGGACCAGGCGGCCAAGATCGTGATCGACGAGCGTTCCGGCATCATCGTCATGGGCCGCGACGTGCGCGTGTCCATGGTGGCGGTGGCGCAAGGCAATCTCACCGTCACCATCACCGAATCCCCGCAGGTCAGCCAGCCGCAGCCGTTCTCGCGCGGCGGCCGCACGGTCAGCGTGCCGCGCACCCGCATCGGCGTGCAGGAGGACGGCAAGAAGCTCGCGCTGGTCTCCGACGGCGTGTCGCTCAAGCAGCTGGTCGACGGCCTCAACGCGCTCGGCATCGGCCCGCGCGACCTGATCGCCATCCTGCAGGCGATCAAGGCGGCGGGCGCGATCCAGGCCGACATCGAGGTGATGTGATGGCAAGCGCCATTCCCGCCTCGGCTGCCGGTTTCAGCGCGCTCGACATGCTCACTGATGGACGCGCCGGCCGCGCGCAAGCCGGTCGCCGCCGGCCAGGTCAGGGCGCACAAGGCGGCGCAGGATTTCGAGGCGGTGTTCCTCAATTCCATGTTCCAGCACATGTTCACCGGCGTCGACGGCGAAGGCCCGTTCGGCGGCCAGGGCGCCACCGGCGTCTGGCGCTCGGTGCTCACCGACCAATACGCCAAGTCGATCGCCAAGGCCGGCGGCATCGGCATCGCCGACCAGGTCTATCGCAGCCTGATGGCGCAGCAGGAAATCCGCTCATGAGCGCGCAGCCGGCAGAAACGCCGATCGCCAGCGTCGGCGAAGCCGAACAAGTGATCGCCAACCTGAACGCCATCATCGACCGGCTGGTGGAAACGCTGACCGAAGAAATCGCGCGCGTGCGCGCCGGCCGCTTGCGCGACGCCGCGGCGCTGGCCGAGGAAAAGGCCGAGCTCGGCCGCCGCTACGTGATCGAAAGCGACCGCGTGATGGCGGCGCGCGAATTGATCGCCCGTCTGCTGCCGGATGCGCTCGAGGCGCTGCGCGCGCGCCACGCGGCGTTCCAGGCGCTGCTGCAAACCAATCTGACGGTGCTGGCGACCGCGCATGCGGTGTCCGAAGGCATCATCCGCGGCGTGTCGGGCGAGCTTGCGCGCAAGCGCGCGCCGTCGACTTATGGCGCCTCCGGCCGCGCCAACGCGCCGGGCGCGACAGCCAGCCAGCCGCTGGCGGTCAGCCGCACGCTCTAGTTTTCGAATTGTCGAAAGCGGCGCCGCGCGCCCTGCCCGCAGCCTAAACCTTCAAACCGGTCACCGTGTCGATGCGGGTGCCGTCGGGCAGCGTGAGGATATTGGTACTGGTATTGAGATAGGCGCCGTCGGCCATTTGGATGATCGATTTCGGATCGACGTATTTGGCGCCGGTCGTCGTGTCGTATTGCGTGCCGTCCGGCATGGTCAGGATATTGTTGGCGGTATCGATGGTCGAGCCGTTGGGGAAATAGATAAACGGATCGAGCACGTTCTTCGCCGCCACCATATTCTGCTGCGCCGCCAGTTGATCCAGCGATTCCTGCAGCTTCTTGGCGTTGGCCTTCTGAATATTGCTCGAGGCAATCTGCCCGATCAGCGCGCCCGCATTGGTGACGCTGGTCTGCGAGATGGTCGCGATATTGCCCGCTAGATTTGAACTGGCGTTGAGAAACGAATTGATGCTGCCGTCGCCGCCGGCGTTTTGCAGCATGCCGAGCAGGCCGCCTTGGTTCTGCTGGTTCTGAATTGCCGTCATGGCGTCGGCAACCCAGTTCGGGGCACCGTGCCGACCGAGAAAAGCGAAGCTCCGCTGACCGCCAACGTCATACGTATTTTTCCTTAGCGGGCCAAGCATACGCCTCGACGGTTAAGAATTGCTGACCGTTAGCGAATTGTTAAGGCGCAAAATCCGCCGCGCGATTTGCCTATTTATGCGGCGACTGCTGGCGATTTCGCCGCTCGCGTTTGCTGGCATTTTACTTAAAAATTTAGTCAAATCGGGTGGATGGCGTTGAGTGGGCAGTAACTTATTAACCACGAATTTTTACGAGCCGTTTGTGGCCGTGTGCGATGAACGTTGTCGATCCTGCTGGATCGCACATGTGTAGCTGCCAGTAAGGCAACGTCAAAAGTCACCAGAAAGGTACCTTAGAATGTCCAGTATCGTTCTTTCGGCAGGTGTTCGCGCCAACCTGCTGCAGTTGCAGCAGACGTCGGACCTGATCACCTCCACCCAGACCAAGCTTGCCACCGGCAAGCGGGTCAACTCGGCTCTCGACAACGCCATCAACTTCTTCACCGCGCAGGGCCTCGACAACCGCGCCAGCGACCTGAACGGCCTCCTGGACACGATGTCCAACGGCATCAACACCATTCAGGCCGCCAATAACGGCATCACCGCCATCACCAAGCTGGTGCAGTCGGCGCAGTCTCTGGTCAGCCAGGCGCAACAGACCACCGACAGCGCGACCTTGACCAGCCTGTCGACCCAGTTCGACGCCCTGCTGACCCAGATCGGCCAGCTCGCCGGCGACTCGGGCTTCAACGGCGTCAACCTGCTCGGCGGCGATACCCTCACCGTCACGCTGGACGAAACCGGCAGCTCGACGACGACCGTCACCGGCGTCGACTACACCAACGCCAACGCGGCGCCGCTGAGCATCGCCGAGCGCGACCAACAACTGGGCCAGCGCCGCCGACATCACCGCGGCGTCCGGCGACCTGAGCGCGGCGCTCACCTCGCTGCGTTCGGAATCGCAGACCCTGAGCTCCAGCCTGTCGGTCGTGCAGATCCGCCAGGAATTCACCAAGGCGACGATCAACACGCTGCAGACCGGCTCCGACGCGCTCACCTTGGCCGACTCGAACCAGGAAGGCGCCAACCTGCTCGCGTTGCAGACCCGCCAGCAGCTGTCGTCCACCGCGCTGTCACTTGCTTCGCAGGCCGACCAGAACGTGCTGCGGCTGTTCCGCTAAGCTTCGTCGACTTCCGACGGAAAACGGCGGCCTCCGGGCCGCCGTTTTTTTTGCGGGTAAACAACTCCTCAGAGAGTTTTGCGCGTTTTTAAATCGGCGCAGAGGCAATAGTCGCGTCGCCGCCACCGGCGCGCATTTGGGCGTTCAGACCCGTCTTATATCCAGCGCGCGGCTGCCTATTTACCATTTGATTAGCAAATTGCGTCGCCCGCCAATGAGCGGATTTCGTTTTGGCGAACAGGGCAAAAAGCGTCATTTCAAACGACATTCAAAAACACTTGCAATGCGGGCGACAAAAATCGTCGTCAAAAAACACTTAAAAATATTCTCGCAAAATTGCGCGATTGTGCTGGCAAATTATTAGTCGTCTTTTTTCAGCGGCCGTTTAGGCGCGAATGGTATTGGGTAGGCTCACTACTCGGGGAAGATACTCGGGGAAGAAAACGCGTTTCAATAACAGCACGTCAAACAGGTAAACCGTGAAGGGGACAAGAAATGTCTGACATCGTTCTTTCGGCCGGCGTTCGCGCCAACCTGCTGCAGTTGCAGCAGACGTCGGATTTGATCACGCAAACGGAAAACAGATTGGCCACCGGCAAGAAGGTCAACTCCGCTCTCGACAACGCCATCAACTTCTTCACCGCGCAAGGCCTCGACAACCGCGCCAACGACCTGAACGGCCTCCTGGACACGATGTCCAGCGGCATCAACACCATTCAGGCCGCCAACAACGGCATCACCGCGATCACCAAGCTGGTGCAGTCGGCGCAGTCTCTGGTCAGCCAGGCGCAACAGACCACCGACAGCGCGACCTTGACCAGCCTGTCGACCCAGTTCGACGCCCTGCTGACCCAGATCGGCCAGCTCGCCGGCGACTCGGGCTTCAACGGCGTCAACCTGCTCGGCGGCGACACCCTCACCGTCACGCTGGACGAAACCGGCAGCTCGACGACGACCGTCACCGGCGTCGACTACACCAACGCCAATGCGGCGCCGCTGAGCATCGCCGGCGCGGCCAACAACTGGGCCGAGCGCCACCGACATCACCGCGGCGTCCGGCGATCTGACCGCGGCGCTTACCTCGCTGCGTTCGGAATCGCAGACCCTGAGCTCCAGCCTGTCGGTCGTGCAGATCCGCCAGGACTTCACCAAGGCGACGATCAACACGCTGCAGACCGGCTCCGACCAGTCTCACCTTGGCCGACTCGAACCAGGAAGGCGCCAACCTGCTCGCGTTGCAGACCCGCCAGCAGCTGTCGTCCACCGCGCTGTCGCTCGCGGCGCAGGCCGACCAGAACGTGCTGCGGCTGTTCCGCTAAGCTTCGTCGAGACTTCCGACGGAAAACGGCGGCCTCCGGGCCGCCGTTTTTTTGCGCGGTAAAAATTATGGTTAACGAATTCTTAACCGGCGCGAATTTAACCATCCGTCAACCTTAACAATTCATGATCGCCGGCAAGCGATTTGGCCCTAGCGAGGGAGAGAAATGCCATGAGTGACATCGTATTGTCGGCCGGCGTGCGGGCCAACCTGCTGCAATTGCAGCAGACGTCGGACCTGATTACCTCCACGCAAACCAAGCTCGCCACCGGCAAGCGGGTCAATTCGGCGCTCGACAACCCGATCAATTTCTTCACCGCGCAGGGCCTCACCGTCCGCGCCAACGATCTCAACAGCCTGCTCGAACTCGATGTCGAACGGCATCAATACGATCCAGGCCGCCAATAACGGCATCACCGCGATCACCAAGCTGGTGCAGTCGGCGCAGTCGCTGGTCAGCCAGGCCAAGCAGACCACCGACCCGACCACGCAAGCCAACCTCGCCGCGCAATTCGACAGCCTGCTCAGCCAGATCGGCCAGCTCGCCGGCGATTCCGGCTTCAACGGCGTCAACCTGCTCGGCGGCCAGACGCTCTCCGTCATCCTCGACGAAACCAGCAATTCGACCGTGGACGTCACCGGCGTCGACTACACCAACGCCAATGCGGCGCCGCTTTCCATCGCCGCCGCCGCCAACAACTGGGCGAGCTCGGCCGACATCGACGCGGCATCGACCGACTTGACCAACGCGCTGACCTCGCTGCGCTCGGAATCGCAAACGCTGAGTTCGAGCCTGTCGACCGTGCAGGTGCGCCAGGATTTCACCAAGGCGATGATCAACACCTTGAATACCGGCGCCGACAATCTCACGCTGGCCGACAGCAACGAAGAGGGCGCCAACCTGCTCGCCTTGCAGACGCGCCAGCAACTGTCGTCCACCGCGCTGTCGCTTGCTGCGCAGGCCGACCAGAACGTGCTGCGGCTGTTCCGCTAATCGCGGCAACCTGACGCGGCGCGAGGGCCTCCGCCTTACGCCGCGCTCGCCCCACAGCGGGCGGCCGCAAGGAGCGGCATCGAATGGGCCTCAAGGTCGAACTCAAACCCGGCGAGCGGTTCATCCTCGGCGAATGCCTGGTCACCAACGGCAACCAGCGCACGCGGCTTTTGATCGAGGGGCAGGCGCCGATCCTGCGCGAAAAAGACATCATCACGCCGGAGCAGGCCGACACGCCGGCCAAACGCATCTATCTCTGCGTCCAGCTCATGTACACCTCGCGCGACCCGATCGTGCACCACGCGAACTATTTCGCGCTGATGCGCGACCTGGTGCAGGCGGCGCCGAGCTCGTGGCCGCACATGCAGGCCATCAGCAATCACATCATGGCTGGCCATATGTACAAGGCGCTCAAGAGCGCCAAGACCCTGATCGCCTACGAGAAGGAGCTGCTCGACCATGCGACAAGCAACCCGCGCTTACGGCGCGATCGCGAATCAGACCGCAAGTCCGCGTGAACTGGAAGCCGATCTGCTTTTGAACGCGGCTGCGCGCCTGCAGGCGATCCGCGACGGCTGGGCCGACAGAAACCCCGAGCTGGACGCAGCGCTGCTGTTTAACCGCAAGCTGTGGTCGATATTCGTCACCTCGGCGACCAGCCCGGAAAATCCGCTGCCGGCGAACCTGCGCCAGAACGTCGCCAATCTCGGCATCTTCGTCTTCAAGCAGACGCTGGCCGTGCTGGCCGATCCGAAGCCGGAAAACCTCGGCTCGCTGATCAACATCAACCGCGAACTGGCGGCAGGGCTGATGACGCGCGCCTGAGCGGCGCCTCGCCATAAACGACAAAGACCGCGGCCTGGCCGCGGTCTTTTTTTATGGCGCGGGCCAGCGCCGCAAAGCCGCTATTTGAGGTAGTTGACCAGGCTGGTCTGGAACAGAATGGCGGTGGTCTGCATGGAGGCCTGCATGCGCGTCTGCAGCGCCAGGATCTCGGAGCCGACTTCCTCGCTCGACACGCCCTCGATCTGCTGCAGGTAGTCGTTCAACGTGGCGGTCGCCTGCTGCTGCCGGCTTTTGGTCGCGGCGATGGTGCTTTGCGCGCCGGCAAGCTGGGTCTGGATATCCTGGATCGTCTGGCTGCCGCTGCTGCCGTTGATGTTGGCGGTCAGCCGCTGGCTGAGCGCGGCGTTGAGGTCGGTCGCGTTGGGATCGCTCGGCGAGACGGTCACCGCGGCAAGCGTCGCGAAATTCTGCACCAGCGCGCGGATGCCGTCTTCGTTGGCGCGCGCACCATAGGAGACCGTCATCGAGGGATCGATGCGGGCGGTCGCGGTATCGCGCGCCGAGCCGCTGCCGGCTTCGCCGGTGTACCAGATCACCGTATCGGCGGCGCTGCCGGCGGTCATGGCGGTGGCGCTGGCGAAGGGCGGGCCGGCGACGCGCTGCGGCGGATTGTTGCTGTCGGCGTCGAAGAAATCGTTGGAAGCGGCGACCGCGGAGGCGGCGGTCAGCGAGGAGGCGGCGAGCTTGCCGATCGACGTATTGAGCGCGCTTTGCAGATTGGCGGCGGTCGCGGCCGGGCGTTGCGCCGATGCTGAACTGGTTGGCGCCGGGCGGCGAGGCGCTGGTGGCGGTGAGCGTCAGGCTCTGCGTCGTGCCGTCGGGCAGGTTGAAGCGCACGGTCAGGCTATCGCCGTCGTTCGGATTGCCGCCGGAGAAATCGACCGACAGCGCGGCCGGCGAGCCGCTCGGGCCGGAAACCGTCGCGCCGGTGAGCGAGGAACTGACCGAGGCAAGCTTGAAGCCGAAGGGGGAGGCGGCGTCTTCGGCGAGCGACACCGAGGTCGCGGTCGGCTGGCTGATCGACCAGGCGGCCGAGGCCGTCGGCGCCGAGATCGGCCTGGTTACGCTCGGCGATAAGCTGCTTGAGGCCGGCTTGCGCGCCGTTGCCGTTGAGAATGTGATCGAGCGAATCGACCGCCGGCTGGTCGGTGGCGGTGCCGGAAAACAGATAGCGGCCGCCGGCCTGGCTGTTGAGCAGGCCGATCAATTGGCCGAGCGAGGATTGCGCGGTCTGCTGCGCGATCGTGCTCAGGCCGTTGCTGGTGGCGCTGTTTGCCTGCGTCATCGCCGCCTTCACCGTGCCGGCGAGGTCCGACATCTGGCCGAGCGCGGTATTCATCAGGCTGATGCGGGTGGTGACGTTGCTGATGGTGTCGCCGTAGCTGGAAATCGCCGCCAATTGCGCGTTCAGGCTGACGGTGACGCCGCGGCCGAGGCCGAGGCCGGAATAGGTGGCGGATTTCTGCCCGGTGGAGAGCTGGCGCTGCAGATCGTCGAACTGCGCGCGCATGCTGACCAGTTGCTGGATGGCAAGCGCCGCTGATGAGCCGATGGCCGAAACACTCATGACGTCCTCACATCTTCAACAAAGTGTCGAACATGGCGCTCACCGCCGACAGCACGCGTGCATTGGCGGCGTATGAATTCTGCAGCGTCAGCAGGTTGGCCATTTCCTCGTCCACGTTGACGCCGGAACCGTCGTTGAAGCGCTGCTGCAGCGAACTGAGCACGATGTCCTGGCCCTGCTTGAGGTTGTTGGCGGCGTCAGCCGCCTGGCCCTGCTGGCTGATGACCTGGCGCAGGATAGGTCGTGATCGAGCCGGAAAACGGCGCGCCGGCGGTGCCGATGCCGCTGTCGGGCGGGAAGGTGAGCGCGCTGGCGGTGAGCTGCTGGTAGATGAAATTCGGCCGCGTGGCGTCGCCGGACGGCGTGCCGGACTGATAGGCGACGAGCTTGGAAGGGTCGGCCACCAGCGCTGAGTTCACCGTGATGCGGCCGGCATAGCCGACGCTCTGCGCGCCGCCGGCAACGATCGCGCCGGAATAGATGGTGTTGCCGTCGGTGAAGAACGGCAGTTCGCCGCTGCCGCCCGCAAGCGAGGTGACGGTCGCGGTGGTGGACATCGAATTCACGTCGACGGTATTGCCGGCGCCGTCGTCGAGGATCTGCAGCGTGGTGCCGGACGGGTTCGACGCCGTCATGCCGGTGCCGGCGAGCGCGCTGTTGATCTGCGTGAGCACCGAGGCCATGCCGCCGGAAAAATCGATGCCGACGACGTGGTCGTTCGGGTTCGCGGTCGCGCTGTCGCTGACAGCGGCAGCACCGACGGATCGTCGACCCGCATGAAGGTCAGCGTGTGCGCGGTGCTGGTCAGCGTATCGGTATAATTGACGGTGATCGGTGTTGCCGGCGGAGAGGCCGCCGACATCGACGCTGAAACCGGTCTGCAGGCCGGCGCTGGCCGTGCTGCCGGCGGTGGTCTTGTCGGACAGCGCCGTGGTCATGGCGGCGGCGATGGCGTCGAGCTGGTTCTGCGCCTGCACCAGGTCGTGGTCGCGCATCTGCAAATCGGCGGCGATCTCGCCGGAGCGGATGGCATGGCTCTGCACCAGGTCGATCGAACCGCCGTTCGGCCCGGTCAGCGTGATGGTGCCGACCGAACGCTGCGTCGGGTCGGCGCTCCACAGCGATCCCGCCGTCATCGTGCCCTGGGCGTCGAACGACAGCGTCGAGGCCTGCGTGCCGACCAGCTGGACGCCGGAATTGGTGAACACCGAGACCTGATTGTTGCCGGTCGACACCACGTTGATGTCCATCAGCTGCGACAGCTGGTCGATATAATTGTCGCGCTGGTCGAGCAAAGTGGCGGTGGTGGCGTCCGATTGGGTGGAGAC
Organism: uncultured Alphaproteobacteria bacterium; assembly: GCA_963739735.1. Classification (GTDB taxonomy): domain Bacteria; phylum Pseudomonadota; class Alphaproteobacteria; order Rhizobiales; family Xanthobacteraceae; genus Pseudolabrys. Next base: position 106,318 of record CAVUBV010000006.1, on the reverse strand, counting down.
GGAGAGCTTCTGGTTGAGCGCGGCGATCTGCTGCATCGCCTCGTTGGCCTGGCTGACCGAGTCGGCGATATCGAGCTCGGCGTCGCCGCGCAGGCTCTGGATGCCGCTGCTCATCTGGTTGAGCTGCTGGGCGAGCAATTGCGCGCTGCTGATCACCGCGCCGCGCGCCGAAGCGTCGTCCGGGCTGGTCGACAGCGCCTGCAGCGCGCCGGTGAAATTGTTGTACACGGTTTCCAGCGCGTTGGCGGCGCCGGGCTGGCCGTAGACGTTCTGCAGTTGCTGATAGTACTGCGCGCGCGTATCGGCGTAGCTCGCGCCCGCGTTCTCGGCGCGCAGCTGGCGCTGCACGTATTGGTCGATCTCGCGCTGGATGCCGCTGATATTGACGCCGATGCCGACGCCGTTGCTGGCGGTGGCGACCTGGTTGACGGTCTTGCGGACGTAGCCCGGCGTGCCGGCATTGGCCACGTTGGCGGCGACCAGCGAGATGCCGGACTGGCTGACGCGCAATCCGGAAATCGCCGTGGCGAGCGCCTGCGAAAGACTCATGGCCGCCTGCCGTTCCTACGCGCGCCGCCGGCGCGGCTAACGCAACATGTTCAGAAGATCCTGAACCATCGTGTTGCTGGTGGTGATCACGCGGGTGTTGGCGGAATACGCCTGCTGCGTGACGATCAGCTTGGTGAACTCGTCGGCGATATCGGTGTTGGAGCCCTCGAGCGAGGCGCCGACGATCTTGCCGGAACCGTTGAACGTCGCCAGGCCCGATTCCGTGGTCGCCTCGAAGGCGCCGCCGTCGATGCGCTTGAGCATGTTGGCGCCGCTGAAATTGGCCAGCGTGATCTCGGCGAGATCGAGCGTGCGTCCGTTCGAATAAGTGCCTTCGATGCGGCCTTTGTCGTTGACCGCGATCGACTGCAGCTGACCGGCGGGGAAGCCGTTCTGTTGCAGCTGGTTGACCTGCACGCCGCCGCTGGCATCGGCGTACTGGGTGATGCCGGCTGAACCGTGCACCAGCTGGATGTTGCCGAGCGAGGCGCCGTCCACCGTCACGCCGGTCAAGGCGACCGAGGTGATCGCCGGGCTAAGCTGGCCGTTGGCGCCGAATGTGTAGTCGGTGCCGGCATTGACCCATTGGGTTTGCGCGCCGGTCGCGTTCGAATTGGTCTGATAGAACAAATTCCAGGTGTCGGCATGGCCGGCGCCGAGCGAAGCCGCGTCGGTCTTGCCCCAGCGCAGTTGCACGTTCACCGCCGCGCCATTGGTATCGAAGCCGGTGACGGCGCCGCCGGAGACCGTCTCGTTGAGGAAGGTGGTGTTGTCGCTCGCCGCCACGGTCGCGATCGAGGCCGGGGTGAAATCCGCCGAATTGATCAGTTCGGAGCCGGGGGTGGTCGGATCGGCATTGACGGTTTGCGGATAGCTCGCGAGATTGGCTTTATAGTCGATCTCGGTGGTCGCCACCGCCGGCAGGAAATTGTTCTGGAATTGCAAGGTCTGCGGCGAGCTGCCGGTGAGATTGCCGGTGGTGGGATCGATCGGAATTCCCATCAGATAATAGCCGGCGCCGTTGACCAGATAGCCGCTCTGATCGAGCTGGAAGTCGCCGCGGCGGCTGTACAGGTTGGAGCCGTTGAACGTCGGCGTCCCGTTGGCTGACGCTGTCCGGCTTCTCGACCACGAAGAAGCCCTCGCCGTTGATCGCCATGAAGGTCGATACCGAGGCGCTCTGAATATCGCCCTGCACCGTGTTGGTGGAGCGGGACCTGGCCAATACGTTGCCGGCCAGTTGCTGGCTGACGACGGTGTCCGGGATCAGATCCATGAAACTCGTGTCGATCCGCTTGAATGCCGTGGTTTGCGAATTGGCGATGTTGCCGGAGATGTTTTCCAGCGCGTAAGCCTGCGCCCGCATTCCCGTCACTGCCGTGGTAAGCGCACCGAAAATACCCATGACCCGTTCTCCACTGTCGCACGCGCGACGCCCCGAACAGGGCGCGCGGACGATCTCATAAGCGGATCATCGCAATCCCCATGCCAGCTAAAATACTACAATATTATCAATTGCTTAGGAGAACGGAGTGGCCTGAATGAGGGGGCGGCGGCGGGTTCTTTCTGCCGCGAAGCGGCAGATTTTGCCGATCGGTTCAGGACGCCGAAGGGGTCGCGCCGCCGTGCCCATTGCCGACGCACCGCGCGCTCGAGGAAATCCTCCAGCGCAGTCACGCAGGCGCGGTCGCGATAGACCTTGTGCACGTTCGCCTGCATGCGTTCACGCAATGCCTGCCGCTCGCCCGGATTATTGGCGAGCCGCGCCGCGATCGCGACGTAATCGTCGACGTCCGCGGCGATCGTCTCGGTCACGCCCATCATTTGCAGGATGGCGGCGCTGTGGCGGCCGCGCATGAAGGCGCCCGGCAACGTCACGATCGGCAGGCTGTGCGGCAGGCTCTCCAGCGCCGAATTGCAGCCCGACCAGCCGATGCTGTCGAGGAAGACATCCGACAGTCCGGCCGCGGCGACGAATTTGCTCTGGCTCAGGCGGTCGAGGAAGACGCAATGGTCGTCGGCGCGCAAGCCCGCCGCCGCGAAAGCGCGCTCGAGCCGTCCGCGCACGACCTTGGTGATATGCGCGCCGCCGAAATGGCGCAGGAACACGAACTGGCAGTCGCCGCCCGCGCGCGCGATGCGCGGAAACACCTCGTCATGTTGCGGCAGATATTTGTAGAGCGATTGCGCGCTCCAGAACACGGTGGCGCCGGGCCGCAGGCCCAGTTCCGCGCGCGTGACCGCAACGGGTTCGCTCACCACCGGTTCGTAATAGATCGACAGATTCGGCAGCCGCACCAGTTGCTCGCTGTAATAGTCTTGCGCCTCCGCCGGCTCCATCAGATCGCTCGACAGGAAATAGTCGAGCGTTGCAAGCCCGCTGGTTTCCGGATGGCCCCATGAATTGCACTGCACCGGCGCCAACCGCTGCGCCGCGAGTTGCAGCGAGGACGTGTCCATGAGCAGGCCGGGATAAATCAACACATGCGGCGCGTCGGCGAGTATCTTCCGCCGCCAGCCTTCGGTGTCGAGCGTGCAATGCACGAAGCGGTCGCACAGCGCGGCGGCGGCATCGGTCTGTTCGTCATGGATGATGCCGAGATGATAGCCGGTCACCTGGAAACGGCTGCGGTCGAGCTGGCCGATCCAGCCCTTGATCGGGATTTTCCAGTTGGAATGGCGGAAGAAAAAGCCGCTGACCACGCCGACGCGGATCGGTTCGCCCGGCGCCGGCGGTAGCGGCAGCGGCGCCGGCGGAAACTGCCGCGCCACCGCGCGCGAAACCATCGCGCCGTAAATACGCTGCAGCGCGCTATCGTCGCCGCCCTGATAGGCGAGCAAAAACGGCTGCCGGGCGCCGAGCGCCTTGATCAGATTGCCCGCGAGCTTGCCGGCATCGATATCCGCGCTCAAGGCGCGCAGCTTCTGCTCATAAGCCGCGCGCCGGCGGGCGATTTCGCTTTCCTGGCTATAGACCACCGGCAGTTCGGCGAAACAGGCGGCGATGCGCGCTTCGGCATGGCCGGGCTTGAGCGCCAGCGCCTGCGCCAGATCGGCGGCCGCCTCCTCGTTGCGGCTGAGATCCAGCAATTGCCGGCCGCGCTGGTACCAGGCCTCGGCGTCGCGCGGTTTGAGCTTGATGGCGACGGTGAAATTCTCCAGCGCCTCGTCGGCGCGGTCGAGGCCCATCAGCACGCGGCCGCGATTATTGCGCGCCTCGGTGAAATCGGGCGTCAGCGCCAGCGCGCGCTCGTAGCAGACGAGCGCCTCGTCGATGCGGTTGAGCGCCTCAAGCGCGGCGCCGCGGTTATTGTGCGCTTTCGCATAAGCCGGCCGCAGCGCCAGCGCGCGGTCGAAATGCTTGAGCGCTTCCTGGTAACGGCCGAGCGCGCGCAGCGCGCTGCCGGCGTTGTAATGCGCCTCGGCATAATCCGGCTTGATGCTGATCGCCTTGCGGCAGCTTTCCAGCGCCTCCTCGTGACGCCCGAGCGTCGAGAGCGTGGCGCCGCGGTTGTTGTGCGCCTCGGCGAATTTCGATTTCAGCGCGATCGCCTGGTCGAAGCTTGCGACCGCGTCGTCGTGGCGCTTGAGCGCATCGAGAATGAGGCCGTGATTGAGCAGGATCTGCGGCGAGGCTTTGCGCCCGCCCATGGCCGCCGACACCAGGCGCAAGGCCTCGGCCGGCTGGCCGGCCGCGAGCTTGATGAGGCCCATCATCTGCAAAGCGTCGACGTGCTCGGGGCGTACGCTAAGCACGGCGGCATAAAGCCGCTCGGCCTCCGCCAGGCGGCCCTGCTCATGCAGCTGGAGCGCCTGCGCGAAGGCCTGGGCGACGTTCAGCGATCCAGGCTTTGCAAGCGGCTGCGGCATTCCCACCCCTCAGCCGAGGGGTAAGAAAGCCGCGCTGAGTCGGCTAGGGGGCTTTACGAATTCCCGCTTTCGCTCGGCACGAATTTCAGCGCCACGCCGTTCATGCAGTAGCGCAGGCCGGTCGGCTGCGGGCCGTCGTCGAACACATGGCCGAGATGGCCGAGGCAGCGGCTGCAATGCACCTCGGTGCGCGTCATGAAGAAGGTGCGGTCGGACTTGGTGGCGATCGCGCCCGGCAGCGGCTGATAGAAGCTCGGCCAGCCGGTGCCGCTCTCGAACTTGGCGCTCGAATCGAACAGCGCCAGATCGCAGCCGGCGCAGTCGAAGGTGCCCTTGCGCTTCTCGTGGTTGAGCGGCGAAGTGCCGGCGCGCTCGGTGCCGTGCTTGCGCAGCACGTCATAGGCTTGCGGGCCGAGGCGCTTGCGCCACTCCGCATCGGTAACTTTACGCCAGTCGATGGTGTCGGTCGTTGTCATCGTTCCTGCCTCGCTAAATTTGCTCGCGGTCATCAGCGCGCCCAGCGCGACGCCCGCCGTCAACAGGGCCCGTCGGTCGATCATATCAGCTGTCTCCCTTGTGTGAGCCCCAAATCTGCTCCAACCGCTGATCGCGGCCGCAGTTCCAGCGATAGAATTTATATTTGGTCGGGTTCTTCAGATAGAAATCCTGGTGATAGGTCTCGGCCGGATAGAACGCGCCGGCATTTGCGATCTCGGTGTAGATCGGCTTTTTCAGTTCGGCCTCGACCTTTTTCTTGGAGGCTTCCGCCAGTTTGCGCTCCTCCTCGTTGTGCACGAAGATCGCGGTGCGGTACTGGTGGCCGCCGTCGCAGAACTGCCGGTCCTTCACGGTCGGGTCGACGTGGTGCCAGTAATAAGTGAGCAGCTGCTGATAGGAGACCTTGCTCGGGTCGTAGATCACCTGCACCGACTCGGCGTGCCCGGTGCCGCCGGCGGAAACCTGCTCGTAGGTCGGGTTGGCGACGTGGCCGCCGGTGTAGCCGGAGGTGGTCGAGATCACGCCCTTGACGTGGTCGAAATCGCTCTCCGTGCACCAGAAGCAGCCGCCGGCGAAGGTCGCCACCGCCTGCCCGGGTCCGGGCTTGGGCAGCGGCGCCATTTGCGCGCTGGCGAAGCCCGCGGCGGCCAGCAGAAAAACCAGGCCCAATAGCAGACGGCGCATCCGTTCCTCCCGAAGTCGTTTGCTCTTGCGCCCTCACATATACGCTTTGCGCATAATAGCCATTCAACTTGCCATCACTCGGGGATCACGGTTGTGCGAGGCGCATGGTCCCGAAAAGTGGGCACCGGTTTTCGGATAAGACCATGCGCTCAGAAAAAGTGCACATTTAGCGCCTTGCCCGGCGCCCGCGCCCTGCCTAGTGTCGCGTTGAAAAAGCGAGGAATTGCATGCGTTTTGAAGGCACCAAGGCCTATGTGGCGACCGACGATCTGAAAGTCGCGGTCAACGCCGCCATCACGTTGGAGCGGCCTTTGCTGGTCAAGGGCGAGCCCGGCACCGGCAAGACCGTGCTGGCGCTGGAGATCGCCAAGGCGATCGAGGCGCCGCTGATCGAGTGGCACGTCAAGTCGACCACCAAGGCGCTGCAGGGCCTGTACGAATACGACGCGGTGTCGCGCCTGCGCGACAGCCAGCTCGGCGACGAGCGCGTGCAGGACATCCGCAACTACATCAAGCGCGGCAAATTATGGGACGCCTTTACCGCCGACGAGCGCCCGGTGCTGCTGATCGACGAGATCGACAAGGCCGATATCGAGTTTCCCAACGACCTGCTGCTCGAACTCGATCGCATGGAGTTCTTTGTCTACGAGACCGGCGAGACGGTGAAAGCGCGCCGCCGGCCGGTCGTGATCATCACCTCGAACAACGAGAAGGAACTGCCCGACGCGTTTTTGCGCCGCTGTTTCTTCCACTACATCCGCTTCCCCGATCCCGACACCATGACGGCGATCATCGAGGTGCATTTCCCCGGCATCAAGCAGCGGCTGGTGGCCGAGGCGCTGAAGCTGTTCTACGAAATCCGCGACGTGCCGGGCATGAAGAAGAAGCCGTCCACGTCCGAACTCTTGGACTGGCTGAAACTGCTGATGGTCGAGGACATCGGCCCGGAGATCTTGCGCGAGCGCGACCCGAAGAAGCTGATCCCGCCGCTGCACGGCGCGCTGATCAAGAACGAGCAGGACGTGCATCTGTTCGAGCGCCTCGCATTTCATGGCGCGGCGCGAGGGGCGTTGATCGGCTACTTTTTTATCGGCATCGGAGACTACCAACTCGTTCGCGAACCGCCTACCCTTCAAACCAGCCTGGATGCCGTCCGGGCGACGTCGGCTTTAGGGGGCAGTCATGCCGTTCAAATGCAACGAGCCAGCGATTCCGACCGTCCAACAGGACGATAAGACGGTGCGCATCACGCGCTGGGACTTCGCGCCGGGCGCGGCGACCGGATGGCATACGCACGGCTGGCCGTATTTCGTGGTGATGCTCACCGACGCGGTCATGAAGATCGAGCGCGATGGCGCCGTGTCCGAGGTGAAATGGAAGGCCGGGGATTCCTATCAACGCCCGGCCGGCGTCGAGCACGACGTGCTCAACGCCTCCGATCGCCCCTTGTCGTTTGTCGAGATCGAGATCAAGCGGCCGGAAGAATTGGTGCAATTGAAGTAAGTCACACCGACATTCCGCGCGAACGCGCAGGACGTGCATCTGTTCGAGCGGCTGGCCTTCATGGCGCGGCGCGAGGGCCGCTGAGCGTCTATTTCTTGTCGGGCGGCGGAGGCCTCGGTGTCCGGCGGCTCCTCGTCTTCCGGTGCGTCGACGCGCCTGGACGACGGCTTCTGCGCCGCAGACTTCGGCGCGGCCGCAGACTTGGGCGCCGCCGGTTTTGCCGCCGGCTTTCGCGCCGCTGCTTGTTTTGGCGCCGGCTTGTCCGCTTTCGGCTTGGCCTCAGGCCGCGACGGCGGCATGCGGATCGGTTTGGCTTCCGGCTTCTTCTCGCCCTGCGCTGCCGGCGCCGCCTCGCCGCTCTCCGGCTTTTCCAGCCAGCCTTTCTCCTTGGCGAAGGCGACGATCTTCTCGCCCACGGCGCGGCCGAGCCGGCGCGTCTGCGCTTCCACGTCGGGCGACAATTTCTCCGCCGCCGCCTTTTCCTCGGTCAGCGCCGCGCCGATCGCCGCGTTGCGCGCCGCCGCCTGTTTGCCGGCCGGCGGCTTGCCGGCGTCCTTGGCGTCGGCGATGAACGTAAGCAACTGCCGGCGTCCCCCGCCGGAGAAAGACGACAGCGTCATCTCGGCGACCACGCCGCCGCGCCCGGTGCCGAAACCGATCTGCTTGCTCTTGGCTTCGCTCACCGGATTGAGCGGACGCAGCCGCCCTTTGACCACCAGCGCCCGGTCGTTGAGCGAGAGTGCGTCCTCGCTGCCCGGCTGGGCGTCGAGCCCGGCTTCGCGCAAGCTGGCGATGATGCTGGCGACGATTTCGTCGTTGACCCGCGCGACGGTGCGCGGCTTGCGCTCAATGGTCGGGAATGCGCCGACCTTGCGCTCCAGCCGCGCGGTGAAGCCGCGGTCGATGACGGTGACTTCCGACGAGATCAGGAAATCCGTCACCACGATGGTCTTCGGCCTGGCCGGCGCATCGCCGAAGCCGCCCGCCATGTCGCCGGCGCAGCCGGCAAGCGCCAGCGCGGCGGCGGCAAAAAGGATCGATTTGAATGGCTGAGTTCGGCATGGGCATTGCGCGGCAGATTATCACAGCGCCGGTTTTCCAACACGTGGGCGAGAGCGGCGTTTACGCCTTGTTGATGTCAGGCCGGCGGCGTCGGCGTCGGCGGCTCGTCCTTCCGGCGCAGGCTACGCGGGCCGCGCCGTTCGCCGAAGCCCTCGGGCGGCTCGCCGGAGGGCGGCGGGAGCATCCCAGTCGGCCGCTCGCGGCCGTTGCGGGCGGCGAGCCGCTTGGCCTTGCGCTCGCGCGCGCGTTCGCGGTAGCGCGAAAGCCCCTGCTCGATCCGCTCGACCGGCCGCGTGCCCCAATAGATGCCCTGCGCCAGCGCGCGCCCGAGCATGCCGCCGGCCCAGACCAATTCGTACGGCGCAAACAGCCGCCAGGTCGCATCGCCCTCGACGATGCCGCGCGCGATCAGTTCGCCGCCCATCGCCGTGGTGTTGAGCCCGTGCCCGCCGAAGCCGCTCGCCACCCACAGGCCTCTCTCGATCTCGCCGATCTGCGGCATGCGGTGGATGGCGCGCCCGAGCGTGCCGCGCCACAGATAGGCGGCCTCGACCGGACCGAGATCGGGGAAATTGCGCCTGATGTCGGCGATGAGGCCGCGCTTGAGCCGGCGCGGATCGGCCGCCCAAGCGCGCATGCGCCCCGACCATTGCAGCCGTTCGCCGCCGGTCTCGCGCAGCGCCGACGATGCGATAATGATTGTCGGCGCGGTTGGTGTCGCTGACCGCGCCGCGGTAGCGCACGATCTCGGCTCAGCCGCGCGATCGGCTCCGTCACCAGCACGAAAGTCGAGATCGGCAGCAGCGTCGCGGAGAGCCGCGGCATCAACTCGCCGAGCTGCACGTTGCAGGCAAGCACCACATGGTCGGCGCGCAGGCGCGCACCTTGCGTCTGGATGCGCTTGCGCATGCCGGAGGCGTCGATCGAGGTGACCGCCGTATCCTCGAATATGCGGGCGCCGTATTTTTCCGCGTCGGCGGCAAGGCCGAGCGCGTAATTGAGCGGATGGATGTGGATGGCGCCGGGAAAATGCAGCGCGCCGAAATAGCGTCTGTTCGGCAACGCCGCGCGCACGCGCTCCTTCGGCCAGGCCTCGACCGTGGCGCCGATCCAGCGCAAGCGCTCGACCTCGGCGGCGATCTGCCTGCCGTTGTCGGTCTTGGAGACGTGCAGCCAGCCGGGCGTCGGATCGACGCCGGGCATGCCGGTTTCCTCGATCGCGCGCTTGACGTAATCGAGGCCGCGCTCGGACAGCGCCCACAGCTGCTTGGTGTGATCGAGCCCGATGCGCTCGACCATGCTGTCGATGTCTTCATGAAAGCCCGGCAGCACAAAACCGGTGTTGCGACCGGATGCCGCGCCGGCGAGCCGGCCCGGCCTCCAATACCGCCACCGACCAGCCGCGCCGCGCCACCTCGCGCGCGACCGTCAGCCCGGCGAGCCCGCCGCCGATCACGCAAACATCGACGTCGAGGTCGTAATTCAGCCGCGGCCGCTCGCGGCTCGCCACCCGGGTCGCCTCGTACCAGCCCGCCGTTTCGCCGCCTTCGCTCTTCGTTCGCATTCGCCTCAGTTTTCCACATTGGTGCCGCGCCGCGGTCGCCGCGCCCCGGCATGCTAGACTGCCGCAGATTCGAAATCGACGCTTCCAGCGCCCCCTACCCGAGCGATCAGACCTACCATGCGCCGTCTTTTGCTGCTCCGCCACGCCAAGGCCGAACGGTCCGAACCGGGCACGAAAGACCTATCCCGCGTGCTGATCGACCGTGGGCGCAAGGATGCCGCCAAGATCGGCAGCTATATGGCGGCGCATGCGCTGGTCCCCGACAAAGTGATCCTGTCGCCCGCCGCGCGCGTCCAGGAGACCTGGAAATACGCGGCTGCCGCCTTCCATCCGGCGCCGGCGGCGATGACGGCGGAACGCATTTACGACGCCACGCCGCACTGCATCCTGGCGGTGATCAAGGACACGCCGGCCTCCGCGCATACGCTCTTGGTCATCGGCCACAATCCCGGGCTGCACGATCTGGCTCTGATGCTGGTCGCCGCCGGCGATATCGACGCGCGCGAGCGGTTGCGCGAAAAGCTGTCGACCTCGGGGCTGGTCATTATCGATTTCGCCTTCGACAACTGGGGCAAGCTGCATCCGCAGTCCGGCCGGCTGGAGCGTTTCGTCAGCCCGCGGACGCTGGAAGCAGCGGCCAATTAGCGCACGGCTGCGAAAGCCCGCCTAACGTCACTCAACTCGCCTTCGAAAACATGCCATGATCGCCCTCCTGCAGCGGATAAGAGGGGCGCTGTCATGTACAAGCAAATCCTGGTCCCGATCGACCTTGCCGACACCGATTTGGCCAAGCCCGCGATCGAAGCCGCGGTGACGCTCGCCCGCTCGTCAGGCGGCGCGGTGCGCCTGGTCAATGTGCTGCCGATGACGCCGGTGATGCTGGCCGAATACGTGCCGCCGGATTTCGACGCGCAGCAGCGCAAATCGGCGGAAGAAGCCATGGCCATCATCGCGCGGCGAAAGCGGGCTCGACCCCGCGCATATTTCCGGCACCGTGCGCCAAGGCGGCATCTATCACGAGGTACTGGAAGAGGCCAAAGCGATCAACGCCGACCTGATCGTGATGAGTTCGCACCGGCCCGCCATGCGCACGTATTTCCTCGGCTCCAATGCCGGGCACGTGGTGCGCTACGCCAAATGCTCGGTGCTGGTGGTGCGCGGCGACAAGAGCTGAAACGCCACGCGCCTCAAGCCATTACCCCTGCTGAAGCGCCGGCGCCAGGTTTGCCGTGCGCAGCGCAAAGCCTTTGACCACCGCGTAGATCGCCGGGATGACGATCAGCGTGAGCACCGTCGACGACACCATGCCGCCGATCATCGGCACCGCGATGCGCTGCATGACCTCGGCGCCGGTGCCGTGGCTCCACATGATCGGCAACAGGCCCGCCATGATGGCGGCGACCGTCATCATCTTCGGACGCACGCGCTCGACCGCGCCGTCCATGATCGCCGCATAAAGATCGTCATGGGTGAACGGCCGGCCTTGCGCGGCACGCTCCGCTCGCAGCTCGGTCATGGCGTTGTCGAGGTAGATCAGCATCACCACGCCGGTTTCGGCGGCGACGCCGGCGAGCGCGATGAAGCCGACCGCGACGGCGACCGACAGATTGAAGCCGAGCCACCACATCAGCCAGAAGCCGCCGGCAAGCGCGAACGGCACCGACAGCATCACGATCAAGGTTTCGGTCACCCGCCGGAAGTTCAGATAGAGCAGCAGGAAGATGATCAGCACCGTGACCGGCACGACGATCTTCAGCCGCGCCTTGGCCCGCTCCATGTATTCGAACTGGCCGCTCCAGGTGATGTAATAACCGGGCGGGAATTTGACTTGGGCGGCCACGGCTTTCTGCGCGTCGGCCACGTAGCCGCCGAGATCGCGGTCGCGCAAGTCGATGTAGATATAGGCGGCGAGCTGGGCGTTCTCGGTGCGGATGGTCGACGGGCCCCTGGCCAATTCGACCTTGGCCACTTCGCCGAGCGGCACGGTGCCGCCGTTGGCCAAGGGGATGAGCACTTGCGTGGCGATCGATTGCGGGTCGCTGCGCAACTCGCGCGGATAGCGGATGCTCACGGTGTAGCGCTCGCGGCCTTCGACCGTCGTCGTCACCGTTTCGGCGCCGAGCGCGGTGGCGATCACGTCCTGCACGTCTGTGATCATCAGGCCGTAACGCGCGAGCTGCGCGCGGTTGGGCTCGATATTGAGATAATAGCCGCCGATGATGCGTTCGGCGAAGGCCGAGGTGGTGCCCGGCACCGTGCGCACCGCCGCCTCGACCTGGCGGGCGATCTTTTCCAGCTCGGCGAGATCGGTGCCGTAGACCTTCACCCCGACCGGCGTGCGGATGCCGGTCGCCAGCATGTCGGTGCGCGCCTTGATCGGCATGGTCCAGGCGTTGGACACGCCGGGAAATTGCAGCGCCTTGTCCATCTCCGCGATCAGTCTGTCGGTCGTCATGCCGGGGCGCCATTGCTCCTCCGGCTTCAGGTTGATCACCGTCTCGAACATCTCGGTCGGCGCCGGATCGGTGGCGGTCGAGGCCCGCCCGGCCTTGCCCCAGACGGAAGCGACTTCCGGGAAGGTCTTGATGATCTTGTTCTGGGTTTGCAGCAGTTCCGCCGCCTTGGTGACCGACAGGCCGGGCAGCGTCGTCGGCATATAAAACAGCGTGCCCTCGTTGAGCGTGGGCATGAATTCGCTGCCGAGCCGCGACGCCGGCCACAGACTGCCGGCAAGCACGGCGAGCGCGATGAGGATCGTCACGGCCTTATGGCGCAGCGCCACGCGAATCACCGGCCGGTAAATCCAGATCAGCGCGCGATTCACCGGATTCTTGTGCTCCGGCACGATGCGGCCGCGCACGAACAGCATCATCAGCGCCGGCACCAGCGTCACCGACAGCAAGGCCGACGCCGCCATGGCGAAGGTTTTGGTGAAGGCGAGCGGCTTGAACATGCGTCCTTCCTGCGCCTCAAGCGCGAAGATCGGCAAAAATGAAACGGTAATGATGAGCAGGCTGAAGAACAGCGCCGGGCCGACCTCGATGGCGGCCTCGATCAGCACTTCGCCGCGCGGTTTGCCGGGCGGCGCACGTTCCAGGTGTTTATGCGCGTTCTCGATCATGACGATCGCCGCGTCGACCATGGCGCCGATGGCGATGGCGATGCCGCCGAGACTCATGATGTTCGAGCTCAAGCCCAGCACGTGCATGCACAGATAGGCGATGAGCACGCCGAGCGGCAGCGTGATGATCGCCACCAGCGCGCTGCGCACATGCAGCAGAAACACAATACACACCAAGGCGACGATAAAACTTTCCTCGATCAGCGTGCGCTTGAGCGTATCGATGGCGCGATAGATCAAATCCGAGCGGTCATACACGGCGTCGAGCGTGACGCCTTTCGGCAGGCTGGGCGCGATCTCGGCGAGCCGCTGCTTGACCGCCTTGATGACGGAAAGCGCGTTCTCGCCGAAGCGTTGCAGCACGATGCCGGTGACGACCTCTCCCTCGCCGTTCAATTCGGTGATGCCGCGACGCTCGTCGGCCACCAATTCGACGCGGGCGACGTCGCGCAACAGAACCGGCACGCCTTGATTGGTCTTGACGACGATCTGTTCGAGATCGGCCAGGCTCTTGATGTAGCCGCGTCCGCGCACCACGAATTCGGTTTCGGCAAGCTCGACGGTGCGGCCGCCACCGTCGATATTGCTCGACCGAATTGCATCGCGAACTTTCGCCAGCGGAATGCCGAGCGCCTGCAGCCGGCGCGGATCGATCACCACGCTGTACTGCTTGACGAACCCTCCGACGCTGGCGACCTCGGCGACGCCCTCCGCCTTGGCGAGACCATAGCGGATGTACCAATCCTGCATGGTGCGTAGTTCCGCCAGGCTCTTCTGCGCGCTGCGCACGACGTATTGATAGACCCAGCCGACGCCGGTCGCGTCCGGCCCCAGTGTCGGCGCAACGCCGGTCGGCAGCCGGCGGGCGGCCGAATTGAGATATTCGAGCACGCGCGAACGCGCCCAATAGAGGTCGGTGCCATCCTCGAAGATCACGTAAACGAAGGAGACGCCGAAGAACGAGAAACCGCGCACCACTTTTGATTTCGGCACGCTCAGCATGGCGGTGGTCAGCGGATAGGTGACCTGGTCTTCGACAACCTGCGGCGCCTGCCCGGGATATTCCGTGTAGACGATGACCTGCACGTCGGAGAGATCGGGGATGGCGTCGAGCGGCACCCGCGATACCGCGTACAAGCCGGCCAGCGTCAGAAAGACCCCGGCAAACCCGATCAGCAGAAGGTTGCGCGCCGACCAGCGGATGACAGCCGCAATCATTTTTTCTGCTCCTGCTCGGTGAAGGTCTTCAGCGCCGTCTGCAGATTGCTTTCCGCATCGATGAGGAACGTCGCGGTGGTGACGATCACCTCGCCTGGCTTGAGACCATCGACGATTTCGACGTGGCCGTCGCTGCGCCGGCCGAGCTTGACCGGCCGCGGCTCGAAGCGGCCTTCGCCTTTGGCCACCAGCACGATTTGCCGCGTGCCGGAATCGATAATGGCGCTGAGCGGAACGGTGGTAACGGACATTTCGCCGGCGCCCGCATGAAACACCACGTCGGCATACATATCCGGCTTCAGCCGCTCATCCGCATTGGCGACTTCGATCCGCACACGCACGGTACGCGTTTCGGTCCGCACCTCCGGATAGATGAAGGTGACGACGCCCTCGACCGCCTGGCTGCGATAGGCGCGGAAAGTCACGGTGGCGCGGTCTCCCAGCTTGATATCGGCGAGATCGCCTTCGGCGACGTCGGCGATCACCCACACGTTCGACAGATCGACGATGCGGTAGAGTTCGTCGCCGGCCACGACACGTTGGCCGTTGATAATCCGTTTGACGATGACGGTACCGCTCGCCGGCGCCGGCCAATCGAGGGTGCGCGGATTGCTGCCGGTCTCGCGCACTTCACGGATGCGGGTCTCCGGCACCGCGAGATTGCGCAGGCGCTGCATGGCGCCTTCCAACTGGCGCTCCGCATCCGAGCCGACGGTGCCCCGCTGCACGGCGCGAATGGCAACGAGAAAATCGATCTGCGCCTGCTGGATTTGCGAGCTGTAGACCCTGAACAGCGGCTCGCCCATGCGCACGCGCTGACCCGTCGTATTGACGAACAAATCCTCCACATAGCCGTCCGACCGCATGGTCACGACGGTTGCGCGCCGCTCGTCGATGGCGACGGTGCCGGCCGCGCGCAGCGGACGAACGAGGACGCGGGATTCGGCCGGCTCCGTGCGCACGCCGCTGCGCTGGACGCGGTCGAGGCTTACTTTGATGGTCTTGTCGTCGGCCGGTTCGTCGCCTTCGTAGACGGGGATGTAGTTCATCCCCATCGAGTCTTTCTTCGGCACTTGCGAGATGTCCGGCAACCCCATCGGATTGCGGTAGTAGAGAATTTTGCGCTCGCCTTGCCCGAGTTTCAACGGTGTCAGGGGCGCAAGCGTCGTGCGCGGCGCAGGATCGAACTTCGGTTCGACGTCGTCGTAGACCGGCAGATAGGCCCGACCTCGCGCATCGGCCTTCGGCGTCGCCGACCAGAACGGCGCTCCGCTCGGGTCGCGGTAATAGAGGATTGTTTGCCCAGCAGCCGTCGGCGGCGCGGCGCCGCGCAGCGCGGTCTCCGCGTTAGCCGAGCGATGCATATAGGCGTAGCCGCCAACCGCGGCGGCGGCGACGGCAAGCGTTAGAATGGAAGCGGCGCGAAGCTTGTTCATGGCAGTCTCGAAAGGTTCATGTCTGCCCGTTGGGGCGGATGATGGAATGGCGGCCGCCGGAGCGGCCGCCGCCCGGATCACTTGACGGCCTTGATGATGACTTTGCCGATGACGGTGTCGGGCTCGCCTTGCACCTTGGCGGCCACGCTCAACAAATAGCGGCCCGCCATCGGCAAGTCGGTCTTGAAGGCGTAGACGCCGGGTTCGCTGCTCGGATGCGCTGCGACCGGCGACACCATGTCGGCCATGTTGTCGGGCGCCATGTCGACACGGCTGCGCACGATGACGGCGTCCGCCACCGGTTTGCCGCTCGGCTTGTGCACCAGGCGCACGGCGACGATCACGTCGTCACCTTTTTTGAATTCGGCGGCGACCGATTCGAAGGCGTAATCTTTAACGTCAGCCAATGCGGCAGCACTGGCCAGGCTCATCGCAACCGCGAAGGCGGAGGCGAGCAAATACTTCCTCGTCATATTCCCAATCTCCTGATGATGTCCCTGCCCGACGCCGTTGCCCGATGCGATCGAGCGGCAGTCGAGTCGGCGCGCGAGCTTGCGGCTCACGCGTTGCTAAGCAGCTTGCAAGGAATCAGGAGCGGGGCGGCCGGAAGGGCGGACTGCCCATTTGCGCGGAAATATTCTCGCTCGCGCGGAATTGCTTGATCGTCGTGCCGGCCGACGCGACGAAGCTGACGCTGCTAAAGCTGACGACCGTGGTCGTGAAGCACTTGAGCGCACAGCCGGCCATGGAGTCGCAGCCGTCCGTGCTTTTTGGCGTCGTGTCGTTCGGCAGATCGCGATGGTGATCGCAGTCCGGCACGGCCACGGATACCGACGTGTTCGCGATCTTGCTCGCAGCGGCAAAACCAGCCGTCATCGGCAGTATTGCGACCGAGAGGGCGACGATCGTCGCCAAAATGGCTTTGCCAATTCGTTTGTTCATATAATTTTTATTCGGTCCGAATTGGCACCATTTGGCGGTCCGCCAAGGACGTAACCGCGCAATCGTGGCGGATACACGGCGGACGACATTTCACGCGACGACGATGTATCGGGCTAAACGGGCGGTGCGGTATTGATCAGGATCAAAACCCTGTTGCCGCCTGGGATCGCGGCCGATCGCGTGGCGAGCCCGCCTCAGCTTTTCGGCATCAGCTCGGCCGGCAGCGCCTCGGGCCGATAATGGCCGGGCCGGTTGCGGCGAAAAAAATTGCCGCCCTGCCAAAGAAACAGCAGCAGAAAAGCGCCGATAAAGACCGCGCCGCCGGAGGCGGCCGACTGCAAGGCGCGCACGATCAGCCAGGCGAGCCCGAGCGACACCCCGGCGAAAGCGACAAGCCCCGGCCAATAGGTCAGCGGGCTACCACCCTGATCGAAGCGCGCCGGCACGCCGGCCTGCGCGATGCGCCGGTGCAGCTCGCCGACGAAGGCGGTGTAAGGCTTATCCAACCGCTCCTGCTCGACCAGGGTCTTCCACGAACTCGACAATATCTCGAGCTTGGGCGCGCCGTCCGCCCAAAGTTCCGTCATGAAACGGTACGACTGCATGCTCGCCGGCCGGTACGACAGGCGCAGGCGGCGCACGCTGCGGAAGGGAATGTGGCCGGTTTTGCGCCCGGCGGCCCAATCGATACCGTCGCCGACCAGCGCGAACTCCCAGGCCGCGCCCAACAGCGAAGGCCGGTAGGCATAGGCGGGGCGCTCCGCCGCCTCGCTTGTACGCTCGCCGCTCAACTGTGACTTCCGCGTGACAGAGGCGGGCTCGCGCCGGTTTCATGCATGATTTCAGCCATTAACCATGAAGTCGATGAGCGCCGCGGCGGGCCGCCGCGGGATGCGCCATGTGTTTCAATTGCCAAAGGTATATAATATCTTAATCGAATACAGGTGGCTTTAGTGGCGTTGGGTGGAGACCTTGTCATGGCTAAGTTTACGGAATTGTTCGGCCGCAAAGGCGGCGAGCCCGTCGCCGGCCGCGGTAACGGCAATGGCAACGGCGAACATCGCGCCATCGAGACCTTCTCCGACATCGGCTCGCGCATGGGCGAGGAAAACGAGGCGCTGCGCAACCTGCTGACCGATACCGGCCGCAAGATCGGCGAACTCGACGAACTCAAGGAAGCCTTCGACAAGATCGTCGCGCCGTTCAATTCGACGCTGCGCGCGCTCGAGCAGGAAAAGTCGCAGTCGCTCGGCCTCACCGGCATGCTCAACGAGTTGCGGGCGGCCTACGAGGCGCTGCGCACCGAATTCTACCAGATCGAAAAGAAGGCGACGGCGCTGGAAGCCGAATCAGAACGGCTGCGCACCGACCTCGAATTGACGCGCGAATCGAACCGCGGGCTGGAAAGCTCGGGCCTCGAACTGTCGCACGAGATCTCCGCCCGCCGCGCCCAGATCACCGAACTCGAACACCAGTTGGAGCAGGAAACGTCGCAGCGCCGTTCGCTGAGCGAAAACCGCCGCACGCTGCAGGAGCAGAACGACACCGCCGAAAAGCGCATCACCGAACTGGAAGGGGAACTCGCCGCCGCGCGCGAGAAGCTGGCGCTGCTCGACGACGAGAAGCGCTCGCTGCAGATCGCCGTCGATCAGGCGCTCAACGAGACCGCCCGCCTCACCCGCCGGCTCATCGAGAGCGAGAACACGCTGACGGCGACCCGCTCACAGCTCGGCAAGGTCGAAGCGAGTTTCGCCGAAGCCTATGCCGAACGCGGCCGCCTCGGCGCCGCGCTCGACGAGACCCGCGAGCAGCGGCAATCCGAACAAAGCAGCCTGAACATGCGGCTCGACGCCCTGCAGTCGCGCGCGGCCACCGCCGAGCGCCTGCTGGCCGAGGCGCGGCAGAACCTGATCATGCGCACCGAGGAAGTGCGCGCCTTCGACCGCAAGTCGGTGGAGGCGACCATCGCCCGCAACAATTCCGAAAAGCGGCTGTCGCAGATCGAGGCCGCGCATGAGGCGCGCGAGCGGCAGATCAAGGATCTCGAGCAGTCGCGCGCGGCGCTCACCGAGCGCACCAACGCGGTGACCAAGACGCTGAAGACGCGCGAGGCGGCGCTTGCCCGCGCCGAAGAAAAGATCGCCGCCCTCACCGAGCGCAACGGCCACCTGGAAGCCGACGTGCAGGTCAGCCGCACCAGCATCGAAAAGCGGGTCGAGGAACTCAACTCGTCGCTGCAACGCGAGCGCATGGAGCGCGCGGTGGTCGAAGGCGCGCTGGAAGCCGCGCGCAAGGACAATTCGCGGCTGCAAAGCGAGGTGGCGGCGTTGCGCTCGACGCTGCGGCGCGGGGCGCCGCTCGAGGAAGCGCCGGTGGCGCCGAGCGAGCCGGCCAATGACGAAGCGCCCGCTCCTCAGGCTAAGAAGGGTAAAAGCGCGGAGACCGCGTAAGGCTTAGGCCGCCGCGCCGCATCCCGGCCTATCGCCAATCGGAACGCCGGACATGATTCCGGCGTTTGCTTTTGCAGTAGCGCGGAAACCGGGCGCATCTTATATCGGCGCCATGCGCGTCCTCATCATCCTTGCCTTGTTCGCCCTGCTCGCGGCCTCGGTCTGGTTTGCCGGTTCCGCCTGGGAGCGGCTCGCCGGCGACCCCATTCCGATCTACGGCTATGTCGCCATCGCCGGCGGCGCCCTGCTCTCGCTCTTGGTCGGCGGCGGACTGATGGCGCTGGTGTTCTATTCGAGCCGTCACGGCTATGACGACCTCAGCGGCGGCGACGGCGAGCAACGCTGACCATTCGGATGGTTTCGGAAAAGCTGTCCGCACGCAAAGCCCGGTATCGCCCGCCGGCCGGAAACGCTATGTATGCCGCCCGCCGGCAGTGATTTGGGAAACGCCATGAACAAGACCCTGGTCCAGGAACAATTCGGCAAGACCGCCGCCAGTTATCTCACCTCGACCCCGCATGCGCTCGGCAAGAGCCTGCAACGGCTGGTCGACCTCACCGCCCCGCAAAAGACCTGGCGCGCGCTCGACGTCGCCACCGGCGGCGGCCATGTCGCCTATACTTTCGCGCCGCATGTGAACCGCATGTGGGCGACCGACATCACCCAGGAAATGCTCGACCTGGTGAAAGGCGAAGCGCAAAAGCGCGGCCTCGCCAATGTGCGCACGGCATACGCCAAGGCCGAGGCGCTGCCCTTCGAGGATGCAAGCTTCGACCTGGTCACCTGCCGTATCGCCCCGCATCACTTCGATTCGATCGCCGAATTCCTCGACGAGGTGCACCGCGTGCTCAAGCCGAACGGCCTCTTCGCGGTGGTCGACAATGTGGTGCCGGCAGGCTCCGTGGGCGATTACATCAACGCCTTCGAGCGCTTCCGCGACCCCAGCCACCTGCGCGCCTGGACCATGGACGAATGGCGCGCAGCGCTTAAGACGCACGGCTTTGCCATAAGCCACGAAGAGCAGCTCTATAAGCAGATGGAATTCAAGAGCTGGGCGAGCCGCCACGACGCCAATATGCAGGCCTTCCTGCGCGCGATGCTGGCGCAGCAAACGCCCGAGGTGAAGGCCGCGCTGGAACCCAAGGGCGAGGCAGGCGACCTCACCTTCCGCCTGTGCGAAGGCCTGTTCATCGCCAAACGGGCGTAATCGGTCTCAGGCGTTCCGGCCCCCGGCGAGGGCCCTGCGGGGCGTCCGGGCCAGCCGCGCAAATGGCTGTTTTGCGTGGCCTTTTCTCGCCTGCCCGCGACAAATTAACTACCTGTTTACCATCATGAATCGTTAATCCGCTAGTATCGTTTGTCAGGTGATTCGGTGTCGCTTCGGCCGGGCGGATCGGCGCTAAATTCAGGGATCACTGCCATGAGCAGATTTGGCTTCCTCGCCCGCAAAACCGCACCATTCGAAAAGCCGGCCGAGCCAGCCCCCGCAAGCGAAAATCCGCTCGAACTCGACGAGGAGTTGTTCTCCACGCTCGGCGGCCAACTCGGCGGCGATAACGAAGCGTTGCGCAACATGTTGCTCGACGCCAACAACAAGATCGGCGAGCTCGACTCCATCAAGGCCGCGGTCGGCAAACTGGTCGATCCGGTCAGCAAGGCGCTGCGCGATTTCGAAACCGAGAAGACCGAGAAGGTCGGTCTGCAGACGGTGCTCAACAATACGCGCACCGCTTACGGCAAATTGCGCAACGAGGTCGGCGATTTCGAGAAGAAGCTGGCGGCATCCGAGCGCGAATGCCAGACGCTGCGCCAGGATCTGGCCGCCGCGCAGAGCCTGCTGCGCACGCTGGAAACGACGAAGACCGATTTCTCCATCGATCTCGCCGCCGCGCGCGCGCAGATCGCGGATCTCGAATCCAACCTGGCGCAGCGCACCGGCGAATGCACCGCCTTGCGCGACGAGAACCGCCGCTTCGACGAACGGCTGGTCGTCACCGAAAAACGCGTGATCGCGCTCGAATCCGATCTCGGCGCCGCGCGCCAGCGGCTGCTGATCGCCGACGACGAAAAACGCGCGCAGCAGAACCAGCTCGACAAAGCGGGCACCGAAATCGCCCGCATGTCGCGCAAGCTGACCGAAACGGAAGCGAGCTTCAACGCCGTGCAGGGCCGCCTGCGCCACGCCGAAGCCACCATCAACGAAGCCAATATCGAGCGCGCCCGGCTGGTCACCACGCTGGACGAGGTCAACGAGCGCCACGAGCGCGACCGCGCCGGCCAGAACATGCGTTTCGACTCGCTGCAGTCGCGCGCCAACACGCTGGAAAAGGTGGTGGCCGACGCGCGCGAGCTGCTGCTCGCCCGCGCCGAACAGATCCGCGAATTCGAGCGACGCGCCGGCGAAATCGAGACCGAGCGCAACGATTTGCAGGCGCGGCTGACCGACGCGCAGGCCGCGCTGATCGAATTCGAATCCAAATACAAAGAGGCCGACATGACCCGCACGGCCTACATGGAGCGCAACGGGGCGCTGGCGCGCTCGCTCACCGCCAAGGATGCCGCCTTCTTGGAATTGGAAGACAGCAACGCCGCGCTCACCAACCGCGCCGCCGCGCTGGAAGCCGCGCTGCTCAACCAGAAACAGACCTCCGAGCGCACGATCGAGGAACTGGAAGCCACGATCAACCGCCAGAAGCTCGAACGCGCGGTGTTGGACGGCGCGCTGCAGACCGCGCGCCGCGACTTCGCGCGCGCGATGCACGAGGTCATGGCGCTGCAACAAGCCGCCTCGGCAAAGAGCGAAGCGCCGCAGCCGCGCGCGGCCAACGCCGCCTGAAGTTTTCGACGGAAGCTGCCGCATCGCCGGGCCTCGCGCCCGGCGATGTCGTTTTGGCCGTCCCTTTCGCCCCTAGCGGGTTCCGCTTCCCTTGATTTATCGCAAGGCATGTCGCGCCGGCGCCCGCTAGCTTGAGGCTCGCATCATCCCGGCGGGGGCCGCGAGCTTTGCGACATGCCGTATCGCGTCAATGGCGACCTGCCGTCCGCGATCCGCAACCATTTGCCCGACCACGCGCAGGATACCTACCGCGAGGCGTTCAACCACGCCTACGCCGCGCATGCTGGCGAACTCGACCGCGAAAAGCGCGCGCACATGATCGCCTGGGCGGCGGTCAAGCGCGGCTACGTCAAGGACGGCGATAAGTGGGTGGCGCGCTAGGCGCGGAAGAATGCCGGCGGCAATACGATCGAATTGGGCCCGCGCTGCAGGCGATCGATGCCGGTCTCGCCGCTATTGCGGCGGTGGCAGGCGTTCACGGCCTGCGCCAGTTGCGAAACCCCGGACGGCCAGGCGGCCGGAACGGTCGCGGTATCGGACTGCGCTTGGGTCGCGGCCACCAGCAGTTTTCGAGGTCTGATAAATCGTTCCATAATGCTTATTTGCAACGGCAATGCGGCTTCGGCATTGATCCAGAGCAACGCAAAAAGCCCCGGAGGCCCAGGAAAAATACGTAGGGCGCCGGTTACCGCACCAATTCCCGCATGCCGCTCAAACGCGCAAGCCGCGACGAACCCGCCTCGCCGGCGCGGTGACGGCTCGCGCCCGGGGTGGTAGAACGAGTGCCACAAAAAAACACACGAGACCCGCCATGCCCCGTTACTTCTTCCATCTCACCGACGGCAAAAACGTTCTGACCAATCACAAGGGCGTCGACTTGGCCGGCAATGCCGCCGCCCGCGACAATGCCGCGGTGCTGGCGCGCGACCTCAAGCACGGCGCGGCGATGCCGGGCTGGAGCTGGAACGGCTGGTTTGTCGCCATCGTCGACCCGCACGGAAAGAAGATCGACGAACTTCCGATCGGCGATATCCCCGACGCACCGGGCTAGCGACGCTCGACGTTAGCGCACCAACTCCCGCATGGCCCTATCTAATCCTTCCAAAGTCAGCGGATACATCCGCCCGCCCATCAACTGGCGCACCATGCCGATCGAATAGGTGAAGTCCCATTCCTTTTCCGGCACCGGATTGAGCCAAACGCTCGCCGGATAGGTGCGCGCCACGCGCTCGAGCCACAAGGCGCCTGGCTCCTCGTTGTAATGCTCGACCGAGCCGCCGACCGCGGTCACCTCGTACGGCGACATCGAGGCGTCGCCGACGAACACCACCTTGTAGTCGTGCGGAAACGTGTGCAGCACGTCCCAGGTCGGCGTCGTCTCCTGGAAGCGCCGCCGGTTCTGCTTCCACACCTTCTCGTACAGGCAATTGTGGAAGTAGAGATGCTCCATGCGCTTGAACTCAGCTCGCGCCGCCGAGAACAATTCCTCGGTCGCCTTGATGTGCCAGTCCATCGAACCGCCGATGTCGAAGAACAACAGCACCTTCACCGCGTTGTGCCGCTCGGGCCGCATCTGGATGTCGAGATAGCCCTTGTGCGCGGTGCCCTTGATGGTGCCGTCGAGATCGAGCTCGTCGGCTGAGCCGGTGCGGGCGAATTTGCGCAGGCGGCGCAGCGCGATCTTGATGTTGCGGGTGCCGAGTTCGACCTCGTCGTCGAGATCCTTGAACTCGCGTTTGTCCCACACCTTCACCGCGCGGCGATGCGTGCTCTCGCCGCCGATACGGATGCCCTCCGGATTGTAGCCGGCATTGCCAAAAGGAGACGTGCCGCCGGTGCCGATCCATTTCGAGCCGCCCTGGTGGCGGCCCTTCTGTTCGGCCAGCCGCTTCTTCAGCGTCTCGAGCAATTTGTCGAGCCCGCCCATGGCCACGATCTGTTTCTTTTCTTCCTCGGTGAGATATTTATCGGCCAGTTTCTTCAGCCATTCGGCCGGGATGTCGGCCGCGACGCCGTCGCCGAGCATCTCCAGGCCCTTGAACACGTGGCCGAACACGCGGTCGAACTTGTCAAGATTGCGCTCGTCCTTCACCAACGTGGCGCGCGACAAATAGTAGAAATCCTCCACCCGGCGCGAGGCCAAATCGGCCTGCATCGCCTGCATCAGCGTCAAATATTCGCGCAGCGTCACCGGCACGCCGGCGGATTTGAGTTCATGGAAAAAGGTGACGAACATACGGTAGAATCTCGCCCCTAGCCCCGCCGCCGTCAAGCCGGTTACAACAGCGCGCCGGGGAGTTTTTCATGCCTTACCGTCGACGCGCCCTCTGGGCGCTGGTCACTCTTTGCTGCGTAGCGCTGCTGATCGCGCCGGCGGCCTGGAACGGCTTTGCGCTGCTGCAATACGACACCGGCGGCTATCTGGCGGCCTGGACCGAAAGCAGATTGGCGATCAACCGCTCGGTCCCCTATGGCATCATGCTGGCGGCCGGCCGCCACCCCGATTTCTGGCCGGTGCTGATCGTGCAGTCCGCCCTCACCGTCTGGGTGCTGGCGCTCACCTTGCGCGCGCACAAGCTCGGCAACCGGCCGCTCACGCTGCTCGCTGTCGTCGCAGCGCTCAGCCTGCTCACCACGTTGCCCTGGCTCACCGCCATTCTGCTCACCGATATTTTCGCCGGCCTTGGCGTGCTCGCGCTCTATCTGCTGCTGTTGCGCGACGAGTCGCTCAAACCCGCCGAGCGCATCGGCCTCATTGCACTCGCCACGGTGGCCGCCGCCACGCATAGCGCGACGCTCGCCGTCATGCTCGCCCTCACCATTGTCGCCGTTATCATCTCGCCCCTTCGCCGCGGACGCATCGCCCCGGTACGCGTCGCCCGCGCCGCGCTCGCGCTGGTCATTGGCGCCGGCCTCGTCCTTGCCACCGATTTCCTGGTCGCCGGCAAGCTGGTGTGGACGCCGGGCGGCCCGGCGCTGTCGTTCGGCCGCATGCTACAGGACGGCATTGTCGAGAAATATCTCGACGACCATTGCCCGGACCCTGCCTTGCGCCTGTGCCCCTACAAGAACAAATTGCCGGACGATGCCGACGACTTCTTCTGGGGCGAAGGCGTGTTCGACACGCTCGGCCGTTTCGACGGGCTCAATGACGAGATGCGCCGCATCGCCTTCGCCAGTTTCGCCGACTATCCGCTGCTGCAGCTCAAATCGGTGCTGGAGGAAACCGGCACGCAATTGCTGCGCATCGACACCGGCGCCGGCGTGGTCAACTGGATCTGGGACACCTATGAAACCATCAAATCCGTCGCGCCCGAGGCGGTGCCGGCGATGCAGGCGGCGCGCCAGCAGCGCAGCGGCATCGACTTCAGCGACATCAACCGGCTGCAGGTGCCGCTCGCTTATCTCGCCATGGCGCTGCTGCCGATCATCGCGTTCGTCGGACTGCGGCGACAACGTTTCGCCGAAATCGGCGAACTCGCAGCCAGCGTCGCACTCGCCATCCTCGCCAACGCCGCCGTGTTCGGAACGCTGGCGACCGCGCATAACCGCTACGGCGCGCGCATCGTCTGGCTCGCGCCGCTGGTGGCACTGATCGCGCTGGCGCGCCTCATCGCCGAGCGCCGCGCCGAGACCCCCGGCTTGCCGCGCTGAACGCGGCACGCCAGACTGCCGGCGCTCACTTGAGGGGGAAATCGATGGCCGACGCCGCCGTCATGCAACAACTCGCGCCGAGCGGAAAATTGCGCGCGGCGATCAACTTGGGCAATTCGGTGCTGGCGCAGACCGATCCGGCGAGCGGCGCGCTCAAGGGCGTCACGCCCGATCTCGCGCATGAGCTCGGGCGGCGGCTGGGCGTTGCCGTCGAACTCATCAGCTACGGCGCCGCCGGCAAGGTGTTCGACGCCGCCGGCACCGGCGCCTGGGATATCGCCTTTGTCGCGATCGAGCCGGTGCGCGCCGCCGTGATCGAATTTACCGCGCCCTACGTCATCATCGAGGGCACCTACATGGTGCCGAAGGATTCAGGCCTCAAGCAAATCGCCGACGTCGACCGCCCCGGCGTGCGCATCGCCGTCGGCCCGAAGGCCGCTTACGATCTCTACCTCACGCGCACGCTCAAGCATGCCACTTTGGTCCGCGCGGCGACCGGCGGCGGCACCGCCATGATCGACTTGTTCGTCAAAGACAAACTCGACGCCGCCGCCGGGGTGAAGCAGCCGCTTGTCGCCTACGCCAAGGATCATCCCGAGGTGCGCGTGATGGACGGCCACTTCATGGAGATCCAGCAGGCCATGGGCACGCCGAAAGGCCGCACCGCCGGCGCGGCCTATCTGCGCGCTTTCGTCGAGGAGATGAAAGCCTCGGGCTTTGTCGCCGATGCGCTCAAGCGCAGCAACCAAACGGCGGCGGTGGCGCCGCCGGCGAAGTGAGACTTGGCCGGTGAGATTTGGCCAGTGAGACTTGGCTCGGGCGCGGACTCATAAAGGATTAGCCAAAAGCCGACCCCCACTTGTCGCGGACGAATGTCCGCTTTTTGGGGGGTAAAGCGGACATCGCGCGGGCGTCTCGGTATGTCCGTTTTTGACGAAAGCGGACATTGGCGACGCAGTCGCTCAATGAAAAGGCTCGGGACGATGCCGGGATTTCAAATTCATCCATAGGTTAAAATCGAATCAGGATTTGGCGAAGACTGGCTAATTACTCAAGCCGAAGCGATAGTCGATGCCGACAAGAACCTTGTCCATACGTTGCGTGACGTCATTATCAAAAATGGCGCCGGCGTTTGTCGCTTCGCCAATGAGGCGAATGCTCTTTGTCCCCAAACCAACGTGATCGTACTCAACCCAGAGATTCCAATTCCGGGCGAACATCCAGGAAAGACCAACGCCAACATCGTAGCCAGACCGTGTTTGGGTGCCGGCTGCAAATTCCCCAACCACCGTATCTATGAAACGAATATCATCGTGAACCCACGCCAGACCGGCCAGCCCATATAGTTGAATGGTCGGATTCAGCAGAACGCCTATTTTGCCGACCACGGTTCCGAACGAGTTAATTTTGTAATCCGTGGAATTATTGGGATTAATGTTCGCGGGGTGCTGATTGCTCCCCTTCATATTGGATCCGTCCCACATCCCTCTAATGCCAACCACCCAATTGTTGTTGAATTGGTAGTCGCAGCCGATTTGTCCGCCGTAGGCCCAGCCATCGACGTCTGCGGTCCCACGAAAAAAATTCACCGGGGTCGGCGCCGCCACGGGTCCCTGAGCCGTTGTAGTCAGAGACTTGTTGGCCCGTGCGCCTCCGGTATTGCCACCAACGTAACAGCCAGTCCAACTGTGGGCAGGCGCCACCATCGGTGCTTTGACCGGCATGTCGGCAGCACGCGCGGGCGCGCTACAGAGTGCGGCAGCAACAATGCATGCAATGAGAATTTTCTTCATTGAACCCCCCAATACCCAAGCCAAGGGAGCAAGAATAACCATTTCGCTATGCGGCGAATAGGTCAAAACTCAATGTATGCTATGGCCTATTGAGACGGTGATTTTTTAGCAATGAGGCTTCCAAACCTCAGATTTTCACGGCGCGAAAAGGACATCGTGATGTCCGCTATCGAACCTATGAACCGTTACTCCATCGGGAAGTGGGTGCCATGAATGTTGGAGCGGTCCAGCCTCAGCTTAGGCGGCGCTGGTCGCTAATGGCACAAAGCGGATATTCGCGGCACCGCAATATTTGTCCGCTTTTGGGGTAAGTGCGGACATGGCAGCACACGGCGCCAGTTATGAGCACACGCGCTCGTGAGACCTCGCTAGTGAGACTTGGCCAGCGAGACTTGGCCGGAGCAAACGCCGTTACGCCTGCTTCTCCGGCGTCGTCACCACCAACCCGTCGAGCTCGTTGCTGACTTTGATCTGGCACGACAGCCGCGAATTCGCCCGCACGTCGTAGCCGAAGTCGAGCATGTCCTCTTCCATCGGCGAAGGCTCGCCGGTCTTGGCGCGCCAGGCCTCCTCGACATAGACGTGGCAGGTGGCGCAGGCGCAAGCGCCGCCGCATTCGGCCTCGATGCCGGGAATGGAATTGCGGATCGCCGTTTCCATCACCGTCGCGCCGTTCTCGGCCGTGACCGTGCGGGCGGTGCCGCTGGAATCGATAAAAGTGATCTTCGCCATGTCGAACAAGGTGCGGGAAGTTGCGCCGGAATTGGCGCGACGGCGCCCCGTATAGTATCATTCGGCGGAACGCGCTATCCCTTCAGCGCCCGCCCAGTATCGCGGCGATGGCCGCGCGCGCCGCTTCGATTTCGCCGGCGAGCCGGCCGATGGCGTGTTCGCGCGCACCCGCGTCGGCCGCCTGCTCGACCGCGGCGGCGGCTTCCACCACGCCGGTCGCGCCGATGCTTGCAGCCGAGCCTTTCAGCGTATGCGCCAGCGCCTCGACCGTCGCCGCCTCGCCGCCGCACATGCGCGCCAGCAGTAGAGTGGCCTGCCGGTCGAACAATTCCAGCACCTCGCGCTCGAGGCCGGCATCGCCGAAGGTCATGCGGACAAGCTGGCCGCGGTCGATGGCCCCCATGGGCGCTACCGGCGCCGGTTGCGTGATCTTGGTCGCGAGCTGCGCCATGCGGGCCTCCCGGGTTTCTTGTTGCCGCCGAGTTTGGCCTGGTCGGGACCAAAACCGGGTAAATGCGGGGCGCGGCGCGGCAGGCGTTCATTTTGCGTAGTTAATGGCCGCTATCGCCGGCCCGCGCGGCGGCGAATTCATCATGGTTAATCGGAAGTTAACGATGATGAAAAAGTCCTTAACCCTGCGGTTTCTTTCGCAATGCCAAGCCGATAGGATGGCCCGCCGATGGTATAAATAGGCTTGGCCAGCCGCGGCAGCGATGGTTCCCGCGCTCGTGGCGCGGCCGGTGCAGGGTGGACGGCTCGGGCCGCGACAGTCTGGCGTAATGACGAGGCGACGACCGAAATGGCGAATATCCCGCAGAAATCCCCGGATCCGACCGAAGACGCGCTGAGCGCCATCCGGGAAGCGCTGAGCAGCGGCCAACCCGAACCGCCCGCCACGGCCCCCGCCGCGCCCGTAACGCCCGCCGCCGACAACGATCTTGCGCAAGCTCCGCCGCCGGCCGCCGACTTGTTCAACGAAGAGCCGCCGCCGACCACCTGGGAATCCGACGAAGCGCCGGCGCGCCGCGCCGCCAACGACGACCGCGCCGGCCTCGCCCAGGTGCTGCAGGCGACGCAACGCCGCCCCGCGCGCATGCCCTATATCCTGGCCAGCGCCGCCGCCGTTCTCTGGACCGCCGGCGCCCTTGCCACCGCTTTCCTCTACCGCGGCGAATTGCAGGCATTGTTCGCCGCCCCGCGCAGCGCCATCGCCGTCGTTATCGGGGCGATCGCCGCCATCGTCGTGCCGGTGATTATCTTCTACACGATCGCCCACATGTTGCGCCGCTCGCAGGACCTGCGCCTGGTCGCCGAGACCATGGCCGAGGTGGCGATGCGGCTGGCCCAGCCGGAGACCGCCGCGCGCGAACAGATCGTGACCGTCGGCCACGCCATCCGCCGTGAAGTCGCCGCCATGGGCGACGGCGTCGAGCGCGCGCTTGCGCGTGCCGCCGAGCTGGAAGCGCTGGTGCACAACGAAGTCTCCGCGCTCGAGCGCGCCTACAACGACAACGAAGTGCGCATCCGCGATCTGCTCAGCGAGCTCACCAATCAGCGCGAGACCCTGGTCAACCAGGCCGAGCACGTGCGCAACGCCATCGCCAGCGTCCACCTCGATCTGTCGCACGACATCACCTCGGTCGGCGACCTGGTCTCCGACAAGGTCAGCGACGTGGCGCAGCGCGTCACCCGTTCGCTCACCGAGAAGGGCGAGCACATCACGCTGGCGTTGGGTCACGTCGGCGACAGCATGATCGACACGTTGACCGAACGCGGCTCGACCATGCTCGACCGCCTGGAGACCACCAGCGACCGCGCCACCACCGCCATCAGCTCGGCCAGCGAACGGCTGTCCGCCAGCCTCAATTTCAAGACCGACCATATCCACGACGATTTCGCCGACCTCAGCGGCCGCCTGCAGCAAATGATGACCGCCCGGCTCGACCAGGTCGCGCAAGGCTTCGCGCAAAAGGCCGCCGTCACCATTGAAACCATGGCGAGCCGCTCGCAACAGTTCAACGACACCCTCACGCAGACCGGCAGCCAGATGGCCGAGACCATCGCCGCCCGCGCCGAGGAAGTGAATTCGACGCTGCGTTCGACCGGCGACTCGCTGGTGCTCGATTTGAGCCTGCGCGGCGGCGACGTGGTCTCCAAACTGGAGCAGACCGGCGCGCGCATTACCGACGCCGTGGTCGAGCGCAGCAACGCGGTGGCCGATACCTTCCGCGAGAACGCCGAAAGCCTGGCGCATGTGCTCGCCAACCGCGGCGACGAGGTCAAGGCCATGCTGGGCGCGCGCCTGCAGACCTTCGAGGACATGTTCAACCAAGGCGGCACCGCGCTCAGCGAGAAGGTCTCGCGCGACGCCGCGACGCTCGGCAGCCTGATCACCCGCCACATGGCCGAGTTCGACCGCACGGTGAAGACCTATGGCGGCGAGCTGGTCGAACGGCTCGGTCAGCGCACCGAGGACGTCTCCGAGGCGATGCGCAATTACGTCGACACTTTCGATCAGCGCGTCAACAGCCACGCCGGCCAGATTTCCGGTTCGGTCGACGCGCGCTTCTCGCAATTCGAGCAGGGCTTCGCCACCCGCATCGCCGAGTTCAACGCGCGGCTGGCCGAGAGCGGCCAGCAGGTCATCGATACGTTCGACACCCGTATCGGCGCGGTGTCCGGCGCCATCACGGCGCGCGGCGCCGAGGTTGCCGATACGATCGGCGCCAAAGTCGGCCAGATCGACCAGACGCTGGGCGCGCATGCGCTCGAGGTCGCCAATACGCTCGACGCCCGCGTCAACCGCTTCGAGGAACTCCTGGTCGGCCGCGCCGAGACCGTCACCAACCAGCTCGAGACCCGCACCAAGGCGGCCGCCGACGCGCTGCACGGGCGCCTGGAACAGCTCGGCCAGTCGATCAAGACCAACGCGGCGGAAGCCGAGCGTTCGCTCAGCCAACTCGCCATCACCACCAGCGAGGCGTTGCGCGACAGCGCCGGCGATGTCGAGCGCACGCTCACCGGCGTAAGCGCCGAGGTCGCCCGCAACATCACCGGCAAGGCCAACGAGATCGCCGACGCGGTCGGCCAGCGCACCAACGAGATGGCCGCCGTGCTGTCCGACAAGAGCGGCAGCGTGCTCGCCGCCATCACCGACAAGGGCCAGCAGTTCGCCAACGACGTCGGCAAGGCCACCGACGCGGCGATGAAGTCGATCGAGGACAAGGGCTTCGCCTTCACCCGCACGATGCTGGACAACAGCGCCGAAATCACCCGCATGATCAACAGCGCGGGCGAGGCCGCCTCCAACACGGTCAACCGCACCCTCACCGACCTGCACGAAACCGCGCAGAAGGCGATCGAGCTGTCGAAGTCGACCGCCACCTCGACCGTCAGCGAGATGCTGGAAACGCACAATATGCTGCGCGCCGACACCACCGCGCTGTTCGAGCGGCTGCGCGAAGCCAACATCATGTTGCAGGAAGTGCTGTCCGGCTCGCACGCCAATATGAGCGCGCTGGAGAACACGCTGGTGCTGCGCGTGGCGGAATTCGTCTCCTCCATGAACGAGGTGACCGGCGCGACCAGCGACGCCACCACCCGGGTGGAAACCAACATTGCCGACTTCCGCGAGATCACCACCCGGGTCATCACCGATCTCGGCCAGCTCGCCGGCCAGTTCGAGGAGCACGGCCGCGGGCTTGCCAGCGCCGCCGAGCAGCTCGACCGCAGCAACCAGCGCACCGAGGACACGATCACCGAGCGCCGGGTCACGCTCGATTCGCTCATCGCCACGCTCGACATCCGCACCGAGGACCTCGACCAGCGGCTCAAGCGCTTCTCCGGCCTGCTCGACGAGTCGCTCGAGGCGGCGTCGGCCCGCGCCCGCGACGTCGCCCGCGTGGTGTCGGAATCGACCGCCGAGGGCAGCCGCGCCATCACCGAGCAATACGACCGCGTGCACGAACACGCCGAGGCCGAACGCCGCCGCACCGCCGAGTCGATGCGGGCGCTCTACGACCAGACCGCCGGCGACACCCATGCCATGTTCGGCGAGGCCAACGAGCGCTTCGCCGAGACGGTGCGGGGCATGAAGCAGATGGCGGCCGAAATGCAGCGCGAATTGGAAACCACGCGCACGGAAATGCACCGCGAGCTCGAGTCCACCCGCAGCGAACTGCGCCGCGGCATCTTCGAGCTGCCGCAGGAGACCGCCGAAAGCGCGGCGCAGATGCGCCGCGTCATCGTCGATCAGATCGAGGCGCTGGCCGAACTCAACCGCATCGTCGCCCGCCACGGCCGCAATCTCGACGCGGTCGAGCCGCGCCGTCCGGCGCGCGAGGACGCCCCGCTCGCCGCCATCGGCGGCCGCAGCGAGTTGCCGCCGCGCCCGGCCCCGCGCAGCGACGTCGGCAGTTTCGCGCCGGCCGCCCGCCGCACCGAACCGCCCGCCGTCAGCCCCGGCCGCGAGCACTGCCAACCGCACCGGCTGGCTCACCGATCTGCTCAGCCGCGCTTCGCGCGACGAGGCCGAGCCGGAACGCGAACTGTCATTTGCCGCGATTTGCCGCGTAATTGCCGCGTGATTTGCCGCGCGAGCCGGCGCGCGAGGCCCCGCGCGGCGCCGAGGAGCGCTCGCCGCGGCACAGCATCGAATCGCTCGAACTCGCTCTCGCTCGACATCGCCCGCATGATCGACCACGACGCGGCGGCCGATCTGTGGGACCGCTACAAGCGTGGCGAGCGCAACGTGTTCACCCGCCGGCTCTACACCTTGCAGGGCCAGCAGGCGTTCGACGAGATCCGCAAGAAGTATCGCGGCGACCGCGAGTTCAAGCTGACGGTGGACCGCTACATCGGCGAGTTCGAGCGGCTGCTCGACGAGGTCGCGCGCGACGACCGCGGCCAGGTGATGGCGCGCACTTATCTCACTTCCGAAACCGGCAAGGTCTACACCATGCTGGCGCACGCGGCCGGCCGCTTCGACTAGGTTCCGTCGTGCGACCATGTCGGATATTGAGGCGCGGCCCGGATTGTGGGCCGCCTGCGGCCATTTAGACGTTTTTTATGCGAAGTTTCAGTTTGCCTCAGGCCGGCAACTATCGGATATTTGCGCCAACCGCTGCTGCGTGGGGGCGAGGCCGGCGGTCAACAAGAACGCAAAATCAAAGCGCAAAGAGCAGACAGGAAGACTGCGACGCGTAAGGGAACGACGAAGCGAAAACGAAGAAAATATCTGCCACCGCCGATGAAATAGGCGGCGTCGGAGGCAACAGCGGCGTTCGTATTCATGAGCGCCATTGGCGAAGACGCGCTACTCAGGGAGGAAATTCCATGCTCACACGTGTTCATACGGCGCGTGCACGCGTTGCACGCGGCCTTGCCGCCGCCGCGTTGACGGCGCTGACCGTCGGCGCGATCGGATTGTCGAATACCGCGGCGCGGGCCGAGCCGACGGATATCAAGTGGGGCACCGGCCCCGTCGGTTCATCCGGCCACAAGGCGCTGGTCGTGCTGGCCAACCTGCTCAACAAGGAAGTGCCGGAACTTCGCATCAGCGTGCTGCCTTATCCCGGCGCGGTCGGCACCGTGAAAAGCTTCGCCACCGGCGACCTCGACGGCTATTACGGCTCCGACGTTGCCTTGAACGAATTCGCCGAAGATAAAGAGCGATTCAAGGGCTTCAAGGCCAACGTCAAAGTCACGCCCGTGCAGTCGATGTGGTGCTACACGCTCGATGTCGGCGTCGCCATCAAGGACACCGACGCCGCCACCATCAAGAATTGGGGCGACCTGACCGGCAAGGAAGTTTTTACCGGTCCGCTGCCGTTCGACACCCGCAAGCAGCTTGAGAACGCTTTTAAAGCGACCGGCGTCAAGCACATCTACAAGGCGGTCGATATGAAGACCGCCGGCTCGCAACTCGCTTCCGGCCGCATCAAGGCCATGATCATCTACGCCGCCGGCGGCGTGACCGCCGGCGCCGTGGATTTCGGAAGCTTCGCTGGCGGTCGACTGGGTCGGCCTTAACCCCAGCGCCGCCGAATTGGCAATGCTCAAGGCCAAGAAGTTCTCCGTCAAGTCGGTGCCGGCGACGAACTTCCACAAGAAGGACACCTCGGGCAAGCAGATCACGCTGGTGGCGACCTATTGGGGCTTCGACCTCGGCATGAAAGTCTCGGAAGACGAAATGTACAAGATCCTGAAGGTCGTCGAAAAGAACGCCGACGAGCTCGCCAAGCTTGACCCGAGCTTCAAGCAGATCTCCGGCGGCAAGATGGCGGAGTTCCAGAAAGCGGCATTGGAATCGACCGCGGACCTGGTCCCGATCCATCCCGGCCTTGCCAAGTATCTCAAGGAAAAGAACATGTGGGACGCAGCTTGGGATTCCCACATCGCCAAGGCGAAGATGTAAGGACCTTATCGGTCAATCGACTGAACGACGAGGCGGGCGTGTGATTGCGCCCGCCTCGCTTAAGTTCCGCCAGGGATTGGTCCGCTATGAGAGCCGCGACATCACAGCACCGGCCGCCGCTCGTGCTCGACTGCCTCTATTACACGATCTCGATCGCGTTCTTCAGTTACATGATCTACTACTACTGGACCGGCAATGACGGGCCCGTCGTGCTCGCCATGACCATGATCCCGCTCACCTTCGTGCTGTTCACGCTGCAGGGGCTGCGGCAAAACGACCTTTATCCGGCGCTGCCGATGAGCCTGAACTACGCGATCGGCACGGTCTTCTGCCTGTTCTCGCTCTATTGCGCCTACTACATGCACACCAATTACGTTGCGCTTGGCGAAGAGCGCAACGGCATGTGGGATAGCGCCGACCTGGTCATCGGCGGCGCTGATGTCGCTGCTTGTCATCGAATACGCGCGCAAGCGTCATATGCCGCTGTTCGTGCTCAACATCGTGCTCATTCTCTATGCGGTCTACGGCTACGT
This sequence comes from uncultured Alphaproteobacteria bacterium, assembly GCA_963739735.1. Classification (GTDB taxonomy): domain Bacteria; phylum Pseudomonadota; class Alphaproteobacteria; order Rhizobiales; family Xanthobacteraceae; genus Pseudolabrys. The sequence goes on along the minus strand of CAVUBV010000006.1, from coordinate 71,458 downwards.
GGTGCCCGGCATGTTCTACCACGCCGGCGTCACCTGGGGCCGCGTCATCAGCGCCAGCAGCGTGGAAGTGGAAACCGGCATCTTCTCCAACCTGCCGCAGATCGCGCTTACGATTATCGGCTCGTTCCTTTTGGTGCTGAGCCTGCTGCGCGGCTTCGGCTGCGTCGATTTGCTGTTGCGCGCGACCAAGCGCGTTGCGCTACGTTCGCCGCACGCCATTCCGCAGTCGGCGGTGATCGGTTCGATGGCGATCGGCACCATCAGCGGTTCGGGCGCCGCCAATTCCATCACCGTCGGCTCGGCCACCATCCCCGCCATGATCCAAGCCGGCCTGCCGCCGGCGACCGCGGCGGCGATCGAGAACGCGTCCTCCATGGGCGGGCAGTTGATGCCGCCGGTGATGGGCATCGCCGCCTTTCTGATGGCCGAATTCCTCGGCGTCGATTATTTCGACGTTGTTGCGCGCGGCTGGGTTCCGGCGCTCATCTATTATATTTCAGTTTCGCTGTCGGTGTACCTTCTGGCCACCTTCTATCACACCAAGATGGTCGTCGACCGCAGCGCGCGCGGCCTCGACTGGCGCGACAAGGTCAATCTCGGCGCTTTCGTCTTCGTGGTCGGCGGCCTGGTCTTGCTGATGTCGACCATCTTCCTGGCGCCGATGTTCGCCGCGCTCTACATGTTTTGCCTCACGGCGGCCGGGCTCCTCGCCGTTCATGTGGCGGCGCTGATTGTCTCCGGCCAATGGTCGTTCCGCGCATTCCTCGTGCCGATGAAACGCTTCCTCGATTCCTATATCGACATGATCACCGATATCGCGCTGTTGCTGGCGACGCTGTCGATCATGACCGGGGCCCTGGTCATCACCGGCGTCCCCACCAAGCTCGGTTCGCTGCTGGTGGCGGCGGCCGGCATCAACATGGCCGCCATGGTGGGAATGGCGTTCATTTTCGGCGCCATTCTCGGCATGGGCCTGCCGCCGGCGCCGGTCTACATCCTGGTGGCGATCGTGATCGCCGGGCCTTTCATCAAGGTCGGCGTCAACCCTTGGGTCGTGCACTTCTTCGCCTTCTTCATCGGCGTGTTCGGCGAATTGACGCCGCCGACCTCGATCACCGCCGCGATAACGTCCAAGATCGCCAACGCCTCGTTTTACACGACGCTGTGGCGCTCGGTGCAGATCTGCGTCTCGCTGTTCACGCTCATGGTCGGCGTCTTCGTCCATCCGGAACTGGTCATCAAGCCCGGCCTCGACCAGATGGGCGCGGCCTATCTGGTCTTGATCTCGACCGTCGGCATCACCTTCACCCTGCAGGCCACCTACTCGGAGACGCGCGCTGGTGGACCTCGGCGTGCGCTTCGTGCTGGCGGCGATGTCGCTCTATATCCTGACGTCTTTCAACGATATCGCCTCGGACATCGTCTCGATCGGGGTGATTGCGATCATCGCCTACTGGTTCGTCTACCGCCGCAAGATCGTGTCGGACACCGCGCCCGAAATGGTCGAGATCGACTCAAGCCTGGCGCCTTCGTCCGCCGACAAGCCGGCCTATATCGAATGAGATGAATGCAATGCCGGCAATTAGGCCGGCGATCCCGGCGAACGTCCTGCTCGGCAACATGAGCTGACGCAGCCGGCCATCGCAGCTATTTCGCCGGGGCTCCGCCGAACAAGAGGCGGCTCGGGTTCTTGTTGATATTCTTCACCGTCTTTTCGATTTCGGCCATCATACGGTGGGCGTCGCTGCCGATGGCGTTGACCTGCTTGGTGCCGGCGGCGGTGAATTCGTTGATGCCCTTGGTGATTTCCTCGGTGCGCTGGTCGAGGTGATCGGACAGCGTGCGGATCGAGCGCGCCGCCTCGTTGATTTCGCCGCTCTTGCCGTCCGGCCCGCCGGTGAGGTTTTCCAGGCCGGCGACGATCTTGTCGATGTGGTCGGAATTGCGCGCCAGCGCGCCGCTGAACTTGTCGATGTTCTCGAGCGCGCTTTGGAACGATTTCTGGTTTGCCGCGATGAAATCGTCGAACCGGCGTATCGTTTCGCGCGCGGCTTGCGTCACGTCCTGCGTTGCGCCCGGCGGAGCGGTCAGCATCGGCGGATTGTCCTTGTCGCCGTTGAGCGCCGGCAGCGTACGGGTCTGCCGCCCTTGAGCGACAGCGAGGCGATGCCGGTCAGGCCCTGGAATTCCAGGCCGACTTCGGTATCGCGGCGCACCGCCACCGACTTGTCGATGGAGACGGTGGCGATCACCTGCTTTGGATGGGCGGGGTCGAGATGGAGCGTGGTCACCTCGCCGACGCGGATGCCGTTGAACAGCACGGTGGCGCCGGTGCGCAGGCCGGACACCGAACCCTCGAACTGCACGCGGTAGAAGGCGCGCTCACCGGTGCCGCCGATGTTCTGGAACCAATAGATGAAGCCGAACGCGCCGATGATCACCATCAGCGTGAACAATCCGACCACCGTGTAATTAGCTTTGGTTTCCATCGACCGCCTCCCGGCTAGTCCCGCGCCTGCGCGTCGTCATGCGTGATATGCCGCGCCCGTTTGCCGTGGAAGTAGGCCTGTAGCCAAGGATGCGTCGACGCCAGCATGGTGTCCATGGTTCCGGCGGCGATCACCTTGCCGTCGGCCAGTACCGCGATGCGGTCGCAGATCGTATGCAGGCTGTCGAGATCGTGGGTTACCATGAAAACGGTCAACCCCAAAGTGCGTTGCAAGGTCGCGATCAGCGTATCGAAATCGCCCGCCCCGATCGGATCGAGGCCGGAGGTCGGCTCGTCGAGGAACACAATCTCAGGATCGAGCGCGAGCGCCCGCGCCAGTGCCACGCGCTTGGTCATGCCGCCGGACAGTTCGGATGGGAACTTGTCGCACACGCTGGCGTCGAGCCCGACCATTTCGAGCTTGGCCACCGCCAATTCGTCGAGCAAATGCTGCGAAAGCTTGAGATATTCGCGCACCGGAAATTGCAGGTTTTCCATGACCGTGAGCGAGGAAAACAGCGCGCCCTGCTGGAACAGAATGCCCCAGCGCCGCTCGATCGCCTGCCGTTCGCGATCGCTCGCGGTCTGCATGTCGGTGCCGAATACCTTGATGGTGCCGGCGCGCTTGGGCAACAGGCCGATGATCGTGCGCATCAGCACCGATTTGCCGGCGCCGGAGCCGCCGACGAAGCCGAGCACCTCGCCGCGATAGACGTCGAGATCGACCTGGTCGAGCACCACGTGGCTGCCGAAGCCGGCCACCACGCCACGCACCTCGATGACGACGTCCTTGCTGCTGCCGCCGTTCGCCTTGGATGCCGGTTTTAATGCTTCCTGCGCCATCGCTCACATCCCGATCGAGGCGAAGAAGATCGCGAACAGACCGTCGAGCACGATCACCAGGAAGATCGATTCCACCACCGAGGCCGTGGTCTGCAAGCCGAGCGATTCCGCGCTGCCCTTGACCGCCAGCCCCTCGACGCAGGCCACCACGCCGATCACCATTGCCATGAACGGCGCCTTGATCATGCCGACCTCGAAGGTGTTGAGCGCGATCGCCTCCTTCAGACGCGACAGGAAGATGTCGGGATCGATGCCGCCATAGAGCCAGCACACCAGCGCGCCGCCATAGAGCGCCGCCATCGAGCCGAGGAAGGTCAGGATCGGCACGCCGATGATCAGCGCGGCGATGCGCGGCAGGATCAGCACCTCGATCGGGTCGAAGCCCATGGTGCGCAGCGCGTCGATCTCCTCGCGCATCTTCATCGAGCCGAGCTCGGCGGTGTAGGCCGAGCCCGAGCGGCCGGCCACCATGATGGCGACGATCAGCACGCCGAGTTCGCGCAGCACCAGGATGCCGACCATGTCCACCACGTAGACGTCGGCGCCGAATTTGCGGAAATGGAACAGACCCTGCTGCGCGATGATGCAGCCGATCAGGAACGTGATGAGCAGGATGATCGGCACCGCGCGCCAGGCGACGTTGTCGAGCTGATGCACCAGCGAGGTGAAGCGGAATCGGCTCGGATGCATCGTCACCCGCAGCATGGTGACCGCGAGCGCGCCGACCATGTGGACGATCGCGACAATCGAATGACCGACCGCCACGATATTCTCGCCGACCGAGGCGACCGCATCGGCGACGTGGTTGCCTTTTTGCGCCGGCGGCTGCGCCAGCTTGACGCTGTGCAGTTCGGCCATCAGCGCGCGGTAGTCGTCCTTTAGGCCGATCACCTTGGTGTCGCAGCCGCGCGCGGAAAATGCAGCGCGTCAACCGCTCCAGCAGCCAGGCGCCGAAGGTATCGAGCTGGTCGACGCCCGCCATGTCGATATCGACGCGCTTGATGGCGTCGCGCCGGCGGGTCGGCGGCGTCGATCTGGCTTTCCAGCCTGCGCGCGTTGGTGGCGATCCAGGCGCCGGCGCCGGCGAGCTGGAGCTGATCGCCTTTGGCACTGGCTTCGAGCAAGCGGTCGCTCATCCTGGCAAGCCTCTGATTTCACTGCCCTCCCCCGCGTCCCGCGGGGGCCGGCGCCGGCGCCATACTTGACCCAAGGCGGCGAACCTGTCGAGGGTTTGGCGGAAAGCCCGTTGCCATGGATACCGCCAACGCCTTGCCAGCCGCCCTGACCCTTTCCGTAGCCGCCGAAAGCTGGCCGATCGCCGGCTCCTTCGCCATTAGCCGCGGCGTCAAGTCGCAAGCCGTCGTCGTGGTCGCCGAACTCGGCGACGGCCGCCACCGCGGCCGCGGCGAATGCGTGCCCTATGCGCGCTATGGCGAAAGCGTCGATAGCGTGACCGCCGCGCTTGCGGCGATGCGGGGGCAACTCGCTGCCGGGCTCGACCGCCGCGCCCTGCAAGACGCGATGCCGCCGGGGGCCGCCCGCAACGCGCTCGACTGCGCCTTCTGGGACCTGGAAGCCAAGCGCAGCGGCCGCCCGGTGCATGAACTCGCAGGCCTTCCCTGCCCCACAGCCGCTCACCACCGCCTTCACGATCTCGCTTGGCGCCCCCGCGGCGATGGCGGCGAGCGCCGCCAAGGCGGCGAGCCGCACGCTGCTCAAGGTCAAGCTTGGCGGCGACAGCGAGCAAGGCGGCGATGCCGCGCGCATTGCCGCGGTGCGCGCCGCCGCGCCCCAATCGAGGCTCATTGTCGATGCCAATGAAGGTTGGCGCGCGGCCGATCTGGCGGCCAATCTTGCCGCCTGCGCGGCGGCAGGCGTGGCGCTGGTCGAGCAGCCGCTGCCGGACGGCGACGACAGCGCGCTCGCCGGCTATCATGCGACCGATCCCGGTCTGCGCCGACGAAAGTGCGCACGATCGCGGTTCGCTGACGGCGCTCGTGGGCAAATATGACGCCGTTAACATCAAGCTCGACAAAGCCGGCGGGCTGACCGAGGCGCTGGCCATGGCCGCGGAGGCCAGCCGGCTGGGATTTGCCGTGATGGCCGGCTGCATGGTGGCGACTTCGCTCGCCATGGCGCCGGCGGTGCTGCTGGCGCAAGCGGCAGCCTATGTCGATCTCGACGGGCCGCTGCTGCTCGCCAAGGACCGCGCCGACGGCCTGATCTATAAGGACAGCCTGGTTTTCCCGGCATCGCCCGCGCTCTGGGGCTGATCGCGCCTGGTTCCCGCGCGATTGATTTTTCTCAATGCGGCCGTGCGCCGGTGCGGGCATTAAACCAACATGGCGCAACCATCGACCATCCGCGACCGCCTGCTCGCGCACGCCCGGCTCTGCCGGGAGATCGCCGGCGCGACCATGAGCGAGGAAACCGCTGCCGCGCTCGAGCGTCTGGCGGCGGACTGTGTCGAGGCAGCGCAACACAGCCGATCCGGCGCCGCAGCCGCCAGCAATAATCCCCAGCTCGTTCGGCAGCCGCCGCATAAGCGCCTGATTTAACTCAATATTCCCCCAGGCGCCGGCGTTAACCATATCTTCCCAACAGCCATACCTCTCGCCTACACTTATGGTTAAATCGCGTTAACGATCTTCGCCGCAAACGGCGGAGGAACGATAACGGGGACGGGGTAATGCGTATTCGGGGCCTGTTGCTCTGCGTCGCGGTTGTGGTGGGTGGCGTCACGTCGGCGTCGGCGGCCATGCGCATCGCCGAGGACCGCGGTGGCCAGATCGGCCATTACCTGCAAACTTTCTCCATGCTGCGTTCGTCCGGCGAGCGCGTGGTGGTCGACGGCAATTGCCTGTCGGCCTGCACGCTGGTGCTCGGCATGATCCCGCACGACCGCATCTGCGCGACGCAGCGCGCGCGCTTCGGCTTCCACGCCGCCTGGATGCCGGATGTCGACGGCCGCCCGGTCACCAGCCCGATGGGGACGCAGGCGCTGTGGGATATCTATCCGCCTTCGGTGCGCCATTGGATCAATCGGCACGGCGGCCTGTCGCGCCGGATGATCTATCTGGAAGGCCGCTCGCTCAACGGCATCGTGGCGAGTTGCGAGCGCGCGCCGCAGCGCGTGCATACGCGTTCCGCGCATCGGCGCTCACTGCACCGCTACTCGTCGCGTCCGGTGCGCTACATACCCGCAAACGCCGCCAGCGATCGCCGCTAGCGCCATCGCCGCGTAGGCGCGCGCGCCGAATTCGCCGTAAAGCCAACCCGACAACGCGGTCGCCGCCGCCCCCACCACGCCGATCGTGACGGCGAGATAGCCTTGCGCGGTCGCGCTCTGCCCGGCCGGCGCGTGGCGCGCGAGGAAGCCGAGCGCGCCGAGATGGGTGACGCCGAACGAAACCGCGTGCAGCAATTGCAGCCCCGGCAAGACAAAAGCCGGCGGATCGAGCGCCATCGCCGCCCAGCGTAGCGTCGCGCCGGCCGCGCCGATCATCAGCAACACGGAGGGCTGAAAGAACGGCGGCAGCCGTCCGGACAGCGCGAACAGCACGATTTCCGCGACCACGCCGAGCCCCCACAGCGCGGCGATGGTGGTGCCGTCGAAGCCGGCGCTGCGCCATTCCAGCGCCGAGAAGCCGTAATAGACCGCGTGGCTCGCCTGGATCAGGCTCGCCGCCGCCACCACGGCCAGGAAAGCGGGATCGCGCAGCAGCGACTTGCGCGGCGCTTCCGGCGCGCCCGCCGGCGGCGCGGCGGTTGCAAGCGGCGCCAGCATCGAAGCGGCCAGCGCGCTCAGTAGGCTCGCCGCCGCGATCAGCCAGATCAGATGGCGCGCCGGGATCGTATCGGTGGCAAAGCCGGCCAAGAAGATGCCGAGGATGAAGGCCACCGAGCCCCACAGCCGCACCGGCCCATAGGCGCGGCCGCGCGCGGCCAGACCTTTGAGCGCATAAGTCTCGGCCAGCGGCATCACCGGCGTAAGCGCGAGCGCGGCCAGCGCATAGGTCGCCAGGATGGCGACGGGCCCGTCCGCCAGGCCCACCAGCACGAAGCCGCCGACCCCCAGCCAACTCGCCACGATGATCGCCGCGCGCAAGGCGTCGCGCCGGTCGGCCGCGCGCGCCACCAGCGGCACGGCGATCAAGCGCGCAACGATCGGCGCCGCCAGCACCAGGCCGATCATCTGCGGGTCGAGCCCCTTGGCCTTCAGCCAGACCGGGAAGAACGGCAATTGGACGCCGGCCGTGATAAACAGGCCGGCATAAAGCGCGGCCAAGCGGGGCGCGAAACCGACCTGCATCTGGGTAAAACCGCGCATGGCGACGTCTTTGCTGCCCGAATCAGGCCGGCCGATTGATAGACTGCGCCGCGCAGGAATGCACATCGCAAATCCACGTGGCAAATCCACGTTGCAAATCCATATGGCGAACGAATTAGCACGCACGATTTCGCCGCCGGCCACGCCGAACGAGGACGATTATCGGAGCGCTCTGCGACGCGCTGTCGGAAAGCGGGCGCGGCCGCGCGTTCCTGGCCGAACATGCCAGGCGCAGCCGCGACGCCGACACGCAGGCGCTGCTCGCCGCCATCGCGCGCCTGGAAGCGCGGCTGCGCGCCGACGCTTCCGCCGTGCAGCGCTTGCGCGACGACCTGCGCATGTTGCTGATCGCCATCCGGCTCGCCCGTCCGCAGATCGATGCCGCCGGCCCGGCGGCGCAAGCCGTCCAGCTTGCGCAGCTGCTCGATTTGCTGGAACGCCGCATCGATGCCTTGGCTGACGCAAAGCCCGCCGAGCTCGCGCCGCCCGACGCCGCGGCGGACGCACCCGCGCGCGTATTCTCTTGCCACGGTGCCGTCGCCCGACGAGCCGGAATTGCCGATCCCCTCGCCGGCCGGCGCGCCGGCGCCGGCGATGACTTTGATTGCAAGCGCCGAGACGCCGTGGCGCCGGCGATCCGTCGATCCCGCCGCGCGACCGGCGCCGCCGCCCGACCCGCTCGCCGCCCTCATGGCGCTGAGCGAGGACGAGCGGCTGGCGCTGTTTACCTGATGGTCCTTTCTGCCGCCCGCTGCGCGGGCGATGGATCACTGCAAGCGCTCACGCTATGCTCGAAAAAATGATGTTCCCTCGCCCATTGCTCGGATTGCTGCTGTGCTCGCTGCTCAGCATGAGCGCCGTTGCCAGCGCAGCCACCGCCACCAAGATCGACATCATCGCGCCCGCCGGCAAATCCGAGAAAGTCGGTGATGTCTCCGTTACCTGGGACGACGGCCACAGCGAGCGGTTGACCCGCGGCGCCCACGCCGAGCAGCCCAAGCTCGGCCCCGACGGTTTGATCGGCTGGGTCTGGTCGAAAGAGCGCTACAAAAACAGGTGGGTCACCGAACATTTGCGTGTTCAACGCGGCAAGCAGCTTTTGTTCGAGGTGAAGTCCGGCAAGCCCTTCATCGAGGATTGGGGCTTTATAGCGGAGGGCCTCGCGGTGAAGTCGCGGGCCATGCACGGCCTCGCTTTGATCGAGCTGTTCTCGCTCACCGACGGCAAACCGATCAAGGTCATCGAGAAGGCTTTCGGCGACGACCTGCCCGCGTGGGCCAAACCCTACGCCGATTGAGACTGTGGCCGGGCGCGAGCGCAGACCCGCGGCCTAGGACGCAATCAATTTTGCGAACAAGTCGGCGTCCACATTGCCGCCGGACAAAATAGCCGACCACGACCTTGCCTTTGACGTCGACTTTGCCGGCCAGCAGCGCCGCCAAGCCAATCGCGCCGCCCGGCTCCACCACCAGCTTGAGCTCGTAGAACGCATAGCGCACCGCGGCGGCGACTTCGGCGTCGCTCGCGACCGTGCCGGCGCCGATCAGTTCGCGGTTGATCGGAAAGGTCAGCTCGCCCGGCGTATTGCTCATCAGCGCGTCGCAGATGGTGCCGGACAGGCGCTCGTTCTGCTCGCGCTGCCCGCTTTTGAACGAGCGCAGCGTGTCGTCGAAACCTTCCGGCTCGACGGTGTAGAATTTCGCCGCCGGCACGCGCGACTTGACGCCGAGCGAAATGCCGGCGGCGAGACCCCCGCCGGAAGCGCCGACCACGACGATCTCGGGTTGCAGCAGCAGCTGGCCGAGATCCTCGACGATTTCGCGGCCGATGGTGCCCTGCCCGGCGATGATCAGCGGATCGTCGTAAGGCGGCACCAAAGTGGCGCCGCGCTCGGCCACGATCTTCATGGCGATCGCCGTGCGGTCCTCGGTGTCGCGGTTATAGAGCACGATCTCGGCGCCGAGCGCCGCGGTGCGCTCGCGCTTGGCGCGTGGCGCATCGGACGGCATCACGATGGTGGCGCGCATGCCCATCAGGCGCGCCGCCGCCGCCACGCCTTGCGCGTGATTGCCGGACGAATAGGCCACCACGCCGGCGGCGCGCCTGTCCGGCGGAATTTGCGAAATCTTGTTATAGGCGCCGCGGAACTTGAACGAGCCGGTGCGCTGCAGCGTCTCGACCTTGAGGAACACGCGCGCGTCCAAGCCGCTCGTCGAGCACCGGCGCATTGATCAGCGGCGTGCGCACCGCGACGCCGGCAAGCCGCTTGGCCGCGGCCTCGATATCGGCGGCGGTCGGCAGGATGGTGTTGTCGTGGGCGCCCATGACGCGAGGCTAGCGCCGCCATGCCGTCAGGGGCAAGGGCGACATTTCCAGCGCCGTCATTGCCGGGCTTGACCCGGCAATCCATGATGAAACGCGGCAATGGCAGCGTTACGTAAGGCTTTATCGGTTGCCACGCATCATGGATGCGCGGGTCAAGCCCGCGCATGACAATGGATGGGCCTCACGCCGCCAACCGGTCTTTCTTGCCGCGCCAGGCGCGCGCGCCCTCGCTCACATGTTGCAGGAAAATCCGCGCGCTCTCTTGCCAGGTCATGCGCAGCGCGAATTCGCGGCAGTCCGCGGGCGAACATTCCAGCGCCTCCAGGCAGGCGCGGCGCAGGTCCTCGTCCAAAACGCCGACCGGCGACATTCATGCCGATCACGTCGCGCGGGGCGGCGGCCGGAAAGGCCGCCACCGGCACCCCGCTCGCCAAGGCCTCCAGCAGCACCAGGCCGAAGGTGTCGGTGCGGCTGGGGAACACGAACACATCGGCGGCGGCATAGATCTCGGCCAGCGCTTCGCCGACACGCGATGCCGAGGAACACCGCGTCGGGATACTGCCTGGCGAGCGAAGCGCGCGCCGGCCCGTCGCCGACCACCAGTTTCGTGCCGGGCAGATCGAGCTTGAGAAAGGCCTCGACGTTCTTCTCCACCGCCACCCGCCCGACGGTGAGGAAGATCGGCCGCGGCAGGTCGAACGGCGCGCCGCTCGCGCGGCCGAAACAGATCGGCGTCGACGCCGCGCGGCCACAGTTTCACGTTGTTGAAGCCGCGGCCGGTGAGTTCGGCGCCGAGCGTCGGCGTCGCCGCCAGCACCGCCGCGCCGGCTTTATGGAAACGGCGCAGGAAGCCCCAGGTCACGTCGCAGGTCCAGCGCTCCGGCACCGGCAGCCGTTCGGCGAGATAATCGGGAAAGCGCGTGTGCAGGCTGGTGGTGAACGGCAGGCCGCGCCGCAGGCAGACGCGGCGCACCGCGTGGCCGAGCGGACCTTCCGTCGCGATATGAATGGCGTCCGGCCGCAGGCGGTCGAGCCGCGCTCGACGTCGCCCGGCCCGGCAGCAACGCCAGTCTGATTTCCGGATAGCTCGGCATCGGCAGCGTCCAGAACTCGCTTGGCGCCAGAAATTCGAATCTCGGCGCCGAGCGCGCGCGCCTCGCGCGCGATATGGCCGAGCGTGCGCACCACGCCGTTGACCTGCGGGTGCCACGCGTCGGTGGCGACGAGGATTTTCATGATTTACTCCGTCTCGTGTAGCGCCGCGCAGCAGCGCGTCTCGAACCCAGGGGCCGCACACTCCGAATTCTTCTGCGACTGGGTCCGCGCCGCTTCTCGCGGGGACGAATTCGGTCGTGCGCATCATGCCGCCTGCGCCTGCGCCGCTTCTCTCGGCCGGCGCCCGCTCGGTGTCGGGACGGGCGCGCGACCAATCGATGATCTCGAAGCGGCCGTCGTGATGCTCGGCCACCGCCGTGCAGCTTTCCACCCAGTCGCCGCAATTGATGTAGCGCAGGCCGAAATCGTCGTGCATGGCGGCGGTGTGGATGTGGCCGCAGATCACGCCGTCGACTTTGTGGTGCTTGGCTTCGGTGGCCAGCGCCTTCTCGAAGGCGCCGATGAAGTTGACCGCGTTCTTCACCTTGAACTTCGCCCATTTCGACAGCGACCAATAGGGCGCGCCGAAGATGCGGCGGAAGGCATTGAACATGCGGTTGGCGGTGAGCGCGAAGTCGTAGGCCTTGTCGCCGAGCAGCGCCAGCCAGCGCGCCTGCGATACCACCAGATCGAAAATGTCGCCATGCACGACCAGGAAGCGGCGGCCGTCGGCGCTTTCGTGGATGGTGTTCTCCGTAACCTCGATGCCGCCGAAATGCGTGCCGTAATAGCCGCGCAGGAATTCGTCGTGGTTGCCCGGGACGTAGACGACGCGCGAACCTTTGCGGCCCTTGCGCAGCAGCTTCTGCACCACGTCGTTATGCGACTGCGGCCAATACCAGGACGAGCGCAGCGCCCAGCCGTCGACGATGTCGCCGACGAGATAGATGGTGTCGGCTTCGTGGTGGCGGAGAAAGTCGAGCAGTCTGTCGGCCTGGCAGCCGCGCGTGCCCAGGTGCACGTCGGAAATGAAAAGCGCGCGAAACCGTCGCGTGGCGTCTTGCGTCACGATGCGGCGATCTTTCTGTTGTTGCTCATAAGCCATGCGCAATAGCAAATTCGCATCTCGGTTTTATGACAATGAAATTAACCATTTAGCGACAGTTTGTTTCGCATGATCTTGTCGACCTTGCTTCGCCCGCCGAAGCGGGCTTCGCGAAGGCGGGAAACCGGTTGCCATCCCGATCGGTGTCGGGACGCTTTTCGGTCATGCGCTTTGCGGCTGCGCTCGGCGGAAGCGCACCAGCGTGTAGACGCCGAACGGCGGCACCTTGCGCCGCTCGATCAGTTCGGTGCCGCCGTGGCTCTGCGCCCAGGCGGCGAGCCGCGCGAAGGGGAATTCGGGCCGCAAGCCGACCGCGCGCGCCTTCTGCGCCAGCATCCGCTCGATCGCGGCGGCAAAGCCGCGTTCCGAATAAAGATGATTGACCAGCACGATCTGCCCGCCCGGCTTGAGCACGCGCGCGCATTCGCAGAGCACGCGTTCGGGATCCGCGACCAGCGTGATGACGAATTGCCCGACCACGCAGTCGAAACTTGCGTCGGCAAACGCAAGATCGTGCGCGTCCATGACCTTGAGTTCCTTCACGTGCGGATAGCGGCCGCGGCCTGAGCCGCTCGCGCGCGCGCGCGATCATCGGTTCCGACAGATCGATGCCGGTGATCTCGGTGGTGTCGTCGTAGTCGTCGAACGAGAGCCCGGTGCCGACGCCGATCTCGAGGATGCGCCCGCCCACGGCGCGGGCGGCGCGGGCGGCGGCGCGCCGCCCGTTGACGAAAACCGGTCCGCACAGCACGTCGTAGACCGGCGCCCAACGGGCGTAAGCCTTTTCCATCACCTGTTTATCGGGATCGCGCAGCATGGTTCCCTCGCCGAATCAATCGCTGATATGGCGGTCGAGGTAGCAAGCGATTGCTACAGTTCAGCGACATTCGGCCGCTCTTGACGCATTGCGACAGGACCGTGACTATCGTGGCTTGCTGTCGGGCGCGGCATCGCCGTGCGCCAATTTACGGGGGCTGCATGGATTTAGGTATCGCCGGCCGCAAGGCCATCGTCTGCGCGTCGAGCCGCGGGCTGGGCAAGGCCTGCGCGCGTGCACTCGCCGAAGCCGGCTGCGAAGTGGTGATCAACGGCCGCGACGCCAAGAAGCTGGAAGCAACCGCCGCGAGCTCGCCAGCCTGACCGGCGCCAAGGTCACTGCGGTCGCCGCCGACGTGGCGGCGCCGGAAGGGCAGAAGGCGCTGCTCGCCGCCTGCCCCACCCCCGACATCCTGGTCAACAATAATGGCGGGCCGCCGTTCCGCGATTTCCGCGAGCTCACGCGGCAGCAGATGATCGACGGCGTCATCGCCAACATGATCGTGGCGGTCGAGCTGATCCAGAAGGTGATCGACCCGATGAGCCAGCGCAAGTTCGGCCGCATCGTCAATATCACCTCGAGCTCGGTGAAGATGCCGCTCGCCGGCCTCGATCTCTCATCCGGCGCGCGCGCCGGCCTGACCGCGTTCCTCGCCGGCGTTGCGCGCACGGTCGCCGGCAACAACGTCACCATCAACAATCATCCTGCCGGGCGCCTTCGATACCGACCGGCTGCGCAGCGGTCTGAGCCGCACCGCCGAGCAGAAGGGCAAGAACATCACCGAGGTCGCCGCCGAGCGCATCGCCACCATCCCGGCGCGCCGCTTCGGCGATCCGGCCGAGTTCGGCGACGCCTGCGCCTTCCTGTGCTCGGCGCAAGCCGGCTACATCACCGGACAGAACCTGCTGATCGACGGCGGCACCTTCAACGGGGCTTTTTAGAACCCGCACCGCCGCGCCAAACGAAAAAGGCCGGCGTTGCCGCCGGCCCTTTCACGGTGTCGGTTCGCCGCGCTTACTTCGCCTTGAAGTAGCCGTGCTTGACCGGCGCCGGCGCCGGCGGATCGTCCCAGCGATATTTCATCGCCACCGAGATGATATCGACATGCGAGTCGACGCTGCCGATATAGGTCTATGCCGCTGGCGAACCACGGATTCCCGGAGGCCGCCGAAATATTGATCGGCGTGCTCTTCACGAACAGATGCGAATAGGCGAAGTCGAACGCCAATTTATTGGTGACCTGATAGCTCGCCCCGACCGACAGCCAGGTGCGGTCGTTGTCCGGCAGGCGCGGCGTGCGCACTTGATCGGTGATCGGCGATTGCTCGAAAGCGACGCCGGCACGCAAAGCGAGTTGCGGGTTCCACTGATACTCGCCGCCAACCGAGAAGAACCAGCCGTCCTGGTATTGGAATGGCAACGATACCGGGTTCAGGACGACGATCGCTGGCGCGCCCGAGGCCTGGAGGACGTTCGAGGTGCCGATCCGGCTCCAGTTTGTCCACTCGACGGTGCCGAGCAGAGTCCATTGCTGGCCGAGGCGCTGGCGGATACCGAGCGAGACCATGTCCGGAAGATTGAGCGTGGTGGTCACAGCGCCGGGGCTCGAAAGCGGAGCGCCGAAGATGCCGCCGGGCGGCAACGTCAGCGTGCCGCTGATCTTCTGATCAATCGCCGACCGATAGCCAATGCCGATGGTGGTTGACGGCGTCGGCGTCAAAGTGACGCCCGCCGTGAAGCCATAACCCCAGCCGTTACCTTCGATGTTGAGCTGATTGCCCTGTTGAAGCAAGGGATTGGCGGCGAGATTGACGGGCAGGCCGGTCGACAGATTGGCGGTGGCGTATTGCACCTGAATTCCGAAGCCGACGCTGATCCAGTTGTTGATCTGGTAGGCAACGCTCGGCGTGAAATTGTAGGTTTTCAGACTGGTGTCGGCGGCATAAGTGCGGCCGGCCCAATTGTCCGGGAAATGAACTGAAAGTCCGAACGGCGAATTGACCGACAGGCCGACCCAAAGCTGCTGATTGACCTGATAAGAGTAGTAACCGGCCGGCACGATCGCATCGATGCCGGAATCCCCTGCGGTGGTCGGATAGAAAAACGGAAAGACGCCCAAGGTGGAGGTCGTCGCCGTGTGCTTGGCATCGGGAATGATGCCGCTCAAAACGGACTCGCTTCGGAGCCCCGGCATCTGCGTCATGGTCGCCGGATTCCAGAACATCGACGACAGGTCCCCGCCCGCCGCAATGCCGGCGAAAGACGATCCTTGCCCGAAGGCGCTCTGCTCGTGCACGGCGAACCCGCCGGCATTGGCAACGCCCGTCGCCGCGATCAAGGCGGCCGCGCCGCTCGCCGCCAACAGAACCGCTTTCATTCCCCGAAACGACATCGCAAAACCCCCCTGCACGGTGCGCCACTGGCATGCGGGCGCACGTTGCTCCTGTTGCGATTATCGTGCCCGGGAACTTGCCCGCCGACAATGGCAAATGGCCAATTAGCCGCCTACAACCTTCAATTTGCACAAATTTTAGCTGGCTGTGGCCGCCATGCCACAGGTCGCCCGGCCGCCGCGGCCACCGCCGAGCGCACCTAAAACAATCGAGGTTTCAAGAGGTTGCGGATTTGTCCGGGCGCTGCTCCGGCGGCGCAGCCGGTAGCGGAGTAAACCGGCGGGCCGGACTGCCACAATGAGAGGCTGCCGCGCCGGCGTAGCGCCTTCACTTGGCGCCGTCGCAACGCCGTCACTTAGCGCCGCGGCGTCTCAGCCGCTGAACGCCACGCCGAGGCGGGTGGCGGTGCGCCAGATCACGTGGCAAGGCAGCTTCACGTGATCGACCTCCACCACCAGCACGAACTCGTCCGGAATGCCGAGCTGGCTCGCCACTTCCAGGCAAGCGCCGCTCGGCGACAAATTGCGCACGCGGCAATCGAAGCCGCTGTCGCCATTGAACGCGATCGTCCCCGCTTTCAAGGTGCGGTGACGCTGGACCTTACGCCGTTCCTCCATGACACCCTCCGTCGCTGCCGGCATTCGCGCGTTGCTGCGCGGGCCTGCCGACGTGCGGTCAGACGGTTTGACCGATGTTTTCGAATATAGGCGCGGCGGTTTAGCCGACTGTGAAACTGATCGTCGAAATACGAATGTTCTTGTTGGGATTTGTTAACCCTGATCCGGGCGGGGAACGCGGGATTTTCGCGCCAACGCGCGCAATTTATCTCCAATTTACGGAAAGTCGGGCCCCGGCGCGCGTAGAATGCCGCTCGCGCCGCCAGGGACGCAGCCCCAAACCATGTTGAATTGGCTGACCGGCAATTGCGAATTGTTCGGCCTCACCGGCCAGAACTGGATGTTGCTCGTTGGTGCCGCGCTGCTCGCTTATATCGCGGTGCTGGCGATCGGCCGGCGCCAGGCCGGCGCGCGCTAGGCCGCCGAAAACGCGGTTTCCGTCACGCCGCTGCCAAACAAAAACCCCGGGCGCATCGCCCGGGGTTTTGCATGATTGCTTTGGCTCGGCGCCTACTCCGCCGCCTGCTGCCCCCGCCCGAGCGTCGCCCGCGCCAGGTCGCGGAACTCGGCGTGCGTGAGCATCTTCTTGTTCTTCAGCGAATGCGCCTTCACGGCTTGCAGCACCTTCATGGCGTCCTCTTCCGACACCTGCATGCCGACGTCGCGCAGCCAGGCGTTCACCGAGTCGATGCCGCTTCCCTTGCCCATGACGATCTCGGCCGGCGGCTGGCCGACCGCCGACCAGCGGATCGGGAACAGTTCGGTGGCGTTCTTCTCGCCGCAGTTCTTGAACCACGAGGCGATGATGCCGGACTCGATCTGGTAAAGCCCCGAGCCGACGATCGCCTTGTTGGTCGGCACCGCGACGCCGGTCAAGCGCTGCACCAGATTGGCCAGCGGCGTGAGCTTGGTGGTGTCGATGCCGACGTCGACGCCGTACATGGTCTTGAGCGCCATCACCACGTCTTCCATCGGCGCGTTGCCGGAGCGTTCGCCGATGCCGAGCACGGTGGTGTGCATCACCTCGACCAGCGCATTTTCCGGCGAAGTGGAAACCGGTTCGCCGCAGAAAATGCACCCAATTAGGATTTTTGGCGACAGCGCCATGATGGTGTTGGCGACGCCCATGCCGAAGTCCTGGTGGAAGTGCGCTTCCAGCCGCTTGGGGATGCGCGCCTGCACCTGCTTGACGAAATACGGCATGGCATGCGGCGAGAGCAAGCAAGTTTAGCTGCATTTCACCGCCATCCGTGCGGCAATCAATTCACATTACAATTGATATAACTCAACGAACGACAGCTTCATCGGCTTAGGCTTGCCGATGTCGTACTTACCATTGAAACGAATGGAGAAAACAGATGGCAGATGCACCAAAGAGAAAACAAGTTAGCTTGGTCCTTTCCGAAAAGGCAACCCGAACGTTATTGGACGTGACAAAGACTTCAACTGAAAGCTTCACCCAAGGTGAATGAACAGGCGGCTTTCTTGGAAGAGTTCCAGTCGCTGATCAACCGTGAGGGACTCGCGAACGTCGTAGAGACTCTTGGGACTTCGACAAATTTCTCTGAGATTATAAAACCCGGCAATTAATGTCATCAATTGCGGGGATCCAACCAAGACACAAACTGAACTCGATTAAAGGACAAAGCAGATGGCTTGCTCAGCGGCTGAGAAAAAACAAGCTACCGAAGGCAGGTCTCTGCTAGGTCCGAAGTTCACATCAGCTCGTGTCGAGGCGACTTCCAAGTGCAACCTGCGTTGCTCGTATTGCTTTGCGAGCAATACAATGAATTCACAGAAGGGAGCAAACATTTCGACGCCGGAACTCTATCGCGCTTTGGATATGTTCCGTAGATCCGACATTAAAAAGATACTGTATTCCGGCGGAGAACCATTCGCGAGAAGAGATTTTATCGATGTGCTCTCTGCTTCCGAAGGAATTCGTACTTCTTACGTGTCCAATGGGAGTCTCAGTTTAATACTCCGATCTCGAAGCAATCGCAGATATGCCTCACGTGAACCGGGTACGATACAGTATCGATGGATTTGCGGCGCATGATGCAGTTCGTGGTGGTAGCTCATGGAAGCAGGTGCTCGGTCGAATTGAAGCAACAGCCGCCATCAAACAAAAGCGAAAGATTTCAGTAGTCGGCCGATCTGGCGCGGAAGCACGGCATCTCGGAGGCCACGCTGTACAACTGGAAGGCCAAGTACGGCGGCATGGACGTGTCTGAGGCCAGGCGGCTGAAGGCGTTGGAGGACGAGAACCGGAAGCTGAAGAAGCTTCTGGCAGAGTCGATGCTCGACCAGGCGGCGCTGAAGGAACTTCTGACAAAAAAATGGTAGGGCCCGCCGCTAAGCGCGAGGCTGTCGCTCATCTGCGCGATGTCCTGCAGATGAGCGAGCGCCGGGCCTGCACCCTCGTTGCCGCCGATCGCAAGATGATCCGCTATCGCTCACGACGCCCGCCCGATGTCGAGTTGCGCACCCGTCTGCGCGATCTCGCCAATCAGAGACGCCGGTTCGGCTACCGGCGGCTGTTCATTCTGCTGCGGGAACAGGGCGAGCCCTCAGGCATCAACCGCATCTATCGCCTCTATCGGGAGGAAGGGCTGACAGTCCGCAAGCGCAAGGCTCGGCGGAGAGCCGTCGGAACACGCACGCCAATCCTGGTCGAAGCCAAGGCCAATGCGCGCTGGTCGCTCGACTTCGTCCATGACCAGTTCGCTCTGGGCCGGCGGTTCCGCATTCTCAACATCGTGGATGACGTAACGCGCGAATGTCTGGCGGCGATCCCCGACACCTCGATTTCGGGCAAACGGGTTGCCCGCGAGCTCACAGCGCTCATCGATGCGCGAGGCAAGCCCCAGATGATCGTTTCCGACAACGGCACTGAGTTCACCTCGAATGCGATCCTGGGCTGGGCAAAGGATAATCGGGTGGAATGGCACTACATCGCACCCGGCAAGCCGATGCAGAACGGCTACATCGAATCCTTCAACGGTCGGATGCGTGACGAGCTTCTCAACGAGACCCTGTTCATCGATCTCGATCAGGCCCGCCAGCTCATCGGCGCCTGGGCCACCGACTACAACACCGCGAGGCCGCACTCCTCGCTTGGCTACAAAACGCCGGCGGCTTATGCCG
Source organism: uncultured Alphaproteobacteria bacterium (assembly GCA_963739735.1). Classification (GTDB taxonomy): domain Bacteria; phylum Pseudomonadota; class Alphaproteobacteria; order Rhizobiales; family Xanthobacteraceae; genus Pseudolabrys. The sequence goes on along the minus strand of CAVUBV010000006.1, from coordinate 52,298 downwards.
GTACACTCATCGCGCCGAAGGGCGTAACATTGGCCGAGGCTCTAACTGCCGCTGGATGAAAGTTCGGTGGCAGGTCAGCCAGGCGACAGCCACCTTCGACAGCCTTGATGATATTTCGGAACTAATGCAAATCCTTCAAGCGGCAGGCGCCGATAGGTTTAGAATGTTTATTCTTCGCTTTAGTGGTGAAATTTCCAACGGTAAGGTGGTGCTGAATTCTGACTACTATGACAAGTATCTTGAAACTGTAATCAAGATTGTCCGACTTTGCCAAAGCGGTTCAATCACCATGCAAACGGAAGTTGATACTGGGTACCAGAGCGATTTGGAACAGGTGCTGGCCGTCCACGAATATCCAGCATTCACTAGCGATACCCATCCTTGTCAATACTTGCTTCACTTACTGATGATTCGGAGCAATGGAGATCTTGCGATTTGCCCATTCATGCAATTTCCGGTCGGAAATATTGCCGACTTTAACGAGATTAAGGAAATTGAGCGTCACTCACCACTCATAGCTTGGCGAAACTTTCGAGCAGTCGATATCAGTTCATGTAAGAATTGCCGATATCTTAAAGTTTGCAAGGGCGGTTGTCGCAAGACCGCAGTAGATACGTGCGGGAGCTTCCAAGCGGAAGACCCTATTTTCTGTTACCTATTTCCAAAGATTGAACGCGAGATCTGGCCGGAGCTTCCCACGGCAGTTCAAAAACACTACGCCAGTTTGATCGAACCAACAGGCTCAATGCCGAATTGGACCCGGAACAAACTGGACGGTTTTTTGGAATCGTTTCGTCGCACGCGTATTCAAGAATCGTTGAACTGAATTACCTGTATGAAGTCGGCCTAAAAGTTAATGCAGATATTCTAAATGATATTGACAATTTGGCATCGCGTCTTCGCCTTTTGCAAGAAGTCGGTATTGATGTGCTCCAAGCGCGCCTTGATCTAATTTGCAACACCTCTCATTTAACGGTGTTCTGCGACGCTTTGCAAAGCGCAGGAATGGAGTTAGTGGTTCATCTAACCGATCCAGATGATACATTGATGGTGGGCACCGAATTCCGTCGAACACTTCCGACGTGGAAGACTTGTGTGATGCACGTTCCATGGTTGGAAACTGATCCTGCTTGGACAATAGAATACTGCTCGAATTGCTTGGCACAGCACAATTTGCGCTTGGTTATTGAAAACGACGCGGCGCTCGAATGTACGGAACGCTTCAGAAGTACTCTGGTGAATTCCAACCACGTCGGCATTTGTTTTGATGTTGGCCATGAAATGCTTTTTGCCTCAGGGATCATGACCAGCTGTGAGTTGGCTGATAGGATTGAATTATTGCATTTGCATGGAGTGAACTTGCGCCGCCGTATTGATCACTTAAATCCATGGATCAGTGACTATCTCCCAAATGGTCCGCTTCGCGAGGTTCTCGCGACGAAACCGGATGTGCCGGTTATCGTTGAAACAAAATATTGTGGCTGGCCCCAGATGTACAAATTAGGACATGAGAGCGTAGCCAACTTACGCGCTCTTTCCGGTGGCAAATGGTGACAAAGCTTGTCCTAGTCGATCTTGGAAACACGCTAATCGATTATCATTCCGGGGGGCTGTCCGACGACGAAAAAGACCTTATTGGGCTTCATAGAATGTACTCGTACCTTTCGAAAATCATTCATGGTCTCACTTACTCTTCACTGCATGATGAATTTTATCGGCCTTGGCTACGGGCTCAAGCACATCGACCAAAAAAATTACGTGAATACGACATAAAGGTCTTTCTCCGTCCCGTCGCTCCCGTTGATCGGCTTACCGATCGGCAGTACAAGCACGCCCTATTGAAACTGCACAGTTCGTATATTCAATTTGGCCGTTCTGCCGTCGGCGCGGAAGCCACACTGCGAAAATTGCGCGAGCGTGGACTAAAAGTTGGCCTCATAGCCAACACCCCAGTGCCAGGCTTCTGCCACGACTCTGCTCTGGCGGCTTTAAACCTGTTGCCGTGGTTCAATTTTCGCCTTTATAGTTATGATGTCGGAATTCGGAAACCTGACCAAAGAATTTTCCAACTCGCGCTAGATCACGGCATGGCAATGCCAGAATCCACATTACTTATTGGCGACTCTGATAGGCTTGATCTGCTCCCAGCTCACAAAATGGGAATTCAGGCAATAAAGTTTGAATGCCGAGAGTCGTTGTCCGCAAGTGACAACAGAACAAGTGTAAAATTTTCCCGCCTAAAACGCTTCGAGGGAATACTCGATTTCCTAAGATAGACCCGTTTAGAAGTCTGGCGATCGTCCGCCAAAGTGTCATAAGCGGTAATTTCGTTTACATAAGAATTACCCTCGCCAGGCATTTGATTGTAAACGCGCTTGGCACGCAGAAGCAGAGGGTGGTGCCGTTTAAGGCTTGATCTCTTCACCTTTCCCCACTTGCGGGGAAAAGAAAAGAAAAAAGCCCCGGGCGATGAGCCCGGGGCTTCGTTTTTAGCCGCTCGGGCGGAAAGCTTACTCCGCCGCCTGCTGCGTGCGGCCGAGCGTCAGCCGCGCCAGATCGCGGAACTCGGCGTGGGAGAGCATCTTCTTGTTCTTCAGCGAATGCGCCTTCACGGCCTGCAGCACCTTCATGGCGTCCTCTTCCGACACCTGCATGCCGACGTCGCGCAGCCAAGCGTTCACCGAGTCGATGCCGCTTCCCTTGCCCATGACGATCTCGGCCGGCGGCTGGCCGACCGCCGACCAGCGGATCGGGAACAGTTCGGTGGCGTTCTTCTCGCCGCAGTTCTTGAACCACGAGGCGATGATGCCGGACTCGATCTGGTAAAGCCCCGAGCCGACGATCGCCTTGTTGGTCGGCACCGCGACGCCGGTCAGGCGCTGCACCAGATTGGCCAGCGGCGTCAGCTTGGTGGTGTCGATGCCGACGTCGACGCCGTACATGGTCTTGAGCGCCATCACCACGTCTTCCATCGGCGCGTTGCCGCTTCGCTCGCCGATGCCGAGCACGGTGGTGTGCATCACCTCGACGCCGAGCGACAACGCCATGATGGTGTTGGCGACGCCCATGCCGAAGTCCTGGTGGAAGTGCGCTTCGAGGCGCTTGGGGATGCGGGCCTGCACCTGCTTGACGAAGTACTGCATGGCGTGCGGCGAGACGACGCCGAAGGTGTCGACCAGCGCCAGCGCGTCCATGTGGCCTTCTTTGCCCACTTTCTCGATCAGGTCGAGCGCCCAGTTGATCTCGGCGCGCGAGAAGTCGATGGGGAAGAACACCACTTCGAGGCCGTTGTCGTGGGCGAACTTGGTGGCCTCGACCGAGGTCTCGATCGCCTTTTCCAGCGGCCAGCGATAGGCGAGCTCGAGCATGTGCTTACTGGACGGGATCTCCATGACGATGCCGTTGACGCCGGTGTCGACGGCGCGCTTGACGTCTTCCTTCATGCAGCGGGCGAAGGAGAAGATCTGCGGGCCGAGGTTGCGCTTGACGATTTCCTTGATGGCGTCGTTGTCGGAGGGCGAGACGATCGGCATGCCGGCTTCGATGCGGTGCACGCCCGCCTCGGCCAGGCCCTCGGCGATGCGGATTTTTTCATCCTTGGAAAGAATGACGCCGGTCTGCTGCTCGCCGTCGCGCAGGGTGACGTCGTGAATCTTGATGTTCTTGGCGAACTTGAAGTCCTTCGTCACCTCCGGCGCATAATTCCACTCACTCACAAACCAATCGTTGGTTTTCCAGGGCGTGGGGTTTGCCATCCTCTGCTCCTCTCGCATGGGTCTGGTCGCCCTTATAGTGGGTCGGCGCGCCTCAGACTATGGGGTTGATGAGCTCGCCGATGCCGGAAATCGCGATGCGCACCACGTCGCCGGCGGCGAGATAACGCGGCGGATTAAAGCCGATGCCGACGCCGGCCGGCGTGCCGGTGGCGAGCAGGTCGCCCGGCTCGAGCGGCACATAAGCGGTGACCGTTTCGATGAAACGCGGCACGTCGAAGATCATGTCTTTCAGTTTGGCTAATTGCCGGCGCTCGTCGTTGACGAAAGTGGCGAGTTCCTGCTCGCCCGGCACGCCGAATTCGTCGCGTGTGACGAGATAAGGTCCGACCGGGCAGAAGCCGTCCAGGCTTTTGCCGAGGAACCACTGCTTGTGTTTCTGCTGCACGGCGCGCGCGGTCATATCGTTCACAATCGTATAACCGAACACATAGTCCAGCGCGGTTTCGCGGCTGACGTTCTTGGCGTGCTTGCCGATGACGACGCCGAGTTCGCCTTCGTAGTCGACCGTGTGCGTCGGGTCGAGCGCGGCGACGATCTTGTCGCCGGGACCCGCGAGCGAAGACGGCGCCTTGGTGAAGATCACCGGATCGGCCGGCACGTCCTGCTTGTCGCCCGACTGGTCGACGCCGCTCTGGGCGAATTCGCGCGCGTGGTCGTCATAGTTCTTGCCGACGCAGATCACGTTCTTGGCGAGCGGGCCGACCGGCGCGGCGAGCTTGGCGCGGGCGAGCGAAAGCGGCTCGCCGTATTCCGGCGCCGACGTGCCCTCGCCGATCAGCTTGATGACGTGGCGCAGGTCGCGCAGCGTGCCGCCGCCGACCGAAAACGGGCGGAAACTGTCGCCCTCAATGGCGCCGAAAATCTTGCCCTTGGGGGTGGTGATGGCTGCGATTTTCATGGGCGTATGTCTGACCTTTGCAGATGGACCGGGCGGGATCGCGGACAAGCCGCTAGCAAAGACGGGGGTTGGGTTCAACCGGGGTCACGGCACGCCCGCCAAAGAAAAACCCCGGGCGCTAAGCCCGGGGTCTTGTCGTCAGGCGCGCGCGGGCGCCGATCAGAAGCGGTAGTTCAAGCCGAGGCGAATGAGGTGCACATTGAACTTGCCATCGACGTCGACGACCCCGCACGACGGCGCGGTGCAGCTCGCCGTTCCGAGATCGGCGTAGAGATATTCGATCTTGGTCGTCCAGTTGCTCCAGAACGCGTATTCGAGGCCGGCGCCGGCGGTCCAGCCGAACTTGGTCTCGGATCCTTCGCCAAACGCGTCGCTGATCTTGACGTTGCCGAAAGCGGCGCCGCCGGTGATATAGGGCAGCCAGCGGTTCCAGCCGGCATAGCCGATGCGGGCGCGCGCCGTGGCAAGCCAGGTGTTTTTTATTTCGCAGGTGCCGCCGCAAGCGGTGGTCGTGGTGCCCTTGATCCAGCTGTAGTCGCCATCGGCTTCCAGGCCCCAGACCCACATGCCGGTCTGGTAGTTGTAGCCGAGCGTCAGGCCGGCGAGCGCGCCATTGACGTTGAAGTCGCCGGTCGACGTGCCGAGCGCATCGGTCAAGTCCGAATTGCCGAAACCGTAACCGGCGTTGATACCCACATAGAATCCGGTCCAACTGAAATAGCTCGGCGCGGAATATTCCGGCGCCTTGTAGGGCGAGCGAAGATCCGCTGCCTGCACGGCGAGCGGCGCGATCAACAATGCTGCGATCGCGAGGCAGGCTCGGATGATATTGCTTTTCATGGTTGTCAGCCCTTTTGACATCTCGGATGAGTGCCACAGCCGTACGGCAACGCCGGCGCGCACCCGCGTCCACACGAACGCGTATGGCCGCTAACAAAGCCTGAAAATCGTTAAGGCCCGGTTAACCCTAAGCGCCGGTAAACGGCGGGCGCTTGGCGGGCTCTTGGCGGGCTCGCTTCACCTCTCCCCCGCGCGGCGAGAGGGTTACCCCCTCGCCCGCAACACCGCCTCGATCGACACCCGCGACCACGGCGCGGTGCGGGCGCGGAAGGCCGCGTAGGAGGCGTGCACCTTGCCGGAAATGGCGTCGCGCGCGGCGAGCCCGCCGACCACGTCGGCCGCTTGCTTGCGCGCGGCGTCGACCAGATCGCCTGGAAACGCGACGAGCGTGACGTTGTGCTCAGCCGTGAGCGCTGCAAGCGCCTGCGCGTTGAGCCGCTCCATCTCGGCCAGCGCGTAGTTTGCTTCCGCCGCGCAGGCATGCGCGACGATCGCCTTGAGGTCGTCGCTGAGCGCGTTCCACGTTTTGAGCGCGACGATGCATTCGCCGGTGCCGTTCGGCTTGTTGAAGCCGGGATAATAATAGAACGGCGCCACGCGGTAGAGCCCGAGCGCGATGTCGGTGCCGGGGCCGACGAATTCGGCGCCGTCGATCACGCCCGATTGCAACGACGTGAGGATTTCCGCCGGCGGCGTGGTCTGCGGCGTGGCGCCGAGCCGGCGGTAGATTTCGCCGCCGAGGCCGAGCGACCTGAGTTTAAGTCCGCGCAAATCGGCGAGGCTTTTCAGCTCGCGGCGGAACCAGCCGCCCATGCACACGCCGGTGTTGCCGCCCATGAACGGCTTCACCCCGAACGGCGCGTAAAGCTCGTCCCACAGCGCCTGGCCGCCGCCGGCCTCGATCCAGGCGATGTGTTCGGCAGGCGTCAGGCCGAACGGCACGGTGGTGAAGAAGGCCGCCGCCGGCATCTTGCCCTGCCAGTAGAACGCGGCGGTGTGGCCGATATCGGCGACGCCGTTGCCGACCGCGTCGAGCACGCCGAAGGCCGGCACGATTTCGCCTGCCGCGTGCACGGCGATGTCGATGCGGCCGCCCGACAGCGTACGGATGCGGGTGGCGATGCGCTCGGCCGACATGCCGGGCCCGGGCAGCCGCTTCGGCCAGGAGGTGACCATGCGCCATTTGTGCGTTTGCGCGCGCGCGACGGCCGGCGCGGCCATGATGGCTGCGGCGGCGGCTCCGATGGTGAAATGGCGTCGCGTGGTCATGACGTGCTCCATATTCCGTAGAAGTGATTGAGCGGCCCGTGCCCGTGACCGACCTGCAAGCGGTCGGCGGCGGCGATAGCCGCTGTGACATAGGCCTTGGCGTCTTGCGTCGCGGCAACGAGATCGCGGCCCTTGGCGAGCCCGGCGGCAATCGCCGACGACAGCGTGCAGCCGGTGCCGTGCGTGTTTCTCGTCGCAATCCGTTTTGCGGAAAGCCGGACCACCTCGCCCTCGCCGATCAGCAGATCGACGCTCTCGTCGCCTTGGGCATGACCGCCTTTGATCAGAACGTTACGCGCGCCGAGCGCCAGGATTTCGCGCGCCTGCACTTCCATTTCCGCTTCGTTGCGCGCAAGCGACGCGCCGGTGAGCGCGGCCGCCTCCGCCAGATTGGGCGTCACCACCAGCGCGCGCGGGATCAACAGCCGGCGCAGCGCGCCGACCGCGTCGCCGGCGAGCAACGCGTCGCCCGAAGTCGCGACCATCACCGGATCGAGCACGATATTCACGGCCTTGTGGCGGACGAGGCCGCGCGCCACCGCCTCGATGGCGGCGCTGCGTCCGAGCATGCCGATCTTCACCGCGCCAATCGCGAGATCGGAAAACACCGCGTCGATCTGCGCGGCGATGAAGTCGGCCGGCACGTCGAGGATGCCGCTAACGCCTTGCGTGTTCTGCGCGGTCAGCGCGGTGATGACGCTCGCCCCATAGACCCCGAGCGCCGCGAAGGTCTTGAGGTCCGCCTGGATGCCGGCGCCGCCGCTCGAATCGGAGCCGGCGATGGTGACGGCGACCGCGGTCATGACTTTTTGCGTCAAGATTTGGCCCGCCGCTGGAGCGCGCCGTCGACCACCGCGCGCAATTCGTGCGCGGCCTGCGCCGGATCGGCCGCGCGCGACAGCGCCGAAATCACCGCTACGCCGTCGGCCCCCGCCCCAATCACATCCGCCGCGTTACCGGCATCGATTCCCGAAATGCCGCAAATCGGAAATCCCGGCTTGCGCGCGCGCACCGCCTGCACGATCTCGCGCAGGCCGGATATTCCGATCGGCGCCGAGGCGGTCGCCTTCGAGCCGGTCGGATAGACCGCGCCGATGCCGACATAGTCGATCAGGTCGAGCGGTGCGGCTTGTGCCTGCTGTACCGTGCTCAGGCTCAGGCCAATAATCGCCGTGCGGCCGAGCAAGAGTCGCGCGTCGGTAACCGCCATGTCGTCCTGGCCGACATGTACGCCGTCGGCTTCGGCGGCGAGCGCGACGTCGACGCGGTCGTTGATCAAGAGCGGAATGCCCTTCGGCTCCAGCACGTCGCGCAACGCGCGCGCTTCCTCGATCATCGCCCGCGTGCCACCATGCTTGTCGCGCATCTGCACCAGCGTGGCGTCGCCGGCGATCAGCCCAGCGAGATCGGCGAGCGAGCGCCCGCCGGACACGGCGGGGTCGAGCAGCGCATAGAGCCGCAGATCGATATCCATCACGTCGCCTTTGTGTGGGCTAACAGCGTCGGCCCGTCGAGATTGTGCAGCGTGTCGAGAATGGCGACGGCGAAGCTGCCCGGGCCGTCCGCCTTTGCCGCCGCCAATTCGCCGGCGACGCCGATGATGGCGAGCGCGGCCGCGGCGGCGCGCCAGGCGTCCTGCTCGACGCCGAGGCAAGCCGCGACCAATGCCGAGGCGGCGCAGCCCATGGCGGTGACCTTGGCCATCAACGGGTGGCCGTTGCCGATGCTCGCGCAACGTTCGCCGTCGGCGATCCAATCGGTTGCGCCGGACAAAGCGATCACGGTCTTGCCGGCGCGCGCGTAGCCGGCCAGCGCCTCACGCGCCGGCTCGCTGCTCGACAGCACGGTAAATTCGGCGGCGTTGAGCCGCACCGCTTGCGGATGGCGCGCGACCAGTTCGCGCGCATAGGCCGCGCGCGCAGGACTGCGATCGATGAAGGCCGGATCGAGCACCCAGGGCACGCGGTCTTGCGCCGCGGTCTTGACCGCGATCTCGGTCGCCGCGCGGCGCTCGTTATCGAAGGTGCCGAGATTGACCAAGAGCGCGTCGCTGCCGGCGACGAAGGCGCCGATCTCCTCGGCGGCAAGCGTCATCGATGGCACCGCGCCCGCCGCCAGCAGCACGTTGGCGGTGAAATTCTGCGCCACCGCGTTGGTGATGCAGTGGACGCGGGGGCTCTGCGCGCGCAGGCGATCGAGCAACACGGCCGCGGTCTGCGCCACGTCTTTCGCCGGCACGTCGCCGCGCGTTGCTGCATCGGAAAGGCGCATCTCATCTCCCTCCGCCGGCATGACCCGGATCAGGTTCGTTGGGTTGGCGTTCGCTTCGCCTCTCAGTCCGGCGCCAGCCGGACACCCCACGAGATTGCTGCCGGAATACCTAGTCCGCGCGGCCGGCCAAGGCAAGCCCGCCTTGCCAGGGCGGCGGGTTTTTGCTGGATTGCGGCCAACCACTTGCCGGAGGCGAGAAATGACCCCCTTCTTCGTCCAGATCAAATGTGAGCTCGGCAAATCCTACCAGGTGGCCAACGAGCTGGCCGAAGCCGAGATCGCTTCCGAAATTTATTCGACCGCCGGCGACTACGACCTGTTGGTGAAATTCTACGTCGACGCCGGCACCGATATCGGCCACTTCGTCAACGAGAAGGTGCAGTGCCTGGCCGGCATCAAGGACACCCACACCATCATCACCTTCAAGGCGTTCAAGGGTTGATTAGTTGAGCATGATCTTATCCGAAAACCGGTTCCCATCCCCGATCGGGGTCGAGGACATGCTTTTCGGGATCATGCTCTAGATCTCCGGCCGCCGCGGCCCTTCCGCCTCGCGCGCGCGCTGCAGTCCGAGCGCCCGTTCGCGCCAAATCACGAACAACCCGGCGCCGGCAACGATGGCGCCGCCCAAATAGACAAGCGCGCTCGGCAATTCGCCGAATACCCAATAGCCGAGCAGCAGCGCCCAAAGCATCGACGTATAGTCGAACGGCGCAACCACCGAGGCGGTGGCGTGGCGATAACTTTCGGTCAGAAAAATATGCCCGATGCCGCCGAAGAAACCCATCGAGATCAGCATGAGGAGTTCGGAGCCGGTCGGTGTGTGCCAAGCGAACGGCAGCGTCACCGCGCCGGCCAGTGCGGTCATCAGCGAAAAATAGAATACGATCGACGAGGTGGTCTCGCTTTGCGTTAATCGCCTGGTCTGGATCACGGTACCGGCATTGCAGAAAGCGGCGACCAGTGCGAGCAACGAGCCAATCGTCGCAGCACTTGCGGCGCCGGACGCCGCGTAGTGACCGATATCAAAATGCGGAATCAGCATCACGATCACGCCGACAAAGCCGACCAGCACCGCCGACCAGCGATAGATGCGTACGCGCTCTTTCAGGATGACCGCCGCCAAAGCCACCGTGATCAGCGGCGAGGCGAAGGATATTGCGGTCGCGTCCGCCAGCGGTAGCCGCGCCAGCGCGGCGAAATTGGTGTACATGCCGCCGATGCTGAGCGCCCCGCGCCCGAGTTGGCCGAGCGGGCGGCGCGTGTAGACCGCGCTCGCCAATTCGCCGCGCAAGGCATAGATCAACAGCACTGGCGGGATCGCGCAGGCGCTGCGGAAGAAAACGAGCTGGCCGACCGGTACCACGTCGCTCAACTGGCGCACCAATGCCGACAGTGCAGCAAATAATAGCGCGGAGATGAGCTTGAAGCCGATGGCTTTGAAGAGATTTATTGCAAGGCGTTTATAGCAGAGCGCGCCGCCGGCGAAACGCCCCGCCCGGCCGCCCGCGCGCTATTGCGCCTTTTTCTGCGCGGCTTTAAGCCCCTCGACTGCCGGCAAGGACTTGATATAGACCGCGATCGCCATGCGATCGGCTTCGGTCAGCTTGGACGTGTTGGAAACGACTTCGATCATATTGCCGCCGACCAAACCGGCGTCCGGTGTCAGACCGTCGTTCAGCGTGTCGGCGATATCCTTATCGGTCCATGCCTTGAGCTTGAATTGGGTGATGTTGGGGACGCCGCCCTGCCCATCCGGGCTCGGCCCGCCGGTGAAGCGCAGGCTCTCGATCACGGCGCCAAAGACATTGCGCGGCGAGTGACATTCCGCGCAGTGGCCGGGACCGTTGACCAGATAGGCACCGCGGTTCCATTGTGCCGACTTCGACGGGTCGGGCGTGAATGTCGCGGCCTTGAGAAACAACAGCTTCCATATTCCGACCGCGCGGCGGATGTTGAACGGAAACCGCAGGTCGTGTTTGCGCACGCGCCCTGTGACCGGCGGTAATGTTTTGAGAAAAGCGAACAGGTCGCGCAAGTCGTCGAGCCGCATGTTGCGGTAGGACGTATAGGGGAATGCGGGGAACAGGTGCTCGCCCGCGGGCGAGACGCCCGTGGTCATGGCGGTGACGAACCGAATTTCGCTCCAGCCACCGATGCCGTCCTGCCGGTCAGGCGAGATATTGGGAACGTAGAACGTGCCGAAGGGCGAGCCGAGCGCCAGGCCGCCGCCGAGCCGGGTGGAATCCTTCTGCTTGGGCACCGCATGGCACGACGCGCAGCCGCCGGCGAAGAACATCTCGCGGCCATTGGCAAGATCGGGCGTATGCGGTGGGAGCGCCGCCGGCGGCGCGGCCGGCATGGTCAGCAGCCAGAATACGCCCATCGCCAGTATCGCGGCAAAAACGGCGCCGGCGACCAGCCTCCGAATCATCGCTCCCCCCACGGTGCGGAACGCTTGTACAGGAAAAGCCGTAATTTTGGCGTTGAAATCCCCCCATTGCGCTCCTGTCTTCGGTTGCATAGACGGCCGACCATACAAATTCGGTGTCGAATAAAGCTCATCGCCCGGTGTTACAAACACCGGACACACCCGGTAACTCCCGACAAATAGCTTTGGAGGATTCTCAATGGCTCGCTTCGTTTCGGCTTTTGCGCTTGCGGCAATCCTGCTCCTGTCCGCCGGCCAAGGCTCCTTCGCGCAATCCACGCCCGCCCAAATCGTCAAGGAACGGCAGGACGCGATGGATAAGAATTGGACGGAGTATTTTCGCGACGTCGCGCTTACGGTGCGCACCGGGAGCCCGGACTTGGCCCTTATAGCGACCAAATCGGCGCAGGCGAGCGAGCACCTGAAAAAATTAGCGCAGCTCTTTCCGCCCGGGACCGGCCGCGACGTGGTGCCGAGCACACGGGCAAAACCGGAGGTGTGGACGCAGCGGGCGGATTTCGACGCCGCCATGAAGGCTTTGATTGACGCGAGTGACACGATCGCCGAAGACGCCAAGAAAGGCGATGTCACGAAGGTCAAAGCCGACTGGACCGTTCTTGCAAAAGCCTGCGGCGGCTGCCATGACGGCCCCAAGAAGGCCGGCGGCAAATTCCGCTTCGAACAGGAATAGTCTGCGTCGGCGCTGCCCGCCTCAGGCGCCGCGGCTTGCCGCGATCGCCGCCCACACCTTTTGCGGGGTCGCCGGCATGTCGATATGGCGGATCTTATAGGCGCGCCAGAGCGCGTCGAGGACGGCGTTCATGACCGAAGGGCATGAACCGATAGCGCCCGCCTCCCCCGCTCCTTTGAATCCAAGTGGATTGTTCTTGCACGGCACATTGCGAGTTTCGAACACGAAGTCCGGCGCGTCGGCGGCGCGCGGCATGGCGTAATCCATGAAGCTCGCGCTGAGCAACTGCCCGGAGGCCGGATCGTACACGGTGTCCTCCATCAGCGCCTGCCCGATGCCCTGCACCGCGCCGCCGTGCACTTGCCCCGCCAGCAGCAGCGGATTGAGGGTAACGCCGAAGTCGTCGACCACGACGTAATTGAGGATCGCCGTCGCGCCGGTGTCCGAATCGACTTCCACTTCCGCGATATGCGTGCCGTTGGGGAACGTCGGCGGCTCGGTGCCGAATTCGTTCGTCGCGCGCAGGTTCTCGGGCTTCGCGCGCGGATGCACGGCGAGATCGGCGAAGGAGATCGCGCGGTCGGTGCCGGCGACGCGCACCGTGGCGTCGGCGATTTCCAAGTCGGTTTCCGCTGCTTCCAGCACGTCGGCGGCAAGTTGCTTGAGCTGCTCGGCCAGCGTCTTCGTGGCGCGGTCGACCGCGACGCCGCCGACGGGGATCGAACTCGAGCCGCCGGTGCCGGCGCCCGATGCGATCCGGTCGGTATCGCCCTGCACCACGCGCACGCGATCCGGCGGCAGATCGAGCCGCTCGGCGACGAGCTGCGCATAGGACGTGGCGTGGCCTTGCCCCGTCGATTGCGAACCGATCAGCACGGTGACGCCGCCGTCGCGGTCGAGCTGCACGTTCGCCGTTTCCGGCCCGTTATTGCCGCAGGCCTCAATATAGCTGGCGATGCCGATGCCGCGCAGCTTGCCGGCGCGCCGGGATTGCGCGGCGCGTTTGGCAAAGCCGTCCCAATCGGCGATCTCCTGCGCGCGCGTCATGCAAGCGGCAAAATCTCCGGAGTTGTAGACTTTCCCGGTCGGCGTCGTATAGGGCAGCGCCTTCGGCTTGATCAGGTTCTTGCGCCGCAACGCGTCGGGCGCCACATCGAGATCGCGCGCGGCGGCGTCGACCAACCGTTCAATCAGATAAGAGGCTTCCGGCCGCCCGGCGCCGCGATAGGCATCGACCGGGACGGTGTTGGTATAGGCCGCGCGCAAACGCACATGCGCCACCGGAATGTCATAGGCACCGGTCGCCATGCCGGCGCCGAGCCAGGGAATGTAAGGCGCGTAGCAGGACAGATACGCGCCCATATCGGCGACGATATCGAGCGCGAGCGCGAGGAACTTTCCTTTGTCGTCGACGGCGAGCCGCGCGGCCGAGATGTTGTCGCGGCCGTGGCTGTCGCCGAGGAAATGTTCGGAGCGATCGCAGATCCATTTCACCGGGCGGCGCAACCGCTCGGCGGCAACCGCGGCCAGCGCGCATTCGCGATAGGGAAACAGCTTGGTGCCGAAGCCGCCGCCGACATCGGGCGTGATCACCCGCATCCGGTCCAGCGGCAGCTTAAGCACCTGGCCGCAGATGATGTCACGGATTATGTGGCTGCCCTGGCTGCCGAGCGTGAGCGTGTAGCGCTCGCCGTCGTATTCGGCGATCACGCCGCGGGTATCCATGTAATTCGTCACCAGCCGCTGGTTGACGACGGTCAGCGCGACCGTGCGCGCCGCCCGCGCGAAGGCCGCCCGGGTGGCGTCCGCGTCGCCCAATTCGGTTTCGAAGGCGAGATTGCCCGGCCGGTCGGCCCACACCTGCGGCGCGCCGGGCGAAAGCGCTTCAACCGCGCCGATCACGTGCGGCAGCGGCTGCCAGTCGACGGCGATCGCTTCCGCCGCGTCCTTGGCCGCGGCCAGGCTGTCGGCGACCACGAAGGCGACGGCATCGCCGACGTGGCGCACCACGTCCTTGGCCAGGATCGGGTACACCGGAATCTTGATCTCGACATCGGGAATGACGCCGGGCGTCGGCAGCGGCCCAAGCTCGGCCACCTCGGCGGCGGTCAGCACCAGGCGCACGCCCGGCATCGCGCGCACGCGCTCGAGATCGTGGATGGAAAAACGCGCATGTGCGTGCGGCGAGCGCAGCATCACCGCGTGCAGCGTGGCCGCGGGCGCGACGTCGGCCACATAGCGCCCGGCGCCGCGCAGCAGCGGATCGTCCTCCTTGCGCGTGAGCGCCTGCCCTATTCCGAACTTCATGGTCATGGCTTGATCACGGCTTGGCCGGCTCAGATTGCGGGCGTTTGCGTGAGAAGCGCAAGGCGAACCAGCGCGAGACCACGTAGAACACCGGCGTGAAGACCAGGCCGAAAGCGGTTACGCCGATCATGCCAGAGAATACGGTCGTGCCCAGCGTCTGGCGCAATTCGGCACCGGCGCCGACCGCGAAGGCGAGCGGCGTGACACCCAAGATGAAGGCGAGCGAGGTCATCAAGATCGGCCGCAACCGCAAGTGCGCAGCCTGCATGGCCGCCTCGAAGCGGTCGCGGCCGGCATCCTCGATCTGCTTGGCGAATTCCACGATCAGGATGGCGTTCTTGGCGGCGAGACCGATCAGCACGATGAAGCCGACCTGGGTCAGGATATTATTGTCCTGTCCGCGCAGCACCACGCCGACAATGGAAGCAATCAGGCACATCGGCACGATCATGATCACCGCCACCGGCAGCGTCAGGCTCTCGAACTGCGCCGCCAGCACCAGGAAGACGAACACCACCGCCAGCACGAAGGCGAAGACGGCGGTATTGCCGGCGCGCAGTTGCTGGAAGGCGAGCGTGGTCCACTCATAGGAGAAACCTTCCGGCAGCGTTTCCGCCGCCAGCTTCTCCATGATCTTTATCGCCTCGCCCTGCGAATAACCGGGCGCCGCCGAGCCATCGAGCTCGGCCGCCGGATAAAGATCGTAACGCGGCACCCGGTACGGCCCGGTGATGGTGCGCACCGTGGTGAAGGCACCGAGCGGCACGGTTTCACCCGCCTTGTTGCGCACGCGGATGCGCAAGACGTCTTCGGTTTGCTGCCGGTACTCGCTCTGCGCCTGCGCGATCACGCGGTAGGTATGGCCGAACAAGTTGAAGTCGTTCACATAGGCCGAGCCGAGATAAATCTGCAGCGCGGCGAACACGTCCGGGATATTGATGCCGAGCAATTGCGCCTTGACCCGGTCGATGTCGAGATAAAGCTGCGGCGTCGACGTCTCAAACAGCGAATAGACTTGGCTGAGCCCAGGCGTCTGCGCGGCCCGTCCCATCATCGCGTAAACCGCGCCCTGCAGCGCCTGCGGTCCGCGCCCAGCACGGTCCTCGACCATCATGCGGAAACCGCCGGCATTGCCGATGCCGGAAACCGGCGGCGGTGCCGCGACGAAGATCAAGCCGTCCTTGATCGCCTGCAGCCGCATGAACAGCTGGCCCTGGATGGCGGCGGCGGACTGCCGTGGATCCTTGGCGCGCTTGTCGAACGGGTCGAGGGTTACGAAAATCGCGCCCGCGTTCGGCGCGACGGTGAATGTCGCGCCGGAAAAGCCGACGATGTTCACGGCATGGGCGATGCCCGGCACCTTCAGCGCGATCTCCACCGCGCGCCGGTTGACGTCGTCGGTGCGCGACAGCGAGGCAGCCGGCGGCAGTTGCGTGACGATGATGAGAAAACCGCGGTCGAGTTGCGGGATGAAGCCGATCGGCGTCTTGCGGAATTCGTTGAGGCCGAAGCCGATGACGCCGCCGTAGACCACCAGCATCAGCACGGCGAAGCGGACCGTGCGCGCCGACAGCCAGCCGTAGCCGCGCGTCAGCGCGGCGAAGCCGAGATTGAAGACGCGGAAAAAGCCGCGAAACGGCGCGCCCCACCAATGGCCGTGCTCGGTCTCCCGCGGCGGCTTGAGCAACAGCGCGCACAGCGCCGGCGACAGCGTCAGCGATATGGTGAGCGAAATAATGGTAGCGCCGGCGATGGTGAGCGCGAATTGCCGGTAGAACTGGCCGGAAATTCCGGTGATGAAGGCCGATGGCACGAACACCGAAATCAGCACCAGCGCGATCGCGACCAACGCCGCGCCGACCTCGTCCATGCTCTTGATTGCCGCTTCGCGCGGCTTGAGACCCGCCTCGATGTTGCGCTGGACGTTCTCGACTACGACGATGGCGTCGTCGACCACGATGCCGATCGCCAGCACCAAGCCGAACAGCGACAGGTTGTTGAGCGTGAACCCGAAGATCTGCATGAAGAAAAACGTGCCGACCAGCGACACCGGGATGGCGATGATCGGAATGACCGCGGCGCGCCATGTCTGCAGGAACAGCACGATCACCAGCACGACCAGTATGATCGCCTCGCCGATAGTGGTTTCGACGGCGTCGACCGATTGCTGGATGAACTGGGTCGGGTTGTAGACGATGGTATATTTCAGGCCGGGCGGGAATCGCTTGGAGAGACCGTCCATCGTCTTCTCGATCGCCTGCGCGGTCGACAGCGCGTTCGAGCCGGGCCGCTGGAAGATGCCGATGGCGACCGCCGGATCGAGATCGAGATAGGAGTTGGTGCCGTAGTCCTGCGCCGCCAGTTCGACTTTAGCGACATCCTTCACGCGCACGATCGCGTTGGCGGTCTGCTTGACCACGATCTTGCCGAACTCCTCCGGGTCGGCCAGGCGCCCTTGCGTCTGCACCGAGATCTGGAACGCGCCCGGCTTATCCACCGGCGGCTGGTTGAGCACGCCGGACGCCACCTGCACGTTCTGCCCTTGCATCGCCGTTACCACGTCGCTGGCGGTCAGGCCGACCGATTGCAGGCGGTCGGGATCGAGCCAGACCCGCATCGCATAGTCGCGGCTGCCGAACACGATGAGCGAGCCGACGCCGTCGACGCGGGTCAACGCGTCGGTGATTTCCAGCGTCGCGTAGTTGGAGATGAACAGCGTGTCGCGCGATTTGTCCGGCGAATAAAGATGCACGACCATCATCAGGTCGGGCGAGCTCTTGGTCACCGTCACGCCGAGATTGCGCACGTCGCCCGGCAGCCGCGGCTGCGCAATGGCGACGCGGTTCTGTACCTGCACCTGCGCGATGTCGAGATTTGTGCCGATGTCGAAAGTGACCGAGATCGTGAACCGTCCGTCGGCGGTCGAGTTCGACGAGAGATAGATCATGTTCTCGACGCCGTTGATCTGCTGCTCGATCGGCGTCACCACCGTCGAGGCCACCACGTCGGCGCTGGCGCCGGGATATTGGCCTGACACGTTGATGGTCGGCGGCGCGATCTCCGGATATTGCGCGATCGGCAGCCGCACGAAGGCGACGCCGCCAAGGATCACGAATATGATCGAGACCACGGAGGCGAAGATCGGCCGGTCGATGAAGAAATGCGAAATGCGCATCGGTTTCGGCCAGTCTTATTTCGCGGGCTTCGGCGCGGCGGCACCATGCGCGGGCGGTCCGCCCTTGCCTTCTTCCTGCGGCGTGACCTTCTGACCCGGCCGCGCGCGCATCAGCCCGGCGACGATCACACGGTCGTCGGCGGCAATGCCGTTCTTGATCACCCGTAAGTTGTCGCCGACGGTCTGGCCGAGCGTCACGTATTTGGGCATCACGGTATTGTCGGCATTGACCGTGAGCACGAATTTGCGCGCCTGTTCTGTACCGATCGCGGCGTCCGGCACCAGCAAAGCCTCATAAGGCGACGAGCCGGGCACGCGCACGCGGGCGAACATGCCGGGCGTGAAAATATTGCTGGGATTGGCGATTACCGCGCGGCCGCGGATGGTGCCGGTCGAGCTGTCGATCACGTTGTTTACGAAATCCATGTGGCCTTGGTGGACGTAGTCATGCTCGTCGATCAGCTTGAGCGCGACTTCGACGCCGGCGCCGCGGCTGGCGATGTCCTTGCCGGTCTTCGACATCCGCTCGTAGCGCAGGAACGAGGCTTCGTCGAAGGTGAACTCGAAATAGATCGGATCGGTCGACACGATGGTGGCAAGCAGCGTGGTGTTGCCGGCGTTGCCGCCGGTCACCAGATTGCCGGGCGATACCCGGCGGTCGCCGATGCGGCCGTTGATCGGTGCGCGCAATTCGGTGAACTCGATATCGAGCTCGGCCTGGCGCACCGCGGCCTCGGCATTGCTGACGGAGGCCTGCGCGTTGCGGTAGGCCTGCGAACGCTGCTCGAAGGTCTGGTCGGTGATAGTCTTGTCGCGCACCAATTGCTGGCCGCGGGTGAAATCGGATTCGGTGAATTTGAGATTGGACTTGGCTTGCGCCAGGTTGGCGCGTGCCTGCTCGAGCGTGTTCTGGAACGGCCGCTTGTCGATCGTGAACAGGAGATCGCCCTGCTTGACGATCTGCCCGTCCTTGAAATGCACGCCGTCGAGATAGCCGGACACACGCGCGCGCACTTCCACCGAATTCGATGGCGGTGAAGCGGCCGACATATTCGTCGTAATCGGTGACCGTGCGCTTGGTCGGCTTGGCGACGGTGACCGCCGGCGGCGGCGGCGGCCCACCGCCCTGCTTCTTCGCTTCGCCGCAGCCGGCAAGCACAAGCGCCAGCGCGCACGACAAAACAATGGCGCGGCCGCCATGCATCAATGAAAATGATGGAATTGCCCGTGCGAAATTCATGAAACCCTGTGCATTCGGCCAACCACGAATAGCCCGGCCCGTCCCCATAGCGTCGGCGGGCAGTTATGTCCACCGCGCCCGATCGGCAATAGCCCGATGGAACTAGGCGTCAGCTGCCTCGCCGGGCGCGAAACGCCGAGAGCCAGCTTGGACCGAACAGCGCCAATAGGATGCCACCATAGACAACGCCGCCGATCGCGACCAGCAACGCCAAAGTCACAACATCGTGCAGCCCATGCCCGCCCGCGACTAAATGCGCGACCGGCGTCGCGCACAACCACAACACAGTGGCCAAGGCGAGCCCGGCGCCGGCCAGCTTGATCGCCGATTGCCGCAAGCGCTCGTCGATATGGATGTGGCCGGCGCGCGCCGCGAACCACACCACCAGGCCGAGATTGATCCAGGCGCCGATCGAGGTGGCGAGCGCCAGGCCCACTTGCGCCAGCGGCCCCATCAGCAGGAACTTGAAAGCGATATTGACGGCGGCGGCGATCAGCGCCGCCTTCACCGGCGTCGCGGTGTCGCCGCGGGCAAAAAACGTCGCCACCGTGCTGCGGATCAAAACAAAGGGCAGCAGCCCGACCGCGTAAGCGGCAAGCGTGCGGCCGGCGGCGACCGCGTCTGCCGCGTTGAAGGCGCCGCGCATGAACAGCGCGCGCATGATCAACTCGGGCACGATGACGAACGCGGCGAGACACGGGATCGACAACAGCAGCGTGAATTCGATGGCGCGGTTTTGCGCGTTGGCGGCGCCCGCGTCGTCGCCGGCGGCGAGCCGCCGCGACATTTCCGGCAGCACGACGGTGCCGGCGGCGATGCCGATGACGCCGATCGGCAGCTGATCGATGCGGTCGGCGTAATAGAGCGCCGACAGCGCGCCCGCCGGCAGGAAGCTGGCAATGATGGTGTCGGCGAACAGCGCCAGCTGCACGCCGGCCGAGCCAACCGTCGCCGGCGCCAGCGCGCGGAAAAATCGCCTGATGTCGGCGTCGAGCGCGGGCCAGCGCAGCGCGGTGAGCGCGCCCGCGCGCCAAGCATCGCCGCCGACGAGCAGCGCCTGCAACACGCCGGAGATCAGCACGCCCCAGGCCGCAGCATGGCCGGCGGTCGGGAAAAATACCGCGAGCAACAGCGCCACGGTGATCGACAAGTTCAGCAGGATCGGCGCCGCCGCCGCGGCGGCAAAGCGCTGCAAGGCATTGAGGATGCCGCCGTAGAGCGTGACCAGCGTGATCAGCAGGAGATATGGAAAGGTGATGCGCGTGAGCTCGACGGCCAGCGCGAAACGCTCGGGGTCGTGCGCGAAGCCCGGCGCCAGCACGTCGATCACCGCCGGCGTGAACAACAGAGCCACCGCCAGTAATACGACCTGGCTCGACAGCAGCAGCGTGAACACACGGTCGGCGAATAATGCAGCACGCTCCGCCCCGCCTTGTTCGCGGATGCGGGCATAGGCCGGAACGAAAGCGGCATTGAAGGCGCCTTCGGCGAAGATGGCGCGGAAATGGTTCGGCAGCCGCAGCGCCACAAAGAAGGCGTCCGCCGCCGGTCCCGCGCCGAGGATGGCGGCGAGCACGATGTCGCGCACAAAGCCGGTGATGCGTGAGAGCAGCGTCAGCCCGCCGACCGTGAGGATGCGATCTATCATCGGTGAACTTGCCTGGCGCCGACGCAAAAATGCCGAGGGTGAATGGACTTGGACGCTCCGCAAGGACTGCGATAGTCGGAGCCGCCGACCTGCCTTAAGGCGATTCCCGCCCCAAACATAGCCCGCGCCGGCCCCAGCCGCGCGAACCCGCGAAAAACGGTAACCGTTTTGCGGAAAAGTCCGTGCACAAGCAAAATGTTAGGGACTGTCTTGCTATAATTTGACGAAAATTGGATCGCAAAACCATGGCCTCACCGATCATCCCCATCCTTCTCGCCGGCGGCGCCGGCACGCGGCTTTGGCCGGTCTCGCGCGACGCTTTGCCCAAGCAGTTCCTGCCTTTGGTCGGCGACCGGTCGACCTACCAGGAAACGCTGTTGCGCGTGCAGGACCCTATGTTCGCCGCCCCGATCGTCATCACCGGGCCGAATTTTCATTTCTTCGCCCGCCGGCAGGCCGAGGACGTGGGCGTCGAGGCGACGGTGGTGATCGAACCGCTTCGGCGCGAACTCGGGCCGGCCATTGCCGCCGCCACCGCGGTCGCGCGCCAACGCGATCCCAACGCGGTCGTGCTGGCGCTCGCCGCCGATCACATCATCCTCGACGTGCCGCAATTCCGCGCCACGTGTCTCGCCGGCCGCGAAGCCGCCGAGGCAGGTTCCATCGTCACCTTCGGCATCAAGCCGACCGAGCCGAAGACCAGCTACGGCTACATTCTGCCGGGCGAGGCGATCGGCAAGAACGGCGTGCACGCGGTCAAGAGCTTCGTCGAGAAGCCGGACGCCGCCACCGCCGCCCGCTATGTGCGCGACGGCTATCTGTGGAATTCCGGCAACTTCCTGTTCCGCGCCGACGTGCTGCTGTCCGAACTCAAGCGGCTGGAGCCGGCGATGGCCGAGGCGATCGAAGCCGCGGTCGCCAAGGCGACGACCGACCTCGGCTTCCTGCGGCTCGACCCGGATTCTTTCGCGCGCGCGCCGCAGAAGTCGATCGACTACGCGGTGATGGAAAAGACCGACCGCGCCGCGGTGGTCGCCGGCGACTTCCGCTGGTCGGATATCGGCAGCTGGGACGCGCTGTTCGACATCACGCCGAGCGATAGCGCCGGCAACGTGGTGCAAGGCCCCGTGATCAGCATGGACACCAGCGGCTGCGTGCTACATTCGGACGGACGGCTGGTCGCAACCGTCGGCGTCAAGGACCTGGTGGTGGTGAGCACGTCGGATGCCGTGATGGTGGTGCCGCGCGCCCGCGCGCAGGAAGTCAAGGAATTGGTCGCCAAGCTGAAAACCGCCAAGCGTCCGGAAGCCACCGACCACAAGCGCGTGCACCGGCCCTGGGGCTATTACGAGTTGATCGACATGGGCGAGCGCTTCCAGGTCAAGCGCATTGTGGTGATCCCCGGCGGCGTGCTGTCGCTGCAGAAGCACCGCCACCGCGCCGAACATTGGGTGGTGGTGCACGGCACCGCCGAAGTGACCATCGGCGACAACATCCAGGCCGTGCATGAAAACGAGTTGGTCTATATCCCGATCGGCAGCGTCCACCGCATGGCCAATAAAGGGAAAATCCCGCTCGAATTGATCGAGGTGCAGACCGGCAGCTATCTCGGCGAAGACGACATCGAGCGCATCGAGGATATTTACCAGCGCAAATGAGCGCTGCGATCTCCCGCGTTCCGCGGGAAACTGTCCTTCGATTAAGGTCGGATCAACTCAGGCCGCGGTGCCGACCGGCTGCGCCGCCTGCTTGAATTGCTCGAAGGCATCGAGCGCGTGGCTCGCATACATCACCGACGGGCCGGCGCCCATGTAAACGGCCATGCCGAGCGTCTCCAGCACTTCATCGCGCGAGGCGCCCTGCTCCAACGCCGCCTTGACGTGAAAGCCGATGCAGTCGTCGCAGTGGATCGCCACCGCGACGGCAAGCGCGATCAGTTCCTTGCTCTTGCAATCGAGCGCCTTGGGCGCGAGCGCGGCCTGCGCCATGCCGGAAAACGCCTTCATCACCTCGGGCGCGCCGCCGCGCAGGTTACGCAAATGCGCGCTCAGTTCCTTGGTTTGCTCGGGCCACTTCGTCATCCGCCGCTCTCCATTGGCATGCTTCGCGCGGCACAATGGGTCGCGCGCTGTCATATTCGTGAGCGGCAATATGATCGGAAGGCGGCCGAACCGTATTGATTTCGATCAATAGCAGCGAAACGACGCGGTTTTACGCGCGTTTCAAGACGCCGCGCGCCACCAGCGCCTCGATGACTTCGCTGGCCAGCCGGTCGGCTTCCTTGGCGCCGGCCATCAGGTGCAGCTCGGGGTTTTCCGGCACTTCATAGGGCTGATCGACGCCGGTGAAATTCTTGATCTCGCCGGCGAGCGCCCGCCGGTACAGGCCCTTGGGATCGCGCGCGATGCACTGCTCGATCGGCGTGTCGACGAAGACCTCGACGAACTCGGCATCGCCGAGCAGTTCGCGCACCATGCGCCGCTCGGCACGGAACGGCGAGATGAACGAGCAGAGCACCACCAGGCCAGCTTCCGTCATCAGCTTGGCCACCTCGCCGATGCGGCGGATGTTCTCCACCCGGTCCGGTTCGGTGAAGCCGAGGTCGCGGTTCAATCCGTGCCGCACATTGTCGCCGTCGAGCAGGACGGTGTGCACGCCGCGCGCATGCAGCGCGGCTTCGGTAAGGTTGGCGATGGTCGATTTGCCGGCGCCCGGCAGGCCAGTGAACCACAGCACCGCCGGCCGATGGTGCATGAGCGCCGAGCGCTCGGCCTTGCTCACGGTCTGTTTCTGGTGGTGGATATTGGTGGCGCGTCGCAAGGCGAAGTCGATCATCCCGGCGGCGACCGTCTCGTTCGAATAACGGTCGATCAAAATGAAGGCGCCGGTCTCGCGGTTGTCGGCATAGGCGTCGAAGGCGACCGCGCGCGCGACCGACAGATTGCAGACGGCAACCTCGTTCAAATGCAGCGTCTTGGCGGCGAGCTTGGCCAGTGTGCCGACGTCGAGCCGGTGCTTGATCTCGGTCACGGTCGCCGCAACCGTGCAGTCATTGATCTTCATCAGGTAGCTGCGGCCCGGCATCAGCGCGTCGTTCGACATCCAGACCAGATGGGCGACGAACTGGTCGGCGACCTGCGGCCGGTCGCGCAGCGCGGCGAAAATGTCGCCGCGCGCCACGTCGATTTCGTCGGCAAGCGTGACGGTGACCGAATCGCGCGCCTGCGCCGCGTCGAGATCGCCGCCGGGGCCGATGATGCGCTTGATCTTCGTGGTTTGCCCGGACGGCAGAATGGCGATTTCGTCGCCGGCCTTAGCACAGCCGCTGGCAATTGTGCCGGCAAAGCCGCGGAAATCGGAATTGGGGCGGTTGACCCACTGCACGGCCATGCGGAATGGCTTGCCGGCGCGGTCGTCCTCGACGTCGACCGTCTCGAGATAGTCGAGCAGATGTGGGCCCGCGTACCAGGGCGTGCGCGTGCTGCGCGATGAAACATTGTCGCCGTAGCGCGCGGAGATCGGAATCGCCACGATCTCTTTGAAGCCGAGCTCGGCCGCAAAGGCGCGGAAATTCGACGTGATCTTGTCAAAGACGGCCTGGTCAAAGGCGACGAGATCGATCTTGTTCACGGCGAGCACGACGTGGCGGATGCCCATAAGGCTGGCGATAACGGCGTGGCGGTGGGTCTGGTTGAGCAGTCCTTTGCGCGCGTCGACCAGCAGCACCGCGAGTTCAGCGTTGGAAGCGCCGGTCGCCATGTTGCGGGTATATTGCTCGTGGCCCGGCGTGTCGGCGACCACGAAGGCGCGCCGCGGCGAGGTGAAATAGCGGTACGCGACGTCGATGGTGATACCCTGCTCGCGCTCGGCCTCCAGGCCGTCGAGCAGCAGCGCGAAATCGACCTCGGCGCCGGTGGTGCCGTGCTTTTTCGAATCGCGCTCCAGCGCGGCCAGATGGTCGTCGAAGATCAAGTTCTGCTCGTAGAGCAGCCGGCCGATCAGCGTCGACTTGCCGTCGTCGACCGAGCCGCAGGTGAGCAGGCGCAGCGCGGGGCGCGCGTCGACGGCGGCCGGCGCTGCGCCGGCATCGGCGGCGGCTGGCGTCGGTGCGTTCATCAGAAATAGCCCTCGCGCTTTTTCTTTTCCATCGAGCCGGACTCGTCGTGATCGATGACGCGGCCCTGCCGCTCTGAGCTTTTCGCGCCGCGCATTTCCGCGATGATGGCGTCGAGCGTGTCGGCGTCCGAGCGGATCGCGCCGGTCAGCGGATAGCAGCCGAGCGTGCGGAAGCGCACGCGCAGGCTGCGCGGCTTCTCGCCGGGCGCGAGCGGCAGCCGCTCGTCGTCGACCATGATCAGCGCGCCGTCGCGTTCGACCACCGGGCGCGGCTTGGCGAAATAAAGCGGCACCACCGGAATATTTTCGGCGCGGATGTATTCCCACACGTCGAGCTCGGTCCAGTTGGACAGCGGGAACACGCGCATTGATTCGCCGGTCTTGATGCGGGTATTGAACAGGCGCCACAGTTCGGGCCGCTGATTGCGCGGGTCCCAGCCGTGGCCGGCGGAGCGGTGCGAGAAAATGCGCTCCTTGGCGCGGCTCTTTTCCTCGTCGCGGCGCGCGCCGCCGAAGGCAGCATCGAATTGCCATTTGTCCAGCGCCTGGCGCAGGCCTTCCGTCTTCATCACTTGCGTGTGCACGGCCGAGCCCGAGGTCACCGGCGAAATGCCGCGCGCGAGCCCTTCCTGATTGACGTGCACCAGCAAATCCATGCCGAGACGCGCCGCGGTCTCGTCGCGAAACGAAATCATGTCGCGAAACTTCCACGTGGTGTCAACGTGCAGCAGCGGAAACGGCACCTTGCCCGGCGCAAAAGCCTTTTGCGCGACGTGCAGCAGCGCGCTCGAATCCTTGCCCATCGAATAAAGCATCACCGGATTGCGGAATTCGCTGACCACCTCGCGCACAATAGCGATCGCCTCGGCCTCGAGCCGCCGCAGGCGAAGGTTTTGATCGCGCCAATTCATCCGATGATTCCGAGCCCTTTGCCCGGTAGTGCTACTGCATTTCGCCCGTTTACGGGAATAATTGATATTTCAATTTTACAAGCGAAGCGGAAAAAATAGCCTCTAAATCCTCACGGCACTAGGGCGCGGCGCGTGGCGGCGATTATGCGGTCTTGCGTCGTCGCATCGAGATAGGCGTGCATGGGCAGGCTGATGACCTCGGCGGAAAGCCGGTCGCTCACCGCGACGCCGCCCTCGCCCACCGGAAAATGCTTGTAGGCCTGCTGACGGTGCAGCGGGATCGGATAGTAGATCGCCGTGGGGATGCCTTCGGCCCTGAGCGCGGCCGCCAATTCGTCGCGGCCGGCCGCCGGCGACGCGCATGGTGTATTGCGCCCAAACGGACGTCGAGCCCGCCGGCACCTTGGGCACGGTGACGACATCGCCCAAGCCTTCGGCATAACGGCGGGCGATCCGATCGCGCGCCGCGATCTCCTCGGGAAAGATCTTCAGCTTTTCGATCAGCACCGCGGCCTGGATGGTGTCGAGGCGCGAGGTGAGGCCGATGCGCACATTGTCGTAGCGGTCGCTGCCGTAACCGTGCACGCGCAGGCTTTCGATGGTGTGCGCCAATTCGGCATCGTCGGTGAGCACTGCGCCGCCGTCGCCGTAACAGCCAAGGGGCTTGGCTGGGAAAAAACTGGTCGCGCTGGCATGGCCGAAGGTACCGAGCCGGCGGTTATTAAAGGTCGCACCGAAGGCTTGCGCGGCGTCGTCGAGAATGAAGAGACCGTCTTCCGCGGCGGCCGCCGCGATGGCGGCATGGTCGGCCGCCAAGCCGAACAAGTCGACCGGGATGACCGCCTTCGGCGTCAGGCCTTCGCGCTTGGCGGTTGCCAGCGCGGCTTTGAGCCCTTTGGCGTCGATGTTGAAACTTTCCGCCTCGACGTCGACGAAGATGGGCGTGGCGCCGACCAGCGCCACCACTTCCGCCGTGGCGCAGAAGGTGAAGGTCGGGCAGAACACCGCGTCACCCGGCCCAATGCCCTTGGCCATCAGCACCAGTTGCAGCGCGTCGGTGCCGCTGGCGCAGCTCACGGCGTGCTTGGCGCCGCAAAATTTCGCCAGCTCAGCCTCGAACGCCCGCACTTCCGGGCCGAGGATGAATTGGCAATGGCCGAGCACACGCGCGACCGCGGTATCGATGGCGCTGCCGAGCCGGCGGCGTTGCGCGGCCACGTCGATGAACGGAATCATGGGCGGGCTGGGTCGCTGATTCATTGAGAGTCCAAACAGTGGCGCCGGTTCAACCGACCACCACGCGCGGCGCCTGCCGCTGTGACGGCGCTGCGGCCGGGCGGGAAGCAAGACAGCGGATGGCGATCTCGAGGCTGGCGACGCCCTCCTCGCCGGTCACCGCCGCCGCCGCGCCGGTGCGCACTGCGCTCAGGAAAGCCAGCAATTCGGAACGCAAGGGTTCGGCATGGCCGACGGAAAGATGGCGCATGGAGTAGCTGCCGTCCGGCTGGAAGCCGAAGCACTCGGTCACTTGGCGCGTGAGCAGATCGGCCTGGATGTATTTGCCGCGCGTGGCGACGATGACGTTGCGCGCCTTGAACGGGGTGAGCCAATTGGTGTTGATATGGGCGAGCACGCCGGAAGCGGTGCGGAATTGCAAGAGCGCGATATCCTCGCGCTCGGCTACCGCGCTGGAGAGCTGCGGCTGCACCTCGACGATCTCGCTGTCGGTGAACCAGCGGATCAAGTCGATGTCGTGCACGGCGAGATCGATGACCACGCCGACATTCGACATGCGCGGCGGGAACGGCCCGACCCGGGTGATGGCGATCGAGAGAATGTCCTCGTTGCGGATGGCTTCCTTGATCGCTTCCACCGCCGGATTGAAACGCTCGACGTGCCCGACCATCAGCGTCACGCCGGCGCGGCGCGCGGCGGCGATGATGTCGCGGCCTTCTTCCACCGACGAGGCGATCGGCTTTTCCACCATGACGTGGACGCCGCGCGCGATGCAGGTAAGCGCGATGTCGTGATGCAGATGGGTGGGCGCGGCGATGGTGACGGCGTCGACTTTCAGGTCGAGCAGTTCGTCGACGCCGGTGACGGCGGCGCAGCCGAGCGTGCGCGCGACGAAATCGGCTTGCCGCAGGTCTGGATCGGCGACGGCGACCAGTTCGGCCCCCGGCAGGCCGGTCAATACGCGCGCATGATTGCTGCCCATCACGCCGACGCCGATCACGCCGATACGCAACGAAGCCTCCGCAGCCGGTCTTGCCGCTTGCGTCATGTTCAAACGGAAGTCCCCTTCCCCTGACCCTTCAGCCGGCCATCCCCTAGCACGCTCTGCGGCGGCTTGCGACGGCTGCAGAAAAAGCCAGCGAACACGTTTTGATTCAAAGCGTTACATGCGCTAAAAGCGGCCTGATTGGTAAGGGCGGGAGTACCGCCGTTCACGATTTACGGCGATCCGGCGCACCCAGCTCATGCACATCATTCTCACGGGTGGAACCGGATATATCGGCCACCGTGTCCTGCAGATCGCGTTGCGGCAAGGCCACCGTGTCACTTTGTTGGGCGCCGAGTTCTCGGTGGTGGCTATTCCGCCGCGCGCGGGGCCGGCACCGCGAGCCTGAGGCCGGCGGCAAGCGCGTCCTCGCGGAACGACTTGACGGCACCGAGCGAGAGTTCCGCCGCGGTCTTCGTGCCCAGCGCCGGCAGCTTCTTGAGCACATCGGCCGGCGCGGTGATGATGTGGCAGCCCAGGCTGTCCGCCTCCACCACGTTAAACACCTCGCGGGTTGACGCCCAGATGATCTCGATATTGGAGGTCTTGCGGGCGCGGGCAATCGCGTCCTGCATGATCGGCCGGTAGTCGATGCCCAAATCCGCCAGCCGGCCGGCGAACACCGACACGCAGGCCGGCGCGCCGCCGGCGAGCGCCTCGACCGCGCGCGCCACCTGCTCGGGCGCGAAAATCGCGGTCATGTTGACCTTGACGCCGTCGCGCGACAGCGAGCGCACCACGTCGAACAGCGGCTCGCCGCGCGTGGTCGTCACCGGCAACTTGACGTAGACGTTCTTGCCCCAGGCGGCGATGACGCGGGCCTGCGCAACCATTTCGGGGATGTCGTCGGAGAACACCTCGAACGAAATGTGGCGGTCGGGCACGGCGGCAACGAGGTCGCGTGCGTAATGCTCATAATCGCTGACGCCCGCTTTCTTGAGCAATGAGGGATTGGTGGTGAAGCCGGCGATCCAGGCTTGCTTGGCCATCTCGACGATCTGCGCCTTATCCGCGCCGTCGGTGAACAGCTTGACTTTGAGGTCGGACAATATCGGCATGCCTGTCACCTTTTCGTTACGTCTTTTATCCCATTCTCATGACGCGGCAATCAAGCTATGAGCAGGGGAACTTAGCGATTTTCCCCACGTCCGTAGCACCGATTGTCGATTTGCCGCCGCCAAGATAAGCCTCACAGATACCCGCTGGTTTCCTGCAGGACCCCGGATCGATGCGAAAACTGGTCACTTTTGCGCTGAAAGCGGTGGTCTCCTGTGTACTTCTGTACTTTGCCTTCTCGCATGTAAAATTCGACGTGGTCGGCCAACAGCTTGGCCGCCTGAACTATGGCTGGCTGGCGGCGGCGATTTTGATCCTGATCGCACAGCTCGCGCTCGGCGCGCTGCGCTGGCAGCGCATCGTCCTGCATGGCGAGGCGCCGGGCGCCCCGCCCTTCACCATCGCGCGCGCCTTGCGCTACGGCTTCATTGCGGGGTTCTTCAATCAAACGCTGCCGTCGACAGTCGGCGGCGACGCGGTCCGCATCTGGCTGCTCGGGCGCGATCAAGGCGGCTGGCGGGTCGCGACCTATTCGGTCGTCATCGACCGCATGGTCGGTGTGCTGGTATTGGCCTCGCTGGTCATCGTCTGCCTGCCCTGGTCGTTCGCGCTCATCGGCAATACCGCCGGCCGTACCGCCCTGCTCATCGTCGGTTTCGGCAGCGTTGCCGCCTGCGCGGCCTTTATTGCGCTGGGGTTCATCCACTGGCGTTGGCTCGAGCGCTGGTGGCTAACGCGCCAACTCACCGCGGCGGCGGCGATGGCGCGCCGCGTCTTCGCTTCGGCCTCGAGCGCCGCGCCAATCGTCGTCTATTCGCTAATCATCCATGCGATGTCGGCGAGCGCGGCCTGGTGCCTGGCGAGATCGGTCGCCGCGCCGCTCGGCTGGAGCGAGGCGCTGCTGCTCGTTCTCCCAGTCTTGCTGATCGCGACCATCCCGCTGTCGATTGCCGGCTGGG
The DNA here is from genome assembly GCA_963739735.1 of uncultured Alphaproteobacteria bacterium. GTDB lineage: Bacteria > Pseudomonadota > Alphaproteobacteria > Rhizobiales > Xanthobacteraceae > Pseudolabrys. The sequence goes on along the minus strand of CAVUBV010000006.1, from coordinate 22,429 downwards.
GCACGCGCGAGACCGCGATGATCTTGGCCTTCGGCTATGCCGGCCTGCCGGAAAGCACCGGGCTCATCGTCTCGGTGCTGTTCGGCATCGCGACCTTTGCCGCGGGCCTGGTCGGCGGCGTTATCTGGATCCTCGACCGCGGCAGACGTCGCTTCGCGGCGGCCAATCAGGTCGTGACCAAGAACGCGCCTTAGCGTGACGACACGACGTTTTCCAGAAACCAAGCGTAAGTATCACGCAGGCCCCGCTCGATTCCGATCCGCGGCTTCCAGCCCATCGCCATTAGTTTCGAGCTATCGAGCAGTTTTTGCGGGACACCATCGGGCTTCGTGTTATCAAATCGTAATTTTGCCTTCACGCCCACAATGTCGGCGATCAAGTGAGCCAGTTCATTGATTGTCATGTCGTGGCCAACGCCCACATTCACGTGTTCGTCGCCTGACCAATACTTCATCATAAACACCAGGGCATCGGCGAGATCGTCCACGTGAAGAAATTCCCGGCGCGGACTTCCACTACCCCATACAATAATCTGCGCTTCAGGGTCCAACTTGGCGGCATGCGCCTTTGCGATAAGCGCCGGAATGACATGGCTCGAGATCAGGTCAAATTTGTCGCCCGGACCGTAGAGATTCGTCGGCATCGCCGAGATGAAATCCAAGTCATGCTGACGACGATAGGCCTGACACAACATAATGCCGGCAATCTTTGCAATTGCGTACCATTGGTTAGTCGGCTCAAGCGGCCCCGTGAGCAGCGCGCTTTCCTGGATCGGCTGCGGCGCGAGCCTCGGATAAATACATGACGATCCGAGAAATAGCAGTTTGCGGACTTTAATCTGACGCGCCGTTTCGATGATATTCGTTTGAATCGCGAGATTGTCGTACAGAAAATCGGCGGGCCATGTGTCATTGGCGACGATGCCGCCGACTTTCGCTGCGGCGATGAAGACCACATCGGGCGCCGCTTCCTTCATCCAACGCTCGACCGCCGCCTGCCGCTGCAAGTCAACCGTATCGCGGTCTACGGTTAGCACTTCACAATTTTCGGACGAGAGCCGGCGAACAAGCGCGCTTCCCACCATACCGCGATGGCCGGCAACCCAGACGCGCTTGCCGGAAAGATCAAGCAAAGGTGTCAGTTGCTCCATCATCTAACCTTCGCAGCGATAAGTTCGCGGTCGTTGTTCACCATGTCGACGACCAGCTGGCTAAACGTAACTTGATGCTTCCAACCAAGCTTTTGCCGTGCCTTGGTGGCATCGCCGACGAGAACATCCACCTCCGCCGGCCGGAAATAGCGCGCGTCAACGCTGACGAGAACGTCCCCGGAGCGTTTGTCGATACCTTCTTCGCCTACGCCGCTGCCACGCCATTCAATAGACCGACCGATGACCGCGAAAGCGTGCTCGATGAACTCCCGCACGGTATGGGCCTCGCCGGTCGCCAGCACATAGTCGTCCGGTTTCGGCTGCTGAACAATCAGCCACATGCCGAGGACATAATCGCGCGCGTGGCCCCAGTCGCGCGTAGCGTTCAGATTACCGATGAAGAGCCGCTGCTGCTGGCCGGCCTCGATCGCCGCCACCGCCATCGAGATTTTACGCGTAACGAACGTCTCACCGCGGATCGGGCTCTCGTGGTTGAACGAAATCCCATTCGAAGCGTGCATCGCGTAGGCTTCGCGGTAGTTCACCGTGATCCAATAGGCATACAGCTTCGCGGCGCCATAGGGACTGCGCGGCGCAAAAGGCGTCGTTTCGTTCTGCGGGCTCGGCGTATTCCCGTAAAGCTCCGAGGTTGAGGCCTGAAAGAAGCGTACCCGCTGTTCCATGCGCAGGATGCGTATCGCTTCCAGCAAACGCAGCGTGCCGAGCGCATCGGCATTGCCGGTATATTCCGGCGTTTCAAAGCTCACCTGCACGTGGCTTTGCGCGGCAAGATTGTAGATTTCCGTCGGCTGCGTTTCCTGTACCAAACGAATCAAATTGGTGGCGTCGGTCATGTCGCCATAGTGCAGGAAAAATTTGGCGTCTTCGATGTGCGGATCGACATAGAGGTGATCAACGCGCTGAGTGTTAAACGATGACGAGCGGCGTTTAACGCCGTGCACGACGTAACCTTTAGCGAGCAGCAGCTCGGCGAGATAGGCGCCATCCTGCCCTGTGACGCCGGTGATCAACGCAATCTTATCAGCCATCGAATACGTCCTATCTTTCACGTCGCTTCGCCGCCCGCCGTCAAGGGCGATGGTAGGACCGATACCAGTCGATGAAACGCACGACGCCCTCGCCGATCGGCGTCGACGGCTTGAAGCCGGCGTCGCGCATGAGATCCTCCACATCGGCGTAGGTGGCCGGAACGTCGCCGGGCTGCATCGGCGTGAGCTCGCGGATCGCCTTCTTGCCGAGCGCCTGCTCAAGCAGGGCGACCACGTCGAGCAATTCGACCGGATTGTTGTTGCCGATATTATAGATGCGCCACGGCGCGGAACTCGAGGCCGGATCGGGCTCATCGCTCGACCAGTTGGGATCGGGCGTGGCGGGTTTGTCGATCAGCCGCACCACCGCCTGCACGACGTCGTCAATGTAAGTGAAATCGCGCCGCATTTTGCCGTGGTTGAACAGCCTGATCGGTTTGCCGGCGTCGATCGCTTCGGCGAAAATCCACATTGCCATGTCCGGGCGTCCCCACGGACCGTAGACGGTGAAGAAGCGCAGGCCCGTGGTGGGCAGAGCGAACAGATGCGAATAGGAATGCGCCATCAGCTCGTTCGCCTTCTTCGAGGCGCCGTACAGGCTGAGCGGATGATCGACATTGTCGGACGTGCGGAACGGCATTTTGGTATTGGAGCCGTAAACCGACGATGACGAGGCGTAGAGCAGATGGCGGCAGCCGTGGTGGCGGCAGCCTTCCAGGACGTTGACGAAGCCGGTGAGATTGGCGTCCACGTAAGCGTGCGGATCGACCAGCGAATGGCGCACGCCCGCTTGCGCGGCGAGATGGATAACGAGCGGGAAACGGTACGCGGCAAACAGCGCGGCGGTGGCGGCGCGATCGGCCAGATCGAGCTTCACGAACTTGAAATTCTTGGCGCCGGCGAGTTGCTTGAGCCGCGCCTGTTTCAGCGCCGGATCGTAATAGGGCGACAGATTATCGACGCCGACCACCGCGCGGCCGATATCCACCAGCCGGCGCGCGACATGGAAGCCGATGAAGCCGGCGGCGCCGGTGACCAATATGGGATTTACAGGCGCCACAGGTCGATGCCTTCCGGCTTTTGTGCGCGATCGAGCTTGCATTTCACGTCGAGCACGGCCCCTTTGCCATCCTTGAGCAGCCGCGCGATCAGCGGCCAGCCGCCGGCCACGTAGATTTCGTGCGCGACGGCAAGGATGACCGCGTCGGCCGGCTGCAGTTGGTCGAGCGGCGTCAGCGTCACGCCGTATTCCGCTCTGCGTCTCGTCGGCCAAAGCGAACGGATCGTGCACCTGCGTGCGCGCGCCGGCGCGGTTTAGTTCGCGCACCACGTCGATGACTTTGGAATTGCGGATGTCGGGCACGTCCTCCTTGAAGGTCATGCCCAGCACGGTCACCAGCGGATCGGCGCAGTTGCGCTGCTCAAGCCCGCGCAGGCATTCGCGCGCCACCCGCTGCCCCATGTCGTCGTTGATGCGGCGGCCGGCGAGAATGATTTCCGGACGATAGCCGGCTTTTTCAGCGCGGTAGGTCAGATAATACGGATCGACGCCGATGCAGTGGCCGCCGACCAGGCCGGGCTGGAATTTCATGAAATTCCATTTGGTCGCCGCCGCCGCCAGCACGTCGCCGGTGTCGATGCCGAGTTGGTGAAAAATGGCGGACAGCTCGTTCATGAAAGCGATGTTGAGATCGCGCTGCGTGTTCTCGATCACCTTGGCGGCCTCGGCGACCTTGATCGAGGGCGCGCGATGGATGCCGGCTTTTACCACCGAACCGTAGACATTGGCCACGATGTCGAGCGTGGCGGGATCTTGCGCGGACACCACCTTGGTGATGGTCTCGAAGCGGTGCTGCTTGTCGCCGGGATTGATGCGTTCGGGCGAATAGCCGACAGTGAAATCGATGCCGCCCTTGAGGCCGGACGCTTTCTCCAGCACCGGCACGCAGTCTTCCTCGACCGCGCCCGGATAGACCGTCGATTCATAGACCACGATGTCGCCGCGCTTGAGCGCGTCGCCGACGATCTCCGAGGCGCTCAGCATGGCGCTAAGATCCGGCATGCGCGCTTCGTCGATCGGCGTCGGCACCGTCACGATGTGGAAGTCGGCCGCGCGCAAGCGCGTCGCATCGTCGGTATATTCGAGCGTCGGCTGCGCCAGGTCCGCGGATTCGACCTCGCGCGTGCGGTCGTGCCCCGCGCGCAGCTCCGCGACGCGCGTCGCGCCGATATCGAAGCCGATCACCGGCGCGCCGGCGCGTGCAAAAGCCACGGCAACCGGCAGCCCGACATAGCCAAGCCCGATCACCGCGATCTTGCGAGCGTGTGGCAAAAGACCTCCTCGGAATCGCTTGTCGCCGCTATCCTCTATCCGCTAGACCAAGCCGGCGGCAATAGAGAATGCTTCGGTTTCGCTTGGCCGCCGCTTTGCCAGCGTCCATTCGCCCGCACCCGTTCGACACGCATCATCGCATGCTCACCACGCGCACCAAAATCGCCCTTGCCGCGGCCGTCCAGCGGACGTTGACGGCGCTGCCAGGGCTTAATTGGCGCGGCCGCCGGATCGAGGCTACCCGCTCCGGCATCCGCTGGTCGCTCGATCTCGGCGAGGGTATCGATTTCGCCATATGGCTGTTGGGCGCCTTTGAAAAGCGCACGGTGGCCGCCTATTCGCGGCTCGTTCAACCCGGCATGACGGTCATCGATATCGGCGCCAATATCGGCGCGCACACTTTGCCGCTGGCGAAGCTGGTCGGGCCCACCGGCCGCGTGATCGCCGTCGAACCGACGATCTGGGCGGTAGAGCGCCTGCGCGCCAATCTCGACTTGAACCCGCCGTTGCGCGCCATTGTCGACGTGCGCCAGGTCATGCTGGTCGGTGGCGGCGGGCAAGCCGTGCCGGATGAAATCTATGCAAGCTGGCCGCTGCATGGGCGGGCCGTCCACCCGAAACTGCGCGCGCTGCCAAAATCGACGCTCGGCGCGCAGGCGATGACGCTCGATGAGCTCGGCGAGATCGCCGGAATCAAGAAAGTCGATTTCATCAAGCTCGACGTCGACGGCTATGAGGGGCACGTGTTGCGCGGCGCCCGCGCCATGCTCAAGCGCGATCGCCCGATCATCGTGCTCGAACTGTCGCCCTATATTCTTGCCGAACGCGGTAACGGCTTCGAAGATCTGATCGGGATACTGCGCGATTGCGACTATCGATTGGACGATCTGAGAACGCGGCGGCCGCTGCCGTCCGATACCGCGGCGCTGGCGGCCATGATCCCGGACGCCGGCAGCATCAACGTCATCGCAAGTCCGGCGTGACGCCCATGCTCGCCCGCGCACACGACCGCAGTATCATGGGCCGCCTTGGCCATGATCGCGGTCTTCGTGCTGCTGCAGGCGCTGACGCTGAATTATGGAACGCGCATCAACGATTTGCCCTTCATCCGCGACTATCGCGTGACCGGCGACGTCTTGCGCCAGTCGGGGCTCGCGCGCGACCAACTCATCGGCAGTAAGGTCCGCCAGTCCGAAACCGTTGACGTGTGGATGGTGCGTTTCAAACTGTATTCGATCGAGGCGGATGAAGTCGTCAACATCATCGCGCTGGCGCGCATCAAGCCGGCGCAATTGCAGTTCGATCCGGGCCTTTATCAATATGGCGGCGCTTATCTCTATCCGCTCGGGGCCTGGTACTTCGCGCTGTCCAAACTCGGCGTCGATCCATCTCGCGCCTTTCGAGCAATGTTGGAGCACCCGCAATGGATGGACGGGGTTTGGATTTCCGGCCGGGTCTTTGTCCTGGCCGCTTTTGCCGCGTCCGCGCTCCTTTTGTTCCTTGCGCTGATCGAATTGGCGCCGCCGGGCGTCGCGCTCGCGGGTCTTGCGATCTACTTGTTCTGCCCAGCCAGCATCATGTTCTCGCAGGTGATCAAGCCGCATTGGTACGCGCTCATCTGGGTGAATGCGGCGCTGTTGCTGATCGTGCGCGCGTTTACGCGCAGCGGACTGACGCATGGCCGCCGAATTGGCCTTGGCGGCCTTCATCGGGTTGGCCGTCGGATCGGCGACGACCTTTTCGCTGTTCGCCGTCCTGCTCTGGGGCGCGCTTGCTGTCCTGGTGTTTCGCCGCGCCACGCACCCCCTCGCCTTGTTGCGCGTTCCCGTCGTCGCCGTGATTATCTTTGTCGTCACCAATCCCTATTACCTGCTCAACTGGTCGGCGGTGCGCAACGAGCGCCTCGCGGCACAGTCCTGGTTTCAGCCTGCACTCGACCCGCACGCGATCCTGGCCTTCGTGGACAATTCGATGTTCGCCGGGTTCGGTATTGCGTTCACGCTGCTGCTTTTGGCCGTCGTGCTTTGGCATCTCATCCGCGGTCCGGCCGCGCGGCGGCTGTTCGCCCTCGCGCATGCTGGTGCCGATCGTCGTCATGGCCGTTGCGACGGCCAATATGGCCCTCTGGAACTTGAACTTCCGCTATATTCCTTACGAGATCCCGGCCGCGCTCATTCTGCTCGCCGCGTGGTCATGGCCGCTGCGCAAGGCGGCAATGACGCTTTGCGCGGCGCTCACCATCGCGCAAGCGTTGCCGTTGAAGCTTGCCTATTTCGACGAGAACAGCGCGTCGCACTCGACCCGGCTCGCCGCCGCCGCATGGATCGACGCGCATATCCCGAGCAGCGACGCGATCTGCGCCGCCAGCAATACGCTCGGCGCCGTTCGACGTGCCGCCGTTCCAATTCGACCGGCACCCGATCAATACGCCCGATTGCCGCTGGGAGGTGCATACTGAGCGGCAACTGCGCGCGGTGAAAGTCGACCCAGGCTTTCGGATCGCCGCGCGGTTTACGCCGCGGTTTTCACCGCAGGCCTTTCCATTGGTTTGGGAATCGATCAACCCGCAGATCACGATCTATCGCAAAAATGACTGAACGATCCAATCCGCTTCCGTCCTGCAGAAGGCCCTGCTGGGGCTTTACCGGCAGCTGCGGCATAGCCCGCTGCTGCGCTCGCGCGCCGGGCAGAAACTATTCGAAAGTGCCTATGTCGCTTACAAGATCGTGTTGGAGGCGGGACCGATTTCGCGGCTGCGCCCGCTGGTCGTGCCCGCAACCTGGACCATCGATGTCGGCGCGAATATCGGGGTGTTTTCGTTGCGCTTTGCGCATTGGGTCGGACCCAGCGGCCAGGTCGTCGCCATCGAGCCGGAGACAATAAATTTCGCGTCCTTGCGGCGGCGCCTTGCGGCCTCCGGGCACGAAGACCGCGTCATCACCATACAGGCGGTGGCCGCGGAAGCCGCCGGCCTGCTCCATCTTCAAGTCAACCCCAACCATCCCGGCGATCATCGGATTGCTGCGGATGGCGTGCCGATTGATGCAGTGACTTTGGACGGTGTGCTGGCCGGGCATAACGATCCGCCTGTATCGCTGATCAAGATCGACGTGCAGGGCGCGGAATTGCGGGTGTTGCACGGCGCGGTCGGCATCATCGAACGCTGCCACCCGGCTTTGTTCATCGAGGTCGACGACGATGCCTTGCGCATGCAGGGCGCTACCGTCCACGAACTGATCGCGTTTCTAGCCGGCTTCAGCTATCGGCCCTACCGGCTGACCCGCTTCGGTGCGCCACAACCGATACCGGCTGAAAGCCTGGGCCGCGGCAGCTACGAAGATGTGCTCTTTCTTGCGCCGATGCGAGGCAAGATCGCTAAAGCGCCTTGATGCGGAAGAAGGCGAACACCACCATCTTGAGCAACAACAGCCCGTGCCGGAAGCGCGATATCTGCGTCTCGCCATAGTTGCGCCGACGATAGCGCACCGGCACGTCGATGCAGCGCAAATTGAGCTTGGCGGCGCCGAAAATCAGGTCGAAGTCGCCGAACGGATCGAAATCGCCGAAATAGGCGCGGCCGGCCTTGAGCCGCTCGTAATCGGCGCGGCGCAGCACCTTGGTGCCGCACAGCGTGTCGGTGAAGCGCTGGCTCAACAGCCACGTGAAGGCGACCGAGAATAGTTTGTTGGCGATCAGATTGAGGAACTGCATGGCCTCGTCCTCCATCGGATAGACCAGGCGCGAGCCGTTGATGAATTCGCCTTTGCCGCTCGCGATCGCCTGCCAGAACTTAGGCAACTGGTCGGGCGGCACAGTGAGGTCGCCGTCGAGGATCATCAGCACGTCGCCGCGCGCGCGCGTCGAAGGCGGCGAAGACGGCATCGCCCTTGCCCTTGCCCGGCTGGCGCATGAGCTTGATATCGCGGCCGGGATGCGCGGCGATCACGCGCTCGGCTTCCTCATAGGTGCCGTCCTGGCTGTGCCCCTCGACGAAGATCACTTCCATGTCGTCGCAGAAGGCCGGCAGCCTCTCGATCGCTGGTTCGACGTTTCCGCGTTCGTTGCGCACCGGGATAACGACGGTCGCCGATTTCACCGCCTCGGCGCGGGCGCTGCGCGACGAGCGGTGCACCGAATAATTGCGCAGGCACAGATTGCGGATTAGCGGCAGCATCGAAACAAAGCGGTTGAGCAGCCGTCCGACGCCCAACAGCGGCATCGGCGACAGTAGGCGCGATTCCGCTTTGATCAGGTCGAAATCGGCCAGATCGCAAAGCGCGTTGATATCGGCCGGCGACATGATGTTCTGCGGCGGCTGCGGCGCGCGCCAGCCGATCCATTGCGCGACCGGAAGCAGCGGCTCCCACAAATGCGAGTAGTAGGCGATGACCAGACGCGTCGCGCGCGCGCAGTGACGATGCAGATGCTCGAGCGTGGCCTGGCAGTCGTCCAGCGAGCCGATGGTGTCGACGATCAGAATGACGTCGAACGGACCCGGCAGCAATGCGACGAAGTCCGCGTCTTCGATATCGCCCACCCTGAAATCGAACGCGGGATGCAGCCGTTTGGCCTCAGCGATCATGGCCGGGCTGAAATCGATGCCGACGCCATGACTTGGCTTGAGGCCGGCAAGCACGTGGCCGGTGCCGCAACCGATCTCCAGCACCCGCGCGCCCTCCGGAATCAGGAACTTGAGATAGCGAAGGTCTTCGTCATGAAAGAATTTCGCTTGCTCGATGAATTTTTCGCGTTGCGGCGCGATGCGCTCGGAGTGCGCCAGAATGGCCGCCTTGCGTGAAGACAAAGCGTTCATCGAAAAAATTTCGCTGGGCTTGCCGTTCATGGTCGCGCCATTAAACGGTCATAGAGGGCGACGGTTTGTTTGCCAACCTGCGCGGCGGAAAATTCGGCTTCGACAAGCTGCCGTCCCGCGGCGCCGAACTTGCGCCGCAGCGCGCCGTCATTGGCGAGCCGGGCAATGGCGTCGGCCAGTGCCGGCGCATCGTCGACCGGCACCAGCAGCGCATTGACGCCCGGCCGCGCGATCTCGCGGCAACCGGGCACGTCGGTGGCGACGATCGCCCGGCCGCAGGCAGCGGCTTCCAACAGGCTCTTCGGCAAGCCCTCGCGCCGCGACGGCAGTACCGCGATATGCGCCGCCTTCCACACATCACGGATGTCGGCGACGTGGCCGAGCACGTCGATGCCGGGCCGGCGCGCCCAGGCGGCGATTTCCTGCGGCGGAATCGAAGCCGGGTTGGCGGGATCGGGTTCGCCCGCGATCAGCAGGCGCACCGCCTGCCCGCGCCGTGCCAGGATCTCCTGCGCGGCAATGAGCGCGCGCAGGCCCTTATCGTCGAGCAGCCGCCCGACAAAACCCACGGTCACGTCGCCGTCCGGTTCGGGTAGCGGCGTCAAGCGGTCGGTTTCGACGCCGGAGCCGGCGATGACGGTGATGGCCTCGATCGGCGATGCCGAGGCCGCGCACCGCCGCGCGGTCGTCGGGGTTTTGCACCAGACGCCGTCGCGCGCGCGTGGCCGAGCGCGTAACGCAGCAAGGCGCGCAACAGGGGACGCGCCAGCCGCGCCTTCAGCGCGCCGGAGGTGAATACATAGCCGAGCCCGGCGAGCGCGTTCACCCGCGCGCACGGCAGGCCCGCGGCGGCAAGCGAGCCGACAATGGTCGGCTGCAAGGCGACGTGATGCACGAGATCGGGCGCAAGCGCGCGGTAGACGCGCCGCACCGCGCGAATGTTCGGCCAGAAACGCGAACGGGCTGACGCTGCCGCGCCGCCACGCCATGGCATGCAGGTGAAATCCGAGCGCTTCGATGGCTCCGCCGTCTTTGTCGACCTGCGTGACGACGTGCACCTCGTAGCCCGCGTCCCTTGCCGCCTGCGCCATTGGCACCCGGTGCGACATGAAATACCAGTCCTCGGTGACCAGATAGACCAGCACCGGCTTATCTCGGCGCGGCGGGATGTCAGCGGCCGGGTTCATTGATTTTTCCGCCAAACGCCTGTTCTATGCCGGCGATGCATGGATGAGATGAATTGGCCGCTCATGAAACTGCGACTCGTCGATCTGGTTTGGCCGTGCCTGGCATGCATCCTGCTTTGTACGATCGTCAATCTGCTCTATTTCCCGCCCACCACGGTTTTCCCCGACGAGCAGCGGTTTCTCGCCTCCGCAACGCGGCTTGCCGCCAGCGGTGAATTCTGGGTCGTCCACGATCGCGCCTGGGAAATGCCGGGCACCGCTTTGTTCTTCGCGCCCGCGGTTTGGCTGTTCGGACCGCACGGCGCCATCATACCGATACGCTTCGCGCAGACCATCCTGCTCGCGCTCCAATGCATCCTCATCGCCTTCACCGCGCGCCGCCTGTTCGCCGACAAACGCGCGGCCGCGCTCATCGCCGCCTGGATCGTCGCCGTCTATCCGTTCTTTCTATACTACCAGGGCCTGCTGATGAGCGAGACACTGTTCAACACGCTGCTGCTCGCCGGCATCGCCGCGCTTATTTGCTGGCGCGAGCGCGGCCTGCGCATTGACGGCGCGCTTGTTCTCGCCTGCTTATGCTTTGCCGCGGCGACTTACGTCAAATCGACGCTCACCGTACTGCCGCCGCTTTTGCTGGCCGCGAGCGCCTGGATCATGGGCGCCAACTGGCGGCGCGCGGGCGCCATCCTCGCGGTGGCGGCCTGTCTCTACGGCGCTTTCATGAGCCCGTGGTGGATCCGCAACGCCTTGCTGTTCCACGCCTTCGTGCCCTTCAGCACCAGTTCCAGCGAGAATCTCTACCTCGGCAACAATCCGCATAACCGAGACGCCGGCATCGACTGGGCGAGCGACGTCGAGCCTGAGGTCGTCGCACGGCTTTCCGCGATCCCGGACGAACTCGCGCGCCAACGCGCCTTCAGCAAACAGGCGACCGACTACATCAAAGCTAATCCAGGTGCCTTTGCGCAGGCCGCGTTGCGCAAATTCGTCCGTTTCTGGAATATCGTGCCCAACGCCGCCGAGTTCAGGACGTCGCTTTATTCGCTGGTCAGCGCCTTGAGCTTCGGGCCGATCCTCGCTGCTGGCCATTGTCGGCGCGGTGCGGTTGCGCCGGCAATGGCGCGCGCTTTCGCCGCTTTATCTCATCGTCGGCTATTTCACCTTGCTGCACGTCGTTGCGATTGCCTCGATCCGCTACCGGCTGCCGATCGAGCCTATCCTCATTCTGCTCGCTGCCGAGCCGCTGGCGGCCATCGCGCAATGGATCGGCCAGCGCGCGCTATCTTCTCGCACGTTGAAGCAGCAAAACCGACCATAACCATTTCGCTGTTGTTGGCTTTCTCACCGCGCGTTAATCAGGTATCGACTGCGGCCGGTCTCTTGGGAGCGTGGACAGAGCGATGTGCGGCATAGCGGGCTTGCTGACCACGGCGGCCGGAGCGCGTGAAACGCTCGAGCGCGACGCCAGCGCCATGGCCGACAGCCTAGCGCATCGCGGCCCGGACGATCACGGCGTGTGGAGCGATGCCGAAGCCGGCATTGCGCTTTCCCACCGCCGCCTGTCGATTGTCGACCTTTCGCCGGCCGGGCATCAGCCGATGGCGTCGGCCGACGGACGTTTTGTCATCACCTACAACGGCGAGATCTACAATTTCCAGGATCTGCGGCCTGAACTGGAAGCGCGCGGTATCGCCTTGCGCGGTCATTCCGACACCGAAGTCATCCTCGAACTGTTTGCCATTCACGGCGTCGCGGCGACGATCAAGCGCCTGATCGGCATGTTCACCATGGGTATCTGGGACCGCCGCGAGCGCACGCTCACGCTGGTGCGCGACCGCCTCGGCATCAAGCCGCTCTATTGGGCGAAGTTCGGCGGCCTTTTCCTGTTCGGCTCCGAGCTCAAGGCGCTGCGCGCGCATGGCGGCTGGACGCCACGCGTGCACCGCCCGGCCGTCGCCGCCTTCATGCGGCACAATTACATCCCGGCGCCGCATACAATCTATGAGGGCGTGCACAAGCTCGAACCGGGCACGATCCTCACTTTGCCGTGGGGCGGCTAGCTAACAATACGCAACCGAACCAGGTGCGCGTGCAAGAACATTACGTATTGCTGTTTAACGCACGGCGTTGTTCGCGTTCAGTACCGGCTAATAAGTTGTGCACCTCATCGATGATCAGCACGCGCGGACGCAGTTCTAACAGGATCGTGTAAGCAAGATGTTCCAGCGTAGCGATACGTTCTGTCGTGTAAAAGGGGACACCGAGTTCGCCCAATATTGACGTATACACGCGACGCTCATCTGGCGCCGGCGGCATTTGCACGGTGATGACGGGGCGAGTTTCGCGGCCTTTCTTGTCGTCATAGTGCGCACGATGAGCCCGTGCGAATTTCTCGACGATCATGGTTTTACCAAGCCCACTTTCGCCATATAACAAGATGCAAGGCATGCGAGCGCAAGCGGGAAAGTTAAACAGGCGTTCAAAATGATCAATGGCGATCTGCGCGCGCGGGGTAAGTGATCCACCGCGTAGTATGGATATGCCGAATCCGGTCTTCCCGACTGCCGAACGCTTGCTCTCGAATGGCGAGTGGTAAGTGCGATAAATCGAGGGTCATCGTCGGTCCTCCCAGGTTTCTGTCTCATACGTCTCGGGGTCCTTGCTGTAATCAATGCTGGATGCGGTTGGCGCGGGTGAAGGAACGAACGACTTGCTGGGTGGCAATCGGTCCGTTAGCGGTCGGCGCGTGATCGCACGACGCGCTTCTTTCTTTTTCTGCTGTGCCTGGTTCACCAGCACGCGCTCTGCCTTGATGGTCGCAAACAACTGATCGTGCTTAATACGCTGAGTGCCGCGCCTGCGAAGTTCCGCTCTAGCTGCGTTGAGCTCGAACAGACTGACTGCCGGCCAACGCAAGTCAGCATAGTTGACGTCAATGTATGCGTCGGAACGGGGTCCGCGTACGTAGACCTTGGAGATGTTTCTGGGGTCATAGCGCACCAGCACGGGTTCATGCGGGCGAGACACTGTCGGCAACGTATCCGACCAATAACGCAGGTGCCATAGATGTACGCCATCGTGCTGTGGGATGCGCGTGACGACTGGCAAGAAGCTGATCAGAAAGCGCCGCGGATCCTGCGGCAAACTGCGAATTACTCCGCTCTCAACAGCGTGTTCCCAAGCAACCAGCGGTGCGGTATCCAGTGAACGATGCACGCTGCCGTGGTAAAGCGTGCAGATATCCATTGCCAGCCATCGCTCCAACTCCTTGAGCGTCAGACAGGCGTTCTTCTCAGATCGATAATCGCCACGCTGTTGTGGATTGGAATAGGTGGCGCCCGGCAGCGTGTGAACCCGTTGCATCAGGGTACCGATCAGCCGTTGAATGTGGCCACCAAAATGCGCTTGGCCGAGCGGACGAATTTTCATTGAATGCCGTGTTCTTCGCACCCACGCCGCAGCGCTTCACCATGGAAATCGCTGCCATTGTCAGTATGTATCACCTTGGGGAGACCCCATACCGGCCACTCGGCAGCGATACCACGCTCGGCAAGCCATGCTTCCTTTGGCAATACGGCATGCTGCACACAGAGCGCTACCGACAATTCGGACGGCGCATCAAGCGTGAGATAAAACCCGCAGACCATGCGCGTAGCAATGTCCGTCGCCACTGAGATCCATGGACGCCCTAACGGCAAACGAAAATGTTCGTCGACAACATGGAGATCAATCTGCGTGTGATCGATCTGCATCACATCCAGAGCGTTGTCGACGGAAAGTCCGCCAGGCATCGGGCCCACTTCTGCGCGTGCATACTTGAATGTGCACGCTCACCGCGCACGTACCGGACTGAACGAGCCAGGCGCGTGTGGACGGTGCCGCGAGAAATCGTAGGCAGGCCAGAGGCTTGGCAGCGATATATGCTTCGCGATAGATCGCTTCAGGCGTCAATCGCGGTTGCTTCAAATAATGATCATCAATGATCTCCCGTAATAGTGCTTCGCGCACCGCATCGAGCTTGCTCCGTCCCTTTGTTGGTCCCGGATTGCGATCGACCAGCGAACTGGTTGTTGCTAACTCACGATAACGACGCAGCCACCGATAGACCGCTCGACATGAAACGTTTAACTGTTGTGCCGCATTCGTTACCCGATCACTCGAAAGTCCACTGGCCGACAGCATCGCGACCAACGTTTGTTCGCGTGCACGTGCCAATGGTCGCCCGACTTCGTCATCGTCACGCAGCCGTGTTGCGCGCTGATCCAGTAACTCAGTGAGACGTCCCGCATCACGGCCGCGCAATTCCCCAACGGGCACGGTAAACAGTTTTCCAGAAATCAAATCTCGAACCGTCACCTGGCTACCATCGCGTTGTTTAATCACCACAAGCGCGCGATCGTGGACCGCCAGTGCACCGGGCTTGATATCGGGTCTCCAGGCACGATTCGTTTGCGGGATCACGTGCCGCTCATCAGTGATGTGATGACACGATCTACTGAAGGGAATGGGACAGTGACGCGATCTACTGAAATACCCATGATGCACCGCCATGACTTCATGTCGCGGAGGGCAATCAACGAAAGTGAGTTTTATACTCTCGAATTCAGCAGCTTGCGAATCAGCCAACTCGGTAGAGTGCTGCTAAATCACGGTTTTCTGGTGACGCGATCTACTGGAGGAATTGACGCGATTTAATAGAGCCGACACAGGCCAACAGCTACCCATGTCCATGCTCGGGCGCGGACTCGGGCTCCACAGCTTGGGCCAAGTCCCATTGTTCCGGCAATACAACTTCCGACCTGATAATCCAGGCAACCAATCACATAGATTTCAGACGCACCTGTAGAACCTCCACGCTGGCACTACCATGTATGGATCTAGCGATCAAAAACGAATCTTAAGATCATTGTGCAACAATAACTTTCACGTTTGCAGCTTGGAGAAAGGCTCTATCTCGATTCGTAATGCCAGAATCAGTCACAACAATATCGACTTCGCTCAGCTCACAGACGGGAGTCCCCGCGCCTTGGAACTTTGAGCTATCTACGAGCAAGACCAGTTCTTCGAGTGCTTCCGCTATCATGCGTCGTTCTGCAGCGGCCAGAAAAGGGTCCGCCTGCATCACTCCCTGCTTTCCCACGGCCGCTGCACCGACAAAGATCTTTGATGCTCGAATCGGCAGTGCCGGATCACCCCGATCAGAATTCAAAATGATGTTCTGTTCGCGAATAAGGTGCCGCCCTGGACCAGCACACGAGTTCCTGTCTGCATCGTCAGGGCAATACATGCAAAGAATTGGTGAGTACCTGTAAGTTCAAGCCATCCAGATGTCGGACATCTGCAATGTCGTCGAACCGCCGCCAATAGTAATTGATGAGCCCGGCGCGCAAAGAGCGGCGGCCGCACGGCCAATCGCTTCTTTCTGTTTACGGTGACGCGCGATGTTGTCCCGGAACGGTACTCCCAACAGACGGGTCGGAGTTGAATCGGCGGTCCGCTTTTCCACTGTCAGTTTTGCACCGCCACGTATGCGTTTTATGCGCCCATCACGAGCCATTCGCTCAGATCACGCCGCAGTGTTGCCGATGAAGCCTGTACACGCTGCTCCATGTCCTGGAAAGTCAGAAAGCCTCTTTGCTGAGCAAGAAGACTAAGGATTACCTGTTCTCGTTCTTCTGCTTGCATGAACTCACCCGTGCCAAATTTATTGAGCCGACCAACTTCTGTATAGGCACTGAATTGAATCGTTTCCGCAGACGTTGCAATCATCCGATCACTATCTAACCCGCCCACCTAAATATTTTGTGCAACCTCCCGTGATGCGGAGGTGTTACGCGGGAAAACGATTCAAGCGAATAGCTCGAAGATAGTCCGGTTTTGGATACGGATTAAGCTGCCCGACTCAATTCATTGCAGTCGGTAAACGCGCGGCAACTATTCTTCGTGAAGCCTTTCTATAGCCGAGTCAATTGTACGTACGTGTATAATAATATTCCAGTCAGACTATTCAGAAAATACGCCAGTGGTCGAACCGAATATGTTGTGTGGATATTGCACAACACAAGGTATCAACGCAGGCGTCGCGCTCCGGCCACCACATTGATTTGGAACACGTCGCCGCTGCAAATTGGGCTGCCTGACGCTACGCTCTTAGTAAGTGATGGCAACTCGTCCCCCGAAACGCGCAACCGTCATCGGTCGGGGCGGCACCGTACCACCCGGCCGCTGCTCGGCTGCGCGTTACCCATGCAGACAGTCGGCTTGGCGATCGATACAAACCGTTTCAGCTAACCGATTAAATCAATTCCATGAGCGCTACACCTTCCGGCGGTAGATCGAGCGTGACCTGTCGCGCCGCATTGAGCTTCAGCACAGTAGGCGGTGCAATTTCAGCGCGTTGTTTGAGCGCCTGAATCTGATCAGGTTTGATGTACTGAGGTGAACCGATCTCGCGCCAGGCCGGCATGGCTGATCCACGTTCCTGATCCACAAATCGCACTTGCACGCGTTGCCCTGGGCGGGCACCGGTAAATTCCACCTGGAAGCGTTTGGCTTCGCCGCTGACTGTGCGGACAGTGGTTTGATCAGGAATGCCGGACGGTTGTGCGACGTCGGCGAGATTCCAGATTATTGCTGAGATAGATTGATTCACACGCCTGGATGCCAGCACCGGTCCTTGAGACAGCAGTCGCTCGTTGCCGAGCATATGCAGCAACTTGTAGGTGTTGAATGCCGGCTTGGGAATACCGCCGGCGGCTATCATGCTCCAGCCTGTGTTTCCCTCTTTAAGAATGTAATCAGACACGCCCAATTCTTCGTAGGTGCCACTCAACACCCATTGCGACATCGCCTGCAAATGGGGCAGGCAGTTGCTGATCACATGCGCAATCATTGCACCATCCGATGACCATTCGCTTAACCACAATGGACGACCCCGGAAAGCGGTGGCATCGATTTTCATTCTGGCGCGACGCATCGCTTCGGGAATCACGTCTGCTTGCGCGTAGCGATCAGTTGCGCCGAACAGCTTTTTTTGATCATCGCCAGCATAGATATGAGTACTGAAAAAATCGATGGGTGCATTATTCTCGCTCCAGCAGGCTTTTAGTTCTGCAAACGATTTCAGTGGTGGCGCTTGACGGCCCGCCAACTTGCAAACCGGGATCAATCGATTTGATGGCAACACTGGTCGCCTTGTAGAGATCAAAATATTGCTGTTGTGTACCAGTCCAGAAAAACGGCAGGTTGGCTTCGTTCCATACCTCCAGCGGCCAAGCTTCACTGTGGCCAGTCCGTAACGATCAATCAGGTGCGTCACGAATGTCTTGATGAAGTTCGCCCAGGCATCGTTGGATTTGGGTGGCGAAATATTGCCGCCATAGAAACCAAATTTGCGATCACTGGAAGCTAATTGTTTCGGCATGAAGCTCAGCTCGACGAACGGGCTGACGCCACGCGCGAGCAGTCCATCGTAGACCTGATCTACGAGTTGGAAATTGGGGTGCATCCAGCTTGCCCCGATTGAGAATCGACGCTGCATATACACCGAGTTCGTCATTGAAGATGCCATGAAACCGCACTCGCTTGAAGCCCGCTTCGCTGTGCCCGCGCTCCAGATCACGACGCCAGCTTTCGCGCAGGGTGATAGCAGCTCGATCCCGACCCGACACATTCTTCCCAGACATGTGCCAGGGGTCCGCTGATCTGGGCGCGTATCAATCGTCACCGGAACCACGGGTGTCTGCGCATTGACCAGCTTGGGCCAGGCCAGCGAGCAGCAGTGAGGGCGCTACCTTGCAGAAAGGTCCGACGATTAAATGACATGGTGTTACTCGTTATTCGTTAAAGGGTGCAACGTCAACGCGTCTCCCGCGTAGAAACGCATCTGCAACAAGGGTAAATGGCGCCAAGTCCACGTCAACGCGACGTTCTGCTATCAGGCGCGCAAAATGCGCGTACAGGTTCTGGTATTCGACGTCATGGGCGCTCAAGGTGGTTTCACCGTTGATGCGTAACACCGCGCCGCCTTTGGAGAGCTGCAGATGACCGCCGTCGGTTTCAATATCGATGTTCCAACGGTGTTCACCGGGCTCCAGAAAGTCCAGTTCCATTGAGACAAGTGCACCGTGTTCGTTGGCTAGCTGCAGTGTGGCTGCAATGGCGGTCTGGCAGTTGGACGGCATCGATAGTTCGGCGTCCTGCAGCACCAAGGTGCCGGGCAGGATGCGTGTCAGAATCGATAGCGCATTGATGCCCGGATCGAACACGCCCAGACCACCAGGCTTGCCAGATCCACTTCTGGCCAGGATGCCAGACGCGCACGTCTTCCTTCCATTCCACCTCGCACGCGGCGAATGCGTTGCTGCGCAAGCCACTGGCGTGCGGGTTCCACTCCAGCAGCTTCGCGTGAATGCCAAGTCGCGAAACAGCGCAACGGTTTGCGCTGCTTGGCCAACTCGATAAGCGCGTTCACTTCATTCAAGGTAACGCCCGGGGGTTTCTCGAGCATGACATGACAAGCCATGCTCTAACGCATTGCGAGCGATCTGGTAACGCACTTGCGGCGTGTGTGCAAACGGCTACTGCGTTGATATCGGTGTGAGCCTTGCAGCAGTGCTTCCACCACTCGGGTAGTTCAGCGCACGCCCTCCAGCTGATGCATGTGGGCTCGCTTGTCAGCGATCAATTCGAAATCGCGGTTGGCGGCAATCCCACCGGAACGTGCTGATCGCGCGCGATCTTGCCGATTCCAACCAGACCGATCCTGATCGTGACACGGGTTTTTCAACGTGTGCATGTGCAGGCTGGGTTCGACCGCGGTATCCAACCGATTGCGCAAAGGCAAGCTGAACGGCGGCGCTTCGATCTCGAATTCATCGCCTCGATCGTTTTTATGCCGTCAGCGAACGACAATGTTGCCGTGCCGAAGAAATGTACGTGTACATCGCCGGGGCGACGAAACAGCGCGTACTTGAAATGGTGATGTTCGAGGTTGGCCATCGAATGCGACATGTTGGCTTCACCGGCCAGGAATGGCTTTTCCCAGATCGTTTTGCCATCACGCAGGATCCGGCTGGGACCACGGATGTCGCTTGGAAGGTCGCCGGTCAGCAGCGATTCTGCTCCCAAGCCGGCCGACCGCAATTTTGAATGCGCCAGCCAAGGTAATTGCCACGTTCGGTAACGTGATCCGAGAACTCATTGGCCAGGCAATAGCCAAGTCGCCATGGTGCGGTCCGCCTCGATGACATAGATGCCGGCGTTCTCCGGTTCTTCGCTGCCATCGCGGGCGAAGCCGGGCGATACGAGAGCGGCATCGGTGGTACGACGCTGTCGACCATCGCCTTTGTAAAACCATTCGGGTTCTACTCCGATGGCCTCGCCGGCTGGGCTTGCCTCCTTCAAGGCCCATCTGGAACATGCGCATCGAGTCGGTTATCTTGTCGCCAGCTGCGGCCCGGTGCATCCGGTCACGTCCTTCGGCCGAGCCGAGGTGCGTAAGCCCCGTCCCGGTCAGATACAGATGTGCGGAGTCCGGGTGATCGATGGGGCTAACAGGCGACCTTGTGATTGGGCCATTTTCACATCGATCGGCTCGCCGGTGAGGCGCGCAGTGGCCGCCGCCACCAGGGTGGTGCCGTTGGCCATCGCGATATTGGCCAGCTCATAAGTGAGCGGACGCGGCACGTCGGCCCATGCCCGTCGCATCACTGGCTACTACGCAACGCGTGCCATCATCACATCGAAGTTGTATTAGTCGTAGGTCGACGGCTTCTTTATCTCTATTGCTTGCCTGCACCGGTTCGTCTGATCGCGGTCCCGCGTGTCGAGCGCGGGTTCATGGTGTGGCTGGCGGCTTGGATGACGAGAACGTCGTCGCCGTCCCTGCCGAAGTGATCGGCGTACTTCTTATAGAGCAACCCCTTCCTGGCGTATGGCGAGCTGATGCCGAACATCTGCGCTTGCGGGATCGTGCTCAGACCCGGCAACAACGCGGCGTAGAGCTCCATGTCGGTCTCATTTTGGCCCGCGTCGAGCATAGAGACTTCGTCCAGAATACAGGCGAGGATTGGCCGGCCGCGAACCGTTCTGAAGTCGTCGGTGAGGATTGCGATATCGACGAAGTTTTTTAGCTCGACCAGATCCTTGGTCTCGCGCCGGATCATATCCCGCAACGACGGGATGGTTTCGAAGAAGGCTGTGGTGTAGCCCTTGATTATTTTCGCGGTCTCGCGATCGGGCGCGACGCACGCCACGACGGCGCGCTCGCCCGGGCGTAGAATGCCGCGTGGATCAAAAGTCGACGCCGCCCGCTGCTCGGCCCCGAACACTAGCACTTCCTCTAAGGTTACCTCATTGTTTTGCGGTCTCGTGTTGGGCTCATTCCTTCTGCATGGCAGCCTATGGCCTCGATCTGAGTCCCCCGCCTTTTCTGACCGGCCGCCCTCGACTTCCCGCACTTCACCTGTCATCGCTAACGCGCGCGTCCGCGCGAATGGCAGCGATGCCTGTTGTGAATTCTTCCTACGCGGGAGGATCCTCGAATAATCGCTGTAACGATGTATCCGTTCACAGGAGCTTGTATGTTGAAGAAATGGGTTTTCGTGACGAGCTTGTTTTCCCTCGCCTCTGCCGGCGCTTTGCAAGCTCATCCGATGGTTTCGCCTGACATCGTCTATATCGATGGACTGCCATGTAACAGTGCTTGCCAGTCATATATGGCTTGGTCGCGTCTCAAACGTTACCGGTCTCGAGGGAGCGTGCCGCCGGGCACCTTGCAAAACGACCGACGGACGCCGCGGCCCGACGTATGCCGGGAGACGGAGGAGAGAGATTTGGAGGCGGTTTCCAGCCCCTCGCGTCGCGAAGCAGGCCGTGCCAATTCCTCGCGAAGTACCGCGAACGGCGATCGCAGCAGTTCCGCCCGCCGACCATCCCGCTGCCACATCCGACACGACACCGGTAAAGATCGGCCATTTTCCCGCAGCAGTAGGTATGCCCGCGAACGCCGGTACCCGAACAATTCAAGAGCAAGTGGCTGCTGCGACCACGCTCGCGGAACGCGTGACGGCCGCCACATCAGCTCCTGCAACGGAACAAAAATCTGAAACCGACGACCGGTCCGGCCACGCGGAATTCCCTCAATCCGATGAGGCCGAAAAGACTACATTGGCGCCGCCGAACAACACCGATGATTTCGTTGCCCTTCTAATGGCTCGTCCGGAAATCAAGTCGGTATCGGATCTGGCTAACAAGGACATTGCGATAGAGGACCGGCAATCGCATTTTAGCGCGAGTGTCCGGGCTGCGATCGCGGCGGCAGGCGCGGCTGAAGCGCAGCTCAGCGAAAGTCAGAACAAGGCGATTGACCGGCTGGTCAATGGAGAGGTGCCTGCTGCGCTTCTGGCCTTGGTGTCTCCCAAAGCCGCGGAGTGGTTTCCCGACATCAATGGCTTCAAGATTTTCCGCATCCCGCTCCCGCCGCGGCCCTTGAAGGCGCACTTCTGATCGATGCATCGAAATCAAACTGCCCGGCGGACGATCGTTCAGTTGGCAGGCATATGTTGAAAAATCTCCGGAGTGTTTCGGCGTGTGGCGTGGCTCATCGAACCTCATTTCAACCGGTGGGCGCGGCGCTGGGCAACAGAATGGAAAGGGTGCGATGGGCAGGCGAACACTTGAAATATACCGACGGGCAGTTTTTTCGCGAGCATCGGCAAATTCGACGGCTGGAAAGTAACACAAACGGAGCTTGCTAAGGAAGGTTGCGAGCGAACTTTCGGACTGCTCGCAAGCAGTCGAATTCGGTCAGCGCTCGATCTCGAGTGTGCAAAGAGCAGACAAACAATAGCGACAAATATTGTGATTAGGTCGACGCAGTCCATGTCGCTTTTGGGT
>CAVUBV010000005.1:0-90101 GCA_963739735.1 uncultured Alphaproteobacteria bacterium | reverse complement strand
GCAGCTTTGCCTGCTGCTACGCGGTCGCGCGCAGCTTCTGCGAATTCTTCCGCGAGCCCGATGCCCAACTCGGCTTCCTGTGGGGTGGCGCAACCATGGGGCAATTGCTGTCGATCCCACTGTTCGTCGCCGGCCTTGCCTTCATCGTCTACGCGCTCAAACATCCGCCGTTGCGGAGCCGGCAATGACCGACGTGCTGCCTTTAGAAGCCGAAATCCGCCGCCGCATCGCCGCCGCCGGCGCGATGCCGGTCAACGAATACATGACGTTGTGTCTGACCGACGGCGAGCACGGCTACTACACCACGCGCGATCCGCTCGGCGCCCGCGGCGATTTCATCACCGCGCCGGAAGTCAGCCAGATGTTCGGCGAGATGATCGGGCTGTGGATGGCGGCGGTGTGGAAGCAGATGGGCTCGCCGGAAAACCTGCGCGTCATCGAGCTCGGGCCCGGCCGCGGCACCATGATGAAGGACGCGCTGCGCGCCGCCAAGGTGATGCCGGATTTCCGCGAGGCGGTGGTGATGCATCTGGTCGAGATCAGCCCGGCGCTGGAGGCGCAGCAGGAGCGCACGCTCGAGCATCTGGCGATGCCGATGTATTGGCATCCCGCGCTCAACGACGTGCCCAAGGGCCCGGTCATCATCCTCGCCAACGAATTCTTCGACGCCTTGCCGGTGCATCAGGCGGTCAAAGCCGAATTCGGCTGGTACGAGCGCCTGGTCGAAATCGATCCCAGCGGCAATCTCGCGTTCGCCGTCGCGCCCGAACCTCTGCCGCATTTCGAGCGCCTGCTGCCGCCGGCGTGCGCAACGCGCCGCCGGGCTCGATCTACGAATGGCGCGCCGACAATCTGGCGATGGAGCTCGGCCGGCGGCTTGCCCGCGACGGCGGCGTCGCGCTGGTGATCGACTACGGCCACGCCGAGAGCGCCGCCGGCGACACCTTGCAGGCGGTCGGCCAGCATGCCTTCGCCGATCCGCTGACCGCGCCGGGCAACATCGACCTCACCGCGCATGTCGATTTCCAGGCGTGGCGCGCGCGGCGGAGGCCATGGGAGCCAGCGGCTTCGGGCCGCTCACGCAGCCGAATTCCTGCGCCGGCTCGGCATCGAGACGCGCGCCGCCTCGCTCAAGGCCAAGGCCGCCGAGGACGCGGCGTCGACATCGACGCGGCGTGACGCGCTTGATCGGCGAAGACCGCACCGGCATGGGCGAGCTGTTCAAGGTCGCCGCCTTCGCGCATCCTGCGCTCGGCGTGCCACCCTGATTCGAAGGCCAGCCATGCTGCAGACTCTATCGCTCAGCGAACTTGCCGGCATCCGCCACGGCTTTTTCACCCGCAATGGCGGCGTGTCGCACGGCGTCTATGCCTCGCTCAATGGCGGCGTCGGCTCCAACGACGCGCCCGAGCACGTGGCGGAAAACCGCGCGCGCATGGCGGCGGCGCTGGGCGTCAAGCCGGACCGTTTCATCACCGCCTATCAAATCCATTCGCCCGACGTGGTCGTCGCCGACAGACCGTGGACGCCGAAGCGAACGCCCGCGCGCCGACGCCATCGTCACGCGCACGCCGCGTCTCGCCATCGGCGTGTCGACCGCCGACTGCGGGCCGCTGCTGTTCGCCGACAGCCAGGCGCGGGTGATCGGCGCCGCGCATGCCGGCTGGCGCGGCGCTTTCACCGGCGTGATCGAAGCGACGCGTCGCGGCCAATGGAAAAGCTCGGCGCGAAACGCTCGCGCATCGCGGCGGCGCTCGGCCCCACCATCAGCCAGCCGAATTACGAGGTCGGGCCGGAATTCGTCGAGCGCTTTGTGGCGGCCGACGCCACCAATGCGCGCTTCTTTGCGCCGTCCGAGCGCGCCGGCCACGCCCTGTTCGATCTGCCTGGCTATATCGCCGAGCGTGTTCAACGCGCCGGCATTGTGAATTTCGAGAATCTCGGCCTGTGCAATTACGCCGAGCCCGAGCGCTTCTTCAGCTACCGCCGTACGACCAAGCGAGCGAGCCCGATTACGGCCGGCATATCAACGCCATCGCGCTGACCGATTGACGCTCGCTGCGGCGTTAAGCCGCCGGCTGGACTCAGGCGCGCTTGACCCGCTACGGTCCGCCGCGTTCGAGGGACTTAAAGAAAAAAAGCCAGCGACAGGGGTGTCAATGCGGTGGAGTTCGGGCGGGCGCGCCTGGCGCGTCGCGCGATATGTTTGTCGGCCCTGTTGTTTGTCGCGGTCCTCTGCGCCCTGACGCTCGCCGCCTGCGATCCCGACAACCGCCCGGTCGCCGCCGGCCAGCCGCGCGGCGCCACCGTCGCCTTCGAATCCATCGACGGCCCGCCGCCCGATCAATTTCACCGCCTGGTGCAGGACCTCAACGACGAGGCGCAGACCCGCCGGCTGGCGGTGATGTCGCGCGAAAGCCCGTCGGCCTACCGCGTGCGCGGTTATCTCGCCGCCAAGGTGGTCAAGCATGAGACCACCATCTCCTGGGTCTGGGACGTGTTCGACCGTGACGACCGGCGCGCCTTGCGCATCGCCGGCGAGGAGACCGCCAAATCGCGTGCCTTGGGCCGCCGCCACGACGCCTGGTCGGCCGCCGACGAGGCCATGCTGCGGCGGATCGCCAGCAACAGCATGGACCAGCTCGCCGCCTTCCTGACCTCGCCCGAGGTGGCGCCGGGCACGCCCGACAGCGAGCCGCGCATGGCGCTGGCCGGGGCGTCCTCGCCGGAAGCGGCCGGCATTTTCCGCATCTTCCAGCCGCATGCCGATCCGGAGCCGAATGAGGCGGCCCAGCCTGCCGTGGCTATCGAGCCGGTCCCGCTGCCGCCACGCCGGCCGCAGGTCGCTACCTTGGTATCAAGCCGGAAAACACTGCTGTTGGCGGCATCCAACCGCTGACCGCAGCGGCCCGTTCACCTTGCCCACAAGGTTTAGAACAAGGCTTTGGACTCGTATTGCGAGCCCCTCCCCGCCTTGTTATGACCACGCCGCCGGAAGCGCATGATCCCGCAGAGTGGGTACCGGTTTTCGGACAAGATCATGCGCAACCATAGCGCCGCGTGACACGAGGATTTGGTAAATGTCGGGCAAGAACGGAGCGATCAAGCTCGTCGCCGGCAACTCGAATCCGGCTTTGGCGCTGGCAATCGCCGAATACCTGAAGACGCCGCTGACCAAGGCGGTGGTGCGGCGCTTCGCCGACATGGAGGTATTCGTCGAAATCCAGGAAAACGTGCGCGGCGCGGACTGTTTTGTCATCCAGTCCACCTCTTATCCGGCCAACGACCATTTGATGGAATTGCTGATTATCATGGATGCGTTGCGCCGCTCCTCGGCGCGCCGCATCACCGCGGTGATTCCCTATTACGGCTACGCCCGGCAGGACCGCAAACCGGGCCCGCGCACGCCGATTTCGGCCAAGCTGGTCGCCAATCTGATCACGCGCGCCGGCGCCGACCGGGTGATGACGCTCGACCTGCACGCCGGGCAGATCCAGGGCTTCTTCGATATTCCGACCGACAATCTCTACGCTTCGCCGGTGATGGTGCGCGACATCCGCGAGCGCTTCCAGCTCGACAACGTCATGGTGGTGTCGCCCGACGTCGGCGGCGTGGTGCGCGCGCGTGGGCTCGCCAAGCGCATCAACGCACCGCTCGCCATCATCGACAAGCGGCGCGAGCGCGCCGGCGAATCCGAAGTGATGAACGTGATCGGCGACGTCGCCGGCTACACCTGCGTGCTGGTCGACGATATCGTCGATTCGGGCGGCACGCTGGTGAACGCGGCCGAGGCTCTGCTCGAGCAGAAGGCCAAGGCGGTCTACGCCTATATCAGCCACGGCGTGCTGTCGGGCGGCGCGGTGGCGCGCGTCGCCAAGTCGCGGCTCAAGGAACTGGTGATCACCGACTTGATCCAGCCGACCAAGGAAGTGCTCGACGCCGGCAATATTCGCGTCCTGCCGATCGCCACGTTGATCGGCGAGGCGATCGGGCGCACCGCCACCGAGGAGTTGGTGTCGAGTCTGTTCGACTGACGCCGATTCACGCGTCGTTTTTCTTTGGTCGCGCGGCCGGAGTTATCCACCAAAAGATTTAATTCGCCGCACCTTTGCCTGTGGAGAGTTGTAGTCCGCGCCGTTGCCTATGACGGGCAAATCACGGCCCATTGGGCGTCGACGATGCCTTTGGCGGGCTGAATTGCGTCGGATATAGTCAGTTGGCCAAGTGATTCGCTTCCGCCGTCAAGGCGTCACCGTATCCCTGCGTCACAATCCGGTCGGCTCGCGTCGTGCGCCTTATTGCGTGCGTTCCCTTCTCGATTCGGCAAAGCGGAGACGTCATGCGCCAGATCGCCTACGCGGACCAACCCCGGATCAATCCCCTCGACGTGGTGGAACGCCTGGCGGCGGTGAACGACTGGGCCTTCGAACGCGCCGGCGACGACGAGATCACCATTCTGGTCACCGGCAAGTGGACCGACTACCAGGTCTCCTACACCTGGATGGGCGACATCGAGGCGCTGCATCTGGCCTGCGCCTTCGACCTCAAGGTTCCCGAACGCCGCCGCGGCGAAGTGCAGACGCTGGTCTCGCTGATCAACGAGCGGCTGTGGGTCGGCCATTTCGACCTGTGGATCACCGAAGGCATCCTGATGTTCCGCCACGCGCTGGTGCTGGCCGGCGGCACCGAAGCCTCCGGCAAACAGTGCGAGGCGATGCTCGGCACCGCGCTCGACGCCTGCGAGCGTTATTTCACCGCTTTTCAATTTGTGGTCTGGGCCGGCAAGGACGCGCGCGAGGCGCTCGAGGCCGCCATGTTCGACACCTCGGGCGAGGCCTAGAGCGCCTAGCCGAAGCGCAAGCCGATCCCTTCCAGCGGAATGCCGCGCAGCTGCGTTGTCCACGTCTCGCCCGACTGCACGGGCAAGGCCTTGGTCAACGTGCCCGTCGTAACGATGTCCCCGGCCGCCAATGGCGGATTAAGTGCATCCTGCGCCAGCTGCTCGACGAGATGGCGCAAGGCCGACACCGGCCCGTCGAGGACGTTCGACGCGCGGCCGCGGTCGGCGAGCACGCCGCCGCAATAAAGATCGACTTCAAAGGACGGCAGTTCGCGCAGCCAGTCCGCCTTGCGCGGCGCGATCGGATGACGTTTGCCGATCAGCAAGGCGCCGTGCATGGCGTTGCAGGCGGCGGTATCGGCCGGGGTGAATTTCCAGCCGGGATAAATCGATTGCACGATCTCGTAGCCGTGCGCGACCCAATCGACGCAGTCGAGCATCGCCGCATCGTCCATGCCGGCCTGCGGCGGACGCGCGATGCCGAAAACGATCTCCGGCTCGATACGCGGCTCGACGAAGGCGCCGAGCGGCAGCACCGTCGCCGCCGTAAGGTCGGACACGGTGCGATCGGTCATGTAGCCCCAGTTCGGCGCGTAGACCCCGTATTCCGGCCAGATGGTGCGGTTGGTGAAGCCGACCTTGCGGCCGACAATGTTCTCGCCGCGCGCGATGAACTTTTGCCGCAGCAGCGGCAAGACCCGGTTGGCTTCGTCGAGCGTCAAGCCGTCAGGCCGCGCCGAAAACGGTGTGATCTGCCGCCCGCTGCCGAGCGTGGCGAAAACCTCAGTGGCAATGGCCTCGACATAAGCCGGCCGTGTCGGAGTTTTGGCGTCCATGACCGGCGCACTCTGAATTACCGCGCGCGGCTTGGCAACGGCCACGGAAAGGCGTGGATGCCCGGCGCCGAATTGCGCGCTGCCGACCGTAAACATGTATGATGACCGTCATGACCGCTCGTAAACCTCAACCGCTCAAATCCATTGGCAGCCTCTTGTTGGTCGGCGCCGGCAAGATGGGCTCCGCCATGCTCGACGGCTGGCTGGCGCGCGGGCTGCCGCCGAAGCGCGTCGCCGTCATCGAGCCGCAGCCGGGCAAGGCGATCAAGGCACTGGCGCGGCGTGGGCTTGCGCTCAATCCGAAAGGCAAGGTCAACGCCGCGGCCATCGTAATCGCGGTGAAACCGCAGAGTGCGCCGGAGGCGCTGTCGCCGCTTGCCGCTTACGTCGGCAAAGGCACGCTGGTCGTTTCGATCATGGCGGGGCGCACGATCGGCTTTCTTGAAAGGCTATTGCCGCCGGGCATAGCCATTGTCCGCGCGATACCGAATACGCCGGCGGCCATCGGCCGCGGCATCAGCGGTGCCGTCGCTAACGCGAAGGTTTCCACGCGCCAGCGCAAGCTCGCTTCCGATCTGCTCGCCGCCATCGGCAAGGTGGAATGGGTGTCGGACGAGTCGCTGATCGACGCCGTCACCGCGCTGTCGGGCTCCGGCCCGGCTTATGTGTTCCTGCTCGCCGAGGCGATGACCAAAGCCGGCATCGCCGCCGGCCTGCCGGCGGACCTCGCTGCGCGGCTCGCGCGCGAGACCGTCGCCGGCTCCGGTGAACTGCTGCATCGCTCCGATCTCGACGCCGCCACGCTGCGGCAGAACGTCACCTCGCCCGGCGGCACCACCGCCGCCGCGCTGCAGGTGCTGATGGGGCCGGACGGCTTCGATGAGCTTTTGACCCAAGCCATCGCCGCCGCCACGCGGCGCGGGCGCGAATTGGCGGGCTGAGCGTGATCCCGAAAAGTGGGAACCGGTTTTCGGATAAGATCACGCTCCAATCATAGAGTTCCCTGCCCTAGAACCGGCGCCTTTGCCGGCCTACATTAAGGGCAACGGAACAGCAGGAGGCCGCCATGGCCCGCAAACCGAAAAAGCAGCGCCGCGCCAAAGCCGCCACGCCGCGCGGCACCACAGACCGCGACAGAGCGATCGACGCACTGATGGCGCTGCTCGCCGAACAATCCTTCGAGCAGATTGGCCTCGCCGAAGTCGCCGGCCGCGCCGGCTTGAAGCTCTCGGCGCTGCGCGCCGAATTCGGCTCGACGCTCGCCATCCTCGGCGCCCATATCAAGGACATCGACCGCGCGGTGCTGGCCGGCGGCTCGGCCGACATGGCCGAGGAACCGCCGCGCGAGCGGCTGTTCGACGTGCTGATGCGGCGCCTCGAGGCGCTGACGCCCTACAAGGACGCGGTGCGCTCGCTGATGCGTTCGGCGCGCTGCAATGCCGGCCTCGCACTGGCGCTCAATGCCATGGCCCTGCGCTCGCAGCGATGGATGCTGGAAGCGGCCGGCATTTCCGCCGGCCGGCCCGCGCGGCTGCTTGCGCGCGCAAGGCGCCGCGCTGATGTTCGCCCGCGTGCTCGGCGTCTGGTTCGACGACGACGAGGAAGGCCTCGACCGCACCATGGCCGCGCTCGGCCGCGGTCTCGCCAGCGCCGAACGCTGGGACGGCTTTGTCGGCGATTTGTGTTCGCTGCCGAAATGCATCGGGCGCGGACCGTTCCGCCGCCGCCGCCGTTATCGCGACGAGGAAGAAGCGGAAGCGGCGTAAGTCCTGTCATTCCGGGGCGCGAGCGAAGCTCGCGAACCCGGAATCCAGGGGCCGCAGACTCCGCGCTTTGTCGCTCTCGATTCCGGGCCCGGCGCTTCGCGCCGTCCCGGAATGACGGCAATGACTACACCGGCACCCGCACCGTCGCCCGTAAGCCGCCGAGCGGACTATCGCCCAGCGTGATGTCGCCGCCATGCGAGCGCGCGATGTCGCGCGCGATGGCGAGGCCGAGGCCAGTGCCGCCTTGGTCCTGATTGCGCGCGTCGTCGAGCCGCAAAAACGGCTTGAACACTTCCTCGCGCATGTCCGGCGCGATGCCCGGCCCGTCGTCGTCCACGGTGACGGTGAGGTAGCGGTGATCGCGGTGGCCGGTGATGGCGATCGAGGGCGCAAAGCGCGCGGCGTTCGACACCAGATTGCCGAGGCAGCGTTTGAACGCGGCCGGCCGCACGGTGACGATCGGCGGCCCGTGGAACACGACGCTGGCTTTGTGGCCGTTGCGCTCGGCGTCGTCCTTGAGCTCCTGCAGGAAGGCCGCCATGTCGGTCGGCGCCGCGCTCTCGCCGAGATCGCCGCGCGCGAAGGCGAGATAGGCCTCCAGCATGCGCGCCATCTCGTCGATGTCCTTTTGCATCGCCTCCACTTCCGGCGTCTTCTTCTTGATCAGCGCCAATTCCAGCTTGAAGCGCGTGAGCACCGTGCGCAGGTCGTGGCTGACGCCGGCGAGCATCGCCGTGCGCTGCTCAAGGCTGCGTTCGATGCGCGTCTTCATTTCGATGAAGGCCTGCGCCGCGCGGCGCACCTCACGCGCCCCGCGCGGACGGAAATTCGGCACCTCGCGACCTTTGCCGAAGCTTTCGGCGGCGTCGGCCAGCCGCAGGATCGGCTTGATCTGGTTGCGCAAGAAGATGATGGCGACCCCGATCAACACCGCCGAGATGCCGAACATCCAGAGCAGGAAGATTTCCGCGTTCGACGCATAGGCCGCGTTGCGGCGCGCGAACACGCGCATCACGGTATCGTCGAGCTGCACCCTGATCTCGACCAGCGCCGACTTGCCGACCGTGTCGATCCAATAAGGCCGCCCGATCTGCTTGCGCAATTCGTCGGACAGCGCCGAATTGAGCAGCGAGAAAAACGGCTTCGGCCCCGGCGGCGGCATGTCGCTTAAGGGCAGGAAATCGACCACCAGGCCGAGCCGGTCCTGCGCGATGCGGCGGATCTGCGCCTTGTCGGCGTCCTGCGGATAGCCGCGGTAGACGTCGATCAGCGCGGCGACGTCGTGCACCACGCCGGCCGACAGCCGCTCGGTGACCTCGCTCAACTGCCGCTCGACGAAGATGAAGGCGATCACCGACTGCAGGATCACCATCGGCAAAATGATGATGAGCAGCGCGCGCGCGTAGAGGCCCTTCGGCATGAAGCTGTTGAGCCAGCGTGTGAAGCGGCGCCAGCCTTCGCGTATCTGCCCGAGCGCGGCGTGAATCTTTCGGATCGGCGGGATCGCATCGTACCATTCCCAGGCCTCGCGCAGCCTGGCGAGCGCGCTGCGCACGCCGTTGCCGAAGTCGAGGCTGGTCATGTGCTGGCCACCAGCCGGTAGCCGATGCCGCGCACGGTCTGCACGAACAGCGGGTTGGCCGGGTTGCGCTCGATCTTGCGGCGCAGCCGGTTGACCTGCACGTCGACGGCGCGCTCCGACACCGAGTCGCCGTTGCCGGCAAGCGCCAGCCGCGACACGGTCTCGCCCGGCGTCGCGGTCAGGATGCGCAACATTTCGCGTTCGCGGTCGGTGAGCCGGATGATTTCCTCGCCGCGGCGCAGCTCGCCGCGCGCCAGATGATAGACGAAGGGCCCGAAGCGCACCGATTCCACCGGCGGCGCGGCGGCCGGCTGCGCGCGCTTGAGAATGGCGGCGATACGCAGCGACAATTCGCGCGGCTCGAACGGCTTCGACAGATAATCGTCGGCGCCCATCTCTAGGCCCTTGATGCGGCTTTCGGCGGCGTCGCGCGCGGTCAGCATCAGGATCGGCACGCTCGAGGTGCCGCGCAGCGACTTGGCGAAGTCGAAGCCGGATTCGCCCGGCATCATCACGTCGAGAATAAGCAGGTCGAAGCTCAGACCATGCAGCTTGGCGCGCGCGTCGGCCGCCGTCTCCGCCGTGGTGACGCGATAGCCCTCGCCGGTGAGGAAGCGCGACAACAAATCGCGGATGCGGCGGTCGTCGTCGACCACCAAGAGATGCGGCGCGTCGTCTGACAGCGTGGCGGGCAGCATTGTCAGTTCCTCGCTTGCCACGTCAGGCCCGCGTCTTGGCGCGTTCGGCGCGCGCGATCAGGCGCAGCACGCCCTCGCGATTGTCGGCGTCGATCATGGCGGTGAGAAAGCGCCGCGCCGCCTCGTGCGCGCCGGGGCCGAGATCGCCGAAGGCGCGGGTGATTCGCTCGGTCTGCAGGCCGGCGAGCTTGAGCGCCAGCGCCTCGCCTTTCGGCGTCACGTAAAGCAGGCGTTGGCGCCGGTCCTGCGCGCCCTCCTTCTGCACCACGTAGCTTTGGTCGACCAATTGCTTGAGCACGCGGCCGAGCGACTGCTTGGTGATGTTGAGGATCTCCAGCAGGTCGGCGACCTTCATGCCGGGATTGCGGTTGACGAAATGCAGCACCCTGTGATGAGCGCGGCCGAAGCCGAGCTTGGCCAGCACCTCGTCGGCGTCGCCGACGAAATCGCGGTAGGCGAAAAACAACAGTTCGATGATGTCCCAGATCGGCTCGCCCGCCACAGCGGCAGGTGTCGCCGGGCGCTCGGCCAAGCCGCCCGCAGGGGCGGCAAGCTTGGCGGTCAAATTTATGTCAGCCATATTGACATATTTCGATTTTATGTTACAAAAACACCGCCGCAGACGAAAGGATCGTACCGAAACGGTCCTTTTTATCCGGCACCGCGGCGGCGGGACGCCGATAGGACCGCTCCGGACCCATTCATACCGGGTGTTGCCTCCCGACGCAAAGTGTTGGAATAGGCGCGGAAAATGCCCCAAGACTGAAACACAATACTGGGGCACAATGACGTCGGCAAGAGACCGCGGCAAAAGTGGCCGACCGGTCCGGGTTTTGGTTCGAAGGAGGAAGCGATGGCGGCACAGTCCTATGACCGGCTCGACGGGGTCATCTGGTACGACGGCAAACTGGTGCCGTGGGCCGACGCCAATCTGCACGTGCTCAGCCACGGCCTGCATTACGCGAGCGCCGTGTTCGAAGGCGAGCGCGCCTATGGCGGCGAAATCTTCAAAATCAACGAGCATTCCGAGCGCTTGAAGCGCTCCGCCCAGATGCTCGATTTCGAGATCCCCTATTCCGCCGCCGAGATCACCGCCGCCAAGAAACTGGTGGTCGAGAAGAACGGCAAGAAGAACGCCTATGTCCGCCCCGTGGCCTGGCGCGGCTCGGAAATGATGGGCGTCTCGGCGCAGTCAAACACCATCCATCTCGCCATCGCCTCGTGGGAATGGCCGAGCTATTTCGATCCCGAGCAGCGGCTCAAGGGCATCCGGCTCGACCTCGCCGATTATCGCCGGCCCGATCCGAAGACCGCGCCCTGCCGCTCCAAGGCCGCCGGCCTCTACATGATCTGCACCATCTCCAAGCACGCGGCCGAGCGCAAAGGCTATGCCGACGCCATGATGCTGGACTGGCAGGGCCGCGTCGCCGAATGCACCGGCGCCAACATCTTCTTCGTCAAGGACGGCAAGATCCACACGCCGATCGCCGACTGCTTCCTCGACGGGCTCACCCGGCAGACCGTGATCGGCTTGGCGAAAAAGCGCGGCTTCGAGGTGATCGAGCGCCGCATCCTGCCCGACGAACTCAACGAGTTCTCCGAGTGCTTCATCACCGGCTCGGCGGCGGAAGTCACCGCGGTGTCGGAGATCGCCAACTGGAATTTCAATCCGGGCGGCATCACCAAGACGCTGATGGAAGACTACACCGCCGAAGTGCAGCCGAAGGGCAAGGCTGCTGCCGCTTAAATAGCCTTGCGCGCGGCGACCGCGGCGGGCGGCTACTTCCGGCCGCAGCAGCGTCACATAATGCACGCGATTATGCGCGACGAAGCGCTCCATGCGCTCGTCCAGCACGCGGCCGTGGCTAAGCGAGGCGTGCCGCAGCAGCAATTCGCCGTCGGTGCCGAAGGCGACGAAGCCGATGTGGAAATAATCGAGGTTCGGCCGCCGCGTCACGAAGCCGACGATGTCGCCGCTCGCCAGCATGGCTTTATTGGCGAGGAACGTATCGCGCGGAATGACCCGCATGTCGAAGCGCCGCCGGCCGAGCGCACGATGCCAATAGACCGTCTTTTCGATCGCCACCGCGCCGTCCATGACAATGGCACGGCAGGTCTTGTTCTCGATATTGTGCTCGCTCCATTCGAAGAAATAATGATTGCGCTCGAACCAATTCACGTATCCGTGCCGGTAGCGGATTTCGCGCAAGGTGTCTTCGAACGCGTCCATGTCGCGCGAAAGCGCCGCCGCCAGCACCGTCTCGCAATAAGTAACGCAATCGAAGCCGTCGTCGCGCAGCACGAAGCGTTCCGGCCGGTGCGGCCCGCCGATCAGCGTGTAGCCGCGATAGCGGGCGCCGCGCAGCGCGGCGGAAATGAAATCGATGCGCTTTGACAGCGGCTCGAGCCCGCGCGTCTCCTCGATCAGCCGCGCGATGCGCGCCTCGCCGGCCTCGGCCGGCCGCGCGCCCGCCGCCAATACCGCGCCGCCTGCGAGCAAGCGCAGGATATCCCGGCGGACAAAGGTCGAATCGAGCGGCATAAAACCGATCCTAGCGCCTCAATCCCGCACCACCACCAGCCGGTCGGTGCCGGATTCCGCGCCCCAAATTTCGCCACGCCGGCCGAGCAGTTGGCGCACCGAGGCCCCGCGTTTGTTGCTCGGGAAACTCGCGAACTTCTCGCTCGCCGGATCGAAGCGGACAATGGCATTGGCGAGAAAATCGCTCAGCCACACCTTGTCCTTGTCGTCGACATAGACCGCGTAGCAGCCGGCGCCGCTTTTCGGCAGCGCCCATACTTTCCAGGTCTTGCCGATCGGATCGAAGCGGCCGACCTCGCCGGTGTGCCAGAAACTCACCCACAGCATGCCCTTGGAATCCGACCAGATGCGGCGCGGGCCGACGCCGGGCTTGGGCGGCGGCACCATCAGCGCGTCGCCGCTCACGGTGTCGATCTTGACGATGTGATCGCCGGCAAGCGAAGCGTACCAGACCTCGCCGCTCGGCGTGGTGGTGATGCCGTAAGGGCCGGCGCCCTTGGGCGCCTTCCAGGCGTCCACCTTGCCGGTTGCCGGATCGACGCGGCCGTAGACGCCGTTCTGCCCGGTGAACCAGAGGATGCCTTTGCGGTCGAAGGTCGCGGTGTTGAGATTGGCGTCGGGGAAATTCTTCGGCAGCGGGAACAGCTTCACCGCCTTGCTCGCCGGATCGACGCGCGCGATGGCGTTCTGTCCGCCCTCGGTGACCCAGGCGGCGCGGTCGGGCCCGACGATGACGCCGTGCGGCGCGGCGCCCGGGCCGAGCGGAATTTGCGTCACCTTGCCGGTCTTCGGATCGAGAATGCCGAGCGCGCCTTGTGACTGCGCGGTGTACCAGACCGTGCCGTCCGGCGCCGGCGCCACGTCATGCGGATGCGCGCCGCGCGGCACCTCGTAATACTTCACCTCCGCCGCCTGCGCCGACGCGACGCCGAGCGACAGCAGTGCCACCGCCGCGACAACAATCGGAACCATGTCAGCCCTTTTTCCTTGGCGCATGATCTTATCCGAAAACCGGTTCCCACTTTTCGGGATCATGCGCCCTCATTCCGCCGCCTGCCGGCCGCCCGACGTCCAGCGTCCGGCCGCCGCGTCGTCCGTTGCCTTGGCGTCGACCCAGGTTTTCGCGCCGGCCTTTTCCACTTGCTTCCAGAACGGCGCGCGCGTCTTCAGGTAGTCCATGAGGAATTCGGCCGCCGCGAAGGCAGCCGCGCGATGCGACGACGCGGTCGCCACCATCATGATGTCCTCGCCCGGTTGGATGCGCCCGTAACGGTGGATGACGGTGACGCCGGTGAGCGGCCAGCGCGATCAGCGCCTCGGCGACGTGACGTTCGATCTCGGCTTCCGCCATGCCGGGATAATGTTCCAGCGTGAGCGCGGCGATCGGCTCGCCGGCTTCCTCGCCGCGGCAAATCCCGGTGAAAGTGACCAGCGCGCCGACATCGGTGCGCCCGCGCGACAGCAAGGCTGCTTCCGCGGCGGCGTCGAACGGCTCGCGCTGCAGGCGCACGGTGGACTGGGCGGTCATGGCGGTCATTGGGGTAATCGTAGCGCGCCCGCGCCCGCGAGGCTAACCCCCCGTCATCGGCGGGAAAAAGGCGATTTCGCCGGCCCCTTTGATCGGGGTTTGCGGTTTGACATGGGCGCGGTCGATGGCCGCGCGGATCACCGCCGGGTTCTCGAAGGCGTGGGCGTATTCCTCGCCGCGCGCGGACAGCCACGTCATCAGCTCGGCCACCGTGCCGATGCCGGCGGGAACCTCGATGTCTTCCTCCGGTTTGCCGACGCGCTCGCGCACCCAGGCGAAATAACGCAGTTTCATACGCACTCCGCTCATTCCCGCGGCAGCGGGAATCCAGTTCTTCCTCGAATTCAGCAATTGCCGCTCTGGTTCCCCGCTTTCGCGGGGATGACCGGCTGGTTTCAGTCGATCATATAGCGCAGGCCGGCGCGCATATAGTCCCAGCCGGTGTAGAGCGTGAGCATCGCCGACAGCCACAGCAGCGTGATGCCGATTTCGATGGTCGGCGGCAGCACCTTTTCGCCGGCCTCGCCGGCGATCAGGAATCCGATCGCCACCATCTGCCCGATGGTCTTCCATTTGGCGAGCTTCGTCACCGGCACGCCGACGCGCAGTTCGGCCAGATATTCGCGCAGGCCCGAGACCAGGATTTCGCGGCACAGAATGATCACCGCCGCGAGCAGCGCCCAGCCGTGGATGCTCTTCTCCGCCGCCAGCATGAGCAGGCAGGAGGACACCAAGAGCTTGTCGGCGATCGGGTCGAGCATGCGGCCGAGCGAGGACTGCTGGCCCCAGATGCGGGCGAAATAACCGTCGAGAATGTCGCTGATGCCGGCGGCGATGAAGATCGCCAGCGCCACCCAGCGCAGCCACAGGCCGCCGCCGATGATGCTCTGCCAATACAGCAGCGCCACCACCACCGGCACGGCGGCGATGCGGCCATAGGTCAGCAGGTTCGGCAGCGCGAGCGGATGCGCCGGCAAGCGTTCGGAACTCATGGCATTCATCGGGCCTCAAGGAACACCCGGCCCGCGGTCAGGTCAACCGCCGCCGGCCGCCATCACTTCATTCGGGGCGCGGGCGAAGCCGCGAACCGGAATCCATATCCCCAGTACCGCGGTGTATGATTCCGGGTCCGGCCCTGGGCCGTCCGGAATAACAAATGATTATTGGATTGGCGCTTTGGGCAGCCGGCTCTTGCCCGGCTCCATCACGAAATTCTGATCGAGCGAATACCAGTCGCCGGCCACGTCGGGCGCCGGCGCTGCCCCCGCGTGGCGGACATAATCGCCGACCAAAGCGCGGGTGACGCCGAACTGCACGTCGGTCTCCAGCCGCTCGTCGTCGTTGGAGTAGACCTGCGAGATCAGCGTCTTGAAGCCGGGCTTGAAGATCAGGAAGTGCAGATGGGCGGGCCGGTAATGATGCCGGCCGGTGGCGCGCACCAGTTCGCCGACCGGGCCGTCCATCGGGATTGGGTATCCCGCCGGTTTGACGCTGCGGAAACCGAAATGTCCCTGCGCGTCGGTCGTGAACTTGCCGCGCAGGTTCATGTCGACCTGGTTGGGATCCTGTTGATCGTAGAAGCCGTCCGGCGAGGAATGCCAGACGTCGACCTCGGCGCCTTCGATCGGCTTGCCGCTCTGGTCGCGCACCGCGGCGTTGACGAACAGCACGGGTCCGGGCGTGGCCGAGCGCACGATCGAGCCGCCGTTTTCCGTGCGCGGCGAATTCATGCGCCAGAACGGGCCGAGCTGGTTGGCCGTCGTTTCGGTCTGCCCGTTATTGCCGTTGTTGAGCAGACAGATCAGCGTGGAGAAGCCGAGCGAGCCGGACATCAGCACCGTTTCATTATGCGTGGCGGTGGTGTTCTGGCCGAGCGCGCTGACATAGCCGACCGCCCGCTCGAACTCCTCCTCGGTCAGATGCACGTCGCGCGCGAAGGCATGCAGGTGCTTGACCAGCGCGATGAGGATTTCGCGCAGGCGCGGGTCGGCCGTGTTGTTGAACGCGTCCACCACCGCGTCGGTGACGTCTTCTTGCCGTTTGATGATCATGGCCTACCCCGCCGCGTGTTCGTGGAAGAACTCATATATCTTTCGCGCCGTCTCCGCATTAATGCCCGGCACCTGTGCGAGATCGGGCAGGCTCGCCCGCTCGATCGCTTTCAAGGTGCCGAAGTGGCGCAGCAGCGCGCGCTTGCGCGTCGGCCCGATGCCGGGGATTTCCTGCAAGCCGGCCTCGCGGATGTCCTTTTTGCGCCGGGTGCGGTGCGAGCCGATGGCGAAGCGGTGCGCTTCGTCGCGCAAGCGTTCGATGAAATACAAGCAGCGGATCGCGCGGCGGCAGCTTGAACGGGCTGCGCCCCGCCATGAAGAAGGTCTCGCGCCCGGCGTCGCGGTCCGGCCCCTTGGCGATGGCGACCAGCGGCAGTCGGTGACGCCCAGCGCGGCCAGCGTCTCGGTCGCCGCGGTGAGCTGCCCCTGCCCGCCGTCGATCAGCACGAGATCGGGCCAGGGCTGTTCGTCGTCGATTGAGACCTCGCCGCTCTGTTCCGCCGCCAGCGCGTCGTCCAGCCTGATGCGCGGGCTCTCTTCCAACAATCGCTTGAACCGCCGCTGCAACACCTCGCGCATCATGCCGAAGTCGTCGCCCGGCGTGATCGTCTCCGAGCGGATGTTGAACTTGCGGTACTGGTTCTTGCGGAAGCCCTCCGGCCCCGCCACCACCATGGCGCCGACCGCGTTGGTGCCGGCGATGTGGCTGTTGTCGTAGACCTCGATGCGGCGCGGCTGGCGCGGCAGCGCGAAGGTTTCGGTCAGCGCCTTGAGCAGCTTCTGCTGCGACGACGTGTCGGCGAGCTTGCGCGCCAGCGCCTCGCGCGCATTGGCGAGCGCGTGCTGCACCAGTTCCTTGCGTTCGCCGCGCTGCGGCACGCTCACTTCGACCTTGCGCCCGCTCTTGGCGGTGAGCGCCGCGGCCAACAGCGCGCGCTCCTCGAATTCGTGCGAGGCCAGCACCAGCCGCGGCGGCGGCTTGTCGTCGTAGAATTGCGCGAGGAAGGCGCTCAGCACTTCGCCGGCGCCAAGCGCGCGGTCGGCTTTGGGAAAGTAGGCGCGGTTGCCCCAGTTCTGCCCGGTGCGGAAGAAGAACACCTCGACGCATGAATAGCCGCCGGCCTGATGCACGGCGAACACGTCGGCCTCCTCCAGCGTGCGCGGATTGATGCCCTGATGCGAGGTGATGGCGGAGAGCGCCGCCAGCCGGTCGCGATAGACCGCGGCGCGCTCGAAATCGAGCGCGCTGGACGCCGTGTCCATTTCCGCCGCCATTTCCTTTTGCACCAACCGGCTGCGGCCGGACAAGAAATGCGTTGGCCTCGCGCACCAACTCGCTGTAGCCGGAAAAATCGATCTCCTGCGTGCAAGGCGCCGAGCAGCGCTTGATCTGATAGAGCAAACACGGCCGCGTGCGCGCCTCGAAAAACGAATCCGAGCAGGAGCGCAAAAGGAACGCGCGCTGCAGCGCGTTGATGGTGCGGTTGACCGCGCCGGCATTGGCGAACGGCCCGTAATAATGCCCTGCCCGCGTGTGCGCGCCGCGGTGCTTCAAGATCTGCGGCGCCCAGTGGTCCGACGTGATGAGAATGAAAGGGAACGACTTGTCGTCGCGCAGCAGCACGTTGAAGCGCGGGCGCAGCCGCTTGATCAAATTGGCTTCGAGCAGCAGCGCCTCGGTCTCGGTCTTGGTGGTGACGAATTCCATCGTCGCCGTGCCGGCGATCATGCGCACGATGCGGTTGTCGTGCCCGGTCGGCCGCGTATAGGCGGTGATCCGTTTCTTGATGTTTTTCGCTTTGCCGACGTAGAGCACCTCGCCCTTGCCGTCGATCATGCGATAGACGCCGGGCTTTGACGGCGCGTGCTTGACCGCGCGCGCGATCGCCGCGCGGCCGGCGGCGAGCGTGCCGGGAGGCTGCTCGGCGGCTTCCAGCTCGGGCAGCGAGGAGTTCCTCCTCCTCGTCGCGCAGCTCGCTTTCCGGGTCGATGTCTTTGGGCGTGCCGTTCATGGGAAACTGAGCTTAGACATATAATGCGGGATGGGCGGCCAACAAATAGGCCCGATAAATAGCCGATGTCCGCTTTAGCCCCAAAAACCGGCAGCGGGTTACGCAGGCGGTTTCGGTGCAATCCATCTCGGCGTCAACAATATTGCCGCTCGGCTCAGTTGAGCCGGAGTTCCGTAATGTGCCGTGGATCGGGCTTCAACTCGCCGCGCTCGATGCGTTTGACGATATCGGTCAGCGCCGCGTTGGCGCGGCAGGCAATGTCCGACCTTCTCACCCTCGCGCACGATCATGCCGTTGAGGAATTCGATCTCGGTGCGCCGGCCCTTCTCCATGTCCTGACCCATCGAGGGGCGCTGCCCGGCGCGGTGCGGCCTGCATCCTTGAAACGCTGCTCGTCGCAGGCACGGGCGGCTTCCGCGTCGCCCTCGCCGGCGCGCGCGATCGTTTCCGGCGGCAAATGCAGGATTTCCTCCAGCTGATAGCCGTGCGCCTGTCCGACGCGGATCGCTTCACTGCCGAGACGCGTCGCGAAGCGCCGGATCGGATCGTTCTTCAACATGTCGCCGCCGCCGAGCCCCGTGCAAGCCGAGAGCCCGTTCTGCATGGCGTTGGCGACCAGCTTCGACCACCGCTCGCCCCAAAGATTGTTGGTGACCTTGGCGCTATCGGCATAGGCGACCAGACGGCAAACCTCCTGCGCGCGTTGCGTGATGCGGCCGTGCACTTCGCCGGCGCGGAATACGGTGTGCGCCGCGCCGTGTTTGGCGGCGCCGCGGTGAATATGGCCGGGTTCCGGCAAATTGACCGTAATGCTGCTGGCGATGCAGCCGAGCGTCTTGCCCCAGCCGACGACGCCGGCGATCGTTTCTTCGTTCATGCAATTCTGCAGCGAGACGATGTAACCGTCAGGCGCGAGATATTGCCGGATCAGCATCGCCGCCCAGGCCGTGTCGTACGACTTCATGCACACGAAGGCGATGTCGACCGGCTTCTCCTTGGCAAGAGCTTGCGCGTCGGTCACGTGCAGCGCCCGCACCGGCACCGTGAATTCCGGTTCCCGCATGGCATGCGTCACGCGCAGGCCGTGCGCGCGCATATGCTCGACATGCGCGGGCCACGGATCGATGAACGTCACATCCTCGCCGGCCTGGACCATATGGGCGCCGGTATATCCGCCGACCGCGCCCGCTCCGACAATGGCAATCTTGCGGCCCATTCCATTCCTCCCGATGAGCCTTTTATTGTTCAGCGGCCGCCCGCATCATCGGCTTTGTCTCAGGCCTTGCGCAAGCAGGCCGCCAAGCGTTGGCTGCGCCCTACTCCACCGCGTCGCTATCGGCGATTGACCGGTATCCGATTTACCCCCAAAAGCGGAGATTCGGCAACGCGGCGGGCCTGGCCGCCAGGCGCCAAAAATCGCTTCTAGTCATTTGCCTGAAGCGCGAGCAGCTCGAGCAGTTTCTCGTCACGGCGCGCAGCCAACTCGTCGATCGAACGCGTTCCCACTTCCGCGTGCAAGCCGTCGATAATTTTCTGTTGCAACTCGCGATCGAGCTCGGGGGACCCAAGGTCGTTCCACCATGCCGTCATCGGCCCGGCGAACTGCTGGAAGAAATGCTCAATACCCCCTTGGCCACCGGCGAGATGGAACAGCTGCGTTGGGCCCATGATGCCCCAACGCAGGCCAGGCCCCCATGCCACCGCGGCGTCTGCGTCGGCTACACTGACGACACCCGAAGCAACCAAGGACACCGCTTCTCGCCAAAGCGCGGCCTGCAGTCGATTCGCAACGTGGCCCATGACCTCCTTTTGCAGACGAATAGTTCGCTTGCCTAACGCCGTGTAAAATTGCGCGGCGGTTTGAATGGCGGCTTCGGAAGTCTTGGCGCCGCCGACGATCTCGACGAGCGGGATCAAGTGCGGCGGATTGAAGGGATGAGCAATCACACACCGCTCGGGATGCGATAGGCATTCCGATTGAATGTCGCTCATGGTGAGGCCGGACGAGCTTGAGGCAATGATGACGTCAGGCCCCAGTAACGCGTCGAGCTGAGCGAATAATTTTTTCTTGAAGTCGATGCGCTCGGGTCCGTTCTCCTGAACAAAGTCGGCTGTTTTCACCGCCGCCGGCAGGTCCGTGGTAAATTGCAGGTTCGCTTGAGACGCCCCGGGGCTAAGTCCTAACTTGCTGAGTGCGGGCCAGGCAGTTTCGACGAAGCGCTTCAATGGGGCTTCGGCGGTTGGGACGGCGTCCATGGCGACGACCTCCAGGCCTTTGGCCAGGAACAGCGCCGACCAACTCGCACCGATGACCCCGGTGCCGATCACGGCGACGCGTTTGATAGGTTTTGACATCGAAGTCGCTCCTCTCGTGCCGAACCCGATACGATTGCCGGCTACTCGGCGACATCGCTGTCGGCGGTCCGCCAGGCGATGTGCTGGCCGCCGTCGACCGCGAGCACCGTGCCGGTGACGCTTTGCGCGCCGGCGAGATAAACAACCGCCGCCGCGATGTCCTCTGGGCTGGGCCCGCGCTGCAGCGGCACGGACGCCGCCTGGCGGGCGAACTCATCCTCGGTCTGCCGCGGGCTCGGCAGCGTCGGGCCGGGCGCCACCGCGTTGACCCGCACGTTCGGCGCCAGCGCCTGCGCCAGCGTGACGGTCGCGTCGGCAAGCGCGCTCTTGCTCAAGGTATAGGAGAAGAATCGCGGCGTCGGCTTGAGCACGCGCTGGTCGACGATATTGACGATGGAAGCGTCGGCGCCGTCCGGCGCCTGCGCGGCGAAGGCCTGCGCCAGCAGCACCGGCGCGGTCAGATTGACCGCCAGCGTTCGCTCGAAGCGCGCGCGCTCGAGCGTGCCGATCTCGTCCTCGTCGAATTGGCTGGCATTGTTGACCAGCAATGTGAGCGGGGCGAAAGCCGCCGCCGCCGGGATCAGCCCGCGCACCGCCTCGGCATCGGCGAGATCGGCGAGCACCACCGAAGCGCTGCCGCCCTTCGCAAGAATTTCGCCGGCAAGCTCCTCCGCTTCGGCGCGCGAATGGTTGGCGTGCAGCACCACGGCATAGCCGTCATGCGCCAGCGCGAGCGAAATCGCCCGGCCGATGCGCCGCCCCGCCCCGGTGATCAGCGCCGCACGCGTCATGTGTGAATTGCCCGCAATCCCACCTCACATTCGCGCTCTTTCATACGCCTTGCCGCGTCAGCCGCACCGGCCAAATCATAGTAAACAGAAGCTGAGCCGACATGGTAAATTGTAAAACGAGAAGCGTCCCACGCATAACGGTTCCTTAGGGATAACGAGTGCTGTTTGCTTACCGATTCATGACCGCTTAACTTAAAAGGCTCGATAAATCCTCCACGTAATTCTCGCACTCCGCCTCAGGCGCAAAGCGCCGCGGCGCGCGAGTTGAGTGGAGGGTCCGATGAAAAAAACACTTTTCGCGACGGCTTTGGCGGCCGCCTTGATCGCATCGAGCGCGGCCTGCGCGGCCGATCTCCCGCGCGGCCCGACGCCTTACTACTCGGCGCCGATGGCGCCATCCGGCGTCTATAATTGGGCCGGCGCCTATGCCGGTCTCAACATCGGCTACGAGTGGGGCAAGGTCACCAACAGCGTGATCAATCCGAGCGGCATCGCCGGCGGCGGGCAGATCGGCTACAACTGGCAGAACGGCCAGTTCGTGTTCGGCGGCGAAACCGATCTGCAGATTTCCGCCGCCGACGACACTTTCGCGCCGTGGAAGTTCTCCAACCCGTGGTTCGGCACCTTGCGCGGCCGCGTCGGCTACGCCTTCAACAACGTGCTGCTCTACGCCACCCTCGGCCTCGCCTATGGCGATCTGAAGGGCGAGTTGCTCGGGCTGACCGAGAGCAAGACGGAAACCGGCTGGGCCGGCGGCATCGGCGCCGAAGTCGGCATCACGCCGAATTGGTCGGCCCGCGTCGAGTACCTCTATATGGATCTCGGCAGCCGCAGCTATACGATCACCGGCGTGGACAACGGCCTGCAGGCCAACTTCCTTCGCTTCGGCCTCAATTATCACTTCTGAGCGGCGCATCGCCGTTCGCGTGGCGGAAAACCCCGGGCTTCGGCGCCCGGGGTTTTTCTTTGCCGCGCAGCAGGTCCAATGCCGGCTTAAGTCTTAAGTATTACTTCACCATGCCGCGCCGTTTTACCAGATCTTCATCAAGGCGACAACATGGCTTTTCATCGGCACAATTATGATTATACCTTCAACAACTTAGTTTTCTAGTGTGTCTTTTACACACTAGACGCTCAGCCTGTTTTGAATACTTATGCAGCCTCGAATTGTGGGGGGCCCACAATGACGGAGGTTTCAAAATGAAGCGTATGGTTTGGGCGGCTCTGGCTGCGCTCGCCGTGGCGGCGGCGATGGGTTCGGCGAACGCCGCGGACATGCCGCGCCGGCACGCCGCGATGCCGGCCAAGGCGCCGATCTATGCCGCGCCCTATAACTGGAACGGGTTCTATATCGGCATCAACGCCGGCGGAGGCTGGGGCAGTTCGACCTGGAGCAATCCGGCCGGCACCGCCGACGCCGATCTGGCTGGCGGCCTCGTCGGCGGCACGCTCGGCTACAACTATCAGATGG
Organism: uncultured Alphaproteobacteria bacterium; assembly: GCA_963739735.1. Lineage (GTDB taxonomy): Bacteria > Pseudomonadota > Alphaproteobacteria > Rhizobiales > Xanthobacteraceae > Pseudolabrys. The sequence continues at coordinate 67,629 of CAVUBV010000005.1, read as the reverse complement.
GCCAGACCGTGGTCGGCTTCGAAGGCGACCTCGACTGGAGCAATATCCGCGGCACCACCTCGAACGGCCTCTGCACCGGCATCTCCTGCGAAACCCGTAACTCGTGGCTCGCCACGACGCGCGGCCGCATCGGCTATGCCTTCGACCGCGTGATGCCCTTCGTCACCGGCGGCGCGGCCTTCGGCGACATCAAGGCGACGCCGGCCGGACTCGGCACCACGACCACCACCAAGGTCGGTTGGACGCTCGGTGGCGGCGTGGAATTCGCCATCGCCGGCCCGTGGACCGCCAAGGTCGAATATCTCTATGCCGATCTCGGCAAGGGAAGCTGCGACCCCGCGGTCTGCGGCGTTTCCACTGACGTCAGCTTCACCAGCAATATCGTGCGCGGCGGCATCAACTACCGCTTCTGATCGCACGGCGGACTTGAAAACTGCAAAACCCCGGAGCTCGCTCCGGGGTTTTTGCGTTGTGCGCGTTGTGGCGTGGATTATGCCGGCATCTTGGTCGCTGCGAAAGCCGGCACCTGCGCGGCGAATTTGTCGTGCCAGGCGACCAGGCGCGGATAATCCTTACGCCAGTCGCCGCCGAAACGCAGATCGCGATAACCGAGCACGCAGGCGAGCGCGATCTGGCCGACGTCGGGCAAATCGGTGAGCGCCGGCGGTGAAGCTTCCAACGCCGCCAGGCCGCGCGCCACCTTGCCGGCCTGGCGATCGATCCAGACCTGCACGTGCTTGTCGGCCGGCCGATAGCGGTTCTCGTAGACCAGCAGCACACTCGCATCGAGGATGCCGTCGCACAGCGCCTGCAGCCGCAACGCCGTCGAAGCGCGCCTTCGGCTCGCGCGGGATGATGCGGTCGCCGCCGGCGATATGATCGAGCATTTCCAGGATCACGCGCGAATTGTAATAGGCGGCGCCATCGTCGAGGATCAGCACGGGGATTTTGCCGAGCGGATTTTGCCCGCGGATTTTGTCGGCCGGATCGTCGAGATCGGGCTGGCGCGTTTCGATTTTGTCGGAGAGCCCCAGGAGACTGATGGCGATGCGGACTTTGCGGACGAACGGCGAAGCAGGCGACGAAAGGAGGATCATTTGTGGAAATATCTCATCGGTGACAGTCGCGGGGGACTCCGCAGCTGATGAAGGTCGCGAAGTAACGCGGTTCGGAAGCGCCGGGCGGCGCCGCCGGCAACGCGGTCAGCCGGTAACGACCAGGTTCACGGCTTTCGGGCCTTTGCCCTTTTTATCCGGTTCGACGTCGAAGCTGATCTTCTGGCCTTCGTTGAGGCTCTTTAATCCGGCTGCCTCCACGGCGGTGATGTGCACGAACACGTCACGCCCGCCGTCATCCGGCTTCACGAAACCGTAGCCTCGCTCGCTGTTGAAGAACTTCACAACACCGGTTTGCGCCATCGGGAAAACTCCTCTCCCCGCACTGCTCCGCCGCCAGCCCCCACGGCGCGGCGGCTCGGCCGGACATTCACAATCGGGGAAAGCGTCGGCCCAAACCGGCCTCAGTCACTCCGCCGGCCCCCCTCCCGGAGGCGGAACGTACCTGCCAATGGCGGAACTACACACTAACTGGGCGGCTGTGGAAAGAGGCAAACGGTCAGCGGGCGGCCTGCGCCGCTGCGCCGGCGAGGCGGTCGAGCTTGAATCCGCCTCCGCCCTGACGGCCGAGGATGCCGGCGAGCGCCGGCAACAGGACGGCAAGCTCGTTTTCAAGCGTCCAGGGCGGATTGACCAGGATCAGGCCGCAGCCGTTGAGGCGGGTCGGATCGGACAGCGGGGCGACGAAAAGTTCCGCGCGCAATATTTTTGCGATGCCGAGGCGGCGCAGGGCTTTGGCCAGCGCGTCGGGTTCGGCGCGGCCTTTGATCGGGTACCAGAGCGCGAAGATGCCGGTCGCCCATTTGCGGTGCGCCGCGGCAAGCCCGCGACTCAGGCGGAAGAAATCGCCATCCTCCTCGAAGGGCGGGTCGACCAGCACCAGCCCGCGCCGTTCTTTCGGCGGCACATAGGCGCCGAGCGCGGTCCAGCCGTCGATTTCCAGCGTTTTGATGCGGGTATCGCCGCGCAGATTTTGCCGCAGCGCGGTCGCCGCCTGCGGCTCGATTTCGCAGGCGATCAGCCGGTCCTGCGGGCGCAGCCAAGCGCGCGCCAAGGCCGGCGAGCCGGGATAAGTCGGTAAGCCGGCCGCGCTCGTTGAGCGCCGTCACCACCTCGAGATAGGGCGCCAGCAGCGCCGCCACCGGAGCGGCCAAATTCGCCGCCAAAAGCCGCTCGATGCCTTCGTGCCATTCGCCGCCGCGGCTCGCTTCGCGGCCGGCGAGATCGTAGAGCCCGGCGCCGGCATGGGTGTCGATCACCCGGAATGCCGCCGGCTTGGCGCGCAGATAATGCAGGATGCGGCAAAGCACCGCATGCTTGAACACGTCGGCAAAATTCCCGGCATGGAAGGCGTGGCGATAGTTCACAAGCTGGCTCGCTGGCTGCGGCGACGGTCGGCCATTAACGGCCATTATTCGTCATGCCGGAGGGTTATGCCATAGCGATTTCTATTGCTTCGTGCCACGCAGGCCGAAATGGCGGCGCGGCTTGACCGTGCGCAGCGGGTAGGACGACTTGCGCCGCGGCGGACGCAGCACCGAGGCCGCCGTACGCGGGCGCACCGCGCGGGCAGCGCCGGCCGCGGCGCGCCGCCGGCCGACGGCGCGGCAGACCAAGCGCAGCGGAACGAACATGGCCGAGGCGACGCCGAGCGCGTGCAAAGCCGGCGGCAGCGTCACATGGTCGACCGGGCCGGTCGAGCCACAAGGCGATGTAGCCGAGCCCGGCAAACCAGACGGCAAAGCCGATATAGTCCCACACACGATTCATATCCGCGCGCTCCCCCGCGCTGATCGCGTGCGGAACATTGCGGATTTCTCTTACGAGAACCTTGCGCCAATTCTCGACGCGCCGGGTTTATCCCCGTACCGGCTACACCATCGTTAGTGACGGCTTAATGCGATCGCCGACACAAGGCCCGTGCCCTGACGAGTTTTCGCCGCGCGCGTTTACACGCCGTTCATCCGCCGCGCATGGCCGGCATGAGAATGCTGTCGCGCCGGCAGGCGCGGCGCGTCACCTCGGCGCAGGCGCGGAAGGAAAAATCCTTGGCCAGACAAAAGCGCACTTCGCGCAAGCGCTTGCTGTCGCAATCGACCGCCAAATCCGCGCCCGACAAACCCGGATTGGCCTTGACGAAGGCCGCCACCATGTCGGCGGGCTTGACCGCGATCGGCTTGTCCAGCGCCGCGAATTCGGCGGGAATTTTCACCGCCGCGCGCGCCTTGCGCACCGCCTCGAAAAAGGCGGCTTGCGAAAGTCCGGAACACGTGCCGTGGCGGTCCCACTCATGGTAGACGAGCCGCCGGCTCGGCATCAGATCGAGCATGGTGCCGACGATGCGGTGGTCGAGCCGCGGCGCCGGCACCACGCAGAACGCCGGGAAGCCGTGATCGTATTGCGGCCAAAGCCCGTGCACCACGAAAGCGAAGGGCCGGCCGGCGCATTGCTGGTCGGGCGTCCGCGTTGGCGCGCGCTCACGCGCGGCCTCGCAGAAAGACGGCGACCAGGACAGCGCCAGCACGTAGAAATCGAATTGGCCGGGCGCGTTATGCCTTGGATCCTGCCAAACTCCTTGGGTTTGCCGGTCCTGCGCCAGCGCGACAATGGCGAACAAAAACAGGAAGCTGAAGGTCACGGCGGCGGCCTGCGCCGCCCGACTAACGCGATGTCGAAGCCAATCGCGGGATGAATTACGCGGCGAATTAGGCGACAAGTTACGCGGCATATTACGCGACATGGGAACCCCCATCACACGGACCCCGGAACAAACCGGAAATTGATTTTTCTCAACGGTTCCATAGTACCGTAGCGTAAGAACAAGAACATTTCAAGAACAAAATGAAACAAACCGGAACGGCGCCGCCCGGCGCCCCTCAGGGCCGCGCCATCTTGCAACCCGGGTTATAGGCCCAGTTGCGGTCGAGGCCGACCACGCACCATTCGACGCCCCAGGTCGAGCCGATGATGCCGGTATCCTCGCCGATCCAGTAATTGACCCGGTGGCGGCGCCCGTCGCTGACCGTCGCAACCGCGCTGCAAAAACGGCGCGGAATGGTTCCCTTCGCCCAGGGGCGGAACGCGATCTGCCGCACCCGTTCGAAGTCGAGGATCTGCAGGTTGGAGTTCCAGAAACGGCCTTCCTTCTCGGCGAAGCGCGAGGCGATGGTGCCGAGCGCGGCCTCGCAAGGCGGCAGCACGCCGTCGTAATTCGGCCCGCTCAGATAGAAGTTCTTTTCCAAGAGGCCTGCCGCTTCGGCCGGCCTTTGCGCCGGCGCCAGCAGGGCAAAACCGAGCAAAATCAGCAGCGTGAGGGATCGAATGCAGCGCAACGCACACACCATCGCCGTACTCCTTGCGACCGGGCCGGACTTTATCACAGGTTTTTCCCGCCGCAGCCGATTCGTGCACAGTTTTGCGCACCGCGGGACTCGCTAGGCCGCTTGCGGCACTGCATCATTTTTCGCGCGAATCGGGCGGCCGGACGGCGTTTGCGTAATACGTGTCCGGCGCAGTGCCGGTGCGCGCGTTTTGCGTCTGTCGCGTTCCTGCGTCGCGTTTGTCTTGTCCGTAGTCTGCTCGCGTATGCGGCGTTGCGTTGCCGGGCGTTCGCCGGCAGCCGCGCCGGAACGGGCCCCGGGCTGATCGGAGCGAGACGGGCGACATTCGATCGCCCGCCGCCGGTCAACCGGGGTGTCCGCTTTTCTATCGCTCTTTTTCCCGCCAATCGCCCAGCACCGCCTGCACCAAAGCGAGCGCCGCCACCGCCGCCGTATCGGCGCGCAGGATGCGCGGCCCGAGCGCGATGCGCACCACGTTCGGCCGCTTGAGCAGCGCCGCGCGCTCCTCGGCAGAAAAGCCGCCTTCCGGCCCGATCAGCACCGCCAGCGCCGCGCCCGCTTGCGCCTGCGCGCAAAGCGCCGCCACCGGGTCGGCCACCTCGGCGTCTTCGTCGCAGAACACCAGCAGGCGGCCGCTATCGGCGATCGCTTCGCCGAAGGCGGCGGGTTCCGCGACCTCCGGCAAGCTCAAAATGCCGCATTGCTGCGCCGCCTCGATCGCATTGGCGCGCATGCGATCCGTGTTGACGCGCGCCACCTGCGTGTGCCGCGTGAGCACCGGTTGCAGGCGCGAAGCCCCCATTTCCACCGCCTTCTGCACCACATAATCGAGCCGGGCGTGCTTGAGCGGGGCGAACAGAAAATGCAGGTCGGACGGAGGCCGGCTGCTCGCGCGCCCGCTCGCCGGCGACGGCGACAAGCGCCTTCTTGCCGGCGCCTTCGAGCCGCGCCCGCCATTCGCCGTCGCGCCCGTTGAACAGCAGCAATTCGTCGCCGGCCTTTAGCCGCAGCACGTTTTGCAGGTAATTGAGCTGGCCGCGGTCGAGCGCGACCGGGCGCCCGGCAGCGAGCGGCTGGGCGACGTAAAGGCGCGGCTCACGGAAATCGTAATGCGGCATGGGTTAATCGTTAAAACGGCGCTGCCAAACCGGTTTACGCTAGACCTCGGGACTTTGGCGAGGGCGCCGATTATGCCCGGATTGCCGTGTTCCCGACGCATTCGGCCGCTTGTTATAGGCCGCCGTTTAGCCGCCGGCCTGCTATAATGCGTCCGCGACCGGGAGAGGACCAGTTGATGAATTTGTGCCGGGCCATGTTGATCGCCGCCTGCCTCACGCCGGGCGCCGTCGCCAGCGCCGCGGCGCAGATGCAGCCGCCGCAGCAGGAGCCCCCTTGCATCAGGGACTTCACCAAGCTGCGCGAGGACGCCGCGAAAAAGGCTTCCGCCATCCGCGCGGCCAGCGAGCACCATGTCGACGCGCGCGAGGCGTGCAAATTGTTCAATGTGTTTTCCGCCGCCGAAGCCAAGATGGTGAAATACACCACCGATAACGAGGTCTGGTGCAGCATTCCCCCGAACGTGATCAGCGGATTGAAGCAAGCGCACGCCAAGACCGTGGAAATGCGCAGCAAGGTTTGCCGCGCCGCCGCCGCGCCGCAGCGGCCGGCGGGTCCGAGCCTGAGCGATGCGCTCAACGCACCCATCACCGATTCCGGCAACATCAGTACCGGCCGCGGCACCTTCGACACGTTGACCGGCACCCCGCTCGGCGGCAGATGAGCGGCGAGGCCGGACGCGTCGCCGATGCGACCGGTAACTGGGTCGACGGCCTGGCGCCGTCCTTCGCCCGGCCCTATTTGCGGCTCGCCCGCCTCGACCGGCCGATCGGTTCCTGGCTGCTGTTGATGCCGTGCTGGTGGTCGGTCGGCTTGACCGGCATGCGCTCGGCGCATTTTCCCAGCCTCTGGCACATCGTGCTGTTCTTCATCGGCGCTTTCGCCATGCGCGGCGCCGGCTGCACCTGGAACGATCTGGTCGACCGCGATCTCGACGGCCTAGTCGAGCGCACGCGTTCGCGCCCGATCCCTTCCGGCCAAGTGTCGGTCGGGCAAGCCTCGGCATTCCTGATCGCGCAGGCTTTGGTCGGCCTGTTGGTGCTGCTGCAGTTCAATCGCTACACGGTGCTCACCGGCCTGATCTCGCTCGCGGTGGTGGCGATCTATCCGTTCATGAAACGGATCACCTATTGGCCGCAGATCGTGCTCGGCCTTGCCTTCTCCTATGGCGCGTTGATGGGCTGGCCGGCGGCGTTCGGACGGCTCGATTGGCCGGCGCTGGTGCTTTATGCCGGCTCGATCTGCTGGGTGATCGCCTATGACACCATCTACGCGCACCAGGACCGCGAGGACGACGCGCTGATCGGCATCAAGTCGACGGCGCTGTTGTTCGCCGAGAATACGCGGCCGATGCTGGCCGGCTTTTATGCCGCCGCGGTGGTGCTGATCGGCGCAGCCGGACTGATGGCCGGCGGCAGGGCGATTTTCGTCGTCGGGCTGATCGCCTTCGCCGCGCATCTCAGCTGGCAGGTGATAAGGCTCAACATCGACGATCCGGCGCATTGCCTGATGCTGTTCAAATCGAACCGCGACGCCGGGCTGATCCTGTTCGCCGCCATGCTGCTGCAGGCGGTGGCGTAACACATCTTAACGTTTTGACATATTGACATATCTTGCGTATGTCTTGACATATGATCCACCGCACTACCGTCCGTCTGCCCAGCGACCTGATCCGCCGCGCCAAGCGCAAGGCGGCGGACGAAGGCCGTACGCTCACCGCTTTGATCGAGGATGGCTTGCGGCAGGTCGTGGCCGGCGACAGCAAATCGCTAAGACAAAAACGAATCCTGCCGCGCGTCAGCAAAGCAACCGGCGGGCTGCGGCCCGGTGTCGATATCACCAAATTTTCCGACATCCAGGGCATGGATGACTTGGAATATGCCGAGCGGCTGAGAACCGGCTTTAAATGATCCTGCCGGACGTCAATGTCCTGATCTACGCTTTCCGCGAAGATGCGCCGCAACATCCAGTATGCCGTTCTTGGCTTCGTGGTATTGTGCTTGGCGACGGCCCCTTTGCCATCTCGCCCGTCGTCTTAAGCGCTGTCGTTCGCGTCACAACGGATCATCGAATTTACAACGTACCGAGTTCGCGCGACGAAGCGTTCGGCTTCTGCGACGATATTCTGGTCCAGCCAAACTGCCAGATCGTCGAGCCTGGCGATCGCCACTGGGCCATTTTCAAGCGTCTATGCGTCGAAGCGGATATCCGCGGGCGACGGATCGCCGACGCTTGGTACGCCGCGCTCGCCATCGAATGGGGCTGCGAGTGGATCACGTTCGATCGCGACTATGCGCGCTTTCCCGGCTTGAAGTGGCAATTGCCAACGGCGACCTAGCCCGCGAAATTGCGCCATGGATCGATCGCGCGGCCCGGGCGTAGAAACAGCGGGGGCGCACCAAGCTTCGGCCTAACATGGACCGCAAACGCATCCTCATTTCCGGCAGCGGCATCGCCGGCCTGGTCGTGCCGTCGGCGCGCTCGCACCCGTGGCTGCGGCGATTGGTGCTGCGCTTGTTGTTCAGCCGGCCGTTGATTGGGTCCGGACTAAAGTTGTTCGGGGCTGACGGCAGTATTGCCGCTTGGGCCTGACACGGCGGGCGGGCGCGGCGGCGGCGCGTTTTGCGGCTCGCTGGCATCGTAGTCGTGGTCGACGCTGCCGGTCAGCCGGCGCGCGGTGCCGATCGAGCCGGTCACGATGTCGTTGTCGTCGCCGTCGACGTAACCGTCCTGGCCGGCCACCGCGACCGGCGCGGCGCTCGCCGCCTTGGTCGGCACCGAGCCGGTATAGGCCGGCGCGCCGTGCCGTGCCGCATAGACCGCGCGCGCCTTGGCCGCCACAACGTTGCCGGGAATGGCGTCCGGCCGGCACGGCCGGCGGCCGCTGGCGCGCCGCATCAGGTCCACGTGGATGTGATCGTAGTGATAGACGTTATAGCCCGGCGCCAGCACCGTGTTGAACGTCTCGCAGGCGTAAAGCTGCACGTCGTGCAGGAAGCCCTGCTCTTCCGGCGTGCCATGCCAGCCGCTCTTGACGCTGATCTTGCGCCCGTCGGCGAGCGTGAAACCGGCGATGTCGAGCGCATCGCCGAAGGCGTGCTCGGACATGTGCGAACTCGAAGCCCCCACCATCTCGCGGCACGAATAGGAACCGATCTGCTTGATCTCGGTGACCTGCGTGCCGAACCAATGCAGCGCTGCCGGCTGCACGCCTGCGCTCACCCAGCGGTCGAGCGCGGACACCAGCGGACAGGCAAGCGTGGCCGGCGGCGACACCGCCGCCGGCATCAGCGTGGCGGTTTTTGCCGGACCGCGCATCGGACCGAGCGCCGGCGGCGCGCGCTGCGGCTCTGGCCGATAGACCGGCGCGTTATAGGCGGGCTGGCTTTGCGGATAGGCGGGCCGGCTGCGGCCGGGCGGCAAGACGGCGTCGTCGGGAATATCGTCGGGCGCCGCCACGCCCGGTGCATAAATGGACATCGGCCGGCTGGCCGGCGCGGCGGGCTCGCTTGGTTCGCTTGGCTCGGTTGATGGCGCGTAGCCGGCCGGCGCGCTGACTTCGGGCCGTTCGATGCCGGGCGGTCCCGGCACCCAGCGCATATTGCCGCTTTGGATAGGCTCGCTCTGCACCGGTGCCGGCGACGGATAACGCGGTTCGCTCGGCGGCCAGCGCGGCTGCGACGCATTGGGGATCGATGCCGGCGGGCGCAAGTCGTCGCCATAGCCGATCGCCGTGCCGCCCTCGCCGAGCAACGATACCTTGAGCGGGAAATCGGCGCCGCACACGCCGTGCCCTTCGATCGGATCGGCGCGCACGACGCCGACGCCGAGCTTGACCGTGCCCGACTGCAGGCATTTGACCTCGGCCTCGTGCCGCCAAGAGGCGCGCTCGCCGAAATGCATAAAGCTGCGCCCGCAGCCGGCGAGCGCCAGCAGCAGCAGCGCGCCGCCGAGATAGAAAACGACCCCACGCTTCATGGAAGCGAAAATGCGATCGGTTTATTTAACGAGGCTTCAATGCTGACGCTGTGCAAATTCGTTAAGGATAAGGAATCGTTGACGGCGCACGTGGGCACCGCCGTACCGAGTCACGCCGCGCCCGGTTGAACGCGGCGCGCCGCCTGCTGTCGCGGAATTGTCATGGTCAGTCTTGCGCGTTCGGCGCATAGGGGCCCATCTGCCCACAATCTGTGCACCGGCATGTTGCTGCGCACACAGATTTTTTAGGCGCACGATCAAGCGGTTGCCTCCGCTATTCCGCCCGCGCATGACGGCGGTCGCAAATTTCGTCGCGCGGCCTTGCAACCGCTTCAGGGCGACGGCGTTTCCTGCTAGTCTGCGATCACCTCAACAAGGGAGGCACCTGCCGTGGACCTTGCCTTGAGACTGAATGTACTCGCCGTGTGCGCCGTGTTCGTTTTCGTTGGCGCGATCTTGCTGGGGGCATTCTGAGTTCAAGCGGCCGACGACGACGCCAAACCAAGAAATCGCCGGTGTGAAACCGGCCAAACGCTAGACACCGGAGAGCAGCCCTCTCCGGTGTTTTGTTTTTGGCTCGGCGCCACCGGGAGCCAAATTGGCGCACGAGACGAATACGAGCGCCTAGATGGACGCCCTCGCCAGCAAACCGTACACTTTGGCTGGGGGCGAAGCCATGGAACTGCCGGGGTCGACTTATCTCTACACGCTTTTCACCGGCTCGATCACTTACGCGGGTTTCGCCGCACTTATCGTGATATTCCGCCAAACCATCGGCGGTGGCGTGTCGGGCTATGACGTGTTCGTTATTCGCGTCGTTCTGATGCGAAGCTTTATCGTCGCGTTTTCCGCCATGTTGCCGCCGGCGTTGGCACTGTTCGATCTACCTCCACACCTTGTCTGGCAGCTCTCAAGCTTCTTTGCGGCTTGCCTCTTGGGTCTGTTTACATGGGCATTTCACATCAGACGGCACGCCATAACCGGCCTCCCCGCATCGGGCTGGTTTCTTATTTCGGTTGGCGCGCAAAGCCTGATTACGATGTTTTTGCTGATGACGGCTTTCGGGATTTTTGTCCAGTCTGGCCCCGGGCCATTTGTGGCGAGTCTGACGGCGCTCTTGTTGGTCGCCGCGGTTGCTTATCTGGTGGCACTCGACGTGTTGCTCCGCGGGCGCGTCAAAAAGGAATAGCGCACGGAATGAGCGACGCGGCTTAAGCCGCCACGCCGCCGGCCGCACCTCGTCATCGAGGCCGAGCCCGGGCCATTGAGTCGCGGGAAGCGGACGGCTACGCTATGGTCCTCACGCGGCGCGCGCCAAACGCCTTTCAATAATGAAAAAAGCGTTCCGAACCGGGAGGAACGAAAAAATGGCTACCGATGGCGCGCGGCCGGGCTGCCTCGCCGGCGTCCGCGTTCTGGACCTGACGCAATTCGAGGCCGGCCCGTCCTGCACCGAGGCGCTCGCCTGGCTCGGCGCCGAGGTTGTCAAAATTGAAAACCCGCGCAGCGGCGAGGCGGGCCGTTTCCTGTTGCATGGGGCGTCCGGCCAGGACCAGGACTCTTGGTACTTCCTTCTGTTCAACGCCAACAAGAAATCCGTCACCGTCAATCTGAAATCCGAGCGCGGGCTCGAACTCGTCAAGGACATGGCGAAGCGCGCCGATATCATGGTGGAGAATTTCGCGCCGGGCGCCATTGAGCGGCTGGGGCTCGGCTACGACGTGATGCGCGCCGTCAATCCGGGCATCATCTACGCGCAGTTGAAGGGCTTCGGCACCGGCGGCCCCTACGAGAACTACCTCGCCTTCGACATGATCGCGCAAGCGACCGGCGGCGTCATGAGCATTACCGGCGAGGCCGACGGGCCTCCGCTCAAACCCGGCGTGACACTTGGCGATACCGGCACCGGCATGCTGATGGCCATCAGCATTTTGGCGGCGCTCTACCGCCGCCGCGATACCGGCGAGGGCGAGCGCATCGAGATCGCTATGCAGGACGCCATGCTGCAATATTTGCGCGTCGCGCTTTCCGCCCAGGCGTCGCAAGGCGTAGCCGCCAAGCGCAACGGCGCCAAGATTGTTTCCGGCTTCGCCGTGCCGAGCGGCACTTTTCCATGCAAGCCGGGCGGGCCGAACGATTATGTCTACATCTATACGAGCCGAACCAATCCCGTGCATTGGCAGCGATTGCTCGAAGTGATCGGCCGCAAGGATCTGATCGGCGATCCACGTCTCGATACCGGGCTCGCGCGCCTCGAACACGAGGCCGAGGTCGACGAAATGATCTCGGCCTGGACGCGCCAGCACGACAAACGCGAAGCGATGCGCGTGCTCGGCGACGCCGGCGTGCCGGCCGGCGCGATCTTCGACACGATGGAGCTGACCGAAGAAGCGGATTTCGAGCGGCGCGGCATCATGCAGACGATGCAGCACCCGGTTGCCGGCCCGTTCAAGATGCCGGGCTGGCCGGTGCGCTTGGGTGGGCTCACGCCGAAGGTCGAGCCGGCGCCGCTGCTCGGGCAACACACCAAGGAGGTCTTAGGCGAATGGCTCGGCCTCGATGACGATCAAATCGAGCAACTCGGTAAAAACAACGTCATCTAACAGGAAACGCGACATGGCAGACATCACCGGCTCGGAGATCTTGGCCAGGTCGTTGAAGAACGAAGGCACCGAAATCCTGTTCTTCCTGATGGGCGGGCCGATGCTGCTCGCCGAGGCCTCCTGCATCAAGGAAGGGATTTGCCCGCTCGACGTGCGGCATGAGCAATCGGCCGCGTTCATGGCGCAGGCCTACAGCCGCCTGTTGCAAAAACCCGGCGTCTGCATGGCCGCGAGCGGACCCGGGACGATCAACCTCACCACCGGCGTCGCCAACGCGCTGATCGATTGCTGCCCGGTGGTCGCGATCGGCGGCTCAAGCCCGATCGGCTTGCAGGGCCGCCAGGTTTTTCAGGAGATCGATCAACTCGCCATCATGAAGCCTTGCACCAAATGGGCCGATCGCATCTACAACATCAAGCGCATCCCCGAGCAGGTGAATGTCGCTTTCCAGAAGGCGATGAGCGGCAAGCCGGGCCCGGTCTATCTCGATTTCCCGGGCGATATTCTCTACGCCAAGATTCCCGAAGAACAGGTCGATTGGAGCCTCTCCGGCCGGCCGCTGCTTGACGCGCGGCCGCTCGGCGATCCCAACAAGGTCGATGCCCTGGTCGACGCGATCGCCAAGGCGCGCCAGCCCATCATCCTGTCCGGCAGCGGCGTGATCTGGTCGCAAGCCTGGCCGGAACTGCAGGCGTTCGTCGAAAAGACCGGTATTCCATTCTACACCACGCCGCAGGGCCGCGGCGTCCTGCCGGACGATCATGAATATTCCTATCTGACGATGCGCTCGGCGGCATTCCGCGACGCGGATTTGATCGTCGTGGTCGGCACGCGCATGAACTACGTCATCGGCCACGCGGCGCCGCCGCGCTTCAATGCCGGCGCCAAAATCGCCCGCATTGACATCGACGCCGACGAAATCGCCAGCGCACCGCGGCGGATCGATATCGGTATTGTCGGCGACTGCAAGATGGTGCTGCGCCAGCTCATCGACGCGAGCGCCGGCCGGATTAAGCCGGACCGGTTTTCCGCCTGGCGCCGAACGCTCACCGACGGCGAAGCAGCCAAGCGCGAGGCGCCGGGCGCCAACAAGCCGATGGACGAAGTCCCGATCCATCCGCTGCGGCTGTGCGACGAGATCAAGAATTTCATGCAGCGCGACGCCATCCTGGTCGTCGACGGCCAGGAAATCCTCAATTACGGCCGCCAGTCGATGCCGACCTTTGCGCCGGGTCATCGCCTCAATTCCGGGACGTTCGGCACCATGGGTGTCGGGCTGCCATTCGGAATCGGCGCCAAGATTGCCAAGCCTGACAAGCAGGTGATCGTCGTGCACGGCGACGGTTCGTTCGGCCTCAATGCACTCGAGCTCGACACCGCCGTGCGCCACAACACGCCGATTTTGGTCGTGGTCAGCCTCAACGGCGGCTGGACCGCCGATCCGGCCGGCAACAAGCCGGGCCGCAATCTCGGCTATACGCGCTTCGACAAATTGGCCGAAACGCTCGGCTGCTACGGCGAGTATGTCGAGCAGCCCGGCGACATCCGCGCCGCGCTTGACCGTGCCCAACGCGAAGTCGATCGCGGCTCGGTCGCGCTGGTCAACGTCAAGACCGACCATCGCGCGCGCGCCGGCACGTCGGCCTTCGCCCAATATTCCACGTGAGCGCTCTATCCGATCTAACGCCACGCGCGCGCGGCGAGCGCCAACGAGAGGCGCCGATATGAAGCGCTACGCCGCCACGATGCTGGGCGCGGCGCGCTCGTAATTGAGGATCGGCGCCAGCCATTTCTCCGCTTCGACCAGGCTCCAGCCCTTGCGCTTGGCGTAATCCTCGACCTGATCGCGCTCGATCTTGCCGACGCCGAAATAATGGCTCTGCGGATGGCTGAAATAGAGCCCGCTTACCGCCGCGCCCGGCCACATGGCGAAGCTCTCGGTCAGTTTGACGCCGATGCGCTCGGCCTCGAGCAGGCGGAACAGCGTGCCCTTCTCGGTGTGGTCGGGCTGCGCCGGATAGCCGGGCGCCGGGCGGATGCCGCGATATTTCTCGGCGATCAACTCCTCGGCGGACAATTTTTCGTCCGCCGCATAGCCCCAGAATTCCCGCCGCACGCGCTGGTGCAGCCGCTCGGCAAAGGCTTCCGCCAGCCGGTCGGCCAGCGCCTTGACCATGATGGCGGAATAATCGTCGTTGGCGCGCTTGAAGCGCTCGGCGACCGCGTCCTCGCCGATGCCGGCGGTGACCGCGAAGGCGCCGACGTAATCGGCGAGCCCGCTGGCGCGCGGCGCCACGAAATCGCTCAGCGCCTCGTTGAAGCGGCCCTCGCGCTTGGACAGTTGCTGGCGCAGCGTGTGCAGCGTCGCGACCGGCGTTGTGCGCGCCTCGTCGGCATAGACGCGAATATCGTCGCCCTCGGCCTCGGCCGGCCAGAAGCCGAACGCCGCGCTGGCCGTGAACCAGCGCTCGGCAACGATTTTATCCAACATGGCGCGCGCATCCTCGAACAGCGAGCGCGCCACCGGGCCGAATTTGGCGTCGTCGAGAATGGCGGGGTACTTGCCACGCAATTCCCAGGTCTGGAAGAACGGCGTCCAGTCGATGTAATCGGCCAGTTCCGCGATCGGATAATCGGCGAGCGTCTTCGCGCCGATGAATGTCGGCTTCGGCGGCACGTAAGCCCCCGACCAGTCGAATTTGGGCGCGTTGCCGCGCGCGGCGGCAAGCGGCAGCCGCACCTTGTCGGCCTGCGCGCGCGCATGCGCCGCCGCGAACTTTGTATATTCGCCGCGCAGCTCGGCGACGTAGTTGCCCTTGGCCTCCGCCGACATCAGCGCCTGCGCCACGCCGACCGCGCGGCTGGCGTCGTTCACATAGACCGCCTGGCCGCGCCTGTAGTTCGGATGGATCTTCACCGCCGTGTGCACGCGGCTGGTGGTTGCGCCGCCGATCAGCAGCGGCAATTCGAAGCCCTGCCGCTCCATCTCGGCCGCCACGTGGCACATCTCGTCGAGCGACGGCGTGATCAGCCCGGACAGGCCGATGATATCCGCCTTCTCGGCGCGCGCGGTCTCCAGGATTTTCGCCGCCGGCACCATGACGCCGAGATCGATGACCTCGTAATTGTTGCAGGCGAGCACGACGCCGACGATGTTCTTGCCGATGTCGTGCACGTCGCCCTTGACCGTCGCCATCACGATCTTGCCGTTGGACGAGCGCTCGGCGGCGCCGCCCGCCAGCCGGCGCTCTTCCTTTTCCTTCTCCATGTACGGCATCAGATAGGCCACCGCCTGCTTCATCACGCGCGCCGATTTCACCACCTGCGGCAGGAACATTTTGCCGGAGCCGAACAGGTCGCCGACGATGTTCATGCCGTCCATCAGCGGGCCTTCGATCACGTCGAGCGGGCGCTTCGCCTCCTTGCGCGCCTCCTCGACGTCGGTCTCGATGAAATCGGTGATGCCGTTGACCAGCGCGTGCGCCAGCCGCTTGTCGACCGAGCGCTCGCGCCAGGCCAGATCGACCTCGCTCGCCGCCTGCCCGGCGCCGCGGAATTTCTCCGCCAGCGCCAGCAGCCGCTCGGAGGCGTCGGCGCGCCGGTTGAGCACCACGTCCTCGCAAGCCTCGCGCAATTCCGGATCGAGCGCGTCATAGACCGCGATCTGCCCGGCATTGACGATGCCGAGGTCCATGCCGGCATGAATGGCGTGATACAGGAACACCGAATGCATGGCCTCGCGCACGCGCTCGTTGCCGCGGAACGAGAACGACAGATTCGAAACGCCGCCCGACACATGCACGTGCGGCAGGTTCGCCCTGATCCAGCGCGCCGCCTCGATGAAATCGACGCCGTAATTGTTGTGCTCCTCCATGCCGGTGGCGATGGCGAAAATATTCGGATCGAAAATGATGTCCTCGGGCGGAAAGCCGACCTGGTTCGCCAGGATGTCGTAGGCGCGCTTGCTGATCGCGGTCTTGCGCTCCAGCGTATCGGCCTGGCCCTTTTCGTCGAAGGCCATCACCACCACCGCGGCGCCGTAGCGGCGCACGATCCTGGCGTGTTCGATGAAGGCCGCCTCGCCCTCCTTCATGGAGATCGAATTGACCACCGGCTTGCCCTGCAGGCATTTCAAGCCCGCCTCGATCACCGAGAATTTCGACGAATTGACCATCACCGGCACGCGCGCGATGTCGGGCTCGGCGGCGATCAGATTGAGGAAGGTCACCATCGCCGCTTCCGAGTCGAGCAGGCCCTCGTCCATGTTGACGTCGATCACCTGCGCGCCGTTCTCCACCTGCTCGCGCGCGATGGTCAGGGCGCCGGCGTAATCGCCGGCGGTGATCAGCTTCCTGAATTTCGCCGAGCCGGTGACATTGGTGCGCTCGCCGATATTGACGAAGGGGATTTCCGGCGTCAGCGCGAAGGCTTCCAGCCCCGACAGCCGCAATTGCCGCGGCACTTCGGGAATCG
Organism: uncultured Alphaproteobacteria bacterium; assembly: GCA_963739735.1. Taxonomy (GTDB): domain Bacteria; phylum Pseudomonadota; class Alphaproteobacteria; order Rhizobiales; family Xanthobacteraceae; genus Pseudolabrys. The sequence goes on along the minus strand of CAVUBV010000005.1, from coordinate 51,003 downwards.
CGCGCGGCGCCTTGCCGGCCACCGCCTTGGCAATCGCGCGATGTGCTCGGGCGTGGTGCCGCAGCAGCCGCCGACCACATTGACCAGCCCGGCCTCGGCGAATTCGCCCAGAAGTTCGGCCATGTATTCCGGGCTCTCGTCGTAATAGCCGAACTCGTTCGGCAGCCCGGCGTTCGGATAGGCGCAGACGAAGGTATCGGCGAGGCGGCCGATCTCGGCGATATGGGCGCGCATCTCGCGCGCGCCCAGCGCGCAGTTGAGCCCGATGGTCACCGGATCGGCGTGGCGCACCGAATTCCAGAACGCCGCCGGCGTCTGCCCCGACAGCAGGCGGCCGGAGCGGTCGGTGATGGTGCCGGAGATCATCACCGGCATGTCGATGCCGCGTTGCTCGCACGCTTCGGCAATGGCGTAGATCGCCGCCTTGGCGTTGAGCGTGTCGAAAATGGTCTCGATCAGCAAAAGATCGGCGCCGCCGTCGAGCAGGCCCTTGATCTGCTCGCCATAGGCGCTGCGCAATTGGTCGAAGCTGATGGCGCGGAAGCCGGGATTGGAAACGTCCGGCGAGATCGAGGCGGTGCGGTTGGTCGGCCCAAGGCGCCGGCGACGAAGCGCCGGCGGCCGTCTTCTTTTTCCGCCGCGCTCGCCGCCTCGCGCGCCAGGATCGCGCCGGCGTGGTTGAGCTCGTAGGCGATGCCCTCCATGCCGTAATCGGCCTGCGCGATCTTGGTGGAGGAAAACGTGTTGGTGGAGACGATGTCGGCGCCGGCGCGGAAATATGCCAGATGGATGTCGCGCACCGCCTCCGGCCGGCTCAGATTGAGCAGATCGTTATTGCCGCGCACCTCGCGGTTCCAGGCGTCGAAGCGGGCGCCGCGATAGCCCTCCTCGTCGAGCTTGAGCGCCTGGATCATGGTGCCCATGGCGCCGTCGAGCACCAGGATGCGCTGTCTGAGCGGTCGGTGAAGATCGATCGGGTATTGGTATTGGACATTAGACTCGCCGCTTGCCGCAGTGTGCTCCCTCCCCCCTTGTGGGGGAGGGTTAGGGAGGGGGGCGGCCGCAAGCGCCGGCATTCTTCGCTAACCCCCCTCTCTGTCTCTCGCGCACAAGGGGGGAGAGAACGCTGGAATTGATGCGCTCGCATTCTTAACGGCATCGCCATTACGCGGCCTCCTGCGTCACCGGCCGCAAGCCCAGCAAATGGCAAATCGCGTAGACCAGATCGGCGCGGTTCATGGTGTAGAAATGGAAGTTGGTCACGCCGCGATCGAACAGATCGATCACCTGCTCGGCGGCGACCGCCGCGGCGATCAGCTTGCGGGTGGTCGGATCGTTTTCCAGCCCTTGAAACGTTCGGCGAGCCACACCGGCACCGAAGCGCCGGCGCGCGCGGCGAAATTGGTCGCCGCCTTGAAATTCTGCACCGGCAGGATGCCCGGCACGATCGGGATGTCGATGCCGCGCGCGCGCACGCGATCGAGATAGCGGAAATACAGTCGTTCTCGAAGAAGAACTGCGTCATCGCGCGCGTGGCCCCGGCGTCGACCTTGGCTTTCAGCATGTCGATATCGGCTTCCACCGTCGGGATTCGGGATGTTTTTCCGGATAGGCGGAGACCGAGATATCGAAATCGCCATGCTGGCGCTTGATGCCGGCGGCAAGATCGGCGGCGTTCTGATAGCCGCCCGGATGCGGCGCGTAGCGCGTGCCGGCGCCGCCGACGGGATCGCCGCGCAGCGCCACGATGTGGCGCACGCCGGCGTCGTGATAATTGCGCACGATGGCGTCGACTTCCTCGCGCGTGGCCGCGACGCAGGTGAGATGCGCGGCCGGCATCAGCGGCGTCTCGGCCAGGATGCGCTTGACCGTCGCGTGCGTGCGCTCGCGCGTCGAGCCGCCGGCGCCATAGGTGACGGAGACGAATTGCGGGCTGAGCGGCTTCAACCGCTCGACCGACTCCCACAACGTCTTCTCCATCTCCTCGGTCGCCGGCGGGAAAAATTCAAACGACACCGCGATGCGGCGGTGGCCGGCCGGCATGAAGCGGCTGAGGCGCGGGCTTTCGCTCATCACGCCACCTCCCGCTGCGAAGGCTGCGCCATCAGCGCGCGGGCGTCGCGCGCGAGCCACAGCGACACCGCGATCTTGCCGTCGGAGCCGGGCTCGGGCGCGAGCGACTTGTGCAGCACCGGCTCGAGCCCGGAGGCCGCCATCCATTGCGTCACTGTTTCGGCCGCAAAGCCCAGCCGCCGGTGCGCGAACTGCTCGCGCAGGAATTCCTGCTCATGCGGCGCGAAGTCGACCACCAGCAGCCGTCCGCCCGGGCGCAGCACGCGCGCCGCTTCCTTGATGGCGCGCGCGCCGTCGTCGAGGAAGTGCAGCACCTGGTGCACGATGACGACGTCGAACGAATTGTTGGCGAGCGGCAAATCGTAGATGTCGCCCTGCCGCACGCTGCAATGTTTCAGGCCGGCGCGTTCCAGCCGGTCGCGCGCGAAGGCCAGCATTTCGAGCGACAGATCGAGGCCGAGCCCGCGCTCGATCTCAGGCCCGAACAATTCGAGCATGCGCCCGGTGCCGGTGCCGAGATCCAACAGCGAGCGAAACGGCTTGCCGGCAAGCGCTGCACGGATCGCCTCTTCGACCGCTGCATCGGCGACGTGCAGCTTGCGAATGCGATCCCATTCGGCGGCGTGCGCGCGAAAATAAGCCTGCGCCGCGGCGGCGCGCGCCTGGCGCACCGAGGCGAGCCGCGCACGGTCGCGCGCGATGGTCGGGTCGGTCGGGTCGAGCCGTTCGAGCAGCGCGCGCGCCACCTCGGCGCCGCCGCCGTGCTCGGCCAGACGGAAGAAAGCCCAGGTGCCCTCGCGGAAGCGCTCGATCAACCCGGCCTCGGCCAGCAGCTTGAGATGGCGCGAAATGCGCGGCTGCGACTGGCGCAGGATGTCGGTGAGGTCGGAGACGGTCAGTTCGGCCTCGGCCAGCAGCGCCAGCACGCGCAGACGCGTTTCCTCGCCCGCGGCTTTCAGGGCCGCGTTGAGGGCGTCGAAACGGAGCTTGCTGCCGGTATCATCGGATCTTGGACCTCTTGGGCCGCTTCCCACTATATAAAGATATCTTTATACGTTGAAACGCCTTTCGGCAAGTGCGCCAAGAGCCGTCTTGCCGGGCTCGACCCGGCAATAAATGATGGTTTCCAGCAGATGCGTTCTTACGTAATGCCGTTACGTCGGCAATGCATTATGGATGCCGGGTAAGCCGGGCATGACGAGAAATGACCAGCAAGGACTTCGGCATCCGCGAGGGCGAACAGACGGTCGAGCTGCCGGAGAATTTCGACGCCAGCCTCTATTACATCGGCCGCATCCACACGCCCTGGAAGACCGCAAGGACTGCCCGAAAAACGCCCGCGAATCCGACGCGGTCTGTACCGTCGAACTCGATCCGCGCTGGGCCGCCGGCCTCAAGGACGTGGAGAGCTGCAGCCATCTGGTGCTGCTCTATTGGATGCACAATTCGCCGCGCGACCTGGTGCTGCAGGTGCCCGGGCATTACGGCACCCAGCACGGCACTTTCGCCTTGCGCTCGCCGGCCCGCCCCAACCCGATCGCCATGAGCGTGGTGAAGCTCATGGCATCGACGGCAACAGGCTTTCGGTGGTCGGGCTCGACTGCCTGGACGGCACGCCGCTCCTCGACATCAAGCCCTATTTCGCCTCCACCGACAGCGTCCCGGAAGCGGTGGTGGGCTGGCGCCGGCGCAAAGAATAACCGCCTAAAACTCCAATATTTGCAATAGGTTCCATCGCTTACGCGGATTTGAGCAGGTATATTTCCGGAACTTTCGAACCTCCCCGGTGGTTGCCCCGACGAACGATGGAACGTCGTTTCATCGGGGAGGCTCAAATGTTCACCAAGTCTGGCGCCACCAAGTTCATCGCCACCGCTTCGCTGGCCGCGCTGATCGCCGCCGTCGCTTTGTCGCGCGCGCAGGCCGCGCCGCTGTTCGCCTATAATTCCCCGTCCGCCCCGCAATACGCCCCCATCGCGCAAGACGACCGGCCGAAGACGCCCAGCTCGATCCGCGTCTGCAGCGGCAAGTCGTCGCCTACGCCGGCAACGAAGCGCCCGGCACCGTCATCATCGATACCCCGCACACCTACCTCTATTACGTGCTCGGCAACGGCCAGGCGATCCGTTACGGCATCGGCGTCGGCCGCGAAGGCTTCACCTGGTCGGGCGTCAAGCAGGTCGCGCGCAAGGCCGAGTGGCCGGACTGGTATCCGCCGTCCGAAATGATCGCGCGCCAGCCTTATCTGCCGCGCTTGATCGCCGGCGGCCCGGGCAATCCGCTCGGCGCCCGCGCCATGTATCTCGGCGGCACCGTCTACCGCATCCACGGCACCAACGATCCGACCACCATCGGCAAGCACGTGTCGAGCGGCTGCATCCGCCTCACCAACGAGGACGTGAAAGATCTCTACAGCCGCGTTCAGGTCGGCGCCAAGGTCGTGGTGCTGCCGCAGGCGGCGCCGACGCAGACCGTACAAGCGCCCGAGCACCGTGAGCGCATGTCCTGGAACGTCAGCCGCCCGTCCGGTCTCTACTAGGGCAAGACTCAATAAATCCACCACACGATAGCGGCAACAAGGCAGACGGAGGCGAGGAAGTTTCTGGCGAGCCTATCGTATCGGGTTGCGATGCGTCGGAAATCCTTGAGGCGGCAGAAGGCGTTCTCGATGCGGTGGCGCTGCTTATAGGATTTCTTGTCGAAGCGGAAGGGCTGCTTGCGGTTCGACTTGTTGGGAACGACGGGTTTGGTGCCGCGCTCGCTGAGCCATTGTCGCAATTCCGCGCTATCATAAGCTCTGTCGCCGAGCATCTTTCTGGCTTCTTTGGTGCGCCGGATCAAACGCTGGGCTGGCGGACAATCGTGTGCCTGGCCGCCGGTCAGCAGGACGGAAAGAAGACGGCCCTTAGCATCTGCGATTGCATGGATTTTCTTATTCCGCCCACCACGTGAGCGTCCTATAGCTGAATAGCTCTGTTCCCCATTTTTGCGCCCGAGGCCGAGCGATACGCCTTGACTTCGGTGGCGTCGACCATCTGCGTCTGTGTCGATCGACCACGCGCGGCAAGTTTACTAAACAGCCGCTCCCACACCCCGCGTTCCGCCCAGCGCACGAAGCGATTGTAAATCGTTGTCGGCGGGCCGTATTCCGGCGGGCAATCGCACCACCGGCACCCGCTCTTGATCACATGCACGATGCCGCTGATCACGCGGCGGTCATCCACGCGGGCCTTGCCCCGTACGTCCTGGGGTAAACGCGGCTCGATCTGCCGCCATTGTTCGTCGCTCAGCCAAAATAAATTGCGTCGCATCGTCCCTGCTCCGAATCAAAACCGCAGAGAATCAGCAACCGATTCAGCCAGCAACAGTTTTATTGGGTTTTGGCCCTAGTTTTCCTTCGAACCTCCCCCAAACTTGCCCGGCCTCGCGCCGGGCAATTTTTTTGCGCGTTTATCCACTCAGCGCCGCGCGCGGCCCGCTTAAGGCAGCGTGGCCGCGACCTCCGGAATGTCGCGCAGCGGCGCGCCGACCGCCTGCATCACCGCCACCGGATCGGGCTTGAGCCCGGCGCGCGGCGGGTCCTCCAGATAGGCGCCGAGGAAACGCGCGCGCGCGACCAGCGCCGAACCGAACGCGCGCGCTTGCGCCGCATAAGCCGCCAGTCCGGCGTCGATATTGTCGGACGCGGTCAGCGCATCGGCGAGCCAAGCCGCGTTCAATGCCGCCTTGGTGACGCCGGCGCCGACATGCGGCCGCGCGACAAAAGCGGCATCGCCCAATAGCGCCACGCGGCCGGCAACGATGCGCGGCGAATCCAGATCGAAGATCGGCTGGAAGAATGGCGCGGGGGTTGCCTCCATCGCCGCGACGAATTGGGGCGGCAAGAGCGCCCGCGCCTCCGCGCGGAACGCGGCGATCACCTGCGGGCGGATCAACGTCGGCGCGATGGCAACGCCGTGGCACCGCCCGGTCGCATCGGTGCACAAATCCGGCAGCTTGGCCGCGTGCACCGGATGGTACCAGAGCCAGTTCAAGCGGCGCCGGCCGGGACGGTGGTCGTCATCGGCGCCCGGTTGCAAATACGCGAGCGCCAATTCGCGCGGCGGCAAGAAGAAACGTAGACTCGCGCAGTTCGTGCGCTTGCGGCGGAATCGCCTGCTCCTCGATGACCCCGCGCCACCCGACATAGCCGGCATAGCTCGGTGCCGGACCCGTGAAGGCGCTCGCCCGCACGGTCGAATGCAGGCCGTCGGCGCCGACCAGCAGGTCGCCCTCCACTTGTGTGCCATTGGCGAAGACCGCGGTGACGCGGCCTGCATGTTGCGCGATATCCACGAGTTCCATGCCCGGCCGGTAGCAGGCGTCCGGCAATTGCCGCCGCAGCGCGCGGTAGAACAGCGCCCACGAGCTGAGGATTTTATCGAAGGGCAGCCGCGCGATCACCGCGCCATCGCGGTCGAGGCAGATGCGCGATGTGACCGCGACGCCGATCGACTCGTCGACCGTAATGCCGAGCCGGCGCATGACCGCGAACATTTCGACATGCGTGCCGATGCCGACGCCGCGGCTGGCGAGGTCGCCGCTGCTGCGTTCAACACCGTGACGTCCCAGCCGGCCTGGCGCAGCAGCAGGCCGGCGAACAACCCGCCGAGCGAGCCGCCGATGATCAGTGCGCGACCCATCGCGTGTTCTCGGGTTGTTTCGACCGCCACTTTTTCTATTTCTGAGTCTAACCCCCGGCTCTCGCGCCGGGCAATTTTTGCTATTTCTCGCACGCCATTCTTTGTGGGAGGGAGGGGAGGGGAGGGGGGGGAGGGGAAGGGGGGGGGGGGGGGGGAGAGGGGGGGAGGGGGAGGGGGAGGAGACAGCTCATGCGCATAGCGGTCATGGCGGCGGGGGCGGTTGGCGGTTATTTCGGCGGGCGTTTGGCGGCGGCCGGTCACGACGTTTTCTTCATCGCGCGCGGCGCCAATCTGGCGGCGCTGAAGAGCAATGGCCTCAGAATCGAGAGCGTGCACGGCGACCTGCATCTGCCCAAGGTCAACGTCACCGACGATGCCAAAAGCGTCGGCCCGGTCGATATCGTGCTGTTCGCGGTGAAGCTGTGGGACACCGAGATCGCCGCCACGGCGACGCGTCCGCTGGTCGGGGCGGGCACCCGCGTCATCACTTTGCAGAACGGCGTCGACAGCGTCGAGCGCATGGCGCCGATTTTGGGCGCCGATCAAACGATCGGCGGCGTCGCCTATATCGCCAGCGTGATCGCCGCGCCCGGCGTCATCAAGCACACCAGCCAATTCGCCCGCGTGCGCTATGGCCGCGCCGACAAGCGCCCCGATGCCGTGTTGCAGGCCCTCGCCGATGCGAGCGCGGCCGCCAAGCTCGATATGGGCCTTTCCGCGGATATCAATGTCGAGCTATGGGAGAAATTCATTTTCCTCTCCGCCATGGCCGGCGCCACTTCGAGCTTGCGCGCGACCGCCGGGCAGATCGTTGCCGATCCCGAGCTGCTCGCCTTTTACCGGGCGCTGATGCAGGAAGCCTACGCGGTCGGCAAGGCCAAGGGCGTCGCACTCGATCCCGGCTTTGTCGACAGCCGCATGGACTATCTGGTCAACAAGATCGAGCCCGGCATGAAGGCCTCGATGGCGCACGATCTCGAGCGCGGCAACCGGCTGGAACTCGACTGGCTTTCCGGCAAGGTGCGCGAACTCGGCCGCGCGTTTGGTATCCCGACGCCGGCAAGCGACACCGTCTACACCGTGCTCAAGCTGTACCGGATGGGCGCGCCGCGCTGACGCCGCCGCTACCGCTTTACCTGCCGCGCCCGGGCGGCGGCGACTTCGTTACTTTGGAACCGAAAACTTTCGACGCCGGATAAACACTCGGCCATCCACGCCGCGTAATTTCAACAAACCGCAAACGGCGCCGCGACCTACCATGTTACAGCGGCGGCCGCGCTTGCCACACCATGATACACGATCGCAGCCTGTGACCGCCGCCGCCACGAAAAAAATTAAGTGTTGTCGTGGCAGAACATGCACGGAGATCGCAGATGGGTGCCGCGTTGAGTTCGTATCGTATTCTTCATGTCGACGACGACCCCCTGATGCGCGACGTGGTCGAGCTCGCGCTTAGCTTCAATTCCGAATTCGTGGTGATGAGCTGCGGCAGCGGCACGGAAGCGCGCGCCGCGGTGCCGGGCTGGGCGCCCGACCTGATCATCCTCGACGTCATGATGCCGCTGATGGACGGGACGGCCGTGCTGGCGCATTTGCGCGAAAATCCCGACAGCGCGAAAATCCCGGTGATCTTCATCACCGCGCGCTGTCCGCCGGCCGAGCGCGAGCGCCTGATGGCGCTCGGCGCCGTCGCGGTGATCGCCAAGCCGTTCTATCCGGTCAAGCTCGCCGAGACCGTGCGCCGCCACCTGACGTCGATCAAGCTGGCGCAGGCCGGTTACAACTTCACCAAGCGTCTGCGCGGCGACGCCACGACGCTTGCCAATTTCCGCGACAGATTGCGCAACGGCGCCGATTCGTCCTTCGTGCCGGAGGATTTCCAGTCGTTCGTGCACAAGCTCGCCGGCGCCGCCGGCGTGTTCGACTATCAGGCCGTGAGCACCACCGCCGCAGCGCTCGAGGACGCCATCATCGAGCGGCGCGCCGGCCACGGCGCGCCCGGTATCGTCGAGACCAATCTCGACGCGCTGCTCGCTTCCATCGAGAGCGCGTGATCGAGAAAACGCGTGGAGGGGGGAAATGCCAACTGATTTCGCGGCGCCCGACACGGCGCCCAAATTGCTAATCGCCGACGACGACCCGGCCATCGTACGGCTGCTCGCCGACCGCTGCGTGAAGATGGGCTTCAAGGTGGAAACCGCCACCAACGGCGTTCAATTGCTGGTCAAGGCGCGCCGCAACCCTCCCGACATCGTCATCGTCGACGTCAACATGCCAGAACTCGACGGGCTCTCGGTCTGCGCCCACCTGCTCGATCCCGGCAATAAATCGTTGGAAGTGGTGGTGGTCACCGGCAGCAACGACCCGGAAACCGTCGAACGCTGCCAAAGCCTCGGCATGTTCTACGGCTATAAGGGGCCTGACTTCTGGAACAGCGTGGAAGGCGCGCTGGCTGAGATCTATCCCGACATGGCGGCCAAGATCGGCGAGTTGGAAAGCACGGCGGCCGATCCGGACGTGCCGCAGCGCCCGCGCGTGCTGGTGGTCGACGACGATCCGGACATCGAGACGTTTTTCACCAGCCGACTCGACAAATGCGGCATCGACACGCTTTACGCACCCGACGCCGTGCAAGGCTTCCGCATCGCCTGCAGGGAAAAGCCGACGGTGATCATCACCGACAATTTCATGCCCGACGGCGACGCCCAGTTTCTGCTCTATCGGCTGCGCTCAACGCCGGAGACCGAGAATATTCCGGTCTTCGTGATCAGCGCGCGCAAACTCAGCGATCTCACCGAACAGACGCTGAAGCGCGAGATCGGCAGCCGGCCGGGATCCCCGCAAGTATTCACCAAATCGTTCGACACCAAGGAGCTGTTCACGGCGCTGCAACGCTACTGCGGCTTCGAGAAGCAGCACTGAGGCGTTGCAACTTAAGCGGCCAGCCAAACGCTGCAGCCGTTCAATGTTTTCTTTTGGGCAACAGCAGACGAAAATCTTGGCCGATCGCGATATCCGGTCCGCAGACCTTTTCGGTCGTTTGCGCGGTAAAGCGCCCTCCCGCAGTTGCCCGCCCCCATAACCCAGCAATGCGCCGTTCGGCCGCGCGCACGGGGATAGAAAACCGCCCATTCCTGGATTAAAGCTAGACGACGGGGCCACGCCGTCGGGCACGGTGAATTAACAATAAAACTCCGTGGGAGGATTTGCCTTGTTCCGCACGATGGTGAAAAAGCGGGACTTCTACGCCGGCGGCTTGATGACCGTAATCGGCGCGGCGGTCGCTTTCGATTTCTGGCATTATTATTCGCTCGGCACCCTGACCCATATGGGCCCGGGCATGTTCCCCCTGATGCTCGGCATCACGCTCACCTTTGTCGGCATGCTGATTGTCGGCGCCGCCATCGCCGCCCCGCTTGGCGACGACGAACGCATTCTGCCGGCAAAGCCGGAATGGTTCGCCTGGGGCTGCATCCTGGCCGGACCGGTGCTGTTCATCGTGCTCGGCGAATTTCTCGGCCTGGTGCCGGCGACCTTCGCCTGCGTCTTCGTTCCCGCGCTCGGCGACCGCGGCGCGACGCTGAAAGGTTCGGCGATCCTGGCGGCCGGCGTCACGGTCGTCGGCACGATCCTGTTCACTTACGTCTTGAAAATTCCGTTCCCCATGTTCCGCTGGGGCGCCTGATGTTCGAAACCGCGCTGACCGATCTCTGGTACGGTTTCGGCATCGCGCTCGAGCCGCACAACGTGATGTGGTGCTTCATCGGCGTGTTCGTCGGCAACATGGTCGGCGTGCTGCCGGGCATGGGGCCGCTCGCCACCATTTCGATCCTGCTGCCGCTCACCTTCGGCATCAATCCGGTCGGCGCCATCCTGATGCTGGCCGGCGTGTTCTACGGCGCGCAATACGGCGGCGCCATCTGCTCGATCCTGCTCAATCTGCCCTGCCATCCGCCGCACGCGGTCACCTGCCTCGACGGCTTCCCGCTCACCAAGCAGGGGCGCGGCGGCGCCGCGCTCGGCATCACCGTCCTCTCGTCCTTTGTCGGCGCCTCCTGGGGCATCACCGAGATGATCTTCCTGTCGCCGGTTTTGGTGGTGGTGGCGCTCAAATTCGGCCCGGCGGAAATCTGTTCGCTGATGCTGCTCGGCCTGCTGGCCGGCTCGACGCTGGCGCGCGGTTCGCCGCTCAAGGGCGTCGCCATGACCCTATGCGGCCTGCTGATCGGCATTGTCGGCAGCGACCTCGAAACCGGCACGCCGCGTTTCACCTTCGGCATCCCCAATCTGTTCGACGGCGTGGAGATCGTGGCGCTGGCGCTCGGCCTGTTCGGCATCGCCGAGTTCATGAAGAGCGTCAACCAGCTCTCCGAAGTCGACACCAAATACACCAATGTCAATTTCAAGGACCTGCGCCCGACGCGCGATGAATTCCGCCGCTCGATCCCGGCCATGTTCCGCGGCACCGCGATCGGCAGCCTGTGCGCGCTCATCCCCGGCACCGGCCCGACCATCGCCTCGTTCATCTCCTACGCCACCGAAAAGAAGATCTCCAAGACGCCGGAGAAATTCGGCACCGGCATGATCGAAGGCGTCGCCTGCCCGGAAGCCTCCACCCATTCCTCGGTGCAGGGCGACTTCATCCCGACCATGAGCCTCGGCATTCCGGGCGATGCCGTAATGGCGCTGATCCTCGGCGCGCTGATGATCCAGGGCATCGTGCCCGGCCCGCAATTGATCACCGAGCACCCGGACGTCTTCTGGGGCCTGATCGCCTCATTCTGGATCGGCAACATCATTCTCGTCATCCTCAACGTGCCGATGATCGGCTTGTGGGTGAAGCTGCTGACCATCCCCTACAAATATCTCTACCCGGCCGCCATGTTCTTCGTCGCCATCGGCGTCTACTCGACCAACAACGACATGTTCCAGGTCGGCGAGGTCATCGTCATCGGCGTCGTCGGCTATCTGCTGCTGCTGCTCGATTTCCACCCGGCGCCGATCCTGCTCGGCTTCGTGCTCGGCCCGCGCTTCGAGGAGAATTTCCGCCGCGCTTTGCTGATTTCGCGCGGCGACATCACGGTGTTCGTCGACGTCAAGGAACACTGGATCAGCGCGCTGTTCGTCGCCTTGAGCGTCTTGTTGATCGCGACGCAGATCGTCGTGCGCCTGCGTGCGCCGAAAGCGCTGCCGACCGAAATGGCCCTGCCCGGCGACCGCCACAAAGCGCCGGAAGCCGCCGAGTGAGCTAAACGAATTTCGGAATTGGCCCGCGCTGCGGCGTCTGATCGGGCAGATCGACGAAGGCCTCGTCCACATAGCACCAGCCCCAGCCTTCCGGCGGGTCATAGCCCTCGATGATCGGATGGCCGGTGGCGTGAAAATGCTTGGTCGCGTGTCGGTTCGGCGAGTTGTCGCAGCAGCCGACATGGCCGCAGATGCGGCACAGCCGCAAATGCACCCAAGGGCTGCCGATCTTGAGGCATTCCTCGCAGCCGAGCGCGCTCGGCGTCACGTCGCGAATTTCGGAAGTGTGCGGACAGCTTCGTTTCATCACGCTCTCCCAGACTTGCGCACCCCCGGCGGCACCGTTGCCGCCATCACCACGGCGCCGGCTGCCGCCAGCACGGCGGCGGCGGTCATCCCGACCCGATAACCGGACGCATATGACGCCAGCCCCGCGGCCAGCGCAACGCCGGCCAGTTGCGCGATCCGGCTCATGGCGTTGTTGATGCCGGAGGCGAGCCCTTCGGCGTCTTCGGCGACGCTCGACATCACCGCGGCGGTCAGCGGGGCCACCAGAGCGCGAAGGAAACCCCGAGCAGCGCCAGCGGCGCCAGTACGCCGGGCGTGAGCGGCGCGCCGCGCCCGAACGCCAGCCAGAGAAAGGCGAGCGCCGCGCCGAGTGGACCGGCGACCAGCATCGCGCGCGCGCCGATCTTGTCGGCGAGGGCGCCGAACGGGCGCGACAGCAAGCCGAGACCGAGCGTGAACGGCAGGAACACCAGGCCGGCCTGCGTCGGCGGCAAGGCGCGCCGGTCGATCAGATCGAACGGCAACAGTAAGAACATGATGGAAAGCCCGCCATAGATCAGCAGCGTCGCCACGTTCAGTCCGACGAAGCCATGATTAGCGAGTAGCCGCGGCGGCGTCATCGGATGCGCGCTGGCGCGCTCCCAGACGGCGTAGCCCGCGAGCAGCGCGACGCCGAGCGCCGCCACGAGCATAAGCGACAAGCCGCTGGCCGGCACCGTCCGCTGCGGACCGATCTGGCTCAGCGCCCAGGCGATCAGCCCGAGCGCCAACGCCAGGATCGCCGCGCCGATGAGATCGAAGCGGCGCGGCTCGCGACGATCCGCCGGCGCGTAGAGCGCGAGCAGCGCGACGGTTACAAGCGCCAGCGGCGGATTGATTGCAAACACCCAGCGCCAGCCGAAGCTCTCGGTCAGCCAACCGCCCAACACCGGCCCGCCGGCGGTGGTGAGCGCGGAAGCCGCCGCCCAGATGCCGATCGCCGCGCTGCGTTCGGCTTTCGGATAAGTCGCGCCGATCAGCGCCAGGCTCGCCGGCACCAGCATCGCCGCCGAGATGCCCTGCGCCACGCGCAGCGCGATCAGCCATGCAATCGACGGCGCCATGCCGCAGGCCGCCGAGGCGATGCCGAAGCCGAGGCAGCCGATGCCGAGCATGCGCGCTTTGCCATAGACATCGGCCAACGCGCCGCCGATCAGCGTCAGCGCCGCCAGCGCCAGCACATAGCCGTTGAGCACCCATTGCACCGAGGCGAGATCGGCGCCGAAGCCGGTGCGTAGCTTGGGCAGCGCCACGGTCAGCGCCGAACCATCGATGAAGGCCATGGACGAGGCCAGCACGCAGGCGGCGAGCACCATGCGCCGGCGGGAGCGCGCGATCTCGCGCCCGAACGCGCGCGGATAGGGCGCGGCCGCGATCAAGCCGCTGTCGCAGGGTTCCACGAATGGCTGCGCCATGGCGATCCTTCCTTCGCACTTTTCGCGCGTAGGCGCTAGGATTCCGGCCATCGCGAATCAGTGGGGCTTGGCCGATGCGGCGCATGCTCGACGAGGCGGCCTACTACGCCACGGCGCCGATCCGGCTGTTCGGCCGCTCGCGCCGTTTCCGGCTGGCGCTCGGCGGAATTTGCGTGATCGCGGCTTTTTTCGCCGCCGCTCAATGGGCGCTCGACCGCCTGCTGCCGGCCGACACCGGCATCGAGACGGCGCTTGCCATCATGAACCCGCCGCCGCCGCTGCCGCCGGTCACCCGCGCCTCCTACGTGATCGCGCCGGTCGCGGTCGCCCTCGCCGCCATCCGCCGCAACCTGGACGCCGACGCGCCGCGCGAACTCGCCGGCAAGAACGACAATCCGGTCAGCAGCCTGCTGTCGAAGGCCGATATCGGCATCACCGTCGGGCGCGGCACCTTGAGTATCGCCGGCAAGCCGAACGAAATGGCGGTGACCGCGCCGATCAGCGGCACGCTGCGTATCACCGGGCAGATCGCGACACAGGCCGGCAATATCACCGGCTCGATCACCGGCCTGCTCGACAGCGCGGTCGGCAAGACCGTCGGCCAGCTCACCAGCAAGGTGCTCGACCAGCGCGCCGACCTGCGCGGCCAGGTGGTGGTGCACGCCAAGCCCGCGCTCACCGCCAATTGGCGGCTGGAGCCCAATCTCACCGCGCAGATCGCGCTTGCCGACAGCGCGGTGACGCTCGCCGGCTTCAAGCTCGACGTCTCGAGCGAGGCGCGGCCGCTGATCGAGCGCGAGGTCAACACGCAGATCGCCGCCTTACAGACGCGGCTGCGCAACGATCCCTTCATCGAGCGCACCGCGCGCACGCAATGGGCCAAGATGTGCCGCTCGATCGCGCTCGGCGGCGGCGATACCGGCCTGCCGCGGCTGTGGCTGGAGATCCGCCCGGTGCGCGCCGCCGCCGCGCAGCCGCAGATCGACGTGCGCAACATGACGCTGACCATCGGCGTGCAGGCGGAGACCCGCATCACGCCGAAGGAGACCAAACCCAGTTGCCCGTTCCCGGCCAAGCTCGAACTGGTGCCGCCGATGGACAACGGCAAGCTCGCGGTCGGCGTGCCGATCGACGTGCCGTTCAGCGCTCTGAACAAAGTCCTGGAAGCCCAACTCAAGGGCCACCGCTTTCCCGGCGACAACAGCGCGCCGGTCGAAATCGAGGTGCGTAGCGTGCATCTGGCCGCCGCCGGCGACCGGTTGCTGATCTCGATGAAGGTCAAGGCGCGCGAGAAGAAAAGCTGGTTCGGCTTCGGCGCCGAAGCCAATGTGCATATCTGGGGCAAGCCTACGCTCGATGCCAAGAACCAGGTGCTGCGCCTGACCGACCTGTCGCTGGCCGTCGAATTGGAAGCGGCCTACGGCTTGCTCGGCGCCGCGGCGCGTGCCGGCATGCCCTATCTGCAGCAGGCGCTGGCCGACAGCGCGGTGATCGACCTCAAGCCGTTTGCCGCCGACGCCAAGAAGAAGATCGCCGCCGCGCTCGCCGAATTCGAAAAGGCCGGCCAGGGCGTGCGCGTCGACACCGCGGTCGACGATTTACGGCTCACCGGCATCGCCTTCGATTTCGACGACGCTGCGCGTGATCGCCGAAGCCGACGGCAGCGCCAAGGTGGCGGTGAGCGAATTGCCGAAGATGTGAGCGGCGCTGGAGCGTGACCTTGACGCCGGAGGCGAAGACGAAAAACCCCGGGCGAACTGCCCGGGGATATCGATTTAAATTGCGACTTCGGCGGCGACGATTGGTTTTAATTGAGCGCTGCCGGAGTCAAACGTGCCGCTTATCTGCGTCCCGTTGTTGCGAATCGTATTGTTTCCCGAAGTCAAAATCGTCGCGCCGCCGACTTGTTGTACGCCGATTTCGTTCCCCGTCACCGTGTTGTTGGTGATGACAACGGACGAAAGCGGACCGTTCGCCTTGAGCCCGACGGCGGATTTGAGAATTTTCGTGCTGTCAAACGTGGCCTGCACCGTCCCTGTTCCCGCGCTGCTGAACGCGTTCATGGCGGCGAAGGTGAGACCGAACAATTCGCAGTCGGAGATCGTCGTCGAAACCAATGTGCCGGCCGTGACTTGCGAGCCGTCGGTGCGGATACCATAGGAGGCGCTGCGAATTTGGTCGTGGTTGAAATGCAGCGCCAAGGATGTGCTTCCGCCCGGCTTTACTTCGATCGCGCCGGCACTCGTGCCGGAGCCGTTGAAGCCGATATCGCTGTAGGAGATAAATACCTGCGACAGCGTCACCCCGGGATTATTTGGATAAAGGGCAATGATAGGCCCCGTCGCCGTATCGCCGCGGCCACGGAAAACATCGTGCACCAGGTTCAAGTACGCAGCCGTTGTGAGCTTCAGGGCGCCGGCTCCGCCGCTGATCCCGGCGCTCATGACGACGTTTGAGATACTCACGCTTTCGTCGGCGCCGACATCGACTTCGACGGCGAAGCCATTGTTCGGCAGCGAGCAGTTCGCCGGCAGTTGACCGACACAACCGACTTGCGCGAGCGGATCCGCCACAATGTACGCATTGGTGCTCGGTGCGGGGCCGGTGATCGTAAGCCCCGTGGTTAGAACGATCGGCCCGAACACGCCGTTGACAATAATGACTTGACCGTCGGCCGGCGTGACGCTGAGCGCCGTGTTCAGGTCGGCGCACGGCGTCGTCACTTGGCAGTTCGTGGCAACGTTTAGGTTGTCGCCGCTTTTGGCGTCGACATAGGTGGGACTTGGAAGCACCGCCCATGCCGAGGACAGCCCAAGCAACGTAAACGCGCAGACCGACGACAAAAGCCAAGACTTTCGCATGGATATGACCTCTGATGAGCCGACATGAGCCGGATGGCTCCCGGAGCGGCGTGAATTTGCGATTAAAGGGAGAGATGTAATCTCGATTTCTAAATCGAAATCATGCCGACCGACGGCATCGACGCTGCCAGTTGATGAAAGCGGCGGTTTCGGTACATCGCCGTTTTTTGGGCAGCTCTCAGGCAAACAGAGCGCTTAACCGCCGTTTACATACACGGTCTTCGATCCGCTGTCTCCAGGATCGAATGTCGGCTACGGGCATACGGGTCCACGCCGCTTTAATCGCGATTGATGCGGCTCTCGATGCGCGCCAGATAGCGCGCCTGCCGGCCCGAACTGTAGTCGAGCGCATGATTGAGCGCGATCTTGACGCCGGACGTGAGAACGAAAAACACCAGCGCGTAGCCCCAGACCAACAGCGCCAGACGCCAGCCCATCGGCGCCATGAACCAGCCGTAGACCGCGGCCAAGGTGCCGGCGACTTGCGTGAGCTCGGCCGGGACCACGAGTTTCCAGCTCGGCCACGGCCGCGCCCAGATCGGCCCGCGATGGCGGGTGATGTAGATGGTCATGTGGCCGGCGACCAACAGCTTGAGGAACACCATCGACTGCACCAGCGGCGGCGGCAGCGCGAGATAATCGCGCGCGATCCAGAACATGCCGAAGCTGGCGATGACGCCGACCACGCCGAGCGCGCCCGCCATCGCCAGCACGCGCCCCATGGCCCAGCGCACCGGTCTGCGGCGCCACCGGCGCGTTGTCGTAGGCGATCATCATGATCGGCAGATCGTTGAGCAGCGCCAGCAGCACGATCATCACCGCGGTGACGGGATAGAAATTGAACACCAGGATGCTGGCGGTCATGAACAAGAGGATGCGGATCGTCTCCGAGATGCGGTAGATCGCGTAACCGGTCATGCGCTCGAAGATGCGGCGCGCTTCTTCGATGGCCGTGGCGATCACCGCGAGGCCCGGCGCGGTCAGCACCAGGTCGGCGGCGGCGCGCGCGGCGTCGGTCGCCCCGCTCACCGCGATGCCGACATCGGCCTGCTTGAGCGCCGGCGCGTCGTTGACGCCGTCGCCGGTCATGCCGACGATGTAGCCGGCGGCTTGCAGCGACTTGACGATCTCGAATTTGTGCTCGGGAAGGACGCGGGCGAATCCGTCGGCCGCGACGATCTTTTGGCGCGGCCGGTCCGAGGGCGCATCTTTGCCGAAGACGGTGTCGGCCACCACGATGTCGCGGCCGAGATCGAGCGCGCCGGCGATCTCGCGCGCGATCGCCTCGTGGTCGCCGGTCAGCATTTTGATGTCGACGCCCATGCCGCGCACGATGGCGATGGTCGCTTTGCTGTCGTCGCGCGGCGGATCGAACAGCGGCAGCACGCCGAGGAATTGCCACGGCCCGTCCGCCTGGCGCCGCGCCACGGCCAGCGTGCGGTAGCCCTTGGCCGCGTCGGCGTCGATGATCGCGTGGATGGCCTTGCCGGCATCGCCGTCGAGCTTGCACATTTCGACGATGACCTGCGGCGCGCCTTTGACCACCTCGAAGCGTTCGCTGCCGTGCTCGATTTCGGCGCGGGCGAATTTGCCGACCGGATCGAAGGGATGAAAGGCGCTCACCTTGTATGGCGCCAGCGTCGCCGCCGGCGGCGCGGCGGTGAGGATCGCGGCGTCGATCGCATCCGGCGCGTCGCGCGCCGAGGCGAGCGCCGCGGCCAGCGCCAGGTCGTCGCGCGTGACCCCTGGCGCCGGCTGCAAATCGCCGAGCACCAATTCGTTCTTGGTCAGCGTGCCGGTCTTGTCGGTGCACAGCATGTCCATGCCGGCCAGTTCCTCGATCGCCACCAGGCGCGAGACGATGGCGCGCAAATGCGCGAGCCGCTCGGCGCCCACCGCCATGGTCACCGACAGCACCGCCGGCAGCGCGACCGGGATCGAGGCGACGATCAGGATCAGCGCGAACTGCATGGTCTCGATCAGCGGATCGCCGCGGAACAGCGCGGCGAGCACGATCACCGCGACCAGGCCGATGGTGGCAAGGATGAGGAAATTGCCGATGCGCAGCACCGCGCGCTGGAAATGCGACACGGTCTTCGCCTCGCCGACCAGCCGCGCGGTGTGGCCGAAGAACGTGTTCATCCCGGTGGCGGTGACCGTCGCCGTCATCTCGCCCTGCTTGGCGATCGAGCCGGCATAGGCGGTGTCGCCCACCTTCTTGTCGACCGGCAGCGACTCGCCGGTGAGCGCCGACTGGTCGACGCTCAGATAGGCGCCGTCGATCAGCGTGACGTCGGCCGGCACGATGCTGCCGATCTTCAGCGTGACCACGTCGCCGGGCACCAGCTCCTCGGCGGCGATCTCCTGCCACTTGCCGTCGCGCTTGACGCGCGCCTTGAGCGCCAGGCGCTGCTTGAGCAGCGCGATGGCGTTGTCGGCCTTGAATTCCTGCCAGAAGCCGACGCCGGCATTGACCACCAGCATGGCCAGAATGACGGCGAGATCGGCCCAATGGCGTACCGCCGCCGACAGCGCCGCCGCCGTCTCGATCATCCAGGGGATCGGCCCCCAGAAAAACTTGAACAGCCGCTTGAGCACGCTGGTGTGGTGCTCGGCAATCGTGTTGCGGCCGTACTGCGCCAGGCGTCGCGCGGCCTCCGCCGAACTCAAGCCGGCGGTTGCATCGGCAGGTGTGGAAGCGGCCTTGGGTGGGCTCGACTGTTGCAGCATGGGGGTTATCGACGCGAAACTAGCACGCCACCGATATCCGCCGGATTAAATATGCGACGCAGCGGCGCAAATGCGCGGGGAAGCTATGAACAGCGCGCATTGACAGCCCGCACCCCGCGCCTACATTAACACCGTTCCGAGGGGTGCCCGGGTACGGGCTGAGAAAAACCCTTTGAACCTGATCCGGGTCATGCCGGCGAAGGGACAGGGACTTTGCCCCAAGCCGCGTTCGATTTGGATTTGCGTCGCACCGCGCAAGGAGCACGTCATGAACAAGCCCGTCACCTCCGCCGACCTGGTCACGCCCAAGGTCACCACCGGTCCGCTGCCCGCTTCGCGCAAGGTCTACGCGCGGCCCGATGCGGCGCCGGACCTGCGCGTGCCGGTGCGCGAGATCGACCTGGATGCGTCGTCGGGCGAACCGCCGCTGCCGGTCTATGACACGACGGGCGTGTACAGCGATCCGGACGTGGCCATCGACGTGGAGAAGGGCCTCGCCCGCACGCGCATCGAGTGGGTCAAGGAGCGCGGCGGCGTCGAGCAATATGAAGGCCGTCCGATCCAGCCGGTCGACAACGGCAATGTCAGCGGCAAGCATCTGGCGCGCAATTTCCCCAACACGCCGAAGCCGTGGCGGGCGTTGGACGGCAAGCCCCTCACCCAATACGAATGGGCGAAGGCCGGCGTCATCACCAAGGAAATGATCTACGTCGCCACGCGCGAAAATCTCGGCCGCAAGCAGCAGCTCGAGCGCGCGGAAGCAGCGCTGGCCGACGGCGAGCAGTTCGGCGGCGCGCTGCCGGCGTTTGTCACGCCGGAATTCGTGCGCAGCGAAATCGCGCGCGGGCGCGCCATCATCCCGTCCAACATCAACCACGCCGAACTCGAGCCGATGATCATCGGCCGCAACTTCCTCACCAAGATCAACGCCAATATCGGCAACTCCGCCGTCACCTCTTCGGTCGAAGAAGAAGTCGAGAAGATGGTGTGGGCGATCCGCTGGGGCGCCGACACGGTGATGGACCTCTCGACCGGCCGCAACATCCACAACACGCGCGAATGGATCCTGCGCAATTCGCCGGTGCCGATCGGCACCGTGCCGATTTATCAGGCGCTGGAGAAGGTCGACGGCGATCCGGTCAAGCTCGACTGGGAATGCTACAAGGACACGCTGATCGAGCAGTGCGAACAGGGCGTCGACTATTTCACCATCCACGCCGGCGTGCGGCTGGCTTACGTGCCGCTCACCGCCAACCGCGTCACCGGCATCGTCTCGCGCGGCGGCTCGATCATGGCCAAGTGGTGCCTGTCGCGGCACAAGGAATCGTTCCTCTACGAGCGCTTCGACGAAATCTGCGACATCATGCGCAAATATGACGTGTCGTTCTCATTGGGCGACGGCTTGCGCCCCGGCTCGCAGGCCGACGCCAACGACCGCGCGCAATTCGCCGAGCTGGAGACGCTGGGCGAGCTCACCAAGATCGCCTGGGACAAAGGCTGCCAGGTGATGATCGAAGGCCCCGGCCACGTGCCGATGCACAAGATCAAGATCAACATGGACAAGCAGCTCAAGGAATGCGGCGAGGCGCCGTTCTATACGCTCGGGCCGCTGACCACCGACATCGCGCCCGGCTACGACCACATCACCTCGGGCATCGGCGCCGCCATGATCGGCTGGTTCGGCTGCGCCATGCTCTGCTACGTGACGCCGAAGGAGCATCTCGGCCTGCCCGACCGCGACGACGTCAAGGACGGCGTCATCACCTACAAGATCGCGGCGCACGCGGCCGACCTGGCCAAGGGCCACCCGGCGGCGCAACTGCGCGACGACGCGCTGTCGCGCGCGCGCTTCGACTTCCGCTGGCAGGACCAGTTCAACCTCGGGCTCGATCCGGAGACCGCGCGCGAATTCCACGACGAGACGCTGCCCAAGGAGGCGCACAAGGTGGCGCATTTCTGCTCCATGTGCGGGCCGAAGTTCTGCT
Organism: uncultured Alphaproteobacteria bacterium; assembly: GCA_963739735.1. GTDB lineage: Bacteria > Pseudomonadota > Alphaproteobacteria > Rhizobiales > Xanthobacteraceae > Pseudolabrys. The sequence continues at coordinate 29,683 of CAVUBV010000005.1, read as the reverse complement.
CGATGAAGATCACGCAGGACGTGCGGGATTATGCGGCGGGGTTGAATGAGAAACAGGCCGGCATGGCGGCGATGAGCGAGAAATTCAACGCCATGGGCCAGCAGGTCTATGTCGATGCGGAGAAGGTGAAGGAAAGCAACAAGGCGCTGTGATGCGGCGCGCGCTCGTCGTCGTCATCTTTCTCGGTGTCGTGCTCGGCGGCGGGCTTGCGCTCGGCGCGATGGCGCGGCCGGATGGCTGGTACGCCGCGCTCGCCAAGCCTCCCTTCAATCCGCCAAATTGGGTATTCGCGCCGGTCTGGTCGCTGCTTTACGTGATGATCGCAGTGGCGGGTGCACGCACCTACGAGCGCGTCGGCGGCTTTGCTTTGTGGGTCGCGCAGCTCGTGCTGAACTTCGCCTGGACGCCGGCCTTCTTCCTGCTGCACCGCCCGGCGCTGGCGCTCTGCATTATTGCGGCGTTGCTCGCGGCGATCCTCGTTTTCATTGTCACGCGCTGGACCGCGGACCGGGTCAGCGCGCTGCTGTTCGTGCCCTATGCGGCCTGGGTCGGTTTCGCCGCGCTACTCAATGCGTCGCTTGTGGCGCTGAATTAGCAAGCGTAGCCGCAGAATGGCTTGAGCGTCTTGTCCGCCGAAGCCCGTCAGGGCGAAGGCGGAAGCAAAACCCATCGTCGCTTGCTTGTGCGCGATGGGTTTCGCCTTTGGTTCAACCCATCCTACGCCTCGGAAAAGTGCCCCAATCCGACTTGAATTCGCCCGCACGAAACCCCACAATCAGGGCGTGTAGAGAGGTTGTGGGAGCCTCGCGTGCGTATCGCCTGTGTCGTCGTGCTGCTGAGCGCCGGCCTGCTCGTCTCTTGCGGGCCGCCGGTGCCGTCCGAAACCGTTCAGCTCTCCCAGCCATCCGCTTTCGACACGCCGCTCGACAACCGCTGGCGCAAGGCCAGCGAGACGCGGCCGATCGCCATCCTGCTCGGCCGCGCCGAGACCACGCGCATCCTCATGCCGCGCAAAGCCGTGCTGCGCGTGAGTTGCTATCGCCGGCCGGTTGTGCGCGTGAGCTACGATGTCGGCCTGAAGAGCGGCCCGATCGCGGTGGACTATCGCTTCGACAGCAGGACCGTGCAGAAGGGCGTCGTGCGGATGCGCGGCGCGCACCGCAACACCCTGGTGATCGACGATGCCGCGACCGCCACTGCCTTCCAGGCCGATCTGCGCCGCTCCAGCACCCTGAAGGTGCGCGCGTCGCGGCCGCCGTTCGAATTTCACGAAGCTCACTTCCGGTGGGACCGCAACGACAAGACGCTTGCGGAGGTGCTGGCCGCCTGCAACGGCCGCATGCTCGACGCCGCCCGGCGGCAACCGCCGGGCTCCGAGTCGGACGACGAAGCCGCCGAGGACGACATCAAGGACGTGCTGCCCGAGCAGTAGTCGCGGCGCACGGCAACGCGCGCCTTTGGACGGGTCGACGTTGCCGGCAGGACAGCCCGTTCGTCCCCGCGCAAAAGCGCGAAGCGCGTCTTTCCCGACAAATGGGAACCCAGCGCTTTGGCTCCATAAAGAAAGAACTGGATCCCCGCTTGCGCGGGGATGAACGGAGGGACAACGCACCCTCCGCGCTTGAACCTTTTCCCGGCCCCGCGCGTCTAACCCCCTAAGCTGCGCCTGCGGCCTTTCGCCCGGCCGCGCCCGATAATATCCTGCGCGGGCGCCGGCGCCGACATTGGGGTTACCACCATGAAACCGTTTTCTGCCTTCGTCCTCGCATCCGCGCTTCTTCTCGCCCCGCTCTTCGCGCCGTCTTTGGCCTCCCCCGCCGTCGCGGAAACCCCGCCGGCCGTCGCCAAAATGAACGCCTATGTCGGCTGCATCAACCGGCTGTCGGCGCGCGCCTACGATTTGCGCAAGCGCTATTTCTCGTGGGTCGGCAAACACGGCCCGACCGGGCACGAGCACATCATCTACGGCACCTACACCATCTCCGACAGCGCCGAATGCCAGAAGAAGGTCAGCCAGGCCAATTTCCTGGAGCCGCACGACGCCAGCGCTCGAAGCCGCCGCCACCGCTTACGCCGACGCCGTGGTCGCGCTCGAGCCGCTGCTCAAGGAGGCCGACGACTACTACACGCAGGAAGACTACAAGGACGACAAGATGGCCAAGGGCAAGGCCCTGCACCCGAAGCTGGTCGCCGCCTGGGACGCCTTCGCCGCCGCCGACCAAAAGCTGCGCGCCGAGGTCGACGCCATCGCCGACAAGCACGCGGTGGAAAAACTCGCCGAGATCGAAAAAGCCGACGGCAAGCAGGCGCAGTATCATATCCAGGCGCTGATGATCCAGGCCAAGCGCGTGCTGCGCAGCGAGGACACCGGCAAACCCGACGTCGCCGCCATCGAGCGGGCGCTCAAGGATTACGAAGACCTCATCAAGGGCGCCGAAAAATTTTCCGGCAGCGCGCTCATGGACAAGAGCAAGATCGGCTCGATGTACATCAACTCCGCCAAGTCGTTCCTGACCACGGCCAAGCAGCTGATGCGCCGCATCCGCGATCGCACACCCTACAGCTTCGGCGACAAGATGATGCTCGACGCCGGCTCGGGCTGGATGGTCGAGGGCTCGCCGCAGCGGCTGCTGCGCGATTACAATCAGCTGGTGGACGCGTATAATCGCGGCGCGAGGATTTAGGGCGGGGCCGTTATATCTAACGCTTAAGCTTTTCCGTCACACCGCGAAGCGCTTGTTCCATCGCCGGCAACTGCTTTTCAATGTCGGCAGCGGCCTGCGCCGCTTCTTGCGGTGTTAGAAGCTGGCCTTGCTCGCAGTCGAGCACCACGCCCTTCGCCGCGGCGGCATAGGCCGCCGCCGCCATATAGGCGCCGAGGCAAGCTTTGAAATCCGCCCCCCAGCGGAACGCCAGACAACATTGCCATTGGCGATCAAAGTCGACATCTGCGTATGTTTGCTGAACGTCGCGCGGATCCCAGCGATCGCATTCAAATCCGGTTTGCACCCCGGCCAATTGAACTGGCAAAAAACCCTTCAGCGCCGACAACGGCCGGTCGGTCGATAATGTGAGCGCAAAGCCCGCCGCGTCGATGGCTTTTTGCCAATCGGCAATCGAGCCAAGCTGCGTGTCGGAAAGAACGTGAATTTCCATCGACATGGCTACGTTCTCTGTAACGGGCGAAGGGTGGGCCAAGGCGCGCCAGCGCCGAACCCACCTCACCGCTCAATTATAACACGCCAAATTGATGCTCGACGCCGGTTCCGGCTGGATGGTCGAGGGCTCGCCGCAGCGGCTGATGCGCGATTACAATCAGCTGGTGGACGCGTATAATCGCGGGGCGAGGATTTAACGAAAAGCCGGAGTTGCCGCCCCATGCCCAGCACCCCTTCTATGTCGCGTTTTGAACTCGACGACCGCATCGCCATTTTGCGCGACAACATCCGCCAGTTGACCGAGCAGGCGGCCGGCTCCTCCGGCGCGGCGGACGAGGCGCGCACCGCCGACCGCATCGCCGAACAATCCGAAGAGCTGAAAAAGCTGATCGAGCAACGCGACGCGTTGCCGAAGAAATAGCGATCGGCAAGACCGGCTCGATGGTTATCGGCGACGCCAAGTCGCTGCTGACTACGGCCAGGCAGCTGATGCGCCGCCTGCGCGACCATGTGCCCTACTCGACCGGCGACACGATGATGCGCGGCGTCGGACTCGGGCTGGTTGGTCGAGGGCTCGCCGCAGCGGCTGTTGCGCGACGACAATGAGCTGGTGGACGCGTATAATCGCGGGGCGAGGATTTAGGGGGCGGCGCGGCGTAGCGCGCGTGCGAGCGAAGGTGGAAGAAGGTGAACGAGAGTAATAAGGTGTTATAGTTCACCACCGGCTGATTAGGGATGAGGGTATCTATTCCATGGCAACCGAGGAGGAAGACAGAAACGAATACCTGGACCTTCCGGATGATCCGGAAGAAGCCTTCGCCGTATTGCAACGACGGAAATACAAAGCTCTTGAAGCTATCTGGAATAATAATGAGGGAGGTGGGGACTGGCACCACGAACGGCTGTACGTGGATAATTTGATCGCATTTGATGAGGTTCACGGTCTGGGCATTCTAACCACTTTTCGAACTCCGCCATCAACCGACACCCAATTTTCGCAATTTTTCCAAGACTTTCGACGACATGCTGAAATTGCCTCGCAGAAAATATTGATCGAAGCTGCGCGTCGCCAAAAAACAGGAGCGCAGAAAGTTGTTGTTCTCGATTCGAATGCGCGCGATGCAATTCATAAACTTATCGAGGCGATTCGCCAAAAGCTCAATGAACTTCCGCTTCCAGATAACAAACGGGAGTCGCTTTTCAATAAGTTGAATGCGTTTGCCGCGGAAGTGGATCGAAACCGAACCCGTACTGAGGCATTTTTTGCATTTGCCATCGAGGCAGCGCGTACAGGGAAAACGGTAAACGACGAAATTGCGCCGCTACAGCAGACAATCGACAGGATACTTGACTGGCTTGAAAAAGCGAAAAATTGGAACGATTCCCTCCCTGCTTGGAGCGATCGAAAAAAAATTGAAGGGCCTCAGAAAAAACTGCTTGGGTCTAAAGCTGCGGAGGATGATGAGATTCCGTTTTAGCCATAAGACAATCGGCAAGGCCGGGATAAGGCGTGCAGCGCTAAATTTTTGAGATAAAATCGTGCGCAGCGCCGTGGAAAATTGGCGAGCTCGCCATAGCTAGCCCGGCCTAAGCGATTTAAAAACGTCAAAAGTCTGGAATTCCACCCGAATCGTCCGAAACAGGCTCGCCCTCTGAAACAATTTCGGCCAACTTCTTTGCCGCATCCGGCTGTATTTTGTCACCATATTCTTTAAGGAGAAATTTATAGAAACTGTGCACATCAGGATCTCCCACAATCCATCCCACTTGATTGTTCGCCGCAGGAATTTGGATTAGTTGCTCTACCTGTGCTGGTGAAAACTCTGGTTGAGCTAAGAGCTTCGCAATATGCAAATGGGTGCTTGCAAATGACCCGCTATTGGCGAGCTTTTGGATAAGAAGATCACGTTCAATCTCACTAGCGATTTTGATGTTTGGAAAATTCTCTTTGAAAAAGTCGGAAATTTTTGAATAGAACAGCAGGTGCGATTTTTTCTTTTTAGTCCACTCTTCGTCCAAGTATTCGTTCACTTCACCATCGGAAAGTTGAGATCTAAAATCCCGGTCGCCAGATACTACGTAAATATTTTCTTGATTCGGAACTTCACTCAATGGCCTGCACCCGGTTCCGAAGACACCGAGTTAGGTGTTCTTAATGGGACCGGAGGTGGGTCATGGAGAGGCGGAAGTTTACACGCGAGTTCAAGCTTGAGGCGGTGCGGCTGATCAAGGATCGAGCCGTGCGCTCGTATTCGCAAGCCGAGCTAACCGATGTGGATGTCGCAGCTTCGCATTGGGTGAAGCGCTCTATGCGGTCGATCACGTCAGCCTTCGCCTCGGCTCAGGTCATGTAGCCCGCGCCGCCGTGCGCGCGGTCTAGCGCGAGGAGAAGAAACTCTAGCGCCGAATTTCGAGACATTCCTAGAAAAAGGCGGCTCTTCGAACAGAGACGACGTGAATCGGCCTTCATTCGCTGGAACTGCTCGCTGGTGTACTGGCCGCCGCGGTTTGGTGGTGCACCGGGCGTCGGGCTTGCCGCGGCGCAGTGCTTTCATCAGCATGGCTGACGAGCCGCGCAGTCAGCGCAGCGCTCATCGACCAGCCGACGACGCGCCGCGAGAACAGGTCCACGACGGCAGCCACCTAGCGCCAGCCCTCTGCCGACCAGATGTAAGTGATGTCAGCGATCCACCGGATTGAGCGATGGACTGCGAAGGCCCGTCAAGCACGCCCGGAGCGCCGGCGGCGGCCGCCGCCCACCCAGGTGGGCGGCAGGCGACGCCGGCGCGGCGTGCTTTAAGCCCATGCTGACGCATCAATCGCTCGATCCGATGCAGCCCGCAGGTGACGACTTCCGCCAGCAGTCGTGCCAGACGCGGCTGGCGCCATAGGTCCGGTCGCTGCCAATGAAGCTCATCGTATCTTGTTCGAGAGCCCCTCATCGGTTCGACTGCGCTCGCTCGGCGGTCGCTTGAGCCACGCATAGAACCCGCCACGCGTGACACCGAGCGCCCCGGAGATCCAATCCGCCGGCCAGATCCCCGGTCTTCGCGATGAAGGAGAACTTCACGGCGATTCTTCGCGAAGTAGGCCGCGGCTTTTTTTAGATGTCGGCTCGGCTTTGAGCTCGATGACTTCGCGCTCGAGCAACGCATCTCCAATGCTCCGGCTTCATCTGCCCGTAGCCGGTGAACGATGCTGGGGATCCTCGGCGAACATCTTCGCCCAATCCCGCAGTCACGCGATGCACACCCAGGTCCTCGACGCCTGTTCGTACTACATCGCTCGCTCTCTATCAGGCGCACAGCTCCAACTTGAACGCCCGCGTAACTTCGACGATCGATGACCCACTACGGTCCCATTGGCACACCAAACTTGGTGTCAACGGAACCGGGTGCAGGCCATCAGACATGATATTCTTGACAAGCTCAGCATGAAGTGCGTCGGCCTTTTTCATCAAATCCCGCAGATCGACATACTCTTGGTAGTCCTTTGCAAAAAGCGGGAATGATAAATTGAATTTAGCGTCTTGAAGTTTTCGCATTGCGTCCATAATTTTCGCACTTCGATTGCGAGTAAATTCATTTTTGACTTGATCCGGGAGGAAAAGTCAAATCTCATTATTATCAATGAGTACCGCAAGCTTCTTCAGCTCTTCGAGGTCCTCGCTAGTCAAATGAAAAAATGAATGAAAGATGTTTGTGTCGATAAATAGATTTATCATCGGGTGCATTCCATATCAGTATTTCATTGTATTATGGCACAATAGCGCATCGCCTATAATCTTTACCTTCGCCAACGCGACGAGATTGCAAATTGACTCGGAACACTGCGGCTAGAGTATTAAGCCTTCGAGCGAGAGCCGCGTACGGATAATAAACCCCTTGACATTTCCTCGCCTTATATACTTCACTCCGAACGCCCTATTTGCGAAAACTGTGACAGGGCGGCGTTCTTGAGTAACCCAGCAATGGGGACTGGCGGCGCATCCCCACAGGCGCCGGTTGCCACGGGCGCTGGACGCGCCATCCTAGGTTCTGTGAGTTTACGCCAGAATACGGGCCGGGGTGCCCGGCCCACCGCCACCTAGGCGGTCTATTAGATAATTGTGTTGGAGGCCCAAGAGTTGTACTTGGGACACCAAAAGAAAAATAGCTTATGTTCTCACAGTAAAACCTTGCGATTTAAATTAGAGCGTTTGTAGGAGCTATCGATTTCATGCCTCACAAAGACCCCACAAAAGACCCTGAATTTAAGCGCGTTCTAGGCAACCTATTCAGCGCGCCGCCCCAAGCCTCATTCGGAAATGATTGGGGAAAAACAAAGAGACGCAAGGTGAAAAAGCATGGCAAGCGCCGAGCTCATCGTAGAGCGGCACTTCATCTCTTAATCCCCGCCGAGTTCAGTCTTCATCAACGCATGAGAGAGGCCGCCGACAATAGCCGCGCGCTCGGGGTCGGTAATTTTCCTAGCCATATCGTCGAGCCTATTAGCCAAACCAATAAGCTTTTCAGCTGGCAGCATATCTCGCGCCAAGCGCGTTCCAAGTCGAGTATAAATCATCTGATCAGAATCTGCATTACATACAGATCTACAAAATTGTGCAACGTCATTGGCTTCTTGTCAATTTCGACTGGCCTTTCAGTCATTTATTCCTCCTGCGCCATATGAGGAATTTACGCGCCAAATGCTTGCGAGTTTTGGGCTTAGTTAGGCCGTCGATACGTTAGGCGCTTGCCTTCAATACCCTTAAGCGCAATAGCCGCACGTCATATTGTCATTGATACCAACGCCCGAACGGTTTGAATAACGGAAAGCAAATTCGTTCAAATAACGCTGCAAGTGTTGTTCGCCGCAGAAATGATAAACGCCAACCATGCCCTTTTTGAATACGCCGAAAAAGTTTTCGACGTTGTTAGTGGTGTAGCCATCCTTGTTCACATATTTACGGGCCGTCTATGCAGAACCGTTTGATGTTCTGAATACTGAGTGCCAGCGAAATCGTAGAGGCGGCTTTCATCGGTCACTAGGACGGCCTTGCGGCGAACGTTTGTATAGAGGATTTTGCCAACCTTTTCGGCGGTTGCGGATTTGACGGCAAATGCACGGGCCTTGCCAGTGGCAGGTTCGACAAGAGCGACAACGCCGGACTTTTGCGAATGACCCTTTTTGTAATGCTTCGCGCGCTTGCTGGTATTGCCGTAATAAGTTTCGTCGGCTTGAACCGGGCCACCATTGTTACCCATTGGAGTGGGGTTTCCGTCGCGCATGGCTTCGCGGATGCGATGGCAAAGGAACCACGCTGACTTGTACGTAATGCCGAGCATTCGGTGCATTTGATGTGCCGACATGCCCTTTTTGCTGGAATTCATCAGGTGGATCGCCAGGAGCCATTTATGGACCGGGATATGTGAGCGTTCCATGACCGTGCCGGTACGGGCCGTGAACTTGTCGCGGCAATCGTTGCAAAGGAACATTCCGGCCTGTGTTTCGCCGCCCATGCGGTAACGTTGACCGATCCGCAATGCGGGCAGGTCACGCCATCGGGCCAACGGGATGCCTCTAAATGGGCGATAGCGACTGTTTCTTTAGTGAACTGGGGGGCGGAAATGTCTGACATGGCTATTAGCTCTCTTTCGCCTTTGCCGCATGAAGGGAAGCAAACTGTGCGGCAAGTTTATCAAATGCAAATTCTGCAATCGGCAGCCGAAGTTCTGATCCGCCCGATAGAACCAAGCGGATTTGAGTTGGTGATCGGCCTTCCGGCATCACTAAGCCTAAAAACGCTTCGACGGCTGGCAGAATGTACGGACCGGGGCCGTCTAATTGCAGAAGCACTGGCTTAGAAATCGACATTGGAGGCTCCTATGACCCCCTTATCCCACACCTTGGTTGCTAAGTCAAGTATATAAATGCGCATTTCCTTCTATAGGACTATATTCCCCTCCGTCTCCTCCTCACGAGGGCGCTCTCATGAGGCGTCGTGCGGGCGGGAGGAGACGCGGCGCCCGCGCGGGGGAGATGAACGCTCCTCCCCCTCCCGGGCGGCGCCGGGGCTCCGCCCGCGGGCACTATGACCCGCCGCGAGGAGCTCGCTGACGGCCGGGCCTTTCGGCCCGCTCAAGGCGCGAAAACGCGGCCGCCCAAAAGGGGCCGCGCCGGAGCGCCGAAGACGGGGCGACTTGGTCGCCGGAAGCGCGGCCCGGCGCCGCAAAGACGCCGCGATGGAGCGCCGAGAGGCGCCCGCGTTCCGGCAACGGAGCGCGGCACTAACGAAGACTGGTGCGCCGCTCGGTGCTCCATCCCCTCGGCTTTGCGAGGGGGAAAAAGGAAGGCCGGCGCCCCCGCGCCGCTCAAAAAACAGGGGCGATGTCGCACGCCCGCCTTCGTACGAGGCTTCGGCGGGCAGCCCTCGAACGAGACGGCTTGCCAGCCGAAGCTCCGAAGGAGCGAAGGCTGGCCTACCCGGGGCCGGTAAAGAATACGGGTGGCGGAGCGTTGGCTGTTTGAAAAATGAATTCGGTAATTCACGGACGCGCGGCGAACTCGTTTCCCCTCTCCCCTTGTGGGAGAGGGTGGCGAGCCGGAGCGATAGCGAAGGCGAGCCGGGTGAGGGGGTGGTGCCTCACGAGAGTCCAGGCCCCCTCACCCGGATCGCGCTCGGATTCCCTCCGCGCGATCCGCCCTCTCCCACAAGGGGAGAGGGGAAGAGAAGACGCGGCAAGCGCCGCAGCTCACTTATACCAACGGCTTTGTTTCTGAATCTCCGGGGATTCCGTCCTAGCGCGATTAGTGATTCATTGGCGCGGGGAGGATTCGCGCCATTCCATCAGCGGTGAGATTGCGGTCGGATTTTACGGCCGGGGAGCTTCGGCGTCTGGCCAAGAAAGCTAAGGAGGCCAAGCAGAGCCGGCGATCGCTGTCGCTCGCGGCCGTTGTCCACGGCATGAGCCACGCCGAGGCGGCCATGATTGGCGGCATGTACCGCCAGACCCTTCGTGACTGGGTTCATCGGTTCAATGCGGCCGGCCCTGATGGGCTTCTCGTCAAATGGCAAACGGCCCGTGCCGCGCCTGTCGGCAGGCCTTAAAGCGGAGCTTACCAGGATCGTCGAAACAGGCCCCGACAGAGAAGTCGATGGGGTCGTCCGTTGGCGACGTATTGATCTCAAGCGCATCATCGCCGAACGGTTCGGCATCGATTATTGCGAGCGCTACGTCGGAACGCTTCTCAGAAAACTCGGCTTCTCGCACATCTCCGCGCGGCCGCGCCATCCGGCCCAGGATGCCGAGACGCTCGCAGCTTATAAAAAAACTTTGCCCGCACGCTGAGCGTTCATCTACCTGATCTACCGAAGGAAACTCCTATCGAAGTCTGGTTCCAGGATGAGGCCCGCATCGGCCAAAAGAATGGCCTCGTCCGCCAATGGGCTAAACGCGGATCGCGACCGCGTCAGCCTGCCGACCAGCGTTACGATAACGCCTATCTCTTCGGTGCGATCTGCCCGGCGCGGGGTAAAGGCGCGGCGCTCACACTACCCTTCGCTGACACATTCGCCATGCAGCTTCACCTCGACGAGATATCGCGCAACGTCGCCGAGGGCGCACACGCCGTTCTGCTCTCGACCGAGCCGATGGCATACGACGGCATGCTCCGCATGCCCGTAAACATCACGCTCATCCTGCTGCCTTCGCGCGCGCCGGAGCTCAACCCGTCGAGAATATCTGGCAGTACATGCGCGCGAACTGGCTTTCCAATCGTGTCTTCGAAACCTACGATGCAATCATCGACGCGGCCTGCGAGGCTTGGCAAAGCTCATCGCTCAACCGCAAACAATCACATCAATCGGAATGCGCGACTGGCAAACATCGGTCGGTCTCTATGACCGTTGTATTAGCCCTTTGCATAACACCCGCGCTCGATCTCCTCGATCAGCGGCCGCGCCGCCGGCGTCCAGCCGAGTTCGGCGCGCGCGCGTTTGGCCCGCACGCGGCTGTTCGAGCCCATGGTGTTCTCGGCCGCGCCCGCGCCCCAAACGGCTGCCGCCTCGTCGATGCTCATCGGCTGCGGCGGTCCGCTCTGCCCCAGCATGCGGCCGATCGCGGCGCACACCTCGCGCATGGAATTCTCGCCGTTCTCGGCGAAATAAAAGGCGCCGGCCGGCGCTCTGTCGATGGCCAGCAGATAGAGCGGCACGAGATCGTCGATATGCACGTTGGCCCAGCGGTTCTCGCCGGGGCCGATATGTTTAGGCACGCCGGCTTTCTTGGCCAGCGCGATCAGCCACGGCACCTGGATGCTGTTCGGGTTGAGGCCGTGGCCGCGGCCGTAGATCAAGCGTCGGCGCGATGACGATGGCGCGCATTCCCTTGGCGGCGCGGATCATATTGTCGATGGCGACGCGGGCGGCGCGCGCCGGCGATGGCGTAAAGGGCGTATCCTCGTCGAACACGGCCTCGACCAGTTCGCCGCGCGCGGGCGTGCCGACGATGCTGGAGCCCGAGGTGTGCAGCAGCGTCTTGCCGGTGCCGGAAAGCGCCGTGACCAGGGCTTCGGCGGCGCCGCGGTGGTCGGCATTGGCCGTATTGATCGTCACGTCGGCGGCGCCGGCGGCGGCCGCGAGCGCCGCGGCGTCGTCGAGCGTGCCGCGAACCGGCGCGATGCCGCGCTTTTGCAGCGCCGCGGCGGTCTCCTGCGAGCGCGCCAGGCCGCTCACCGCGTGGCCCCGCTGCATGAGCGCATCGGCGAGCGAGCCGCCGATATAGCCGCTGGCGCCGGTGATGAAGACTTTCATATGCGCCCTCCCTTGGCGTTTCCCGCGCTACCCTCGTATTCTGCGCGCAGAAAATCAAATCCAGGGAGGCCGCTCATGCCCAATCTGCTGTCATCGCACATCGCCGTCGTCACCGGCGCCGGGTCCGGCATCGGCCGCGCCATCGCGCTTGGCTTTGCGCGCGAGGGGGCGCAGGTCGTCGTGCTCGACATCGACGGCGAAGCGGCGGCCAAGACCGCAGCCGAGATCAAGGCCGAAGGCGGCAAGGGATCGAGCTACACGCTCGACGTGACCCAGCGCGACGACTGCATCGCCATGGCCGCGAAAGTCGAGAAAGACGTCGGCCGCGTCTCCATCCTGGTCAACAATGCCGGCATCAACCGGCGCAATGCCTTCGCCGGCGATCCGGCCGCCTTTCTCAAGGACTGGCAGGACATCATGGCGATCAATCTGTTCGGCGTGATGAACGTGACGCAGGCGTTTCTGCCGCAGCTGCGCGCGAGCAAAGAACGCATCAAGGGGCGCATCGTCAATCTCGGCTCGATCCAGTCCTTCGTGCACGTGCGCACGCCCAATTCGGCCGCCTACACCGCCAGCAAGCACGGCGTGCTCGGCTTCACCAAGGCGCTCGCCGCCGAACTCGGCAAGGACGGCGTGCGCGTCAACGCCATCGGCCCCGGGCTGATCGAAACGCCGCTCAACGCCTCGGTGCGCGCCAACAATCCGGATCTGGTCCAGATTTTCCTCGACCACACCCCGCTCGGCCGCGCCGGCAAGCCGGAAGACATCGTCGGGCCGGCGGTGTTCCTCGCCTCCGACATGTCTTCCTACGTCACCGGCACGATCGTCATGGCCGATGGCGGGTACCGGACGATTTGAGCGCCGCCTCAGCGCACCGAAATGCTCAAGCCGCTCAGGTCCAATTGATCATCAGCCCGGCCTGCCGGCCGGTCAGGGTGAGCACCGCGCCCTTGTCGTTGGTCAGCACGATCGCCCGCGCGCCGACGCCGACCGCGCCGCCGGCGCCGGCCGCGCCATAGACGCCGGAGACGTCATAGGGGCTGCGGATATGGCTGACGGTGCCGTGGAAATGCGTCTCCGAGGCGCCGAATACAAAGCCGGCGCTCAGGCCGCCGATCGACACGTGATAGCGCCGGCCGTGGAAATAGAGCGTGCCGCTGCCGCCGGAGCCGCCGATGACCCAGCCGGCCTTGAGCACGTTGAAGCTGATGCTGCCGCTGTCGGCGCGCGCGGCCGACGTCATGCCGGCGCCGGCCACGGCGACGGTCAACGCGATCAGAGCGGCACGAAATCCGGATGTGATTTTCATAATGATATACTCCTGGAAGCCTATGAGGGCGTGCGGCCTTGCTGCCTTCGATTTGCAAGCGAACGGCTGGGAGCCATAAAAATCGATCGCCAAGCGACAACACGCATGATGGAACAAAGTTCCATGCGCAGCATAGGCCGTGAGGCTGGCGCTTGAACAGCCCCATGATTTCCGCCTTCCCCAGAGTGGTTAAATCCAGATTGCCGCCGGCAGGGCGGCCGGCGTGACCCGATAACGGTGCGGGTGGCCGCTTACCGGCGGGCACGGGCCGCTTTAGCCGGGCGCAAAACCGGGCGCGGACCCGATATCCCAATTGCGGCCGAATCGGCTAGCTTGCGGCGAGCACAACGGCCCCGCCATGACGCCCCCCGCCCCGCCCGGCGCCGACCCGCGCTACGCCAAACGCCTCGCCATCGTCGTGCCCTATCGCGACCGCGCCGAACATCTCGGCAAATTCGTGCCGCACCTCGCCGCTTATTTCCAGCGCGACAAGCTCGACCGCCGCATCGCGTTCACCATCAACATTATCGAGCAGGCGGGCGATGCGCCGTTCAACCGCGGCAAGCTCGGCAATTGCGGCTACGCGCTGACGCGTGAGGCGTCCGATTACGTCTGCATCCACGACGTCGACTACCTGCCGATGTGGGCCGACTATTCCTGGTCGCCGAACCCGGCGCGGCTGATCTGGCACGGGCTGCCGCTGAAGGAGGATTGGCAGAATTTCTTCGGCGCGGTCAGCCTGCTCGACAATGCCGTGTTCGCGAAGGTGAACGGCTTTCCCAATTGCTACTGGGGCTGGGGCCCGGAGGACCGCGAATTCGGCCTGCGCTGTCGCCTGCGCGGCTTCGACATCGAAAAGCGCGACGGCACCTACATCCCGCTGCCGCACAAGAGCGCCGGCTTTTCCGCGCCGCATGTCTGGAACGAAACCGCGCAGCGCACCAACGCGCTGTTTGCCAGGCGCGAGCCCGATTTTCGCGCGCTGATGGAAAGCGACGGCGTCAGCTCGCTGCAATTCAAGCTGCTCGACAAAAAACCGCTGGCGCTTGCCGGCGGCCCGGCATTGCCGAACGCCTGGCATTATACGGTCGATCTCGGCGCGCCTAGCGTTTGAACAGCCCCATGATCTCCGCTTTCGCCAGCGTGGCGAAATGCAAATTGAAGCCGACCACGGCGGCCGAGGTGTCGGCGGCGACCGGCAGCTTGTCGGTGTTCACCGCGAACACCGTGAACAGATAGCGGTGCGGGTGGTCGCCTTCCGGCGGGCACGGGCCGCCATAGCCGGGCGCGCCGAAATCGGTGCGCGTCTGCAAGGCGCCCGCCGGCAGCGCGCCGCCTTTGCTGCCGGCGCCGAGCGGCAACTCGCTCACATTGGCCGGGATGTTCACCACCAGCCAGTGCCAGAAGCCGGAGCCGGTCGGCGCGTCGGGGTCGTAGCAGGTCACCGCGAAGCTCTTGGTGCCGTCCGGCGCGCCCGACCATTCAGCTGCGGCGACTTGTTGCCGCCGGCGCAGCCGAAGCCGAAATCGGCCGACAAAATGAAATCCTTGCCGAGATAGTCGCCATCCTTGAAACTGCTGCTGCTGACTGAAAACGCCATGGCCGGTCTCCTTTTTCGTTCCTTGTGCGCGCGCGCGCCCGCGTCATATTCCTCACATGCAACAAGCGTAATCCCGCCTGGACAAATCGCAATGGGCTCTTTGCCGACGATCGACCTCCGCGCGATCAACCCCTTCGACGCCGCGGTCTACCTCGCTTTGTTCGTGGCCGTCGTCATGGGCTTCCTGTCCGGCCTGTTACGCAGCCTGGCGACGATTTTCGGCTATCTGGCGGCGATGGGCCTGGCCGTCGCGCTGGCGCCGCGGCTGACCCCGCTGCTCACCGGCCAATTCAAGCTGGCGCCGGCGCACGCCTGGATCGCCCTCGCCGCGGTTTTTCTGGTCGCCGGCATTTTGCTCAGCGCGCTGTTGCGTTTTGCCGTCAAGGAAATGGTCGGCGAGCGCATCAGCATCCCCGACCGCGTCGCCGGCGCGCTGCTCGGCGCGGTGCGCGTCGGCCTCTTGGCGGTGGTGCTGGTGCTCGTCTTCGACCGCATCATTCCGCCTGGGCGCGATCCCGCCTTTCTGCAAGGTTCCAAATGGCGGCCGGTGCTGTCGAAGGCCGGCCAACAGGGCCTGCAGTCGCTGCCGCCGGAGGTCGCCGCCACCATCGACCGCATCAAGCGCGAGCGCGGGCTTTGAGCCTCCCTGTGCAACCTTTTCCCGGCGCGCTACGTTATTGGCGGCGCAGGCAACCCCGGAAGGTGTCCCATGGCGGAAATCACCTATGAGATCGTCGAACACGATGGCGGCTGGGCCTACAAGGTCGACGGCGCCTTCTCCGAACCGTTCCCGACGCACGCCGCAGCGCTTGCCGCCGCCAAGACCGCCGCCGCCGAGCAGGAAGAGCCCGGCCGGACCGAAGAGATCGAATACGAGGACAAAGAGGGCAAGTGGCACACCGAAACCGCGCGTCGGCGGCGACCGCCCGCACACTTCGGTCAAGGATAAGGACTAGGGCGCGGCCCTCACGCCTTCTTTCACCGGCTTGCTTTTTTCTTCACCGGCGGCGCCGCCGCTTCGGCCGCGGCTTCTTCCGCCTCGCGCGCCAGCCGCAGTTCGCGTAGCCGCGCGGTCTTGGTGCGCATGGCGGTCGCGGCGTTCTCGTAGTCGAGCATCGCGCGCTTGCCGTCCTCGGCCTGGCGCAGCTTCCTGAACTGGCTGTTGGCGGCGTGCTTGTTGCCGGCGTTCTTGTTACTATTGTCTGCCACTACCAATCTCCATGCCTCAATTCGTTCGGGTATCGAAACGACAAGCCGCGCGCGCCTTGCCGCTCCCGGCGCGGGGCCTATTTGCCGGCGGCTTTGCGCAAGGCGGCGTTGATCCGCTCCTGCCAGCCCGGCCCGCCGTCCTGGAAGTGATCTAAGACGTCGCGGTCGAGACGCAAGGAAACGAGTTCCTTCACGCCCGGCAACGACGGGCTTTTCGCCAACGATTCCACGGGCTTGGTCGTTGCCGCCTTAAACGCCATCTCGGCCGCGTGGCGCGAATCGGTTGGATGCCTAGCCATAACCGCCTTTCTAGCACGCCCGGCCGCGCTTGGCCCGGCCGACAACCGGTTGCACGTAGGACGTGCGGAAGGCAGAATAACGGTTGTAGGGGGGTTGGAGCGTGGTTTTGTTGCGTATTGCGTCGTGTGGGACGGCTCGGATGCCTGGCCGGCGCGGCCATGTTGCTTGCCGCCTGCGCCGGGCGCGATCCATACGTCAACGGCGTTGTCGGCAAAGCCGGCGAATGGACCATGGAGAACCATACCGACCGCATCACCGGCGATCCGGTGTCGAACTCTTTTCTGACCACGCAAAAGGTTTCCTATGGCGCCATCTTATTCCCGCCGCCGGCGAAGCTGCAGCTCGCCTGCTTTAAGGGCGAGCCGGCCGTCCTCATCAGTTTCGATTTCAAGATCGGTTCGACCCGTAACGCCGAGGTCGCCTATCGTTTCGACGAAAAGCCCGGCCACGTGCCGTATGCGCGGATCGTCGACAACCACAGAATGGTGGTGATCGACGACCCCGTCGACGTGCAGCAATTCGTCAACGAAATGGCGACGGCGGAAAAACTCTATTTGCGCATCCGCTCGTTTGATGCCCCGCGCACCAGCGCCGAATTCAAAGTCGCCGGCGCGGCGCCGATGATCGCCGCGGCTTACGTGAGTTGTCCGATCAGCGCCGCCCTTCGCGCCAACGCTTCGATGCGTAAGCGGCGAGCGGCCGACGACGACGAAAATTGAGCGCGACCGCTACATCTTCGCCGCGCGCCGCCAATGGATGCGGAAGTGGTTGCCCAGTTTGTCGGGCGGCGAGGTCAGCGTCAGGTCGTCGCCGGTGAGCGTGATATGCCGCATTTGGGTGTCGCCGACCCGGTTGGGATTGACCGCGGTGAAGATGGTGTGGCGCACCTCATCGCCGACGACCTCGAAGCGGCCGGCATAGGCGACCACGCCGAGCGCGGCCGCGGCGCGTTCGTCCTTCGTGGTGGCGTCGAGATCCATGCGCGCCACCGTCTCGCTCACCTTAGGGCGCCCGATCGGCGTGTTGACCACGGCCATGTAGCCGTCCGGCGCGTACATGATTTGCGAAGCGCGCGCGACGTCCGCGGTCACGCTGCCGTCGGCGCGCACGATCTCGCGTCCGCGCTCGCGCCAGACACCCACCAGGTCCTCGTTCTTCATGGCCGCCTCTCCCGCCCGACCGCGGCGGCGCTCATTGCCACAAGCCGTCGGACGCCCATTTGGTTTCCGGAATTTCCGCTCCGATCGTGTAGTTGAATTTCACCACCGTCATGTGGTCGGGTGTCGTCGTGCAGACGAAGGAGAGCGCGTACCATTTGCCGCGGCTGCGGAAGGCGCCGCCTTTGGCCTCGATGGTGTTGTTGTGGATGCGCGCCTCGGCCGTGGCACTGGCCACCGCGCGGTCGGGACGGAAAGGGCGGCGGTCTTTGCGGATATGCGCCATGGCGGTGTAGTCGCAGAGCTGCTCGATCCGCTCGGAGGGCGCCAGCATCTTCAAGGCGCGATCGATGCGGCTTTCCGCACTCGCGACCGGCGCCGCGATGAGCAAGGCCGCGCCGATCGCCAACTCCGAACGCCCGCATGCAACCCCTTCCCACGTTACGCCCGCGCCATTAAGGCTGCCGCCGCAGTGCAGCGCAACCCGGACGGCCGCTTTGTCCAAAGCAAAATGCCGTACACCAAGCTGCGCGCGATCAGGTGTATTTCGGATCGCGGTCCAACAGTTCGATGGAAATGCCCTGCGGCCCGCGCACGAAGCAGATCTTGATGCCCGGCCGCGGCGAATGCGGCTCCTTGGTGAACTCGACGCCTTTGGCCTTGAGCTCGGCGGCGACGGCGTCGATGCCGGAAACCGCCAGTCCGAAATGATCGAGCCCCTGATAGGGCGTCGCGGGCGCGGCATTGACGCCGTCGCCGGGCGTCACCTGATAGGTGAAAATATTGGCGCCGCCGAGCTTGATATCGATGCGCGGTTTGCCGTGCTGCATCGAGCGCACGACCTGCGCACCGAACATGCGCTCGAACCATTGCGCGGTCGCCTCCGCATCGGGCGTGCGCAGATGAACATGATCCCAGGTAAAGCTCGCCATGGCGTTTCTCCCCTTGTGCCGCTTTGGGCGGATTTAGCGCATGACGACCGCCTTGGCGCAATGGGCACGACACCGTGACAAACCTAGGTTGATCCACATCAACGCGCGACCGCAGGGCCGCGCCCATGCCTATTCCGGGATCATCCAATGGAGGTGTCGTCGCCATCGGGGTGGAGTCTATCCGGAGGCGGCAATCGCAGCCGAAAACGAAGAACGCCGGCGTCTGCTGGACGCCTGAGCATGAGCGCCCCGCGCAACGGCGAGCGCATCTATATCTGCCCGACGCATAAGGGCGTGCAGCAGCCCGGCCCCGGCAAGTGCCCGCTGTGCGGCAAGGCGCTGCGGCCGGAAGATGGCCGCTACACGCAGCTCCTTCAGCTGCTGGCGAACCCGCTGCCTTTGCTGGTGATGGTGGCGATTACGATTGTGCTGACGATAGCCGCGATGATGGTCCGCTGAGCGTCTCGCCGCGCCTGGCGAAGCGCAGCCGCATCACAGCGCCGGCTGACGGTCTTCCATGCCGATGACGCGCTTTGCCAATGCGTAGGCGAAAAACGCCATGGCTATACCGGCCAGGATGTCGCAGAAATAATGCGCGCCCTCGGTGACCGTGCCGCCGAGCATGGCCGTGTTGAGGACGAGCAGGACGATGAACGTGCGGTGATGACGGCGCAAGATCAGCGGCGTCAGCACGGCGACGGTCGAGTGGAACGACGGAAACGTCGCGATGCCGCCCGGCGGCTCGTGCAGGATCAACGGCCCCGCCTCGCGCAGGCGCATCAGATGGTCGAGCGGCGTCGCGCCGGTGAAGTGGAGAATGTGGAAGCTCGCGCGATCGATGAAGACGATCGGACCGGCCGCCGGCATCAGGGCGGAAATGACGATGGTGACGCTGAGCGCGATGGTGAAGGCGAGCAGATAGACGCGCAGCTCGGCGAGCCGGTTCGCGCAGGCGAGCACGACGAGCGGCAGCACGATCTGAACTTGAATGGTGTCGTAGGCAAAATGAAAAAGCCTTTGCACGGCGAGATGGCGGTCGACCCATTGCGCGTAATCGAGCCAATTCAGGCCGAGCGCCACGTCCACGCGTTGGAACAGCCGGTCTTGCAGCGGAAAGGCAAAACGTTGCATCGCATAAGCGGCAAGCACCCCGCATAGAACGGTGATCGCCAGATACAAGAAGCCGTAGAGAATGGTCCGCAGCGGCGCCGCAATCCGCGCTTGCGGCACGAACCGGCTGCCGGCGTCGAGCACCACGACGACGCCGACCAGCGGCAGGACATTCGGCATCGACACGAGCATGAATTTGGTGGCGATCGATGCGACGACCCCGATTGTCGCCAATACCAATGTCAGGACGATCGCGCTGCGCGAGACCGGACTGACGCGGGATTGATCGATGGCGCCGGAATAATGACGCGCAAGCAGACTGAAGTTCATAACCGCGCGGTCCTTGGAGCGCCCTTGCAGCGTGTCGAAGACTGCGATTGCGGCCGGCGGCCGGGCGTCCGCGGCCCATAAAGCGCCAACCCGGTTACAATAAAGTTAAGTCGGCTGACGGCGCCTGGCGGCGGAAACGCCGGCGAAGGATTGCGCCCCGCCACGCGCGGCGAAGCTCATGTGCAGCGCCAGCACGAATGCCGGCAGCACGAACAGCGGGCCGAAGGCGAGCCCGGTCAGATGCGCCAGCGCCGCCGCCACCAGCGGCAGCAGCAGCAACAAGCCGCAGGCGATTTGCAAGATGCGCTCGGCGCGGTCGTTCTCGATCGGCTGGCTCCACAGCCAGGCGACCACGATGGCGCCGAACACCATATCGTAGTCCTGCAAATACGGCGTCGCCAAACAAGTGCCGAGCAGCAGCACGGCGTTCTTGACGGCGGCGGGCGTGTCGCGGAACCAGACCCAGGCGATGGCGATGCAGGCCATGGCCGCCGTGCCCGCCTGGATGACATAGGCGGCTTCGACCGACCCGCCCAGCTGCCGTGCCGCCACGAACACAGAAACGTAGCGGTGCCAGACTCCGGCGCCGTCATCGAGATAAGCCTGGCGCATAGCGCCGATAATTCGCAAATACTCGACCCATATGCCGGTCCCAAAGCAGAGCGAGCTTACGATCATCAGCGCTCCGGCCACGACGCACGCTGCCGCGAAAGCCCGCCAATGACGTCCCGCGAGCAGCGCGACCGGGACCAACAACCCGAGTTGCGGCTTATACACTTGCAAGCCGAACAGTGCGCCGGCGAGCATTGGCCGGCGCTCGAGCAGGCTCAGGCCACCGCCGAGCAAAGCCGCCGTCCAGCATCCGTTCTGCCCGGCGAGCGCGTTGATCAGGACCGCAGGCGCGGCCAGCGCGAACAAAAAAACGCCGCGCCGCGGCATCGCCAGCTTGAGCGCGCGATAGAAGGCGTACCAGCTCGCCGATAGCCAGACGAACAGAGCCGGCACATAAGGAATGAGCGCGAACGGCGCGCACAGCAGCAACGTCACCGGCGGATAGCCGTAGAGGCGGCCGTCGAGCGGCGAGCCGACGATGGTCTGCTGGAATGCGTGATACGCAGTGACGTCGTAAACTTCGGCGATACGGCCATGCAATGCTAGAAAGCTGCCGGACCAGAAGTTGATGAAGTCGTCGCCGAACGGGCGGCCGGCCGCGTTGACCAGGTGATTGTGCGTCTGCTGCAGCAGATCGAAGAAATAGATGAACACGGCGGCGGCGACAAAGCTGCGCGCCACGGTGATGACTCGGGTCGGGACGGCGGCCATCCGCATGGGCGCCATGGAACGCCGGCGGCGTTACCATTGCGTTAAATCCACGCGCGGGCTCCTTGCCTAACCCCCCACGCAAGCCTCAAACTGCCGCCTCTAACAACCAACAAACCTGCAGGGAGAATACCTCATGAAAGCCGCCACCTTCGCTCTGGCGCTTGGCGTTGTTGCGTTTGCCGGCAATGCCGCCTTCGCCGCCACCACCGACGACGTCAAATGGATCAACAAGTGCGTTGCCGACAACAAGGGCGGCGCGGCGGCGGAAGTGGTGCTGAAATATTGCACCTGCATGAACAACAAGATGAGCGACAACGAAACCCAGTCGATCACGCAGTGGGAAAAGACCCACGTCGCCGAACGAAAGGCTTGCGACCAGGAAGCCGGTTGGAAATAGGGCAATTTTTTCCTCTTCCCTGACCCGGGAAAATGACGAGTTGCGAGCCGGTGGGCCTGTCGCGCAAATGCTCTACCGGCCGCTCGCAACGCATACCTCCGCCCGTCCCGCCCCAGATGACCCAATTATGACAGCCGGCGGCCAGGCCACGTTGTGCACAAGTGCGCGCGGGGAGCGCGCATTTTGCTTCATGCGCCGGACATTTTTGCTTAGATGTGGTGCGGGGTTCGTAAGCGGGGCAACGATGGCGCGTAAGACCATCCAAGCGGCGGGCGGCATCGTGGTGCGCGGCGGCAGCGCGCGCCCGCGCATCGCCGTGGTCCAGCGCAGCAAGGACGACGCCTGGGTGCTGCCGCGCGGCAAGCTTGAGCGCGACGAAAATCCGACCGCCGGCGCCCGCCGCGAAGCGCTGGAGGAAACCGGACATCGCGTGAAGGTCTACGAGTTTCTCGGCGCCATCACCTATCGCGCGCGCGGCCGCCCGAAGGTCGTGCAGTTCTGGCGCATGAAAGCGGCGGCGCGGCCGAGCCGCGACGTGATGAAGGACATCGTCGCGGTCGAATGGTTGCCGCTTGCCGCGGCAGTGCGGCGGCTGAGCTATCCGCTGGAGAAACTGTTCCTGCGCAATGTCGGGCGCCGCATCGTCAGGCGGCGGCGCAATCCGGCGCGGCGCAAGTCGCACGGCCGCTCCGCCAAGCGACACCGCGTCAAGCGGCGCAAGACCGGGCGCACTCGCAAGCGGTCGCGGCGTTAGCGCGACCGTTTTTGCCGCAATCGTGCCGCAAATCTTGCCGAAATTTAATCCGGTCCGCGGCGCCGCAAAACCAATTCCGAACGGCTTGTTCAGCGCGCATTCACGCGAAACTTGGGAACCTCGCGGGTCAGACGGACGTTATTGCTGCGCAGCGGAATCGCAGGAAATGTCCGGATCGGTCGTTCAATGGATACGACCAAGCGAACCGAAGGAGTGCGCTATGACCAAGATGACCAAGACTTTGACAGCCATCGCGGCCGCAGCGACCCTCGCCGTCGCGGCCGTGGCTGCGCCGCAACCGGCCGAGGCGCGCGGCGGACGCATCGCCGCCGGTATCATCGGCGGGCTGGCAATCGGCACCATTCTGGGCGCCGCCGCCCATGGTCCCTATTATTACGGCCCCGGCCCTTATTATTATGGCCCCGGCCCGGTCTATTACGACGGGCCGCGCTGCTACTTCACCCGTGAGCGGGTTTGGGACGGATATGGCTGGCGCAGGCACCGCGTGAGGGTCTGCGACTAGGCGCCGCGACGAAATCGCGCATTTTGCTCGAAAGGCCCGGAATCTTTCTCGATTCCGGGCTTTTTCGGCCCTGAGGGAATGAACCTAAGTGAACAACTTTCCGACATATTAGGCCTGCCTCTTTCATAAGAGCCGGGACAGGCTTTAAATACACCGCTTGGCGGCCGGCCCCGGCCGGCCCCGACTCGGAAGGGAAAACTCATGAAGAAGACCATCCTCGCGCTTGCGGCAGTTGCGACCATCGCCGTCAGCGCACTGTCGCCGACCACGGCCGACGCCCGCTGGCGCGGCGGCGGAATTGGACTCGGCATCCTCGGCGGCGTCGTCGCCGGTGCCATTATCGGTAACGCCATCGCCAACCATGACGGCTATTACCGGTACGACGACTACGACGAATACGCCGGCCCGAACTGCTATTGGGCGCGCAAGGCCTGGCGCGATGATGAAGGGCGCGTGCATTACGGCCGCCCGCGCAAATTCTGCGATTGATCGTCGGGTAACGGCTGGGGTGCAGCATCGCGCCGAAGTCTAATCGGGCGAACGGTGTACCTATGAAGCGTATCATTGTTGCATTCGCCGCGGCCGCTCCCAGTGGCCGCGGCGTCGCTTTTTTCAGCGAACCGCTAGCGCCGCATGTGCGCGAGCACGGCGGCGGTCGGCCAGCAGTCGACCTTCAGCTTGTTCTTCTTCTGATAGGCGCCGAGCGCGGCCCGCGTGAGCATGCCGGCTTTGCCATCGATCTTGTCGGTGTAGAGGCCGAGCGCGGTGAGCCGTTGCTGCATCGTCTCGACCTCGCGCGTCTTGAGCTGCGCGGCCTTGCTCCACGGCGTCTCGAAGGGCTTAGCCCCGCCGATGCGGTCGCTGAGCTGGCCGACGAACAGCACGTAGAGGTCGGAATAATTATAGTCCTTGAGCACGTAGTAATTCTTCGGCGTGAGGAAGGCCGGCCCGTAGGTGCCTTCCGGCAGCAGCAATGACGCCTCGATGGCCGTTTCGCGTGGGCTAACCTTGCGGCCGTAAGCGGGGTGGAAGCCGCGTTTGATCCAGTCGCCGATCGGCCGCTTGTGGCTCGGCTCGGCCAATGTGCAGTCGACTTGGGCCGGCGGATGCACCTCGATCGCCCAGGGCTCGCCGGCCTGCCAGCCTTTGTCCTTGAGCTGCCTGGCCGCCGAAGCGAGCGCGTCGGGCACCGAATGCCAGATGTCGGCGCGGCCGTCGCCGTCGAAATCGACGGCGTATTTGTAATATTCCGACGGCAGGAATTGCGTCAGCCCCATCGCCCCGCCCCAGGACGAGCGCAAGTTGGCGCGCGGCACGTTGTCTTGCAGCATTTTCAAGGCGTGCAGGAACTCGTTCTGGAAGAATTCCTTGCGCTTGCCGACGAAGGCTTGCGTCGCCAGCACTTGCAACGCGTCGTGCGGCTGGCGCTCGGCGCCGTAGTCGGTTTCGCGCGCCCAGATCGCCAGCACCACATCGCCGGGCACGCCGAAGACCTTCTCGATGCGCGAAAGCGTGGCGCGATATTCCGCCGAGAGCTTCTTGCCCTGCG
This sequence comes from uncultured Alphaproteobacteria bacterium, assembly GCA_963739735.1. Lineage (GTDB taxonomy): Bacteria > Pseudomonadota > Alphaproteobacteria > Rhizobiales > Xanthobacteraceae > Pseudolabrys. Next base: position 5,238 of record CAVUBV010000005.1, on the reverse strand, counting down.
CGGCGAGGCGACTAAGGCTCGACTCGCGGAGATATTGCGCCGGCGTCTGCACGAATTCCGGCTGTTGCGGCTGTTTTTCCGGCCGGCCGGGCAGCGCCAGATCGGGCAGCCCATAGTCGGGCTCGAGCCCTTTGACGCCCGCATCGAACACGCCGCGCGAGACGCCGAGCTCGCGCGCGGCCGGCCACAAGCCCTGCAGCCATTGCTCGAAGGCGGCGTCGGCGAAGGCCGAAGGCGCCGCAACCAGCGTCAGAAAGATCGCTACGACCAGCCGCGTTCCCGTCATGCCTGCTTTATGCCGTCCGAATCGGCGTGGCGTAAAGCGCCGACACCGCCGCAGGACAAAGCGGCGCGATTGGCCGCCCTTGTGGATGCGTCGGCGAAATTCGCGCGACAAGGCACAAAGACTGTGCTTTTCTTGCGCGGGATCGGCAACGGGGGAGCGAACATATGAAAAGGACTTCGGTCGCGGCGATATCCGCCGCAATCATCTTGTTTTCGTCATCGATCGCATCGGCGCAAGTATGTGTCCTGGGAATATTCGCGGCAGCGGCTTATGTCGGCGCGCATGAAAATCGCGAACTGACGTCCAAAGAGGCGATGACCTGCGGGATCTCCTACGTTTTCGACAAGCCCGAGCCGAAAGCGAAGCCGAAAAGAATCGCCCGGCGCACGAAGAATCACCGGATGTAGAGTATGACTGCGATAAGAATTGCGCGCGGAAGCGCCAATTACACGGTTCCACGCCGTGGATTTTGTCTGATATGGTGACTGACTGTTGTCGTGACTTTTAACTGGGGGCTGGCCATGTATCGCTTCGCCGTTCGCACTGTCGCGATTTTTTCCGTCATCGCCGCGGGTCTTCTGCTTTCCGAATCCGGCGTCTTCGCCCAATGCGCAGTCGTTAGCGGCACGAATTCGGCGCACGCCAGCAGCTGGGTGGCCGGCCTGCACGCCGGCTACAATTGGCAGCAAGGCATGATGGTCTATGGCCTCGAAACGGATCTGTCCGGAACCGGCCTCAAGAGCTCGATGGACGGCGGCGTTCCGACCGGCGGCTGCGCAGGAGCTTCCGCGAACACCACGGCCAAAGTCGATTGGTATGGGACCTTGCGCGCCCGCGGCGGCTTTATCGCGGACAAGGCGCTGTTCTACGGAACCGCGGGCCTCGCCTATGGCCATGTCGATCTCAACAGCAATTTCACCGCGCTCGGACTGACGCTGAACTCGGATGAGTCGACGACCAGGGCAGGCTGGGTGGTGGGCGCCGGCATCGACTATATGGTGCAACCAAACCTGATTTTTAATTTCGCCTACCAGTACGTCGATCTCGGTAGCTTGAGCCTTGCGGCTTCGGCGGGCGCGCTTTCGCAGACGGCAAACGCGCATGCGGCGTTTCATGTCGTCATGGCCGGGCTGAGCTGGCGCTTCGCGCCGGGGGCGGCGCCCTGGGAAGGCGGCTATGTCGGCGCGCACGCCGGCGGCGCCTGGGGCTTGAACAGCGATGCCACCTACACCGACGGCGGGGCCGTCTTTTCCGACCAGCGGCTCAAACGCGATGTTGCTCGCATCGGCGTACTCGACAACGGGCTCGGACTCTACCGCTTCCGCTATCTGTGGAGCGACACGGTCTATGTCGGCGTGATGGCGCAGGAGGTGGCGTTGATCCGTCCCGACGCGATCGCGCACGACGCGCTCGACGATTACCTGCGCGTGGACTATGGCCGCCTCGGCCTGCGGATGATGACGCTGCAGGAGTGGAATGCGCGGGGCAAAAGCGCGGCCCTGTAGTTTCCACCGCGCGGGCCGTCCGCCGGTTTCGATCCATTCAGTCGGCCGGGTGGTTTGCCGCGCCGTTTGACGCGGCTGCCGCCGGTTGCGGCGCGAATGCCGGTCGCGATGAATTCCAGGCATAAGTTCTCCTTTGCGCGGCGCGGTGTCGTCCGAGGTGGGGATGCCCCGCTTTTTTAGGCGCGAATTGGGCAAGCCCAAAGCGCGCTGCGGGGCGCAGGGTGCCCCGCCGTGGCGGGGCTGGCTTTCGGTCCCCTCTAAACGAGGGGATGGAGCGCCAAGCGGCGCTTCCTTCTTCAGTTTTGCCGCGCTCCCCTCGCGAGAAACGCGGGCGCCACTCGGCGCTCCACCCAGACTGACTTGCGCAGTCTGGGCTTATTTGGCGGCGATTTCTGTTCCCCGGGTCCGCGTTTCCTGGGACGAGGCATTTCGGCCAGTCACCAGTCCAGCAGGCTCCCTGCGGAAGGGTCCTAGTGCCCCCCGATCGGGTCCCGGGGCCTCCCGAGTGCGAGGTTACGAGCCTCGCCCGCGGGCGCCACCCCCTCTCCCGTTTCAGCAGCGTCCTGCAGGAACGCCCCTCGCTGGAGAAGGTGACGAGGAATATATGCCTATACAATCCTAACGTCAAGGGCAATATTTCTATTTCTATCGCGGAGACCACAGGTACTAGCGGTTGATTCGTTTAATTCAAGCCATTGATATTATTCACGTTTTTTAAATATAGCCCGTGGAAATAGTAGATCAATACGGTGACTCCTATTGAGTGGAATTGTTAGATGGCGTACGGGTTATTGACAACGAATAGAAATACTGAAGATATTTCAATGCGCTATATCGTACGGAAACGAGCTGTGGAGCGTTAGAATAATACGCCATGGCCAATGTTGACATAGGGTTTGCGGCATTCTATCTGCGGTATATGCCGACAGATTCCATTCGTGATCCTTACGAAGCCGCCGATGCCCCGCTTAGGGAGCAGGAGGCGCGTCTTGTTGCCGAGCTAGATGGCGTTCGCAAATTGCGGGCGAGCATCGCTGCGGCGCGCGAAGGCTCTGCGAGCCGCGGCCTTTATGCTCCTGTGCCTGCAGGCGATGCACAGAAAATCTCGACTGCCACTTCCATCGTCGCTGCGGGAAAATTTAGAGGCATGGGCCTTGGCGAGGCTTGCGCCACACAGCTTTCCGAAAACAGGGGAATTGAACTGACCGCCAAACAGGTATGGACCGCAATCTCAGCAGCGGGGTTTAGCATTCTTTCCGAACGCCCCGAGCAGGCCGTTAGTTGGGCCCTCCGGAAGCGAGAGAAAAAAGAAAAGGACGTGATCCTTGTCGGTGACGGCAAGTGGGGAATGGTCGAATGGTATTCGCCGGCTCAGATCAAGAAATTTCGAGATACGCGCAACAATGCAAGCGGACGAAATCATATTGAGCACGTTGAGCGGACCAGAGCCGGCATAGCGAATGCCAAGAACACGCGGCTCGATCACTGGGGCCGCAAGCGAACGATCACCGGCGAACAGATGGCGGAGGCCTATTACGCAATTCAGGGCGGAGCAAAATCAAAGTTGCAGGCTGCTAAAGCCGCCAAAATGGCCTGGCCAACTTTCACCTACTATTGGTGCAATTACGAAATGGAAAATTGGAAACCTGGCGATTTATTTCCGCCTGCGCGTCGCGCTGTCGTGAAGAAAGGTCCGGATATTAAGTTGGAAGACATGTGGCCCAGCGTTCACACAAATGGCCACCCGAAAAACAATGGGCCGCAGCAGCTTGAGCTGCGGCCCGCTAAATCGGATGTGCATTAGCCAAGCACGTCCAAACAAATCCCGGCTGCACGAGGCCGTATCACTAGTGCAGTCGGCAGTCGCCACGAGGGCGGCAGTGGTATCCGCAAGGACCACACACTGGGCACTAAACCGGAGGCTGGTACGGGGCCCCGGAAGGAGGAGTGTCATGCAACCCATAATAGGGTGACATGAAGAACCGTGGCACGTCGCCGTCCTACCGGCGGCGTGTCACGGCCACTATGTAGCGAAATAGCGACTGAATCGCAATAAGCTATTGAAACCACAAGTGGATTTAAAACAGGCGCAGTTTCAAAGGCTTACAGGACCTATGAAAAACAAGCCCGCTGACCAGTTTTCAAAGCGCGTAGGGTGGGTTAGGCGCAAAGCGCCGTTAACCCACCACGGTGACTCGCAACTCGCGATAGGCCGGTGGGTTACGCGCCTTCGGCGCTAACCCACCCTACGGGCTGCATGGATTGGAGCGCGCGTCCCGACTCTTAGCTACTCACCGCGTTCTTCCCGGCTGAGAGCCCGCTCTTCCCGCATGCGGTCTACAAGCGCATCGATTTCCCGTTCCGCAGCTGCGGCATGCTCCATCAACGCTTCGCGAAATTCCGCCGTTTCCTCCATAAAAGAGTGATACCGCACCAACGCTTTATGCGCGCTTGTCTCCACTTTCAGCGCGGCTGCGCGTCTTTGCCACGAAGGAATTGGGTCCTGGCGGTTTTTGAAGGGATAGTTCTGCGCGAGCCAATCCATGAAGGCGGGGAAATTGCCGCCGGTCCAGCCATTCTGGTGCGCGAATTCCTTAGCCTTTCCGCCGAAAGCCAACGGCCAAGCCTGCGTATCGATGACGGCCCGGTCGCGCGTGGTTTCCTGGCCCTTGTAAACGCCCTTCGCAACGATATCGACACAGGTATCGGCTTGCTCAACGATTTCATCCATGTGCGCCGAGAGCGCCGCGACCAACTGTGCCACGTCGTGGCCGCACTGACCCGCAAGCGCGGCGCAGCCTTCGCGAAAATTTTCTTTAGTGCCCGGGATAAATTTGTCGCCCGTGAAATATTTTCTCGCACGCTCAGGCAACACCATATTAGAGCCCCATCCGAGACCACGCGGGTCGAACGTGCCGATGAAACGGCAAGCTGCATCGAAATGAAATGCCGCAAGCGCAGGCAAGATGGCTTCGTGCTGGAGGCCGACGTGATACACTTCATTGCGGTATTGATGAATGATGGAAATTGTCTGGGCGGTTTCCTCATCAAGCTTACCTTCGAGCTTCGCGAATTTGACCTTGGCTTCAAAAGAGCGACGCAACGCGTCTTCGAGCTCCTTCGTGTGCGAATATTCGTCGCGTTTGTAGAACCAGCTCTTCAGGTCCGATGACTTGCTTTTGGCAATTTGGTGAAGAACCAGCTCGACTGCGTTATCAGTCAGCATTAAGCTGAACCGCGCGTTGTGCACGTCACGCTTCGTGACGTGCTCCAATGCGACATCCAGTTGTTCAAGAACGGATGCCAGAAATAAAAGCATATAGTCAGCATGCCCTAAATATGCTTGCCGTAAAAACAATAATTCTGGCGCGTCCCAGTAATCACGGCACCGTTTGCGTTTACTGGATGCCCGCCTTCGCGGGCATGACAGCGAGAGTTAGCGACTAA
>CAVUBV010000004.1:0-58244 GCA_963739735.1 uncultured Alphaproteobacteria bacterium | reverse complement strand
TAAGGCACGGCTCCGCGAACGATTTCTAGCTTTCCCTTACCGCAACGGCTCGCCGGCGAGCCGGCCTCTTGCATCTTGCGCGGCTTCGCTTGCCTTCAGCCGGCTCGGCTGCAAGTCGCCGGCGGCCTCCAGCACCGGATAGGCCGCCGAGCAGATATGCGAATGAATGCGCTTGAGGTCGCGCAGAATATCGAGATGCAGCGAACTCGTTTCGATGCTGGCGAGCCGGCCCTCGCGCAGCCGCGTCAAATGATTTTCCGCCGCGCGGCGCTCGGCTTCCCGGATCGTCACCTTCTCCTCGATCAATTGCCGCGCGATCTTCTCATCGCCCGAAATGAACACGCCGAGCGCAAGCTTGAGGCTTTCGATCACCAGGCGGTGGAAGTCCTGCAGTTCGGCGGCGCCGTCGTCGGAGAACTTGAGCCGGTTCTTGATTTTCTTCGCCGCGAGCTCCATTAGGTTTTTGTCGACGATGTCGCCGATGTGCTCGAGATTGATCGCAAATGAGATGATCTCCAGCGCGCGGCCGGCTTCGCGCTGATCCAGGCTTTCGCGAGTGATTTTGAGTGACGTAGAGCTTGATCGCCTCGTGCAGCTTGTCGACCGCGTTGTCCATGCGTTCGATGGTCGACACCAGCTTGCGGTCGTCGGTCATCAAAGCGGTAATTGTCTGCTGCAGCATGGTCTCGACCAGATCGCCCATGTGCAACGTTTCGCGCGCGGCGCAGGTGAGCGCCAACGACGGCGTGCCGACCGCCGCCGCGTCGAGATAGGCCGGCGCCGCCGGATCAGGGCCTTCCGGCTTCGGCAGCAGCCATCGAGCAGGCGGGCGAAGGCGGGCAGCGGCACGATGAAGATCGCCGCCAGCGCCAGATTGAACGCCGTGTGGAAATCGGCGATCAACCGCACCGGGTTTGCGTCGATCCGGCTGAGCAGGTCGGCGGCGGGCCGAGGCAGCGGTAGCACCAGGCGCAGCCGACCACGCGGTTGATCAGATTGCCGAGCGGCAGCCGGCGGGCGACCGGATTTTTTCAGGCCGCCGCCCTCGATCAGCGGATTGATCGCGCTGCCGAGGTTGGCGCCGAGCACCAGCGCGATCGCCACCACGGGGGTGATGAAATTCGAATAGGTCAACGACATGACCAGGAGGACGACGGCAACGCTCGAATGCGCCGCCCAGGCCAGGCCGCGCCGAACACGACGTTGAACACCGGCATGGCCGTGTGCGGCGAGCAGCGCGCGAACGTTGGGCGCATTCTCGGCCGGTGCCAGCTGCCGAGCAAGATGTGCAGCGACAACAGCATCAGGCCGAGGCCGATGGCGACCCGCCCGAGGTCGCGGAAACGGGTGCGCAGGCTGTGCTTGAATGCGACGACGCCGATAATCAGCAGCACCGGGGCCACCGCCGACACGTCGAAGCTGAACACTTGAACGATCAGCGTGGTGCCGACATTGGCGCCAAGCATGATGGCGAGCGCCGGTACCAGTCCGACCAGCCCGTCGCCGACGAAGGTCGACGTCATCAGCGCGGTCGCGGTGCTGCTTTGCAGTAAAGCAGTGGCGCCGATGCCGGCGAGGAAGGCTGTGAGCCGATTGCGCAACGCGCGCCAAGCACGCGGCGCAAGTCAGCGCCGAATGCGCGCAATATGCCGGACTGCACCATGTGCAGTCCCCACAGCAGCAGTGCGATGCCGCCCACCAGATCGAAGAGCACGAAGCTACCCATCGAATTGATCCTTACGGCGGCGGCAATGTACTCTCGCCCCGCCGAATACAAAACGCCGCCATGCAATCGTCCACCCTCCATTAAGTAGCCACTATTTCAGTGCACGCGATACGCTCTCGAGTGGTGCGCTATGTCGCCGACTGCAGGCGCCCTAACCCGACAGCAGGAAAAGTCCTTTCGATGCGTCTACGGCGGCAACACCTTCTCGATACGCCGGTCGGGCACCAGCCACACCAGCGCGACGGCAATGTAGATCGCCTGCGCGGCCCACTGATTGAAGCAAGCAGAGCGCGATCGCCGCGACATAGGCGACGACCGATAGTTTCCCCTTCAGGTCCCTGCCGACCGCCTTGGCCAAGCAGCGAAGTCCGGTCCCTCTTCCCTGATGATCGTGACTTCGAGAATCCAATAGGCGATCCCCGCCATCAGCAGCACGCCGCCGTACAGCGCCGTCGGCCATTGCGCAAAACGGTTCTCGCCCATCCAGCCGGTGACGAACGGAAACAACGACAGCCAGAACAATAAATGCAGATTGGCCCAGAGCACGCCGCCGGTGACGCGCTTCACGGCGTGCAGCATGTGGTGATGGTTGTTCCAGTAGATGCCGATATAGACGAAGCTCAGCACGTAGCTGAAGAACACCGGCAGCAGCGGCGCGAGGACGCTGAGGTCCTCGCCGTGCGGCACCTTCAGCTCCAGCACCATGATGGTGATGATGATGGCCAGCACGCCGTCGCTGAACGCTTCAAGCCTTGTCTTCGGCATCGTTCATTGCCCTCTATCTGCCGCGAAAGTTCAGGGTCGCTCCGCCGCAATCGTTTTTGTCGTCGGCGTGCCGGCATCGGCCGGCCCTTGGCGCGTGGTGACGATGCGCACCGCATTGTGCGCGATGCTCACCGCGCCGTCCCAGCGGTCGCCGAGGACGACACTGCGCAGCACGGTGAGATTGATGCGGCGATAAAGCTTGCCCTCGAGGTCGAAGGCGCGCGCCGCGGCGACGTCCAGGATGTGCAGCGTGTAGAACGTCCCGGATCCGCCGCCGTTATAGCTTGCGACCACGACCAGCAGGCCATTGTCGGTCGCGCCGATGAACGTGTAGCCGGTCTCTTCGCTGCCGTTCATGCTCCGGTTGGCGTGTTTCTGGCTGAGCCACTGGCCCTGTTTTTTGATGTCGTCGGCGTAGAGATTGCTGCCGATGGCCGCCTCGATATCGACGGTGACCCAGATGGAGCCGGAATCGGCAATATTGCCGTCGCCGAAATCACGAAACACCTCGGGCGGGATCGGCTTGCCGTGCAGCGTGAACGCGTGGCGTACCTCGCTTAACAATGCCGCGTCGTCGCCGGCGGGCTGCGCGATCGCCGGCGCAGCGGCGCAGACCAGCAACCAGGCGAGCGTTGCGAAAAGCTGGATAGGCGATTTCGTTGCCATGAAGCACCAGCGAAAAATCAGCGCATCGAAGGCCCGCGACCGCCGCTACGACCTCTTCCACCGACGGCGGCTCGCCTTGCGCGCCGACGACGGCGATCGGCCCCTGAGCCGACCGGGCCGGTCAAGCCCCGGCTCGCTGCCGGAAAAGATCGCGACCAGCGGCACGCCGAGCGCGGCGGCAAGATGCGTGAGCCCGGTATCGACGCCGACGACGAATTGCGCGCCGGCAATCAGCCGCGCCACTTCATCGAGCGGCGCCCGCTCGGGAACGCGCGCGCGCGGCAGCGCGGCGGCAATGCGTTCGCTGCGCGCGCGCTCGTCGGCGGTGCCCCAGGGCAGCACCCAGGTGAGATCGCCGAGAGATTGGCCAAGCGCTTTGCCGAGCGCGATCCAGTTCGCTTCCGGCCACAGCTTGCGCGGCTCGGCGGTTGCATGCAGCAGCACGGCATAGCGCTCGCTTGTTGCGGCAAAGCGCGCGCGGTCGAGGCCGAAATCGGGCGCGCCCTGCGGCGTAAACCCAAGCGCGAGGCCGCTGAGCGCGCGGTTGCGCTCGACCGCATGCAATTCGCGGCTCACTTTATAGCGCCGGTCGTAAAACAGCGACGCCAGCGGCTCGCGGATGCTCGCCATGTCGTAGCCGTGGCGGCGCCCGTGCGCGAGCCGCGCGATGACGCCGGAGCGCAACAGGCCCTGGCTGTCGACGATGTCGTCGAAACGCTGCGCCCTGATGGCGCGCAGGCTGGCGGCGATCTCGGCCAGCGTCGCCGGCGCGTAAAGCGATTTGCGCCAGCGCCGCCAGGCGACCGGGATCACCCCGCCGACCGCCGGATGCAAACGCACCAGCGGCGCAAAAGCCTCCTCCACCAGCCAGGTGAAGCGCGCATCGGGCCGCGCCTTGCGCGCGTCGGTCAACGCCGGCATGTGGTGGATCACGTCGCCCAGCGAGGAGGTCTTGATGAAGAGAATATCGGCCATTGTGCCTCTGCCGGGGGTCATATACCGAGCATTAAGCATGACCGCCATAACCATGCGTGTTAGCCGCACGGCCTAAGCGCTCTTTCACGGTCGTAGCGGTAAGACGGCGGAAATTCGGGGGATTGGGGTCATGACCGTCCTGGTCACCGGCGGGGCCGGCTATATCGGCAGCCACATGGTGCACGAGCTCGTCGACGCCGGCGAGCCGGTGGTCGTGCTCGACAATCTGTCGACCGGGTTTCGCTTCCTGGTGCCCGGCAAGGTGCCCTTCGTCGCCGGCTCGACCGGCGACCGCGAGCTGGTGGCGGAGACGATCGCCCGCCACGGCGTCACCGCCATCATCCATTTCGCCGCCTCGATCGTGGTGCCGGATTCGCTGCGCGACCCGCTCGGCTATTACATCAACAACACCATGAACACCGCGAGCCTGCTCGACGCCGCCATCAAGGCGGGCGTGCGGCAGTTCATCTTTTCGTCGACCGCCGCCGTCTACGGCAATGCCGAGAAGGTGCCGGTGCGCGAGGATGCGCCGACGCTGCCGATCTCGCCTTACGGCAATTCCAAGCTGATGTCGGAAATCATCCTGCACGACACCGGCGCGGCGCATGGACTTGCGCTTCGTCGTGCTGCGCTATTTCAACGTCGCCGGCGCCGATCCGAAATTGCGCACCGGCCAGGCGACGCCGAACGCGACGCACCTGATCAAGGTCGCCTGCGAGGCCGCGCTCGGCAAGCGCGCCAAGCTCGACGTCTACGGCACCGACTATCCGACGCCGGACGGCACCTGCGTGCGCGACTACATCCATGTCAGCGATCTGGCGCGCGCGCATTCGGCGGCGCTCGCCTATCTGCGCCGCGGCGGCGCCAGCGCGACGTTCAATGCCGGTTACGGCCACGGCGCTTCGGTGCTGCAGGTGATCGAGGCGGTCAAGCGCGCGAGCCGCAACGATTTTCCGGTCGAGATCGGCGGCCGCCGCGCCGGCGATCCGGCGGCGCTGATCGCCGACGTGACGCGCATCCGCGCGACGCTCGATTGGCGCCCGCAATACGAGGACCTCGACACCATCGTTGCCCATGCGCTGGCCTGGGAGCGGCGGCTGCCGGGTAAGCGCGAAACCGCCCCGGCCCGCCCGGCGGCGATTGATGCGCGCGCGGAAAACTTGAGTTTTTCGCAGGATTTAGCTTGAAAATTGCGCCGCCGGCAGGCAAGGAACGCCTGCTCCAGCCAGCATTCAGTTATGCCATAATCACAGCCCGATAGAGGGCGGATGAACGACCAGACTTTGCCAACGGCCGACGACGAGCGCTACCGCCCCTTCGCCCTGATCCGGCGACTGCTGGCCGAACAGGGCTTTTTGCACTGGCGCCGCTACGCCTTCGCCTTCGCCCTGATGGCGGTCTCGGCCGGCTGCACGGCGCTGAGCGCCTATCTGATCGGCGACGTCATCAACCAGGCCTACGTCAACCGCAGCCTGCGCGGCATCTTCATCCTCGGCGGCGTCACCGCCGCGCTGTTCACCGCCAAGGGGCTGGCGACCTACGGGCACACCGTGCTGCTGTCGCAGATCGGCAACCGCATCGTCGCCGACAATCAGCGCAGCGTATTCGCCAAGCTGCTCAACGAGGGCCTGAGCTTCTTCTCCGACCGGCATTCGACCGAATTCATCGCGCGGCTGACCGCCGGTGCCGCGGCGGCGACGCAAGTCATCAATCTGCTGATCACCTCGCTCGGGCGCGACCTGCTGTCCTTGATCGGGCTGTTGACGGTGATGGTGGTGCAGGACCCGCTGATGTCGTTCATCAGCTTCGTGGTGGCGCCGCCGGCGTTCATCGTGCTGCGCAAATTGATCCGCCGCGTCTACGGCATCGCGCGCGCCCAGTTCGTCGGCGGCACGCGCATCATCGAGACGCTGCAGGAGACGCTGCAGGGCATCCGCATCGTCAAGGCTTTCACGCTCGAAGACATCATGCGCGAGCGCTTCGACCGCAACGTGGCGGCGGTCGAGCACGAGGCCAACAAGATGGCGCGCATCTCCGGCCGCGCCAGCCCGCTGATGGAAACGCTCGGCGGCCTGGCGGTCGCCATCGCCATCACCTATGGCGGCTATCGCGTGATCGCGACCGGGGCAACGCCCGGGCAATTCTTCTCCTTCATCGCCGCCTTCCTGCTCGCCTACGAGCCGGCCAAGCGGCTGGCGCGGCTCAACATCGAGCTCAACAACGGCCTGGTCGGCGTGCGCATCCTGTTCGAGGTGCTCGACTCGCCGCCGAGCGAGCCGGCCGACGACGACAAGCCGGCGCTCACCATCAAGACGCCGCGGCTCGAATTCGACGACGTCCACTTCGGCTACCGCAGCGACGAAGCGGTGCTGCGCGGGGTTTCCTTCGTGGCGGAACCCGGCAAGCTGACGGCGCTGGTCGGCCCCTCCGGCAGCGGCAAGACCACGATCATCAATTTGATCCTGCGGCTCTATGAAATCGAGCACGGCAGGATCGCCATCGACGGCCAGGACATCCAGCCAGGTCGCGCGCCGCTCGCTGCGCCAGCACCTCGCTTACGTCGGGCAGGACGTGTTCCTGTTCCGCGGCACGATCCGCGACAATATCGAATTCGGCAAGCCGGGCGCGAGCGAGGACGAGATCGTCGCCGCCGCCAAGGGCGCCTATGCGCACGACTTCATCATGACCTTCCCGCGCGGCTACGACACGCCGGTCGGCGAGCACGGGCTGCAGCTCTCCGGCGGCCAGCGCCAGCGCGTCGCCATCGCGCGCGCGCTGATCAAGAACGCGCCGATCATTTTGCTCGACGAGGCCACCGCCGCGCTCGATTCGGAATCCGAATTGGCGGTGCGCGAGGCCATGGAGCATCTGTTCAAGGGCCGCACCACGCTCGCCATCGCGCACCGGCTGCATACGGTCTCGCATGCCGACCGCATCTATGTGGTCGAGGACGGCGAGGTGGTCGAATCCGGCCGGCACGACGACTTGCTGCGGCAAAGCGGCCGCTATGCCTCGTTCTACGGGCTGCAGCTCAAGCAGCAGGAGGCTCGCGCGCCGGCCGAAGTGGCGGCGCAATAGGCCGAAAGGCGAGCGGCCATCCGCCTTGTTCCAGCCGAGATAATGCGATACCGGATGGGCCCGCCGGCCACCGCTTTCTTCGCCACATCGTCAGAGGCAGTTTCCCCATGAGCGCGGATTACGTCATTTCGCCGCCGCCGCAGCCGACCATCGCGGTCGCCGGCTCGACCAAGGTCTTTCCGGTCCGCCGCATCTGGTGCGTCGGGCGCAATTACATCGAGCACATCCGCGAAATGGGCCAGGACGAGCGGGCGCCGCCGTTCTTCTTTGCCAAGCCCGCCGACGCCATCGTGGCCGACGGCGGCACGGTGCCCTACCCGACGCTGACCAAGGACATGCATCACGAGGTCGAACTGGTGGTGGCGCTGAAAAGCGGCGGCCGCAACATCCCGGTCGCCAAGGCCAACGACTGCATCTACGGCTACGCCGTCGGCATCGACTTGACGCGGCGCGACCTGCAATTCGCCTCGCGCGAGATCAAGCGGCCGTGGGAAATCGGCAAGGCTTTCGATCATTCGGCGCCCTGCGGAGCGCTGAAACCGGCGAGCGAAATCGGCCATCCGGCCAAGGGCAAGATCACGCTCAAGGTCAACGGCACGCTGCGCCAGGACGGCGATCTCAATCAGATGATCTGGAACGTGCCGGAGACGATCTCCAAGCTGTCGGAAATGGTCGCGCTCGAGCCGGGCGATGTCATCATGACCGGCACGCCCTCGGGCGTCGCGGCGACGGTTGCCGGCGACAAAATCGAGTGCGAGATCGAAAACGTCGGCAAACTGACGGTGAATATCGGCCCGCCGCTGAAATAGCGGCCCCGGCGGCCCTGGTGTATTCGTGGGAAAAGGCTGGTACACTTGGCATTGTGCTTAGTCGCCCGCTATTGTCAGGCGAATCGGGGAACCCGCTAAAGGCGTTTGTCGGTGGGACATTCGAATAAGGCGAAATATCTGTGCGGTGTCGCCGGCGTCGCTTTGACGTCGGCGATCGGCATCGGCGGCGCGCAGGCGCAAATGCCGAACTGGACGGGAACGTATTTCGGCGCTTACGCGGGTGCGGCATGGGCGCGCTCGTATGCGACGACCGACCGTGGACTGCAACCACTCGCCGTTCGATTTCTCGACGTATCTTTGCGACAGCGGAACGCCGGATAACGGATTGGCGGTCAGCGCCTCCGGCACCGGTTGGATGCGCGACTCGCCTTTCATCTACGGCGTGCAGGCCGGCTACAACTTTCAGAGCGGCCCTTGGGTCTATGGCTTCGAAGCCGATTTCGGCTCGTTCAGGCTGAACGGCTCGCGCAACGCGACGGGCACTTATCCGGTGGGTTCCGGAATCGTCTCGATGGGAGACGCCTATTCCATCGGCACCGATTTCTCGACCAACTGGCTTGCCACCGCGCGGCCGCGGTTCGGCTGGACGAGCGGCAACTTGTTCGGCATGCACGATCCGCTGCTGATCTACGCAACCGGCGGTTTGGCGCTCACCGATCTGCACATGTCGTTCAACTTCAGCGACGTGAACGGCGCCACGGCAAGCGGCGCCGCGTCGAAGACGCTCGCCGGCTGGGCCTTGGGCGCCGGCTTCGAATACATGGTCGACAGCCATTGGAGCCTCAAGGCCGAATATCTTCACCTCGGCTTCGGCCACGTCTGCGCCTCCGGCGTCATCGATTCCGGCAGCGGCTATTCGCAAGGCATCAGCGTTTGTGCCAATCTGAAAGCCGACATCGCGCGCATCGGCGTAAATTACAGACTGTAGTGCCGGCCACGGCATGAACAAGTGGTTCGCGTTCATCGAATTCCACATGCGCGCGCAGCCCGAGCGGCCGGCGCTGGTGATGGAAAATCGCGTCGCCACCTACGGCATGCTCAAGAGTCGGAATGGAGCGCTGCGCGCGGCGGATCGCGCAACTCGATCTGCGGCGCGACGAGCCGGTGGCGATCTCCTACCCGGATCCGATCCGCCATTTCATCCTGTGCCTGGCGCTGCACCGCATCGGCATCCCCTCGCTGTCGCTGGCGCCGGGCCATGCCGGTATCGCGTCCGTAAAAGTCGGCGCCGTGCTAGGTGACGCCGACGCCGGGAAGAATAATTTTTCGGGCGCGCACCTCGTCGAGGTCACCGACGCATGGTTTGAAGCCGACGTGGCGGACGGCGCCGCGTTGCCGCAAGGGTTCACGGGCCACAGTCAAGTCTGCCGGCTCAGCCTCACGTCGGGAACGACGGGCGAGGCCAAGCTCATCGCACTCACGGTCGGGAATATCGGCCGCCGGCTGCACATGTATTTTTCCGCGCATTGGAACGTCGTCCTGAACCTGCCGGGAATGTCGACGACGTTCGGTTTCATCCCGTCGCTGGCGGCGCTGGCGGGCGGGCGCACTTTGTGCTTTGCCCAATCGCCGTTTCAGGCCGCGCGCATGATCGAGCTTTTTGCCGTCGACTTCTTGAACGCGGCGACCGAGCAACTGGTGGCGCTGACGCGGGTTGCGCGCAAAACAGGCGCGCGGCTGGGGACGCTGCGCACCGTGCATACGAGCGGCAGCGTGCCGACACGGGCCATGCTGGAAGCCGCCGCCATCCACGTCTGCCGCGACATCCAGAACCGCTATGGAATGACGGAATTGGGTAACATGGCGCGCACCGGCGCGCAGGAAATTCTGCGCAAACCCGGCTTGGCCGGCCAAATCGAGCCCGGCATCGAGATCGGCATTTTCGACGACAAGGGCAACCGCTGCGCCGACGGCAAGCCTGGCCACGTCAAAGCGCGCTACGACGACGGCGGCGAAGACTGGGTCGAGGTCGGGGATATCGGCTGGATCGGGGCGGACAACCAATTGTTCATTGTCGGGCGCAGCGCCGACGGCGCCATCAGCACGCAAATTTCGCCGACATACGAGATCGAACACCTGCTGCGGCTGGAATGGGACATGGCCGACGCCGGCGCGGTGCTGGCCGACGATGATGTGTCGGGCGGCAAGCCGCAAATTTGGGTCGGCACGGTCGGCAACCAAGATGCCAGCGCCGAAAAGCTCGAGGCCATTGCAAGGGCGCGCGGCATCGACTGCGCCATCACGCTGATCGAGCTCAACGCCATCCCGCGCACGGTCAATGGCAAGATCAATCGCGCGCAGCTGAAATCGGCGCTGCTGGCGGCGCTGAAAACACCCGCAAAGCTTTGAAATAACTCGTTAATCGAAAGCGCGCTCAGCCTGCGAACGCCCGCTCCACCGCCGCAGCGATCTGGAACAGGCGGCGGTCGTCGCCGTTGCGCGCGATCAGCGTGAAGCCGACCGGCAAGCCGCCTTCGCGCGGCAGCGGCAGCGAGATGGCGGTGAGATCGAAGAAATTGGCGATGGTCGTGTTGCGCAATAGTACTGCGTTGCGCGCCATGAAGGCGGCCGGCTCGGCGACTTCGTCGATGCGCGGGGCAACCGCCGCACAGGTCGGCATGACCAGCGCGTCGAGATCGGCAAGGCGCGCGTCCATGGCCCGCACCAGGCCGGCGCGCGTGTGCAAGGCTTCGACATAGTCGGCCGAGGAAATATCGCGGCCCTTTTCGATACGCGCGCGCACGATCTGGTCGATGTCGTCGCCGCGCCGCGCGAGGCGATCGCGGTGAATGGAATGGGCCTCCGCCACCAGAATGCTGGCGCGCGCCAGCAGGCGCAACATGTCGTCGATGAGCGGCAGTTTTTCATGGGATAACCGCGCGCCGGCTTTTTCCAGCGCATCGAGCGCTGCGGGAAAGCGTTTGCCGACGGTGTCGTCGAGATTTTCCAGCGGCAGGCCCTGCGCGACGCCAAGCCGCAGCCCGGCAAGCGGCGCAGGCTCAAGCGTCCAAGGCTCTTCGCCCGCCATCGCCGCGTCGGCCATGGCGCAATAGGCGACGCTCTTCGACATCGAGCCGATGGAATCGAGCGTGTAGGACAACGGAAACGCGCCCTCGGTCGGCACGCGCTGGTGGCTCGGCTTGAAACCGACCACGCCGCAGAGCGCCGCCGGAATGCGGCAGGAACCGCCGGTGTCGCTGCCGATGCCGACGTCGCAGAGGCCGTCGGCCGCCGACACCGCGGCGCCCGAGGACGAACCGCCGGGCGCCCGCGCGCGGTCGGCCGGATTGCCCGGCGTGCCGAAATGCGGATTGATGCCGAGGGCGGAAAAGGCGAATTCGGTCATGTTGGTCTTGGCGACGATGACCGCGCCGGCTTTGCGCAGCCGCCGCACGATGGGCGCGTCGCGCTCGCGCCGGCTTGCCTTCCGCGGCCAGCACCTTGGAGCCGGCGCGGGTGACCTCGCCGGCGACGTCGAACAGGTCCTTGATGGTGACCAGCGCGCCGTCGAGCGGCCCGAGCGATAGGCCGGCCTTGGCGCGGGCATCCGCCGCCTCGGCCGCGGCGCGCGCGGCGTCGCGGTAGACGGTCAGACAGATGCGCGCGCCCTCGCCTTTGGGGTCGTCGATGCGCGAGAGAGATGCTTCGAGACGATCGCGTGTGCTCATGCGCTATCTCCTTTGCGCATGATCTTATCCGAAAACCGGTTCCCACTTTTCGGGATCATGCGCTCAACCCACCCTTCTCAACAATGAACTTGGCGATCGCGCCGACGTCCTTGCCCTCGCGCAAATTCGTGAACACGAAAGGGCGCACCCCGCGCATCTTTTTGGCGTCGCGCTCCATCACCTCGAGCGAAGCGCCGACATAGGGCGCGAGATCGATCTTGTTGATGACCAGAAGATCGGAGCGCGTGATGCCGGGCCCGCCCTTGGACGGGATCTTGTCGCCGGCGGCGACGTCGATGACGTAGATGGTGAGATCGGCGAGCTCGGGCGAAAACGTGGCGGCGAGATTGTCGCCGCCCGATTCGATCAGCACCAGGTCGAGCTCGGGGAACTTGGCGCGCATGTCGGCGACCGCGGCGAGATTGATGGAGGCGTCCTCGCGGATGGCGGTGTGCGGGCAGCCGCCGGTCTCGACGCCGGCGATGCGTTCGGCGGCAAGCGCGCCGGAGCGCACCAGATATTCGGCGTCCCACTTGGTGTAGATGTCGTTGGTGATGGCGGCGATTTCGTAATCGCCGCGCAGCGCCTTGCACAGCGCGTCCATCAGCGCGGTCTTGCCGGAGCCGACCGGGCCGCCGACGCCGACGCGCAAAGGCCCATTAGGATTGGGCCCATGAGATTGGGGCCATGCGGATTGGGGCCGTGGGGTTCTTCATCGTCAGCTCCTGAACAGCCGCGTGTACTGCGTCTCGTGTTTAGCGCTGGCGAGGTCGGCGCGGAAGGCCGAGGAGCCGATATCGTCGAGCGAGGTCGCTCAGCGCGCGCTGCGCGGTTGCGGCGACGACGGGCTCAAGTGCGGCGAGCACGCGCTGGCCGTCGGTTTGCCCGAGCGGGATCAGCCGCACCCCGGCCGACACCCAATTGGCGGCGACGGCCTGCAGAAAAGCCGATAGCGCCGGCGCCAGCGCGATGCCGTGGCCGGCGGCGGCGACCGCGACCGCGATCGGATAGGCGACCGGGCCGTCCCAGACAGGCTTTGAGCCGGTCGAGCGCCGGCGCCGGCCAGGCGGCGCGGGTGGCTTCGATGAAGGCTTGCCCTTGCGCGGTCGTTTCCAGATGGCGCTCTTTCGAGGGCGCGAAGGCGGCGGCGAGTTCGGCCACCGCGCGCAACGCCTTGTCGTCGCCGATGGCGCGATGCGCGTGCGCGAACAACACCGCGTCGCAGAAGCCGCCGCCTTCGGCCAGCATCACGGCAAGCCAGCCGCGCAACGTCTCGGCATCCTTGATGTCGCCCGCTTCGACCGCCCATTCGATGCCGCTGGAATAAGAGAAAGCCCCGACCGGAAAGGCCGGCGACAGCCAGGCCATCAGGCGGTAGAGGGCGGCTCTTTCCCTCTCCCCGCTAGCGGGGAGAGGGTGGCGAGCGGAGCGAGCCGGGTGAGGGGGCGCCTCTGTAGGCTCAGAATCGCGGCGACGCCCCCTCACCCGACCCGCCTTCGCTAACGCTTCAGCGGGTCGACCTCTCCCCGCGCGCGCGGGGAGGTGACGCTTGGCGAGCGTCTTGCTCACGAGCGGCGTTTCTGTCGTTTACGCGCCATGATCATGCCCATGCGGCGCGGCTTGTTCCGGATCGAACGGCGCCTCGAGCGGCGCGAGATGCGCGCCCAAGCCGCGCAGCATATCCTCCAGCACGTGGTCGCGCCGCAGCCGAATTTTATCGCCGACGATCTGCACGTCGGTGTGGCGGTTGCCGAGATGCCAGGCGAGCCGCACGGTGTCGAGCGCGCTGTGCGCGGAGACTTCGATCAACGCTTCCGGCGCGCCGGCGACCAGCACGATCGTGCCGTCGTCGAGCGCGAGCCCGTCGCCGTCATGCAGGGTCACGGGCTTTTCGAAATCGAGCAGGAATTCGGTGCCCTGCTCGCCCTTGAGCACAATGCGCCGCCGGTTGCGGTCGCCGGCGTCGAGCACGACGCGGTCGCGCGCCGAGCCGGCGTCCCATTCGCCGCAATGCCTGATGCCGGTCACGCGCTGCACGGACACCTTCGCTTACAACGTGTCGATCTTTTCCGGCGTGATGATCTGCACGTCGCGGCCGACGACGAATTCCTTGCCGGCGGCGCGCCAGGCCTGCAGATGCGGCGTGTCCAAGTGGCGGGTGAGCGCCTCGCGCGATTCCCAGCGCTCCACGGCCACCAGCCGGGTCGGATCGCTCACGCTCAAATGAAAATCATAGCCGATACAGCCGTCTTCCTTGACGGTGCCGGCGACGACCTTGCAGGCTTCGGCGCAGGCCTTCTCGGCCGTGCCCGGCTTCAGGCGCAATTCAGCGATCACGTAAATCATGCATCCTCCCTGACGTTTTCTTTGCCGCTTCAGAACAAGAAATAGCGCTGCGCCATGGGTAGCACTTCCGCCGGGGCGCAGGTCAAGAGCTCGCCGTCCGCCCGCACCTCGTAGGTTTCCGGATCGACCTCGATCTCGGGCGTGGCGTCGTTGTGGATCATGTTCTTCTTGCCGATCTTGCGGGTGTTCTCGACCGCGACGAATTGCTTGTCGACGCCGAGCTTGCTGCGCAGGTTCGAGCGCGCCGCCGCTTTCGACACGAACATCAGCGACGCGGCGGTCGATCGCCTTGCCGAAGGCGCCGAACATCGGCCGGTAATGCACCGGCTGCGGGGTCGGGATCGAGGCGTTGGGATCGCCCATTTGCGCGGCAACGATCGAGCCGCCCTTGATGACGATCTCCGGCTTGACGCCGAAGAAGGCCGGCGCCCACAGCACCAGATCGGCGAGCTTGCCCTTCTCGACCGAGCCGATGTGTTTTGCCATGCCGTGCGCGATCGCCGGGTTGATGGTGTATTTGGCGACGTAGCGTTTGACGCGCGCATTGTCGTTGTCGCCCTTTTCGCCGGGCAGCGCGCCGCGCTGCTTCTTCATCTTGTCGGCGGTCTGCCAGGTGCGGATGATGACTTCGCCGACGCGGCCCATGGCTTGGCTGTCCGACGACATCATGGAGAGCGCGCCGAGGTCGTGCAGGATGTCTTCCGCCGCGATGGTCTCCTTGCGGATGCGGCTTTCGGCAAAGGCCAAATCCTCGGGGATCGACGGATCGAGATGGTGGCACACCATCAGCATGTCGAGATGTTCGTCGATGGTGTTGCGGGTGAACGGCCGCGTCGGATTGGTCGAGGACGGCAGCACGTTCTTCAAGCCCGCCACCTTGATGATATCGGGCGCGTGACCGCCGCCGGCGCCTTCGGTGTGGAACGCATGAATGGTGCGGCCCTTGAACGCCTTGATGGTGTCCTCGACGAAGCCGCTTTCGTTGAGCGTATCGGTGTGGATCATCGCCTGCACGTCGTAGTCGTCGCAGACCGACAGGCAGCAGTCGATCGCCGCCGGCGTGGTGCCCCAGTCCTCGTGCAGCTTGAGCGAACAGGCGCCGGCCTTGACCATTTCCTCAAGCGCCGCCGGGCGCGAGGCGTTGCCCTTGCCGGAAAAGCCGAGATTGACCGGAAACGCGTCCGCCGCCTGGATCATGCGGCCGAGATGCCAGGGACCCGGCGTGCACGTGGTGGCATTGGTGCCGGCCGCGGGCCCGGTGCCGCCGCCGAGCATCGTGGTGACGCCCGCCATCAGCGCCTCGTCGATCAGCTGCGGGCAGATGAAATGGATGTGGCTGTCGAAGCCGCCGGCGGTGAGGATCTTGCCCTCGCCGGCGATCACCTCGGTGCCGGGGCCGATGACGATGGTGACGCCCGGTTGGATGTCGGGATTGCCGGCCTTGCCGATGGCGGCGATTTTCCCGTTCTTGATGCCGACGTCGGCTTTGACGATGCCCCAATAATCGAGGATCAGTGCGTTGGTGATGACGGTGTCGACCGCGCCTTGCGCGTTGGTGATTTGCGACTGGCCCATGCCGTCGCGGATCACCTTGCCGCCGCCGAATTTCACCTCGTCGCCGTAGACGGTGAAATCCTTCTCGACTTCGACAATGAGATCGGTGTCGGCGAGCCGCACGCGGTCGCCGGTGGTCGGCCCGAACATGTCCGCATAGGCCGCGCGTTTCATGGTGATCGGCATGATCAGTCCTTTGCGTGAATGTTCCGAAATCCGGTTTGCCGACTTGCTTTTCTGTCAAACGTCAGCGTGTAGTCGCATCCAGCCTTACGGTTGATCCTTGAAATAAGACAGTCCGCAAATCCGATATTCGACGTTTCATAGATTTGTCGCGCATCATTAACCGCGCTTGCCTCGCCTACCGTGATGTTTATGGAATAGAGAAGACGGTCAACGACTTCGCAAATCACGGCACGATCGAGTTTAAGTTTTTGTTCTAAAATCCAAGTCGTTTCGGCGACAACGATCGAATTTACAAAAAAGTCGCTGCCATCGGCATTTATGATCTTTTCCACAATATCGACTTCGCTTTTGCTCGAACCAATGTCCCATTCGTCCGGCGAAATAAGCCAGCGAAGAAGCACATTCGTATCGATGCCAATCACGGTGCTTTTCGCCGCCGTCTTGGCGCAGCCGGCAGAGCCCGTGAGCGCGCCTCGCCGATCCAGTTTTCGATTACTCCGGACTTCGGCCGCCGAGTCTTATTGCGCAGCATACCCTTCATGTCGCCGAGCGTGCCCGATCGGCTGCGGACGGTGATCTTGCCGTCGTTTCCCTCTACGAATACCACGCTGTCGCCCGGGCCGACTTTGAGTTGCGCCCGAACACGCGAAGGGAGGGTTATCTGCCCTTTCGATGTGACCTTGGCTTCCGCAGGCGCCATGGAATGGACCCTCTTTAATTCCTTACTTTAGCACAAATGTAAGGTGCCGCCAATATCGCGGCAAGGCGTGTTATCCCCGAAGTTCACAGACCCGTTTTTTCCACTCTTGCCTCCCCCGCCGAGGTGGATAGGCTTACCTGCAGGTCACCCATCTTCGGCTCACGCCGGACACGGATGGCCGCCATGACCGGAGCGGGCATGGGACGTGGGTGCTGCTTGCAGTATTCGTGGTCCATGTTTGCCGGCCCTGGCTCTCAGTTACTGGGTACCGTGTCGCGCGCTCACGCGCGCTGCCCGGAAATGGATCCGAGAGCTTGTGACGGGTGGACGACGGTCCGCCCGTTATGGCTTTTAGGGGTCCCCTCGTCGTTCCGGGACGCTCGCGCAGCGAGCGGACCCGGAATCCAGAAATAAACTCCGAAGCTGCTTCTGGATTCCGGGCTCGCGCGTTCCGCGCGCCCCGAAATGACGAATTTTTTTTCACAGCTTCCCCATCACGGCCTGACGGAACCCATAGATCGTGCGCTTGCCGGCGAGCGCGACGAGGGTGACCTCGCGCGTCTGCCCCGGCTCGAAGCGCACCGCGGTGCCGGCGGCGATGTCGAGCCGCATGCCGCGCGCTTTTTTGCGGTCGAATTTCAGCGCCGGGTTGGTTTCGAAGAAATGGTAATGCGAGCCGACCTGGATCGGCCGGTCGCCGGAATTGGCGACAGTGAGCGTCACCGTCTTGCGGCCGGCATTGAGCGTGATGTCGCCGTCCTGGATGAACATTTCGCCGGGGATCATGGGTCTCACCTCCGGCCCAGGCGGGCGTAGGCGGCGAGCGCCAGCGCGACCAGGAAAATGCCACCGACGATTAAACTGCCGGCGTCGGGCAAGAGGCTGAAGCCGTGCGGGTGACGATGCGGCACCAGCGACTCGTGCGCTTGCGCGGCGCCCCCGCCAGCAAAAGCAAAACCGCGAGCATTGTTTTCATCGTCTTCTCCTTAGCGGATCGGATTGTGCACGGTGACCAACTTGGTGCCGTCTTGAAACGTCGCCTCGACCTGGATGTCGTGGATCATCTCGGATATGCCGTCCATCACTTGCGCGCGCGTGAGCACGTGGGCGCCGGCTTCCATCAACTGCGCCACGGTCTTGCCGTCGCGCGCGCCTTCCAGGATGAAGTCGGAAATCAGCGCCACCGCTTCCGGATGGTTGAGCTTGACGCCGCGCTCGAGCCTACGGCGCGCCACGATGGCGGCCATGGCGATCAGCAATTTGTCTTTTTCCCGCGGCGTCAGATTCATCGTTTCCTCGGTCGGTCCCGTTTATTGCAACCAAAGCCGCGGCACGCGCTGCCCAAGCGCCGCCAGCACCGAAATCAGATCGTGGCGCAGCGCGGCGCCGTCGCGCGCGACCAGGCGCGCCAGGGCGATGCCGTTCCAAGATGAGATACCGGCCTCGCCGGCAAATTCAAGCGCGCGCACGGCGGCGAGCGTCCCCTCGCCCACCGGCGTCACCAGCACGGTCGCGATGGCAATGCCGCCGGCGGCCGAGGCAGGCGCAGCGAGCTTCGCCGCCACGTCGCCGTCGAGCCGCGCGCTGTCGGCGTAGACGAGTTTGCCGGCGCGGCGCAGGCGCCAGCGGTCGCTGAACAGGCCTTGGCTCATCGCTTCGCCCATGGCGGCGCGGCCGAACACCACGGCTTCCGCAAGCAGCAGCGAAGCGTCCTCGGCGAGATCGACGTCGATGCGGCGCGCCAGCCGCGCACGGTCGAACAAAATGGTTTCCTGCGGCAGCCAGGCAAGCGCGGCGCCCGCGCCCAAATCGAGTTTGAGCGCCATTTCCGCCGCCGGGCCGGTCGAGCGATAAATCTTCTCCGCCGCAGCGCTGCCGGCGAGTAGCCGCGCGCCCTCGCCCAGCGTAATTTCGATCGCGAAGCGGTCGCCGCCGGTCATGCCGCCGCCGGTATTGACGATCACGGCTTCGAGCGCCTCGCCCGCCGCATTGGGAAAGCGCACGCGCAGCGAGCCGTCCTCATGCACTGTGGCGCGCCGCGTGCGGCCGGCGCTTGCCTTGACGCTGAGCGCGATGCGGCCGCGTCGCGCGATTGGCGGCGAAGATATCGGCATTGCTGTGCAAGGCTGCGGCCATCGTCACGCCCGTTCCCCCACTCACTCTCGCACATTGCGTGCGTTATTCTCAAATCGCCAGCGCCCGCTTGAGCGCGCCTTCGTCCAGGCCGGCGCGGTCGCAGGAATAGACGATTGCGCCGCGGTCCATGACCACCAGATGGTCGCCGAGCTCCTGCGCAAAGTCGAGATATTGCTCGACCAGCACGATGGCCATTTCCTTCAAGCCCCGCAGATAGGAGATGGCGCGGCCGATGTCCTTGATGATCGAGGGCTGGATGCCTTCGGTCGGCTCGTCGAGCAGCAGCAGCTTGGGCCGCATCACCAGCGCGCGGCCGATGGCCAATTGCTGCTGCTGGCCGCCGGAGAGGTCGCCGCCGCGCCGGCCGAGCATGGAATTGAGCACCGGAAACAGCGAGAACACGTCGTCCGGCACGCTGCGCTGGTCGCGCCGCAATGGCGCAAAACCGGTCTCCAGGTTTTCCTCCACCGTGAGCAGCGGAAAGATTTCGCGGCCCTGCGGCACGATGGCGATGCCGTGGCGCGCGCGCTCGACGGTCGGCAGCCGCGTGATGTCCTTGCCGTCGAAGGTGATGGAGCCGGCGCTCACCGCGTGCTGGCCGACGATGGCGCGCAACAGGCTGGTCTTGCCGACGCCGTTGCGGCCGAGCACGCAGGTCACCTGGCCGACCTCGGCTTTCAGCGAAATGCCGCGCAGCGCCTGCGCCGCGCCGTAGTGGAGGTCGATGGAGGATACTTCAAGCATTGTGCCGTCTCGCTAGGGTGAGTAGTGAGTAGTGAGTAGTGAAAAATCTCTTGCTATCTCTACTCACTACTGACTACTCACTACTCACCATCTCACATTCACTCATCGTCCCAAATAAACCTCAACCACGCGTTCGTTCTGCGACACCTGGTCGATGGTGCCTTCGGCGAGCACCGAGCCCTCGTGCAGGCAGGTCACCTTGACGCCGAGCTCGCGCACAAAGGCCATGTCGTGCTCGACCACGACCACGGTCTTGGTCGCGTTGATTTCCTTGAGCAGCTCGGCGGTCTGCATGGTCTCGACGTCGGTCATGCCGGCGACCGGCTCGTCGACCAAGAGGAGCTTGGGCTCCTGCGCCAGCAGCATGGCGATCTCCAGCCACTGTTTCTGCCCGTGCGACAGGCTGCCCGCCACACGCGAGCGCAGCGCCTTGAGGCGCACGGTGGCGAGCACCTCGTCGATGCGTTTTTCTTGGCTGCGCCGAGGATTGCCACAGCAGCGTCGAACGCACGCGGCGGTCGTTCTTCAGCGCCAGCAGCAGATTGTCCTCCACCGTGTGCATGTCGAACACGGTCGGCTTCTGGAACTTGCGGCCGATGCCGAGCTCGGCGATTTCGGTTTCGTCGAGCTTGGACAGGTCGTGCGTGCCCTGTTCGAAATAGACGTCGCCGTCGTCCGGCCGCGTCTTGCCGGTGACCACGTCCATCATGGTGGTCTTGCCGGCGCCATTGGGGCCGATGATGGCGCGCATCTCGCCCGGCTCGATGGTGAAGGAGAGTTCGTTGAGCGCCTTGAAGCCGTCGAACGACACGGTGATGCCGTCGAGGTAGAGCAGCGAGGACGTGGTTTTCGGCTCCATCGGGGTGCCCCTATTCCGCCGCGCTATGCGCGGCGTTGGGCGGGGCCGCCGCAGCCGCCGGATTGGCGTCGGTGCCCTCCTCGGCAGCGATCGAGCGAGCGGCGGCGCGCCGGTCGAAACCCCATTTCAACGTGCCGACGATGCCGCGCGGCAGCAGCAAGGTGGTGCCGATGAACAGCCCGCCCAGCATGAACAGCCAGTAGGGCGCGAGGACGCCGGAGGTGAAATAGGTCTTGGCGTAGTTGACCACGAAGGCGCCGAGCACCGCGCCGGTGAGCGTGCCGCGGCCGCCGACCGCGACCCAGATCACCGCCTCGATCGAATTGGCGGGCGCGAATTCGCTCGGATTGATGATGCCGACCTGCGGCACGTAGAGCGCGCCGGCAACGCCGGCCATGCAGGCCGACAGCGTGAACACGAACAGCTTGTAGGCCTCGACGCGATAGCCGAGGAAGCGCGTGCGCGCTTCGGCGTCGCGGATCGCCACCAGCACCTTGCCGAATTTCGAGGTGACGATGGCGCGGCAGATGATAAAGCCGATGGCGAGCGCCAGGCACGAAGTGACCAGCAGCGCGTTGCGCGTCGTCTCCGCCTGTACGTTGAAGCCGAGGATGTCCTTGAAGTCGGTCAGCCCGTTATTGCCGCCGAAGCCGAAATTGTTGCGGAAAAAGCCGAGCAGCAGCGCGTAGGTCATCGCCTGGGTGATGATCGACAGATAGACGCCGGTGACGCGCGAGCGAAAGGCGAACCAGCCGAACACAAAGGCGAGCAGGCCCGGCACCAGCACCACCATCAGCGCGGCGTAGCCGAACCAATTGAAGCCGTACCAGTAGACCGGCAATTCGTGCCAATTCAGGAACACCATGAAGTCGGGCAGGATCGGATTGGCGTAGACGCCGCGCGTGCCGATCTGCCGCATCAGATACATGCCCATGGCGTAGCCGCCGAGCGCGAAGAAGGCGCCATGACCGAGCGACAGGATGCCGGCATAGCCCCAGATCAGATCGATCGACAGCGCCAGCAGCCCGTAGCAGATGTACTTGCCGAACAGCGCGACGAAATAGGTCGACACGTGCAGCGCCGAGCCCGCCGGCATCGCGAGATTCATCACCGGAATGGCGATGGCGAAGGCGCCGAGCAGCACGAGGAAGAGCGTGGCGCCGCGGTCGAGCAGGCGGGTGAGCGGAAACGCGCCCATCATGCCTCCACCGCCCTGCCCTTGAGCGCGAACATGCCGCGTGGACGCTTCTGGATGAACAAGATGATGAACACGAGGATGGCGATCTTGCCGAGCACCGCGCCGGCAAAGGGTTCGAGGAATTTATTGGCGATGCCGAGCGTGAGCGCGCCGACCAGCGTGCCCCACAGATTTCCGACGCCGCCGAACACCACCACCATGAACGAGTCGATAATGTAACCCTGGCCCAAGTTCGGCGACACGTTATCGATCTGCGACAGCGCGACGCCGGCGATGCCGGCGATACCGGAGCCGAGGCCGAAGGTGAGCGCGTCGATGCGAGCGGTGCGAATGCCCATGGCG
This sequence comes from uncultured Alphaproteobacteria bacterium, assembly GCA_963739735.1. Lineage (GTDB taxonomy): Bacteria > Pseudomonadota > Alphaproteobacteria > Rhizobiales > Xanthobacteraceae > Pseudolabrys. The sequence goes on along the minus strand of CAVUBV010000004.1, from coordinate 36,471 downwards.
GCGGCCATGGCGCGGTTCTGCGTCACCGCGCGCATTTCGAGCCCGAGCCGGGTGAAGCGCAGCATGGCGAGCAGCGCGGCGAACACCATCAGCGTGAAGACGATGATCCACATGCGGTTATAGGTGATGGTGATGCCGCCGAGGTCGAAGGCGCCCGACATCCAAGACGGGTTGCCGACGTCCTTGTTGGTCGGGCCGAACACGGTGCGCACCGCCTGTTGCAGCACCAGCGACAGGCCCCAGGTGGCGAGCAGCGTCTCCAGCGGCCGCCCGTAGAGGAAGCGGATGATGCTGCGCTCGACGATCACGCCGGCGGTGCCGGAGATCACGAAAGCGAGCGGGATGGCGACGGCCAGCGAATAGTCGAACAGCGCCGGATTGTGCGCGCGGATGAACTCCTGCACGACGAAGGTGGTGTAGGCGCCGAGCATCACCATTTCGCCATGCGCCATGTTGATGACGCCCATGACGCCGAAGGTGATGGCCAAGCCGATCGCCGCCAAGCAGCAGCACCGAGCCGAGCGAGAGCCCGTACCAGGCGTTCTGCACGGCACTCCACACCGCCAATGTGCGTTGAATCTTGGCGCTCGCCGCCTGCGCCGCCTGGCGCACCTCGGCCGTCTGATCAGCCGGCAAGCCATCGATCAGGCCGAGCGCGTCCTGGTCGCCGCGGTCCTGGATCACCGCGATGGCGGCGATCTTGTCGGCGGGCTCGCTGTCCTCGGAACTCAACACGATGGCCGCGCGCGCTTCCGTCATCGCCTTTTTCACGCGAGGGTCCTTTTCCGCCGCGATCGCTTTGTCGAGCGCCGGCAATGCGCCGGCGGCGCGCGACTTGAACACCGCTTGCGCCGCGTCGTAGCGCCGGTTGGGATCGGGAGCCATCAGCGTCAGCGCGCCGACGGCGGCGTCCACCACGCCGCGCAGGCGGTTGTTGAGACGGACATTGTCGATGTCGTCGGGGGCCGCGCCTTCCGCCGGCTTGCCGGTTTCGGCGTCGAGCAATTTGTCGTCCTTGGTCTTGATATAGACCTTCTTGTCCTTGGCGCTGAACTGCAGCCGGCCGTCCTGCAGCGCCTGGATCACCGGGCCGGCGAGCGGGCTGCCGCTTGCGGCGACCGCCTTGACCGCGTCGCCGGTGTCGCTGAAATCGTCGGTGGTGAAGCCCTTGAGCGCGTCCTCGTAGAGGCCGGCGTGGCTAAATCCGACGCCGGCGACGAGCAAGCCGAGGGCGATTACGAACGCTATGATGCGATCGTAGAAACCACGCATGGCATTCATTCCCGGCGTTTATGTTTAGGGCTTTGGAGGCGGCGGTGAGCCGCCGCCTCCGTTGATGACATCGTCAGGTCGTACGGGTGGCGCCGCGTTAGGACGCCCCGCCGCACTTCTTGGTGACCTTGTTGTAGTTGCCGCATTTCAGCTTGACCCAGTCGGACTCCAGGTCCTTGGAGCCAGGCAGATAATCCGACCAGGCGTCGCCGGGACCAGACCCTTGCTCTTCCACACCACGTCGAACTGACCGTCGCCGCGGATTTCGCCGATGAAGACGGGCTTGGTGATGTGGTGGTTGGGCAGCATGGTGGAAATGCCGCCGGTCAGGTTCGGCTCCTTGATGCCGGGCAGCGCGTCGATCACCTTGTCGGGATCGGTCGACTTCACCTTCTCGACCGCCTTCACCCACATGTTGAAGCCGATGTAGATGAGCTTCCATCGGGTCGTTGGTGGTGCGCTTGGGCTTCTTGGTGAACTCATGCCATTCCTTGATGAACTTGGCGTTGGCCGGAGTCTTGATCGACTCGAAGTAGTTCCAGGCGGCGAGATGGCCGAGCAGCGGCTTGGTGTCGAGACCGGCGAGTTCTTCTTCGCCGACCGAGAACGCCACCACCGGGATGTCGGTGGCCTTGATGCCCTGGTTGCCGAGCTCCTTGTAGAACGGCACGTTGGCGTCACCGTTGATGGTGGAGACCACCGCGGTCTTCTTGCCGGCCGAGCCGAACTTCTTGATGTCCGACACGATCGTCTGCCAGTCGGAATGTCCGAACGGCGTGTAGTTGATCATGATGTCTTCGGCCTTGACGCCCTTCTGCTTCAGATAGGCCTCGAGGATCTTGTTGGTGGTGCGCGGATAGACGTAGTCGGTGCCCGCGAGCACCCAGCGCTTCACCGAGCCGCCGTCCTTGCTCATCAGATAGTCGACGGCCGGAATCGCCTGCTGGTTCGGAGCTGCGCCCGTGTAGAACACGTTGCGCTCGCTCTCCTCGCCCTCGTACTGGACGGGATAGAACAGGATCGAGTTCAATTCCTTGAACACCGGCAGCACCGATTGCGCGACACCGAGGTCCAGCAGCCGAATACGACGGCGACCTTGTCCTTGGAGATCAATTCGCGCGCCTTCTCGGCGAACAGCGGCCAGTTGGAGGCGGGATCCACCACCACGGCTTCCAGTTTCTTGCCGAGCAGGCCGCCCTTCTTGTTCTGCTCGTCGATCAGCATCAGCATCACGTCTTTCAGCGTCGTTTCGCTGATCGCCATGGTGCCGGAAAGCGAGTGGAGAATGCCGACCTTGATGGTGTCCTCGGCTTTGGCGGCATGGACCGAAGCCGTGGCAGCAATAACCAATCCCGCAGCGGCCGACAGCCACTGGCGGGCATTCGGTCGCTTGGCGACCGCCTGAACTGCGTTGAACATGAGCGAAGCCCCTTGCGTTTGACGCGCGATGTTTCCCTGCGATTTTCCGCGCATGAGGCGTTTCGCAAGGCCTGTGCCAAGGCCGCCGGCGGCGTCTAAAATATTGAAATATATATTGTTTTTAAGGACGGCCTGTGGATTGCCTAATTTGAGGGCTTGTACCTCTGACTAATTAATAGGCAGCCTGCTGCAGATTCTCTCAAATCGTACACAATTCGCGGCACCGCCTCGGGCGCGCTACCAGAGTTCGTCGACGGTCAGCCGGCGCGGCAGCAGCCGCTGCTGCGTCGCGTAGGTCGTGAGCAGTTCGAGGCATGGCCGGTTGGCCGCTTTGCCGAACGGCGCGGTATCGATCTCACCCGGCGCCGGCCGGCCCGAGGCCTGCTTGCCCGCTTCCAACAGCCGGTAGAGCTCGGCGACGGCCGCGGGGTTATCCCGCGCCAGTTCTTGCGTCACCACCACCATGTGATTGACCGGCACCAGGCCGCGCTGGCCATACCAGGCGCGCGCGGCGGCGTCCGGATCGGGGATCACGCTTTGCAGGCGCGGATCGTTGGGCAGTTCGGCGCCGTAGATCGCGGCATCGATCTCGCCGTCGATCAGCATCTTGGTCAGGTCCTGGCCAACCGTGGCGCGGACCACGCTGGGCGGCTCCTTGGCCTCGGCGACGTGGCCGTCCTCGAAGGTCACCCACTGCACGCGGGAAAGATCGACGCCATAGTCGTTGGCCAGAATGCCGCGCAGCCAGGCGCCGGTGGTCTGGCTGTAGGCGCGCACGCCGATACGACAGCCCGGCAGGCTGGCCGGATCGAGCCGGCCGCGCGCGGCGTTGTACAGCATGCAGCCGTGCTGGAAGCGCGCCAGCATGGCCGCCGGCAAGAGCTTTAGGCCCTTGTCATAGGCTTTCGCCTGCAGATAGGTGACCAGCGCCATTTCGCTCGCGTCATAGGCGTGCTCGCGCACCATCGGCTTGAACGCCTTGTGCATCGGCTTGACCTCGACGAAATCGAGCTTGAGCCAAGGCGAGACGATCTGCCCGCGCTTGAGCGGCAAAGTGTGCGGATAGTCGCCGATGGCGATGCGCAGGGTGGCAGGGGCATTGCTCATGGTGAAAGCTTTTCGCACCGCCGCATGGTTCGGCAAAGGCGGAAACTTGACCGCCGGGCATCCTAGCTAGTTTAAATTGCCGCCAACGAAAAGGGAGTATTCATGGCGGACGCAAAGACCGGCCTCGTTGTCACCGCCCATCCGGGCGATTTCGTCTGGCGCGCAGGCGGCGCCATCGCGCTTCACGCCAAAAAGGGATATCGCGTCAAGATCGTCTGCCTGTCGTTCGGCGAGCGCGGCGAAAGCCAGTTCGCCTGGAAGGAACCGGGCGCGACGCTCGACAAGGTGAAAGCCGGCCGCCGCGACGAGGCCGAGCGCGCCGCCGCTTTGCTCGGCGCCGAAATCGAATTCTTCGATTGCGGCGACTACCCGCTCAAACTCAACGAAGCGCATTTCGACCGCATGGTCGACATCTACCGCGAGACCAATCCGGCCTTCGTGCTGTCGCACGCGCTGGAAGACCCCTATAATTTCGATCATCCCAACGCCGCCCATTTCGCGCAGGAAACGCGCGTGGTGGCGCAGGCCATGGGTCACAAGCCGGATGCGAAATACAAATATGCCGCCCCGCCGCTCTATCTGTTCGAGCCGCACCAGCCGGAAATGTGCAACTACAAGCCCGACCTCATTTTGAAAATCGACGAGGTATGGGAGACGAAATACAAGGCGTTCCAGATTCTCGCCGCGCAAAAGCACCTGTGGGGCTATTACGAGCGGGTGGCCATCAATCGCGGCATGCAAGGTTCGCGCAATACCGGCGTGCCGATGACTTACGGCGAGGCCTATCAGACGCTGTTCCCAAGGGTAGCGATGGAGTTGGGGTAATTTCTTTCTCACCTCCCCCTGCAAGGGGGAGGTCGCCCGTCGAAGCGCAGCGAAGGCGGGCGGGTGGAGGTCAACTCGAGCGCTCAATTGACCCCCTCCCCAACCCTCCCCCTTTCAGGGGGAGGGAGTCGAAACATTCGGAGGAAACAAATGAAACCCGTCGCCGTCCGCAACATCAAACGCGCCGATCCCAACGCCATCGGCACGCTTGCCGCCGCGGGTGTTGCCACCGCGCACGAAGCGCTCGGCCGTTCCGGCCTGATGAAGCCCTATCTGCGGCCGATCTATCCCGGAGCGTCGATTGCCGGCCCCGCGGTCACCGTGCTGGCACAGCCGGGCGACAACTGGATGATCCACGTGGCGGTCGAGCTCTGTCAAAAAGGGGATGTGCTGGTGGTCGGCTGCACCGCCGACAATACCGACGGCATGTTCGGCGAATTGCTGGCGACCGCGCTGGTCGCGCGCGGGGTCATCGGCCTCGTCATCGACGCCGGCTGCCGCGACCTGAAGCCGCTTACCGAGATGGGTTTTCCGGTGTGGTCGCGGGCGATCTCGGCCAAGGGCACGGTGAAATCGACGCTCGGCGCGGTCAACATTCCGGTGGTCTGCGCCGGCGTCAATGTCGAGCCGGGCGATGCTGTGGTCGCCGACGACGACGGCGTGGTGGTGGTGCCGCGGAAGCTTGCCGTCGATACCGCGGCCAAGGCGCAAAAGCGCATGGACGACGAAGGCGGCAAGCGCCAGCGCCTCGCCGCCGGCGAGCTGTCGCTCGACATGTACAATATGCGCGAAGGCTTGAAGAAAGCCGGGCTCATCTACCTGGATAATCCGGAAGACGCGTGAGCCGGGGCCGGCCAAAAAGCGGTGCATTTCGGTTAAATTTTTAACCGTTTGTCTTAAATCTCTCGCCGGCCGCTTGAAGGTATCTTCAAACCTCCGGAACCAAAGTTCCCGCGCATCCAAAACGCGGAGTTTTTGCATGTCGAAGTTTGTGGCGTTCTTGAAGAACGATTCGGGGGCTACCGCCATAGAATATGGCCTGATCGCTGCCGGTATTTCGGTCGCGATCATCGCCGTGGTCAATGGCCTGGGCACCCAGCTCAACAGCACCTTCACCAGCGTCTCGACCCAGCTCAAATAGCGAGCGGTTGACGCCAAGCATGAATGGAGCCGCCGTCGCCGGCGGCTTCATTTTTCCGCGTGCGGTATTCGCCGGTGCGCTAGGCGGTTATTTGCGCGCCGGGGCGGAATTTAATCGCCGCGATAATACCGAGCAGCAGAAGGACGGCCAGCGCCGCGGCTTGCGCAATGGCAAATTGCGTGTTTTGCGGCTCGGGGAACGGCGGACCGACCTGCGGTGCGTGCGGATTGAGCAGCGCGAGCTTTTCGAACGACTGCACGATCAGCACGAAGACGTTGAACCACAGCGCGGCCACCGCGCTCACCACGTAGATCCAACGCCAGGCACCGGCGAGATGCTTGCCGTAGAGCGCGATCAGCGCGATCGCCAAGATAACGAGCGACACGATGCCGACGCCGATAGCCGGCGTGAATCCTTTAATGGGAAACAGAAAGCCGGTGACGCTGGTCAGGATCGTCATAAACAGGAACAGCGCGGTCCAACCCGCCAGTCGGTGCGAGCCGAGCATGCCGATAAGAACGATCAGCCCGCTGGCAATCGCGATCAGGCTGATGATGACATGGATGGTGGTGAATAACGAGGTCGACATGCCGAGGATCATAGGTCAACTCCTCCCCCAAGGATGGAACGACAACGACGATGCTACGATGACCACGGCCGGCCGGCCAAGCCGCCAAGCGTTACGATCACGCAATCGTTCATGCGGCCGGCAACGCGACGAACAGGCGGCGGCTGCCGCGCAAATCGAGCCAAAGGCCGGCCGGCGTGTGGGTAAGACGCAGCAGCACCGTGTCGCAATGCGCGCAGCGCAGCACCGCGCCCATGGTGCCGCCATAGGCGCGCGCGGCGCCGATTTCGGCGACCGCGCCGCAACCGGCGCACACAATCTCTGCCGCCGTCACGTCGAGCGCGAACAATTCGCGCAACAGCCCGCCGGCCGCATTGCCGTCGAGCGCCGTGTCGTTTTGCGGTTGCATGGTGGCGACCTCCCTGCCTTCAAGTTCCCGTCGGTCCGAAACGTTCGGTCTTGATCGAATGCGGCGCATGGCCAATGTCGCGCAGCGCGCGCGCCGCCGCCTCGACCAGCGGCGTCGGTCCGCAGACGAAAATGCGCGGGCTTAGTGCCGGCGCAAAGCCGACCTCCTGCAGCATGGCGCGGTCGATGCGGCGCGTGAAGCCGCGCCAGCCCGGTGGACGCTCGCGCGTGAGCGTATGCACCACCTGCAAGCCGTCGCCCTGCCCGGCCAGCCGTTCGAGTTCGCCGCGGTAGATGATGTCGCCGGCGCTGCGCGATGAATAGATCAGCCGCGCCGGCGCCTTGCCCGCCGCCACCGCGCGATGACGCAGCATGGCCATCAGCGGCACCACACCGGAGCCGCCGGCGATCAGCATCAGCGGGCCGCTCAATTTCGGCGTCCAAACGAAATAGCCGCCGATCGGCCCGCGCAATTCGAATTTGTCGCCGGCGCGCGCCTCGCCGGCGAGATAAGACGACACTTCGCCTTCGGCGATGCGCTCGACGGTGAGCATCAGCGGCGCGCCCGGCGCCGAGGCGATGGAATAGCTGCGCTGCGCCTGGTAGCCGTCGTCTGCCGTCAGGCGAACGTCGACATGCTGGCCGGCTTTGTGCCCAGGCCAAGCGGGCGCATCGACCACCAGACTGCGCACGCGTGGCGTCTCCTCGATCACCTCGCGCACCGTTGCTGTCATCCATTGCAAGCGCAACAACTCAATCCCCGGCATAACGCTGCTCGCGCCAGGGATCGCCGTAGATGTGGTAACCGAGTTCCTCCCAGAAGCCGGGCTGCTCCGGGTCAACGAATTGCAGGCGGCGCACCCATTTGGCGCTCTTCCAGAAATAAAGATGCGGCACCAGCAGCCGTGCCGGGCCGCCGTGTTCGGGATCGAGCGGCTCGCCGTCGTGATGCGTCGCGATCATCGCCTTGCCGTCGACCAGATCCTCGGCCGGCACATTGGTGGTGTAGCCGCCGTCGCAATGCGCCAGCACGAATGGCGCGGGCGGTTCGGAAAGGCCCGCGGCCTCGAGCAGCGTGTCGATGGAAACGCCGCGCCAGTTCGTGTCGAGTTTCGACCAGGTGGTGACACAATGGATATCGACGGTCAGTTCGGTCTGCGGCAGCGCGTTGAACTCAGACCAAGTCCATTCGCCGACCGGACTGTCGCCGTCGTCGAGCGAAAAGCGCCAGCTTTTGAGATCGGCTTCCGGCGTCGGCCCGGCAGAGAGTACCGGAAAATCGGTGACGAGATGCTGACCGGGCGGCACGCGCGCGCTTTGCGCGCCCGCCCTGCGCCCACGAAAGCCGCGCGAAATCGGAGGTTCGCTCATGACGCCACGCCTTACTCACCGGCCGGCCAGTGTCGCGCGCGATGATGACAAAGACAATATGCCGGAAGCGCCCCCGCTCAGCGGGCGGCGTTGCTCCAGGGCGCGATGCGGTGGCCGAACCATTTCAGCAACGATGTGAGCGATACGCCGAGGAACATCAGCACGATCACCGGCACGAAGGTCTTGTCCATCTCGAAATTGTTGGCGTAGCGGGTGATCATGAAGCCGAGGCCGGAAATGGTGGTGTAGAACTCGGCGATGATCATGCCGATCAGGCCGCGGCCGATGGCAAGCCGCACGCCGGCGACGATATAAGGCACCGCGAAGGGCAGCAGCACGTCCTGCCAGACCCGCCACTCGTTCGAGCGGAACGAACGCGCCACTTCCAGCATGTTCTTGTCGCATTCGCGCACACCCTGATAGGTGTTGATCAGCACCGGAAATACCGCGAACAGGAACACCACGATGATCTTGGCCTTGAGATAGATGCCGAACCACAGCACCAGCAGCGGCACGACCGCGACCAGCGGCGTTGCGTAAAGCGCGTTGATCGGCAGATCGAGCGCCCAATCGAGCCAGCGGATGCGCGCCATCAGAATGGCGAGCGGAATACCGACCAGAATGGCAATGCTCAGCCCATAGACCATGACCTCCAGGCTTTGCCCCAGGTAATACGGCAGTTCGCCGTTGACGGTGAGCGTGTAGAACGCGACCGCGATCTTGCTCGGATAGGTGAAGAAGATCGGGCTGATGGTGGGACCGACAATCTGCCAAACGATCAGGATCAAGGCGACGAAGCCATAGCGGAAAACCGCCTTGCGCTCCCACCAAGGAACGCGCGACGCCGCAATCGGCACCTCCGGCATGGCCGCAAGTGCACCAGTGCGAGCCTCGTTGACGACGCTCATGATTGCTCCTTGGTCCTTAAGCCCTTACCGCCGCTCATTGCGGACGCCGCCATTCGCCGGCGGCGCCCGTTTTATGTCTTCCAATCAGAACGCCGCGGTCGGGCAAACCGGTCCCTTCCATTCGCCGAGGTCCTTGATCGCCTTCTCGGCGAATTCCTTGTCGACGATCTGGTCGTAGCTCGGCGTCTTACCCTTCTCGATATTGCCGACCTTGGTCATCAGGTTGGCGGTGAAATTGACGCGCTCGGGCGACAGGCCGGTATTGGCGTCCCAGATGCAGCTCTTGACTAGGAAGTCGTAGGTCTCCGCCACGATCTTTTCCGGATAGCCGGTGTGCTTGACCATGATCGGCAGCACCTTGGCCTTGTCGGTGTACATGATGCGGGTCGCCTCGATGACGGCCTTGACGAAGCCCTGCAGCGCGGCCGCCTTGTTCTTGATGGTGTCTTCCTTCACCCCATAGTAGGTGTACATCTGCTTGGGCTGCAGTTCCCACAGACGCGCGATCGCGTGCAGGCTCGGCACCTTCTCCTTGGCGAGCATTTCCTGCTCGACGTGCAGGATCGCGGTGTCGACCTGGTCGGCGACCAGCGCCGGCACGTCCTCGGTCGCGATGGAGACGAAGTGGACGTCCTTCGGATCGATTTTGGCGGCGCGCAGCACGGTCTTGCTCAGGATGTCGGCAAAGCCGCCGGGCTGCTGAATGCCGATGCGCTTGCCCTTGAGATCGGCCATGGTCTTGACGTTGTCGCGCACCACCATCGAGGCTTCGAACTTGTAGAGCGTGCCGAGGATGGCCTTGACCTTGGAGCCCTTGGAGATCGCGATCGAGGTCACCGTGCCGGGCGACTGCGCGATATCGAGATTGCCCGACAGCATGGCGCGGAACACCTTGACGCCGCCGTCGAGCGCGACGGTGTCGACCTCGACGCCGTATTTCTTGAACAGGCCGAGGTCTTTCGCCACCAGCACCGGCATATGCACGATGTTCGGCGGCGTCGTCGGCATGCCGACCACCAGTTTGTTGGCTTGTGCGTGGGCCGCGCCCGGCAGCGTGAGCGCTACGGCGGCAAGCACGGCCAATGTCGAATAAAGTTTGTGCATGGCATCCTCCCAGATATTTTCTTTGCCGGTCCGACACGCCCGATCGTCACCGACCCGATCGCGGGTTTATCCCGCTGGAATTGCAATATTGCCCGATCGACCCTGTAAAAACAACGAACTTGGCCTGCGTAATCCCTCGCGCTACCGCCCTATCCGGCCTTTGACCGCGGCGGCGAGCCGTGGCTGATTACGCCGCTGCAGGAAATCGGGCCAATATGCCGACATGGTGAAATTCGTCGTCGAGTTCGGACAGTCAATGGCGCCTGCGTCCGACGGCCGGCTGGACGGCCCGGCCTTTCATCGCAATCACGAGCCGATCTGGTCGGCGATCGGCGGCTACTTGCGCGCGCAGCGCGGCGACGTGTTGGAACTCGGCAGCGGCACCGGCCAGCACGCCGCCGCATACGCTGCGCGTTCGCCGCAGCTCACCTGGTGGCCGAGCGATATTTACCCCTCGCATCTCGCCAGCATCGAAGCCTGGCGGCGGCAGGCGGGACACACCAACCTGCGTGCGCCGCAGTGCATCGACCTCATGGATGCGGCCTGGACCTGGACGGCGAATGGGCAAGTGGGGCCGCCGCTCGCCGCCATGCTCTGCATCAACGTGCTGCATATTTCGCCCTGGGCGGTGTCGCAAAATCTCATGGCCGGCGCCGGCCGGCTGTTGCGCGGCGGCGGCGCCCTGTTCGTCTACGGCCCGTTCATGCGCGGCGGGCAGCACTCGGCGCCGAGCAATGCCGGTTTCGACGCCACGCTGCGGGCGGAGAACCCGGACTGGGGCGTGCGCGACATTGACGACCTGAGCGCGCTCGCGCAGACCGCCGGGCTGAGTTTAAGCGAGACCGTGCCGATGCCGGCCAATAATCTGGTCCTGGTATTCACCCGCGCGGTCGGCCAGAATTGAGCCATTACCCTCATCCACCCTGCAAGGCACCATGACGGCTGAACCCAATCTCGACATCGCCCATCTCGGCCACCTCGAATTGTTGACGCCCGAATTCGACAAGAGCGCGCGCTTTTTCATCGACGTGATGGGCATGACCCAGAGCGGCGAAAAAGGCGACAGCATCTATCTGCGTGGCTATGACGATTACGAGCGCTATACGCTCAAGCTCACCGCCGCGAAGACCAACGGCATGGCGCATGTCGCCTACCGCACGCGTTCGCCGCAGGCGCTGGAACGGCGCGCCGCCGCGCTGAAGGGCTCCGGTTTCGACGTCGGCTGGAGCGACGGCGATCTCGGCCAGGGCAAGACCTTCGTCTGCAAGGATCCCGACGGTCACGTGATCGAGCTCTACTACGACACCGAATGGTACGAGCCGCCACCGGATCAGAAGCCGGCCTTGAAGAACCAGGCGCAACGCTTTCCCGCGCGCGGCTGCAATGTGCGCCGGCTCGACCACTGGAACGGGCTCGCCGCTGACATTTCCGCCTGCCGCAAATTCTTCGAGGACTATCTCGGCTTCCGCCTCACCGAGCGCATCGTCATGAACGACGGCAGCGAAGCCGGCATCTGGTTGACCGCCACCAACAAGTCGTACGATTTCGCCTATACGCGCGATCACACCGGCGCGCGCGGGCGCTTTCACCACGTCACCTACGCGCTCAATTCGCGCGAGGAGGTGCTGCTCGCGGCCGACATATTCCTGGAGAACGGCGTGTTCATCGAAACCGGGCCGCACAAGCACGCGGTCCAGCAGACGTTTTTCCTTTACGTCTACGAGCCGGGCGGCAACCGCGTGGAAGTCGCCAATGCCGGCGCCAAGCTGATCCTGGCGCCGGACTGGAAGCCGATCACCTGGACCGAGGCCGAACGCAAGAAGGGCCAGGCCTGGGGCCTGCAGACCATCGAGTCGTTCCACACGCATGGGACGCCGGAGGTGGCGCGGAAGTAAGATTTTGTTTTTTCGTCATAATCTCGTGAGTTATACTCAAATTGCAGTTTGCGTATAACTCGCTTGGAGGCGCCATGCCCCGCGGCAACACACCGCGCGTTTCCTTCATCGGCTTCGGCGAAGCCGGACAGGCGATCGCTTCGGGCCTGCGCGAGACCGGCATCGAGCGCATCGCCGCCTGGGACATCCTGTTTCCCGTGGCCGAAGGCGCACGGCTGAAAACCGCCGGCGAAGCGATCGGCGTGCGACTTGCCGACTCGGCCGCCGACGCGGTCGCCGACACCGATATGATCATTTCCGCGGTCACGGCGGCCTCCAGTCTGGACGCCGCCCGCTCGGTCGAGCCGCATCTTTCCGGCATCCCCTATTATCTCGACATCAATTCGGTCTCGCCCGGGCGCAAGCGCGACACCGCCAAGCTGCTCGGCGGCAAGGCGCGCTATGTCGACGTGGCCGTAGTGGCGGCGATCCATCCGCTGCGCCATAAGACGCCGCTGTTGATCGCCGGCCCGCACGCCGAAGCCATCGCGCCGCTGCTCGGCGAACTGGGGATGAAGCTGAACGTGGTCGGCGCCGATACCGGCCAGGCCGCCGCCATCAAGATGATCCGCAGCGTGATGATCAAGGGCATCGAGGCGCTCACGCTCGAATGTTTCCTCGCCGCCGCGCGCGCCGGGCTGCTCGAAGAGGTCACCGCCTCGTTGAAGAACAATTATCCGACGCTCGATTTCAGCAAGATCGCCGACTACAATTTGGAGAGAATGGCGAGCCACGGCGAGCGGCGTGCCGCCGAGATGGAAGAATCCGCCGCGACCTTGCGCGAACTCGGGCTCGATCCGCTGATGGTCGAGTTGACCGTCAAGCGTCAGCGCGAGATGGGCGCGATCGGCAAAGACGACAAGGTGCGCGCGAGCCTCGACAAGGGGGGCGCGGCGATGCTCGAGGCCATCAATGCGGTCGACAAGCTCCGACACTAGCGGAGGCGTCCGGTCCAATGCAGCGGATGCGCAGGCCATGAGTCGGCGCAAACGATTTTTGCGCGGGCTCGCCCTACAACTTGCGCTGCTCGTGGGCACGCTCGCGGTCGCGGAACTAATCCTGCGCGTCCTCGATCCGCGTGAGCTGCGCGACGGATATAACGCAAGGGCCGCGGTCGTCTTTCAATACGATCCGGAGCTCGGCTGGGGCCCGATCCCCAACACCGTGGCGCAACATGCTGGATCGCGCACGGTCACGATCCGGACGAACAGCCTCGGCCTGCGCGATATCGAACACGACCGCGCGCCGCGGCCAACCGTGCTGTTTCTCGGCGACTCGTTCGTCTGGGGCTACGACGTCGAACAGAACGAACGATTTACCGAGCTGCTGCGCGATGAATTTCCTCGCATTCGAATGATCAATGCCGGCGTCAACGGCTATGACACAAGCCAGGAATACCTTCTGCTTCGCCGCATCTGGAACAACTACAAGCCCGCTGTAGTCGTGCTCGTTTTCTGCGTCGACAACGACGGCGACGACAATCAAACCAACGTGACCTCAAGCGGCTACTACAAACCCTATGTCGAACAGACATCCGCCGGCCAATGGCGTTTTGCTGGCTACCCGATCCCGAGATCGCGACACAGCTACTTCATCGAAAATCCGTTGGTCAGGAATCTGTGGCTGGCGCGAGCCGCGGTGACCGCCTATGTGTACTTGCGTTATCCAAGAATTGAGCTTGCCGACCCGACCGAAGGCCTGATCGGCATGGTGCGCGATTTTGTTCAATCGCAAGGCGCAGAATTTCTGGTCGCGCTTCAAGATAGCGGGCAGCAGCCGGCGGTCGCCCAAAAAATGCAAGCCTTTTTGCAGGCGCAAAACATCCACTACACCTCATTGGTAGGCGCCGAGGGCTATCGAAGCGACGGAAATCACTGGACGCCGAGAGGCCACCGCTTGGTGGCCGATCGGATCCGGGCGCTGTTGATGGCCAATGGCGTTTTGTCGCAAGCGGATTTTGCCGGCCAATCGAGCAAAGACTAAGGTTTGGTCCCTGCCTCGCGCCTGCAAAAACGCGCCGCCGCCGCCCGCTCGTTCGTTTGACGCAGGTTTCTCCGGCTACTTCTTCACCGGCGGGGTCTGGATCAGTTCGGCAAGCTGTTCCTTGGTGAGCGGCGCGGTCAAGAATTTGAGCTTCACGGCGTCGCGCACCGCGCCGTCGAGATCGGCGAAATGATCGCTCTGCAGCGTCTCCTTCGGGTGGAACTTGGCCATCGATTCCTTGAGCAGTTCGACCGGCTTGTGAATCTTCGCCGAATACATCTCGACCGCCTTGGGATCGGCATACATCCAGTCGACCGCCTCGCGATAGGCCTGCATGAAGCGCATGATGGCGTCGTGCTTGGTCTTCAGCGCGTTGGCGTTGACGATCAGCGTGCGCACGGTCTGCCCGCGCAGCGAGGGCACGTCGCTGCCGCGCGCGAAGATGCGGATCTTACCGTCCTTGATTTCCTGCAAGCCGAACGGCGGCGCCGCCCAGCCGATGTCGATCTGGCCCGACATCACCGCGGTCAGCGTGGTGCCGGGGCTGCCGGTGGCGGTCGGCGTCGCCTTGCAGCCGAGTTCCTGCACGAAGGCGATGACGATGTTGTTGGTGCTCGAACCGTTGGTCGAATAGGCGATGGTGTTCTTTGCCGTCGCGTCCTTCAGGCCTTTCAGCGGCGAGTTGGCCCGCACGTACCAATAAAGGTCGCCGGTGCCGGTGAACATCGGCGCCAGGATGCGCACCGGCGCGCCCTTGGAGAAGGCGCGCATGACGCCGGCGGAGCCGACGCCGGCGCCGATATCGGCGGAGCCGGAAATCACCGCCTGGATGGTTTCGCCGGCGCCGCGCGTGCCGACATTTTCCAAGACCAGGCCGTGCTTCTTGAAGATGCCGGCGTCCTGGCCGAGCGTCGGCGCCTGGTTTTCCCAATTGTTGATCTGGCCGATCGCGATTTTGAGGTGGTCCTGCGGCGGCGGCCGGGTGGCCGGCGAGCGCCAGCGGCACGGCAAGGCCGAGCGCGGCGGCGACGCTTTTAAGCCTGTTCATTCGATGTCCTCCCTCAGGATTATTTTCTGTCGTTGCGCATCGTCGGTGGGCGGCATTCAACACCGATTGCCGCCCGACGGGAAAGCCCAAAGTGTCAGCGCCGCCGCCGCTTGCCCGCCCGGCGCGGTTTTGCCGTTGCCCGCGCCGGTTTGCGGGCCGGCGAAGGCACGTCGCCGGAGCGGGCCAGCCGCCTTGCCCAAGAATCCCAGGAGCGTGCGAGCCCGGTGGTGTTATCGATGATCTTAAAGCAGAGGTCGATTTCACCGGGCGAAAAAGCATCCAGCTTTCCAATCGTCATGGCGCGCACCTGAAAATCGGCGTTGCGGCAGGACGTAATGCAACGGAAGACGCAGTTGCGCACGCTGGTGCCGACCGCCGTCACACCGTGCCGGTTCATCAACACCATCCAATGCTGGCCGAGCGCGCGCGCGAGCGAAGCGCCATGCTCGCGCGTAACCACGAGCAAATTCGTGTCGCCGAACTCGTCGCGCTGATCCCAGAACGGCGGCTTGTCGCCGCCGATGCTGCCGAGGGCGAAAACCGGCACGTAAGGCGTGCGCGTGGCGATGAGCGGTATGAAGGCCGGCGAATGATGATGGCACACCGACATCACGTCCGGACGCGCTTTGTAGATCTCGCCGTGGATCACGCGCTCGGAATATTGCGCCACGCCCGGATCGCGCAAGGCTTGCGAATTGAGGTCGTATTCGATCAACCCGTCCGCCGTCACCATGTCGGGCGCGCTCGATTTCGACAGGAAATAGCGCCGCGGATTGTCGGGATGGCGCATGCTGACATGGCCGAAGGTGTCGAGCACGCCTTCGTTGGCGGCGATGCGGTTGGCAAGCGCGAGTTCGGCGCGCGCTTCGGTCAGTTTGTCGGCCACGGATGTTTTCCCTCAGCGTTTCGACGGTTGGGCACCCTACACTATAGGACATCGCCGCCGCCGGAACGGCTCGGTTGGCCGTTCGTCGCGCCCGACACCGATCGCGACCGCACCCGATCCCGAAGCCGGCGACGCCGCAGCGCGAGGTCGGCAACAGGCGCGATTTGGGCGCCGCGCGGAGGCCCGCCGACGGGAAAAAATCCCTCGATTTTTGCGTTGTCACACGAGCCGGAAGGCGTCTCAATTCGGAACAACTAGTTCCACTACCACATCTGGTATTTTTGCCGCGCCGTTTTGTCTCGCAGATCAATATATTGGGGGTCCGACGGCGGTAAATTTAGTGCTTTACAAACATGGTTAAAATGGAAAAACTAATGATGGCGTCATAACTTAAATGGTTAACGGGGCGTGAGCGATGAAACACGTATACAAGGCGTTCTACGGTGCCCTGCTTGTCCTCGGGCTGGCGGGCGTCCTACCTCAAGCGGCGCTAGCGGCTGGCGGCACCCACTGGGACACCGTCTGTAATTGCATGCGCCCTGACTCGCAGTATCACACCCGGCGCTACGTTCGCGAAGCGCCGCGTGTCGTCACCCACCAGCGCGTGGTCAATCGGACCAACGTGGTCAAGCGCACCAAGCTGATCCAGGAAAATCGCCTGATCGTGCATGTGCGGCCGGTCATCCACCGCACCGTGGTGGTGCATCGGCAGAACACGGTGGTGCGCAACATCACGCTGCACCGGGTCAATACGACCAACAAGCTGCGGGTGGAAAACCGCAACGAGACGGTCAACCGCTATCAGCACGGTTCGACGCGCGTCGTGAACGAATATCACAACGTGCGCGGCGTGAACTGCAACTGCGGCTACGAAGGCGGCGAGCAAGCCTCCTACCGCAACTAGGGCCAAAACCCAATAAAACTGTTGCTGGCTGAATCGGTTGCTGATTCTCTGCGGTTTTGATTCGGAGCAGGGACGATGCGACGCAATTTATTTTGGCTGAGCGACGAACAATGGCGGCAGATCGAGCCGCGTTTACCCCAGGACGTACGGGGCAAGGCCCGCGTGGATGACCGCCGCGTGATCAGCGGCATCGTGCATGTGATCAAGAGCGGGTGCCGGTGGTGCGATTGCCCGCCGGAATACGGCCCGCCGACAACGATTTACAATCGCTTCGTGCGCTGGGCGGAACGCGGGGTGTGGGAGCGGCTGTTTCGTGAACTTGCCGCGCGTGGTCGATCGACACAGACGCAGATGATCGACGCCACCCACGTCAAGGCGCATCGCTCGGCCTCGGGCGCAAAAAGGGGGAACAGAGCCAAGCGATTGGACGCTCACGTGGTGGGCGCAATACGAAAATCCATGCAATCGCAGATGCTAAGGGCCGTCTTCTTTCCGTCCTGCTGACCGGCGGCCAGGCACACGATTGTCCGCCAGCCCAGCGTTTGATCCGGCGCACCAAAGAAGCCAGAAAGATGCTCGGCGACAGAGCTTATGATAGCGCGGAATTGCGACAATGGCTCAGCGAGCGCGGCACCAAACCCGTCGTTCCCAACAAGTCGAACCGCAAGCAGCCCTTCCGCTTCGACAAGAAATCCTATAAGCAGCGCCACCGCATCGAGAACGCCTTCTGCCGCCTCAAGGATTTCCGACGCATCGCAACCCGATACGATAGGCTCGCCAGAAACTTCCTCGCCTCCGTCTGCCTTGTTGCCGCTATCGTGTGGTGGATTTATTGAGTCTTGGCCCTAGTCGCACCTTTAACGCAACGACATAAGCCGCCTCGCCGGGAAACCGGCGGGGCGGTTTGTTATGCGGCGCAAGCGGCCGGGCGCTACAGGCGTTTGATCGGAATGGCGCCGAAGAAATCGCGCTTGCCGAGTTCCACCCCGCAATGGCGCAAAATGGCGTAGGCCGCGCAGAGGTGGAAATAGAAATTCGGCAGCACGAAATGGTCGAGATAGTCGGCGCCTTTCATCTGGCCTTTGGCCGGCCCGAGCGGAAAGGTGATCTCGCTTTCGGCGGCGCCGTCGATTGCCTTGCCGTCGAGCGTCTTGAGATAGGCAAGCGTCTTGCCGATGCGTTCCTTGAGCTGATCGAGGCTCGCTTCGTTGTCGTCGAATTTCGGCGGCTCGGCGCCGGCGAGGCGGCCGGCACCGTTCTTGGCGTGGTCGCAGACGACCTGCACCTGACGCAAAAGCGAGAACATGTCGGGCGCAAGCCGCGAACCGAGCAGCACGGCGGGGTCGATCTTCTTCGCCGCAGCGTAGGCCGCGGCCTTGTCGAGCACGCCCGACAACGCATTGAGGCCGATCTCGAAGACCGGCAGGCTAGCCTGAGACATCGAATAGGGCATGGGGCATCCTTGCGGGATAAATCCTAAAGCCGGCGCGGAGCCGGGGCGGGCGGACGATGGCACGTCCCGGGCCAGCCGTTCAATCGGTCCGTGGCGGCCTTGTCTTCGCATGGATGCGGCCGTTATCTAGCAGGGCGTTCCGCCCCCAACCGAAGAACCGGCTGCGATGCAAGCCATTCGCGAACGAGCCATAGCGCCGCGCCCCCGGGAAACCGGGCGCTGGGCGCTCTGTATTGCGCTGGCGCTGGGCATTCACGCGGCCGCCGCGGCCGTCATTCTCCCGGGCTGGAACGCCGAGCCCGATCAAGTGGCGAACGCGCCGTTGATCCTGGTCGAGCTGGAAACGCTTCCGGTTGCCCCCGACATCAAGCCGACCGAGGCGCCGCCCGGTCCGCAGCAGCAGGCTACCGCCGAGCCGGAACGCCCGAGGCCCGTCGAAAAAATCGCCGAAGCGCCGACTAGCCGCCGCAAGCCGAAGCGCCGCCGCAGCCTGTTGCGCAAAAGCCGGTCGAGCAGATCGCCGCATTGCCGCCCGAGCCCAAGGTCGAACCTAAGCCGGAATCGAAGCCCGAGCTGCCGGTCGCGGCCGCGCCGGCGCCGAAATCGATCGAGAAGCCGACCGAAAAGCCGGTCCGAAAACAAGGTCGAAAAGCCAAAAAGCGCAAGTCCCGCCACGCAAGCCTGGCCAGCGCGCCGAGTACGGCCGAACGAAAGGCCACGCGCGCGGCGGCGCCGGCGCCGGGCGCGGCATCGAGCAATCCCGATGCGCTGCCGAACTGGAAATCGCAACTGGCCGCCCGGCTCGAACGCTACAAGCGCTATCCGGCGCAAGCGCAGGAGCGCGGCGAGCAAGGCGTCGCGCAACTCGCCTTCAGTATCGACCGCAGCGGCGGCGTGCATCGCGCGCGCATTGTGCACAGTTCGGGCTCGCGGGCGCTCGACGAGGCGACGCTGGCGCTGGTCGAACGCGCAGCGCCTTTGCCGCCGCCGCCGCGCGAAATTTCCGGCGCGCAAATCGCGGTCGTCGTGCCGATCAAATACAATATCCGTTAAGGCCGGCGGCACTCCGCTCATTCCCGCGCAAGCGGGAATCCAGTTCTTTTTCTCTACTGGGTCCCCGCTTTCGCGGGGACGAACGGAATGGATGTCGCAGCGCTACGTTCGCCGAGAACGCGCCCGAGCATGACCAGCACCGGGCCGGGCAATTCGGCGCGCGCGAGACGCGCCGGCAGTTCGCCGATCGGTGCCGCCACCACCGCCTGATCGGGCCGCGTCGCGCGCGCAATGGCCAGAGCGGGCGTTTGCGGATCGAGGCCTTCGGCGATGGCGCTGCTCGACCAGTGCGGCAAGCGTGCGCACCGGCATGTAGATCGCCGTGGTGGTCGCCGGATCGGCCAGGCTCTGCCAATCGAGATCGTCGGGCAACGCGCCGTCATGCGCGTGGCCGGTGACGTATTGCAGGCGGCGGGCGTGTTTGCGGTCGGTGAGCGGCAGGCCGAGCTTGGCCGCAGCGCCCTGCGCTGCGGTGATGCCGGGCACCACCTCGACGGCGATGTTGGCCGCCCGGCAGGCGTCGATCTCCTCGGCGGCGCGGCCGAAGATCAGCGGGTCGCCTCCTTTAAGCCGCACCACGCGCTTGCCTTGCTTGGCCAAACTCACCATCAACGCATTGATGTCGTCCTGTTTGCAGGACGGGCCGAAGCCGGTTTTGCCGACCAGCATTTTGCGCGCCTCGCGGCGGGCGAAGTCGAGCACGTCGCGCGACACCAGATCGTCGAACAAAATGACGTCGGCCGATTGCAGCGCGCGCACCGCGCGCAGCGTCAGCAATTCGGCGTCGCCGGGACCGGCGCCGACCAGCGTGACCGAGCCGTTCTCGGTCGCGCTGCCCAAGCCCTGCACCTCGGCGACAAAGCGATCGAAATCGACTTGCGCGGGCTCAGCATCCGGATTTTGCATCGCGTGCGCGGTGAACAATTGCCAGAACTTGCGCCGGCCGGAAAACGGCAGGCCGGTCGCTTTCACTGCCGCGCGCCAGCGCGCCGCCGCGGCCGCCCAATCGGCGAAGCCGTTCGGCAGCAAAGCTTCGAGCTTAGCGCGGATTGCCTGCGCGAAGACGGGCGCTGCGCCATCGGTCGAAATGCCGATCACCAAAGGAGAACGATTGACGATGGCGCCGAAGGAAAAATCGCAAAAGGCCGGCTTATCGATCACATTGACCGGAACACCGGCAGCGCGCGCGGCGGCGGCGAAAGCGGACGCGCTCGCGTCGTCGTCGAAAGCGCCGATGGCGACCGCCGCGCCCTTCAGATCGCCCGCCGACCATTGCCGCCGCTCGATCTCAATTGCGCCGCGCGGCGGATCGGCCGCAATCTGCAGCAATTCGTCCGACGGCGCCTCGGCATAGACCGCAACGCGCGCGCCGGCCGCCGACAACAGCTCCGCCTTCCAAGCCGCCGCCGCGCTGCCGCCGGCCAGCACCGCGCGTTTTCCCTCAAGCGCCAGGAACACCGGCAGCCGCGCCAGCGGCGCCATCTTGCCGGCGGGCATTTCGGCAGGCGTGCGGATGTTGGTCATGGCCGCTTGCCGACATTGGCGTGGAAGTCGCGGCCGTTGCCGGTTGCCGCGATGAAGCCGGCGCGGATGCAAAAATCGCCGAAGCGCTCGTCCTTCTGCCGGCCGGCGGCATAGGCCGCAAACAATGGATCAAGCGCGGCGACGATGGCCTCGTGCTCGAGATCCTCGGCATAGAGCTTGTTGAGGCGCGAGCCGTCGAAGGCGGCGCCGAGATATAGGTTGTATCGTCCTGGTCCTTTGCCGACCAAGCCGATCTCGGCGAGATAAGGCCGTGCGCAGCCGTTGGGGCAACCGGTCATGCGGATGACGATGTCGTTGGCGGAAAGTTTGTGCGCGGCGAGCTTGTCGTCGAGCGCGCCGAGCAAATCGGGCAGATAGCGTTCGCTTTCGGCGAGCGCCAATCCGCAGGTTGGCAGTGCGACGCAAGCCATTGAATTGCGCCGCAGACCGGACCAGGGCGCCAGCAACCCCGCCTCCTTCGCCAGCCAATGAATTTCGCTGCGCTTGTCGGGCGGAATATTGGCGGCGATCAGGTTCTGATTGGGCGTGATACGGAAATCGCCGTCATGCGCTTGCGCGATGCTGCGCAAAGCCGACATCTGCTTGCCGTCAGCGCCGTTGCGCAGCCGGCCGTTCTGCACGAACAACGTGAGATGGCTACGCCCCTCGGCGCCGTCGCTCCAGCCGTAACGGTCGCCGGTCGAAGTGAACGTGAAAGGCTGCGCCGGCGCCAGCGTCACGCCGGCGCGCTTTTCGACCTCGGCGCGGAAGGCGTCAAGCCCGCGGTCCTCGATGGTGTATTTCAGCCGCGCGTGCTTGCGGTTTAAGCGGTCGCCCCAGTCGCGTTGCACGGTGACAGCCGCCTCGGCAATCGCGACGGCATCCTTGCTGGCGCAGAAACCGATCACGTCGGCGGTGCGCGGATAAGTGTCGGGCTCGCCATGCGTCATGCCCATGCCGCCGCCGGCGGTGACGTTCCAGCCGGCGACGCCGCCTTTGCCGTCGCCGATGGCGATGAAGCCGAGGTCGTGCGCGAACACGTCGACGTCGTTCGACGGCGGCACTGCCACCACGATCTTGAATTTGCGCGGCAGATAAGTCTTGCCGTAGATCGGCTCGACTTCCGTCGCCTCGCCGCCGGCGATCTTTTCACCGTCGAGCCAAATTTCGCGATAGGCGCCCGTGCGCGGCGTCAGATGATCGGAGATCGCGCCCGCCAGTTCCAGCGCCGTCACATGAACCGGACCCGCATCGGGATTGGCGCCGCACATGACGTTGCGGTTGACGTCGCCGCAAGCGGCGATGGAGTTGAGTAGCGCGTTGTCGATCTCGCGCAGCGTCGCCTTCAGGTTCGACTTGATGACGCCGTGCAGCTGCACCGTCTGCCGCGTGGTCAGCCGCATGGCGCCGTTGCCGTAATCGCGCGCCACCTGGTCGAGCGCCAGCCACTGTGCCGGGCTCAGCACGCCGCCGGGCACGCGCACGCGGATCATGAAGGCGAAGGCCTTCTCCATCTTCTTGCGCGTGCGCTCGGGGCGCAGATCGCGGTCGTCCTGCAGATACATGCCGTGGAACTTCACCAGCTGCTGGTCGTCCTCGACGATGGCGCCGGTGACCTCCTCAGCTAAGCCGTCGGCGACCGTACCGCGCAGGTAGTCGCTCGCCTCCTTGATGCGCTCATTGCGCGAGACTTCGTCGGTCATCGGCTTTCCAATTGACGCAGGATCAGTAGGTGTCCTGCAAATAGCGCTTGTCGCGCTCCAGCGTGGCGACCGCCTGCTCGGCCGCCTCGGGCGCGAGCGCCTTCACCTCGGCATAGGCGCGCACCAGCGTCGCGCGCACGTCCTTCGCCATGTGTTTGGCGTCGCCGCAGACATAGAAATGCGCGCCGCCGTCGAGCCATTCGATCAGCTCGCGGCGTCTGTCCCACAATTTGTGCTGCACATAGACCTTCTCCGGCGTGTCGCGCGAGAAGGCGACGTCCATGCGGGTGAGCGCGCCGTCCTTGAGCGCTTCCTGCCAGTCGAGCTGGTAGAGGAAATCGTGGGTGAACTGGCGGTCGCCGAAGAACAGCCAGCTCTTGCCGGTCGCTTGCGTGGCGCGGCGCTCCTGCACGAAAGCGCGGAACGGCGCGACGCCGGTGCCGGGGCCGACCATGATGATGTCTTTGTCCGGAGCCGGCAGCGCGAAATGCTTGTTCGGCTTGAGCTTGACGCGGACACGGGCGCCGCGCTTGAGCCGTTCGGCGACGTAATTGGAGGCGACGCCCTTGCGCGTGCGGCCGTGGGCCTCGTAACGCACGGCAGAAATCAACAGATGCGCCTCCTCGCCCACTTCGCGGCGCGACGAAGCAATCGAATAGGCGCGCGGCGCCAAGGGCCGCGTCACCGCGCGCAGGTGATCGGCGGTCAAAGCGATCGGGAACATGGCGATCAGGTCGATCAACTGGCGGCCGGCGATCCAGTCTTTGGCCTGCCCTTCGGCGAGCAGCGTCTTGACGTATTGATGCCCGGTCTGCGCGGCATAGGTCTCCACCGTCTTCAGCGACAGCGTGGTGACGTCGCGCGCCTTGATCAGTTCGGCGCGCAATTTGTCGTCGCCCGCAAGACCCGCGAGCTTGAGCAGCTCGTCGACAGTGGCCGGATCGTTTTCCGCGTAGAGGTCGAGCGAGTTGCCCGGCGCGTAGGCCGGCGCCGCGCCGTCGAAGGCGAGCGCGAGATGGATGGTTTCCTTGTCCGAGCGCGAGGAATTGAGGTTCACGTGCTCGGTGATCTCGGCCTCGACGATATCGGTGTTGGGCGCGGCCGCCACCTTGCCGAAATCGACCTCGATGACGCGACCGCGGTCGGCGTCGGGCGGGGTGAGAACCTTCAGCGCGTCGCCAATCCATTTCGACGCCGGCTGCACGAAATCGAGGTCGCAATCGACGCGCGCGACCGCGCGCTTTGCGCCGAGCGCTTCCAACCGTTCGTCGATCTTTTTGCCGATCGCGCAGAATTCCACGTAAGCCGTGTCGCCTAGCGCCAGCACGCCGAATTCGACGCCGTCGAGGCGCGGGGCACCCTCACCCATCAATTCGCCATAGGCGCGTGACGCGCGCGCCGGCGGCTCGCCCTCGCCCCAGGTGGCAGCAATGAACACCAGCCGCTTCGCCTTGGTCAGTTCGGCCAGTTCGAGATCGGCCATGTCGATGAGCGTCGGCTTCAGGCCATCTTTACGCGCGGCCTTGGCGAGGTCGTTGGCGAGCTTCTCGCAATTGCCGGACTCGCTAGCATAGACGATGGTGATCGGCTCGGCGGGCTTGGCCGGCGCCGCAGGCTGCGCCTGCCCGGTGACCGACTCGACGCCAGCCAAAAAGCCCGCGAGCCAGGCGCGCTGGATGGCATTGGCCGGCCCGACCACGCGGTTGAGCAGGTCGATCTCCTCCGCGGCGAAGGGCGCGGTCTTCGGGATGGCGGCGAAACTGGACGACATGGGCGCCGCGCCTCACGCGATCAAACGCGGCAAGATGCCGAGGACGAACAACACGAGTAGGGTTATCCCGAAGGCGACAAGCCAATCCTTTGGCGTCGTCTGCACCAGGTCGGGGGTCTGTTCGTGCGAAAAATCGGTCACGTCGGGCAGCTCCCGCAGCGTCGCCAGGAGCCACTAAATAGAAGCTTATTCTGCGCAGCCGCAATAAGCCCCGGAAAATAAGAAGATATTTCCTGTTTTTTTGTCCCGATGGTGCAACAATTTCCTCTCCCGACAGGCTCAGGGAGAACGCCGGTGCTGCCCCTTTTCCACCGTCAGACGCGGCAATTAGCTGTGGAGCCGTGGACGAGACCGCCCCGCCGCGCGCGCCGCCCGGATAAAGTCCCGCGCGCATGACAAGCCCGGCCTATCGAAAAGCTTTGCGCGCGCTCTTGACGCCGGCGGAGGAACGCGTGTTCAAGCGATTGAACACGCCGCAAAAGATCCAGACCTTCATCGAAAAGCTGCCGCCCAATTTCGAGCTCAAAGGCGACACCTGCATGTCGCCGCGCCGCGTGCTGCGGACACGCATCTGCCACTGCGCCGAAGGCGCCCTGCTCGCCGCCGCCATCCTGATCTATCACGGCAAGCCAGTGTGGCTGGTGGACATGCAGTCGCTGCCGAGCGACCACGACCATATCGTCACCGTGTTTCGCGAGCGCGGCCTGTGGGGTGCGATCAGCAAGACCAACCACGCGGTGCTGCGCTGGCGCGATCCGATCTACCGCAGCCCGCGCGAATTGATGATGACCTACGCGCATGAATACAATTTGAACTTCGGCAAGAAATCGCTGTTGGCTTATTCGAAGCCGTTTTCGCTGGCACGCTTCGCGCCCCGCCGTTGGCTGATCGCGGAGGAAGAACTGCAGTGGCTCATGGATGCACTCGACGACTCGCCGCACATGCCGGTGGCGCCGCGTCACGCGCTGCGCAAGCGCCGGCGCACCACCCGCGTCGAGTTGCAGTCGCAGGACGTCACCGAATGGCCGGTGCCGCGCGCGCGCCGGGTGGCCAAAACGAAATGACGACGATGTGAAGACGAGATAGTCTAAGGTGAAGCCGGAGGCAGCGCGTGGCGTCATATGTTTTCCGCAGGCAGTTGACCATCGAATGGGGCCAGTGCGAGCCGGCCGGCATCGTGTTCAACGCCCGCTATTTCGAGATGTTCGACATCAGCACCTGGATGCTGTTCGAGAATGCGCTCGGGGTGACCGCGCATCAACTGTCGGAGACCTTCGGCATCGCCGGCATTCCGCTGGTCGACGCGCGCGCCAATTTCGTCAAGCCGGTGAAATTCGGCGACGAGGTGGAGATCGCCTCGCGGGTGACCGAGTTCCGCCGCTCCAGCTTCGACGTCGAACACCGGCTCTCAAGCGGCGGCGAACTGGCGGTGGAAGGGGCCGAGACCCGGGTCTGGGCGGCGCGCGACAAAGCCGATCCGGACAAGATTTACGCCACCGCGATTCCGGCCGATGTCATTGCCCGCTTTGGATAATTCGCGCCGGCCGCGGGCAATCGTACCAGCCATTCCCGATTATGGGTCTGGAGAGGGTCGGCGCGCGGGTGTGTCGTAACGGCATAATCAGACGAAGCGCGAATCGTTCGGACACGCGCCGACCAGGGAAGAAACATTTTGACCCGCCTCCTGGAGTTCACGCTCAACGGGCGTGACCGCGCCGACGCGGTCGCCGACAACATCCTGTTGCTCGATTACCTGCGCGAAAAGGCGGGGCTGACCGGCACCAAGACCGGCTGCGACGGCGGCGAATGCGGCGCCTGCACCGTGCTGATCGACGACCGGCCGGCGCTCTCCTGCCTCACTCTGGCGGCGACCGTTGCCGGCAGGCGCGTCGACACCATCGAGTCGCTCGGGGAAGACGGTCAATTGTCGGCGGTGCAACGCGGCTTCCACGAAAAGCTCGGCTCGCAATGCGGCTATTGCACGCCCGGCTTCATCATGGCTTCCGCCGGGCTGCTGCGGAAAAATCCCAACCCGAGCGAGGAAGAAATCCTCGCCGCGCTCGGCAGCAATATCTGCCGCTGCACCGGCTATGTGAAAATCATCGAGGCGGTGAAATTCGCGGCCGCGCTCGGCGCGCAAGGAGTGGCGCCGTGAACAAGCCAGTCCCCACCCACAATATCGGCTCCTATGTGCCGATGATCGACGGGCCGGAAAAAGTTTCCGGCCGCGCCAAATACACCGCCGACATCGTGGCGCCCGGGCAACTGGCCGGCCGCATCTATCGCAGCCCCTATTCGCACGGCGAGATCGTCAAAGTCGACGTGTCGGAGGCGTTGAAGCTGCCCGGCGTGAGCGCGATTGTCACCGGCGCCGATTGCGACAAGCCGTTTGGCGTGCTGCCGATCGCGCGCAGCGAATTCCGCTGGCGCGCGACAAAGTGCGCTATCGCGGCGAGCCGGTGGCCGCGGTCGCCGCGGTCGACGATGCGACCGCGCGCGAGGCGCTGCGCCGCATCAAGTTCACCGTGCGCGAACTGCCGGCCTATTACACATCGAAAGCCGCGCTGGCGCCCGACGCCGTGCAACTGCACGACGAAGAAGCCCGGCAATGTCGAGCGCGACGTGCTGTTCGAATTGGGCAGCGATCGAGCAAGGCTTCGCGCAGGCCGACCTGGTGCGCGAGGGCAGCTATAACTGCGCCGAGGTCTGCCAGAACCAGATGGAAATGCATGCGGCCGTCGCCGACTACGACGCGCTGCGCGAGCGCATGACCGTGCATGCCTCGACGCAGGTGCCCTATTACGTGCACCTGATGCTGGCGCAGACGCTCGGCATGGACATGTCGCGCATCCGCGTGATCAAGCCGCATGTCGGCGGCGGCTTCGGCTGCCGCACCGAGACGCTCAACATCGAACTGATCGCGGCGCTGCTTGGCGCGCAAGGCGCAACGGCGCGGTGCGGCTGGTGACGACGCGCGAGGAGACCTTCATCACCCATCGCGGCCGGCCGGAGACCGACATCAAGCTCAAGATCGGCATGCGCAAGGACGGCCGCATCACCGCGGTCGAATGCGACTGCGACCAGCGCGGCGGCGCGCATTCCGGCTACGGCATTGTGACCATCCTTTATGCCGGCTCGATGCTGTACGCGATCTACGACCTGCATAACGTCAAATATGTCGGCAACCGCGTGCTCACCAACACGCCGCCCTGCGGCGCCTTCCGCGGCCACGGCACCGTCGATGTCCGCTTTGCCTTCGAGAGCCTGGTTGACGAAATGGCGAGCGAACTCGGCCTCGATCCCTTCGCGGTGCGGCGCGCCAATCTGCTTGAGCGCGCCGACCTTCACCGACAACGACATGATGGTGAACTCCTACGGCCTGCCGGAATGCATGGACTGGGTCGAGAAGGAAAGCGGCTGGAAGGAACGCAAGGGCAAGATGCCGAAAGGCAAGGGCCATTTAAGTAAAGGTCTCGGCATGGCCTGCTCGCATTACATTTCCGGCGCCTCCAAGCCGGTGAACTGGACCGGCGAACCGCATGCCACGGTCAAGATCAAGCTCGATTTCGACGGCTCCATCGTGGTGCTGTCGGGCGCCGCCGATATCGGCCAGGGCTCGACCACCATTCTGGCGCAGACCGTCGCCGAGGTGCTCGGCCTCGATCTCGCGCGCGTGCGCGTGGTCACCGGCGACAGCGAGGTGGTGCCGAAGGACAACGGCTCCTATTCGTCGCGCGTCACCTTCATGGTCGGCAATGCCGCGCTCGATGCCGCGCGCAATCTCAAAAGCGTGCTGGTCAATGCCGCCGCACGCAAGCTGGAAGCGCGGCCGGAGGACATCGAATGCCTGGGCGAGCTCTATCGCGCCGGCGCGCAGGACAAGGGCGCCACCTTCGACGAGGTGGTGACCGAGGCGTTGAAGGATTCCGGCACCATCACGGTCACCGGCAATTATTCGACCATCCCGGAATCGCACGGCGGCAAGAAATATCGCGGCGCCGCCATCGGCGGCACCATGGGCTATTCCTATTCGGCGCAAGTCGTCGAAGTCAGCGTCGACGAGGAGACCGGCGTCGTCACAGTCGACAAGGTCTGGGTCGCGCATGACTGCGGCAAGGCGCTCAACCGGCTGACGGTCGAAGGCCAGGTGCAGGGCTCGGTCTGGATGGGCATGGGCCAGGCGATGAGCGAGGAGGCCGCCTATCACGACGGGCTGATGCTCACCGCCAACATGCTCGATTACCGGGTGCCGACCATCCAGGATTCGCCGCCGATCGAAGTCGGCATCGTCGAGAGCATGGACCCGCACGGGCCGTTCGGCGCCAAGGAGGCGGGCGAAGGCTCGCTCGCCGCATTCCTCCCAGCGCTGACCAACGCCATCGCCGACGCCATCGGCATCCGCTTCAACGATCTGCCGGTGACGCCCGACCGCGTGTTCGAGGCGATCGAAAAGCGGCGGCGCGCGCTGGAGAGAGACAATGGATGGTTTCCGCTCGTCCCCGCGCAAGCGGGGACCCAGGGCCAAAGAACTGGATGCCCGCTTACGCGGGCATGAGCGGATTTTGTTGGGAGCGCGCCTGATGGACGCCCTGCCCGATTTCCGCGTGCTCACACCGGCAACGCTCGACGAGGCGCTGGCCGCGTGCGCGGCGCATCCCGGTTCGAAGCCGCTCGGCGGCGGCACCGATCTGGTGGTCAACATCCGGCGCGGCATCGAGGCGCCGAAGGTGCTGATCGACATGAACCGCGTGCGCGAACTGCACGCGATTAAAGCCGACGAAAAATCGATCGAGATCGGCGCCTCGGTGCGGCTGACCGAACTGGCCGAGCATCCGGTCATCGTCAAGCATTATCCGGTGCTGGCGCAGGCGGCGGCCCACATCGCCGGTCCGACCCAACGCAACATGGGCACGGTCGGCGGCAATCTCTGCCTCGACACCCGCTGCATTTTCTACAATCAGAGCGAATGGTGGCGCAGCGCCAATGACCATTGCCTGAAGACCACCGGCACCGTCTGCCACGTGGCGCCGAAAAGCCGCGGCGTCTGCTTTGCCACCTACTCGGGCGATCTCGCGCCGGCGCTGCTCACGCTCGGCGCCGAGGTCGACATCGCCGGCCCGCAAGGCCGCCGCAGCATCCCGCTGGAGAAGCTCTATATCGGCTTCGCCCGCCAGGACGTGCCGGTCACCGAGACGCAAGGCGACGGCAAATATTTTCTGTCGCTGCGGCCGGGCGAGATCGTCACAGCGGTACGCGCGAAGAACACGCCCGGCCTGCGCTCGGCCTACGACAAGATCCGTATCCGCCGCTCGATCGAATATCCGGTCGCCGGCGTCGCGGTGGCGCTCACGCGCGACGGCGACCGCTTGACCGCCCTGCGCGTCGCCTTCACCGGCACCAATCCGCGTCCGGTGCTGCTCGCCGGCACCGCCGAGCTCTGCGGCGGCGGCGCTCGATGCCCGCGTCATCAAGGGCCTCGACGCGCTGGTGCGCGACCAGATCATGCCGATGAAAACGACCTTCACGCCCGGCCATTACCGCCGCCGCGTCGCCGGCGTGCTGGCGCGACGCCTGCTCACGCGCCTGTTCGAAAGCTGACGGATAAAGGGGATGGGCGTGTCCGACGAGTTCAACGAGCGCCGCCCCTATAACGCGGTCAGCGATTTCGTCGACGCGCATGTGGCGCAGCGGCCGCGCCGGGAAAATCGCCTTCATCGATCCCGACCGCTCGCTCACCTACGGCGAGCTGCACGCGCGTTCCATCCGTTTCGCCCACGCGCTGCGCCTGCTCGGCGTGCGGCAGGAGAACCGCGTCGCCCTGCTGCTGCACGACACGGTCGATACGCCGGTGGCGTTCTGGGGCACGATCCGCGCCGGCGCGGTCGCGATCCCGCTCAATACGTTGCTCAGTCCCGCGCAATACGCCTATATCCTCGGCGACTCGCGCGCGACCGCGCTGATCGTCTCGGCGCCGCTGGCGCAGGCGATTTGGCCGATCGTCGAGCGGCTGCCCTATCTCGAAACCGTCATCCTGGTCGGCGACGACGTGCGCGCGAGCCTGCCCGGCCGGCCGCTGCATCTGTTCGAAGAGTTGATCGCGGCAGCCGACGGCACGCCGTTCGCCGCCGACACGGTGTCCGACGAGGTCGCGTTCTGGCTCTACACCTCCGGCTCGACCGGCGATCCCAAGGGCGTCAAGCACGTCCATACCAACCTGGCGGCAACCGCCAGACTGTTCGGCCAGGGCGTGCTCGGCATCGGCGAAAACGACGTGGTCTTTTCGGCGGCGAAATTGTTCTTCGCCTATGGGCTGGGCAACGCCATGACCTTTCCGCTGTCGGTCGGCGCCACCGCGGTGCTGTTGCCGCAGCGGCCGACGCCGGACAGCGTGCTCGCCATCATGCGCCGCCACCGGCCGAGCATTTTCTACGCGGTGCCCTCGCTCTACATCAACATGCTGGCGCACAAGGACATCGGCAAAGGCGCCGGCTCCGACCGACTGCGCCTCTGCGTGTCGGCCGGCGAAGCGCTGCCGGCGCATATCGGCGAGCGCTGGCGCGACGTGGTCGGCGTCGACATTCTGGATGGCATCGGCTCGACCGAGCTGTTGCAAACCTTCCTCAGCAACCGGCCCGGCGATATCCGCTATGGCTCGACCGGCAAGCCGGTGCCCGGCTACGAGACGCGCATTGTCGACGAAGCCGGCCGCGAGCTGCCGGCCGGCGAGATGGGCGAACTGATCGTGCGCGGTCCCTCGGCCGGCGAAGGCTACTGGAACCAGCGCGCCAAGAGCCGGCGCACTTTCGCCGGCGAATGGACCTATACCGGCGACAAGTTCCGCCGCGACGCCGACGGCTATTATTACTACTGCGGGCGCACCGACGACATGTTCAAGGTCTCCGGCATGTGGGTGTCGCCGTTCGACGTGGAGACCGCGCTCACTTCGCACGAGGCGGTGCTGGAAGCCGCCGTCATCGGCAAACGCGACGACGACGGGATGATCAAGCCGAAGGCCTTCCTCGTGCTTAAAGACGGCTATGCCGCCGACGAGCGCCTGTTCGAGTCGCTGAAAGCGCACGTCAAGGAAAAGGCGGGCCTGTGGAAATACCCGCGCTGGATCGAGATGCGCAGCGATCTGCCGCGCACCGCCACCGGCAAGATCCAACGCTTCAAATTGCGTGACGAAGATTTACAGGCGCGTGAAGGCTGAAAGCGCGGCGTTCCGGCGCGATTTCGCCGGGTTCTATCGCTGGAACAATTCGACGCCCGCAAAAGACCTCATCGAATCCATTATTTGCGCATGAAGCCTACGCAGTGTGGCGCCCGTGCAGCAGCGCCCGAGCTTTCTATGAATCCGCAGCGGCCGACGGAACCCCTGCCCGCCACGGACGTTGACCAGCTGGGTTGGGGGTTCGCTGCGAAGAAGCGTCAACAACATAGGAATCCCCGGCATGCGTAAATTCGCTTTTGCACTCTTGGCAGGTGTTTCATTCGGGACCGTCAGCGCGGCCAGCGCAGCCGACCTGCCGCGCCATATGGCGAGAAAGGCACCGCCCGCGCATGTCTATGCGCCCGTCCCGTTCACCTGGAGTGGC
This sequence comes from uncultured Alphaproteobacteria bacterium, assembly GCA_963739735.1. GTDB lineage: Bacteria > Pseudomonadota > Alphaproteobacteria > Rhizobiales > Xanthobacteraceae > Pseudolabrys. Next base: position 4,494 of record CAVUBV010000004.1, on the reverse strand, counting down.
TTTTATGTCGGCGCCAATGCCGGCTGGGGTTGGACTAGCGGCGACGGCACCGTCACGCTTGGCGGCGTGAACGGTCCGATCTCCGGCAGTGGCGACGGTTTTCTCGGCGGCGCGCAGGTTGGCTACAACTGGCAGATGGGCTCGCTCGTCCTCGGACTGGAAACGGATTTCCAAGGCAGCGCCATCAGCAACGACGTCAACTTCAGCGCGGGCGGCGTCACCGGCACGGGCACGGAAAAGAATCCGTGGTTCGGCACCGTCCGCGGCCGCCTCGGTTACGCGCAAGACCGCTGGCTGTTCTACGTGACGGGCGGCGGCCTCTACGGCAAGAGCACGCTCGACGGCACGCTTTCGACCACCGGTCCGTTCAGCTCCTCGGCGACCTATTGGACCTGGACCGCTGGCGCCGGCATCGAAGCTGCGCTGTGGGACCGCTGGAGCGCCAAACTCGAATATCTCTATGCCGGCAAGCCGGACAATCAGCCGGGGATCCCCGGCGTGACCGACGTCTCGCGCGACCAGCATACCGATATTGTGCGCATCGGTCTTAACTATCATTTCTGAGGCTAGCCTCAAGACAAAGCAAAACCCGCCGCGCGCGAACGCAGCGGGTTTTTTGTGTGGCGTGCCGGCTCAGGCGTCGGCGATTTTCACGTATTCGAAATCGCCCGGCTTGTTGTCGATGCCGACGCGCGGCGGCGCAATCCAGCCGGCGAACTTGCCGACCTCGAACTCCGGCTGCATCAGGCTCTCGATGAAGTCCTTGTCCGCCTGCGAGGGCAAAAAATCGGTCCGCCGATGCGTCCACTCCGCGGGAGAGAGAACCTTGCCGTCGACATCGGCGTTGGTGCGGGAAAATTCGCCGATATGGCGGTGGAATGCGACGTGCGGCAGCTTGATCTCGAACGGGATGCCGTGCTCGGCGATCACTTTGTTCCAGCGGTCGACGCCGATCTGGCAGTCGGCGACGTAGTCGTCGCGCAGCCGCATATTGAGCGCGGAGAGCGCCGGTGTGTCGTCTTTCTTGATCTCGCCGTCGATGAGGCGCAGAACCGGATAGGTGCCGCTCTCAAGCTGATGGTCGTCCTGCAGCCGATCCTCGCGGTAGCGGCCCTTCAAGCCCGCATGGAAAGCGTTGGCGGCGTTGGTCGAAATCTCGTTGCCGAACAGATCGAGCGTCAGCGAGAAATGCATGTTGGCTTTTTTCTGGATAGTCGGCAGGTCGATCACACCGAGCCTGCGCACCTTCTCGATGTCGTAAGGATCGTTGATCCCCGCCGCCTTCATCGCCTCGCAGGTGCGTTGCACGATGCGAGTGACGCCGGTCTCGCCCACGAACATGTGGTGGGCTTCCTCCGTGAGCATGAAGCGGCAAGTGCGCGACAGCGGATCGAAGCCGGACTGCGCCAGCGCTTCGAGCTGCATCTTGCCGTCGCGGTCGGTGAAATAGGTGAACATGAAGAACGACAGCCAGTCCGGCGTCTTTTCGTTGAAGGCGCCCAGCATGCGCGGCGTATCGGGATCGCCGGAGCGGCGCTCGAGCAGCGCTTCCGCCTCTTCGCGGCCGTCGGTGCCGAAATATTTCTGTAAGAGATAGACCATGGCCCAGAGGTGGCGGCCCTCTTCCACGTTCACCTGGAACAGGTTGCGCATGTCGTAGAGCGATGGCGCGGTCTTGCCGAGATGACGCTGCTGCTCGACCGAAGCCGGCTCGGTGTCGCCTTGGATCACGATCAGGCGGCGCAGCATGGAGCGGTATTCGCCCGGCACTTCCTGCCAGGCGTCCTCGCCTTTGTGCGAGCCAAACGGAATCTTGCGGCCATCGCGCTGCGGCGCCAGCAACACGCCCCAGCGGTATTCCGGCATGCGCACATAGTCGAACTTGGCCCAACCTTTGGGATCGACCGAAACCGCGGTGCGCAGATAGACCAGTGAGGACTGGAAGCCTTCCGGCCCCATGTCCATCCACCAGTCGATATAGCCGGGATGCCACTTCTCCAGCGCGCGCTTGACGCGCACGTCCTGCCCGAGCCCAACATTATTGGGGATCAGCCCGTCATAGTCGACCGTGGCGATATTCATGGGTTACACCCTTTCCTTATTGAAGGTCGGCGACACGCCGGAGCCGTAGAGCTTCAGCGCGCCCTGCTCGCCGACGGCGTTGGGCCGCTGGAAGATCCAGTTTTGCCAGGCGGTCAGCCGTCCGAAAATTTTGGTTTCCATGGTCTCGGGGCCGGCGAAGCGAAGATTGGCTTCCATGCCGGTCATGGCGTCGGGCGAAAAGCTCGCGCGTTCTTCCAGCAAAATGCGCAGTTCGTCGTCCCAGTCGAAATCCTCATACGCCGTGGTGACCAGGCCGAGTTCGTCGGCCGCCTCGGCTTCCAGCGCAATGCCGATTTTGCTCTGCGCGGTTTTCAGCGTGTCCGGCTCGCCGAGAAAACGCGTCTGCAACCGCGTCAAACCATTGCCCATCGGATAGAGACCAAAATTGACATGGCCGAGGACGATTGCGGCAGGTTCACGGTTGTCGCCTTCGCGCGTGCCGACCAGCATGAAGGACCGGTCGGCGGCAAAGGCGAGTTCGGCCAGAGTGCCGGCAAAGCAGGAACCGGGCTCAATCAACGCAATGAAGCTTTTCGGCGTTACATCGATGCGCTTGAGCGTGCGTTTGAGGTAGTGCCTGATTTCGCGCATCAACCAGTCACTATCGAATTGGCTGAGAAACGCGTCGTAATCCAGCACCGCCAGCGCGTTGCCTTCGGTGCGCAACAGCACGACGCCGATCGATTGTTCATTGGCGCGCAGATGCAGGATGGCATCTTCCAGCTCGCGCGCCACGACAAGCGGCCAGAACTTGGCGCCGAGCGCGTGCGCGGCTTCAACCGTTGCCGGCACCGCCTGCGAGGGTCCGCGCACCGTGACGGTGGCGAGCCCGCGCACGCGGTCGATCTCGACCTCGACATGCGAATAGGAGACGTGATCGCCTTCGATTTTGCGCTCGAGCGGGGTAAGCGCGATGCCTTTGGCGTCTTTCGGCCGATCGGAGCGGGCGGCAATTTCCTTGGCGCGGGCGGCGACTGTCTCTTTCCATTTCGAATTGGGCACCACTTCGTCAACCAGCCGCCATTCGACGGCTTTGCTGCCGCGGATGCCTTCCTCGATGGAGCAGAACACGTCGGCGCGGTCGCGCCGCACCTTGCGCTTGTCGGTGACGCGGGTGAGACCGCCGGTGCCCGGAAGCACCGCAAGCAGCGGCGTCTCCGGCAGCGCAACGGAAGAGCGGCGGTCATCCACCAGCATGATGTGGTCGGCGGCGAGCGCCAGTTCATAGCCACCGCCGGCGGCATTGCCGTTGATGGCGCAGATGTAGGTCTGCTTGGAATTCTCCGAGGCGTCCTCGATGGCGAGCCGCGTCTCGTTGGTGAACTTGCAGAAGTTCACCTTGGCACCGTGCGTCGACTTGCCAAGCATGCGGATATTGGCGCCGGCGCAGAACACATTGTCCTTGCCCGACTTGATCACCACGCAGCGCACTTCCGGGTGCTCAAAACGCAGCCGCTGCACCGCGTCGTTGAGTTCGATGTCGACGCCGAGGTCGTAGGAGTTGAGCTTGAGTTCGTAGTCGCCGAGCCCGCCGGCCTGATCGACGTCCATGATCAGATAAGCGACCTCGCCGTCGCATTCGATGCGCCAATGCCGGTAGCGCGCGGGATCGGTCCGGAAATCGATGGTCTGCATGCCGTTGCGCCGGCGCCGGCAATGCCGCCGCCCGGCCATCTCCCTTTATGAATTATTATGCATATCGATAGCATATCGGCGCAGTCCGTACAATAGGCCCAATAACATTGGCATATATTCAGCTGTTGCCTAGCATTATAATGCATGTTAGCCAGGAGGGATGAAACCCGCCCACGCCAAACCGGCTCCCGGCCGCGATAGCGACCCGTATCTGCACCGGCTGGGCGAGCGCGTGCGCACGCTGCGCAACCAACGCGGCATGACGCGCAAGGCGCTCGCCGCTCACGCCAAGGTGTCGGAACGTTATCTGGCGCAGCTCGAAGCCGGTCTCGGCAATTGCTCGATCGTGCTGCTGCGCAGAATCGCCCGCGCCATCGGCCTGCCGGTCACCCAGCTCGTGAATGAGGGCGCCGAGCCCGCGCTCGATCTGGTGCTGCTCACGCAATTCCTCGAGCGGCTGACCGCAGCCGACGCTCGCCGAGGCGCGCGACCTGCTGTTGCGGCATTTCAGCGAGCCGTCGGAGGATCTGCGGCGGCGGCGCGTCGCGCTCATCGGCCTGCGTGGCGGCGGCAAGTCCACCCTCGGCCGCATGCTGGCCGAACATCTCGACCTGCCCTTCATCGAACTCGACCGCGAGATCGAGCGGCGCAGCGGCGCGCCCTTAAGCGAAATCTTCGACATGTTCGGCCAGGAGACCTTCCGCCGCGCCGAGCGCGAGGCGCTCGACGATGTGTTGCGCTGCCATCCGCATTTCG
>CAVUBV010000003.1:0-260113 GCA_963739735.1 uncultured Alphaproteobacteria bacterium | reverse complement strand
CGATCGCCTTGCCCTTGCGGTAGCTTTCTTCCAGCAGGCGCAGATTGTTCTGCACGTATTTATTGCCGGGCTCCTTGCGCTGGGCCAAAGTGAGCTTCTCGCGCGCGCGCTTGTAGTCGCCGCGCAGCATGTAGGAATAGCCCTGATTGTTCAGGATCTCAGCCTTAGGCCCGACGATCCCGATGGCCTGCGCATAAGCGCGGTCGGCGAGATCGAAGCGGCGCAGGCGATCGTAGGAGGCGGCCAGGCCGAGCCAGGCCTCGGCGTCGCGCGGATGCAGTTCGGCCGCGTGGCGGAAATATTTCTCGGCCAGTCCGAAATTGTTGGCGCGGTACTGTTTCTTGCCGAGGTTCAAGGCGTCGTTCGGATCGCTGCCGTAGAGGCCCGGTTCGGTGGCGGCCGGCTCGCCGAGCGGCGGCACGGTTGGCGCGGCCCCGGCGTCGTTGGCCGGCGCGGCGGCGTAAGCGTCGGCGCCCGGCGACTTGAGTCTGAAAAGATTGGAGAATTTGTTCGAGGTGCTGCAGCCCGCCAGCCATAGGGCGGCGGAAGCAAGCAACAGGGCACGGGCAATTCCAATACGCATGACAAGGCCTGACGGAAGCGCCCGCGAAGGGGACCGGGACTAAGCTAAAAGACGTAGGTTAAGAAATGCTTCACCCTTTGTTTTACCGCCAGGCATCAGAAGAAATGATTGACGTGCAGGCGCACGAAAACCGGTAGCAGGATGACGACGAACAGCACCGGAAAGATGCACACCATCATCGGTATCGACAGCTTGGCCGGCAGTGCGTAGGCCTTTTCCTCGGCGCGCGAGAGCCGCTTATGCCGCATATCGTCGCTGTAGACCCGCAATGCGTCGGTGATGCTGGAGCCGAGATCGATCGACTGGTTGATCAGGGTGGCGAAGGCCTGCGCCTCGTCGAGCGCCAGCCGGTCGGCGAAGCGCTCGAGCGCGTCCTTGAGCGGGCGGCCGGCGCGCGATTCGAGATTGGTCATGTGGATATTGGCGGTGAGCGAGGGATAGCTGTCGCCAAGCTCGCGGCCGACGCGCTCGAGCGCTGCCTCCATGGACAGCCCGGAATCCGCGCACACCACCAGCAAGTCCATGAAATCCGGAAAGCCGGCGCGATGCTCCTCCTTGCGGGTGGAAATGCGCCGGTCGATATACATGCTGGGGCCGACATAGCCGGCGATGCCGGCGACGATCACCATCAGCCAAAAGAACGTGCCGCCGTGCGAGGCTATCATCGGCCGCGCCAGAAACACGGCGGCGGCGAGGCCGACGGCAAGCGCCGTGCGCGCTATGAAAAAGAACGCCACCCCGCGCGTATCGTAGATGCCGGCGCGGATCAGCCGCTGGCGCAGCACCTTCATGTGCTCGTCGTTGCTCGAGCCGTAGTGCTTGGTGGTGTACTCGATGAGTTGCGCCACCGCCTTCAGGCTGGAATAGCGCAACGAGCGCTTGGGATTGGCCTGCCGCTCGCTCTCATCCAGGATGTGCGAGGTGCGCCGCTTGACCGAGGTGCGCACGCGCGCGAACGCCATCACCGAAAACGCCATGGTGCCGGCCGCGAGGAACACCAGCAGCGCCATCATCAAGCTGACGTTGTCGCGGAATACGTTACCGAACGCTGAGGACAATATGTTCATGGTTCAGATCTTAAAATTGACCAGGCGGTACATGATGAAATTGCCGACGCCCATCCAGCAGGCGGCCAGCACCAGTGCGATCTTGGTCAGGTCCTCGTGCCAGACGCTGGAGTAGAAATTCGGCACCAGGAAATTGATCACCGCGAACATGACGATCGGCAGCGACGACAGGATAAGCGCCGAGGCGCGGCCTTCCGCGGCCAGCGCGCGAATCTTGCGGCGCATCTTGAAACGCATGCGGATCACCGCCGACAGGTTCTCCAGGATTTCGCCGAGATTGCCGCCGGTCGAGCCCTGGATCGCGACCGCGGTGACGAACAGCGGCAGGTCGTCGGTGCCGACGCGGAAATAGAGATTGCGCATCGCGGTTTCCAAGTCCGCGCCGTAGGTGATTTCGTCGGTGACGGTGCCGAATTCGCTGCCGATCGGGTCGGTCAATTCGCGCGCCACCATGTTGATGGCGATCGGCACCGGGTGGCCGGCGCGCAGCGAGCGCACGATGATGTCGATGGCGTCGGGGAACTGGGCGGCGAATTTCTTCTGCCGGCGCGAGCGCAGAAACTTCAGCACCAGGAACGGCAGCACCAGGCCGCTGAACAGTGCGGCGATGGCGGCGTGCAGCAAGCTTCTGTCGAATGCCGCGGTGGCGGCGAACGCGCCGGCCATGCCGATGACGTCGACCAGGACCAGCCGTCCGAGGCCGATGTTCAGCCCGGACTGCAGCACGAGCTTATTGAAACTGAGGAGCGGCAGCCGGTAGTCGCCGCCGGAGGTCAACCCGCGCTCGCGCCGCAACTGCACCAACACGCCTTCGCGGTCCGGCTTGCTGTCCATCACCTTGAGCCGGCGATTGATGTTCTTGCGGTAGGAAGCCTTGTTGTAGAACAGCAGATAGCCGCCTTCGGCGAACATCGCCGCCGAAACGCCGACCAGCAGGTAGATCAAGTAGACCGAGTCGATATTGAACATGGCGAGCTGTTTTTCGCGATTCTGCTCTAGAGCGGCTGCGAGGGATCGAAGAAATTGCCCGGCAGCTTGACGCCCTGGTTGGCGAGATGGGTGAGGAAGCGCGGGCGCACGCCGGTGGCGGAGAAGTGACCCTGCACGGTGCCGTCCGCCGCGATGCCGGTGCGCACGTATTTGAAGATTTCCTGCATCTGGATGATGTCGCCTTCCAGCCCTGTGATCTCGGCGATCGAGGTGACCTTGCGCTTGCCGTCGGACTGGCGCGCCAACTGCACGATCAACTGGATGGCGCCGGCGATCTGGCCGCGGATCGAGGACACCGTCATCGGCAGGCCGGCCATGCCGATCATCTGCTCGAGGCGCGAAATGGCGTCACGCGGCGTGTTGGCGTGGATGGTGGCCATCGAGCCTTCATGACCGGTGTTCATGGCCTGCAACATGTCGAAGGCTTCCTCGCCGCGGCACTCGCCGAGGATGATTCGGTCGGGCCGCATACGCAGCGCGTTCTTGACCAGTTCGCGTTGGCGGATTTCGCCCTTGCCTTCGATATTGGGTGGCCGCGTTTCCATGCGGCCGACATGCGGCTGCTGCAACTGAAGCTCGGCCGCGTCCTCGATGGTGATCAGGCGCTCTTTTTCCGAGATGAAGGCGGACAGCGCGTTGAGCATCGTGGTCTTGCCGGAACCGGTGCCGCCGGAAATGATCGTGGTGATGCGCGCCTTCACCGCCGCCCCCAGCAGCTCGGCCATCGGCGGGCGTAGCGCGCCGACCTCGACCAGTTTGGCGAGATTGAGCGGCTTCTTGGAGAATTTGCGGATCGAAACCAGGGGGCCGTCGACGCCGATCGGCCGCACTGCCACGTTGACGCGGCTGCCGTCCTGCAGGCGCGCGTCGCAGAGCGGATGGGATTCATCGACCCGGCGGCCGACCGCAGACACGATTTTATTGATGATGCGCAGCAGATGCTGCTCGTCCTTGAACCGCACGGGCAGCCGTTCGAGTACGCCGCGGCGCTCCACGTAGACGCATTCATGACCGTTGATCAGGATGTCGTTGATGCTTTCGTCCTTGAGCAGCGGTTCGAGCGGCCCAAGCCCGGTCATTTCGTCGAGGATCTCGGAAACGAATTCGGAAAGCTCATGTGTATTTAGCGCCAGCCGCTCGGCCAGCACGTATTTCGACACCAGTTGCAAGACGTGGCGGCGGATTTCGTCATCCGGCAGCTTTTCAAGCGCCGAAAGATTGATCTCCTCGATCAGCCGGCGGTGCAGGCGCACCTTGGCGTCGAGCAGCTTGTCGCTGAGCAGCGGATTGGTGGACTGCGGCTGCACCGGCGGCGCCTGTTCCGGCGGCAATTGCGGCAACGCGCTGCCTTCCGCGCCTTCGGGCGCGGCCGGCGTCGGCGCTTCGACTTCGAGCGGCTCGGGCGCGGCAGCGCGTCGGAGTGAGAAACGGCCGGCCATCGCTTATTCCTTTGCTGATGCGATCGTTGCGAACCGGGAACGCGCGTTATTGCGCGACGGAAAACTTGAACTTCTTGATCGGCGCCGCGGCCTGCTCATCCGGCTTCGCCTTACCGGGCGCGTCGTCGAGCACCAGCTTCTTGAGCTGCGCGGTGATCTTGTTGCCGGGCTTGACCTCGTCGAGCGGCACGCCGCGGTCGATCGCCTCGCGCACCAGCGCGTAGTCGTTGGGGATCGTGGTGGCGAAAGCGTCGCCCAGCGTCTGTTCGAAGTCGCTGCGGCGCAGGCCGGCGGAAAACATGCGCGCCTGGAAGCGGTTGACGACGACCTTCGGCCGCGGCCCTTCGCCCAGCCGTTCCCTGATCGCCGCCACCAAATGCTTGGCGTAGCGCAGGCTGGGCACGGTGGTTTCGCTGACGATATACAATTTGTTCGAGCCGAGCAGCACACTGTCGGTCCAGGAGAACCAGGTGCGCGGCATGTCGATCACGACATAGTCGAAATGCGTGGAGACCAGATCGAGCAGCCGCGTCACCACGTCGGGATCGAACGAGCGCATCTCCGCCGGCCGGTTCGGCGCCGCAACCACGGCAAGGCCGGAGGCGTGATAGGACAGCATGATCTCGAGCAGTTGGCGGTCGAGCCGGTCCGGCCGCGGCTCGATTTCCGCCAGATTCAGGCGCGGCTCGAGATCGAGATAGTCGGCGACCGCGCCGTGCTGGAAATTCAGATCGACCAGACAGACCGAGCGCTTGCTGCGCGCACTGCCGGACGTGAGCATGATCATCGCGGTCTGGATGGCGAGCGTGGTGACGCCTGCGCCGCCGACCGCGGGGAGGAATGTGTGGATCTCGGCCTCGGTCCGCTCGCCGGACTCGGCCGGCGCTCTTGCCGACGCGGGCGCAGGCGCGCACCAGATCGATCGGCGCCACCGGCTTGACCAGGAAGTCGGCAATCCGCATCTGCAACAGCGTGCGCGCGACGTTGGCGTCGAAACTCTGGGTTACCGCGATCACCGGCGGCCAGGCGCGCACCCGCGTCATCAATCGCGCCAAGGCGGCCATCTCATCGTCGCGGCTGGCATCGACGTCGACCACCACGACGGTGGCGCTTTCGACATCGAGCGCCTCGGCTTGCTCGGTCACGCGGCCCGTCACCATGACCAGATCGATCGCGCTCGAGGTGCCGAAGGTGGCGCGCACCGAAGCGTCGAACTCGGCGTCGGCGGTGAGCACCACCACGCGGGTCCGGTTCGAACTGGATTCCTGACTGCGGCCGAGACGCATGACGTGAATAATTCCCGCTTATTTCACCGGTGCCGCCGACTGAGTCACGGTCGGCCCGAGCGGCGCGCTGTTGCTCTGACTGTTGGCGGACGGCGGCTGGTAGGTGGCCGACGTGCCGATGCCGCGCGGCTGCGTCACCCGGTTGGTGCGATAGCGCTCGACCGCGGATTCCATCTTGTCGCCGTTGTACGCGATGTTGTGGTCGGCGCTGGCGCGCGGCCAGGGATCGACCATCTGGGTGACCTTGTTGGTGGCCACCGAATCGCCGCCGCCGAGATAGATGGTGTCGCGGCGATCGAGATATTCCGAGCAGCCGGCAAGCGCGCCGATCAGCGCGGCGAGCGCGAGCAGGCGCGGCACTTTATTGGATGGCTGCATTGGAGCCCCACTTTGGCAGGTCGAGCATGTGACCGGTGAACGGACGGTCGCCGGCCTCGGCGACGCGGGCGGTTTCGGGCGTGAGCGCGCGCGCTTGCGCCCGGGTGACCTCGGCCTTGCCGAGCAGGAAGAAGTCCGGATCGCTCGGCGGCAATACGCCGTCGGCCGGCGTCTTGACCACGTCGCCCGGCCGCGTCGGCCGCACCAAATGCGGCGTCACGATGATGGCGAGGTCGGTCTGGTTCTGCTGATAGGACTTCGAGGAGAACAACGCGCCGAGCACCGGCACGCTGCCGAGCCACGGCAGTTGTTCGATCTGATTCTTGTTGTCGGTCTGCAACAGGCCGCCGATCATGAAGCTCTGCCCGTCATGCAGTTCGACCGTGGTCGAGGCGCGACGCACGATCAGCGCCGGCACCGAAACGCCGTTGCTCACCGCCACCGTGTGGGTGGTGTCGATCTGGCTCACTTCCGGCTCGATCTTCAATTGATCAGGCCGTGGCCGAGCACGGTTGGCGTGAAGGCGAGCCCGACGCCGTATTTCTTGTAGTCGACGGTGATCTGGCCGAGATTACCAGCCACCGGGATCGGATACTCGCCGCCTGCCAGGAAGCTAGCGGTGTCACCGGACAGCGCGACCAGATTGGGCTCGGCCAGACTGCGGGCGATGCCCTTCTGCTCCAGTGCGTTGATCAGTACGTCGATCGTGGTTCCGTTGGAAATCATGCGGGCGATGGCGAAGCCGAACGGCGAGGCGCCGGAGAGCACGCCGGCGGCCACTTCGCCGGCCGGAATATTCGTAGCGCTGGTCGGCCCCGTGATCGGCAGATTACCGGCGTCCTGGCGCGAGCCGATATTGGTCGTGCTGTGCGAGCCAAAGCGGTTCCACTGCACGCCGAGCTCACGGCCGGCGGTGCGCGAAATCTCGATGAAGCGCACCTCCAGCATGACCTGCTGCGGCGACATCACCGACACCGAATTGATGATGTCCGGGCTGAATTGGCGTGCGATGGTGACCGCCTTGTCGAGGGTGGCGGCATCGACCACCTCGCCCGACAGCATGATGCGGCCGTTGACCGAGGACGCTTGGATACGCGAGCCGGGGAAGCGGCGCTTGAGCTCGTTGGTCAGCCGGCTGATGTCGTAATTGACCTCGACGTCGAAGATGCCGATCAGCTTCTTGCCCTCGGCATAGACCTGCACCCGGGTGGTGCCGATCTTCTTGCCGAGAATCGACAGCGTGTGATCGGTGAGCGGATTGACGTCGGCGACGTCCGGATCGCCGACCATGACGTCGACGAAGCTGCCGGCGGTGCGCACGTCATGCGACTTGCCGATGGTGACCGTCACCATGGCGGTGTGTTCGTTGCCGCTGAACTGGATGGTGCGTTCCTGCGCGTTGGCCTCGCCGGCCATCAGCAGCATCGCCGCCGCCAGGGCAAACGCCAATGCGATGGCCAAGTCGCGCAGCCACAAGTCGCGCAGCCAGTTGCCGCGCCGCGTGGTCCCGTCCGTGCGCCGCCAGGCAAAGCCCGCGGCATATTCGGTATTATTGTTCACGACACACTCCCCACCCTTGATAGAACTCGCACCCACGATTAGTGAGCGTCCACAGCCTGACCGGTCGTCGTCATGTCCCCACGACTGCCTTCGACCGGCACGGTGTATTCCTGTTTCGCCGCCGCGCGCGTGACCACAACCGTCGCGGTTGCGGACTTGTCGCTGCTGACCGGCTCGATGCCGCTCAAATCCTTGAGCGTGATCTTGCGCGTCTTGGTTTCCGCGGTTTCGCCCGCTTTGCGCAGCAGCAGCGACAGGTTGCCGACCGACGCGGCCAGCCACACCTTCTGCGCTTCCACCGTGCTCACTTCGAGCGTCACCGATTTCGCCACCGCCGCCTTGGCCGCGCGTTCGTCGGCGATCTGGTCGACCGCCAGCACGCGCGCGTTCTGCAGCACGACCTCGGTGGAGGCCGAGCCCTTTTCGATCTGGCGCGTGAGCACGACGTCGACGCGGTCGCCCGGCAGCACGAAGCCGCCGACGCCTTCCACGTCGTTGACGCGGATGGTCACCGCCTTCATGCCCTTGCGCACGAGCGCCGAAAGGGTGGCGCGTTGACCGGCGCCGGTGATCTTGAGCGACAGCACCGGCTCGTTCGCTTCGATCGCGGTCAGCACCACGCGGCGGCCGCCACTGAGCATGTCGCTGATCTTGTTGAAGGTGCCCGCCGGCATCGAATCCGCCGGCCACGGCACTTCCTTGAGCAGCGAGGCGTTGAGCTCGGTGCCGAAACGCAGCGGCTTATTGGCGACGACGACGGTTTGCATCGACACCGGCTTCTTGTTCGCCTCGAAATTCTTCGCCTGCATGCTGGCCTGATCGTTGAGCCAGACCTGGGCGATGAATACGGCGAGCAAGCCGAACACGACGGCGAACCCGATCATGACGATGGTGCTGGTACGCAAGTTCTTGTCCCCGTTTGACGCGACCTGAAACTGGCCGTTCTGACGTCAACGAGACTAAAGGCGATAAAGTATTCAATTGCTAATAGTTCAAACGCTTCTGGCACTATGCTGAAGAGTGACTGAATTACTATTGTTTACGATCGGTGTGTGCGACGGCTAAGTTTAGAGTAACCTTTCGCGACATTAACAATACTGCTTGGTAACCGCCGCGCATTGTAACGATTGATTGAGCCTAACGATCTCTTGCGCGCGATGAAAAGCCAGCAAACAAAGGAGCTCCCGCCGACACGGCGCGGCCGCGCCTGCGCGCGAGGTGATGCTGGCGCGCCGCCGACAAGGTTAGCGAACTTATACAAGCGGCGTTGCCGGCTCCGCGGGGTTGCGGCAACATGTGCGCGAGGCCCAACAATCGGTCCGCCCGCCATGGGCGCGCCATAGAAAATATCCGTAGGAGTTAATGTCCATGCCGGCGGTATCCGCCCTTCGCCCGTCCGCAGCGCCAGCCGCGGGCGAGCCCCGCATCCGCGTCAAGGGACTGGCCAAGCGCTACGGCACGCTCGAAGTGTTCCGCAACATCGATTTCGACGTGGCCGAACGTGAGATCGTCGCCATCGTCGGACCGTCCGGCTGCGGCAAGACCACGCTGTTACGCTGCATCGACGGCCTGCTGCCGCACGATGCCGGCGAGATCTGGGTCGGCAACCAGCGCATCGAAGAGCCGATCGCCGGCGTCGCCATGGTGTTCCAGCATTTCGGCCTGTTCCCGTGGAAGACGGTTTACGACAACGTCGCCTACGGCTTGCGCATGGCCGGCGCGAGCAAGACGGAGGTCGAGCGCAAGGTGCCGGAATTCATCAAGCTGGTCGGCCTTGGCGGCTTCGAAACCGCGTTCCCCTATCAGATGTCCGGCGGCATGCAGCAACGCTGCGGGCTGGCGCGCGCGCTCGCGGTCGAGCCGAACGTGCTGCTGATGGACGAGCCGTTCGCGGCGGTCGACGCGCAGACGCGCGAAATCCTGCAATTCGAATTGCTGCGCATCTGGGAAGAGCGGCCGACCGCCATGATCTTCGTCACCCACTCGATCGAAGAGGCGGTGCTGCTCGGCCACCGGGTGATCGTGCTCAAGGGAAGGCCCTCGAGCATCCACGAGACCATCGCCATCGATCTGCCGCATCCGCGCACGCGGGCGACCTTGCGTGAACCGCGTTTCGCCGAGCTGCGCGAGCGGGTGTGGAACACGCTGATGCGGGAGGCGCGCGAAGCCGAATTCCAATTGGAGCGCTGAACAAAAACACTGAAGCTAAAGGGAGGATTGCATGATCCGTAAAAACTTTACCCTGCTGGCCGGCGGCGCGCTGCTGGCCATCGCGCTCTCGGGCGCCGGACCTGCCGCCGCGCAAGGCAAGAAGATCGTCATCGCGACGCCCGGCATTCCGCCGATCTATTCGGTGACCATTGCCTTCGTCGCCGAGAAGCAGGGCTTCTTCAAGAAGCACGGCGCCGACGTGGAAATCCGCCCGTTCGACAACGGCACCGCCGCCGCGCGCGCCGTGGTCACCGGCGACGTCGACATGGCCTTTTCGCCGACGCCGCCGGTCATCAACCAGGTTTCCAATGCCGGCGTGCCGCTGGTTGCCGTCTACGGCATGCCGAATCCGGATTGGGTGATCGGCACCACCGAAGACGGCAAGACCTGCAAGGACCTCGCCGGCCAGGACATCGGCGTCGACTCGATCGGCGGCGCACGCTCGGTGGCGCTGCGCTCGATGCTCGCCGGCGGCTGCAAGGACGTGAAGCTCGACCAGGTCAAGCAGGTCGCGCTCGGCTCGAGCACGGGTCCGGCGATGATCGCCGGCCGCTTGCATTACGGCGTGCTGCATCTCGACGATCTCGCCGAGATCAAGCACCAAGGCAAGCCGCTGCACATCCTGCTGGCGATGAAGAATACCAACCCGACCAGCCACTATATCATGCTGGTCGTGCGCAAGGACAATCTGGCGAAGAACCGCGACGCCATCGTGCGCACGGTCGCCGGCCTGATCGAGGCCGCGCGTTTCATGCAGGACCCGAAGAATGCCGACGCGGTGGCCGACGCGGCCGCGGTGACCGGCCACAACAAGGACGTCAACAAGCTGGCGCTCAAGGAATTCCTCGCCATCGATTTCTGGGCGGCCAAGGACGACGGCTTGCCGCGCAAGAAGATTGAAGCGGTCGCCGCGCTGATGAAGAAGATCGGCGCCATCAAACCGGACAAGAAGCCGGTGACCTATGAGCAACTGGTCGATCCGAGCGTCTGGAAAGACGCCAACGCGATGGTGAAATGACAGCCGCGAGCGATCCGGCGCAACGCGCCATTCTGGGCGAGCCTGCTCGCCGGCATCGCCCTCTGGGAGATCGCGGGCCGCTCGACCAGCGCTGCCTTCATGGTGCCGTTCTCGGAAACCTTGGTGCGGCTCTGGCAGCTCATCGCCGGCGGCGAATTCATCGCCCAGTTCCTCGATTCGGCGCGAGCTGTTCCTGACCGGCTTCGTGCTCGCGCTCGTCGTCGGCGCGCCGCTCGGCTTGTTGCTG
Organism: uncultured Alphaproteobacteria bacterium; assembly: GCA_963739735.1. Classification (GTDB taxonomy): domain Bacteria; phylum Pseudomonadota; class Alphaproteobacteria; order Rhizobiales; family Xanthobacteraceae; genus Pseudolabrys. Next base: position 249,334 of record CAVUBV010000003.1, on the reverse strand, counting down.
GCGCGGGTGCGGAGCTTGCGCGTCGGCATCGAGCCCTATCTGATGACGCTCTACGCCACGCCGATGGTGGCGCTGATCCCGTTCATCCTGTCGCTGATGGGTTTCGGCTTCGCGCCGAAAGTGCTGGTGGTCTTTCTGTTCGCGGTATTCCCCGTGCTCTACAACACGGTGGAGGGCGCGCGCAGCATCAAGCCGGAACTGATCGAGGTCGCCAAATCCTACCGCTCGAGCGAGTGGTCGCTGTGGCGCGAGGTGATGCTGCCTTACACTTTGCCCTACATCATGACCGGCGTGCGCCAGGCCATCGGCCGCGCGCTGGTCGGCATGGTGGCGGCGGAATTCTTTCTGTCCTCGACCGGGCTCGGCCAGCTCATCATGAGCGCGTCGCAGAATTTCGACACCGGCGGGGTGTTCGCCTCCATCCTGGTGATCGGCCTGATCGGCGTCGGCCTGATGCGGCTCGGTTTTGCGATCGAGCGCCATTTCGCGCGCTGGAGACAGTAGCGCATGGCCGAACGTCCACCATCTCGGTCCCGCTCGCCGCGCCGCCCAAGCATTCCGCCTTGAGCGGCCGCGCTGCTCGGCACTTTCGTGCCGCGGCTGATCGCCGGCCTCGCCATCCTGCTGGCCTGGGAATTGATCGTGCGCGCCTTCGCGCCGGCTTATGTCGCCAAGCCCACCACGGTGGTGTTGGCGATCCCGCGCGTCATCGTCGATCCCGCCTTTCTCGCCGCCACCGGGCAGACGCTGGCCGCGGTCGCCGAGGGCCTTGCCATCGCCCTGGTGGTCGGCACGGCCATCGGCCTGCTGATGGGGCGCAGCCCGGGTTTCGAGCGCACCATCCGGCATTACATCAACGGCTTCTACGCCATGCCGATGATCGTCGTGCTGCCGCTGTTCTCGCTGTGGTTCGGGTATTCGGGCGCCGCGCGCATCGCCACCGTCATCTTCGCCGCCATCTTCTCCATCATCATCAACGCCGCCGACGGCGCCCGCTCGGTGCCGCGCGAATATCTGGAGGTCGCGCGCTCGTTCCGCTCGACGCGGCTGAACGTACTGACCGAGATCGTGCTGCCGTCGTCGGTGCCCTATCTGCTGGCCGGCGTTCGCCTGGCGGCCGGACGCGCGCTGATCGGCGCGGTGGTGGCGGAATTCTTCCTCTCGGTCGGCGGGCTCGGCTATTTCATCCTCTACAACTCGCGCACCTACCACCACAACGAAGCCTTTGTCGGCGTGCTGCTGCTCGCCGGCTTCGGCGTCGGCTTCGAATTGCTGGTGCAATGGGCGACGCGCCACTTCATGCCGTGGTATCGCCGCGACGAGAAAACCAATTGATGCTCTCTTTCCTGTCATTCCGGGACGGCGCGCAGCGCCGGACCCGGAATCCAGATACGAAAAGCGCGCTTCTGGATTCCGGGTTCGCGGGCGAGCGCCCGCGCCCCGGAATGACGAATTAAAAAAGGAAATAACGTATGTCATCCGACCCCTTGCTGAAGGCCGCGATCGCGCATTGGGGCCCGCGCTTTGTCGCCAACGGCGTGGTGCTGACCGACTTCGAGGAGATCACCGGCTGCGCTCACGTCTTACAACGACTGGTGCCGCGCCTGGTCGGCGCGCGCCGCCCATCACGAGCAACTCGGCCGCGAAGCGCTGGCGAAAAAGCATTTCCTCACCGCCGGCGAATGCCTGCAGCGCGCCGGCGTCTACTACCATTTCGCTTCGTTTCTGTTCGTGCACGACCAGGCGCAGATGAAGGCCGCGCATTTAAAGCAGATCGAATGCCGCCAGGCGGCGCTGCCTTATTTGCGTCCGCCCGGCGAGCGCGTGGAGATTCCGTATCAGGGCAAGTCGCTCGCCGGCATTTTGCGCAAACCCGCCGGCGTCGAACGGGCGCCGGTGGTGGCGATGGCGGTCGGGCCTCGATTCCACAAAGGAGGAAGGCGAGGCCTACGAGACGCCGTTCCTGGCGCGCGGCATGGCGACGCTGATCTTCGAAGGCCCCGGCCAGGGCGAGGCGCAATACGATTTCCCCATCCGCGGCGACTACGAAGTGCCGGCCAAGGCCGTGCTCGATTATATCGGCACGCGGCGCGATCTCGACGCCGCGCGCATCGGCTTTTGGGGCGTCAGCCTCGGCGGCTATTACGCGCCGCGCGCGGCCGCCTTCGACAAGCGCATCAAGGCCTGCATCGCGCTCGGCGGCCCGTTCAATTGGGCCGACGCGTGGGACAACCTGCCGGAACTGACGCGCGAGGCATTCCGCGTGCGCAGCCATTGCCAGACGGCGGAGGAAGCGCGCCGGAACGCGGCGACGCTGTCGCTTGAAGGCGTGGCCGGCAAGATCACCTGCCCGATCTTCATCGTGAACGGCCGGCACGACCGCCTGGTGCCGGCCAAGGACGCCGAGCGCCTGGCGCGCGAGGTGAAAGGCCCGGTCGAGCTGATGATGATCGAAGACGGCAACCACATCGCCACCAACCGCGCCTACCGCTGGCGTTCGCAAAGCGCGGATTGGATGAAGGAACAACTCTCCGCCGTCATGCCCGCGTAGGCGGGCATGACATCATTGCTTCTTCGGCAGCGCCACGATCATGTCGAGTTCGATGCGCGCGCCGGGCGACGACAACTGGTTGATGCACACCGTCGTGCTCGCCGGCCGCCAGTCGCCGAAATATTTCGCCATGGTGGCGTGCATGGCGTCGGCCTCGCGGAAATCGGTCAGATATTTCGTCACCTTCACCACGTCGCGCCAGCTCGCGCCGGTATGATCGAGGATCGACTTGATCGCCTCCATCGCGCGCACGGTCTGCTCCTCGATCGAATGCGGGTGCACGTGCTCGGCCTCGACATGCGGGTGCTGGTGGTAGAGCGGCGAGGGCGTCGCGCCCGACAGGAACATCAGGTCGCAGGCGCCGACGATATGCACCGCCGGGGCGTAAGGCATGGTGTGCGCCTGCTCCGGCTTGGGGTGCACGGGCTCGAGCCGGAAGCCGCGTTGCGGCTTGCTATTGACGTTCATACGGACCTCCCTTGTCATCCCAAGTCGGGTTTACCCGACTTGGGACTTTTAAAACCCGCACAACTCGGGCAAGCCCGAGTTGTGATGCTGGCCCGCTCAGGTTAGCACAGCATGGCTAAGCGCCCAGGAGCCCCCGAATGCCCTCGACCATCCTCGATTCCGCGGTGTTCCGCGACATTTTCACCACGCCGGCGATGCGCGAGGTGTGGTCGGACGAAAACCGCGTGCAGAAATATCTCGACTTCGAGGCGGCGCTGGCGCGCGCGCAAGGCCGGCTCGGCATCATCCCGAAGAACGCCGCCGCCGAGATCGTGCGCCACTGCGACGGCAAAGAATACGACATGGCGAAACTCAAGGAGGCGACCGAGCGCATCGGCTATCCGGTGCTGCCGGTGGTCCAGCAACTGGTCAAGCTGTGCAAGGGCGGCTTGGGCGAATGGTCGCATTGGGGCGCCACCACGCAGGACATCACCGACACCGCCACCATCCTGCAGATCCGCGAGTCGCTCGACCTTGTCGCGGACGACATTGACGCTATTTCCGACGCGCTGGCCAAGCTCGCCAAGAAATACCGCGACACGCCGATGGCCGGACGCACGAACCTGCAGCAGGCGGTGCCGATCACCTTCGGCTACAAGATGGCGACCTTGCTCGGCGCCTTCGAGCGCCACAAGCAGCGCCTGAAGGAGCTGCGCGCGCGCGTGCTGGTGGCTGAATTCGGCGGCGCCGCCGGCACGCTGTCCTCGCTCGGCAAGGACGGGCTCAAGGTGCAGGTCGACCTCTGCAAGGAGCTCAAGCTCGGCCAGCCGGACATTTCCTGGCACACGGTGCGCGACCGCATCGCCGAGGTCGGCTGCTTCCTCGGCCTGGTCACCGGCACCTGCGGCAAGATCGCCTTCGACGTGAAGCTGTTGATGCAGACCGAGGTCGAGGAAGTCTACGAGCCGTTCCACCAGGGCCGCGGCTCCTCCTCGACCATGCCGCAGAAGCGCAACCCGATTTCATCCGTTTACATCACCGCGCAAAGCGCCATGGTGAAGCAGCTCGTCGCCGCGCTGTTGGAGGCGCAGGTCGAGGACCACGAACGCTCCACCGGCCCGTGGGAAATCGAATGGATCGCGCTGCCGGAAATTTTCATGCTGTCGGCCGGCGCGCTGGCGCAGACGCGCTTTCTGGTGAGCGGCCTGCAGGTCAACGAAAAGAAAATGCGCGAAAATCTCGACATCACCAAAGGCCTGATCATGTCGGAAGCGGTGATGATGGGGCTTGGCGCCGCCATGGGGCGCAACCGCGCGCACGACGTCGTCTACGACATCTGCCGCGAGGTGGTGAAGACCGGCCGCCCGCTCATCGACCTCTTGGCCGAGGACAAGGAAATCCGCAAGCACGCCAGCCGCAAGCAATTGGAAAAGATGGTCGACCCGGCGAATTATCTCGGCGTCGCCGGCGAGATGGTCGACCGCGTGCTGAAGATGCGGAAGAAGTAGCTCGGCCTCATGCTGAGGAGCGTCGCGAAGCGACGCGTCTCGAAGCATGGGCCGCCCATCCTTCGAGACGCGCCCTATGGGCGCTCCTCAGGATGGGCGGAAGGGCATCGTCTTCCAAATCGCCAACGCCACCAGCAACGTCGTCACCCCGATCCCGGCAAACAACGCCGGCACGGTGACGCCGTATTTCTGCATGACCGCGACGGCAATCGTCGCGCCGGTCATGAAGGCGGCGTTGAGCACGTTGACCGCCGCCACATTGCGCGCGCGGTAATCGGGATCGCTCCAGGCCTGCACGGCGGCGAAGGCGGGCACGATGAACAGCCCGCCGGAAATCGCCAGGCCGACAAGATCGATGGCAACGCGGATCCCCAGCGCGGATGAAAACACCGCGCCCGGCGCTTGCGGCGACAATGCCGGCATTGCGCCCCAGACGGCGATACCGAGATCGAGCGCGAAGGCGCCGAGCAGCACGCAGCCTACGAGCGTCGTCTTGAGCACGATGCGCCCGCGCGCGATCGCCGCCGCCAGACCCGAGCCCAGGCCGACCGCGATGGAGAACAGCGCGAGATAGACGGTGACCGTGTCCTCGTTGCCGCCGATCAGCGTCTTGATCAGCGGCGGCAGCAGCGACAGCACCACAATGCCGACCAGCCAGAACCAGCTCGTCACCATGGCGCCCCACCACAGCCGCGGGTCGGCGCGCAGATGGCGGATCATGCCCAAGGTCGACGCGGCGATATTGAACGTGACCTTCAAATGCGGCGCGCCCTCGCCGGTCGGCGGAATGGCGAGCGCCGATAGCCAGCAGGCAAACGCAAAACCGATGAGCAGCGGCGCGAAGGCGACGACATCGCCGCCGCGCGCGGCAATGCCGCCGACAATGGTGCCGGTGAGGATGGCGACGAACGTCGCGCCTTCGACCAGCGCGTTGCCGGTCGGCAATTCCTCGCGCCGCAAATGATCGGGCAGGATGCCGTATTTGATCGGCCCGAACAGCGACGCCAGCACGCCGAAGCCGGCGAGCGCGCAAAACAAGATCGGCAGCGAGCCGCGCGCGTAACCTAAGACCGCCAAAGCGGCGACGAACATTTCAACGAATTTCAGCCATTGCGCCACCCGCGCCTTGTCGTAGCGGTCGGCGAGTTCCCCGCCCAGCGCCGACAGGAAAAAATAGGGCGCGATGAAGATGGCGCTGGCCAAAGTGATCAAGCGCTTCCGCGTCGGCGGCGCCGGAGCGGAACAAAATCAAAAACACCAGCGCGGTCTTGAGAAAATTGTCGTTGAATGCCGCGAAAAACTGGCACCAGAACAGCGGCGCAAAGCGCCTCGATAACATCAGGGGCGGCGGCATCGCCCCTATTATTGCAAAGTTCCGCCTCCGGGTAGCGTCCTACCGTCAATAAAATGGGCGGCCCGATGGCCGCCCAAGTTCTTCGCTCAGACTAAACGGGACCGGAATTAAAGGCGGAACTTTCCTCCCTTGGCGGAATCCACGACGATCGCGGCCATGCTCAGGGCAACGGCGATCGCGGCAGTAACGGCAAACAGCGAGGTCCACATGGCGTAGCCTCCTCATGGGTGCATTTGCGCGCGGGAAGTCATGGCCCGAGCAACGCGCAAGTCGGAGGTATGTTCCTGGGGTCCGCGGACTGAATGCGGAATTTTGGTGTTCAATCGGCGTGCGAAAAACGTAAAATTCGGCGCGATAGCGATCGATACCACCGGGCGGTAAAACCGAAACTCGCCTTGCAAAGGCCTTGCCCGTCGAAGCTCTAGCGAAGGCGGGTGGCTTGCCAACCGAAGCTCGCGGAACGGTCCGCCATCGCACTCGGCTGGCTTGCCAGCCGTAGCTCCGAAGGAGCGAAGGCTGGTGCCGGCGGAGGGATTTGAACCCCCGACCACCCGCTTACGAAGCGGATGCTCTACCGCTGAGCTACGCCGGCAATGCGCATGATCCCGAAAAGTGGGCCACTAGTATCGGCGGGGGGCAGGCTTGGCAAGCAATCCCCTTACCGCCGGAAAATTCTAGCGAAATAGCTGCATGAACCGCTGCCAGGGCGCGCGCGGCGGCGGCGTTGTGGGTTCCGGCACCGGATCGCTCTCGATCACGGAATCGGGACCCGGATCGTCCGGCGCGTGCACCAGCGGGATCACCGGCTCGATCGGCTTTGGTTTGCTCTTGGTTGCGGTTTTGGCCGGCCTGCGCGGTGGCTCCGGCGCGGGCTCGGTCTCGGGCGGCGGAGACGGCGCGGGCGCGGTCTCGACCGGTTCGGCGGCCGGCTTCGGTGGAAGCGGCGGCGGCGCGATCTCGATCACCGGCCGAGTGACGCCGATCTCGGCCAGCGGCACCTTCCACACGTAACCGTCGAGCCGCCCGTTCGGCGACACCGGCCGCCATTGCTCCGACACCGTGCCGTCGGCGGTCCAGGCCGGATCGCCGGCCGCGCGCATGGCGCGCGCCATCCATTCGCGCACGCGGCCTTGGTCGCCGTGCTCGGCCTCCTCGATCTCCGCCATCAGCGTGGCGACGCGGCGCGTCGGCGCCGCGAGATAAGGCTCGAGCGCCGCGCGCGCGACGGCGAATTCGCGCGCGTCGAGCGCGGCGCGCGCCACCGCCAAGGCGCCTTCGCGCTGGCCCGGCAGCATGCCGGCGAGTTTCTGCATGCGCGTCAGGCGTTCGCGCGCCGAGTTGCCGAGCCGCAAGTTCGCGTAAGCCTCGGCGATGTCGGGATGCGGATTGAGCGTCCAGGCCTTTTCCAGGATCTTGCGCGCCTTGCGCGCTTCGCCGGCTTCCGCCAGCCGCCGCCCGGCGAGCGCCGCCGCCGGCACCAGATCGGGCGCGAGCTTGGCCGCCTCCAGCACCGCCGCGCGCGAGGCGTCGCGGTCGATCTCTTCCAGCGCCAGCGCACGGGCGGTGAGCAACACGGCGCGCTCGCGCCGGTAGTCGGCTTTTTCCAACGCGCCTTTCATGCGATCGAGCGCATCGAGCGCGCCCGCCCAGTCGGACGCCGCGCAGCGATAGTCGAGCGCGGCCTGCCCGGCCCAGGCCGGCGCCGACGACGCCTTCGCCGCTTCCTCGACCGCAAGGTGCGCGGCCTGCGCGTCGCCGCGCCGCTGCGCTTCGATATAAAGCCCGCGCAGGCCGAGCAGCTTGGTATCGTCGCGCCGCGTCATTGCGCGGAAGGCGCTTTCGGCGCCGCTACGGTCGCCGGCCATCTGCGCCGATTGCGCGGCGAGCAGCAGCGCCAGCGGATCGCCCGGCGACAGCCGCGCCGCTTCGTCGGCCGAGCGCCGCGCGCCGCGCAGATCGCCGGCGCCGACCGCGATCAACCCGCGCGAGATGGCGAGATAGCCCTTCATGGCGCGGCGGTGGCGGAAGAACAGCGACACTTGTTCGGGCGAACGCAAAATGAAACGCACGATCGCCCACAGCGCCATCAGCGCAACGACCAGCGCGGCGAGCGCGAGCGTCGCCACCATCACCGAGGTTTCGATGTGGTAGCCCATCCAGGTGACGGCGACGTCGCCGGGCCGGTCGGCGACCCAGACAAAGCCGGCCGCCAGCACCGCGGCCGCCACCAGGAACAGGATCACCCGGACCATCGCGCCCTCACTTCGGCCCGAGTGCGCGCGCCGTATCGGCGGCGTATTGCCGCGCGGCGGTAAGCGCTTTCTGCCGCGCCGCGGCTTTCTTGACCCAGTCGGCCGCCTGTTGGCGCGCGGCTTCCGGCAGCTTGCCGATGTCGGCGAGCGCGCGCCGCGATGTCGGCCTTGGCGGCGTCGATTTCGACGCGCGCCAGCACGGCGGAAGCATCATCGCCTGACCGGCGCATCGACCGGCCGGATGCGCACCAGCCGGCCGGCATTGGCTTCAAGCTTTTCCAGGAACCCGCCGCGCGGCGCCTGCGCGCCGGACGTTTTCAGCATGGCCGGCAGCAGCGCGCGTAATCCTTCCGCCAGCGCCGCCGGCTTCGGCACGCCGCTCGCCGCCAACGGCGAAAGCGTTGCAACAATCGTCTCGTCGGCGCCGAGCGATTTGGCCTGCGCGAGTTCCACGCTAAACGGCGCACCGCTCGCCACCGCGTCGCGCAAGGCCGCCGCGCTCAACGCGAGCCGTGCGGCCATGTCCGCCGAGGACGCCTTGGCGATGTCGGCGCGCGCGGTCTTGGCGGCTTGTTCGAGCCCGGCGATGCGTTTCTGCAAGGCGTCGAGTTCGGCCGGCGACAATGCGGCGGACGGATTCTTGGCGGCGTCCTGCATGCCGGCGCGCAGCTCGCTCACCGCCTTCACCGCTTCGTCGGCGCGCGCGTTCGCTTGCGCGGCCTTGGCGGCGATATCGTCGCCGCGGCGGTTGAGCGCGGCCAGCGCGACGCCGAGCGACTTCATGGCGTTGTCGGCGGCGTTGAGCCGCTCCGCCATGCCGGCGTCACCCTTTGGCAGTTTGGCAAGCGCGGCCTCGAGCTCGCTCACGCGCTGGCCGAGCGCGTCGACCGCTTTAGCGTCCGTCGCCGCCGCCGCGGGCGCCGGGCGGTTCTGCAGCGCCTGCACCTGCTTTCTGCAACGCGACGATGTTGGCGTCCGGTTCGTCGGAATCCGGAACCGGCCGGCAGCACGCCGGCGGCCCATAGCGCCGCAATGACCGTGGCGGCGATCACCGCGCCGGCGAAATCCGGCGGCGATCGCGGTCCCATAGTCCACGCGGCGCGCGGCAGGCGGCGGCGCGGCCTGGGACGGTTCGGGCTTGGATTCCGGCGCGGCGGATGCGGCCGGCGGCGGCTCCGGCGCCGGTTCGCCCTGCGCCGGCGGTACCTCGGTGGCGGTCAAATCGATGGTCGGCGCCGCGCGCTTTTTGCGGCGCGGACCGGCGCCACGCGTCCTGCGGCGTCCCGCTTGTCGTTTCAGGCGCTGCTTCGGGCGCTTGCGGCGTCGTGCGCTTGTCTGCCATCGGCTCCTCGACGAATCGGCCCACCCGCAGGCAGGAAATAACGCAAATGGCGTTGGCGCGCCAATCAAGCCTGAGCCGGCGGCAGGCTTGCGATCAACGCCGCCTCGTCCGGCCGCGGCGCGATCGCGATACGGCCCGCGCCGGCACTACTCAGCGGCTCGGCGATCTGCGACGACAGGCAAATATGCCGCACGTCGAGCGCCTCGCCGGCAACGCCTGCAAGCGCTGCGCCGGCAAGATAATTCTGCGCGCTGCGCTTGGAAAAGTGCAGCACGGCGTCGACCTCGCCGGCCTTGAGCGCCGCGGTCAGCTCGGGCGGATAAGGCGCGGTGACCGCGCGGTAGACGACCCGCATCTCCGCCGCGATGCCGTGCACCGCAAGTTCCGCCACCAGATCGGCGGCGCGGTCCTCGCCGGCGAGATAAAGCAGCGGCGCTTTCGCATCGGCGTGCCGTTCGGCGACGAGCCGCACCAGATCGCGCATGTCGCCGCCGGCCGACGTGACATTGGCAAAGCCCGCCTGCCGCGCGGCGTCGGCGCTGCGCTTGCCGACCGCGAACAACGGCAACTTGAACAGCGCGGCGCAGGCCGCATTGCCGGCGATGGCGCCCGGCGCATTGGCGCTGGTGATGACGACCGCGCCCCAGTTGCCTGAGAGATCGGCCGGCGCCGGCTCGACCCGCATCAGCGGCGCGACCAGCACGTCATGGCCGCGCGCGCGCAAAGCGGCGGCGGTGCGGTCGCTGTCGGCGGGTGGACGGGTGACGACGATGCGCATGGCTAATCAAAAAACCCGGGGCCGGCGCGGTGCTTGAGCTCACGCCCGGCGTCAGCGCCAATAGCGACGGCATCGCTGCGGCTGCCGTGACCGGCGATATCGTGCGCGGCGGCGCCATCGGGCCGCGCGATCAGGCCGCGGAACTCGATCGTATCGCCGGCAACAATGGCGTGCCCGCCGATCGGCGTCTTGCAGGAGCCGTCGAGCTCGGCAAGGAAAGCGCGCTCGCAGGAAACCGCCGTCAGCGTATCGGCATGATTGATGCGCGCCGAGAATTTCGCGCGTGCGTGTATCGTCCGCGCGCGTCTCGATGCCGATGGCGCCCTGCGCCACCGCCGGCAAGAATTCCTCCGCGCTCATGATCTTGGTGACGTGCTGCGTGAGGCCAAGACGTTTCAATCCGGCAAGCGCGAGCAGCGTGGCGTCGACTTCGCCGGCGTCGAGCTTGCGCAGCCGCGTCTCGACATTGCCGCGCAGCGGCACCACGCGCAGATCGCCGCGCAATGCTTGGCGATCGCCTGCCGGCGCAACGAAGCGGTGCCGAGCGTCGCGCCTTGCGGCAGTTCGGCGAGCGAGCCCGCCTTGCGGCTGATGAACACGTCGCGCGGGTCCTCGCGCTCGAGACAGGCCGCCAGCATCAAGCCGGGCTGCGAGAAGGTCGGCATGTCCTTGGCCGAATGCACGGCGAGATCGATGCGGCGGTCGAGCAGCGCCTCCTCGATCTCCTTGGTGAACAGGCCCTTGCCGCCCACTTCCGCCAGCGGCCGGTCCTGGATGGCATCGCCCGAGGTGCGGATGATGACGAGTTCGATCGCCGCCTCGTCGACGCCGAGCGCCTCCGCCAGCCGCGCACGCACGGTGCGCGCCTGCACCAGCGCCAGCGGGCTGCCGCGCGAGCCGATGCGCAAGGGGGCGGTGGATTGCGTCATATTACCTCTCGATGTTAGGGGGTCTTTTAGAGCACCCTTTCCGCAAAAGGGAAGGCCGGAGCGAGAAATGATCGTCCTCGGCATCGAGACGACCTGCGACGAGACCGCGGCGGCGGTGGTGGAACGTTTGGAGGACGGCCGCGGCCGCATCCTGTCCAATATCGTGCTCAGCCAGGTCAGCGAACACGCCGCGTTCGGCGGCGTGGTGCCGGAGATCGCCGCCCGCGCCCATGTCGAGGCGCTCGATCTGATCATCGCCAAGGCCATGCAGCAGGCCGAGGTCGGCTATGGCGCCCTCGACGGCGTCGCGGCCGCCGCCGGCCCCGGACTGATCGGCGGCGTGATCGTCGGGCTGACCACGGCCAAGGCGATCGCGCTGGTCAAGAACAAGCCGCTGATCGCGGTCAATCATCTGGAGGCGCACGCGCTCACCGCGCGGCTGACCGACGCAACGCCGTTTCCTTATTGCCTGTTCCTCGCTTCCGGCGGCCACACCCAGATCGTCGCCGTGCGCGGCGTCGGCGATTACGTGCGGCTCGGCACCACGCAGGACGACGCCATCGGCGAGGCCTTCGACAAGACCGCGAAGCTGCTCGGCCTCGGTTATCCGGGCGGCCCGCAAGTGGAAAAGGAAGCGATGCGCGGCGATGCCGCCCGCTTCGCGCTGCCGCGCCCGATGCACGGACGTAAAGACGCGAACTTCTCGCTCTCCGGTCTGAAGACCGCATTGCGCATGGAAGCGGAAAAAATCGCGCCGCTCTCCGACCAGGACGTCGCCGATCTATGCGCCTCGTTCCAGCAGGCGGTGGTCGAAGTCGTGCTCGACCGGCTGCGCGCGGGTTTAAAGATATTCCGCGGCAAATATGGCGCGCCCTCGGCGCTGGTCGCCGCCGGCGGCGTCGCCGCCAATCAGGCGATCCGCAAGGTGCTGCACCGGCTCGCCTTCGAGGTCGGCACCGTATTGGTAGCGCCGCCGCTCGAATTGTGCACCGACAACGGCGCCATGATCGCCTGGGCAGGCTGCGAACGGCTGGCGCTCGGCCTCACCGATACGATGGAGGTCGCGCCGCGGGCGCGCTGGCCGCTCGACGAGTTCGCGGCGGCCGAGGGCAAGCTCAAACGCACGGCGGCATACAAATGAGCAAGCGCGCATGACCATCCAACGCATCGCGGTGCTCGGCGGCGGCGCCTGGGGAACGGCGCTGGCGCTCACCTGCGCGCGCGCCGGGCGCGACGTGACGCTGTGGGAATTCGAAGCCGGCAATGCCGAGAGCCTCGCGACCAAACGCGAGAGCCTGTTCCTGCCCGGCGTGCGGCTCGACAACAACATCAAGGTGACGCGCGCGCTGGCGGAAGCCTCGCGCAACGACGCCATCCTGCTGGTCGTTCCGGCGCAGGCGATGCGCTCGGTGGTCACATCGCTGGCGCAGACCGTTACGCGCCGGCTGCCCGCTGATCGCCTGCGCCAAGGGCATCGAGCACGGCACGCACAAATTCATGACCGAGATCGTCGCCGAATGCGCGCCCAACGCCGCGCCGGCGATCCTGTCGGGACCGAGCTTTGCCGCCGACGTGGCGCGCGGCCTGCCGACCGCGGTGACGCTGGCCGCGGCGGATGCGGAGCTTGCCGCGGCGCTGGCGCACGCGATCAATTCCGGCACGTTCCGGCCCTATCATTCGACCGACGTGCGCGGCGTCGAGATCGGCGGCGCCGCCAAGAACGTGCTGGCGATCGCCGCCGGCATCGTCACCGGCCGCGGGCTGGGCGCGAGCGCGGCGGCGGCGCTGACCACGCGCGGCTTCGCCGAACTCATGCGCTTCGGCCGCGCCTATGGCGCCAAGCCGGAGACGATGACCGGCCTGTCCGGCCTCGGCGATCTGATCCTGACCTGCTCGAGCCCGCAGTCGCGCAATTTTTCCCTCGGCGTCGCGCTCGGCAAAGGCGAGAAGCCCGACGGCGCCGCGCACGGCAAACTCGCCGAAGGCGCCTTCACCGCGCCGGTGCTGTTGGAAATGGCGGCGGAGAAGAACATCGAAATGCCGATCGTGGCCGCGGTCGCCGCCCTGCTGGCGGAAGAGCTGAGTGTCGACCAGGCGATCGAGTCGCTGCTCACCCGCCCGCTGCGAGGGGAATGAGACGCCATGGCCAAAACCAAGGCCGCATTGTTCTACAATCATCCTTCGGCCATCGAAGGCGAGGTGTTCGGGCAAGGCCGGCGCGAGCGCATCGCCACCCTGACCGATCTTTATCCGCACGTCGTCCACGCCGGCAATTTCGCCGAGCACGCGCCGCATTTGTCCGATGTCGAGGTGATCTTCGCCACCTGGGGCATGATGAATTTCACCGCCGAGCAGCGCGCGACAACTGCCGAAGTTGAAAGCGGTGTTTTACGCCGCCGGCAATGTGAAGGCCTTCGCGCCGAGCCTGATCGACAACGGCATCGTTCTGGTCAGCGCCTGGGCGATCAACGCCATCCCGCCGGCGGAAATGTGCCTGGCGCAAGTGCTGCTCAGCCTGCGCGGCTATTTCCGCAGCGTGCGCCAATACCGCGAGACGAAGACCCACGCCGCCAAGGCCTACTGGCGGCCCGGCGTGATGGACGAGACCGTCGGCCTGATCGGCCTCGGCTATATCGGCACGCTGCTGCGCAAGAAGCTCGCCGACTATCCGCTCAAGGTGATCGCGCACGATCCGTTCCTGACCAAGGAACGCGCGGCGGCGCTCGACGTGACGCCGGTGTCGCTGGAGGAGTTGTTCGCCAAGTCCTATATCGTCAGCAATCACATCCCCGACCTGCCGACGACGCGCGGCGTGCTCACGCGCAAGCTGTTCGAGAGCCTGCGCGACGGCGCGACCTTCATCAATACGGGCCGCGGCGCGCAGGTGGTGGAGGAAGACCTGATCGCGGTGCTTAAAGAACGCCCCGATCTTACCGCTTTGCTTGACGTGACCTGGCCGGAACCGCCGCCGCCCGATTCGGAGTTGTGGCGGCTGCCCAATGTCGTCATCAGCCCGCATATCGGCGGCACCACCGGGCATGAGGTCGTCCGCCTCGCCGATTGCGCCATCGCCGAATTCGAGGCTGGCAATCAGGCCGACCGCTGCGCTATCAAGTCACGCCGGAAGTCTTCCGCACCATGGGATGACGATGGCCACTGGCTGATGAAATCGGAGCCCGGCGCCTGGTCGTGGGCGCAGCAAGTGAAAAGCGGCGCCAAGGGCGAAGCCTGGAGCGGCGTGCGCAATCACCAGGCCAAGCTCAATCTGATGAAAATGAAAAAAGGCGACCGCGCGCTGTTTTATCACTCGGGCGAGGAAAAGGCCGCGGTCGGCGTGGTCGAGATCGTGCGCGAGCATTATCCCGACCCGACGGCCAAGAAAGACGAGCCCTGGGTGGTGGTCGATGTGAAAGCGTCGAACCGTTGCGCAGACCGGTGACGCTGCAAGCCATCAAGGCCGAGCCTAAACTCAAGGCCATGGTGCTGGTCAACAACACGCGGCTGTCGGTGCAGCCGGTGACCGAGGCGGAATGGAAGATCGTGTGTAAGATGGGCGGCGCGACGGCGTAACGCGTCAGCGCCGGCGCGCGGCGATCGGCGGCAGCCGGCGCTCGACCGGCGAGGACTGGATAATCGAGGTATTAGTCATCGCCCAAGGAATGACCTTGTCGATCAACCGCTCCAGGTCACCGACGGTTTTGACATAAGCGCGGGCGATGAAACAATCTTCGCCGGTGATGCGGTCGCATTCGACGATCTCCGGCATACCGCGCAGGATATCGGCCACCTTTTGCAGTTGCCCGGGGATCGGCCGGATGCGCAGCCAGGCCGCGATCGGTAGACCGAGCGCGCCGGGATTGATCTTGACGCTGTAGCCTTCGATCACCCCACCCGCTTCCAGCCGTTTGATCCGCTCCGCCACGCTCGGCCCCGACAGCTTCACCAGCCGCGCGAGTTCCGCGTTACTGATCCGCGCATTGGCGATGAGCGCCGCCAGTAGTTTGGCGTCGATTGCGTCGAGGGTGGTGCTTTCAGATCGTAGGCGTTTTGCCATTTTTTTCTTCGATATTCTCATCAATTAGCTATTACGCCTGCCACTTTCCATTAATTAATGGGATCAAGCCTTTACAATGATGGCACGGAGCCGACGTGATGGCAACCAAAGGCCGCATTATCAACCGAGCCGCCGAAGCCATTCCGCCGCACGCCTGGTTCGGCGTCAGCGCCGTCTTCCATTATCTCGGGCCGTCTTTTGCGGTGCTGCTGTTTCCCGCCGTCGGTGTGTTGGGCGTTGCCTGGTTTCGCATCGCGGCGGCAGCCGGTGTTTTGCCGCCGTCACCAGGCCGTGGAAAACGATCGCGCGAGCGGACGCAAAGACGCGGCTGTTGCTTGCCGGACTCGGCATATGTCTGGCGGTCATGAACACGTCGTTTTACCTGGCGCTCGACCGGTTCCCATGAGTCTCGTCGCCGCCATGGAGTTTGTCGGCACCATCGGCGTCGCGCTCTATGGCTTGCGCACCGGCCGCAATTTTTTCGCGCTCATCCTCGCCGTCGGCGGCGTGTTCATTCTGATTAACGTCAAGTGGGCGACCGATCCGCTGGGATTATTCTGGTCCACGCTCAATGCGGCGCTGTTCGTCGGTTATATCGTGCTCGGCCACAAGGCGGCGGAAACCGGCGCTAGCGGCGGCGTCGAACGGCTCGGCGCGGCTATGCTGATCGCCTTCATCGCCATCATGCCGATCGGCATCGTGCAAGCCGTGCAGGCGTTTAGCCCATATTGAACTCGTCCTGGCTGGCATTGGCGTCGGCATTTGCTCGTCGGTCATCCCTTATGTTTGCGATCAGCTCGCCATGTCGCGGCTACCGCGCGCAAGTTTTGCGTTGCTACTGGCACTGCTGCCGGCAACCGCGACCATCATCGCCGCGCTGGTGCTGGCGCAAATTCCAACGGTGCGGGACCTGATCGGCATCGCCCTGGTCATGGGCGGCATTGCCATGCATAAATCTCCGGCAACCGAATGAGGTTTCCCATGACCTTCGCGGGCATCAATTACTGGGCGGTGCTGGTGGCGGGCGCCATCGGCTTCGCCTTCGGCGGCGTCTGGTATCGGCTGTTGGCTGAGCCGTGGAAGGCGGCGCACGGCTTCACCACCGAGCAAATCCGCGCCCACCACGGCAAAGGCGCCGCGCCCTGGCCGCTGATCATCGCGCTCGCCGCCGACCTGATCATGGCGTGGATGCTGGCCGGCGTGATCGGCCATCTCGGCGACGTCACGTTCAAGAACGGCGTGATTGCCGCCGCCTTCATCTGGTTCGGTTTCGTTCTCACTACCCTGGTAGTCAACAACACCTTCGGCATGCGCAGCAGCAAGCTGATCGCCATCGACGGCGGTCATTGGCTGGCCGTGCTCATGCTGATGGGCGCCATTATCGGCGTCTGGGGGGTCTAAAGCGGTCCGAAACCCCCACCAAAGTGGCACCTTGCGCGCCTTGTCGCGCGTGCAACCGCCGTCGCATAATAGGCCCAAGCAGAAATGCATAAGCGCCCGCGGGGACAACCGGACGGGCGGGGAGGAAATTGCGATGTCCGACAAGATCTACGCCGTTCCGCCTGCCTGGCAGAAGCGCGCCTTCGCCGACAAAGCGAAATACCAGGAAATGTACGCGCGCTCGATCAAGGACCCGAACGGGTTCTGGGCCGAGCAGGCCAAGCGCATCGACTGGATCAAGCCGTTCAGCAAGGTGAAGAACACCTCCTTCGACCCGCACAACGTCTCGATCAAATGGTTCGAGGACGGCACGCTCAACATCGCCTACAACTGCGTCGACCGCCATCTGGCCAAGCGCGGCGACCAGATCGCGATCATCTGGGAAGGCGACGACCCCAAGGACGACAAGAAGATCACCTACAAGCAACTGCACGCCGAGGTGTGCAAGTTCGCCAACGTGCTGAAAGCGCGCGGCGTCAAGAAGGGCGACCGCGTCACCATCTACATGCCGATGATTCCGGAAGCGGCGATCTCCATGCTCGCCTGCGCGCGCATCGGCGCCATCCATTCCGTGGTGTTCGGCGGCTTCTCGCCCGACTCGCTCGCCGGCCGCATCAGCGACTGCAAGTCGCCCATCATCGTCACCGCCGACGAAGGCGTGCGCGGCGGCCGCAAGATCCCGCTCAAGGTGAATGCCGATGCCGCTGCCGACAAGGCCGGCGGCGTCACCTCGATCATCGTCGTGCGCCGCACCGGCGAGAAAGTGAACATGAAGGCCGGCCGCGACGTCTATTACGACGAAATCGCCAAGACCGTGCCGGCCGATTGCCCGTGCGAGGAGATGAACGCCGAGGACCCGCTGTTCATTCTTTACACGTCGGGTTCGACCGGCAAGCCGAAGGGCGTGCTGCACACCACCGGCGGCTACGCGGTCTATACCGCGATCACGCATCAATACGTGTTCGACTATCACGACGGCGACATCTACTGGTGCACCGCCGACGTCGGCTGGGTCACCGGCCACAGCTACATCGTCTACGGCCCGCTCGCCAACGGCGCCATCACCATGATGTTCGAGGGCGTGCCGAACTATCCGACCACGTCGCGCTTCTGGGAAGTCTGCGACAAGCACCAGGTCAACATCATCTACACCGCGCCGACCGCGATCCGCGCGCTGATGCAGGGCGGCAACGAACCGGTAAAGAAGACCTCGCGCAAATCCTTGCGCCTGCTCGGCACCGTCGGCGAGCCGATCAATCCGGAAGCGTGGGAGTGGTACTACCACGTGGTCGGCGAGGACCGCTGCCCGATCGTCGACACCTGGTGGCAGACCGAGACCGGCGGCATTCTGATCACGCCGCTGCCCGGCGCCATCGCCACCAAGCCGGGTTCGGCGACGCTGCCGTTCTTCGGCGTCATCCCGCAGATCGTCGATGCCGAAGGCAACGAGATGAAAGGCGCCGGCTCCGGCAATCTGTGCATCGCCGATAGCTGGCCGGGAATGATGCGCACGGTCTATGGCGACCACGAACGCTTCGTGCAGACTTATTTCTCGACCTATATCGGCCGCTACTTCACCGGCGACGGCTGCCGCCGCGACGAGGACGGCTATTACTGGATCACCGGCCGCGTCGACGACGTGATCAACGTCGCCGGCCACCGCCTCGGCACCGCCGAAGTGGAAAGCGCGCTTGTTGCGCATCCGAAAGTCTCGGAGGCCGCCGTCGTCGGCTACCCGCACGACATCAAGGGCCAGGGCATCTACGCCTATGTCACTTTGATGGCGGGCGAAAAGCCGAGCGAGGAACTGCGCAAGGAACTGGTCGGCTGGGTGCGCAAGGAAATCGGCCCGATCGCCTCGCCCGACCTGATCCAGTTCTCGCCAAGTCTGCCGAAAACGCGCTCCGGCAAGATCATGCGCCGTATCTTGCGCAAGATCGCCGAGGACGAATTCGGCAATCTCGGCGACACCTCGACGCTGGCCGAGCCCGCCGTGGTCGACGACTTGGTCAACAATCGGCAGAACAAGAAGGCCGGCGCCAAGGCGGGGGCGTAAGCCGCGCTCAATCAAGCGCTCGCTTGCGCCGGCATAAGGAGCGCCTTCAGGCCTCGGTGAGGGATTTGCCCGTGCCGTGGATCAGCGCGTCGATCTTGTGCACCCGCACGACTTCGTTGCGCGCCGCTTCGGTGTGGGTGAACATTTCCATCGTTTCGGTATCGTTGTCCTCGACCGGCGTGAGCGACGCATCGGTGTAGCCGTGGCGGTTGGGATCGTTGCGCACGCGGCGGCGCATGCGGTCGATTTGGAACCATTGCCACGCCATCCGCGCGTGCTTGGAGACGATCTCCCAGCCGTATTTGGGATAGAACGCCCACGCCGGTTCGATCGGCATGCCGTAGCGGCGGTCGTGCCGGTATTTGCGGCGGAACAGACCACCTTGCAGCGGATGCACGTTTTCGATCGCAACCGCCTTGGAGAACATGCTCAACATGCCGGTCAGATGCGAGATGCCGACATCGAAAGCGCCGGCGCGGCGCAGGATCGTCTGCAAATGCTCCGGCGTGTAATAGATGTCCCAGGCGGCGCGATAGATGCCTTCCCATTGCTCTTTCGACATGCGCGCATGCGCGGTGACGACCTGCTCGAGATCGTATTTGTTCATGTCGGGATCCATCCAGACGCCCTTCTGCCAGAGCACCTTGTGGTCCTCCGAGCCGGGCAGCGGCGTCAAGCAGAAGAATTCGAGAATATCGAGCGGCAGTTCCTTCTTGATGATCTCGATGTCCTCGCGGATGGATTCCGGCGTGTCGGCCGGGAAGCCGAGGATATAACCGGCATAGGTGATCACCCGCGCCTGCTTCCAGGCCAGAATCATCTTGCGGTATTCGGTGATCTTGTTTTGCCGTTTCTTGGCCGCCAGCAGATTGGCCGGATTGATGTTCTCCAGGCCGATGAACACTTGCTTGACGCCGGCGCGCGCCGCCTTCTCGATGAAGTTCGGAATCTTGTGGCAGAGCGTGTCGACCTGGATCAGCAGCTTGATGTCGATACCGTCGCGCTCGCGCAGCAAAATGAGGCGGTCGAAGATTCCTTCCCAGTCCTTGTTGCGCGCGAAATTGTCGTCGGTGACGAAAAACCAGTTGAAGCCGTGTTGCGCGTGCTGGCGGATCAGATGCTCGACGTCGTCCGGTGAGCGGCGGCGCGACTTGCGGCCCTGCACGTTGATGATGGTGCAGAACGAGCACTGGAACGGGCAGCCGCGGCCGGCATCGAAGCTGGCGAAGTGGTTGAGCGTACGCACCAGATTGGCCGGCGGCAGGAACGGCGTCGGCGTCGACTCCAGCGCCGGCAGGTCGTCCATATGATTGTACAAAGGCTGCAACGCGCCGTGCGCGGCGTCCTGCATCACTTTGTCGATGCGGCCCTCTTCCGCTTCGCCGGCGAACAGGCTGCACCCCATGTCCTGCGCGGCCTTCAGGTCGGCCTGCAGCTCCGGCAGCATGGCGATGCAGCCGGAAACGTGAAAGCCGCCAATCACCACCGGGATGCCGGCCTGGCGAAGCGGGCGCGCAAGGTCGAGCGCGCGCGGAAACTGGTTTGACTGCACGCCAACCAGCCCGACCATGCCAAAGCCGTCGTGCCGCTTGAACTGAGCGACGATGTCTTTGATGCGGACCCGATTATTGGTCTCGTCGATGGCCGTGATGTCGATGACGGCATCCGGCCCGAGCGCCTGCCGTCGCGCGGCGTCGGCGGCGAGCGCGTAGACACTCGCCAAAGAATTCGACGGGATTCCCGAGCGCGCCCACTGGATCACGTAGCCGTCGGCGTCGTAGTGCGACGGCTTGATCAGCACGAGCTGAAAGCGGTGTTGGTGAATGGATGCCGGCGCCAACATCGGCGATCGCCCTCCGACCTCGGACAACAAATAGTCCAGTAGATATCGCATGGATCGGCAGCGGTGAAAACCGCGGATCGCGGCTGGTTTCTGCGCGGTTTGCCGCTCCGGTGGCCAGTTCCGCCGATATTAACCGCCATTTACGCTAATTTGAGCTTTCACTCAGTCTGGCCGCGACCCGCATTAAAATAGCGTCCGTTAACAGTTGCGGACGTGGGCCATGGTTCTGGTGCTGAAACGGGCGGCACTTTTCATTGTGATCGTCGTGGGTGTGGCTTTGCTGGCGGCCTTCGCCGCGCGCGCCGCCACGCATGAGATCGTGCCGATCGCCGGCTTCCGGCCCGGCACCATCGTGGTTAAGACCAGCGAGCGCCGGCTCTATTATGTGATCGACGGCCGCCGCGCGTTGCGTTTCCCAGTCGGCGTCGGCCGCGCCGGCATGGCCTGGCACGGCAAGGCGCGGGTCGAAGGCAAATACGTGCGCCCGGCCTGGGCGGCGCCCGAATCCATTCGCCGGGAAAATCCGCGCCTGCCCAAGGTCATTCCCGGCGGCGCCCCCGACAACCCGATGGGCGCGGCCGCGCTGACGCTGCGCGGCGGCGAATACGCCATCCACGGCACCAACAATCCGCGTTCGATCGGTGGCTTCGTCTCGCACGGATGCATCCGCATGTATAACAGCGACATCCGCGAGCTTTATCGCCTGGTCGATGTCGGCACGCCGGTGATTGTCGAGCGATAGTAATGAAACGTTTCTTCGCCATCTTGCTGGCCGCGATCATGCTGGCGCCGCTCACGGCGCAAGCGCGCGAAGTGGTGCCGTTTCAAGGCTACGAGCGCGGCACCATCGTGGTCGTCACCAGCGCCCGCCAGCTCTATTACGTTTTGGACAACGGCCAGGCGATCCGTTACCCGGTCGGCGTCGGCCGCGCCGGCATGGCCTGGCACGGCGAGGCCTTTGTGGCGAAGAAATATCTGCATCCGGCCTGGAGCGAGGATCCCGGCGTGACGCCGACCATTCCCGGCGGCTCGCCGCGCAATCCCATGGGCGCCGCCGCGCTCGGCCTCGACCGCGGCAACTACGCCATCCACGGCACCAACAATCCGCGCTCGATCGGCGGCTTCGTCTCGCACGGCTGCATCCGCATGTACAACGCCGACATTATGGATCTTTACCGGCGCGTGCCGGTGGGCGCCAAGGTCGCGGTGGTGCCGTAAACTAGCCGCACCAGCTTGCGCGCCGGCCGCGGAAATAGCGGCGGGCATAGCCGCCGGCGAATAATGCCTCGGAGACATTCGGCGTGCGCGCGGTCGACACATCGGCGTCGACCCGCCCGCCATATTTGTCCTGGCCGACGCCCGAGACGCCGACCTCGCCTTCCGCCAGTAGCCGCGCCAGCGCGTCGCGCGCGGTGAGCGCCTTCACCCGCTCGTCCTCGCAGCGCGCGTGCAGTTCCGGCGCGTCGATGCCGCGCAGGCGTACGCGCGTGGTGACGTCCATGCCGGGCCAGATGCGCACGCGCGCCTCGAAAGTATCGCCGTCGATGACCCGCAGCACCTCGGCCGGATGAGCGCTGCGCAGCGCCGCTGCCGGCTGAAGCGTTTGCGTCTGGATTGCCGCCACTGTCTCGCCGCGCGTTGCGCCCAGTGGGGCGACCAACGCGCCGGCGGTCAACCCGGCGGCGAAGGCGGCCACCGTCAGCAGCAGCACGCCGCCGCGGGCGGGGTGGGCGAAAGATTTCGCGCTTAAGAACATAGTCGCATTTATATACTTGACAATTGTAGCCCGAAAGAGTAGGTTTATGGTCATAGGAGTTACCCATGGCCAAGATCGCAGCGTTTCAGAACCCCATCTTTCAGGACGAGACCAAGGCCCGCCAAGCCCTAGAGGCGGTGCTGTGGCCTGAGGGGCCCTATTGCCGTCATTGTGGCAACAGTGATCCCGACAAGCTCGCCAAAATGCAGGGCAAGTCCGCGCGCCCCGGTCTGCACTACTGCAATGAATGCAAGCGCGAGTTCACTGTTACGGTCGGTACCGTTTTTGAGCGCAGCAAGGTTCCTCTGACTAAATGGTGGATGGCTGCGCATATGCTTAATTCTGGTAAGAACGGCGTCTCGGCTCATGAAATTCACCGCACCATCGGTGTCACCTACAAGACCGCTTGGTTCATGATGCATCGCCTGCGCGAGGCTATGAACGGCATGAGCGGCGGTCCTATGGGAGGCTCTGGCCAAGTCGTACAGGCCGATGAGACCTATTACGGAAATTCATCCAAGCGGGCGAAGGGCTATCGCAAAGGTCACTCGCACAAGGCGAGCGTTGTGGCGCTTGTAGAACCCAAAGGCCGCATTCGCGCTTTCCATCTTAAGACGGCGACATCTAAAACCGTCCGCGACGTTCTCGTTCGTAACGTGCACCGCTCGTCAGAACTGCACACTGACGAAAGCCGCTTGTATATCGAGGTCGGCAAAGAGTTTGCTTCCCACAAGACCGTTGAACATGGCTCTAGCGGCTATGGTTTTTATGTCGGCAAGGATGGGCAGAACACGAACGCCGCCGAAAACTTTTTTGGCAACTTCAAGCGCAGCATGAAGGGCACTTACCGTTTTTGCGGTGAGCAACATTTAGCTCGGTATTTGTCCGAGTTTGAATTTCGCCATAACAATCGCTCTGGCCTCGGAATTTCAGACGGGGAACGGACGGCTAATGCTCTCAAAGGTGCAGAGGGCAAGCGCCTGACGTATCGGATTACTCACTAAAATAAGGTCAAAAAAGCAGTTTGCTAGGCGGTTTTTAGCTTGGCGGAAGCGCCGCGTCTTGCGGGACTCTTAGCCGATTTTGCAGTACGTTTTCCAAGCTTCATCTCCTTGTGTTGCTTGGGAGGCAAGCGACCAAGTGCGGCCATTAAATTCTTTGTGGCCTTGATATCGCCTCCAGCGGAACGCCCCATTGTCATCCTCCGATGATAAAGCCCAAGAATACTATGCTGCGCTCGGCAAAGCGATCTCAAATTGGCAAGGTGTCGAACAACGCCTTAGTCTAATTTTTTATCAAGCTGCAGACAGCAAATATGCGCCCATCATATTTGATGCAATCTTAAGCACGCGAGATAAAATTGGCGTGATAGACGCACTATTACAATCCGAATTGCAAGGCGACGAGCTGCTTAATAATTGGAACTCTCTGCATAATAAACTCACGCGTATGATACGGCGACGCAACAAGATTGTACACGCATATACAATTTTAGCTCCCATCCTAGGACGAGAAATAACATTTCCGGTTGACCCGACGGGACCGGATTGGGAATACCTTTCTGGACCTGGGTTCTCAAAAACGGGTCTGGCTCGCGATCCAGTCGCACGTCTTAAGGCTTTCCGAAATGTGCACCAGCTCTGCCAATTGGCAAAAGCCTTCGATTTGCTTGCAACTAGAGTATCTCAATTTAGCGATATGTTTGCCCAGTTTCTAAAGCAGCGGAAAGCATTGCGCGGACAACCCCACGATCAGATGGGGATTCCCGCTCCAATATCCCGGAACGCCATAAAACCTGAGTAGCTGCCTCAATCATCTCTGTCGTAACCTCGATTTTGCTTTTGACATCCATAACGTTTCACCACGACCGTTGGTGAAACGCATTTCCCGCCCTCGCATTTACAGGCGGTCTCTAGGCGCTAATAGGTCCGGTCCTTTCTCCCATTAGCTGACTTAGAAATATACCTTCCAAAAACGGAGCCCTGTCGCGGCGATGCCGAAATAGGACTTAAGTCCCGCAATTGTCAAGTATATAAATGCGAACATAGTCCTATCTAGCGCCGACCGGGCGATTCGCGCAAGCGCAATCTTAGGTAGAAACAAAACTAACTTTCCCGTATCTCGCACCCCGCGGACCGGCTTAAACCTGTGCGTTACCGAGGTTTTTTCGCCTGGCTTCGCGCGCCAGCCACAATTCGTGGCAATGATCGGGTCATGGCGCGACCGCGCACCTCCCCCCAGCCGGAAGTCCCCGGCCTCGCCGCCCGCAGGATTGCCGCCGACATTCTCGACGGCGTGCTGCGGCGGAAGATCGCGCTCGACGAGCAACTGTCCGGCAAAGCCGCCCATCCCGGCCTCGCCGCGCTCGCCGACCGCGACCGCGCGCTGATGCGCCGGCTCACCGCCACCGTGCTGCGCCGGCTCGGCACCCTGCGCCACCGGCTCGGCGGATTTCTCGACAAGGGCTTTCCGGCCGACGCGCCGCGCGTGGAAACCATCCTGCTGATCGGCGCCGCGCAAATCCTCTGGCTCGAAGTGCCCGATCATGCCGCGGTCGATCTGTCGGTGCGGCTGGCGCAGGCCGACCGCCGCGCCGCGCGCTATGCCGGCCTGGTCAACGCGGTGCTGCGGCGCGTGGCGCAGAGCCGCGACACGGCGCAGCCCGCCAATGCCACGCGCGACACGCCGAAATGGCTGCTGGCGCGCTGGACCAAGCGCTACGGCGCCGACACCGCGCGCGCCATCGCAGCTGCCAATGGCCACGAGCCGGCGCTCGATCTCACCGTCAAATACGACGCCGAATCCTGGGCCGAGCGCCTGCGCGGGCGCGTGCTGCCGACCGGAACGGTGCGCACCTTGGCGCATGGCGCGATCTCGCTGCTGCCCGGCTTTGACGAAGGCGCCTGGTGGGTGCAGGACGCCGCCGCCTCGCTGCCGGCGCGTCTGCTCGGCGATGTGCGCGGCAAGGCGGTCGCCGATCTGTGCGCGGCGCCCGGCGGCAAGACCGCGCAGCTCGCGTTTGCCGGCGCGCGCGTCACCGCGGTCGACCGCTCGGCGGCGCGGCTTGCCCGCTTGCGCGACAATCTCGCGCGGCTTTCGCTCGAGGCCGAGACCGTCGCCGCCGACGTGCTGGAATGGCAACCTCCCGACGCCGCATCGTTCGACGCCGTGCTGCTCGATGCGCCCTGTTCCTCGACCGGCACCATCCGCCGCCACCCCGACGTGCCCTGGCTCAAGAGCGAAGCCGACATCGCCGTGCTCACCTCGCTGCAGCGGCGGCTGCTCGACCGCGCGGTCGAGCTGCTCAAGCCCGGCGGCACGCTGGTCTACTGCGTCTGCTCGCTGGAGCCGGAGGAAGGCGAGCACCAGATCGCCGCCCTGCTGGCGCGCGACCCGCGCGTCGGCCGCGCGCCGGTTGCAGCGCGAGAGGTCGCCGGCCGCGCCGAATTCGTGACCGCCGACGGCGACCTGCGCACGCTGCCGCCGCATCTGCCCGACCCCGATCCGCGCTGGGGCGGGCTCGACGGCTTCTATGCCGCCCGGCTCACCAAAACGCCTGACGGGCCCAAGTCTGATCCAAGCCCGATCTAACTCCGGCCATATTGGACCTTTGGCGACCCTTCGCTATCGTGTGGATTGCGCGCGAGAATCGGGACACTAGGGGGGACGGGCGCCTTCATGATGCGGGTTTCGGTCGCGGAGCGGCCAAGCTCTCCGTGCTCTATCGGGCGCCGCGCATTCCGCAGCCTGCGTCGGCCGCCGTCAACGCGCATCCGCTGCTGCGCTGGCGCTTCAGCTCGGCCAAGACCGACCGGCTGGTGATCGCGCCGCAGGATCTGCGCACCGCCGACGCCACCCGCGCCAGCGAAATCTACGCCGGCCGCTTCGCCTTCGCCGGCAAGGTGGTGATCTGCGACCGCCGCTCGCCGTTCGAGATGACGCCGCCGTCCGACGAATGGGCGGCGGCGCTGCTGGGCTTCGCCTGGCTGCGCCATCTGCGCGCCGCCGACACCGCCATCACCCGCGCCAATGCGCGCTCGCTGATCGACGAATGGATCAACCTGCAGGGCGGCTGGCATCCGCTCGGCTGGCGCACCGACATCCTGTCGCGCCGCATCATGTGCTGGCTCAGCCAGGCGCCGTTCGTGCTGCAGGACGCCGACGTGCGCTTCTATCGCCGCTTCATCCGCAGCCTGTCGCGGCAGGTGCGCTATCTGCGCCGGACGCTCAAAGATTCGCGCGACGGCCTGCCGCGGCTGCAGGCGGTGATCGCGCTGACCTTACGCGGCGCTCTGCATGCAGGGCCAGTCCGGCAGCCTGCGCGGCAACGCGCGGCGGCTGGTCGAGGAACTGGGCCGGCAGATCCTGCCCGACGGCGGCCATATCAGCCGCAATCCCGGCGTGCTGATCGAATTGCTGATCGACCTGTTGCCGCTGCGGCAGTTGTTCTCCGCGCGCAATCTGCAGCCGCCGCAGGCGCTCAACAACGCCATCGACCGCATGATGCCGATGCTGCGCTTCTTCCGCCACGGCGACGGCAATTTCGCGCAGTTCAACGGCATGGGGCCGACGCCGGTCGACCTGCTCGCCACCGTGCTCGCCTATGACGACGCGCGCGGCGCGCCGGTCGCCGAACGCGCCGCATTCCGGCTACCAGCGCATCGATGCCGGACGACCGCGCTGCTGATGGATACCGGCAAGCCGCCGCCGCTGCGCTTGAGCCAGGAGGCGCATGCCGGCTGCCTGTCGTTCGAGCTGTCGTGGACGCAGCACCGGCTGGTGGTCAATTGCGGCTTGCCGGCGGTGAACAAGGAGAACTGGCGGCAGGTGGCGCGCGCCACCGCGGCGCATTCGACCGTCACGTTCAACGACACCTCGTCCTGCCGTTTCCTCGAATCGCGCCGCTCCGCCGGCTGCTGTTCGGCACGCCCATCGTCGGCGGCCCGCGCGACGTGCGGGTGGCGCGCGAGGACAACCGGAGGGCGCGATCTGCGCGCCTCGCATGACGGCTATGCCGACGATTTCGGCGTGATCCATCACCGCACGCTGCGGCTCTCGCCGGACGGCCGCCTGCTCGACGGCGAGGACAGCTTCGCGCCGGCCGACGGCGACACGCTGCCGGTCGACCAACGGCGACGAATTCGCCATCCGCTTCCACCTGCACCCGCCGATCAAGGCCAACCGGCTGACCGACGGCCACGGCGTGATGCTGCTGCTGCCCGACCGCGAGTTGTGGACCTTCAACACCTATGGCGACACGGTGGGGTCGAGGAAAGCGTGTTTCTCTCCGGCTCCGACGGCCCGCGCCGCACCGTGCAGATCGTGATCTACGGCCAGGCCCGCGCGCAGGCCAAGGTGCGCTGGAGCTTCCGCCACACGCCGCCGGCGCCGCCGGGCACGCGCCCCGAGCAGGCGGACGAGCCGGAACTGCCGCTGTAATCATCTGTGGACGCCCGGCATGAACCGGGGAAATCCCGCATACACTTCCGCCCGCTTCCTGTGCTAGCCCCTCGCTCATGACCAGCCATCCCCGCCGCATCACCCGCGCCCTGCTGTCGGTGTCCGACAAGACCGGCCTCATCGACTTCGCCAAGGCGCTCGCCGGCTACGGCGTCGAACTGGTCTCCACCGGCGGCACCGCCAAGGCGCTGAAAGAGGCCGGGCTCGCGGTGATCGACGTCGCCGAGCTCACCGGCTTCCCGGAAATGATGGACGGCCGGGTGAAGACGCTGCACCCGAAGGTGCATGGCGGCCTGCTGGCGATCCGCGACAACAAGGAGCACGCCGCGGCGATGGAGCAGCACGGCATCAAGCCGATCGATCTGCTGGTGGTCAACCTCTATCCGTTCGAGGCGACGGTCGCCAAAGGCGCCGCCTTCGACGACTGCATCGAGAACATCGATATCGGCGGGCCGGCGATGATCCGCGCCGCCGCCAAGAACCACGCCGACGTCGCGGTGGTGGTCGAGCCCGCCGACTACGACAAGGTGCTCGCCGAGCTGGCGCGCACAGCCGGCATGACCTCGCTCGAGCTGCGCCAGAAGCTTGCGGCCAAGGCCTATGCGCGCACCGCCGCCTATGACGCGGCGATCTCCAACTGGTTCGCCGACCGCGCTGCACGACAACGCGCCCGACTACCGCGCCTTCGGCGGCAAGCTGATCCAGGCGCTGCGCTACGGCGAGAACCCGCACCAGAGCGCGGCCTTCTATCGCACGCCGAGCGAGCGCTTCGGCGTCGCCACCGCGCGGCAGGTGCAGGGCAAGGAGCTCTCCTACAACAACATCAACGACACCGACGCGGCCTACGAATGCGTCGCCGAGTTCGATCCGCAGCGCACCGCGGCCTGCGTCATCGTCAAGCACGCCAATCCCGTGCGGCGTGGCGGAAGGCGCAAGCCTGGTCGACGCCTACCGCAAGGCGCTGGCCTGCGATTCGACCTCGGCCTTCGGCGGCATCGTCGCGCTCAACCGCACGCTCGATGCCGAGGCGGCCAAGGCCATCACCGAGATTTTCACCGAGGTGATCATCGCGCCGGACGCGAGCGAAGAGGCGATCAAGATCGTCGCCGCCAAGAAGAACCTGCGGCTGCTGCTGGCCGGCGGCCTGCCCGATCCGCGCGCCAGCCGGTCTGACGGCGAAGTCGGTCGCCGGCGGGCTGCTGGTGCAGTCGCGCGACAACGCGGTGGTCGACGAGATGCAGCTCAAGACCGTCACCAAGCGCGCGCCGAGCGAAGCCGAGCTTGCCGATCTGCGTTTTGCCTTCCGCGTCGCCAAGCACGTGAAGTCGAACACCATCGTCTATGCCAAGGACCGCGCCACCGTCGGCATCGGCGCCGGGCAGATGAGCCGGGTCGATTCCGCGCGCATCGCCGCGCGCAAGGCGGAAGACGCGGCGAAGGAACTGAAGCTCGCAGCGCCGCTGACCAAGGGCTCGGTGGTCGCCTCCGACGCCTTCTTCCCGTTCGCCGATGGTCTGCTGGTGGCGATCGAAGCCGGCGCCACCGCGGTGATCCAGCCCGGCGGCTCGATGCGCGACGACGAGGTGATCAAGGCCGCCGACGAGCACAACGTCGCGATGGTGTTCACCGGGACGTGCGGCATTTCAGGCATTAGCTAATGACCGCTCGTCCCCGCGAAAGCGGGGACCCAGGGCGGCAATGTGCGAGCTTGCGATCAGACTGGATTTCCGCTGACGTGGGAATGAGCGGAGAATTACTCCCGCGCCAAATCGCCCAGCAAACTCGCCGCCACCGACAGCTTCGACAGCGTCAGCCCGGAGCCGGCGATCTCGTGGATCGCGGCGCGGATGCGCTCGACCTCGGCCTGGCGCGGCTTGACCCATTCCTCCACCGCGCCGGCGCCGGCCACGCCGTTGCCGACCATGGCGGCGGTCAGCCGCCGCTCGGCATCGCCGATCGAATCGAGCGCGCGGTCGAGCGCCAGGCGGTCGAAATAATCCGACACCACGATGCCCGGCACCGCGCCGGTCACGCGGTCGAGCTGGAAGAAGGCTTCGGTGGCGAAATAGGTCGCGGTCACCTCGGCGACCGGCTTCTCCGCGCGGTCGGCCACCAGCACGATGTCGGGCGCGGCCTTGAGCACGGCAAGGTTGGCGATGCGGCGCGCCAGCGGCTCCGGCACGCCGGCCTTGGCGAGCTCCGCCACGCGCGCGTCGCGCGCGGCGGCGCCGGCTTCGACAGCGCGCCGTCGAGCGCGGCCTCGACCTGCGCGATGCCGTCGTGGTAATGCGCGATGATCTTCTCCAGGCCCTGCTTGAGATCGACATTGCGCAGGAACCAGACCAGCCGGTCGAGCAGCAGGTCCTGCACCGCGGCGTAGAGCGCGAGCTGCGTCTCGCCGGAGATCTTGTTGTCGAGCCCGTCGATCTCGCCGTTGAGCCCGATCAGGTCGTAGCTGTTGCGCACGGCCGCGAAGGCGGCGGCGATCGCCGCGGCGGAAGCGCCGGTCTGGTCGGCGATGCGCACGATCAGCGTCGCGCCGCCGCGGTTGATCATCGAATTGGTGAGCTGCGTGGCGATGATCTCGCGCCGCAGCCGATGCGCGTGCAGCGCGTCGGCGTAGCGCTCCGACATTTCCTTGGGGAAATAGCGGTCGAGCTCGCGCCCGAGATAGGGATCGTCCGGCACGTTGGAGTCGAGCAGCTCGCTGTAGAGCGAGAGCTTGGCATAGGCGAGCAGCACCGCCAGCTCCGGCCGGGTCAGCGGCACATTGCGCTTGCGCCGCTCGGCGAGCGCCATTTCGTCGGGCAGGAATTCGACCGCGCGGTCGAGCTGCCCGCGCTTCTCCAGCGTCTGCATCAGCCGCTGCTGGAAGCCGAGATCCTCCAGCCCGCGCCGCTGCGCCAGCGAGAGCGCCAGCGTCTGCTGGTAGTTGTTGCGCAGCACCAGCCGCGCCACCTCGTCGGTCATCTCGGCCAGCAGCGCGTTGCGCGCCTTCGAGCGTCAGCGCGCCGGCGCGCACCGGCGGGCTGAGCGCGATCTTGATATTGACCTCGACGTCGGAGGTGTTGACGCCGGCGGAATTGTCGATGGCGTCGGTGTTGAGCCGCATGCCGGCGAAGCGCCGCCTCGATGCGGCCGCGCTGGGTCATGCCGAGATTGGCGCCCTCGCCGATCACCTTGCAGCGCAGATCGGCGCCGGTGACGCGGATGGCATCGTTGGCGCGGTCGCCGGCCGCCTCGTCGGTTTCGCTCGAGGCGCGCACATAGGTGCCGATGCCGCCGAAGAACAACAGATCGACCTGCGCCTTCAGGATCGCCTTCATCAGCTCCTGCGGCGTCACGCTTTCGCCGCACGCCGAACAGCTTCTGCGCCTCCGCGCTGAGCGGATTTCCTTCGACGCGCGCGGATAGACGCCGCCGCCTGCCGAAATCAGCGACTTGTCGTAGTCCTGCCAGCTCGAGCGCGGCAGCGCGAACAGCCGCTTGCGCTCGGCGAAAGCTCGCCGCCGGATCGGGATCGGGATCGATGAAGATGTCGCGGTGATCGAACGCCGCCACCAGCTTGGTGGTGTTCTCGCGCAGCATGCCGTTGCCGAACACGTCGCCCGACATGTCGCCGACGCCGACCGCGGTGAACGGCGTCATGCCGATGTCGATGTCCATCTCGCGGAAATGCCGCTTCACCGATTCCCAGGCGCCGCGCGCGGTGATGCCCATCGCCTTGTGGTCGTAGCCGGCCGAGCCGCCGGAGGCGAAGGCATCGCCCAGCCAGTAGTCGTGCTCGATCGAGATGCCGTTGGCGATGTCGGAGAAGGTCGCGGTGCCCTTGTCGGCGGCGACCACCAGATAGGGATCGTCGCCCTCGTGGCGCACCACGCATCGGGCGGAACGATCGTGCCGTCGGGCTCGATATTGTCGGTGATGTCGAGCAGCGTCGAGATGAACAGCTTGTAGGTGGCGATGCCTTCGGCCTGCACCACGTCGCGCGCGGCGCCCTTCGGCATCAGCTTCGGCACGAAGCCGCCCTTGGCGCCGACCGGCACGATCACCGCGTTCTTGACCTGCTGCGCCTTCACCAGGCCGAGAACCTCGGTGCGGAAATCCTGCGGCCGGTCGGACCAGCGGATGCCGCCGCGCGCCACCTTGCCGAAGCGCAGGTGCACGCCTTCCACGCGCGGCGAATAGACGAAGATCTCGTAGAGCGGGCGCGGCAGCGGCAGGTCGGTGAGCTTGCCGCTTTCGAACTTGATGGCGATCAGCGCCTTGGCGTGGCCGTCCTTGTCGATCTGATAGAAATTGGTGCGGATCGCCGACTGCACCGCGTTGACGAAATGGCGCAGGATGCGGTCCTCGTCGAGGCTCTCGACCTCCTGCAATTCGTCTTCGATGCGCGCGGCGATCTCCTGCTGCCTGGCGTCGCGCGTTTGCGCGGCGTCGGCGCGCGGATCGAAGCGCGCGTGGAACAGTCGACGATGTCGCCGGCGACGGCGCATGCTTGACCAGCGTCGCCCACATGTAGTCCTGCGAATAGGGCACGCGGATCTGGCGCAGGAAGCGCGACAGCGTGCGGATCAGCGCCACGTCGCGCCACCCCAGCCCGCCGGCGAGCGTGAGCGCGTTGTAGCCGTCGTTCTCGGCGACGCCGCGCATCACCATCAGGAAGGCGGCCTCCAGCCGCGCCTTGCCGGCCTCGAGATCGATCATGCCGCCGTCGCCGCGCTCGAGCAGCATGTCGTGGAACCAGACCTCGGCGTCGCTGCCGCGCGGCGCGATGCGGAAGGTGCGCTCGTCGACCACCCGGAAGCCCATGTTTTCCAGCACCGGCACGCGCTCCGACAGCGGCATCGGCCGGCCGAAGCTCCACACCTTCAGGCCGACGCGCGCTGCGCCTCTTCCGCGTGCGGTGATGGAAATCGAC
Source organism: uncultured Alphaproteobacteria bacterium (assembly GCA_963739735.1). Lineage (GTDB taxonomy): Bacteria > Pseudomonadota > Alphaproteobacteria > Rhizobiales > Xanthobacteraceae > Pseudolabrys. The sequence continues at coordinate 216,643 of CAVUBV010000003.1, read as the reverse complement.
GCCGAGCGGGCGCTGCTCCGTCAGCCCTTCGATCATCGCGGATGTCGGCCGCCGCCACCGCCGGCGCATAGGCCTCGTGGAAGCCGGCCGAGAACGCGTCGCGGTAGCGCGCGAACAATTCGCGCGCCTTGTCCGGCGGATTGCTCAGCGCCAAGCGCCTCGGCGAGCCCGTCGGTCCAGGTGCGCACGATCTCCGCGACCTCGCGCTCCAGCGTGGCGGCGTCGACCTCCGGCGCGGCGCCGCCGGTGCGGCCGATGATGAAATGCACGCGCACCAGCGGGCCTTCCGGAAAGAACGGATAGAACGCCGAGACGCGGCCGATGAAGGCGCGGCCGAGATAGTCGCCGATGCTGCGCGCGGATGTCGCTGTCGTAGCGGTCGCGCGGCACGTAGACCAGCACCGACACGAAACGGTCGAAGCGGTCGCGCCGCGCCAGCACGCGCACGCGCGGACGCTCGTCGAGCTGCAGGATGGCGAGCGCGAAATGATAGAGCGTGTCCTCGTCGATCTGGAACAGTTCGTCGCGCGGATAATGCTCCAGCACGTTGGCCAGCGCCTTGCCGGAATGGCTGTTGGCGTCGAAGCCGGCGCGCGGCTCGAACGCCGGCGATCTTGCGGCGCAGATAGGGAATGCTGTGCGCGGTGCGCGTATAGGCGGTGGAGGTGAACAGGCCGACGATGCGCAGTTCGCCGACCAGATTGCCGTCGGCGTCGAAGCGCTTGACGCCGATATAGTCGAGATAGACGCGCCGGTGCACGCGCGCGTGGATATTGGCCTTGGCGATGATCAGCAGCCGCGGCTCCTTCAGGAACGCCATGATCTCCGGCGTGAATTCGAGCAGCTCGTCGCCGCGCTGAGCACGCGCAATTCGCGCGAGCGCATGATGCCGAGCGCGCTGTCGAAATCCGGCTCCAGCGCATTGCCGTCGAACGCTGTAATTGCGCAGGCCGAGGAAGGTGAAATTGTCGGCCAGCAGCCATTGCAGGAACTGGATCGCCTCGGCGATCTCGTCGACCGGCAGCGGCGGCGGATTGGTCTTGAGGTCGGCGACCATGCCGTTGACGCGCTCGAGCATGACGCGCCAGTCCTGCACCGCCAGCCGCACCTCGGCGAGCACGCCGCCGAGCGCGCGCTTCGAGGTCGGCGCGCGCGGCTGCGTCGGCGATCGGCTCGACATGGATGTGGATGAAGCTTTCGCGCGCGCCTGTCGTCGGGCGCGCCGACCGCGACCAGTCTGTCGCCGTCGCGCTTCACGCCGAACACCGGATGCGCCACCAGCTGCACGTCGAGCCGGCGCTCGGCGAGCTCGCCCATCACCGAATCGACCAGGAACGGCATGTCGTCGTTGACGATCTCGACCACCGTGACCGCCTTGCGCTCGCCCGCTCCTTCAGCGCCACCGTCTCGCAGCGGATTTTCGGCGCGCCCGGCTGTGCGCTCTTCGAGAAAATCGAAGGCGCGCTCGGCCAGCCGGCGAGATCCTCGGCGGCGTAGCGCAGCACGTCTTCCGGCACCGCGCGGGCGTAAAGCTGCGCGGCGAAATCCGCCGGGATGTCGGCGCGGCGCGCGGCAGCGCGGCGCCGGCCTGCGCGATCACGGCGCGGGCGGCGGCTTCGTGCTCGCTGGCAGGCATTCGACGGCCATGGAGCCCGAGCCGGTTGAGGGAATCGGTCGAGCATGGGTGAGGAGTGTTCACTTTCCGGGCCGCCCGTCGAGAGCAACACATCATTTGGTGACGCGGCCATGACGCCTTAACAAAGCGCCCGCGCCGCAGGCTTAACATGCTGACATAGAAGGCGAAAGCGTGGCCCGCCGGTCGTATCGCAGGCGGCAGAACATTGTAGTCTCAAAACCGGGCTGGTAGGAGGGCAAGCATTCAATGAGCAAGGCTGCGAACAAAGCTGCAAAATCCGCAAAAAACGCGCCGGTGAAGGCGCCAAAGCCCGCGGCAAGGCGCAAAAGCCGATCCCGCCAAATCAGCGCCGCCCGCGGCCGACGACGCGCCGGTGATCGCGCTCGATCTGCCGCCGGCGAAGCTTTCGCCGGCGATGGCCGCCTATTTCAAGAAATGCCAGGAGAAGCTCGGCTTCGTGCCCAACGTGCTCGTCGCCTACGCCTTCGACAAGGCCAAGCTCGAAACCTTCGTCGCCATGTACAACGACCTGATGCTGGGCGAGAGCGGCCTGTCCAAGCTCGAGCGCGAGATGATCGCGGTCGCGGTGTCGTCGCAGAACCGCTGCTACTACTGCCTCACCGCGCACGGCGCCGCGGTGCGGCAATATTCCGGCAATCCGCTGCTCGGCGAGCAGATCGTGATGAACTATCGCGCCGCGCGGCTCAACAAGCGCCAGCGCGCCATGCTCGACTTCGCGGTCAAGCTGACCGCGTCGCCGGGAAGCGTCGAGGAAGCCGACCGCGAGCGGCTGCGCCGCGCCGGATTTTCCGACCGCGACATCTGGGACATCTCGGCGATCGCCGGCTTCTTCAACATGTCGAACCGCGTCGCCTCCGCCACCGACATGCGGCCGAACACGGTCTATCACGGGCAGGCGCGGTAGCGCCTTTACTGCGCCGCGCGCACGAACTCGGCCAGTTCGCGGTTGAAGCGCGGGGCATCCTCGTAGAACGGCGCATGGCCGATGCCGTCGTACAGCGACAGCCGCGCGCCCTTCACCTGCGACGCGGTGAATTGCGCCATCGCCGGCAGCATGAGCGGATCCTCGCTGCCGTGACTTACCAGCACCGGGCAAGTTAATTTTGCCAGCAAGTCGCCAGGATTGGCCTCGCGCCTGAGCACGGCGGCGCGCACCTCCGCCGGCACCACCATGTTGTAGGCGAGCATGAATTCGAATTCCTCCGGCGTCGGCTGCCGCTCGAAGCAGGCGCGCAGGAAGGCAATCGTGCCCGATGCAGGTGTCCAGGTCCTCTGACAATGCCGCCGGAATGTTCTTGATCGCCGGGCCGAACAAAGCGTCGTCGCTCTTTAAATTGGCGCCGACGAAATCGATCCCGGCCACGTTCGACTGCCCGTGCACGCGCACATAATCGGTGATCACGCGCCCGGCATAGGACCAGCCGACCAGCACCGGTTTGCGTAAATCCATTTGCGCCATCACCGCCGCGACGTCGTCCGCCCATAATTTGTCCGGCCGATAATGCTCCTTACCGACCGGCTTGTCGGATGAGCCGTGGCCGCGCAAGTCCATGGCGACCAGGCGGAACGCGCCGGCCAGCGCCGGATCGGCGAATTGCCGTCGCCAAGCCAGGTGACACTGCATCAGCCCGTGGATGAAGAGGATGGCCGGGCCGTCCGGATTGCCGCCGTCAACGGCCGCGATGGTGGTTCCGTCCGGCGACTTGACTGCAATCGTGCGCATGACCCCCTCATTTCACGCAATGACGACAATCCATTATAGCTTGTGTCCGCTCGTTCCGCTGCCAGCCGCCGGGGCCCGCTGATGCGATATGTCCGCCGCACGATGTTCGCTGCCGCAGCGCTTTCCGCCGCCGCGGGCCTGGCGCTGGCTCAAGGCGCGCCGGTCTCTCAAGGCCCGCCGATCCCGCCGGCCACCGCGGTCCTCGCCCATAACGGCATGGTGGTGGCGCAGGAGAGCCGCGCCGCCCGCATCGGCGTCGACATCCTCAAGCGCGGCGGCAACGCGGTCGACGCCGCGGTGGCGGTCGGCTTCGCGCTTGCGGTCACCTATCCGCGCGCCGGCAATATCGGCGGCGGCGGCTTCATGGTGATCCATCTCGCCAAAGACAACCGCAATGTCGCCATCGACTATCGCGAGACCGCGCCGGCGGCGGCCACGCCGACCATGTTCCTCGACGCCAAGGGCAATCCCGATCCGAAGAAATCGCGCGAGAGCGGCCTCGGTGTCGGCGTGCCCGGCACGGTCGCGGGCCTGGCGCTGGCGCAGGCGAAATACGGCTCCGGCAAGTTGTCGCTCGCCGACCTGATCGCGCCGGCGATCGATCTCGCGCAGAACGGCTTTCCGGTCGCCGACGACATCGCCGACTCGCTGCCCGCGGCGCGCGAGAAGCTGGCGCGCTGGCCGGCCTCGGCAGCCATTTTCTTGCATGACGGCGCGCCGCTGCACGACGGCGACCGGCTGGTCCAGTCCGATCTCGCCGACACGCTGCGCGCCATCGCGCAACAGGGCCCGCCCGCATTCTACACGGGCGCAACCGCCGAACGGATCGCCGCCGCGGTGCGCGCGGCCGGCGGCATCATGACGGCGGACGATCTGAAAAATTATCACGCCATCGAGCGCCCGTCGTGCGCGGCACCTATCGCGGCTATACGATCGTTTCCATGCCGCCGCCCTCGTCCGGCGGCGTGGCGCTGATCGAGATGCTCAACATCCTGGAGGGCTACGATCTCGGCAAGCTTCCGCGCGAGCAGGCGTTGCACGATGAGATCGAAGCGATGAAGCGCGCCTATGCCGACCGCGCCGTGTTCATGGGCGATCCCGACACGGTGAAAATGCCGATCGCCGGCTTGATCTCGAAAAAATATGCCGCTTCGTTGCGCGCCGGCATCGGCGACCGCGCGACGCCGGCGGCCGACATCAAGCCCGGCAAGCCGGCCGAATTCGAGGGGCAAAACACCACGCATTTTTCCGTCATCGACCGCGACGGCAACGCGGTGTCCAACACCTATACGCTCAACTTCTCCTACGGCCTCGGCCTCGTCGCCGACGGCACCGGCGTGCTGCTCAACAACGAGCTCGACGATTTCACCGCCAAGCCCGGCGCGGCCAACGCCTACGGGCTGGTCGGCTTTGACGCCAATCTGCCGGGACCGAACAAGCGGCCGCTGTCGTCGATGACGCCGACCATCGTGCTGAAAGACGGCAAGCCGTTTCTGGTCACCGGCTCGCCCGGCGGCAGCCGCATCATCACCGCGGTGCTGCAGGTGATCGCAAACGCGATCGACTTTCACATGCCGATCGACAAAGCGGTGAGCGCGCCGCGCCTGCACAACCAATGGCAGCCGGACGAGACTTATGCCGAATCCGGATTTGCGCCGGACGTGCTCGAGGCGTTGAAAGCGCGCGGCCACAATATCGTGCCGACCGACCCGCACACGTCGGCGAATTCCATCGAAGTCACGCCGCGGGCTTTGTCGGCGCCGCCGACGCCCGCACCAACGGCGCGCTGGCGGCGGGGTATTGAGGCATGGCAGCGCCGGAAAAAAGCGAATTCGGTCGAGCGCGTGCGCGCGGCGCTGCTGCAAGCCGGCCACGCCGACACCATCGCCATGTTTCCCGACGGCACGCGCACGGCGCAGGACGCGGCCAACGCGGTCGGCTGCACCGTGGCGCAAATCGCCAAGTCGATCGTGCTGCGCGCGGGCGAGCGGCCGCTGCTGGTGTTGACCTCCGGCGCCAATCGCGTGGACGTCAGGAAAATCTCCGCCGCGGTTGGTGAGCAGGTAGCGCCCGCCGACGGACGCTGGGTGCGCGACAACACGGGCTTTGCCATCGGCGGTATCGCCCCGGTCGGGCATGCGAGCTCGATGCGAATATTCATCGACGCGGATTTGTTGGCGCTCGACCCGGTCTGGGCGGCCGCCGGCTCACCGCGCCACGTCTTCCGCACCAGCGGCGCGGAGCTGGCGCGCATGACGGGCGGCGAGATTGCCGATGTGAAGGAGGTTTGACGGACGAGGGCAAACCGGGTGGCGCACTGGCGACGCAATTCGTCTCGCGGCTTCAATCGTCGCCAAAAAAGCCCTTGGCCGCACCTGAATGACAGGCAATGCAATTGGCTTTGGATTTGACGCGCGAAGTTTTGAAGGCGCCAGGGCGGACTTCGCCGCTGTGGGCGCGAACCCACCACGGCATTTCGGTTATGCGCAGCGGCGTTTCGCTGGCATTGACGCCGCGCAATGACCGCGTCTTGCGTCCGCCCGCATCGGCCGCGTTGGCGACGAGATAATCGGTGATGTGCTTCACCGCCGTTTTGTCGAGTGCGGCATTTTCACCGAAATGATTGTCCAGCTTGCCCATCAGCGCCTGCCAGGACCGCGCCGGCAGCATGCCGGCCGGGAAGGCCATGTGGCAGGCCCCGCATTCGGTTTGCACGACCTTGTCGGTGACCGTCCCGAACGAACCCCCGGCGCCCTCCGCCGCGGCGTGGGGTCCGTACAGCAGACCCAAGGCGAGAACGATACTGGAAGCCGTGAGAGCTGCGCCGACCGGCCGGATCGCGGAGCGAATTCGCGGAATGGACATGACGGTTCCCTTCAGGTTTTGCCGGGCATCAATCGCTCGCCGCGGCGGGTCACGGGCGGGCCACTACAGGCTCGACATGTAGGCAATGAAGTCGGCTTTCTCGGCGGCCGTGCAGGCGCGCCCGAGCACGGTGTGACAATTGCGGGTGAACCATTTTTCGACCTTGGCCGCATCGGTAAAGCGGCTCGGCGTGGCCGATACGGCCATGGGATCGATGGGCTTGCCGGCGCGGGTGCGGCCGCCGGCACGTGGATCCTTGGTGTGGCAGGCGGAGCAAGAAGCGGTATCGGGTTTGCCGCCGCTGTGGACCGCCAGGAAGAAAGCCTTGCCGCGCTCGGCCGAGGGACTACCGCCGGCTTTTGACGCGTACCCATCGAGGATGGCCTGGCGCGCTGGATTGGCGAGCGCAGCGACAGACACCATCGCAAGGATCACGGCGAGCACGATGGAGATCACGTTCCGTGTCATGGCTTTACCTCGTCGGGGATATCGATATTGCCGGGATAAAAACGTCCGCTGCGGGCATCGGAATGACATGCTTCGCAATTGCCGCGTCCGCCGACCGCCTTCGACGCGAATACCGCATCGGAAATTTTCGCGTGACGGCGCTTCCAATACGGCGTTGCGGTTATGCTGAAAGGTTTGCCGGCATCGACCCGTCGCAAACGATTGGCCGCCAGGGTGTCGGCCGTTTCAGCCGCGTTGGAGACGAGATAGTCGCGCAGCCGCGCCGCGGTCGCGGCATCGAGACTGGCGTTCTCGCCGAAATGAGTGTCGAGTCCGCCAATCAACGCCCGCCACGTCGCTTTCGGCAACAGGCTCGGGTGATAAGGGATATGGCACGCCCCGCATTCACGGGCATAGACCGGGTCTAGCTTGCCAATAGGGACGCCAAGGCCCGGCCGCAAACTGAGCGCCAATGCTATCGTGGCCGTCGCGGCCAACAGCGTGACCGCGACGACCGCGGCGGATAATGGCCGCGCCTGCCGCGGCGATGGACGGTGATCGTCGCGCCGCACTTCTTTGCGGCCGTCGACCATGGCGCGGACAAGGTTTTCGCGGGTGCGCCGGCTTTCGAACACGGCACCGGCGACGTGCAGGGCGATCAGGCTCAGGAGGACGACCGCCAACGCCTGATGAATCTCGCGTGCCCGCCAGCCGGTCGCGAAGGTCGTGACAAAGGCGAAAGGCCCGGACTTCAGGACGCCGCCGAATGCGACCGCGCCGGTTGCCGCGATTGCGACAAGGACGATCATCAATGTAACGATCATGACGCCGCCAAGGGGATTGTGCCCGCGATGGCGCACGGTCCGGCCGGCGATTAGCGCGCTGACATGCGCGAATGCCGCCGCCGGCGAGACAAGAAAGTCGGAAAAACGGGCGTGGGTCGATCCCAAGCAACCCCAGACGATACGGCCGATAACCAGCGCCGCCGCCGCGGTGCCGGCCCAGATATGGATGTCGATCCACGTCGCACCGCCGAAATATGCGCTTGCCGCCGCGACCGCGATCGTCGCGACCAACGACCAATGAAAGCTGCGAACCACGCGATCCCAAACGAGAGTGTGGACCGGCTTGCGCGTTTCGGCCGGTATCACCGTTACGTCGGCGGCCGTGTCGAAAGCCGCCAAGGTGGCGGTGCGATGGCGCTGTGTGTCCGGCATGCGTCCGACCCGTCGCTTGTCACGAATGCAACAACGACTAGGCGAGACGCGCTGACGGCCCGCTGACCGGCGCCGTCAGTGAATTGTCAGCGAAACGTTAAGTTGAATCGCCGCGGCAACGGCGCGCGACAAAAACGGCGCCGCGCCGGCGGCCTTGAACTTGTCCGTGGGAAAATTGGAGCGGGCGAAGGGATTCGAACCCTCGACCCCGACCTTGGCAAGGTCGTGCTCTACCCCTGAGCTACACCCGCATCCGATAGAAAACTGGCCGAAACAGCATGCCCGGCCGCCAAGCCCGTTCCTATAGCTAAAAGATTGACCACTTTGCAACAGCAGCCCGAATAACCCGTTAAACCCGATTAACTGGGCGTTTTCCGCAAGCTTTTGCACCGGCACAGGCCCGGCCCGCCCAAACCGTTGCATCTTTCGCATGGCCGGGTAGACCCCTATGACCAACCCTCCTTAAGCCGGAATATTCGCTCGTGCCCACGACCCCCGACCAGCTTTTCGCCGCGCTCGATGCGCTCGGCATCGCACACGCGACCGTCACCCATCCGCCGGTGTTCACCGTCGAGCAGGCCGCGCGGCTGCGCGGCGAGATCGCCGGCGCCCACACCAAGAACCTGTTCCTGCGCGACAAGAAGCACGAGCTCTATCTGGTGGTGACGCTGGAAGACGCCGAAATCGATCTCAAGAGCCTGCACCGCCAGCTCGGCGCCAGCGGGCGTTTCTCGTTCGGCTCTTCCGATTTGCTGCGCGAAGTGTGGGGGGTCGATCCCGGCGCGGTGACCCCGTTCGGCGCCATCAACGACACCCAAGCCCGCGTCACCGTGGTGCTCGACGCTCGCATGATGGAGCACGAGACGCTCAACTATCATCCGCTGGTCAACACCATGACCACCTCGATCAAACGCGACGATCTGGTGAAGTTCCTGCAATCGACCGGCCATATGCCGCGCATCGAACGCCTGTCGGCCGGCGCACCGGACGCGTCCTGACCCGATTGCATTCATGCCCAGGATGCCCATTTAATCGGGCAAGGAACCGGGTGTCGGACCCGCAAGTAGTCTAGAGGCGAGGAAAAATGCTGCAAAACGGTGGGGGAATGACGGCGGCGGCCGATAGCGTGGTCAAGGACACCACCACGCAAGCCTTCGTCAAAGACGTGATCGAAGCGTCCAAGCAGCAGCCGGTGCTGGTGGATTTCTGGGCGCCCTGGTGCGGGCCCTGCAAGCAGCTCACCCCGATCCTGGAAAAGGCGGTGAAGGCGGCCAAGGGCAAGGTCAAGCTCGTCAAGATGGACATCGACGAGCATCCGGAAATTCCCGGCCAGATGGGCATTCAGTCGATCCCAGCGGTGATCGCATTTTCCAACGGCCAGCCGGTCGACGGCTTCATGGGCGCGCTGCCGGAATCCCAAGTGATGGCTTTTTTGGAGCGGGTGACCAAGGGCAAGATCGGCGCCGAGGAAAAGGATCTGCTCAAGACCGCCGACGAGGCGCTCGCCGCCGGCAACGCCGCCGACGCCGCCAATCTCTACGGGCAGCTGCTGCAGGAGGACGCAGGCAATGTCGCCGCGCTCGCCGGGCTCGCGCGTTGCTATGTTGAGACCGGCGCGCTCGAGCAGGCCAAGCAGACGCTGGCGCTGGTGCCCGAGGCCAAGCAAAACGACGCGGCGGTTGCCGCCGCGCGCGCCGCGCTCGAGGTCGCCGAGCAGGCAAAATCCGTTGGCCCGATCGACGAGCTGGAAAAGAAAGTCGCCGCCGATCCGCTCGACCATCAGGCGCGCTTCGATCTCGCCGCCGCCCTCAACGCCAAGGGCAAGCGCGCGGAAGCCGCCGAGCACCTGCTGACGATCGTCAAGAAAGACCGCAAGTGGAATGACGACGCGGCGCGCAAGCAGCTGGTGCAGCTGTTCGAAGCCTGGGGTTTTACCGACCCGGCCGCGGTGGAAGGCCGCAAGCGGCTGTCGACGATTTTGTTTTCGTGAGCTCTTCGGCCTCATGCGTGAGGAGCGTCGCGCAGCGACGCGTCCTCGAAGCGATGAGGGCACGCCGCCATCCACCGATCCCGGGTCTACCCGAGATCGGATTCAGGTGCGCAAGTCGGCCGAGGCCGACTTGCGATGACGCGCCCTCCGGCGCGCTCCTCAGGATGAGGGCGGAGGTGCAGCCATGCCGATGAACGCCCAATACCGCAGGCCGATCGATCTGCCCGAAGTCATCCCGGTGTTCCCGCTGCCGGGCGCGCTGCTGTTGCCGCGCGGGCAGATGCCGCTGAATATTTTCGAGCCGCGCTACCTCGCCATGATCGACGACGCGCTGCGCGACGGCCACCGGCTGATCGGCATGATCCAGCCCGACGCAACGCATAGCTCCCAAGCACTTGCCGGCCCCGCCGACAAGCCGACGCTGTTCAAGGTCGGCTGCGTCGGCCGCATCACCCAGCTCGCCGAGTCGGGCGACGGCCGCTATCTGATCGAGCTCACCGGCGTCGCGCGCTTCCGCATCGAGCAGGAGCTGCCGGTCAACACCGACTACCGGCAATGCCGCGTCTCTTACGCGCCCTTCGCCGACGATTTCATCGCGCGCAAGGGCGAGGACGCGGTCGACCGCGAGGCGGTGCTCAAAGCGCTGCGCGCCTTCATGAAGGCGAACGACCTGAAGGCGGATTGGGAGGGCATCGATCAGGCGCCGAACGAGGCGCTGGTCAACGCGCTGTCGATGATGTCGCCTTACGGCGCGCCGGAGAAGCAGGCGCTGCTGGAGGCGCCCGACCTGAAAACCCGCGCCGAATTGCTGGTCGCCATCACCGAAATCGAGCTCGCCAAGAAGAACACCGAGGGCGAGCCGCAGCTGCAGTAGTTTTTCCTGTCGTCCCCGCGAAGGCGGGGACCCATACGCCTCAATCTCTCGATAGTGCACGGAATATGGGTCCCGGGTCTCGCCCGATCGGTCGGCGCTCGCCCGGGACGACAGAGGAAAGAGCCGTGCTATAGTTGCCAACTCCGCCGGGAGCCTTTCCATGTCCACCACCCCGCCTACCGACCAGCCGGCCGCCAGCGTCGATCCCAAGCTCTTGGAAATCCTGGTCTGCCCACTGACCAAAACGACGCTCGAATACGACGCCGCGCAAGCAGGAACTGATCTCGCGCAAAGCCAAGCTCGCCTACCCGATCCGCGACGGCATCCCGATCATGCTGCCGGAAGAGGCGCGGCGGCTCGACTGACCCTCATCCATTTCACGAAATCGCAGGAAAAACTCATGATCAAAATCTGGGGCCGCAATACTTCGTCCAACGTGCAGAAGGCGATGTGGGCGGTGGGCGAACTCAAGCTCGAGCACACGCGCATCGACGTCGGCGGCGCCTTCGGCAAGAACAAGGAGGCGCCATATCTGGCGATGAATCCGAACGGCCTGGTGCCGACGCTTGAAGAGGACGACGGCTTCTTCTTGTGGGAGTCGAATTCCATCGTGCGCTACCTCGCCGGCAAATACGACAAAACCGGCGCGCTGGAGCCGAAGGACGCGCACAGCCGCGCGCTCGCCAATCAATGGATGGACTGGCAATTGTCGGTGCTGGGGCCGGCGATCACGCCGGCGTTCTGGGGCCTGATCCGCACCCCGCCGGAAAAGCGCGACGCCGCCGCCATCAAGGCCTCGCAGGAAAAGACCACCGAGGCGATGAAAATCCTCGACGCGCAATTGGCCAAGACCGCTTACGTCGCCGGTCCCGCGTTCTCCTACGGCGACATTCCGGTCGGCGTGATGTGCTACCGCTACCGGCAACTGGTGCCCGGCCGCCCGCCGACGCCCAACCTCGATCGCTGGTACGACGCCATCGCCAAACGCAAGGCGTTCCAGGATCAAGTCGGCAGCGTGCCGCTGACGTGAGCGCCGGGCGGCATCTCGGCCTCATCGGCGGGTTGGGGCTCGACGCCACCGTTCACTATTATCGGCAGCTCGTCGCGCTTCACGAGCGCGCCGGGCGCACGCCGCATCTGACCATCGCGCACGCGGACGTCGCCGCGGTCCGCGCCTATGTGAGCGCAAACGATATCGACGGCCTCGCCCGCTATCTCAACGGATTCATCGGCGAGCTCGCACGCGCGGGCGCCGAATTGACGGCGATCGTCGCCGTCACGCCGCACATCTGCGCGAAACAGCTTGCCGCCATGTCGCCGCTGCCGCTCATCGACATGATCACGGAAGTCGCGAACGTGCTGCGGCAGCGCAAAGCGAAGCGCCTCGCGCTCATCGGCACGCGCTTCACCATCGCAACGCGCATGTTCGGTGGACTTGCCGATTTCGACGTCGTCATGCCGCCCGCCGAGCGCATCGCACGTATCGACGCGCTCTACTTCGATTTCGTCGAGGGCCGCGGTTCGCCGGCAAAGCTCGACGAGCTTAAGGTCATCGCCGGCGCCTTCGTGCGTGATGACGGCGCCGACGCGGTGCTCATCGCCGGCACCGACCTGTCGCTGCACATCGGCCAATTCGAAACGAAACTGCCACTCATCGACTGCGCGCAGATTCATCATCGAAGCGATCGCGGCGCGGCTGTTGGATTGACGCTACAGCGCTTCCCCGCGCAGCAGCTTCGGCACGTCGCCGGTAAACCCCGCCGCCTCGCGGATGAACACGCGCTTGAGCGCCGGCAGGCGCTCGACCACGCCGAGGCCGAGATCGCGCAGCAGCCGCAGCGCGTCGGAACTGTTGGAGAACAATCTATTCAGGCCATCGGTGGCGACGCCCATGGTCATGGTGTCGAAGCGCCGCCAGCGCTGATAGCGCTCGAGCACGTCCATGCCGCCGATATCGAGCCCGAGCCGCGCCGCGTCGGCGATCGCTTCGGCCAGCGCCGCCACGTCGCGCAGACCCATATTGAGCCCCTGTCCGGCGATCGGGTGAATGATATGCGCGGCGTCGCCGACCAGCGCCAGCCGTTCGGCGATGAACGAGCGCGCGGTGAACAGGCCGAGTGGAAAGGCGCGGGGCTTAGCCACCACGGCGATGTCGCCGAGATGCAGGCCGAAGCGCTTTTCCAGTTCGGCGTGAAACTCATCGTCGGGCAGCGCGACAATGCGCTCCGCCTCGCGCGTCGTCTTCCGTCCACACGATGGACGAGCGCTTTGCCGGTGAGCGGCAAAATCGCGAACGGGCCGGCGGGGAGGAAATGCTCCTCGGCGCGTCCGTCATGCTCGCGCTCATGCGCGACGGTCGTGACAATCGCCGACTGATCGTAATTCCAGCCGTGCGAGGCGATGCCGGCCTGTTCGCGGATGTGCGAGCGCGCGCCGTCGGCGCCGACCAGAAGCCGCGCGGAAACAATGTCGCCGTTTCCGAGCTTGACCTCGATCGCGTTTCCCGCGAGCGCAAAACCGCTGACCGTGCCTGCGCGCAGATCGACGCCGAGTGTCTCTTGCCTTCGCGACCAGCGCATCGACCAGATGGCGGTTCTCCACCATGTGGGCGAAGGGCTCGCCTTCCTCCACGTCGCCGCCGAAAGTGAGGAAGGTCGGCCGCACCGCGTCGTCGAGTTTTGAATCGGTCACCACCATGTCGAGGATCGGCTGCGCCTTGTCGGCGACCGCGTCCCAGACCTCGATCGCCTCGAACAGCCGGCGCGCCGCCGCCGCGATCGCCGAGGCGCGCGGGTCCTTCGATTGCGCGGACGCAAGCGCCGGGTCGACCACCGTCACCGAAAACGTTTCGCCCAGCGCCTGGCGCAGCGCGATGGCCAGCGCCAGGCCGGCAAAGCCCGCCCCGCCGATCGCCACGTCGCGCCGCTGATCTTCGATTCGCGCCATTATTTCCCTTGGTTTCCCTTGTGCCCGGGCAGCTTTAGCCCCGCCCGGGCGCCCGGCCAGGGCCGCATGAGGCCGCTATCCTAGTCTATTCAGGCACTTGGCGCACCCGCGCCGGGTTTTTGATCTGGATCAAAAAGCTGGCCGGTGATTAGACGAAAGTCTAATGTCTCGTAGGGGCCGCCGAGGACTGGGAGGTCCCAGCCCTGCGGTCCCCGCCCAGGAGGAAGGGGGCGAATTCCATGACACCCGAAACCCAAACCCAAGACAACCAAACCCAAGACAACATGACCCAGACCATGATCTGGCTGGGTGCAGCGCTCGTGGTGGTCGTCGTCTTCGCGTACATCTTCTCGTAAGCGCGATCGCCGGCGTATGAGGTTAAGGATCGGGCGGCAGGCCAACTGCCGCCCGAAAAATTTTCCGGCCCCGGCCATGCGCCGGCGGATCGGCCGCGCGTCTTGACTTCGCGCCTCGCCCCGGCGTCATTGGCGGCAGCCCGCATTGGAAGCGCGATCCATGACCACCGCCATCCAGGACCTGCTCGATCTTCTCGATCTCGAACCGCTGGATATGAACCTGTTCCGCGGCCGCTCGCCGCAAGTCGGCTGGCAGCGCGTATTCGGCGGCCAGGTGATCAGCCAGGCGCTGGTCGCCGCCGTGCGCACCGTGGAGGCGCGCCCGCCGCATTCCATGCACGCTTATTTCCTGCTGCCGGGCGATCCCAAGGTGCCGATCATCTACGACGTGGACCGCATCCGCGACGGCAAGAGCTTCACCACGCGGCGCGTCACCGCGCGCCAGCACGGCCAGCCGATCTTCTCCATGCTGGTGTCGTTCCATATCGACGAGCCGGGCCTCGATCATCAGATGAAAATGCCGGACGTGCCGCCGCCGGAAAAACTGCCGAGCGAAGCGGAAATGCGGGAAAAGATTCTGCCGATGATGCCCGATCCGGTGCGGCGCTATTACGAGCGCGAGCGGCCGCTCGAGATGCGCCCGGTCGAATTCGATCGCTATCTCGGCAAGAAATATCCCGACGGCCGATTCAACGTGTGGATCAAAACCACCGGCCGCCTGCCCGACGATCCGGCGATCCATCAATGCGTGCTGGCCTATACCTCGGACATGGGGCTGCTCGACACCGCGCTGGTGCCGCACGGGCGCACGCTGTTCGAAAAGCAGTTCATGGCCGCCAGTCTCGATCATGCGCTCTGGCTGCACCGGCCGTTCCGCGCCGACGAGTGGCTGCTCTACGCGCAGGATTCGCCCAATCTGTACGGCTCGCGCGGCTTCTCGCGCGGCCTGATCTTCACCCGCGACGGCACGCTGGTCGCTTCCGTCGCGCAGGAAGGCCTGCTGCGCCTGCGGCGCAAACCATAATCGTCGTTCCGACATGAAACGATCGTTCGCTGCGATTGTTTTTCTGATTGCTTCGCTGAGCGGGGCGCTGGCCGCCTCCGGCCGGCAGCCGGCGCCGCCCGGCGCGTTCAAGGGCGCGCCGCCGCAATACACGCGCTTCTCCACCGCCGAACTCATGCGCGGATTTCTCGCGCTCTCGTTCGGCTCCGACTTGCGCATCGGCGTCACGCCGCGCGGAATCCGCCGCTTCGATCGTCCGATCCGCGTCACGGTGAGCGCCAGCGGCAGCCTCGATCGCACGGCGGCGATGCGGCGCGTGCTGGAGGAATACGCCGCCAAGGTTCCCAATCTGCACCTGAGCGTCGTCCCCGGCCCGGCGCCAGCCGATATCGAAGTGCGGTTGATCGACGAAAAGGATTTCTCCGCGGCGCTCACCGCCGAGTTCGGCGCCAAGACCGCCAAGACCTTCGTCAGGCGCACCAACCCGCAATGCATGACCAGCGTGAAGTCGGGCGCCGACGGCGTCATCGTGCGCGCGGTTTCCTTCGTCATCGTCGACAAGGGCGACGACGTTTTTTTCGACTGCGCCTATCACGAGCTGCTGCACGCCTTCGGCCTGTCCAACCACGACCCGCGCAACGCGTGGACCACGCTCAACCAGAAACGCATGGTCGGCTACCTCACGGTCTACGACCGCGCGCTGCTCACGATGCTGTATGACCCGCGCATTAAGCCCGGCATGACCGCCGGCCAGGCGCGCAGTCTGCTTCCGCATCTGATCGACGATCTCGGCCTCGCCGCCCCGGCCGGCGGTAATTAGGGCAATAAAGCTGTCCTAAAATGCCCTTTCGCGCGCCGAATGCCTTGGGACGCGTCAATAATCCGGCTTAATTTTTGATCCAGCTGTCTATACGCTGGGCAAATCGGCCCCGCCGGCGTCCGCCGGCAGGGCTTTGGTTGTCTCAGGCGCATGATCCCGAAAGAGCCGGTCCCCCAATTCGGTCAAGGGCGGGGAGCGGCTTTCCGACTAGATCAGGCGTCGAGCAAGGTCCCCGCCGGGAAGGAAAATCATGAAATTGGTCATCGTCGTCATCAAACCGTTCAAACTCGACGAGGTGCGCGACGCCCTCACCCGCATCGGCGTTCACGGCATGACCGTGAACGAGGTCAAGGGTTACGGGCGGCAGAAGGGTCACATGGAGATCTATCGCGGCGCCGAATACGCGGTGAACTTCCTGCCCAAGCTGCGCCTCGAGGTCGCGGTCGCCAGCGAGCAAATCGATCAGGTCGTGGAGGCGGTCGCCGCCGCCGCCAAGACCGGACAGATCGGCGACGGAAAAATCTTCGTTCTGCCGCTCGAGCAAGCCGTGCGCATCCGCACCGGCGAGACCGGCGACAGCGCGCTTTAGAAAATTCGAATTGGGGGGATGATAATGACACGGGCGCAATCACGCCTCGTTGCCGCCGCGGTCGCGGTATCGGCGACATTGGCCGGCTCGCCGGCTTTCGCGCAAACCGCAAACCTTGCGGCCAAGATCGACGCCGCCGACACCGCCTGGATGATGGGCGCCACCGGCCTGGTGCTGATGATGACCATCCCGGGCCTGGCGCTGTTCTATGCCGGCATGGTGCGCAAGAAAAACGTGCTCGCCACCATGGCGCAATGCATGGCCGCGACGTTCCTCGTCTCTATCTTGTGGGCGGTCGTCGGCTACTCGCTCACCTTCACCGGCGACGGCGCCTATATCGGCACGCTCGACCGCATCTTCCTGCGCGGCATGACGCTCAACGCGGTGTCGCCGTTTGCCAAGACCATCCCGGAAAGCCTGTTCATGGTCTACCAGATGACCTTCGCCGTCATCACGGTGGCGCTGGTCGCGGGCTCGGTGGCGGATCGTATGCGCTTCTCCGCGTTTCTCTTGTTCTGCGTGTTCTGGCTGCTGCTGGTTTACGTGCCGATCGCGCATTGGGTCTGGGGCGGCGGCTTCCTCGGCCGCCATGGCGTCATCGATTTCGCCGGCGGGCTGGTGGTGCATCTCAATGCCGGCATCGCCGGTCTGGTCGCGGCTTACGTGATCGGCAAGCGGCGCGGCTACGGCAGCGAAAATCTGTCGCCGCACGATCTCACGTTGGCGGTGATCGGCACCGGCCTGTTGTGGGTCGGCTGGTTCGGCTTCAATGGCGGCTCGGCCTTGGGCGCCAATTCGCGCGCCGCCATGGCGATCACCGCGACGCATCTGTCGGCCAGCGCCGGCGCCTTTACCTGGATGGCGCTGGAATGGTGGACGCGCGGCAAGCCCTCGGTGCTCGGCATGATCTCCGGCGCGGTGGCCGGCCTCGGCACCATCACGCCGGCCTCCGGCTTTGTGTTGCCGATGGACGGCGTGCTGATCGGCGTCGTCGCCGGCGCGGTCTGCTTCTGGGCCTGCACCTGGCTGAAGATGAAGATCGGTTACGACGACTCGCTCGACGTGTTCGGCGTGCACGGCATCGGCGGCTTGACCGGCACCTTCCTGGTCGGCGTGCTGGCGGTCGGCGCGGTATCCGCCAGTCCCGAAATACCGGGCGGCGTGCCCGGCCTGCTCGAAGGCCATCCGCAGCAGGTGCTGGATCAGCTCTACGGCATCGCCGTCACCTTGGTCTGGTCGGGTGTCGTGACCTATGTCGTGCTCAAACTCGTCGGCGCCATGGTGCCGCTGCGGGTGCGCCACGAGGACGAGGTGGCGGGGCTCGACGTCACCCAGCACGGCGAAGCGCTGCAATAGGCGCAAAGCCGGCCGCGCCTGCCGCCGCGGCAGGTGCGGTTTTACCGCTGCCGGCGGCTGACTAAAAATTATGCAGGCCTTCCCGGTCTTGGCGCGTGTTTGGGCTAACGCCCAACAGGCCGGCCGGGTCGCCGCCCTAATCGTAAAAATTCGTTAATAGATTCAGCCGGATAGGCCGCCCGCCGGCATCTGGCACGGCACTTGATTCTCCTGCCGTGGCTATGCCCGCGAAGTGCGCTTTTCGGGTCCAGCTCAGTGAACCCGCCCGCACTGCGTGAATGTAGAAAACGGGCTCAAGCGGGGATCGAATCCATGAAAATCGTCATGGCCATTATTAAGCCTTTCAAGCTCGACGAGGTCCGCGACGCTCTGACCTCCATCGGCGTGCAGGGGCTGACTGTCACCGAGGTCAAGGGTTACGGGCGTCAAAAGGGTCACACGGAAATCTACCGTGGAGCCGAATATGCGGTGAGCTTCCTGCCGAAAATTAAAGTGGAAGTGGCGGTGGCGACCAACCAGGTCGACAAGGTCATCGGCGCCATCTCCGGAGCCGCCAAGACCGGCCAGATCGGCGACGGCAAGATATTCGTCTTCGCCCTCGATCACGCCGTGCGTATCCGCACCGGCGAAACCGACGCTGCGGCCCTCTAGTAACCCGCACCGCAAACAATACGGACAGGAGTTAGACCATGACGTTGAAGAAATCCTCCCGTGCGGGGCTAGTGGCTCTCGCCCTTGGAGTTCTGCTCGGCTTGTTTCTGAGCGTGGGGACGTACAACACCTCCTACGCCCAGACACCCGCCCCGGCCGCCGCGGCCGCGCCCGCCGCGGCACCGGCGCCCCGCGCCGATGCCCGCTTGCGATGCGGCGGCCAAGCCGCCGATCCTGAGCGCCTGTAAGACCGATTCCGGCGACACCGCCTGGATGCTCACCTCGATGGCCCTGGTGCTGATGATGACCATCCCGGGTCTGGCGCTGTTCTACGGCGGCATGGTCCGCAAGAAGAACGTGCTGGCGACCGTGATGCAAAGCTTCGCCATCACCTGCCTGGTCACCGTGCTCTGGATGATCATCGGCTATAGCTGGGCCTTCACCGACGGCGGCAATTATCTCGGCGGCAACTCGCGTTTCCTGCTGATGGGGATGGGCACCGACGTCGTCAGCCCGCTCGCGGCGACGATCCCCGAGTCGGTTTACATGGCTTCCAGATGACCTTCGCCATCATCACCCCGGCGCTGATCTGCGGCGCGTTTGCCGACCGCATGAAGTTCTCGGCGATGATGTGGTTCATGGGTCTGTGGTCGCTGTTCATCTATTCGCCGATCGCCCACTGGGTGTGGGGCGGCGGCTGGCTCGGCGGTCTCGGCGTGCTCGACTTCGCCGGCGGCACGGTCGTGCATATCAACGCGGGCGTCGCCGGTCTGTGCTGCGCCCTGATGCTCGGCAAGCGCAAGGCCTCGGCACCGAGAACATGGCGCCGCACAACCTCGTGCTCACCGTGATCGGCGCCTCGCTGCTGTGGGTCGGCTGGTTCGGCTTCAACGCCGGTTCGGCGGTGCCGCCGACGGGCACGGCCGGCATGGCCATGGCGGTGACGCAGATCGCCACCGCGACGGCGGCGCTCACCTGGATGTTCGTGGAATGGGCGCTCAAGGGTAAGCCCTCGATCCTCGGCATCTGTTCGGGCGCGGTCGCCGGCCTGGTCGCCATCACGCCGGCCTCGGGCTTCGTCGATCCGATCGGCGCGCTGGTGATCGGCGTCGCCGCCGGCGTGGGCTGCTACTGGGGCGCCACCAGCCTCAAGCACATGTTCGGCTACGACGACTCGCTGGACGCCTTCGGCGTGCACGCGGTCGGCGGCATCATCGGCGCGCTGTTGACGGGCGTGTTCGCCAAGAAGGCGATCAACGCGCTCGGCAGCGGCCTGATCGACGGCAATGCCGGTCAGGTGCTGACCCAGATCTACGGCATCCTCGGCACGCTGATCTACGACGCCATCGGCACCTTGATCATCCTGTTCGTCATCAAGATGGTCATCGGCCTGCGCGTCACCGAGGAACAGGAACGCGAAGGTCTCGACATCTCCCTGCACGGCGAGGTGGTGCAGTAGCAACCGTTACCGGCGCGCGATCGGTAACCGAAAACCTCTTCCTTTCGGGATCGTGCGCCGGACCAGCTAGCGGTAGGGGCGGAAACCCGGCACTGTCCCTTCCGTCGAGGCCCTCGGTTCGCAAGAGCCGGGGGCCTCTCTCTTTTTCGGCCCGTTAGCTCCCGCGGCGCCTTCACGAGCGGCCACGGCAAGAGCCGATGGTTAATCGGGTCTTAACCTCGACCTCTTTATGGTGGTTCACCCTTGTGCCGCGGGCCGCTCCCGCTTGTTCAAACCCATGGCCCCGATGAACGCCCAGCGCGAGCCTGCCTCATCCACTGCTCCGGCGGTCGACACCCGCTCGCCCTTCGTGCGGCTCACCGACTTGATCGCCGACATCAAGCCGGGCAAGCCCGCGATCAATCTGGCGGTCGGCGAGCCGCAGCATCCGATTCCCGTCCTTTGTCGGGCCAGCGCTCGCCGCCCATCTCGACGAATTCGGCCGCTATCCGGCCAACAAAGGCAGCGAGCCGTTCCGCCGCGCGGTCGCCGCCTGGCTCGGCCGCCGCTACAAGCTCGCGCGCCCGGTCGATCCTGAAAGCGAAGTGCTGGTGCTCGCCGGCACGCGCGAGGGCCTGTTTCTCGCCGCCATCGCCGCCAAGCGCTGGGTCGGTCGCGCGCGCCGGCAAACCGGCCGTGCTGATCCCCAATCCGTTTTATGCCGTCTATGGCGCCGCCGCGCTCGCCGCCGATTGCGAGCCGGTCTATCTGCCGGCGACGCGGCAAGACCGGCTTCCTGCCCGATCTCGACGCGCTCGATGAGGCGCTGCTCGCGCGCACGGTCGCGTTCTACATCTCGTCGCCGGCGAACCCGCAAGGCGCGGTGGCGGACCGCGCCTATCTCGACAAACTCGCCGGTCTTGCCCGCCGTCACGGTTTCCTGGTGTTCGCCGACGAATGCTATTGCGAGATCTACAGCGAGCATCAACCGGCCGGCATGCTGGAAGCCGCCGGGCCCGACTTCGCCAATACGGCGGTGTTCCACTCGTTGTCCAAGCGCTCGAGCCTGCCCGGCCTGCGCGTCGGTTTCGTCGCCGGCGACCGCCGTTTCCTGGCGGCTTATCTCGAGCTGCGCAATCTCGCGGCGCCGCAAGTGCCCGGCCCGGCGCAGCACGTCGCCGTTGCCGCCTACAATGACGAGGCGCATGTGCGGGAAAACCGCGCGCTCTATTCGGCCAAGTTCGATCTCGCCGACCAGATCATCGGCGACCGCTACGGCTACAAGCGTCCGGCCGGCGGATTTTTTCTCTGGCTCGACGTCTCGCAATACGGCGGCAGCGAGGAAGTGACCAAGCGGCTGTGGCGGGAGGCCGGCGTGCGCGTCGTGCCCGGCCGCTATGTCGCGCGCGAGCAGGCCGACGGCTCAAATCCCGGCGCGGACTATATCCGCGTCGCCATGGTTCAGGACAAGGCGACCACGGCGGAGGCGCTGCATCGCCTCGTCGCGGTTCTCGCCTGAGGGAAACACCTATGCCCGCAATCGATCGCAGCCTCGACGCCGTCGCTTTCGTCTCCGAGCATTTCCGCGACATCGTGCGCCGCCGCCTGAGCGAAATCGCCGGCCTCGCGCTGATCACGCTGGCGCTGCTCGGATCGATCGCGCTCGCCACCTGGTCGGTGCAGGACCCTTCGCTCAGCCACGCCACGCAGACGCCGGTGCATAACCTGCTCGGCTTCCCGGGCGCGATCTTCGCCGATCTCGCGATGCAGCTTTTGGGGCTCGCCAGCGTCATGCTGCTGCTGCCGGAAATGCTGCTCGGCTGGCGGCTGCTGGCGCACAAGCCGGTCGGCGACAAATGGCGCGGGCTGTTGTGGATCCTCGCCACCTTCCTCGCCGCCGCTTTCGTCTCCACGCTGCCGCGCCTCGGCTCCTGGCCGCTGCCGACGGGCTTGGGCGGCGTGTTTGGCGACGCGCTGTTGCGCGCGCCGGCTTTTGTTTTCGGCGCCCACTTCAACGGCCTGGCGTTGTTCCTGACCGCGGTGTTTTTCGGCCTGGCAAGCGCTGCCACCATCGCTTTTGCCGCTGGCCTCATTTGGCCGCGCCGCGACGCCGGGCGCAAGAATTTGCCCGACATCGAAGACGATATCGATGAGGAGGAAAGCGACGGCGCCTCGGCCTGGCTCGGCATGATCGTGCACGCGCTGCTGAGCTGGAAGGCGCGCGCCGGCCGCCTGTTGCGCGGCACGCTGCGCACCCCGCTGCCCGCCGCAATGCCGGCCGCCGCCGGAGCGCGTCAGGAGCCGCGTTTCGACGCGCATGGCCGCGTCACCGCGCCGGTCGCGCCCGACTTTCGCCGACGAGGAGGACGAAGAGGAGGCGCCGCCCGTCGCGCGCCGCCGCGCCGCGCCGCGTCTGGCGCCGCGCCGTTCGGCCAACGGTTATGTGCTGCCCTCGCTCAATTTCCTCACCGCGCAGCGCGTCTCCGAACGCACCACGCTGTCGAAAGACCTGATCGACGCCAATAGCGCGGCGCTGGAAAGCGTGCTCGGCGATTTCGGCGTGCGCGGCGAGATCATCAATGCGCGCCCCGGTCCGGTGGTGACGCTGTACGAACTCGAGCCGGCGCCCGGCATCAAGTCGTCGCGCGTCATCGGGCTCGCCGACGACATCGCCCGCTCGATGAGCGCGGTATCGGCGCGCGTCGCGGTGGTCTCCGGCCGCAACGCCATCGGCATCGAACTGCCCAACCCGACGCGCGAAAAAGTCTATTTGCGCGAATTGCTGTCCGGCAACGACTACAACCAAAACGCCGCCAAGCTCGCGCTCTGCCTCGGCAAGACCATCGGCGGCGAGTCGGTGATCGTCGATCTCGCGCGCATGCCGCATCTGTTGATCGCCGGCACCACCGGCTCCGGCAAGTCGGTCGCCATCAACACCATGATCCTGTCGCTGGTCTACCGGCTGCGCCCCGACCAATGCCGGCTGATCATGGTCGACCCGAAGATGCTCGAGCTCTCCGTCTATGACGGCATCCCGCATCTGCTCACGCCGGTCGTGACCGATCCGAAGAAGGCGGTGGTCGCGCTCAAATGGGCGGTGCGCGAGATGGAGGAACGCTACAAGAAGATGTCCAAGCTCGGCGTGCGCAACATCGACGGCTACAATGCGCGGCTCGCCGAGGCCAAGGCGAAAGGCGAGACGCTGCACCGCACCGTGCACACCGGCTACGACAAGGAGACCGGCGAGGCGATCTACGAGAAGGAAGAACTCGAGCTCGATCCGCTGCCTTATCTCGTGGTGATCGTCGACGAGATGGCCGACTTGATGATGGTCGCCGGCAAGGACATCGAAGGCGCCATCCAGCGCCTGGCGCAGATGGCGCGCGCCGCCGGCATCCACGTCATCCTGGCGACGCAACGCCCGTCGGTCGACGTCATCACCGGCACCATCAAGGCGAATTTCCCGACCCGCATCTCGTTCCAGGTCACCTCCAAGATCGACAGCCGCACCATTCTGGGCGAGCAGGGCGCCGAACAATTGCTCGGCCAGGGCGACATGCTCTACATGGCCGGCGGCGGCCGCATCAGCCGCGTGCACGGGCCATTCGTGTCGGACGACGAAGTGGAGAAGGTCGTCCGCCATCTGAAGACGCAAGGCCACCCGGAATATCTCGACGAGGTGACCGCCGGCGATCCGGAAGACGGCGAGGACGGCGCGGTGTTCGACGCGACCGGCATGGGGCTGGCCGAAGGCGGCGACCTCTACAGCCAGGCCGTCGCCATCGTGAAGCGCGACCGCAAGGCCTCCACCTCCTATATCCAGCGCCGGCTGCAGATCGGCTACAACCGCGCCGCCTCGCTGATGGAGCGGCTGGAACAGGAAGGCGTCGTCGGCCAGCCCAACCACGCCGGCAAACGCGAGATCCTGGTGCCGGAAAATCCGGCCGACGAGCGCTATTAGTTCAGTCGGTAACGCAATATCGCGGTTGGGCTCGAATCAGCGCATAATTCGGGCCGCGAAATCGCCACATGCCGCCCTTAACCCCAATAGGGCCGAAGCGGAGATCGTCATGGCGGGTCACATCAAGGCGCGAAGCGGCCGGATCGCGGGCGTAGCGGTGCTTTTGGCCGCGCTGGCCGCCTTGGCGGCCGTCCCGGCGTTGGCCGAGAGCGTGCCGCTGCCGATCCCGCGCCCGGTCGACGCCCACCCGGCGACCACCGGCTCGATCGCCAAACCGGCGGCGCCCGCGCAAGCGCAGCAGGCCCAGGCGGCGCCGGCGCAGATGCCGAACCCGGTCTCCAACCCGTTCGCCGCGCTGCTCGGCAAGCCCGGCTCCACCACCGCGCTCAACCCCGACCAGCGCGCCATCATCGAGAAGGTGAACAATTATCTCTCCAGCATGCGCGTGATGTCGGGCAAATTCGTCCAGGTCGCGCCGGACGGCCGCCGCACGCAAGGCGAGTTCTATATTTCCAAGCCCGGCAAAGTGCGTTTCGAATACGACGACCCCAGCCCGATCGAACTGATCGCCGACGGCCAGTCGGTGGTGGTGCGCGACCGGCAGCTGGCGACGCAGGACGTCTATCCGCTGTCGCAGACGCCGCTGCGCTTCCTGCTCGCCGACCACGTCGACCTGATGAAGGACACCAATCTGGTCGCGGTCTATGCCGACGACGTGTTCGTCACCGTGGTGGTCGAGGAAAAGAACAGCCTGGTCGGCACCAGCCGGCTGATGATCATGTTCTCGGCCAAGGACATGCAGCTCAAGCAATGGACGGTGACCGACCCGCAGGGCTACGACACCACCGTCGCGGTGTACAATATCGACACCAGCAAGCGGCCCGATCCGGGCATGTTCAAGATCGATTACACGCGCTACCACAATTAGCCGCCATCCGTTCGTCCCCGCGAAAGCGGGGACCCAGCATCACGATCTCCGATTTTGCGACTAAGTCCTGGATTCCCGCTTGCGCGGGAATGAGCGGAAACTATGTTGCTCCCCATGCCCCTCAAGATCGCCACCTGGAACATCAATTCCGTCCGCCTGCGCATCGACCTGGTCGCCAAATATCTCAAGAGCGCGCGGCCCGACGTGCTCTGCCTGCAGGAGACCAAATGCCCGGACGAGGCCTTCCCGCTCAAGCGCTTCAAGCGGCTCGGCTATGAGCACGCAGCGCTCAACGGGCAGAAGGGCTATCACGGCGTCGCCGTGCTCTCGCGCCTGCCGTTCGAGAGCACGAGCTTCGACAATTTCTGCGGCAAGACCGACTGCCGTCACATGTCGGTCGTGCTCGGCGAGCGCGCCGGGCTGAAAGACCCGATCACCCTGCATAATTTCTACGTGCCGGCCGGCGGCGACGAGCCCGACCCCGAGATCAATCCGAAATTCCGCCACAAGCTCGATTTCCTCGACGAGATGCGCGCGCATAAAGGCTTGCGCCCGGCAACGGCGCAGCGCGCCATTCTGGTCGGCGATCTCAACGTGGCGCCGCTCGAGCACGACGTGTGGAGCCATAAACAAATGTTGAAAGTCGTCTCGCACACGCCGATCGAATGCGAGAAGCTCAACGCCGCGCGCAACGCCGGCAACTGGATCGACGCCATGCGCGTGCTCACGCCCGAGCCGGCCAAGCTCTACACGTGGTGGAGCTATCGCGCGATGGACAATTGGAAGACGGCCGACCGCGGCCGCAGGCTCGATCACATCTGGACTTCGGACGCGCTCGCCGGCCGCGTTTCGACAATCAAGATCGCCAAGGACTATCGCGGCGCCGCGCGCCCCTCCGACCACGTGCCGGTAACGGCGACGGTGGAAGTCTAGGGCGCCGACTCATAAATGACGGGTCGTCTTTCCGCGGGCGTCGGTCTCGGAGTCTTCGCGACCGCCGAAAGCGTAAACCACCTCGGGAAAGTCCGGCACAAATTGCGCTCGCCTGCGAGCTGAACGCTTTCAGCTTTCAACGCCTTGGACAGCGGAATATCCCCCATCCAAATGCCGATAATGTCCCGTGATGAGCCCGTGACATAGCAGTCGACATCCTTGCCGGGATCCTCGTAGCAGAGGTCGACTTCGCTGCCTTGGCAGATCAACCACCAGTGACGGAAATTCTTATTCTTGACGTCTGTGAACTGGAAGCAGAGCACGGTTTCGCCGTCCGGCAGGACCGTCTTGTCTATTCGGCGCTGAATGTCGAACATCAGAAACGACACGTCGAGATCGTCAGGTCCCATCTCGTCGCGCGCCCAGCGCATGCCCCAGACCGCCAGCGCCTCGACCACTTTGGAAAGCTCGCGCCCCGCCGCCGTCAGGCGATATTCGTGGCCGCGCTGGCCTTTCAGACGACGCTTGACGATCACGCCCCGCTCTTCGAGCTCCTTCAGGCGCGTATTGAGAACCGTCGGCGAGATGCGAGGAAGCCCGCGTTGCAGGGCGTTAAACCTGCTGCTCCCCAAGAGCATTTCGCGCACAATCAGAATCGACCACGGATCGCCGATGATCTCGGCTGATTTTGCGATTGGGCAGAACTGACCGTATTGGCGCATCTGGTTTTTCTCGCCTATCGCTGCCCAAAACGTCAACTACGCATAACGTAGTTGATTACTCCGCATCGCGCAGTATCGAATTGAGCCTGCCTACGTCTATTTTATTCCGCGTGGCCGGATCGGCCCGCGATAATGGAGACGAATATGATTGGCTTTCTGATACGCATGCTGGAATTATTCGGCGTGGTCTTTCTGCGATTTCGTACCGTTCCACGCGTGTGGTGCGTGTGGCTCGTCGGCGTCAACCTTGCGTGTCTCTATTTCATCACGCATATCGAGGCGCAGGTCGTTCTGGCAGCGACAGCGATTGCGGTCGTGGCTCAGACGCTGATCTATCAGCGTATTGGATTCACCCGCATCCTCGGTTCAACTCACGCCTTATGGATTCCGATGTTCATATGGATGGCGACGCGTATCGACACGATCATGGGCGACCCCGCTTTGGCCAATTGGCTCGTTCTGCTGTTCGCCACCAACATGGTTTCGCTCGTCGTGGATACAATCGATGCTGTTCGCTTTCTGCGCGGCGAGCGGACGCCCCATTACCGCTGGAACCTGGTGGGCCAGACCTGATGTCATGCGGAGTTCACGCTAACGCTTAGGCACGCTCCTCTCCCCTCACGGGGAGAGGAAAGGAAAATTTTTGCGCATCAAGAATTCTTCCAGCTCATCTCGGTAATCGCCTTTTTCCAGCGCCTGCTTCACGCCGCCGAGTTCGCGCGTGTAGGTGTCGACGCGCTCGGCCACCATGTCGCGAATTTTCTGCGCGGCGGCCGGATAACCTTCCAGCATCTTGCGGAACAGGCTGCGCGAAACGCGGATCACCACGGTCGGTCCCTTGGCGATCGCGAACTACCGCACAGTACTAAAACTCAATCCACCGAGTTCTTCGGCTGCAAAAGCCGCTCAAGCCAGACTGAAAAACCTCAACGCCACGCCGTAGCCAGAACATCGCTCAGTGGCTCGCGATCCATTTGGCGGCGGCATCAACCGCCGCATCCTCAACTCCGAAAAATCCGTGCGGGGTGAAGGCCTGGCAGGAGTCTTTGCCCTGAGGCGGACTGCCGCCGGTCAGCAAGATAACGCGTTTCGACGGTGCGCGTTTGAGCGCGCTCATGAGCTTGTCGGCGTAGCTTGGCGGACTGCATTTACAGGTATCCGACCGATGCGAGACGATGAGCGCGGGAACGTCGATCGCTGCCAGATCGGCATTGAACACGGTCCGGCCGCATAGTCCGGCAACAAGTCTGGTCTGAGTCGACGTCAGAACAATGCCGTCAGGTTGACGCAGCTTGGCCTTGTCCGGATTCGGCGACGGATTTCTGCGCGGTAAGCGCGCCGCGATGCTCGCGACCGAGATCGTCCCGGCGCTTGTGCCGACAAGCCATACTTTTCCGCCTGCGGCGAGGTGACTGCGGACGTCCTCAATGACAAGGCCCATGTCCGCCGCGTATTGCGCCGAAAGCCTGACATTGCCGCTGATTGGAGCTTGGTTGGGCGTATCGACCACCGCCACGAACAGGCCCTTCTGCGCGAATTTCGAACGCGAGCGGACCAAAAAGTTCCCGCCGAGACCCGTGGCGATCGTGCCGTCGGGTTGAAGTTTTAATAGCCCGTTGCCGCCGGCGAACAAGATAACCGCGGCCGAAGGCTTTGCTCCTGTCGTCGATTGCAAGGCAAGATACTTGACCGTCACGCCGGACCGGACGTGGACCGTCATCGGCGGTGTGACCTGCGCGGCGGCCACCTGCGCATTAAGTGGGAGCACGGCCATCAACATCATTGCAAATGCGACTGCAAGACATCTTGGGTTCATGACGCCACCTTAAGAGCTCTTCTTACTAATCGCCTTTTTCCAGCGCCTGCTTCACGCCGCCGAGTTCGCGCGTGTAGGTGTCGACGCGCTCGGCCACCATGTCGCGGATCTTTTGCGCGGCGGCCGGATAACCTTCCAGCATCTTGCGGAACAGGCTGCGCGAAATGCGCACCACCACCGTCGGCCCCTTGGCGATCGCGGTCGCCGGACAGACCATGTCGGTGAGCAGCGCCAGTTCGCCGACCAGCGTGCCGGGCCCGGCGGTGAATTGCCGGCCCTCCAGCGGCGAATTCGGCTCGAGCAGCAGCGCGCCTTCCTGCACCACATAGCCGCCGTCGGCGAGTTCGCCGGCGTAGAACAGCACCGCGCCGTTCGCCAATTGCCGCGTCTCCGCGCCGATCGCCAGGACGCGCAGCGCCTGCGGCCCGAGCACCGCGAAGGTGGGGACCTGTTTGAAGAAGTCGACGTCGTCTTCAAGGGACATGAATCGCCGCTCTTATACCCGTCATTCCGGGGCGCCCGGCGTAGCCGGGCGAGCCCGGAATCCATAACCCCAGCGCTGCAGAGTATGGATTCCGGGCTCGCTCGCTTCCGCTCGCGCCCCGGAATGACAGAATACGTAATCACGGCACCAGCTTGTAGCCGCCGGCTTCCGTCACCAGGATCTGCGGCGCGGCGGCGTCCTTCTCGACCTTCTGCCGCAGCCGGTAGATATGCGTCTCCAGCGTGTGGGTGGTGACGCCGGAATTGTAGCCCCACACTTCCTGCAGCAGCGTCTCGCGCGACACCGGCTTCTGCGCCGCGCGATAGAGATAGCGCAGGATGGCGGTTTCCTTTTCGGTCAGCCGCACCTTGCTGCCCTTCGGCGAGAGCAAGAGCTTGGAGCTCGGGCGGAACGTGTAGGGGCCGATGGTGAAGACGGCGTCCTCGCTCGCCTCGTGCTGGCGAAGCTGGGCGCGGATGCGCGCCAGCAGCACGGCGAAGCGGAACGGCTTGCTGACATAATCGTTGGCGCCGGATTCGAGCCCCAGGATGGTGTCCGAGTCGGTGTCGTGGCCGGTCAGCATGATGATCGGCGCCTTGAACCCGTTCTTGCGCAGGATACGCACCGCCTCGCGGCCGTCGACGTCGGGCAGGCCGACGTCCATGATCACCAGGTCGATCTGGCCGCCTTTGGCCGCCTGCACCGCCTTGGTGCCGCTATCGACCGAAATGGCGTCGAACTCCTCGTGCAGCGCCAATTGCTCGACCAGCGCCTCGCGCAGCTCGGTATCGTCGTCCACGATCAGGATGGTGCGTCTATTGGGCATTTCTAAATGGCCGCCTTGCGCAGAATATTCGCGAAGTAGAGCATTCGGGGCTAAAAGAGCAAGCGCGAACTGTTGTTTAGCCGGGAGAGGGTAAGTTTTAGACCGTGCGGCGGGCAAAACGCAAAACTTCATTGCGGCGGCTTAGCGTGCGGCGCAAGCCAAGCGAGCCTGCGCGCGGCGTATTGCAGGCCGGGCCGCTGACGCTGCCTGTGGCGCTCGGCCGCACCGGCATCAAGGCCAACAAGCGCGAAGGCGACGGCGCAACCCCGCGCGGCAGTTTCCGCCTCAAGCGGCTGTGGTGGCGCGCCGACCGCCATCCGCGCCCGCCGACTTTGCTGCCGGTCCGCCGCATCACCGGCGCCGATGGCTGGTGCGAGGACCCGGCCGACCGGCATTACAATCGGCCGGTCAAGCTGCCGCCCGGCGCCAAGGCCGACCGGCTCGCGCGCAAGGACGCGCTCTACGACTTCATCGTCGAGATCGACCACAACACGCGGCCCCGCGTCGCCGGCCGCGGCAGCGCGGTGTTCATCCATGTGGCGCGGCCCGCTTTCGCGCCGACCGCGGGCTGTGTCGCGCTCACTTTGCCGTCGCTGCGGCGGTTGCTGGCCCGCCTCGGCCCGCGCACTAAAATTATGGTTGAATAATTATTACTTTTCATCGCGCGGGCCACCATTGATTAAGCATAGTCGCGCGCGATACCCCCGCATAACCGGGCCATTAACGGAACGGGGACCGCCCTGTGATATTTCCATGACCTGCGCGGCCGTCCCGCAAGAACTGCAAAACTAAGCCGCGCCGGGGTGCTCATGGACACGTCAACCGCTCCTATCGCAAGTCATGCCAATCATGCGCCGGCACTGGCCCGCTCCGGATCCGATTTGATCGGCCGCGTGGTGGCCGTCACCGGATCGCAGGCCACCGTCGAACTCACCGCGCGCAACGCCGGCGGCGAACAGCCCACCGTCGGCAAATTCATGGGCATGATGGCCGGCAGTACCGTGATCATCGGGCTGGTCACCGATATCGGCGAGCAGGCCATGCTGACGTCGACCGGCGGACAGTCGTTCCGCAAGGTCGCGCGTCTCGACCTGGTCGGCGAGATTCGCGCCAATGACGGCAGCACGGCCGCGATTCCAGCGCGGCGTCATGGAATATCCGAACATCGGCGACGGCGCGCTGCTGCTCACCGAGCGCGAGTTGCGCCTGGTCTATGGCGGCGCCGATGCCGACCATGCCCATATCGGCGACCTGCAGCAGAATTCCGACAAAATCGGCGTGCACATCGACATCGACCAGTCTGGTGAGCCGGCATTTCGCCATCGTCGGCGCCACCGGCGTCGGCAAATCGAGCGGCGTCGCCATCATCCTGCAGAATATTCTCGAGCGGCGGCCGAACCTGCGCATCTTCCTGGTCGATCCGCACAACGAATATGGCCGCTGCTTCGGCGACAAGGCGCAGGTGCTCACCCCGCGCAATCTGCGGCTGCCGTTCTGGCTGTTCAATTTCGAGGAAACGGTCGACGCCTTCTTCGGCGGCCGTCCCGGCGTCGACGAGGAAGTCGAAATCCTTTCCGAAGTTATCCCGCAGGCGAAGTCGGCCTATCTGCAATACCGCGCCGACCACGCCAGCCCGCTCACCAAGAAGCCGCGATCCGCGCGACACCGGCTTCACCGCCGACACGCCGGTGCCCTACCGCATCGAGGATCTCATCAACCTGCTCGACGAGCGCATGGGCAAGCTGGAGAACCGCTCGCGCGCGGTCATCTATCACAAGCTGATCGGCCGCATTCAGACCTTCCGCAATCACCCGCGCTACGCCTTCATGTTCGAGAACGCCAATATCGGCGGCGACACCATGGCGGAAATCCTCAGCCAGTTGTTCCGCATGCCGACCGAAGGCAAGCCGATGACCATCATGCAGCTCGCCGGTTTCCCGGCCGAGGTGGTGGACTCGGTGGTGTCGGTGCTCTGCCGCATGGCGTTCGATTTCGGACTGTGGAGCGACGGCGTCGCGCCCTTGCTGTTCGTCTGCGAGGAAGCGCACCGCTACGCGCCCTCCGACAAGACCGATCGGCTTCGGCCCGACCAAGCGCGCGCTCTCGCGCATCGCCAAGGAAGGCCGCAAATACGGCGTGTTCCTCGGCCTGGTGACGCAGCGGCCGGCCGAAATCGACCCGACCATCGTGTCGCAGTGCTCGACGCTGTTCGTCATGCGCCTGTCGAACGACCGCGACCAGGACCTGATCCGCTCGGCGGTGTCGGACGCGGCGACCAATTTGTTGTCGTTCATCCCCTCGCTCGGCACCCGCGAGGTGTTCACCTTCGGCCCCGGCGTGGCGCTGCCGACGCGCATGCGCTTCAAGACGCTGCCGCCCGAATTGCGCCCGAACAGCGAGGCGTCCGGCAGCACCCGCTCCGATGCCGGCACCAATATGAGCCGCGACCTGATCTCCTCGGTGATCGAGCGCTGGCGCAGCGCCAGCATGAGCCACCGCAACGACGACGAATTCGCCGACTACAGCGCGCCGCTTGACGCCGCGCCGTTGCAGCCGGCGGCGCCGCAAGCGCCGACGATGCCGCCGCCGGTGCCGCCCTCGCCGCGCGGCGAGGCGTTGCGTTCCAGCTTGCTGAAGAAGCCGCTCGACGCCGCCTCGTTCGGCGCCCAGCCGGCCACCAGGCCGGGCTTCCCGCCGCAACCGCCGCTGCCGCCGCGGTTCCGCTGACCGTCTTTGCGCGGCGCGCTGACGGCGCCCGCGTAACGGCAAAGACTATTTCCTGCCCACCAGATCGATCAGCGCCGATCGTCCGGCATGCCGGCTGCCTTCCTCAAGGTCGGCGTCGTATTCGCGGATGTCGAGCGAAGAAAAATCGCCGAAGGCCTCTTGCAGCAGCGCGCGCGTGTAAAGCTGCGAGGCGTCGGACGGCCCGCCGGTCTTGTATTCGAGTTGCTTGAGGCCATAGCCCTCCAGCAACAGCAGCCCGCCGGGCTTCAGCGCGCGCTTGATGCCGGCGAACATTTTCGCCCGCTCCGGCGGCTTGGTGAACTGGAAAAAGATCGCCGCCACCACGTCGAACGCGGCTTCCGGCCAGCGCCACTTCGTCATGTCGGCCTGCTCGAAGCGCAGCGTCACGCCGCGCGCTTTGGCGAGCGCCAGCGCCTTGGCCTGCGCCAACGGCGAGAAATCCACCGACAGCACATCGAGCCCCTGCTCGGCCAGGAACACGCCGTTGCGCCCTTCGCCATCGGCGACCGCCAGCGCGGTCGCGCCCTTGCGCAGCAGATGCGCCTGGCTTTTGAGAAAAGCGTTGGGCGCGGTGCCGAACACGTAGCCCGGTTCGGCAAAGCGCGCCTGCCAGCGTTCGAGGTCGGGGTCCGTCGTGGTCATGCGCGTCCCCCGAAAATCGCGCTGCCCACCCGCACATGGGTGGCGCCGAGCTGCGATCGCGGTCGGCAAAATCCGCGCTCATGCCCATGGACAGGAGCTTGAGCCCGTTGCGCTTGGCGATCTTGGCGGTGAGCGCGAAATGCGGCCCCGGCGCCTCTTCGAGCGGCGGAATGCACATCAGCCCGGAAATTTCCAACCCGTAAGTTTCGCGGCAGCGGCCAAGAAACGCATCGGCGTCCTGCGGCAACACGCCCGCCTTCTGCGGCTCGGCGCCGGTGTTGATCTCGACGAACAGCGTCGGCTTGCGCCCCTGCTTGGCGATCTCCTTGGCCAAGGCTTCGCACAGGCTGGGCCGGTCGACCGAATGGATGGCGTCGAACAGCGCCACCGCTTCCTTGGCTTTGTTGGATTGCAGCGGGCCGATCAGATGCAGCGACAGGCCGGGATGCTTGGCCATTAGCGCCGGCCATTTCGCCTTGGCTTCCTGCACGCGGTTTTCGCCGAACACGCGCTGGCCGGCGGCGATCACCGGCTCGATGGCTTCGGGCGGAAACGTCTTCGACACCGCGACCAGCGTCACCTCCGCAGCATCGCGCCCGGCATCCTTGCAGGCGCGGGCGATTTCGGCGCGGACAGCGGCGAGGCCGCCCACCGCGCCAGAAGTATGGGAAGAAACCTGGGTCATGCTCCTAATGCCAGTGAAAGGGGCTGTCCCGTCAAGCCGCCCGTTGACCCCCAAACCCCTTTCATGTCAGGTCCGCGCACCTTAAAAAGACCCGCCAATGCCCCCCGATTCGAGCAAAAACGAGCGCTACAACGCCGGCGAGGCCGAGGCCCGCTGGCAAAAAACCTGGGCCGAGCGGGGCATTTTCTCCACCAAAAACGACGACCCCCGCCCCAAATACTACGTGCTGGAGATGTTCCCCTACCCCTCGGGGCGCATCCACATGGGCCACGTGCGCAACTACACCATGGGCGACGTGGTGGCGCGCTTCAAACGGGCCATGGGCAACGCGGTGCTGCACCCGATGGGCTGGGACGCCTTCGGCATGCCGGCGGAGAACGCCGCCATCGCCGGCAAGGCGCACCCGCGCAAGTGGACCTACGACAACATCGCGGCGATGAAGAAGCAGCTCCAGTCGATGGGGCTGTCGCTCGACTGGGCGCGCGAGCTCGCGACCTGCGACCCGGCCTATTACAAGCACCAGCAGAAGATGTTCCTCGATTTCCTCAAAGCGGGGCTGGTCGCGCGCGAATACCGCAAGGTGAACTGGGACCCGGTCGATCAGACCGTGCTCGCCAACGAGCAGGTGATCGACGGCCGCGGCTGGCGCTCGGGCGCCGAGGTCGAGCAGCGCGAGCTTTACCAGTGGGTGTTCAAGATCAGCGATTACGCGCAGGAGCTTCTGGAAGCGCTCGACACGCTCGACCGCTGGCCGGAAAAAGTGCGGCTGATGCAGAAGAACTGGATCGGCCGCTCGGAAGGCCTGCTGGTCCGCTTCATGCTCGATCCCGTCACCACGCCCGGCGGCGAGAGCGAGCTGGAGATCTTCACCACCCGGCACGACACTTTGTTCGGCGCCAAGTTCATGGCGATCTCGCCCGATCATCCGCTGGCGGCGGCGGCGGCGGCGAAAAATCCCAAGCTCGCCGCCTTCATCGCCGAGTGCAAGAAGATGGGCACCTCGCAGGCGGCGATCGACACCGCCGAGAAGATGGGCTTCGACACCGGCATCAAGGCGATCCACCCGTTCGATGCGTCGTGGAAGCTGCCGGTCTATGTCGCCAATTTCATTCTGATGGATTACGGCACCGGCGCCATTTTCGGCTGCCCGGCGCACGACCAGCGCGACTTGGATTTCGTCAACAAATACGGCCTCGGCAATACGCCGGTGGTCTGCCCGCCGGGGCAGGACCCGAAGACTTTCGTCATCACCGACGTCGCCTATGACGGCGACGGCAGCATGATCAATTCGCGCTTCCTCGATGGCATGAGCATCGAGCAGGCGAAGGACGAAGTCGCCAAGCGGCTGGAGCACGAAACGCGCGGCAACCGCCCGGTGGCGCAGCGCCAGGTCAATTACCGCCTGCGCGACTGGGGCATTTCGCGCCAGCGCTATTGGGGCTGCCCGATCCCGATCATCCACTGCGAGAAATGCGGCGTGGTGCCGGTGCCGGCGGGCGATCTGCCGGTGACGCTGCCGGACGACGTCACCTTCGACAGGCCGGGCAATCCGCTCGACCACCATCCGACCTGGAAGCACGTCAAATGTCCGACGTGCGGCGGCCCGGCGCGGCGCGAGACCGACACCATGGACACCTTTGTCGACTCGTCCTGGTACTTCGCGCGCTTCACCGATCCGTGGCTCAAGACCGCGCCGACCGATTTGAAATGCGTCAACGAATGGCTGCCGGTCGACCAATATATCGGCGGCATCGAGCACGCGATCCTGCATCTGCTCTATTCGCGCTTCTTCATCCGCGCCATGCACAAGACCGGCCATGTCGGCATGGACGAGCCGTTCGCCGGCCTGTTCACGCAAGGCATGGTGGTGCACGAGACCTATCGCGCCAAGAACGGCGACTGGGTGATGCCGGCCGACGTCAAGATCGAGGGCCTCGGCGACGCGCGACGCGCGACGCTTGCTCTCGACCGGCGAGCCGGTCGAGATCGGCTCGGTCGAAAAGATGTCGAAGTCGAAGAAGAACACCATCGACCCCGACGACATCATCGCCGCCTACGGCGCCGACACCGCGCGCTGGTTCATGCTGTCCGATAGTCCGCCCGAGCGCGACGTGATCTGGACCGAGGAAGGCGTGCAGGGCGCCTGGCGTTTCGTGCAGCGGCTGTGGCGGCTGGTCGGCGAGATCGCCGAGATCAACGCGCCACGACGCGCGGCCGGCGCAATTCAGTCGAGCAGGCGCTAAACGTGCGCAAGGCCGCGCACAAGGCGCTCAGCAATGTCTCCGACGACATCGCGCGGCTGCGCTTCAACCGCTGCGTCGCGCATATCTACGAATGCGCCAATGCGCTGTCCGAGGCCATCGGCGCGGCCGAAACCGCGCCGTCGCCCGACTTCGCCTGGGCCTTGCGCGAGGCCGGCGACATCCTGGTGCGGCTTTTCCACCCGATGATGCCGCATCTGGCCGAGGAATGCTGGGCGGCGCTCGGCCATAAGACGCTGGTTTCGGCGGAAGACTGGCCGCAGCTCGAGCCCGATCTGCTGGTGGAGGACACCGAGACCTTGCCGGTGCAGGTTAACGGCAAGAAACGGGCGGAAGTCACCGTCAGCCGCGACGCCACAAATGCCGAGATTGAGGCTGCCGTTCTGGCCCTCGATGCGGTATTAAAGGCGCTGGATGGAAAGCGCCCGAAAAAGGTCATCGTCGTCCCGCACAGGATCGTCAATGTGGTGGCCTAACCGACTGACCCGCCTTTGCGCCGTTTTGGCGCTGGCCGGCCTCACCGCCGGCTGCTTCCAGCCGCTCTACAGCCAGCAGGCCTCGGTCGGCGGTCCCGCCGTCACCGACAAGTCTGAGCAGCGTCGAGGTCGCGCCGATCGACGCGCCGAACGGCACCCGCCTTGCCCGCGTCGGCTCGGAAGTGCGCAACAGCCTGATCTACGACCTCACCGGCGGCCGCGGCGCCGCGGCGGCCAACTACAAGCTCGACATCAAGCTCTCGTCCAGCCAGATGCAGGTGATCGTCGACATCAACACCGCGCGCCCCGATATCCAGAACTACGGCATCGACGCCGTCTACACGCTGACCGACATCACCAGCGGCAAGAAGGTGGTCAGCGGGCAGACCTTCTCGCGCGTGTCCTACAACATTCCCGGCCAGCAGCAGCGCTTCGCCGGCGACCGCGGCTTGCGCGACGCCGAGAACCGCGCCGCCAAGGTGATCGCCGACAACATCCGCTCGCGCCTGGCGTCGTATTTCGTCGCGGGGACGTAAGCCGTCCGTGCCGATTTTTGCTGCCACGCGCGCGGGCCACCTCTTGCCGGTGATCGATGTCACTTCACCGCGCTTCGCGGTGGCGGACGATTTCGACAGCCTGCGCAAACTTCTCGACGCATCGAGCGAAGAAGAGCGCCGCAATCGACGTTTCCCGAAATTCATCATGCGCTGGATGTTGAAGTCCGCGGCCAAGCACTCATTGCTGATGAGTGCGGTAATCAATGCGCAGGCCGATTTCCTCGACGGCATGAGCACCTATGTGATGAAACTCGGCGCGGACAATCTGCCGCCGCCCTACGATAGCCCGCTCGACCGGCGGATTGCCGCGTCGCCGCATCTGACACTGCTGCGCCTGCGCACTCAGCAGGTCGCCCGGCTCGCCGCTGACGCGCTTGTTGCGGAATTGGCCGGCGCCAAAACGGCGCCATTGCATTTGATCAACATCGCCGGCGGCCCGGCGATCGACAGCATGAACACGCTGCTGATTCTCAATCGCCGCGACAGCAATCTGTTGCGGCGGCCCATCGCGATCCATGTGCTTGATCCCGACGAGACCGGTCCTCATTTCGGCAAGAACGCGTTGGCCGCGCTCATGGCCGAGGGCGCGCCGCTCGCCGGGCTCGACATCGTCTTCGATCACCGCGTCTACGATTGGAACGAGCCCGCGGCGCTCGAAGCGCTGATACGCGACCTCGCCGCCTCCGGCGCCATCGTCGCCGCGTCGAGCGAAGGCGGTCTGTTCGAGTACGGCAGCGACGCGGCCATCGTCGGAAATCTGGCGGCGCTGCTGGCCGGCGGCGTGAAATTGGTCGCTGGTTCGGTCACCAGCTCCGACGAAGGGGCGCGCCGCATGGTCACGAGCGGCGGGTTCAAGCTGATCCCGCGCGGCTTGCAGGGCTTCGCGCCTTTGGCCGCGCGCGCCGGCTATCAAATCGTGCAAGCTGAACCCGCCCAGCTCAGCGACCAGGTTTTGCTGCAGCCCGCATAATCGATTAGCTTGTCGGCCACATGACCGCCATCAAATCCGCCGACGCCGATCGCTTCGTCGCCCGCCCCGATCCGGGCCAGCCGATCGTGCTGGTGTTCGGGCCGGATGCCGGCCTGGTGCGCGAGCGCGTCGACGCGCTGGTCAAGGCCTCGGTCGACGACGTGAGCGACCCGTTCGCCTTCGTGCGCATCGAGGGCGAGGAGCTCACCGCCAATCCGTCGCGGCTGGTCGAGGAGGCGCAACACCATTCCGCTGTTCGGCGGCCGCCGCGCCGTGCTGGTGAAAGCCGGCGGCCGCAACATTTCCGCCGCGCTCGAACCGGTGCTGGCCTCGCCCGTCGCCCGATTGCCGCATCATCATCGAGGCCGGCGATCTGAAAAAGAACGCGCCGCTGCGCGCGCTGTGCGAGAAAGCGAAAGCCGCCGCCGCGCTGCCGTGTTACGTCGACAACGACGCCGCGCTGGCGCGGCTGATCGACGACGAGATGCGCGGCGCCGACTTGACCATCGCGCCCGACGCGCGCGCGGCGCTGGTGGCGCTGATCGGCGGCGACCGGCTCGCCTCGCGCAACGAGATCCGCAAGCTCGCGCTCTACGCCGCCGGCAAGAAGACGGTCGAACTCGCCGACGTGCTGGCGGTGGTGTCGGACGCTTCCGACCTGGCGCTCGACGGCGTGATCGACGCCACTTTCGCCGGCGACACCCGCTTGGTGGAAAGCGAATTCGGCAAGGCGCGCGCCGGCGGCTCCTCGCCGGCGGCGATCGTCTCCGCCGCCATCCGCCAGGTGGCGAACCTGCACAAGATGAAGCTCGCGGTCGAAGGCGGCGACAGCGATCGAATGGGCGATGAAGCGCGGCGCGCCGCCGGTGCATTTCACCCGCGAGAAGGCGGTCGGCGACGGCCTTGCGCGCCTGGTCGCCGGCGCGGCTGCTGCGCGCCATGGCGCAGCTCGCCGAGGCCTCGCTCGAGGCGCGGCGCAACGCGGCGCTGGCCGAGGCGATCGCGCAGCGCACGCTGCTGATGCTGTCGCAGAGCGCGCGGCGGCGGGAATCCTAGCTCGTCATTCCGGGGCGCGGCCGAAGGCCGCGAACCCGGAATCTATACTCCGCAGCGCAGAGGTTATGGATTCCGGGTTCGCCGCTGCGCGGCGCCCCGGAGTGACTCAGAGATTCAACTGATACCCGTGCGGCACCCAGCGATAGGCGGCGCCCGCCTTCTCGACATAACCCAAGCCCGGGAACGGCATGTGGAAGCCGGCAACGCATAGTCCCTCGTTCGACACCATGTCGAGAATGCGCTTGCGCGTTATCACCGCCTTCTCCTTGTCGTCGTCGACGTCGAGATGCAGATCGGGCCGCTGCAGCGACACCACGTAATGCCCGCAAGTGTCGGCCCAATTGAGCAATCGCTTGCCCTCGCTCTCGATATGGAACGCCAGCAGCCCCGGCGAATGCCCGAAGGCGTCGACCGCGGTGATGCCCGGCACCACCGTGTCGCCCGGCTTGATGAAGGTCGAACGCTCGGCCAGCGGCAGGCAGATCTTGACGTAAAGCTCGCGGTTGAACTTGCGCGCCTCGCGCACGTTCTCGCCCTTCTTCCAGAAATCGAAATCGGCGGCGCCGAACACGTAGCGCGCCTTGGAGAACACCGGCACGCCGCCTTTGGTCAGCCCGCCGATATGGTCGGGATGGCCGTGCGTGATCGCCACCACGTCGATGTCGTCCGGCTTGTAGCCGGCGAGCGCCAGCCGCGCGACCAAATGGCCGGCCGGCAGCCGCGCGCGCAACTGCTCGTGCTCCTCGCGCAACGTGCCGTTGCCGGTGTCGAACAGCACCAGCTCGCGGCCGGTATTGACGATCATCGGCGTGAACGGATGCTCGTAGCGGTCGGAGTCGATGCGGTTGGCCTTGGCCAGCGCCTTGACTTCGTCAGCATGTGCCTCGCCGCCGAACGAGGGCGTCAGCCCCGAGCGGATCGTCTTCGAGTCCATGATGGTGGCAACCTCGAAACCGCCGAGCTTGAAGCGGTAAACGGTCGGCTGCATTTCGCCTTGCATGGGTGCGGGCACCGGGTTCCTCCCTCGCGTGTTTGACCATGATTAGCAGCATTATCGCCCCGCGATCCAGCATCACGATGGGCCAAGATAGGCCAAGCCGACAATTCGCCGGCGCGCCGTCAGACCTTGTTAAACAAAAGGGTCTATGACTTTCGTCATGAGAAAAGCGTTGCCCGAACAGATGTTCTCCGAGACCGACCAGCAGCCCAGGCTGACCGCGCTGCGCAACTGGGTGCTCGAAAACAAGGTGACCGAGATCGAGATGAACGAGCGGCAGTTCTGGAATTTCGCCCTGCTGCAACCGGTCGCCGAAAAGCCCTGGGTCACCTTCATGGGCCGCGCGCTGTTCGTGCCGAGCATGCCGGAGGACGCGCAAAAGCGCCTGGGCATCTACGACAAAGACGGCCCCGGCGCGATTTGATCGCCAACGAATTCCGCTAATTTTCCTTCCGCGCGGCGTCCGCAATAACCTCCGCCATCCGTCTCTGGACTTTGCCGTCGAAAAACGGATCGTCGAGATCGTGCGCCCGCTGCGCGGCCGGATCGTGCAAAACGACGGCCGGCGCACCTGGTATGCTTTGCCCGGTCACTGAAGACCAGAAATCTCGAATGCTCTGCAATATCGTTTGCACGGAGACGCCCATGGCTGGCGCTTTCTAAGATCGTCGGAAATGCAGGTGTCTGGATGGCAACCAGCCAGGCGGCGTTAAGTTCCCGGCAATCGCGTCGCGGCAGTTTCCAGCGGGCTAAGGCGTGAAGCGCCAAGCCCACGCCTAGCTCGGCGCCTGACGTTCTCTTCGCCCTCTCCCTTTGTGGGAGAGGGAAAGCGCGAACGCCTCAGCTCCGCGCTGTGGCCATCATGATCAGTCCGCCGACCAGGGCGAGCAGCCCGCCGGCAAGGCAGGCGTATTGCAGTATCATCACTCCCTGCGACGGCGCCTCGCTGCCGTTTGTCATCATGTTGAATACGGCCAGCGCCGTCGCGCCGGCGCCCATGAGTGCGATCTTGCCCGGATTGCTCTGCTTGCGCGCGGGTTTGCCGCCTTGACGGTCGCTCATGATTGTCCCCTCGGAAATAGCCGCAATGAATATACGTCGCGCCTGGACGGATAAACGTTCAAAGACGGCAGCAGGAGTTTTCTCTGCACCTCATCCTGAGGAGCCCGCCGACCCGTCGTCGCTCGCTTCGCGAGCTTCGACGGGCTTGAGTCCGCCGAAGCGCGCGAGCGCGAAGGATGCGGCGGCCTCAATGGTTCGAGACGGCGCTTCGCGCCTCCTCACCATGAGGCCGGTATAGAGACGTCTGCTCTCTTCCCCTCTCCCATAGGGAGAGGGAAAGCGCGAACGCTTGCCGTCGTCGTCCCAGCGCTCTCCGTTTCATTGCCGGGCTTGACCCGGCAATCCATGATGCCTGGCAGCCATGGCAGCCTATTGGGTCTATATCCTTACGAACCAGCCGCGAAGCACGCTGTATGTCGGCGTCACCAACGATCTCGTGCGCCGTGTGCACGAGCATCGTGAAGGCCTCGTGGGCGGATTCACCAAGCGTTACAAACTTAAAATGCTGGTCTATTTCGAGCAATTCGATTCGCAGCAGGCGGCTATCCAACGCGAGAAAAATATAAAACATTGGTCGCGCGCTTGGAAGCTGAAGCTCGTCAATCGATGAACCCGCAATGGCGTGATTTGTTCAACGATATCGTACGTTGAAACTCAGCGTTGTCATTGCCGGGCTTGACCCGGCAATCCATGATGCCGCGCGTCAACGGCGGTCTTACGTAAGTTTTTCACTTGTGCAGCTTCATCATGGATGCCCGGGTCAAGCCCGGGCATGACGCCGAATAAATTTCACGGCCGAGTATAAAGCCTCGAAATACTCACGCCCTATCCAACTTCCTCAACACCGCGTCCAACTGATCCAAATCCTTGTACTTGATGCGCAGCGTGCCGCCTTGGCCGCGCTGTTCGATGGTCACGTCCAGCCCGAGCGTGGTCGACAGCCGCCGCTCCAGCGCGCGCGTGTCGGGGTCCTTGGCCGCCGCGACGCCGGCGCGGATTTTCTTCTGCATGGCGTCGAAGGTCGTATCGCCGGCCTGGCCCTCCTCGACGCGCACCCACTCCTCGAGCTGGCGCACGCTGTAGCCCTCGTCGATGGTCATTTCGGCGAGCACTTGCGCATTGGCGTGGCCGACCAGCAGCCGCGCGTGGCCGGCCGACAGCTTGCCCGCCCGCACCAGCGCCTTCACCGGCTCGGGCAGCTTCATCAGCCGCACCGTGTTGGCGACGTGCGGCCGGCTCTTGCCGACGATCTGCGCCACCTGCTCCTGCGTGTGGTTGCACTGCTCCATCAGCGCGACGTAGCCGGCCGCCTCCTCGAGCGCATTGAGGTCGGCGCGCTGCACGTTCTCGATGATGGCGAATTCGAGCGACTGCACGTCGGTGGCGTCGACGATGGCGATCGGCACCTCGTGCAGGCCGGCGCGCTGCGCCGCGCGCCAGCGCCGCTCGCCGGCGACGATCTCGAATTGGCCCGGCGCGCCGTGCTCGCGCACGACGATGGGCTGGATGATGCCGCGCTCGCGGATCGATTCCGCCAATTCGCCGAGCTCGGCCTCGGTGAAGGCGCGGCGCGGGTTGCGCGGGTTGGGGGTGAGATGCTCGATCGGCGCGCGGCGCGGCTTGCGCGCCGGCTCCGGCGCCGAGTTTTCCTCGCCGACGTCGCCGATCAGCGATGCGAGGCCGCGTCCCAATCGCGAGTGATCCGCCATCGCCGCCGCTCCTGAACTTCGTGCCACGCTTGCCTCTGTGTTTTTGCGACCACGTTTCTTCTTGTCATTGCCGGGCTTGACCCGGCAATCCATGATGACGTTCGGCAGCGGAAATCTTACGTAAGGCTTTCGCGTCCTGGCGATGCATCATGGATGCCCGGGCCAAGCCCGGGCATGACAGTCTCCTACCCCGCCTTCAATGCCTTCTCGCGCTGGATGATCTCGGTGGCGAGGCGCAAGTACGCTTCGCTGCCGACGCATTTGATGTCGTAGATCAACACCGGCTTGCCGTAGGACGGCGCCTCCGAGATGCGCACGTTGCGCGGGATCACCGTGTCGTAGACTTTGCTGCCCATGTGCTGGCGCACGTCGGCGACCACCTGGTTGGAGAGATTGTTGCGCGAGTTGTACATGGTGAGCACGATGCCGTGGATCGACAGCGTCGGGTTGAGGCTCGACTTCACCTGGTCGACCGTCTTCAACAATTGCGACAGGCCCTCGAGCGCGAAGAACTCGCATTGCAGCGGCACCAGGATCGAGTCCGCCGCCGCCATGGCGTTGACCGTGAGCAGATTGAGCGAGGGCGGGCAGTCGACCAGCACATAAGTGAAGTCGTAGGCGCGCGCGCCCTTGTTGAGTTCGCCGAGCGCTGAGCGCAGGCGGAAGGCGCGGTCGCGCTCGCGGCCGATCTCGAGTTCGAGGCCGGACAGATCCATGGTCGAGGGCGCGATGAAAAGCTGCGGCACCGCGGTCGGCAGCACCGCCTCGCGCATGGAGGCGGCGCCGGTGAGCACGTCATAGGTCGAGGTGCGGCGCGCCTTGCGGTCGATGCCGAGCCCGGTCGAGGCGTTGCCCTGCGGGTCGAGATCGACGACCAGCACGTGCTCGCCGATGGCCGCGAGCGCGGTGCCGAGATTGATGGCGGTCGTCGTCTTGCCGACGCCGCCCTTCTGGTTGGCGATCGCCAGCACGCGCGGACGGCCGCCCTCGGGCTTGGCGGCGGCTTGCGGGAACGGGACGATTTCGGGGGAATCGGTCGGGTGCTCGGACATTTCTATATTTCCACAGTTATTTCAATGTCTTGCTGCGCTTTTGCTGCGGCGCGAAAGGCCGCGCAGAATGACAATGCCGCTGGCTCGGGTTGGTGACGCTGGGCACTTTTGTGGCCTCAACTCTCCAATATTTAGCGGCTTCGGTCAATTCAGCCTCTACATCTTGTCCCTTGGGGAACAGGCCGACCGCGCCGCGGGCGATCAAAGGAAACGCCTGATCGCACAGGGTTTTCAATGGGGCGACCGCCCGCGCCGTCACCACATCGACGGCTTCTGCACAGGTTTCCGCAAATTTCTCCGCCCGCTCCAGGTGCACTTGCGCCGGCAGGCCGAGCGCGGTCACCACCTCGCGCAGGAAATTCGCCTTTTTCCCCACGCTTTCAACCAGATGCACCATTGCTCCCGGCTCGTCCGCCAGCGCGCAGGCAATGGCAATGCCGGGGAAGCCGGCGCCCGAGCCGAAGTCCACCCACACGCGCGCGTCCGGCGCGAGGCGCAAAAGCTGCAGCGAATCGGCGACGTGCCGCGTCCACAGCTGCGGCAGCGTCGAGGGGCCGACCAGGTTCTGGTTTTGCTGGCGCCGCAACAGCAGCTCGACAAATTTAGAAAGCCGCGCCTCCGTTTCACGTGAAACAGGGGTGAGCGCGAGCGCGCGTTGTTTGTCGGCCGCGAGATCGA
Source organism: uncultured Alphaproteobacteria bacterium (assembly GCA_963739735.1). Lineage (GTDB taxonomy): Bacteria > Pseudomonadota > Alphaproteobacteria > Rhizobiales > Xanthobacteraceae > Pseudolabrys. Next base: position 172,148 of record CAVUBV010000003.1, on the reverse strand, counting down.
GCGCGCCCTGCCCGCTTTTGTTCAAGCGCGTTGCGCGGCGCGCTTGCCGCGTTTCACATGCGCGACCAAAAGCGTCAGCGCCGCCGGCGTGATGCCGTCGATCTTGCTGGCGTGGCCGATGGTGCGCGGACGAACGGTCAGCAGCTTCTGTCTGACTTCGTTGGAAAGTCCGCGCAGCGTTTGGTAATCGAGATCGTCCGGCAGCGTGAAACTTTCATCGCGCCGATAGCTCGCAACATCCGCCGCCTGGCGCGAGAGATAGACGTCGTACTTGGCGTCGATTTCGATCTGCTCGGAAATTTTCGGCGCCAGCTCGCCGAAGCGCGGCCAGATCTTCGCGAGATCCGCAATCGTCACATGCGGATACGACAACAGCTCGAACGCGCTGCGCCGTTGTCCGTCTTTGTTCAACGCGAGACCGTGACGCGCGGCCTCCTTCGGCGTGAGCGAAACCGAATTGGCGAATTCGCGCGCGGCCTTCAGCGCGGCGGATTTTTCCGCGTGCAATTTCGCGCGCGTTGCGCCGACGCAGCCGATGGCAATTCCGCGCGCGGTCAAACGTTGATCGGCATTGTCGGCGCGCAGCTGCAAACGATATTCGGCGCGCGAGGTGAACATGCGATAGGGCTCGCTGACGCCGCGCGTGACGAGATCGTCGATCATCACGCCGATGTAAGCTTGGGCGCGATCGAAAATAATTTCGCCGCCCTCGCCGGCCAGCGACGCCGCGTTGAGACCGGCAAGAAGTCCCTGTGCCGCAGCCTCTTCGTAGCCTGTGGTGCCGTTGATCTGGCCGGCAAGAAAAAGCCCGCGCAAGCGTTTTGTTTGCAGCGTCGGCTCGAGCTCGCGCGGATCGACGTAATCGTATTCGATGGCGTAACCCGGCCGCACGAATTTCGCGTTTTCCAATCCGGGAATGGTCGCGACCAGCGCGTGCTGAACTTCTTCCGGCAGCGAGGTGGAAATTCCGTTCGGATAAACGGTGGTGTCGTCGAGACCTTCCGGCTCCAAAAAAATCTGATGGCCGTCGCGCTCGCCGAACTTCACGATCTTGTCTTCGATCGACGGACAATAACGCGGGCCCGTGCTGGCGATCTGTCCGGAATACATCGGCGAGCGATGCACGTTGGCGCGGATGATGTCGTGCGTCGCCGCGACGGTGCGCGTGATGCCGCATTCGATCTGGCGGTTTTCAATGCGCTGCGTGAGAATTGAAAACGGTTCGGGCGGATCGTCGCCCGGCTGCATTTCCAATTTCGACCAATCGATGGTGCGGCCGTCGAGCCGCGGCGGCGTACCGGTTTTCAAACGGCCGAGCGTGACGCCGAGATTTTCCAGCGTGCGCGAAAGGCCGAGCGCCGGCGCTTCGCCGACGCGGCCGGCGGGAATTTGTTTTTCGCCGATGTGAATGAGGCCGCGCAAAAACGTGCCGGTGGTGAGCACCACGGCGCCGCAGGAAATTTCGCGGCCGTCGGCGAATTTCACGCCCGCCACGCGGCCGTTGTCGATCACGAGGTCGTCGGCTTCCGCTTCAATGACGGTGAGATTCGGCGTTGCCGAAATCGCGGCCTGCATCGCCGCCGCATAGAGCTTGCGGTCGGCCTGCGCGCGCGGCCCGCGCACGGCCGGGCCTTTGCGGCGGTTGAGAACGCGGAATTGGATGCCGCCCTGGTCGGCGACGCGGCCCATCAGCCCGTCCAAAGCGTCGATTTCGCGGACCAAATGGCCCTTGCCGAGGCCGCCGATGGCCGGATTGCAGGACATGGCGCCGACGGTCGCGAAACGATGGGTCACCAACGCCGTTGTCGCACCCATGCGCGCAGCCGCGGCCGCGGCTTCACAGCCGGCATGGCCGCCGCCGATCACGACGACATCGAATCGGTCATGAATTGGGTGCGCCATCGGCCCGTCTTAGCGGAGGCGGGGAGGGGTCAAAAACTACCGGTTTCGGTCAATGTTTCACGTGAAACATCGCCAAAACAGCCCCATCATTTGAGATATTTAAGCCCGGTCGAATTGTCGGCATGGGTGGCCTGGTCTTTGACCGATATCGGCGAGCCGCCGAACATGATCGTCCCTAGGCCGATCGCGAACACCAGTACCAGAAATGCGATCCAGCCAATGGCATTCGACTCCCGCACGGCCTTTTTCCAATCGGACTTCTCGGTCATGTCGGTCATTGCGAGCTCCTTGGGCTTATGGCGTTTGTTGGGCCCAGGATCGGCCATTATCGCCACCAGGGCCATAGGACCCGTTGCCGCCGCGACCGCATGTCACAGGCGTTTGACGGGTATCCGGCTATTTGCCGATGCAGAAGTCGCGGAAAATTACGTCCAGGATGTCTTCCACGTCCACCCGCCCGGTCAGCCGCCCGAGCGCGCGGGCGGCAATGCGCAGCTCCTCGGCCAGCAGATCCTCATGCGAGGCCACGTCGCCGCTTTGCGCCCGTTTGAGCGCCGCCAGGACCTCCTCGAGCGCCCGCCGGTGACGCTGGCGGGTCACCAGGGCATCTTCCGAGCCGGCCAGGAAATCCTCGGCCTGGCGGGCCAATTCAGCCAAAAGCCGGTCAAAACCCTCGCCAGTGGCGGCTGAAATATTGAATTCTAAATCATTCTTAGTGATTCCAGTTCATTCTTATGTGTTAACTGGTCTTTAACCATGTTTTTTAAGGGCTTATTAGGAATGGACACACGTTCACTTGTTTGATTATTGTAATTCAGGTTCATTCTTTGCTGGCCGCATCCAACAGGTCGATTTTGTTGCGAATCAGCCAAATCGGCGGGGCCGTCCCCGGCGTTTCAGGCGATTTGCCACCGTTCTTCGCCTCCAGCGCGCCAGAGGCCGCCATATCGCGGGCATCCACCACCCACAGCACCAGGTCGGCCGCCGCGGCCCGTTCGCGCGCGCGCCGCACGCCCTCGATCTCGACCGGATCGTCGGTGTCGCGAATGCCGGCGGTGTCGAGCAGGGTCACCGGCCAGCCGGCCAGATCGAGATGCACCTCGATCACGTCGCGGGTGGTCCCGGCATAAGGCGACACGATCGCCGCCTCGCGCCGGGCCAGCCGGTTGAGCAGCGTCGACTTGCCGGCATTAGGCGGGCCGGCGATCGCCACCACCAGGCCTTCGCGCAGCCGCTCGCCGCGGCCGCCGTCGGCCAGCGCCGCGGCGATTTCGCTCCCAGTTCGCGCGCGATTGCCGCCGCCGGCGCCAGCAGATCCTCCGGCACGTCGGCCTCGTCGGAAAAATCGATACGCGCCTCGACCAGCGCCAACGCCTTGATCAACCGCTGCCGCCAGGCCTCCGCGCGGTCGCCGAGCAGGCCCTTCATCTGGCGGAACGCCTGCCGGCGCTGGCCTTGCGTCTCCGCCGCCACCAGGTCGGCGAGGCCTTCCACCGCGGTGAGATCGAGCTTGCCGTTCTCGAAGGCGCGGCGGGTGAATTCGCCGGCCTCGGCCGGGCGTAAGCCCTCGATTGCAGCCGAGCGCGGCAAGCGTCGCCGCGATCACCGCGCGGCCGCCGTGCAATTGCAGCTCGGCCACGTCCTCGCCGGTCTCGCTCGCCGGCGCCGGAAACCACAGGATAAGCGCCTCGTCGATGATCTCTTTGCTTTGCGGGTCGCGCACGCGGCCAAGCGCGGCCTGGCGCGGGGCGGGGACCTTGCCGGTGAGCGCTTTCAGCGCCGCGCCGGCGCGCGGCCCCGACACGCGCACGACCGCGATCGCCGCCGGCCCGCGGCCGGAGGAGAGGGCGAAGATGGTGTCGTTTGCGGCGGCCATCGCGGCGCAGGTGAGCGCCGGCGGACATCAGGTCAAGCCTTGTCGCGAAAGCAAGGGAGAGACGAAAGCCTGCGCCGCTTGCAAGATAGATGACAAATTTACACCGGGAGGACATCACCATGCGCGCCAAATCACATCGCTGCTCGTCGGCACATTCGCCTTGGCATCGCTCGCGCTACCCAACGCGGCGCGCGCGGCCGAGCCTTACGGCGTGTGGCTGCGGCCGTCGACCGGCACGCAAGTGCATTTCTACAATTGCGGCGGCAAGCTTTGCGGCAAGGTCGTCGGCGTCAAGGACCAGAGCCGCAAGAGCGAAATCGGCAAGATGATCATGCGCGGCGCGGTCAAATCCAGCGACAACACGTGGAAAGGCGACCTCACCGACGTGAGCACCGGCAAGGTCTATTCCGGCGTGGTCACGCTGGAGAGCGCGAGCGCGCTCAATCTCAAAGGCTGCGTCATGGGCATCCTCTGCCAAGGCGAGACCTGGCAGAAAGTGAAGTGACACAGAGCTAAGCATACGCGCGGCTAATTCCCGCAGCCCCTCCTTCGTCTTTGCCGTATTAACCCGCAATCCATGGTGGCGTTCGGCAAATTCGCCCTTAGGTAATGTCGTCTTCGCCGGCGATTTTTCATGGGTGCGCGGGTAACGCCCGGGCATGTCAGTTTTCGATGTCCGCTCCTTTCACCCGCGCACACCAACCGTCTGGCGCAAGCGACCTCGCCTTATCTGCTGCAGCACAAGCACAATCCGGTGGACTGGTGGCAATGGGGGCCGGAGGCGCTCGGCCGAAGCCAAGCGCTTGAACCGGCCGATCCTGCTCTCGGTCGGCTATGCCGCCTGCCACTGGTGCCACGTGATGGCGCACGAATCCTTCGAGGACGAACAAACCGCCAAGGTGATGAACGAGCTGTTCGTCAACATCAAAGTCGACCGCGAGGAGCGGCCGGACATCGACCAGATCTACATGAACGCGCTGCATTTGCTCGGCGAGCAGGGCGGCTGGCCGCTGACCATGTTCTTGACGCCGGCGCCGAGCCGGTGTGGGGCGGGACTTATTTTCCCAAGGAAGCGAAATTCGGCCGGCCGGCCTTCACCGACATTTTGCAGGAAGTGGCGCGGCTGTTCCGCGAGGAGCCCGACAAGATCGAGCAGAACCGCGTGGCGCTGCTGGCGCGGCTGGCCGACAAAGCGCGGCCGGCCGGCAAGGTCACCATCGGGCTCGCCGAGCTCGACGGCGCCGCGAGCAAGTCGGCAACATGTTCGACCCCGTCAACGGCGGCTTGCGCGGCGCGCCGAAATTTCCGCAGCCGTCGCTGATGGAAATGCTCTGGCGGGCGGGTATGCGTACGGGCGATGCGCGCTTTTTCCACACCGTCGAGCACAGCCTGGAGCGAATGAGCGAGGGCGGCATCTACGACCATCTCGGCGGCGGCTTCTCGCGCTATTCGGTCGACGAGCGCTGGCTGGTGCCGCATTTCGAGAAGATGCTCTACGACAACGCCCAGCTTCTCGAGCTTGCTGGCGCTGGCCAGCCAGCGCAGCGGCAACCCGGTATTGTATCAGCGCGCGCAGGAGACCGTGGGCTGGCTGCAGCGCGAAATGACCGGCGGGCGGGGCCTTTGCCGCATCGCTCGACGCCGATTCCGAGGGCGAGGAGGGCAAGTTCTACGTCTGGTCAAAGGCCGAGATCGACGCGGTTCTGGGCGAGGAAAATGCTGCACTCTTTGCTGCACATTATGACGTAAGCGCCGGCGGCAATTTCGAGGGCCATAATATCCTCAATCGGCTCAATGACTTACCGCGCAACATGGAAATCGAGGGCAGGCTCGCCATGCTGCGCTCCATGCTGCACAAAAAGCGCGAAGGCCGCGTCCGCCCCGGCCTCGACGACAAGGTGCTGGCCGACTGGAACGGCCTGATGATCGCCGCTTTGGTCAATGCCGGCATCACTTTGGACGAGCTCGGCCTGGCTCGATGTTGCGCAGCAAGCCTTTGATTTCATTGCCAAGAACATGACCCAGGGCGACCGCCTCGGGCATTCCTGGCGCGCCGGCAGACTGCTGTTTCCGGGCCTCGCCTCGGATTACGCCGCCATGATCCGGGCCGCGCTGGCGCTCCATGAGGCGACGGGGAGCGCGCCTATCTCGAGCGGGCGCTGGCCTGGCAGCGGGCGTTCGACGCCCATTACGCCGATCCCGACACCGGCGGCTATTACCTGTCGGCCGACGACGCCGACGACCTGCTGCTGCGGCCGCATTCCACCATGGACGACGCCACGCCCAATCCGAACGCGGTGGCGGCGCAAAACCTGGTGCGGCTGGCGGTGCTTGCCGGCGACGACCGCTGGCGCGTCAAGGCCGACCGGCTGATCGAGGGCATTCTGTCGGCGGCCGAGCGCAATTTGTTCGGCCATGTGGCGCTGCTCAATGCGCTGGACCTGCGCCTGCGCGCGGCCGAGATCGTCTGCACCGGGCCGGACGCCGAGACTTTCGCGCGCGCCGCGCTGAAGCTGCCGTTCCTCGACCGCATCGTGCTGCGCGCGGCGAGCGCCGCCGACCTGCCCGCGCGCATCCGGCGCAGGAAAAACTGAAAAGCACCACGGGCAGCGCCGCCTTCATCTGCGTCGGCGAGCGCTGTTCGCTGCCGGTGACCGCCCAGACGCCATTGCCGAGGCGGATCGACGCGATGCGACAATAGGCGTGCCTGCAGCGCTGATAGCGCGAAGTTCAGACCGTCTTATTCTTTTCGGCCTACCGCGCGCCATCATGTGGACTATCTTCGCCATGCAAGCGGCAAAATATGGGCGACGATCCGATCGGGGGCGGCGATCAGGAGACCATCCATGCGTATCTTGCTCGGCCTTGCCGTGGCAGCTATCGTTTTCGCCACGATCCCGTCCGCCCACGCCGCCGAGATTAGTGCGGCTTCGTCGACAAGGAGCATTCGCAGGTGCGCTGCGGCTTCACCAGCGTGCAGCAATGCAAGCAGGCGATCGGCGACAAGAGCGCGATCTGCATGCCCGATCCGGATTTGCCGCGATCGACCGCCGCGAGCATCGGATTTAGCCGGCGCCACATTCCGGTTAGCGCGCCCGGTCGAGTCGCAGGCTTTACAGTCGCGCCATCACTTTTGTTTTGATCGGCCGCCAGTCGAGCGCGGCGATCTCCTCGTTGATCCAGCGCGGAAGGCTTCCGCCGCCGCGCTTTGCTTGCGGCCCTTCGGCCACACCAGATGAAAAGCGCGGCCGGACAGCAGCGCCAGTTTGACCGGAATGACCAGCCGGCCGGTGCGCAAATCGTCATAGGCCAGGATATCGTGCGCGAGCAGAACGCCGGCGCCTTCGCCGGCGGCGTCGAGCGCATGATCGGCGCTGTTGAAGCGCAGGCCGCGGCGCAGATCGACTTCCGGCACGCCGGCGGTCTTGAACCAATCGCTCCAGTCCGCGACGCGATGCGCGACTTCAGCGACTCGTCGTGGATCAGCGGCAGCTTTGCCAGCGCTTGCGCGTTTTTCACCGCGCCATATTTCTCCAGCAGGCGCGGGCTGCACACCGGCATGAACGAAATCTCGACCAGCCTCTCGAACTCCAGCATGCGGTCCGGCGCCGGGCTGATGCCCATGTTGCGTACGGCGATATCGATGCCATCGGTCACGAAATTGGCATTGGTGAGCGACGACGAAATCCGCACTTCGACATCGGGATGCGCGGCGCCAAAACGGTAGAGCCGCGGCGCCAGCCACTTCGCCGTCAGTCCCGGCGAGGTGCTGACCACAAGGACGTTTGCGTCTTGCGGCGGCTCGAGGCTTTCGACCGCTTCGCGGATTTGGGCGAAGCCGGTCTGCAGGCCGGGATAGAGCTGCTTGCCGGCCGCGGTCAGCGCGATCGAGCGCACGCGGCGCTCGAACAGTTTGACGCCGAGCAATCCTCGAGCCCGCGAATCTGATGGCTGAGCGCGCCGGCGGTGACGTGCAGCTCGCGCGCCGCCTGGGTCAGGCTCAAATGGCGCGCCGCCGCCTCGAAGGCGCGCAGGGCGGATAAAGGGGGCATCGGGTATGCATGAGATTTTCTCAACTATCGGCTGAGAGCTTATCCTTTGTCAATTGGCATTTTAGGCCGATCTTCGCTGCATCAATGAGGCCTGCTCAAGTATAGCGGCCGCAGCACTGGAGACGACCATGGCTTATCGCGCAAATCCCGCGGATTCGGCATTGTCACGCCATCGGCCCGGCCCCGCGGCAGCGCCGCACGCGTCCCTGGCGGCTGCGCCTCTCTTGCGCGGCCTGTTCGATGCGGTGCATGACGGCGCACAAACAGGCGCGCAACGCGACATCGACCGCTTCGTCGGCGCGGCGCGGCAAATTCACCGACAGCCTTGAACGCGAGATCGAACAGCGCTACTGGGCCAAAGGTGGAATGTCGGACCCTAGCCGGCGGCGGCTTCGCATTGCCGAAAAACAAACGGCCGCCCGTTGAGCCCGGGCGGCCATCGTTGCCTTTGAGCGATACGCCTTAGGTATTCATCGACTCGAAGAACTCGCCGTTGCTCTTGGTGTTGCGCAGCTTGTCGAGCAGGAAGTCGATGGCGTCCATGGTGCCCATCGGATTGAGGATGCGGCGCAGCACGTACATCTTCTTGAGCACGGCCGGATCGGTGAGCAGCTCTTCCTTGCGGGTGCCGGAGCGGGTGATGTCCATCGCCGGGAAGGTGCGCTTGTCGGCCACCTTGCGGTCGAGGATCAGTTCCGAATTGCCGGTGCCCTTGAACTCTTCGAAGATCACCTCGTCCATGCGGCTGCCGGTATCGATCAGCGCGGTGGCGATGATGGTGAGCGAGCCGCCTTCCTCGATGTTGCGCGCGGCGCCGAAGAAGCGCTTCGGCCGCTGCAACGCGTTGGCGTCGACGCCGCCGGTCAGCACCTTGCCGGATGACGGCACCACGGTGTTGTAGGCGCGGCCGAGGCGGGTGATCGAATCGAGCAGGATCACCACGTCGCGCTGGTGCTCGACCAGGCGCTTGGCCTTCTCGATCACCATTTCGGCGACCTGCACGTGGCGCGAGGCCGGCTCGTCGAAGGTCGAGGACACGACCTCGCCCTTCACCGAGCGCTGCATGTCGGTGACTTCCTCCGGCCGCTCGTCGATCAGCAGCACGATCAGATAGCATTCCGGATGATTGGCGGTGATCGAGTGCGCGATGTTCTGCAACAGCACGGTCTTGCCGGTGCGCGGCGGCGACACGATCAGCGCGCGCTGGCCCTTGCCGATCGGCGCGACGATGTCGATGACGCGGGCGGAGAGGTCCTTCTTGGTCGGATCCTCGTGTTCCATCTTCAGCCGCTCGTCGGGATAGAGCGGCGTCAGGTTGTCGAAGTTGATCTTGTGGCGCGCCTTCTCGGGGTCCTCGAAATTGATCGTGTTGACCTTGAGCAGCGCGAAGTAGCGTTCGCCTTCCTTCGGCGAGCGGATATGGCCTTCGACGGTGTCGCCGGTGCGCAGGCCGAAGCGGCGGATCTGGGAGGGCGAGACGTAGATGTCGTCCGGGCCGGGCAGGTAGTTCGCTTCCGGCGAGCGCAGAAAGCCGAAGCCGTCGGAGAGCACCTCGACGACGCCTTCGCCGATGATGTCGATTTCCTGCGTCGCGAGCTGCTTGAGGATCGCGAACATCAGCTCCTGCTTGCGCATGGTGGAGGCGTTCTCGACCTCGTGCTCTTCGGCGAACGACAAAAGTTCGGCCGGGGTCTTGGACTTGAGGTCCTGGAGTTTCATTTCCCGCATGCGGGGTTTGTCCTTGGAGATAGACCGGCGGAGTCCTTGAAAAAATACGAAGACCGGAGCCGGCTGAAGAGAGAGAGAGATCGCAGGTCTGGGGTTAACGACGGGCGCTTTGGGAAGAGATGCCCGGGAACCCGATGCTGCGGCCGGTCCGAACGTTCGGGCCGGAACTCGAATGCATCCGCCTACGTTCGGAGAGATGAACACAACATAAGAGGGAACGCGGTTTCGCGCAAGGAGCGCGCAAGCAGCGCCGCAGCCGGCGCCGGAACGTGGTTGCCGGTTAAATCTAAACGGCTTGACCACCACCAAGATGACGATGGCGATCATCAGAAGGTCGGTACCTCGTTGACGATACGATAGAATTTCTGCGTGTGGTGGTTCCGGTCGGGGCGGAAATCGCGCACCCAGCGGCCAACATGCCGTGCATGCACGGACATCGCCAGCACCAGGACGAGCTTGGCCTGGAGCCAGCCGGCGGCGAACCAGCCGCCCTGCAGCACCAGCACGAGGCCGAGCACCAGGTCACGACCATCGCCGGATTGATGATGAAGTGAGCAGCCGGCGCTCCATCACCTTGAAGGTCTCCGACTGCTTCGAGCCCGGCTCCGCCTCGCAGTGATAGACGAACAGCCGCGGCAGATAGAGCATCCCGGCCATCCAGGCGATGACCGCGATGACGTGGAAGGCCTTGAGCCAGAGGTACATGCGTCATCCTGGCGGAGCCATCCTCGAGACGCGGCCGTAGGACCGCCCTCAGGATGAGCGCGACATATGTGGCCTCACGTGAGGAGCGCCGCGAAGCTGCGCGTCTCGAACCATGCCACGATGCCAACGGCAGCAATACGCTACCCCGCACCCGCTTCAGCATCTGCTCGACATGCGCGATCGGCGTTTCGCGGCAGGATGCCGTGGCCGAGATTGAAGATCAGCGGGCCGTCGCCGAAAGCCTGTCCAGCACGTCATCGACCGCGCGGTCGAGCGCCGCGCCGCCGGCCAGCAGCGCCAGCGGATCGAGATTGCCCTGCACCGCGCATGCGCGGCTGCAACATGTCGCGCGCAAATGCTCGGTCGAACATCCAGTCGAGCCCGACGGCATCGACGCCGCATCTCGCACATAAGGCAGAGCCATTGCTGCCGGCGCCGCGCGGAAAACCGATGATCTTGGCGCCCGGCACCTGTTCGCGCACGCCGTCGACGATTCGTCTGCGTCGGCTCGATGCACCAGCGCTCGAACTCTTCCGGCGGCAGCACGCCGGCCCAGGTATCGAAAATCTGCACCACTTCGGCGCCGGCCTTGAGCTGGCCGACCAGATATTCGATCGAGCCTCGCACCAGCCGATCGATCAGCCGCGCGAAAGTCTCCGGATCGCGATAGGCAAACAGCCGCGCCGGCGCCTGATCGGGCGTCGCCTCGCCCGCCATCATGTAGGTCGCGACCGTCCACGGCGCGCCGCAAAATCCGATCAACGTCGTCTTGGCATCGAGCTCCGCCTTCACCCGCCGCACCGTCTCGTAGACCGGCGCCAACATCTTGCCGTCGACGCTCTCGCGCATGCCGGCAGAGCGCTGCGGCATCCGCCATCGGCTCGAGCCGCGGACCTTCGCCGGCCAGAAACTCGACCTTGCGGCCGAGCGCATGCGGCATCACCAGAATATCGGAAAACAGGATCGCGGCATCGAAACCGAACCGCCGCACCGGCTGCAAGGTCACCTCGGCGGCCAGCTCCGGATTGAAACAAAGATCGAGAAAACCCCGGCCTTCTCCCGCACCGCACGATATTCCGGCAGATAACGGCCGGCCTGACGCATCATCCAGACCGGCGGAATCGTTCGCGCTGGCCCGCAGAACGCGAAAAAGAGGTTTTGTCCCCAGGCTATCGGTTTGAACGGCTTCTTCCATAAAGATCTTATAAGATTCTTTTGTAGTGTTTGTTAGGACTGTCGATTGAACTCATGACTCGCGATCAACAGTCTGTCCACGCATGCCGAGGCTTCATTCAGAATCGCGCCTTATTCTGCAGTCATGCCGTCCACAGCGGAACGCGCGGTTTTGCTGGCATTTTGCGACGTTATCCCGCGTCTATCCCCAGAGCGGCTGTCCACATCCCGCCTCGCAGCCGCAAGCGGCCGTCTGGCACGCTCCCGAGGCAGCCATGTGGACAAAATTGACCTAGCCTCGGCCGGTGCGCTTGCATGGCCGGCTCAAGCCGTGGCCTTCTCCCGCCCTGTCCACACGTCATCCGGCCGCTATACAGATGCCCGACACCGGCTATTTTCATCTGCATCTGATCTCCGATGCGACCGGCGAGACGCTGATTACGGTCGCGCGCGCGGCGGCGGCACAATATGCCAATGTCTCGCCGGTCGAGCATCTTTATCCGCTGGTGCGCACGAAAAAGCAGCTCGACCATGTGCTGGCCGAAATCGCCGAAGCGCCCGGCCTCGTCCTCTATACGCTGCTGGAAGAAGATCTGGTCGAGACGCTGGAAAATAACTGCCGCGATCTCGGGCTGCCCTGCCTGTCGATGCTCGGGCCGGTGCTGCAGCTGTTCCAGTCCTATCTCGGCGCCGAGACCATTCAGCGCGCCGGCGCCCAGCACGTGCTCAATGCCGAATATTTCCAGCGCATCGACGCGCTCAACTTACACCATGCTGCATGACGACGGGCAGCACGTCGATGGCCTGGAGGAGGCCGACGTGGTGCTGGTCGGCGTGTCGCGCACCTCGAAGACGCCGACCTCGATCTATCTCGCCAATCGCGGCGTCAAGACCGGCAATGTTCCGCTGGTGCCGGGCGTGCCGCTGCCGCCGCAGGTGGAAAAGCTGACGCGGCCGCTGGTGGTCGGGCTTACGCCAGCCCCGAGCGCATCGTGCAGATCCGCCAGAACCGGCTGCTCGGCCTGCAAGGCGCATCGCGACGACGATCAATATATCGACAAGACCGCGGTCGCCGAGGAAATCGCCTTTTCGCGCAGGCTTTGCGCCAAGCACAACTGGCCGCTCATCGATGTGACGCGCCGCTCGATCGAGGAAACCGCCGCGGCGGTGATGAAGCTTCTGAGCGAGCGCCGGCGCAGCCGGCGGCGATAACGCCGCGATGGGGAGCTGAAGGAACGATCATGCCGCTCTGGCTTGCCCGCAGCCGCTGGTGCTCGCCTCGAAGAGCGACATCCGCGGCAAGATTCTCGCGGCGGCCGGCCTGCGCTTCGAGATCAGGCCGGCGCATATCGACGAGCGCGCGATCGAGGCCAAAGCCGGCGCGCATCGACGCCGCCGCGGCCGCGCGCTTGCTGGCGCGCGCCAAGGCCGACGCGGTGGCGCGCTCGCTGCCCGGCCGTCTGGTGCTGGGCGCCGACCAGACGCTGGCGCTCGGCGACGACGCGCTTCAGCAAGCCGGCCGAACCGCGCGGCGGCGGCCGCGCAGTTGCGGCGCTTGCGCGGGCAGACGCACGCGCTGCATTCGGCGCTGGCGCTGGTGCGCGACGGCGAAGTGCTGTTCGAATGCGTCGATACCGCGCGGCTGACCATGCGCGATTTTTCCGACCGCTTTCTCGACGACTATCTCGACATGGCGGGCGACGCCGCGCTGGCCAGCGTCGGCGGCTATCAGCTCGAAGGCATCGGCATCCATCTGTTCGAGCGGGTCGAGGGCGACTATTTCACCATCCTCGGCCTGCCGCTGCTGCCGCTGCTGGCTTTCTGCGGCAGAACGGGTTTGTCGATGGCTGATGATGCGATGACGCATGTTCATCCTCGGCCTGACCGGCTCGATCGGCATGGGCAAGTCCACCACGGCGAAATTGTTCGCCGAGGAAGGCGTGCCGGTGCACGACGCCGACGCCGCGGTGCATCGGCTTTATGAAGGCGAGGCGACGCCGCTGATCGAAGCGGCGTTTCCCGGCACCACCGCGGGCGGCAAGGTCGATCGCGCCAAGCTCGGCCAGCGCGTGCTCGGCGACGCCGCGGCGATCAAGCGGCTGGAGGAGATCGTGCATCCGCTGGTGCGCCGACGCGCGAGCGCGATTTCTCGCCGAAGCCGAGCGCAGCGGCGCGCCGGTCGCGGTGCTCGACATTCCGCTGCTGTTCGAGACCGGCGGCGAGGAGCGCTGCGACGCGGTGGTGGTGGTGTCGGCGCCGGCCGAGGTGCAGCGCGCGCGCGTCTTCGAGCGCCCCGGCATGACCGAGGAAAGCTCGCCGCCATCCTGGCCAAGCAGATGCCGGACGCGGAAAAGCGCGCCCGCGCCGATTTCGTGGTGGATACCTCGCAGGGATTCGACGCCGCGCGCGCGCAGGTGCGTGACATTCTGGCGCGGTTGCTAAGATGCCGAAACGGCGACCGTGATTCTGCGGGCCGACTGAGCGGAATCCGAATGCGCGAAATCGTCCTCGATACCGAAACCACCGGCCTCGACCCCAACCAGGGCCATCGCCTGGTCGAGATCGGCTGCATCGAGCTGGTCAACCGCATCCCGACCGGCGCGACGTTCCATCGCTATCTCAATCCGGAGCGCGACATGCCGGCCGAGGCCTTTGCCATTCACGGGCTGTCGACCGAGTTCCTGAAGCGCACAAGCCGCTTTTGCCGAAATCGTCGACGATTTCCTCGCCTTCATCGGCGACGCGCCGCTGGTGATCCACAACGCCAGCTTCGACCTCGGCTTTCTCAATGCCGAGCTCAAGCGCGTCGAGCGCCGCTGATCGCGCGCGACCGGCTGGTCGATACGCTGCTGCTGGCGCGGCGCAAGCATCCGGCCGGGCCCAATCGCTCGACGATCTGTGCGCGCGCTACGGCATCGACAATTCGCGCCGCACCAAGCACGGCGCGCTGCTCGACGCCGAGATCCTGGCCGAGGTCTATCTGGAACTGATCGGCGGGCGCCAGGCGCAGCTCGGCCTGGCCGAAACCGGCGAGCGGCGCGGTCCGGCGGCGACGGCGCGCGTGGCGCGGCGCGAGCGCAGCGCGCCGTTGGCCGCCGCGCATCAGCGAGGCCGACCGCGCGGCGCACCGCGACTTCGTCGCGACGCTGGGCGACAAGGCGCTCTGGCGGAATTATCTGTGGCGGACGAGGCCTGACGACTCAGGTCGCTGGTGTTTCCGGCGCCGGCGTGCCGGCCGGCCTGCTGCGTCGCTCATGCTTCTGCCGGTAGAGCGCGACGAAATCGACCGGATCGAGCAGCAGCGGCGGGAAGCCGCCATTGCGCACGGCGGTGGCGATGATCTCGCGCGCGAACGGGAACAGCAGGCGCGGGCACTCGATCAGCACGACCGGGTTCAGGCTTTCCTGCGGCACGTTGTGGATGCGGAAGACGCCGCCGAATGCCAGCTCGAAGCTGAACATCAGCTTGCCGGCGGTCTCCGCCTTGCCGTCGAGCTTGAGCACCACCTCGATGTCGGTCTGCGACAGCGGCTTGGCGTTGACGTTGATCTGGATATTGATCTGCGGCGGTCGTCGCCTGCCAGCGAGCGCGGCGCGTTCGGGTTCTCGAACGAGAAATCCTTGATGTATTGCGCCACCACGTTGAGTTGCGGCTGCAGTTTCGGGGCCGGCGCCGGGCCGCCATTGGTGGTCGTCATGAGATCTCCTTCCGCCGTGCTGCGCGAGTTATTCGCGGCGGTTGGCTAACATAGGGTCTGGAGCGAACAAGGATACGGGGTCAGCGCCGGTCGTGCGCCCGTCGTCGCGCCGGTCGGTCAGCGCGGGATCGGCGACCCGATGCCACTGTTCCGGCTCGAGATCGACCACGCCGTCGGCGCGCCGGGGCGCCGGTTTGACCCCGAGCAGCGCGCCGAGCGCCCGCCGCAGCGGCGCCAGAAGCAGCAAAAGGCCCACGCGTCGGTTATAAACCCCGGAATAAACAGGAGAATTCCGGCCAGCAGGATGAGGCCGCCCGGGCCGTCGGCCTGCAGGGCGGTAAAGCCGCCGTCGGCCATGGCGACGCGCATTCGCGCGATGTGGTTACCGCCGGCATGGCGCAATACCAGGGCGCCGGCGAGCGAGTCGCCAGCATCAGCGCAAAAGCCCATAAAAAGACCGATCGCGCTGCGACCGCGATGAATGCCGCCAGTTCCACCAGCGGCAGCGCCAGCACCGCCAGCAACAGCCATTTTGCCACATTCATCGGTGTTATTTCCTTGGTAGCGATGTTGGCGTCCGCGCCCTGATCGTCTAAGGTTTGTTCGCGAGGCACATTTGCGCCGAGATAACGGCGCGAGGCCTATGGATCGGCGCGGCCACCAGCTTAGATAGGTGTGGTGGGCCCGGCCGCCACGCCGTCGAGCAGGCTCGAGGGCCGCGGGCCGATCTGCCGGAACGGTAACCGAAAGCATGCAAGACGTGTTCGACATCTACACCATCATTTTCCTGGCGCTGGCGGTGTTCATTTTCCTGCGCCTGCGCAGCGTGCTCGGCCAGCGCACCGGCCGGGAGCGGCCGCCTTACGATCCTTATGCGGCGCGCGAGCCGGCGCGGCCGGCGACGGAAAACGTCGTCGCTCTGCCCAACCGCGCGCCGGAAGCGGCCGCGCCGAAACCGGCCGAGCCGGTGGCGCCGGGCGAGCGCTGGAAGGGCATCGCCGAAGCCGGCTCGCCGCTCGCCGTCGGGCTCGACGCCATCGCCGGCGCCGACGCCAATTTCGATCCCAAGCATTTCCTCACCGGCGCGCGCGCCGCCTACGAGATGATCGTCAACGCCTTTGCCGAAGGCGACCGCCGCACGCTGAAGAATTTGCTGTCGCGCGAAGTCTATGAGGGCTTCGAGACCGCCATCAGCGAGCGCGAGAAGCGCGGCGATACGGTGGAGAGCCGTTTCGTCTCGATCGACAATGCCGAGATCACCGCCGCCGAATTGCGCGGCCGCAACGCGCAGCTCACCGTGCGCTTCCAGTCCAAGCTGGTATCGGCGACGCGCAACAAGAACGGCAACGTGATCGACGGCAATGCCGAGAAGGTGACCGACGTCACCGACGTCTGGACCTTCGCGCGCGATCTGTCGTCGCGCGATCCGAACTGGAAACTGGTCGCTACCGAAGCCGGGCAATGAACGCATGGCGGCGCTAACTCCTCGTGCGCAGATCGGAGTCGGGCTTGCCTGTGTCTGATCGCGGCGAGCGGTCGGACCGAAGCGCACGCGATGAAATTCCGCCACGCCCAGGTCGAACCCTTGATCTTCGCCACGCTCGACGGCTGGCAGGACGACGACCACGCCGCCGCCTTCGAAGCCTACCTGAAAAGCTGCGGCGCCATCCTGCAAGGCACCAAGGCGATGCGCGCGCGCGGCCGGTCTATGGCGGGCTGTACAATGCCTGCGAGAAAGCGGTGAAGCTTGCCGCCGGCGGCACGCTCGACCGCGAGCAAGCGCGCAATTTCTTCGAGAGCAATTTCAAGCCGGTGCGCATTTTGCCGGAGCTGCACACCTACGGCTATTACACCGGCGCCGACGGCTTCTACACCGGCTATTACGAGGCCGAAGTCACCGGCTCGCGCGTCAAGACCGAGGAATACAACGTGCCGCTCTACGGCGTGCCGGCCAAATGTCGCGGGCAAGAAGAGCACGGTGTTCGCGCAATACGACCGCACCGAAATCGACAAAGGCGCGCTCGCCGGCAAGGGCCTGGAGATCTGCTGGATCAAAAATCCGGTCGATGCCTTCTTCGCGCAGATCCAGGGCTCGACGCGCGTCAAGCTCGACGACGGCGAATTGCTGCGGCTCAATTACATCGCCAGCAACGGCAAGCCCTACACGCCGGTCGGCCGGCTGCTGATCGACCACGGCATCTACACGCCCGAAGACATGTCGATGGACAAGATCCGCGAATACATGGAAGCCAATCCGGACGAGGGCAAGGAACTGCGCGAGAAGAACCGCTCCTTTGTGTTCTTTTCCGCGACGCAGCTCGGCCCGACCGACGAATGCCTCGGCGCGCAGGGCATTCCGCTGACGCCGTGGCGCTCGATCGCGGTCGATCCCATCGATCCACGTCTACGGCACGCCGATCTGGATCGACGCCAAATTCCCGATCACCAGCGACCAGCCGGACGACACGTTCCAGCATCTGATGGTGGCGCAGGATACCGGCTCCGCCATTCGCGGCGCGGCGCGCGCCGACATCTATTTCGGCCATGGCGAGGATATCCCGCACATCGCCGGGCGCATCAAGCAGTTCGGCAAATTCGTCATGCTGGTGCCGCAGGACGTGTCGGTGGACGGCACCGCGCCGGCGGCGAGCGATGTGCCGCTGCCGAAGCCGCGGCCGACGGACATCGTCGCGGCGAATGCGCCGGCGGCGAAGCCGAAGCCATGAGCCCGGGCAACCGGCGCCGCGTTCTGTCCTACGAAGAGCGCGTGCTGTGGACGACCGTCACCAAGGCGATCGCGCCGTTGCGCGACGGGGGCCGCGCCCGCGCCCGATGTGGACCGCGAGCCGGCGCCAGAGCTCGGCCAAGCCGGCGCGCCCGGCGGGCGCCGAAGAGAGCCTCGCCGCCTTTGGCGCCGCAAAAGCCCGCGCCGCCATCCATAGCGCCGCCGCCTTTGGCGCCGCTCAGCCGCCGCATGAAGCGCGGCGTCGCGCGCGGCAAGGAGCCAATCGATGCCCGCCTCGATCTGCACGGCCTGACGCAAAGCGAGGCGCATGCCGCCTTGCTGCGGTTCCTACGCAACGCGCATGCGCGCGACGCCCGGCTGGTGCTGGTGATCACCGGTAAAGGCCGCGGCGGCGAGCCCGGCGTGCTGCGCCGCCAGGTGCCGCATTGGCTGGGCCTGCCGGAATTCCGCGCGCTTGTGGTCGGCTTCGAGGACGCGCATATCGCCCATGGCGGCGAAGGCGCGCTTTATGTGCGGGTGCGGCGAACGCGAGGCGGCTGAGCGGGTTGACGCCGCGTATGAAGGAGGACCGGACATGTCCAACAAGACGAAGTCCCCCGGCAAAGAAAACGAGTCCGACAAAAAAGTGCTCGAGCGCGAGCTGGAAGAAGGACTGGAAGAGACCTTCCCGGCCTCCGATCCGGTCGCGGTGACCGAGCCGGCGCCGCATCACGACAGGGACGGCAAAAAGAAGTAAGCTTTGCCGGCCGGATCGCAGGAGATTCGTCATGCCGCGTTCGATCGCGTTGCTAGTGGCATTGCTGATGGGCGCCGGCGCGGCCTGGCGCAGACGCCGATGAAGCCGAGCGCGCCGCAAAAGATGATGTCGCCGACCGAAGCGGAAAAAATGCACGCCTGCGAGAAGCAGGCGGCGGAGCAGAACATCAAGATGGATTTGCGCTCCAAATTCGTCATGGATTGCATGACGAAGAAATAGCGCGCGAGTCAGCCCTACGAAATCACGCGCGGTCGTTCGGAGACCGAGGGCGCGATCGGCTTGCCGTCGTTGGTCGACGACGTGCTCCTCGTAACAGGCAATGCCGGCGGGAATGACGGTGCCGTGTTGCGCCACGCTGAGGAAAATATGTCTTGTGTTCTTGGCGGAGCGTTCGAACCAATTCGGGTCGTCGAACGTGCCGCCATAAACGCCGACGACATCGGGGAAGCGCTCGAAACTCAGAAACAGCTTGGTGCCGCAGGTGTCGCAGAAATGGACGTCGACCATCTTGCCGCTGCCCGCGGACCGCTGCCGGTAAATCTTCGGCTGGCCTGACGTTACCGCGAAATCCGCTTTGCCGAAGATCGGCTCGACCAGATAGGCCGACCCGGTGGCTCTTTGGCAGAACCGGCAGTGGCAGACGGTCACGCGCATCGGCGGCGATTTGACCGCGTATCGAATTCCGCCACACAGACAACCGCCTTCATGCGCCGCCATGGCCGTCGCCTCCCGTGAAAATGCAAGTCTAGCCGATCAGAGAATAAAGCGCGACAGATCGGCGTTCTTGGCCAGATCGCCGATGTGCTTTTCGACGTAAGCGGCGTCGATCTTCACCGTCTCGCCGGAGCGGTCGGTGGCGGCGAAGGAGATTTCGTCGAGCACGCGCTCCATCACCGTCTGCAGGCGGCGCGCGCCGATATTCTCGATCGAGGAATTCACCGCCACCGCGATGTCGGCGATGGCGTCGATGGCGTCCTCGGAAAAATCGAGCGTCACGCCCTCGGTCTTCAGCAGCGCCACGTATTGCTTGATCAGCGAGGCTTCCGGCTCGGTCAAAATGCGGCGCATATCGTCGCGCGACAGCGCGCTGAGTTCGACGCGGATCGGCAGCCGGCCTTGCAGCTCGGGCAACAGGTCTGACGGCTTGGAGATGTGGAAGGCGCCGGAGGCGATGAACAGCACGTGGTCGGTCTTCACCGGCCCGTGCTTGGTGTTGACGGTGGTGCCTTCGATCAGCGGCAACAGGTCGCGCTGCACGCCCTCGCGCGACACGTCGGCGCCCATGCGGCCCTCGCGGCCGGCGATCTTGTCGATCTCGTCGAGGAAGACGATGCCGTTCTGTTCGACCGCCTTGATCGATTCCTGCACGAGCTGTTCGTTGTCGAGCAGCTTGTCGCTCTCCTCGTTGACCAGGATGTTGTGCGAGTTCGAGCACCGTGACCTTGCGCGTCTTGGTGCGGCCGCCGCCGAGCTTGCCGAAAATATCGCCGATATTGATGGCGCCCATCTGCGCGCCCGGCATGCCGGGAATTTCGAACATCGGCATGCCGCCACCGCCGGCCTGCACCTCGATCTCGATTTCCTTGTCGTTGAGTTCGCCGGCGCGCAGCTTCTTGCGGAAGCTCTCGCGCGTCGCCGGGCCCGGAGCCGGGCCGACCAAGGCGTCGAGCACGCGCTCCTCGGCGTTCAATTCGGCCTTGGCCTGCACGTCCTTGCGCTTCTTCTCGCGCGTGAGCGCGATGGCGATCTCGACCAGATCGCGCACGATCTGCTCGACGTCGCGGCCGACATAGCCGACTTCGGTGAATTTGGTGGCCTCGACTTTGAGGAACGGCGCGCCGGCCAGCCGCGCCAGGCGGCGCGAAATCTCGGTCTTGCCGACGCCGGTCGGCCCGATCATCAGGATGTTCTTCGGCAGCACTTCCTCGCGCAGTTTCTCGTCGAGCTGCAATCGGCGCCAGCGGTTGCGCAGCGCGATGGCGACGGCGCGCTTGGCGTCGTGCTGGCCGACGATGAAGCGGTCGAGTTCGGAAACGATTTCGCGGGGGGAGAAGTCGGTCATTGTCTACACTTCTTTAGCCGCCGGCCTGCCATGCGCGGATGGCGTCGATCGGATGCAGCAGCATGAGGATGTTCAAGGTCAGGTTATCGCGGATCACATAGCCCACAATCAACTCCATGGCGACGGCCGCCGCGACCACCGCCGATATAGGGAGCCGGCGCGCCAATACAAAGCCCACGATCATGCAGAGCGTGTCGGAGACGGAATTGATCACGCTGTCGCCGTAGTATTGCAGCGAAATCGTGGCGGCGCGGTAGCGTTCGATGATGAACGGCGTGTTCTCGAAAATTTCCCACGACGCCTCGATGCCGATGGCGAGCGCAAAACGCAGCACGATCGGGGCGCGCGGCAGCACCAGCCAGGTCAGGAAATAGAAGATGAAGCCGTGGATGATATGGGAGAACGAGTACCAGTCGAAGATGTGCTGCGAGTTCTCCGAGCTCTGCACCACGCCCCACCATAGTTTCACGGTGCCGCAGGTGCAGATCGGCACGCGCCCCATCGCCAGCAGCACGACCGCCTGAACAGCGAGCACGCCGACGGCGATGAGCGCGCCGGTCCGAAGCGGAGAGCGCGCGGCGTCGGTCACGTCTTGAGCGACTCGATGGTCACGTTGCGGTTGGTGTAGACGCAGATGTCGGCGGCGATGTCGAGCGACTTGCGCACGATCTGCTTCGGCGTCGAGCGGCCCGTCGAGCAGCGCGCGGGCGGCGGCGAGCGCGTAGTTGCCGCCGGAGCCGATGCCGGCGACGCCGGCTTCCGGCTCCAGCACGTCGCCGGTGCCGGTCAGCACCAGCGAGACCTGCTTGTCGGCGACGATCATCATGGCTTCGAGCCGGCGCAGATAGCGGTCGGTGCGCCAGTCCTTGGCGAGCTCGACCGCGGCGCGCAGCAGCTGGCCGGGATATTGCTCGAGCTTGGCTTCCAGCCGCTCGAACAGCGTAAAGGCGTCGGCGGTGGCGCCGGCAAAGCCGCCGATCACGTCGCCTTTGCCGAGCTTGCGCACCTTCTTGGCGTTGGATTTGACGATGGTTTGGCCGATGGAGACCTGGCCGTCGCCGCCGATGACTACGCTGCCGCCCTTGCGGACGGTGAGGATGGTGGTGCCGTGCCAAAGAGGATTGTGGGAAGTTCGTTCGATGCCATGCGCGTTAATCCCTGCAATCCGCGTCATCTAGGCATGGCGCGGGGCGTTTGCAAACGGGCCGTAACGGCGGTGGCGAATCCCGGCAACCCCTGATAAAAGGCGCGCGACCGAAAGGCATTTCCATGCGCAAAGCGGCGGTAAAGCGCAAGACCAAGGAGACCGAGGTCGAGGTCGAGATCGATCTCGACGGGGCCGGCCGTTCGCAGGTTGCGACCGGCATCGGCTTCCTCGACCACATGCTCGACCTGCTGGCGCGGCACTCGCGCATCGACATCACGGTCAAGGCCAAAGGCGATCTGCACATCGACCATCACCACACCACCGAGGACGTCGGCATCGCGCTTGGGTCCGCGGTCAAGCAGGCGCTCGGCGACATGAAGGGCATCACGCGTTACGCCGATGTGCATGTGCCGATGGACGAGGCGCTCACCCGCGTCGCCATCGACATTTCCGGACGGCCGTTTCTGGTGTTCAAGGCCGAGTTCGTGCGCGACAAAGTAGGCAGTTTCGATACCGAGCTGGTGCAGGAGTGGTTCCAGGCTTTCGCGATGAATTCCGGCATCACGCTGCACGCCGAGACTTTATATGGCACCAACGATCACCATATAGCCGAGTCCTGCTTCAAGGCCTTGGCGCGGGCGTTGCGCACCGCGGTGGCGATCGATCCGCGCGCCAAGGACGAGGTGCCGTCGACCAAGGGCTCGCTCGGCGGGTGATGTCATTCCGGACGGCGTCGCAGCGCCGGACCCGGAATCTCAAAGCCGCCGGCACTTAGGACGTAGCTCTGAATTCCGGGTTTGCTCGCTTTGCTCGCGCCCCGGAATGACCGGAGAATAGTTGAGAGTATCCAATGCCCACTTACACCGTGCACCAACCGCCGCCGCGCAAGGGCGAAACCGTAAGCGCTCCGGAACGCTTCGTGTTCGTGCGCGACGGATTCCATTTCTGGGCTTTCGCACTGACGCCGTTCTGGCTGTTGTGGCGGCGGCTGTGGCTCGCCTTCGTCGTCTATGCCGTAGTAGGCATCGTCATCGGCAGCGGCTTGAAGATGATCGGCGCGCCGGCGGCCGTGCAATTCCTTGGCGGGGTGCTGCTCTCGCTGCTGATCGGCTTCGAGGCGGCGACCATCCGGCGCTGGAAGTTTTCAAGGCGCGGCTGGAAGATGCTCGGCTTTGTGGTCGGCGAGGACGCCGAAATCGCCGAGCAACGTTTCTTCGCCGCCTGGGCGAAGGACGCCGGCAAACGTGCCGGCGAAACGCCGCCGGCACCGCCCGCGCCGTCGCAGCACTTTGCCGCGCCGGTGCGGCGCGGTCCGCCGTCGCCGTCCGACGTCATCGGCCTGTTCCCGCAGCCGGAGGCGCGGAAATGAGCGTCGCCATTGTCGACTACGGCTCCGGCAATTTGCACTCGGCGGCCAAGGCGTTCGAACGCGCCGCGCGCGAGAGCGGGCACGATCAGCCCATTTTGGTCACCAGCGAGCCTGCCCAAGTCGCAAGTGCCGAACGTGTGGTGCTGCCCGGCGTCGGCGCTTTTGCCGACTGCCGGCGCGGGCTCGACGCGATCCCTGGCATGATCGATGCATTGAATGAGAGCGTCGGCAAACGGGGCAAGCCGTTTTTCGGTATCTGCGTGGGTATGCAACTGATGGCCGAACGTGGGCTCGAGTATCAGGTGACGCCGGGCCTCGGCTGGATCGCCGGCGAGGTGGACCGCATTACGCCGAACGACGCCGAATTTGAAGATTCCGCACATGGGCTGGAACACGCTCAACATGCTCAAGACCCACCCGCTGCTGGCGGACATCCCGCTTGGGCCGGACGGCCTGCATGCCTATTTCGTGCACAGTTTCGAGCTCAAGCCGGCGCGGCGCGGCGATCTGGTGGCGCAGGCCGAGTACGGCGGCCCGCTCACCGCCATCGTCGGGCGCGACAACATGGTCGGCACGCAATTCCATCCGGAGAAGAGCCAGCGGCTCGGCCTCAAGCTGATCGCGAATTTTTTGCAGTGGAAGCCATGATCCTGTTTCCCGCCATCGACCTGAAGGAAGGCCTCGCCGTGCGGCTGCAGCAGGGCGACATGGCGCGCGCGACCATTTTCCATCGCGACCCGGCGGCGCAGGCGCGCGCCTTCGAGACGCAAGGCTTCAGGCATCTGCACGTGGTCGATCTCGACGGCGCCTTCGCCGGCAAGCCGATGAACGGCGACGCGGTCGACCGCATCCTGGAGACGGTCGGCCTGTGCGTGCAGCTCGGCGGCGGCATCCGCGACATGGCGACAATCGAGGGCTGGCTCGAGAAAGGCGTCAACCGCGTCATCATCGGCACGGCGGCGGTGCGCAATCCGGCGCTGGTGAAAGAGGCGGCGAAAAAATATCCCAAGCGGGTCGCGGTCGGCCTCGACGCGCGCGACGGCAAGGTGGCGGTCGAAGGCTGGGCGGAGACCTCGGAGCTCTCGGCGCTCGACATCGCGCGCCGTTTCGAGGACGCCGGCGTCGCGGCCATCGTCTATACCGACGTGGCGCGCGACGGCATGTTGAAGGGCTTGAACCTCGACGCCACCATCGCGCTGGCCGAGGCGATTTCAATTCCGGTGATCGCTTCGGGCGGGCTGGCGTCGATCGACGACATCAAAGCGATGCTGGCGCCGCGCGCCAAGAAACTCGAAGGCGCCATCGCCGGCCGCGCGCTTTATGACGGGCGTCTCGACGCGGAGGTAGCGCTGAAACTGATCCGCGATGCGCGGGCGGCGGCCTAGGCCATGTTCAAAGTCCGCGTCATTCCCTGCCTCGACGTGAAAGACGGCCGCGTGGTCAAGGGCGTCAATTTCGTCAACCTGCGCGACGCCGGCGATCCGGTGGAAGCCGCCATCGCCTATGACGCGGCGGGCGCCGACGAACTGTGCTTCCTCGACATCACCGCGAGCCACGAAAACCGCGACACCATCTACGACGTGGTGCGGCGCACGGCGGAAGCCTGCTTCATGCCGCTCACCGTCGGCGGCGGCGTGCGCACGGTCGAGGACATCCGCAAGCTGCTCACCTGCGGCGCCGACAAGGTGTCGATCAACACCGCGGCGGTGAACCGGCGCGCCTTCGTCAAGGAAGCGGCGGAGAAATTCGGCGACCAGTGCATCGTGGTGGCGATCGACGCCAAGCAGGTGTCGAACGACGGCGAGCCCAAGCGTTGGGAAATCTTCACCCATGGCGGGCGCATTCCGACCGGCATCGACGCCGTCGGCTACGCTCAGGAGGTGGTCGCGCTCGGCGCCGGCGAGATCCTGCTCACCTCCATGGACCGCGACGGCACCAGGCGCGGCTTCGACATCCCGCTCACCTGCGCCATCGCCGACGCCGTCACGGTGCCGGTGATCGCCTCCGGCGGGGTCGGCACGCTCGAACACATGGTGCAGGGCATCCGCGACGGCCACGCCACCGCGGTGCTGGCGGCCTCCATCTTCCACTTTGGCGAGCACAGCGTGCGCGAGGCCAAGCTCTACATGGCCAAAGCCGGCCTGCCGATGCGGCTCGATCCGTGATAAAGCTCGGCGTAAAGGACACCGCATGAGCAAGTTCACGCTGGCCGATCTGGAAAAGCGGGTGCAAGAACGCGCCAAGGCAAGCGCTACGGAATCCTATACTCGAGCACTACTCGACAAGGGCGTCGCTCACTGCGCCAAAAAACTGGGCGAAGAGGCCTTCGAAACCGCCATGGCGGCCGTGCAGGAGGACAAGGACCGGCTTGATCGCGGAAGCCGCCGACCTGCTTTATCATCTGCTGGTCGTGCTCAAGGCGCGCGGCGTTGCGCTTGAGCAGGTCGAGGCCGAACTCGGAAAAGCGCACCGCGCAATCCGGCCACCAGGAAAAGGCTTCGCGCGGAAAAGGCTAGTCGATGGAACAGCGCACGGAAGAAACGCTTTCGCCGTACCGCACGTTCTCGCGCGCGGAATGGGCGGCGTTGCGCGACGATACGCCGATGACGCTGACCTCGGACGAGGTCACGCGCCTGCGCTCGCTGCATGACCGGCTCGACATCAACGAGGTCGAGGAGATTTATCTGTCGCTGTCGCGGCTGCTCTCGCTTTACGTTGCGGCGACGCAGCGGCTGTTCCGCGCGCAGGAGCGCTTCCTCGGCACCGAGGACGTGAAGATGCCGTTCATCATCGGCGTCGCCGGCTCGGTGGCGGTCGGCAAGTCCACCACCGCGCGCGTGCTGCAAGCGCTGCTGGCGCGCTGGCCGAACGTGCCCAAGGTCGATCTGATCACCACCGACGGCTTTCTTTATCCGAATGCCATTCTCGATCGCGAAGGCCTGATGGAGAAAAAGGGCTTTCCGGAAAGCTACGACCTGCCGGCGCTGTTGCGCTTTCTCACCGACGTGAAAGCCGGGCGGCGGCCGGCGCGCGCGCCGGTCTATTCGCATTTGATCTACGACGTGACGCCGAACCAGTGGGTGGAAGTGGACCGGCCGGACATCCTCATCGTCGAGGGCTTGAACGTGTTGCAGACCGGCCGCCTGCCGAAGGACGGCAAGGCGATCCCCTTCGTGTCCGACTTTTTCGATTTCTCGGTCTATCTCGACGCCGACGAGGACGTGCTCAAGTCCTGGTACGTCAACCGGTTCCTCACGCTGCGCGGCACCGCGTTCAGCGATCCGAAATCCTACTTCCACCGCTATTCGTATTTGTCGGACGCGGAAGCGGTCGAGACCGCCTCGTCGATCTGGGCGCGCATCAATCTGGCCAACCTGCACGAAAACATCATTCCGACGCGCCAGCGCGCCGACCTCATCTTGAAGAAGGTCGCCAGCCACAAAGTGCAGGAAGTGTCGCTGCGGCGGTTGTGAGCGTTACGGCCGCTCTTCGGCCGATGTCGAAGTGATCGATGTAGCGCTTCTTGATCGCTTCCACCGGCAGAATGATCAGCACATCCGTGGTGCCGAATTCGTGGTCGATCACCGCGCCGTCGCCGATATAGGCGCCCACCCGCAGATAACCTTTGACCAGCGGCGGCAGCGCGCGCAGCGCGTCCTTCGGATCGATGGTTTCCTTCGAGATGCGGTTCATCTCGACATAGCGCTCGGGCAGCGCCCGCGCGCGCCAGGCTTCCGGCGCCCGCGCGTAGTGATGCAGGAACGACAACGGCATCGCCAGCCGCTTGGGGTCGGTGCCGTCGAGGCTGGCGCAGCCGAACATCACGTCGGTGTGGTTCTGCCGCAGATAGCCCGAGATGCCGTACCACAAGAGTTCGACCGTGCGCTTGTTACGGTAGGGCGCCAGCACGCAGGAGCGGCCGAGTTCGAGGAATTGCAGATTGCCGTGGCGCGCGATCAGCTCGCCGATGTCGAATTCGCCGGCGGTGTAGAAGCCGCCATATTCCTCCGCCAGCGGCTGCCGCAGCAGCCGATAGGTGCCGACCACCGCCGGCCGGTTGGCCTGCTGGCCGTCGCGGGCGGCATGATCGAGCACCAAAAGGTGGTCGCAGATCGCGTCATAGGCATCGACGTCGCGGCGCGCGAACAGCCGGCCCGGATTGGCGATGGCCGGACCCTCTTGATAGAAAACGCGGTAGCGCAATTTCTGCGCCTGGCGCACCTCGGCGGCGGTCTGCGCCAGCCGGACCTCGAGCGAACCGAGACGGCCGAGACTGCGCGAGGGGCGATGCACCCGCGCCGCCCAGGCCTGCAATCCGCCGTAGGCTTGCAGGGCTGAAATCAGGCCGGGAACGGCGGGTCCGGCGGCGTCGGGCCGCAAGCGGGTGAATAGGCTGCGCGGCGGAAAGAGGCTGTCGCGGCGTGCCACGGGGAATTTGGCTCCATTTCGGCCCAAAAGGGGCGATTGGCCGGGTACTTAAGCGGGCGAATCACAAGATCGCGCTGACCCCCAGACAGCACGGGCGAGACACGAATTTATGACAATGTGGGGAAACAACGCTCAGGCTGCAAGCGGCTTGGCGGCCGTCTCGAGGGCCTTGCACAGACGCTCGCGGTCGAGCGGCTTGACCAGCAAGCCGTCGAGACCGGCGGCAAGGCAGGCGACGCGGTCCTCCGCTTGCGCGTTGGCGGTGAGCGCCAGCATGCGGGTCGGCTTGTCGCCCGCATGCGCCTCGGCGGCGCGGATGCGGCGGGCGGCTTCCAGCCCGTCCATGCCCGGCATCTGCACGTCCATCAGCACCAGATCGTAAGGCGCGCCGGCCGCGCGCGCGGCAGTCCAAGATTGCACCGCCGCTTCGCCATTGCCGGCGATCGTCGGACGGTGACCGAGCCGAGTGAGCAGCGCGCGCGCCAGCAGCGCATTGATCTCGTTGTCCTCGGCCACCAGGATCGACAGGCCTTTGCTTTTGGCGGCATCGGCGACGTTTGCGCCGGCGGCGATCGCCCGCCGCCGGATCGAATTCGTCCTCGACGGTCAAGCGCGCGGCGAGCGAAGCCGCCCGCATCGGCTTGACCAGATAGCCGGTGAAACCCGCCGCCTTGAGCGCCGGCAGTTCATGCCGTTCGGTCGGCTTGATCAAGACAATGCGCCGCGTATCGGCGTGCCGCGTGAAATCGGCCTGGGCGATCATGCCGCGCGCCAACGGATAGTCGACCAGCACCGCATCCCAGCGCCGTTTCGCCAGCAGCGCGGCGGCGCTTTCGGCGAAGGCTGCAACTTCGGTCTCGGCGCCCCATTGCGCGAGCCGGCGCGCCAGCAGCGACGATTCGGTTTCCGCCGCGGCCGCGATCAGCATCGACTTGCCGGCAAGATCGGGCGCGCTTTGCTCCGCCGCGTCGCCTTGCGCCGGCGTCAGCGGCACCGTGAAACTGAACGTGGAGCCGACGCCTGCTTGGCTGTCGACCGTGATGTCGCCTTGCATGTGCTCGACGATGCGTTTGGAGATCGCCAGGCCGAGACCGGTGCCGCCGAATTTGCGGGTGGAGGAGCCGTCGGCCTGCTCGAAATCGCGGAACACGCGCGCCTGATCTTCCGGCGCAAGGCCGATGCCGGTATCGCGCACCGAAAAGCGGATATCGTTTGCCCGCTCGCCCGGCTCCACGCTGACCGCGACGCCGCCGCGTTCGGTGAACTTGATGGCGTTGCCGGCGAAATTGACCAGCACTTGGCGCAAGCGCGCGGCATCGCCGACGACGCTATGGGCGGCAGGCGGCCGTCGACGAAGGAAGCGATCTCGATGTCCTTGCCCTGCGCGCGCGGCGCCAACAGCTCGACGGTTTCCTCGACCAGCGGGAGAAGCGCGAACGGCTGCGCCGTAAGTTCGAGTTTGCCGGCTTCGATCTTGGAGAAATCGAGAATCTCCTCGATCAGCGACAGCAAGGTTTCGCCCGAGGCTTTCGCCGCCTTCGCATAAGTGAGCTGCTCGGGCGTGAGCGGCGTATCGAGCAGTAGGTCGGCCATGCCGAGAATGCCGTTGAGCGGCGTGCGGATTTCGTGGCTGACGGTGGCAAGGAACCGCGATTTGGCGCGGTTGGCGCTTTCCGCATGGTCGCGCGCATGCTCGAGCGCGTTCACCTCGACTTCGCGCAATTCCCAATTGTCGTCGTTGAGTTCCTCGATGCGCGTCTGCAGTGCGCGCACTTTGTCGGTGTGGGCGCGCTGACGCATCAGCATGACGGCGATGACGGCGCAGGTGGCGGCGAACAGCGCGCCGACGCCGGTGGCATAGGCGTAAGGATCGAGGTTCTCGCTTTGCAGGCGCACGCCGGTGAGGAAGCCGAGCCAGCCGGAAACCACCGCCATGGTGGCGACGACCGACGCGGCCGAACAGCACCAGCGCCGCCTTATTGCGCGCGCGTGTGCGGAATCAACCGCGAGGTTCGGTGTGCCGATCCCAATCCCATACCGACGCCCAAAATCCCCGGTCTTTTGCCGCCTATTTGCCGCCAGTAATCTTGCAAATCTATTCCCCCGCCGCGCGCGTAAGCCGACCGCGCGCGAACGTGGTGAAAGGAGGGTTAAGCGGGAGGCAAGCGGATCGACGGTTTCAGTCGCGGGCGGCGAATTCGTGACCGGAGCCGGATTGGCGGGCGTCTTTGCGCGCGTTCTGCCAGATCGCCGCGAACAAAGCGGCGGCGTCGGCTTGCGAGAAGCCGGCCGAGCGCACGTAGATCTTATAGGCGGCGGGTGCGCGCGACAGCGTCACCGTGAGATCGGCGTTTTTGCGGCGCCTTGGCATCGAGGCGCACGGTCTTGACGGCGGCGACGCTGGCGCAGGAATTGGCGGAGACGGCATCGTCGACCAGCACGAAATCGGCGGCGGCGGAATCCTCGACCAGCTGCATGCGCAGGTCGGGCTTGGCCGAAGCATTGTCGATGCGCACGGTGAGGTCGGCGGAACTTGTCCTCGCTATGCGATAGCCGACATTGCCGGCGATGAAGCAGGGCTTGGAACGCGAAGCGAAAAACGAACCGGCGGCGGCGGCGGGGACGGCGACAACGACAACCAGCAACGCGGCGACGTGGGATCGTTTCATGGCGGCCTCGTGGCGCGCGCAGCCGAATCGGCGCGCGGCAACGAGGCTAGGGCCGGGCGATTAAGTCTCTCTTAATCATGCTGGACGGCGGAACGGCGTCACGCCGCGCGGCGCACTTCGTCGGCGAGCGCGCGGTAGGATAGTGCTTCCGCCAGATGCACGCGGGCGACTTTATCGGCGCCGTCGAGGTCGGCCAGCGTGCGGGCGACGCGCAGCACGCGGTGATAGCCGCGCGCCGACAGATGCATCGAGTCGGCGGCGTCGCGCAGCAAAGCCAGGCCCGCGCTGTCGGCGTGCGCGATTTCTTCCAGCAGCGGCCCATGCGCCTGCGCATTGGTGCGCACATCGTCGAGGCCCAGCGCGGCGTAACGCTCGAGCTGGATGTCGCGGGCGCGCGCGACGCGGGCGGCGACCTCGCGGCTGCCTTCCGCGGGCGGCGGCAGGATCAGGTCGGCGGCGGTCACCGCCGGCACTTCGATGTGCAGGTCGATACGGTCGAGCAGCGGGCCGGACAGGCGGCCCTGGTATTCCGCCGACGCAACGCGCGTTCGGTCCTCGTTTGCAGGCAAAACCGGGATCGTTGGCGCGCCCGCAGCGGCACGGGTTCATGGCGGCGACCAGCATGAAGCGCGCCGGATAAGTGATGCGGTGATTGACGCGCGCGATGGCGACGTCGCCGGTTTCCAGCGGCTGGCGCAGCGAGTTCGAGCACTTGGGCGGAGAATTCCGGCATCTCGTCGAGGAACAAGACGCCGTTATGGGCGAGCGATATTTCGCCCGGCCGCGCGCGCAGGCCGCCGCCGACCAGCGCCGGCATGGAGGCGGAATGGTGCGGCGAACGGAACGGCCGCTTATTGGTCAGCGCGCCGCCTTCGATCTCGCCGGCGACGGAGGCGATCATCGACACTTCCAGCAATTCGGTCGGCAGCAGCGGCGGCAGGATCGAGGGCAGCCGCGACGCCAGCATCGACTTGCCGGCGCCGGGCGGGCCGATCATCAGCAAGTTGTGTCCGCCGGCGGCGGCGACTTCGAGCGCGCGCTTGGCGCTCTCCTGGCCCTTGATGTCGGCGAGGTCGAGCGGTGTGCCGTCGATCTCGCGGATCTTGGGCTGCGGGCGGTTGAGCACCTGCGTGCCCTTGAAATGATTGGCGAGCTGAATGAGCGACTGCGCCGCGACGATCTCGATCTCCGGCGAGGCCCAGGCCGCTTCCGGCCCGCACACGGCCGGGCAGATCAAGCCTTGCCCGCGCGCATTGGCGCCGATGGCGGCCGGCAGCACGCCGGCGACCGGGGCGATGCCGCCGTCGAGGCCGAGTTCGCCGAGCACGGTGAAGCCCGCGATGGCGTCCTGCGGGATGGCGCCGATGGCCGCCATCAGCCCGAGCGCGATCGGCAGGTCGTAATGGCTGCCTTCCTTGGGCAGGTCGGCGGGCGCGAGATTGATGGTGATGCGGCGCGCCGGCAGCGCCAGCCCGGAAGCGATCAACGCCGCGCGCACGCGCTCCTTGGCTTCGGAAACGGCTTTGTCGGGTAGGCCGACAATGTTGAAGGCGGGCAGGCCGGGCGCCACCTGCACCTGCACGTCGACGGCACGGGCCTCGATGCCTTCGAAGGCAACCGTACTGACACGCTGGACCATGGGGATGCCCCTAACCCGCTACCCATAAGCGTAGCTTAAGTCGGGGTACAGCACAAGAACAATTAGGGAACAAATTGCGGGCTGGCGCCAAGGTCGCGCCGGCCGCTCGCTCAGGCCTTCCGCATCTTCTCGATCTTGTCCCAGATCAGCACAGCCGCATCCGGGCCGCCGAGGTTCTTCACCGCGCGAATTCCCGTCGGCGAGGTGACGTTGATTTCGGTCAGCCAGTCGCCGATCACGTCGATGCCGGCAAACAACAGCCCGCGCTCGCGCAAAGTGGGGCCGAGCCGCTTGCAGATCTCGCGTTCGCGCGGCGTGAGGTCGGTCGCCGCCGGCGCGCCGCCGCGCACCATGTTGGAGCGCAGATCGTCGGCCGCCGGAATGCGGTTGACCGCGCCGGCGAATTCGCCGTCGACCAGCAAAATGCGCTTGTCGCCGGCCTTCACGTCGGGGAGGAATTTCTGCACCACCCATTGCTCGCGGAAGGTCACCGCGAACATGTCGTAGAGCGAACCGAAATTGAGATCGTCGCGGGTGACGCGGAACACCGCGCCGCCGCCGTGGCCGTAGAGCGGCTTCATCACGATGTCGCCGTGCTCGTTGCGGAACGCCTTGATCTCGGCGAGGTCGCGCGTCACCAGCGTCGGCGGCATCAGGTCGGGAAATTCGGTGACCAGCATTTTCTCCGGCGCGTTGCGCACATGCGCCGGGTCGTTGACCACCAGGGTCTTCGGGTGGATGCGCTCGAGCAGATGGGTAGTCGTCACGTAAGCAAGATCGAAGGGCGGGTCCTGGCGCAGCAGCACCACGTCGAATTCGGTCAGCTCCGTCCGCCGCGGCGCACCGAGCGTGAAATAGTCGCCGGCCTTGTCGCGCACGCTCAAGCTCGCGACGGTTGCGAACAGGCGGCCATTGAGCAAAGCCAGCCGGTCGGGGGTGTAATAGGACAGCGTATGCCCGCGCGCTTGCGCTTCCAGCAGCAGGGCGAAGGTTGAATCGCCCTTGATGTTGATCCGCTCGATCGGATCCATCTGCACCGCGATTTTCAGGCTCATGACGACCTTGATGATGCAACCTTGGGTTAAGAGAAGTCTAAGGAAAACAGAGCGTTAACGTTTTACCGCCACTATGGCCAGGCGGCGCCCTTGAAGGCGCCGGCGGGAGCCGTTTTGTGACTTTGCCGAAGCTTTCAATCGCCGCCAAGCTCTACGCGATTTTCGCTCTGACGGCCATCGCCACCGGCGCATTGGAAATGGCCGAGGAATGGCATGCGCCGGAATGGTTGACCACGACATTCGGCGCCATGTTGGCCGCTGCAATCATTGGTGCCATTCTGGTCGTGCGTCGTGTAGCCAAGCCGCTCGGCGAGCTCGCCCGCGCCACCGAACAGGTCGCCGGCGGCGACGCGTCGATCGCGATCCCTTTCAGCGAGCGCGGCGACGAGATCGGCGCGCTGGCGCGTTCGATCGCGGTGTTTCAAAACGCCATGCGCCGCAACGAAGAGCTCAATCGCACCGTGCGCGACGACGCGCAGACGCGCGACCGCCGCCAGGAACAGATGTCGGGCGAAATCTCGCGCTTCTCGGCCGAGGTGGAGGCGACGCTCTCCGAACTCGGCCGCATTTCCGATCAGATGCTGGCGGCCTCGACCCAGCTTGCCGGCGCCGCCGACGACGCCTCGGCCAAGACCGAACGGGCGACCGCCGCCTCGTCGGAGGCTTCCTCCAACGTGCGCGACATCGCGTCGGCCGCCGACGAACTGTCGGCCTCGGTGAGCGAGATCGACCGCCAGGTGGCGCAGTCGAACGCCATCGCCACCAAGGCGGTGAACGAGGCCGGCCGCACCAATCTCGCGGTCAAGGAACTGGACGAAGCGGCCGGACGCATCGGCGACGTGATCAAGCTCATCACCGGCATCGCCGAGCAGACCAATTTGCTGGCGCTCAACGCGACCATCGAGGCGGCGCGCGCGGGCGAGGCCGGGCGCGGCTTCGCCGTGGTGGCCGGCGAGGTGAAGGCGCTGGCCGGGCAGACCAGCCGCGCCACCGAGGAAATCGCCAGCCAGATCGCCGGCATGCAGCACGCCACCGTGCGCTCGATCGAGGCGATCACCGCGATCGAACATATCATCAGGGAAATCGGCGAGATCAGCGGCGCCATCGCCGCCGCCGTCACCGAACAGGGCGCCGCCACGGCGGAAATCGCGCGCAGCGTCGAGATCGCCGCCAAGCGTACGGTGGAGACCGCCGACGAGGTCAACCTGGTCGGCACCGCCACCGAAGGCACGCGCGCGAGCGCCGGCGCGGTGAAAGCGGTGGCCGACGATCTCGGCAGCGTCGCCGGCCGCATCCGCGGCCAGGTCGACACCTTCTTCCAGCGGCTGAGCGCTTAGTCCCTCAATTTGTTTCGAACGCCGCCTGGATATGGCGCGGCAATTTGCCGGGCGCGACCAGGATCGCATCGAAGCGCATATCGCGGATCGCCGGTTGCGGATAAGTCGCAAGCCAGGCTTCCGCCGCCGCGGCGATGCGCTGCTTCTGCCGCTCGGTGACCGCCTCCGCCGCCTGGTCGAGTGTGGCGCGCGCCTTCACCTCGACGAAGATCAGCAGGCGGCGGCGCGCCGCGATAATGTCGATCTCGCCGAGCGGGCTTTTCCAGCGCCGCGCCAGGATGCGGTAGCCGTGCGCGATCAGCCAGGCCGCGGCGCGGCTTTCGGCGGATAGGCCGAGCCCGAATGCCGCCATTCTTTCAGGACGCGCTTCGCGCTTTTGTCTTTCAAGCCGCGGCGGCGGTTTGGGCGGCCGCGGAGTGCTACGCCGCGCCATCGCCATTGTCCTTCGCGAGCGCCAGCGCGCGCTGATAGACCTCGCGGCGCGGCCGGCCGGTCGCCAGCGCCACTTCGCCGACCGCGTCTTTCACCGAAACGCGCGTGAGCGCGTTGCGCAGCAAGTCGTCGACGTCACTGGTGCTCGTGGCATCTTCCGTCGGCGGCGCCAGCACGATGACGATTTCGCCGCGCGTCTCGCCGCCCTCCGCATAGTGGCGCGCGAGCGAAACGAGATCGTCGCGGCGGATTTCCTCATGCAGCTTGGTGAGCTCGCGGCAGATCGCGGCGGCGCGGGTCCCAAGTCCCGCGGCGAGATCGGCAAGCGCCGCGCCTAAACGCGGGACCGCTTTCGAACAGCACCAGCGTTGCGGGAATGGCGGCGAGCTGCGCGATGCGCTTTTGCCGCGCCGCCTGCTTGGGCGGCAGAAAACCCTCGAAGAAGAAACGGTCGGTCGGCAGACCGGCGACGCCGAGCGCGGTCAACACCGCGGAGGCGCCCGGCACCGCGACCACCGTGTGGCCGGCTTGGCTCGCTTCGCGCACCAATTTGTAGCCGGGGTCGGAAATGAGCGGCGTGCCGGCGTCGGAGACGAGCGCGACCGCCTGGCCTTCGGCCAGAGCGGGCGAGCAGCTTCGGCCGTGCCTCGGCGGCGTTGTGCTCGTGATAGGGCGTGAGCGGGGTCGCGATGGCGTAATGCTCGGTCAGCTTGCGGGTGACGCGGCTGTCCTCGCAGGCGATCACGTCGGCGGCGGCGAGCGTCTCCAGCGCGCGCAAGGCTGATGTCGCGCAGATTGCCGATCGGGGTGGCGACCAGATAGAGCCCGGCGGGCGCCGGCGGGGCCTCGACGACCGCCCCGTTAAGCGCATAGCGGCGCGGCCGGGGGCCCTCGGCGGATTTGCGATTTTTCGCCATGCAAGGCACTCTAGACGGGGCTTCAGCGGGCGTCATTCCGGGGCAAATTCTCTATCTTTTTCATTGCCTTAACTTTTCCGGGACAAAATGCCCGTTTGAGTTTACGACAGGCGGCGGAGTATTGCTGCCGCAGAGTGGGGAGCGGCCAATGGCGGGGTTGTTGGCCGGACCAAAGGGAGAAGCCCGCGCGCGGGCGACGGCGCCTGTGCGTCGCGCTGGGCATTGCCGCGGCGGCCGCGGCGCTCACGGCCTGCGCCGGCAATAATTCCGAATTCTTCTCGAGCTCGCCGCCGCCGCAGGAGGCAGCTCCGGCGCCGGCCACCACGTTGGGCGAGGGCCAGGTGCGCGTCGGGCTGATCCTGCCGCTGTCGGCGGCGGGCAATGCCGGCGTCGCCGCGCAGTCGATGAAGAACGCCGCCGAGATGGCGCTCGCCGAATTCAAGAACCCGAACATCCAATTGCTGGTGAAGGACGACGGCGGCACGCCGCAGGGCGCGCAAGCCGGCGCGCAGCAGGCGGTCACCGAAGGCGCCGAGATCATCGTCGGCCCGCTGTTTGCGGAAGCGGTGCGCGCGGTCGGCCCGGTCGCCCGCCAGCGCGGCATTCCGGTGATCGCGTTTTCCACCGACGTCAGCGTCGCCGCGCGCGGCGTCTATCTGCTGAGCTTCCTGCCGGAGACCGACGTCAAGCGCATCGTCGATTACGCCGTCTCGCGCGGCAAGCGCTCGTTCGCGGCCTTGCTGCCCGACAGCGCCTATGGCGCGGTGGTGGAAGCCGCGTTCCAGCAGGAGGTGGCGCGCCGCCGCGGCCGCATCGTGGCGCTGGAGAAATATCCGCTCGATCCGAACAAGATCGGCGAGCCGGCGCGCCGCATCGCGCAGGCCGCCGCCCACGCCGACTCGATTTTCATTCCCGACGGCGCCGACGCGGTGCCGCAAGTGGTGCAGGCGCTCGCCGCCGGCGGCGTGAACTTGAAGCGCGTGCAATTGCTCGGCACCGGACTGTGGGACGATCCGCGCGTGTTCTCGACGCCGACGCTCAACGGCGGCTGGTACGCGGCGCCGGAGTCGAGCGGCTTCCGCAATTTCGCCGCCCGCTACAAAGCGCGCTTCGGGACCGATCCGGTGCGCACGGCGACGCTCGCCTATGACGCGGTGGCGCTGATCGCCGCGCTGGTGAAGACGCAAGGCCCGCAGCGCTTCAGCGAGCCGGTTTTGACCAACGCCTCGGGCTTCGCCGGGATCGACGGCGTGTTCCGCTTCCGCACCGACGGCACCAATGAGCGCGGCTTGGCGGTGTTGCGCGTCACGCCGACCGGCGGCCAGGTGATCAGCCCGGCGCCGAAGTCGTTTGCGCCGGGGACTTGAAGCAGCTAAGTCGGCCACCACCGCGTCGAGCACCGGGAAACCGCTCTTCGTCACGCGCAGGCGGCCGTTGGCGGTAGTTTCGACCGCGCCCTCATCGTGCAGGATCGATACGCGCTTGGGATCGAGCGTGCGGCCGGCAAGCGCGTGTAGCGCGCGGGATCGATGCCTTCGGTGAGCCGCAGCCCCATCAACAGGAATTCGTCGGCCATCTCGCCGGGCTGCAGTTTCTCGTCGACGGTGAGGCCGTTGCCGGCCGCCTCGACCCGCATCAGCCAGCTCTCCGGGCGTTTTTCCGTCTCGGTCGCGTAGCGGCGGCCGTCGATATTGAGCCGGCCATGCGCGCCCGGGCCGACGCCGGCATATTCGTGGCCGCGCCAATAAACGAGATTGTGCCGGCATTCGGCGCCCGGCCGCGCGTGATTGGAGACTTCGTAAGCCGGCAGGCCGGCTTCGGCGCAGGTCGTTTGCGTGAGGTCCCAAAGATCGCGCGCGAGATCGTCGCCGGGAATGGCGAGCTTGCCGGCCTTGTGCAGGCCGAAGAACGGCGTGCCCGGCTCGATGGTGAGCTGATAGAGCGAGAGATGCTCGGCCGCTTCGGCGATGGCGCGCTTGAGTTCGGCGCCCAGGATTGCAGCGTCTGGCGCGGGCGCGCGTAAATGAGATCGAACGAGTAGCGCTCGAAATTCGCGCGCGCCACGGCGACGGCGTCGAGCGCCTCCTGCGCGGTGTGCAAGCGGCCGAGTTCCTTCAGCGCGGCATCGTCGAGCGCCTGCACGCCGAGCGAGACGCGGTTGACGCCGGCCGCACGATAGCCGCGGAAGCGCGTCGGCTTCGACGCTGGTCGGATTGGCTTCCAGCGTCACCTCGCAATTGGAGGCCACGCTCCAGTGCAGGGCGATGGCGTCGAGAATCGCCTGCACTGAAGCGGGCCGCATCAGCGACGGAGTTCCGCCACCGAAGAAAACGGTCGATACCGTGCGGCCGGGCACGCGCGCGGCCGTCGCGGCTATTTCACTTTCAATCGCGCGCACGAAGCGCGCCTCGTCGACGCCGCCGTGGCGCACGTGGCTGTTGAAGTCGCAATAAGGGCACTTCGACAGGCAGAACGGCCAGTGCACATAAACCGCGAACGGCGAGGGTTGCGTTAAGTTCATGTTAAGCATCTTAAGCCGCGTCCAATCGCAGCGGCCAGCGCGAATACGGCGGTGCTTCGCAATTGATTAAAATTTTAACGATCTCGAATTTTGCTCAGTCGCCGCGCAAGCAAGCTTGCGCCAGCTTCACGAAAGCACGCGCGCGATGCGACAGGCCTTGGCCTTTCGGCGGCAGTCCGTGTTTTTCCTGCGCGCTCATCTGGCCGAAGGTGCGCTCGAAGCCGTCGGGCTTGAACAGCGGGTCGTAGCCGAAGCCTTGTTCGCCGCGCGGCGGCCACACCGCGACGCCGTCGACGCGGCCCTCGAATTCTTCCGTGTGGCCGTCGGGCCAGGCAAGACACAGCGCGGCGATGAAATGCGCGCGCCGCTGTTCCGGTGCGCGCGCGTCGCGCTCGATCAGCAGCGATCTGGATGCGGTTCATGGCGGCGCGGAAATCCTTGTCGGGTCCGGCCCAGCGCGCGGAATGAATGCCGGGCTCGCCGCCGAGTGCGTCGACGACGAAGCCGCTGTCGTCGGCGAAAGCCGCGCGGCCGGCGGCCTTCGCCGCGGCCATCGCCTTGATGTGTGCATTCTCGGCGAAGGTCTTGCCGGTTTCCGCAGGTTCCGCGAGGCCAAGCTCGCCAGCCGATTGCGCTTCGATGCCGTAGGGCGCCAGCAGCTCGCGCAATTCGGCGAGCTTGCCGGGATTATGCGTGGCGATGACGACGGGGCCGGTGAGTTGGCGGCTCACATCACCGCCATCTTTTGCAGGCTCACCAGTTTCTCGATGCCCTTGCGCGCCAGCGCCAACAGCGCCTGGAACTGGTCCTCGCTGAACGGGGTCTTCTCGGCGGTGGCCTGGATTTCGACGATATTGCCGACGCCGGTCATGACGAAATTGGCGTCGGTGTCGGCTTCCGAATCTTCCGCGTAATCGAGATCGAGCACCGCGGTGCCCTTGCAGACGCCGCAGGACACCGCGGCGATGTGGTCGCGCAGCACTTGCTCGACGGTCTGCCCCTTGAACATGTCGCGCGCTTTCATCCACGAAAGACAATCCGACAGCGCCACCCAGGCGCCGGTGATCGAGGCGGTGCGCGTGCCGCCGTCGGCCTGGATCACGTCGCAGTCGATGGTGATCTGCCGTTCGCCCAGCGCCTGCAGGTCGACCACCGCACGTAAGCTGCGTCCGATCAGCCGCTGGATCTCGACCGTGCGGCCGCCTTGCTTGCCGGCCGAGGCCTCGCGGCGGGTGCGCTCGCTCGTTGCGCGCGGCAGCATGCCGTATTCGGCGGTAACCCAGCCGCGCCCTTGCCCCTTGAGCCAGGGCGGCAGCCGCTCCTCCAGGCTCGCGGTCACCAGCACATGGGTGTCGCCGAATTTCACGAAACAGGAGCCTTCGGCGTATTTGACCACGCCGCGCTCGAGCGAAACGCTACGCAATTCGTCGACTTGTCGGCGGCTCGGCCGCATCGGGCTTTATCCTCGCTGTTTTGTGGCGCACACCATAACCATATGCATGACTTGAACAAGGCCGGCGCAATGGCCATTGTTGGCGGCTTGTAAGGAGTAAGGCCCGTGGCTTCCCACGACGTCCCGATCGGCGCGAACCAAGTGAGCCTGGCGGCGCTCAACGAGCGCTCGCGCGAGATTTTCCGCCAGATCGTCGAGAGCTACCTCGCGACCGGCGAGCCGGTCGGCTCGCGCAATCTGGCGCGGCTGCTGCCGATCACGTTGTCGTCGGCTTCCGTGCGCAACGTGATGTCGGACCTGGAGCAGCTCGGCCTGATCTTCGCCCCGCATACCTCGGCCGGCCGATTGCCGACCGAACTGGGACTGCGCTTCTTTGTCGACGCGCTGATGCAGATCGGCGACTTGACCGAAAACGACCGCCGCTCGATCGAGGCGCAAGTGGCGGCCGCCGGCCACGGCAAGTCGTTGGAGAACGTGCTCACGGAAGCCTCGCAGGCATTGTCCGGGCTGACCCATTCGGCCGGCGTCGTGGTCACCGCGCAGTCGAACGTGCGGCTCAAGCACATCGAATTCGTCCAGCTCGAGCCGGAGCGCGCGCTCGCCGTGCTGGTGGCGGAAGACGGCCAAGTCGAGAACCGCGTCGTCAATGTACCGGCGGGCTTGCCCTCCTCGGCGCTGGTCGAGGCGGCCAATTTCCTCAACGCGCGCATCCGCGGCAAGACGCTGGCCGAGCTGCGCAGCGAGATCGAAGTGGCCCTGGTCGCCGGCAAGGCCGAGCTCGATCAACTGACCCAGAAGATCGTATCGGCGGGACTGGCAAGCTGGTCGGGCGGCGAAAGCGAGGAGCGCAAGCTGATCGTGCGCGGCCACGCCAACCTGCTCGAGGACCTGCACGCGCTCGAGGACCTGGAGCGGGTGCGCTCGCTGTTCGACGCCTTGGAAACCAAGCGCGAGGTGATCGACCTGCTCGGCCGCGCCGAGCGCGGCGACGGCGTGCGCATCTTCATCGGCTCGGAAAACAAGATGTTTTCGTTGTCCGGTTCCTCCACCATTGTGGCGCCCTATCGCGACAGCAAGGGCAGTATTCTGGGGGTGCTCGGGGTGATCGGGCCGACCCGGCTCAATTACGCCCGCGTCATCCCGATGGTCGATTATACCGCCCGGATCGTGAGCCGCCTTTTATCCGGTAAAGCTTGATTTTTGCCGCGCGAACCCTGATATCCGGGGCATCCGAACAATTTTGAGGATCGACCCACCATGACGGACCGGCCCGCCGCAGACGACACGGCTGCCCAGCCCGAGAACGAATCGACGGCTGCACCTGAACTGGTGCCGGCCGAGCAGGTTACCGCCGCGTTGGAAGCGGCCGCCGAGTTCAAGGACAAGCTACTGCGTACGCTCGCCGAGATGGAGAACCTGCGCAAACGCACCGAGCGCGAGGTTGCCGAGGCGCGCATCTACGGCAATGCCGGTTTCGCCCGCGACGTGCTGGCGGTGGCCGACAATATGCAGCGGGCGCTCGACGCCATCGAGCCTGAATTGCGCGCCGGCGACGCCAAGGTGACGTCGCTGATCGAAGGCGTCGAATTGACCGAACGCGAATTGCTCAAGGTGCTGGAGAAGCACGGCGTGACGAAATTCTCGCCGCAGGGCGAGAAGTTCGATCCCAACGTGCAGCAGGCGATGTACGAGGTGCCCGATTCCGACGTGCCGCCGGGCCACGTCGCGCAAGTCATCCAGGCCGGCTACATGCTCGGCGACCGCGTGCTGCGTCCGGCGCTGGTGGCGGTCAGCAAGGCGGCGAAAACGCCGCCGTCATCCGCCAACGACAATTCCGGCGACGCGGCTTGATCGCACGCGGTTAGCCTGCTGCGCGATTTTGCCGCGCCGGCATGCTTCGTGTTATGACGACGTCATAAGCGGCAGAAATATTTTGTTGCCGGTTTTTCAGCCGCGCCGTTCGCCAGCGCAGCCAGCGACTTAACGTGAAGTTCTTCATTGGAATAATTTGAAGGCATCCTCGGCGTCGCCGCCCGCTTTGCAGTTTCGCTTTAGACTAATTATAAACTATTGATTTTAAAGCACTTTTTCGTTGACGCCGACGCCCGCCGCGTTGCATGGGAAGCGACGACTTCACATCGCGGGGGAAAATCATGCGGACATCGATCAGACTTTGCTGCGCGCTCTTCGGCCTCGTCGCCGCCGTCGCGGTGGCGCCGCGCGTCGAGGCCGACGCGCTGGCGACCGGCGCGGCCAACTACAAGCCTTATGCGGTCGAGCACATCGGCATCGCGCTTGCCGGCGCCAAGGAACTGCAGGCGGCGGTCAAGGCGAACGATGCCAAGGCCGCGCAAGCCGCCTGGATCAAATCGCGCAAAGGCTGGGAAGCCGCCGAGCCGATCACCGGCGAATTCTTCGCCAAGCTCGACGAAGCGATCGACGCCTGGCCGGACGCCAAGCAAGGCTATCACGCGATCGAGGCGGCGCTGTTTTCCGGCAAGCTCGATGAGATCGGCGACAGCGTGGACGGGCTGGTTGCCAATCTAAGCGAATTCGACAAGCAACTGAGCGCGCCATCATTCAAGTTCACGCCGCAGGGCTTGCTCAACGGCGCCACCAAGCTCGCTTACGAGATCGGCGAGAACAAGTCGAAGGGCGGCGAGTCGCAATATGCCGGCACCTCGATCAATGACATGTACGAGAACAACGAAGGCATCGAGGCGATCTACAAGCTCGTTTTCCACGACAGCCTGAAGAAGAGCGACCCCAAGCTCGCCAAGCGCATCATCGACATGATCGAGGCCGTCGAGGATCTCGTGAAGGGCAAGGATCTCAAGAGCGTCGATCAGCCGGCGCTCAAGAAGGCGGGCGAGGAACTGGCGGTGCTGCTGCAGACCGCGGCACCCAAGCTCAAGCTCAAGAAGCCGGCGGTCGGAGAGTAACCGCCATGTCCGGCCGGGTGCAATCGCTGCTTCTGCGTCCATTGGCCCCTGCCGCGGGCGTGGTCGCGGC
Source organism: uncultured Alphaproteobacteria bacterium (assembly GCA_963739735.1). Lineage (GTDB taxonomy): Bacteria > Pseudomonadota > Alphaproteobacteria > Rhizobiales > Xanthobacteraceae > Pseudolabrys. The sequence continues at coordinate 129,471 of CAVUBV010000003.1, read as the reverse complement.
GGTTGCACTCGCCGCCGGCCTGGCGCAGGCAACGCCGATCACCAGCAGGGAAAGCGTGCTGCCCATCGGCACCGAATTGAACGAGGAACTGCTCGATCAGCCGAACGAGCTGTTCTATTCGGAACTCGCCGGCGGCAAGCGCTCATATCTGCTCAATCTCGGCGACCTCTTGTTCGCGTCGCCGGCGATTTTGGGCGGGGTGGCGCGCCAGGCCGGCATCAGCTGCGCGACCTGCCACCAGCAGGGCCACAACAACGCCAAGCTATTTATCCCCGGTCTGTCGAAGCGGCCCGGCACCTTCGACGTCAGCGGGTCGCTGTTCAACCCCAAGGCCGACAACGGCGTGTTCGACGCCGTCACGCCGCCGAGCTTGCGCGGCGACAAATATCTCGCGCCCTACACGCATGACGGCCGCTTTCCGACGCTGCGCGATTTCATCCGCAACGCCGTCGTCAACGAATTCGCCGGCCCCGAACCTTCGGCGCAAGTGGTCGACGCGCTGGAAACCTACATCAAGGATATCGCCTTCCTGCCCAATCCGAAGCTCGGCAGCGGCGGCCGCCTGACGCACGAAGCCTCGGACGCAGCCCATCGTGGCGAGGTACTGTTCAACCGGCCGTTTCCGCAGTAACGCGGCCATGAGCTGCGCGTGCTTGCCACAAGCCCGACGCCGCATTTGTCGACCGCCAAACGCACGATGTCGGCAGCGGCGGCTGGATCAAGACCCCGACGCTGATCAACGCCAATTTCAATGCGCCTTTTTTCCACGACGGCCGCTTCGACGAGCTACGCCCAGGTGGTCGGCTATTTTGACAAATATTTTGCGCTCGGCCTGAAAGACAACGAGCGCGCCGATCTCGTCGCCTATCTCGATGCCGTCGGCGACGCCAAGCAGCCGACCGTGCGCAATACGGTGCAGGCCGAGCTCGACGAAATCGCGCAATTCGTCAGCGCGCTGAAAAACGCGATTCCCGAGCGCAACACGGAGGTGATCGCCTTGACGGTCGACGTGGTCGGCAACGAGTGGCGCGAATTGGCGGAAAGCTTTCCGGCGGCCAAGGACACCAGCGTTGCCGGCGGTGCGGCCGAGCGGCGGCGCGCGAGCGGCGCGGCGAAGGACATGGTGTTGACGCTGCGGCGCATTGCCATGGCGGCGGACGCGGGCGACTTCGCCGGCGCGGCGCTCGCTTACGCCGATTACCGCGACCAGCTCGCGCCGACGGCGGCCGAAGTGAAGCTGGCGGAACCGTGGTCACTGTTCAATCCGACGGTGCGCGAGGCGCATTTCAAGGCGCTGCGCCAACTCGCCGAACTGGCGAAATAGCGGCGTGTCCAGGCTGGGACTTTCAACAATAAAGGGCAGTCATGCAGTGCAGTGAGAAGCGAGCGACGATACGGCGGCTTTTGTTGGCAACGGTGGCGCTCGCCGCCCTAGGTACATCCGTCGCATCTGCCGCGGAAAAAGCCAAGGGCCCGCTATCGATCTGGGAGCAGGAGACGCTGACCGGCGATTGGGGCGGCGCGCGCACTGCGCTGAAGGAAAAGAACGGCGTCGACGTCACGCTCAATTACATCGGCGAGACCTTCGCGGTCCTCTCCGGCGGCTTGCAGCGGCGCGGCAGCTACGAAGGCCGCTTCGAGTTCTCGCTCGATGCCGATCTGCAGAAACTCGTCGGCTGGAACGGCGGCACCGCGCACGTCACCGTCTACCAGATCCACAATATCGGCCATACCACCGCGGCGGATAATGTCGGCTCGCTCGCCGATCCGAGCAATATCGATGCGCTGGCGACCACGCGGCTGTTCACCGCCTGGCTCGAGCAGAATTTCAACGATCGCTTTGCCGTGCGCGTCGGCCAGCTTGCCGCCGACGACGAATTCATCGTCAGCCCGACCGCCGGCGGCCTGGTCAACGGCACCTTCGGCTGGGCCGGCGTTCTCGCCGCCAATATGTTGAACGGCGGGCCAGCTTATCCGCTGGCCACGCCCGGTGTGCGCGTGCAAGGCGATGCCGACCGAACAGCTGTCGATTCTCGGCCGCGGTGTTCTCCGGCGATCCGGCCGGCAAGGACTGCAACGACAATCCGCAGGCCTGCAATCGCCACGGCACCACCTTCAGCTTTTCCGGCGGCGCGCTGTGGATGGGCGAAATGCAATACGCGATCAATCAGGGCAAAAAGGCCGCCGGCATGCCGGGCGTCTACAAGTTCGGCGCCTGGTACGCGACCGCGGATTTTGCCGACCAGCGTTTCGCTCTCGACGGCGCGGGCGCCGTCGTCTCATTGGCCGATCCGGCGGTCACCGGTCCGCTCAATCACCGCGGCAATTGGGGCGTCTATGGCCTCGCCGATCAGATGGTCTGGCGCGTCGACAAGTCGAGCCTCAATCTGTTCGCACGCGCGGGTATGGCGCCGTCCGACCGCAATCTGATTTCGTTCTATGTCGATGGCGGCGCCGGCATCAAAGGCCCCGCTGCCCGGACGCGACGACGACGTGCTCACCTTCGGCGTCGCCTATGCCAAGATCAGCAGCGATGCCGCAGCTCTCGACCGCGACACATTCGCGTTCAACGGGCCGCCTTATCCGATCCGCGACGAGGAAGTGGTGTTCGAGCTGAGCTATCAGGCGCAGATCGCGCCGTGGTGGATCGTGCAACCGGACCTGCAATACATCGTGCATCCGGGCGGCAACGTGCCCGACCCGAAAAATCCCAATGCAACGGTCGCCAACGCCTTCGTCGCCGGCTTGCGCAGCACGATCAAATTTTAGCGGATTGGCGGCGGTTCAGCGCAGTTCGACGCCATCGCGTATCGCGCGGAAGCGAGTGAACATCGCGTCCCAACCGTCCTTGGGCGCGACGCCGATGACGCGCAGAAAACCGTTGCCGTTGAAGCGCAGCCATTGCGCCACCATCAGCGGCTCGTCGTTGCGCCCCTTGGCCTGCGCCCGGATTTCGAAGCCGGGCCGGCCGCCGATGCGCATGGCCTCGCCCGATTGCATAGTGAGTTCGTGCAACGGCGCCGAAAGCAGCAAGTCGCGGGCAAACCTTTGGCGGTCGGCGGGTTGTTCGGGCGAGCCGCGCCCGATCGACACGACAAGGTAAGCCTGTTTGCCGAGATCGTCGCTCGGCCCCTCGGTGAGGATCACGCTGCCGCCGGAAAGCACCTTCGCCACCCGGAAGCCGGCCATCTCGCCGAGCTTGAACGGCAGCAGGCCGAGCTGCTCCTGGATCGGCGCCGGCCGGAAGGTGACGCTGGCCAGTGCCTGGCGGATCGCGGCGTCGGAATAAACCGTGCGCGCGGCGTCCGGCACGTCCACCCTGATCAGCATGGCGAAGATCCTGGTCGGGGCTTGCGCGCGCCAGCAGAATCCATTGGCGCAGCTTGGCGCCGTCGTGGTCGACCTGCGCGCTGATCAACGTGCCGGTGCCGCTATTGAACTTGAAGGCTTCCTGCTTCACCTCGGTCAGGCCGGGCTGGTTATTGGGGTTGGCCGCGCGTTCCATCTCGGCATAGGCATTGCCCGGCAAGTCGAAGATGGTGACCGAGACCTTGCGGTCGATGTCCTCGAAACCGGGGAAACGCGTGCTCGGCTTGAGATCGCCGGTCGGCGTCAGCCCGATGCGCAAGCCGGGCGGAAACACCGTCTCGGCGGCGGCACGGCCGCGCGGCCAAACGCGGAAACCGCCAACAGAGCGAACATCAATCGGCGCATGGCAAAAACTCTTTGCGGGCGCCGGTGGGGTGAGCCGTCGATGGTCACAGCGCCAGGTCGCTCGATTGGATCTTCTTCACCCCGGCCTCGGTCATGTCGGCTCAGGCTTTGGCCGGCGAGCCGCCGGCAGAGGCCCTTTACCACTTGCATATGGCGGCGGATATCCGCAAGCGAAAGGGCTTATTAACGCCGCTTGCCTATTTTTGACGGCACTCGCCCCCGTTGGAAACGGCCATGACCGCGCGCGATACACTCAACGTCCGGCACCGCTTCGCCGTTTCCGCCGCCATGCCGCGATGGCTGCCGATGATCGCGGTCGTCGTGGCGGCCATCGCGCTGCGCAAAGTTCCGCTCGCCAATGTCGACGTGAGCTGGTTCATCACCATCGCCGAGAAGTGGCTCGACGGACAACGTCTCTATGTCGACTTCGTCGATGTCAATCCGCCGGCCTCGATGTTTCTCTACGTCGTCCCGGCACTGCTCGCCCGCTTGTCCGGTCTGACCGCTGAATTCACCGTCGACGCGCTGGTGTTCCTGGCCGCCGGACTGAGCCTCTGGCTCGCTGCCCGCATTCTGCTCGCCACGAAACTTCTCAACGCCGCGCAGGCATGGGCGGCGGCGGCACTGGCGGCGATCGCGATTTTGATCGTACCCGCGCATGCCTTCGCCCAGCGCGAACATATCGCTTTGATCGCTTTCCTGCCGGCGCTGGCGGTGACTGCCGTGCGTGCCAAGGGTGTTACGCCGAACTGGCAGATGGTGATCGTTGCGGGACTGTGCGCCGGCATCACGGCGATCATCAAGCCGCAGTTCGCCACGGCGCAGCTTTGCACGGTCGCCGCCGCCGTGCTCTGCGTGCGCTCGTGGCGCGTCGTATTGGCTCTGGAGAATTGGATCGCGGCGGCGCTGCTCGCTGCCTATGCCGTCCTGGTGCTGCTGATATATCCGCGCTTCTTCACCGACAGTGCTGCCGTCGGTGATGGCTGGCTATATTCCGATCAAGGAGGCGTTTTTCAGTTTTATCCTGCACGCCGCTCTGCCGTTGTGGGCGGCTATCCTGCTGCTGATCGCGCGGCTTAAGCGCGGGGCGATGTTCGCGCCGCCATTTTGCGTGCTGCTTGCGGCGTCGGTTGGATTTGCCATTTCGTATATCGTTCAGCAGAAGGGCTGGCCCTACCAATCCTATCCGATGCTTGCGCTGGCTTTGATGGCGCTGGCGTTCGCCGTTGTCGATCGCGATGCGGCCGATAATCAATCCGGACAATCGTCGCGGCTTGTCGCCGGCGTAACCGCCGTGCTGATGGCGGTCGTGACCTTCTTTTGGATGAATATCGCGGTCGACCGGTCGGCGGTGGCGGCGGCGATCCGGGAAATCAAACCGCATCCGACGATGCTGGCGCTGTCGGCGGACATTTCGATCGGCAATCCGATCACCAGGCAAGTCGGGGGCGTTTGGGTCGGCCGGCCCTGCGCGCTCTGGCTCACCCTCGGGGTGGAATCCAGGCGCGCGAATGAGACGCTCGATGCGCAAACCGATGCGGAGCTTAAGGCCTACGCCAAGGCGGACCGGGTGATGCTGACCGAGGATATCGCACGCCATAAGCCGGATGTGATTTTGGTGCAGCTGATGAAAGACGTCGACTGGCTGGGTTGGGCGCGGTCGGATCCGGCGCTGGCCGGGCTGTTGCAGTCCTACCGCCCCTACAAGACCGTCGGCGACGTGCTTATTTTGCGCCGGGTCGAGGCCAGCTAGGCCGCATCGAAGAGCCTCTACCAAGAAGACCCGCCCGTGCATCTTGCAGCCCTCCCGACCCCTCCTATATGAGCCTTGGGCCGCGCAGATGCGGCATTAATGCGTATCCAGGGGGCTGGATCGGGGGTCTGCGGATGGGCCGTAGACGTATCCCACTCGGGCGCCAATCGGCCCGGCCGGCCCGCCGCAATTGAGAGGAATTACCATGGGCAAGGTCATCGGCATCGACCTCGGCACCACGAATTCGTGCGTCGCCGTCATGGAAGGCAAGACCCCGAAAGTCATCGAGAACGCCGAAGGCATGCGCACCACGCCTTCGATCGTCGCCTTCACCGACGACGGCGAGCGTCTCGTCGGCCAGCCGGCCAAGCGCCAGGCGGTCACCAATCCGGAAAAGACCATCTTCGCGGTCAAGCGCCTGATCGGACGGCGCTACGACGACCCGATGGTGGAGAAGGACAAGAAACTCGTCCCCTACAAGATCGCCAAGGCAGGCAATGGCGACGCCTGGGTCGAGATCGACGGCAAGAGCTATTCGCCCTCGCAGATCTCCGGCTTCATCCTGCAGAAGATGAAGGAAACGGCGGAGGCCTATCTGGGCGCCAAGGTCGATCAGGCCGTCATCACCGTTCCCGCTTATTTCAACGACGCCCAGCGTCAGGCCACCAAGGACGCCGGCAAGATCGCCGGCCTCGAGGTGCTGCGCATCATCAACGAGCCGACCGCGGGCGCGCTCGCCTACGGCCTCGACAAGTCGAAGACCGGCACCATCGCGGTCTACGACCTTGGCGGCGGCACCTTCGATATTTCCATTCTGGAAATCGGCGACGGCGTGTTCGAGGTGAAGTCCACGAACGGCGACACCTTCCTGGGCGGCGAAGACTTCGACATGCGTCTGGTCAATTATCTGGCCGACGAATTCCAGAAGGAGCAGGGCATCGACCTGCGCCGCGACAAGCTGGCGCTGCAGCGGCTCAAGGAAGCCGCCGAGAAGGCCAAGATCGAGCTGTCGTCCACCACGCAAACCGAAATCAACCTGCCGTTCATCACGGCGGACGCTGCCGGTCCGAAGCATCTGACCATGAAGCTCACCCGCGCCAAGTTCGAGGCGCTGGTCGACGAGCTCATTCAGAAGACGGTCGAGCCGTGCCGCAAGGCGATCAAGGACGCCGGCATTTCGGCGGCCGAGATCAACGAGGTGGTCCTGGTCGGCGGCATGACGCGCATGCCGAAGGTGCAGGAAGTCGTCAAGCAGTTCTTCGGCAAGGAGCCGCACAAGGGCGTCAACCCGGATGAGGTGGTCGCCATCGGCGCCGCCATCCAGGCCGGCGTGCTGCAAGGCGACGTCAAGGACGTGCTGCTGCTCGACGTGACGCCGCTGTCGCTCGGCATCGAGACGCTGGGCGGCGTGTTCACCCGGCTGATCGACCGCAACACTACGATCCCGACCAAGAAGAGCCAGGTGTTCTCCACGGCGGAAGACAGTCAGAACGCGGTCACCATCCGCGTATTCCAGGGCGAGCGCGAGATGGCGCAAGACAACAAGATACTCGGCCAGTTCGACCTGGTCGGTATTCCGCCGGCGCCGCGCGGCGTGCCGCAGGTCGAGGTCACCTTCGACATCGACGCCAACGGCATCGTCAACGTGTCCGCCAAGGACAAGGGCACCGGCAAGGAGCAGCAGATCCGCATCCAGGCCTCGGGCGGCCTGTCCGAAGGCGACATCGAGAAGATGGTCAAGGACGCGGAAGCGCACGCCGAAGAGGACAAGAAACGCAAAGCCGCGGTCGAGGCCAAAAACCACGCCGAAGCGCTGGTGCATTCCACCGAGAAGGCGCTGGCCGAGCACGGTTCCAAGGTCGGCGACGCCGAGCGCACGGCGATCGAGAACGCCATGGCGGACTTGAAAGAGGCGCTCAAGGGCGACGACTCCGATGCCATCCAGCAAAAGACCAATACGCTGGCGCAGGCGTCGATGAAGCTCGGCGAGGCCATGTACAAGCAGGCGGAAGGCGCGCAGCCGGCCGACACCAGCGAAAGCGCCACCGGCGCGGACGGCAAGAAGGAAGACGTGGTCGACGCGGAGTTCACCGAGGTCGACGACGACAAGAACGACAAGAAGTCCGCCTGAACCGGAGGCGCCGGCCGTGCGGTCAACCGCCTGCGCGAAATTTGTAACCCCGGGGCGTCATCCCCGGGGTGCATTTTTCCAGAGCGCGGCGGACGGCCGAATCAAGTACCGCTGTAGCGGCCTATTGATCTAACGGCGGAACCGGCATGTCCAAGCGCGACTACTACGAAATCCTGGGTGTCTCGCGCACCTGCAACGAGGTCGAGCTCAAGGCCGCGTTCCGCAAGCTCGCCATGCAGCATCATCCGGACCGCAATCCGGGCGACGCCGACTGCGAGCACAAGTTCAAGGAACTCAACGAGGCCTACGACGTCCTCAAGGACGGCGATAAGCGCGCGGCTTACGACCGCTTCGGCCACGCCGCCTTCGAGCAGGGCGGCATGGGCGGCGGGGCGCACGGTTTCGGCGCCGATTTCGCCTCCACCTTCTCCGACATTTTCGAAGACCTGTTCGGCATGGGCGGCGGCCGCCGCGGCGGGCGCGGGCAGGGCCGCGAGCGCGGCTCGGATCTCCGCTACAACATGGAAATCAGCGCTGGAAGAGGCTTACGCCGGCAAGACCGCGCAGATCCGCATTCCGACGTCGGTCACCTGCGAAGCCTGCTCCGGCTCGGGCGCCAAGACCGGCAGCAAGCCGAAGCCCTGCGCGACCTGCGGCGGCGCCGGCAAGATCAGGCATGCGCAAGGTTTCTTCACGCTGGAGCGCACCTGTCCGGCCTGTCACGGCCGCGGCGAGGTGATCGAAAATCCCTGTCCGTCCTGCGACGGCTCCGGACGGATCACGCGCGAGCGCATGCTGTCGGTCAATATCCCGGCCGGCGTCGAGGACGGCACCCGCATCCGCCTTGCCGGTGAGGGCGAGGCCGGCTTGCGCGGCGGTCCGGCGGGCGATCTCTATATTTTCCTCTCGCTTTCGCCGCATGAATTCTTCCAGCGCGACGGCGCCGACCTGCATTGCCGGGTGCCGATCTCCATGGTGGCCGCGGCCTTGGGCGGCGAATTCGAGGTGCCGGCCATCGACGGCGGCCAGGCGAAGGTCAAGGTGCCCGTCGGCACCCAGGCCGGCCGTCGCTTCCGGCTGTCTGGCAAGGGCATGCCGGTGTTGCGCTCGAAACAAACCGGCGACATGTACGTGCAAGTTGTGGTGGAAACGCCGCAAAATCTGACCAAGCGCCAGCGCGAATTGCTGGCCGAGTTCGAAAAACTGTCGTCCGAGGCGACCCAGCCGGAATCGGCCGGATTCTTCAGCCGGGTCAAAGAGTTTCTCGATAGCTTGGGAAATCGTGGCAGCCATACGGGCTAGCCATCTTGACCCCCCGCCCGCCGCCCTATACCCATGAAGTTCCTAGGCTAATTCCAGCCTGCCGACGCGCGTGACCTCGTACCAATGCCCACACATTCAGTCGTCCGCGTCCAAAAGAAACCGCTGCGTCTCGATGACGAGGTGCAGTTCATCCGCTCCTGGATCGAAAAGCCGCTGTCGACCGGCGCGGTGATGCCGTCGAGCAAGGCGCTGGCGCGCACCATGGCGCGCTATGTCGATCCGCAGTCGAACGGCCCGGTGATCGAGCTCGGCCCCGGCACCGGTCCGGTGACCGAAGCGCTGGTGCAGCGTGGCGTCGATCCGGCGCGGCTGATCCTGGTCGAATTCAATCCGACATTCTGCCGGCTGTTGCGCACGCGCTATCCGGCGGCGACCGTGGTGCAGGGCGACGCCTATCGGCTTCGCCGCCTGCTGGAGACTTTCGTGCGCGAACCGGCCGCCGCGGTGGTGTCGGGATTGCCGCTGGTCACCAAGCCGCTGCGCACGCGCCTGCGCCTGATTTCCGATGCCATGAGCTTGTTGGCGCCGGGCGCGCCCTTCGTCCAATTCACTTACGCCATGGTGCCGCCGATCCCGAAGGCGCTGTCCGGCATCAAGGCCGAGGCCTCCGAGCTGATCTGGCTGAACCTGCCGCCGGCGCGCGTGTGGGTCTATCGCGGCCGCTGATCGCCGCGATGTGATAATGGTGGCCGCTGTTCAACGGAGCCGCCGATGGCCACGCCGAAAATCCTCATCTTTGCCGGCTCGACCCGCACCGGCTCGCATAATGTCCGGCTGGCGGCGCTGGCGGCAAAAGAACTGGCGTTGATCGACATCGACGTCACCCGCATTTCGCTCGCCGATTATCCGCTGCCGATCTATGAGGCCGACACGGAGGCCAATGCCGGTCCGCCCGCCAACGCGCTCAAGCTCAAGCAGATGATCATGGCGCATCACGGCGTGTTCATCACGAGTCCGGAATACTCGGCCTCGGTGACGCCGATGCTGAAGAACGCCATCGACTGGGTTTCGCGCGTGCGCGAGCGCGGCGACCCGACTTATGCCGCGTTCAAGGGCCGCGTCTTCGCCATCGCCGCGGCCTCGCCGAACCGCGCCGGCGGCTTGCGCTCGCTGATGGCGCTGCGGCAGATCCTTGAACTCGGCTGCGGCGCCTTGGTCATCCCCGAGCAGGTAGCGATCGCGCAGGCCGACCAGGCCTTCGACGAGATGGACAATATCAGCGACACCGGCCTCGCCAATCTGCTCCGCGCCGAGCTGGCGCGGCTGGTGGATATGGCAAGGTTGATGATGTGAGGAGTGTGGTTTGACGCTGGACGCCCGCGAACGCCTGATCGTCGCTCTCGACCTGCCTTCGGTGCGAGCCGCCGAAGCGCATGGTGACAAAGCTTGGCGACGCGGTCGATTTCTACAAGATCGGCTATCAGCTTGCCTTCGCCGGCGGGCTGCCGTTTGCGGCCGGGCTGATCGCCGCCGGCAAACAGGTGTTCCTCGATCTCAAGCTGCACGACATCGGCAACACGGTGGCCAAGGGTGTCGAAAGCGTTGCGCAGCTCGGCGCGACCTTCCTCACCGTGCACGCCTATCCGCAGACCATGAAGGCGGCGGTCGAAGGCAAACGCGGTTCGACGCTGCGCATTCTGGCGGTGACCGTGCTCACTTCCTATGACGACGCCGATCTCGCCGCCGCCGGCTACGACCTCAGCGTCGGCGAATTGGCCGCCGCGCGCGCGGCGCAGGCGCGCGACACCGGCGTCGACGGCCTGGTGTGCTCGGCGCAAGAAGTGGCCAATCTGCGCGGCATCGCCGGGCCCGGCATGGTGCTGGTGACGCCGGGCATCCGGCCTGCCGGCAGCGCCTCGGGCGACCAGAAGCGCATCGTGACGCCGGCGCGCGCGATCGAAGCCGGCGCCGATTATCTGGTGGTCGGCCGGCCGGTGCTGGAAGCGCGCGACCCGAAGGCGGCCGCCGACGCCATCGTCGCCGAGATCGAAAGCGCAACGGGAAAAGCGAAAGGGAGTTGAAATGGCCAAGGGCTATTGGGTGGCGAACATCGATGTCATGGATATGGACGGCTACAAGGCCTATGTCGCGGCCAATGCCGAGCCGCTGCACAAGTACGGCGCGAAATTTCTCACCCGCGGCGGCAAAGCCGAAGCGGTCGAAGGCAAGCTGCGCGCGCGCGTGGTGGTGATCGAATTCCCGAGCTACGAGGCGGCGCTCACCTGCTATCACTCGCCCGAATACCAGAAGGCCAAGGCGCTGCGCATCGGCAAGGGCGTCGGCGAACTCGTCGTGATCGAGGGCTACGACGGCCCGCAGCCTTGATGCATTTGCGCATGATCTTGACCGAAAACCGGTGCCCACTTTTCGGGATCATGCGCTAGTCGCCTTTTGCCTGCCGGCGCGCTATACCCTCGCCGCAACTACGGGAGCTCGACCGATGGCCGAAATGCGGCTGGTGGTCGCCGGCGCCGGCGGGCGGATGGGCCGCACGCTGGTCAAGGCGATCGCCGATAACAAAGACCTGACGCTGGCCGGCGCGCTGGAAGACGCGCGCTCGCCTTTGCTCGGCCAGGATGCCGGCGTGCTGGCGGGCCTGCCGGCGAACGGCGTCAAGCTGACCGCCGACGCCGGCGCGCTGCTCGGCCATGCCGACGGCATTATCGATTTCACCGTGCCGGCGGCGACGGTCGCCTTGGCCGCACTCGCCGCCAAGGCCGGCAAGGTGCACATCATCGGCACCACGGGCCTAAGCGCTGCCGACGAGGCCAAGATCAAGGACGCCGCCAAGACGGCGGTGATCGTCAAGTCCGGCAATATGAGCCTCGGCGTCAATCTGCTGGCGGCGCTGACCAAGCGCGTGGCCAAGACGCTCGATGCCTCGTTCGACATCGAAATTCTCGAAATGCATCACAACCAGAAGGTCGACGCGCCGTCCGGCACCGCGCTGATGCTCGGCCGCGCGGCGGCGGAAGGCCGCGGCGTCGATCTCGGCAAGACGTCGGTGAAGAGCCGCGACGGCCATACCGGCGCGCGCAAAGCCGGCGACATCGGCTTTGCCACGTTGCGCGGCGGCAGCGTGGTCGGCGAGCATAGCGTGATCTTCGCCGGCCCAGCCGAGCGGCTGGAGCTCACGCACAGAGCCGAGGACCGCATGATCTTCGCGCGCGGCGCGCTGCACGCAGCGCTGTGGGCGCGCGGGCAGAAGCCGGGGCTTTATTCGATGGCCGACGTGCTCGGGCTGACGGATTTTTAGTTCATTATTCCGGGGGAAAGTGGCGAAGCCGAATCAGAAATTCCCGAGTTCGCATCGGATCCGGCTCGACCTTTGCGCCGTCCCGGAAGACAAAGCTACCCTGCGTCGGCAAATACTCGTCCTTCCATTTCAGCATCACGTTGAAGCTGATGCGGATGCGCGGCGTCTCGGAGAGGTTCGGATGCACGAAGTGCAAGAGAAACGCCGGCCACAATAAAATCTCACCCGCCTGCGGCATCACCGTGTGTTCCGGCTCGATGTAAGGGTCGCCGCGGATCGCGCCCATGTTCACCGCCGGCCCGCGCGGATCGTAGAAGCTGATGGCGCCCGGCCGCGCGTCCTTGCGCGACTGCAGCGGGGCGCGGTCGGCTCGGCACCTGCACGTAATAGGTCCCCGACAGATAAGAATGCGGATGGTTGTGCGGGTCGTGGTAATCGCCCAGCCGGTTGACATTGGCCCAGCCGTGCAGCGACCAGTCGATCTGGTAGGTCATGCCGAGATGGCGGAAATAATCGGCGACCGTGCGGTTGACGCATTCGCGCAGCCAGGCGACCGCCGGGTGTTCGTCGGCCATCAGATTGCCGCCGAGATAATCGGTGGTCATATCCTTGTTTTTGCGGTCGAGATCGAGGATGTAGGCGGCGAGCGCCTGGTTGGCGAGTTCGTGCCCGGGCAGCGTGCGGCGCAGGAAAACGGTCGGCCACAGCGTCTCGAAGCCGTCGCCCGCGGGTGTCTGCTCGGCCATGAAAATCTCCTTAGCGACCGCATATTGCCATGAATTCGCAAGGCCGCCGTCGCCCCGACTGGAACCGGCGCAAATCCAAGGCTATATGCGGGTGGAGACCCAGCGGATTGACCAAGCCTGAAGGGCCTGAAAATGAGCGACCGCCTGCTTGTCCTTGTGCGTCACGGCCAGAGCGACTGGAACCTGAAGAACCTGTTCACCGGCTGGCGCGACGTCGACCTCACCGAAAAGGGCGTGGCGGAAGCGCGCGAGGCCGGCCGCAAGCTTAAAGGCCAAGGGCTCAAATTCGACGTCGCCTTCACCTCGGCGCTGATCCGCGCGCAGCGCACGCTCGATCTGATGCTGAGCGAGCTTGGGCAGACCGATATTCCCGATCATCAAGAATCAGGCGCTCAACGAGCGCGACTACGGCGATCTCGTCGGTCTCAACAAGGACGACGCGCGCAAGAAATGGGGCGAGGAACAGGTGCTGAAGTGGCGCCGTTCCTATGACATCGCGCCGCCTGGCGGCGAAAGCCTCAAGGACACGCTGGCGCGCGCGCTGCCCTATTACGTGACGGAAATCCTGCCGCGCGTGCTGCGCGGCGAACACGTGCTGGTGTCGGCGCACGGCAATTCGCTGCGCGCGCTGGTCATGGTGCTCGACAAGCACACGCCGGAGAGCATCGTCAAATTGAACCTGGATACCGGCGTGCCGATGATCTATCGGCTCAACGCGATTGATGGCTCGAAATCGGATTTGGCCGCTCGAAGCATGCAGTGATGCCTGCGCCGGCTTCAGCTTCGCCCGACGGGTGCAGAGGGTTACGCCGCCGCCATGCCGGCTTCCCAGCCCAGCATCGCGCATTTGCGCGTGAGGCCCCAGTGATAGCCAGTGATGTCGCCGTTCTTGCCGACCACGCGGTGGCAGGGCACGACGAAGGAGATCGGATTTTTTCCGACCGCGGCGCCGACCGCGCGCGCCGCCTTCGGCTCGCCGATTTTTGCCGCGACGCCGGAATACGTGTCGAGCCGGCCCATCGGGATGGTCAGCAGTCTTTCCCACACGCGCACTTCGAAATCGGTGCCGATCAGCACCACGCGCAGCGGTGTGTCCTCCCGCCACAGCGCGGAATCGAAGATGCGCCGCGCGGTCGCAGCCGTTGCCGCGAAGTCCTCGACGTATTTCGCGCGCGGCCAGCGCGAGCGCATGTCCTTGAGCGCGCGCGCGCTCCTTGCCGGCATCGGCCAACGCCAGACCGGCGAGCCCGCGCGGGGTGATCATCACCAGCGCCATGCCGAACGGGCAGGGGTGGAAGCCATAGGAGATCGTCAGCCCTTCGCCGCCCGCCTTCCATTCGCCCGGCGACATCGCTTCGTGGGTGACGAATAGATCGTGCAGCCGCCCGGGGCCGGACAGGCCGACCTCGTAGGATGTTTCCAACACGCTCGCCGACGAGCGCAACAGATCGCGCGCGTGGTTGAGCGTGAGCGCCTGCAGGAACGCCTTGGGCGTCAGGCCGCACCAGCGGCGGAACAGATGATGCAGGTCGGTCGCGGAAACGCCGGCGGCGTGCGCGATGGTGTCGATCTCCGGCTGCGAACGCCAATGCCCGCGGATATGCGCGATGGCGCGGCGCACGACGTCGTAATCGGCCGCCGCGGTGGGCAGCGGGGCGAATTCAGCGAAGCGATCGGTCAGAGCCGTATTTTTGGCCGTGTTCTCGGTCATGTTCATCATGCCGCGTATCTAAGGCGGCGACCGATGGCGGTCTCCGGCCACCCGATCTTCGCTCCGGCCTTCAGGTCGGAAGCTGTCCGTCCTGGTCACCCCGCGCTTGGCCTCGCCGAGCGCCTGGCCCAAGGCCTGGGCGAAGCTCGCTTTTTCGTCGGGACCGAGGAAATTCGCGATCGTCAATTGCCGGCCGCGCGAGACCAAAAACAGCCGCTCGATGCCGTATTCCTCGTGCACGATCTTGTCGAGCCTGACCCAGAGCGGATTGAGCACCCATTCGCGCGCGCGGCCGCGATGGTTGACCTTGCGCACCTTGAGCGCGGTCGGCGTCACCGTCACCTGCTCGTAAGCGGCGGCGTGGCGGTAGTTGAGCCGGAACGCCCAATAGAGCAGCAGCACGTCGAGCCCGAAAAAACCGAACACCGGCCAGGCGCCCATCAGCAGGAAGGCGATGCCGGTGACGAAACTGACGCCGCCGAACACGATCATCAGCACCAGAAAGCCGACATGGCCGAGCGAGCGGTGCGGGGTGAGCACGACGGAAAAGATCGTCGGTTCGAGTTGGTTATTGTCGGCGGTCGTATTGTCGGATCATGTTGTCCTAAGTCTTGGCGCTCAGTATACCGGAAAGATGGCGAAAAAGTCGGCACGAAAATCCGCTGTGAAACTCCGCAAAGGCAAGGCGCGCAAACTCCCGGCCGTCAAGCCCGTGGCCGTCAAGCCTTGGACCAATGCGCAGATCGAGGAAGCGTTCCGCCGCTTTGAAGCCGCCAATCCGGAACCCAAGGGCGAGCTCCAGCACATCAATCCGTTCACGCTGCTGGTGGCTGTGGTTTTGCTCTCGGCGCAGGCGACCGATGCCGGCGTCAACAAAGCGACGCCGGCGCTGTTCGCAGCTGCCGACACGCCGGCGAAGATGGTCGGCGCTCGGCGAGGACCGCGTGCGCGATCTGATCAAGACCATCGGGCTGTTCCGCACCAAGGCGAAGAACGTGGTGGAACTCTCGCGGCGGCTCGTGGCCGACCATGGCGGGCAAGTGCCGCGCGCGCGCGAGGCGCTGGAGGCGCTGCCCGGCGTCGGGCGCAAGACCGCGAACGTGGTGCTCAATATCGCTTTCGGCGAACCGACCATCGCGGTCGACACGCATATTTTCCGCGTCGGCAACCGCACCGGTCTCGCGCCGGGGAAAAATCCGCTCGAGGTCGAGCAGAAACTCGAAGCAGCGGTGCCGGCGCGCTACAAGCTGCACGCGCATCACTGGCTGATCCTGCACGGCCGCTATACGTGCCTCGCGCGCAAGCCGTTGTGCGAGAAATGCATCATCGCCGATCTGTGCCAATGGCCGGAAAAGACGGTGCGTATAAGCGCCGCCGAGGGAGATTGGGATGGAAGGCTTTGTCGCTTGCGAAGGCGCGTGGAAATGTTCGGCGAACACGAGCGACATTCTTGCAAGCATGCCGGATTGCCGCCGCAGCGGCGTGGCAACGTGGACTCAATGCGGGCCGTGGCATTTCAGCGGCAACTTCAAACGCGACACCGCCGCCGGCACTCGAAATTCTGGCGCGGCGGCACCGATCTGCTTGCCAAGCTGCCGAAAAAGCCGCAGCGCACGCCGACCGCAACAGATGGCGGCCGATTTCATTCTGAGCGACTTGCCGCGACCGCGCGCGAAGATTTTCTCGCCGCGCCATGCCGGAAGCGTCTATCGCAAGCTCACTAAGAATCTTGCCGAATTCCTAACGTGTCGACGAACTCGCCTATGCGGCTGCGAAGCTGGTTCCGGGTCTCACTCCGACGCAACAAGCAGGTCGAGACCGAAAGCGCGCTGCTGCAAAGCGAGAAAGACGGCGTCGAAATCGACCAGGGGATATTCCTGGCGCAAGTGCTGGCCGTGCCCGAGACCGGCATGCATCTCTGCCACGCCATGCTGCGCGCCGAAACAGGAATCGATGGAGCGCAGCGCGAGAGTTCACCAAGAACGGCGTCATCGACTTCGGCCCGGCGCGGCTCGAGCGCCAGGGCAAGGCGGCGGTGGTCACCATCCACAATCCGCGCTTTCTCAACGCCGAGGACGACGACACGCTCGATGCCACCGAGACCGCCGTCGACATCGCCATCTTCGATCCGCAAAGCGAGATCTGCGTGCTGCGCGGCGGGCCGGTCGATCATCCGAAATACCAGGGCCGCAAGGTGTTCTGCAGCGGCATCAATCTGACGCATCTCTATCGCGGCAAGATTCCCTTTCTCTGGTACATCAGCCGCGACATGGGGCTGGTGAACAAGATGTTCCGCGGCCTCGCCATGGGCGGCGCCAGCCCCGACGAAGTCTATGGCGGCACGCGCGAGAAGCCGTGGATCGCCGGCGTCGACATGTTCGCCATCGGCGGCGGCTGTCAGTATCTGCTGGCGATGGATTACGTGGTGGCCGGCTCGGACGCCTATATGACGCTGCCGGCGCGCAAGGAGGGCATCATTCCCGGCGCCGCGAACTTGAGGCTGCCGCGTTTTGTCGGCGCCGCGATCGCGCGGCAGGCGATCCTGGCTGGCCGCCGCCTCGACTGCGATTCACCGGAAGGCCGCATGATCTGCGACCAGGTCGTGCCGCCGGGTGAGGTGGATGCCGCGGTCGCGCGCGCGGTCGAGGACTTGACCGGCTCGGGCACGGTGAGCGCGGCGGGCAACCGGCGCGCCTTGCGCGTCGGCGAGGAGCCGCTCGATACGTTTCGCCGTTACATGGCGGTCTATGCCCGCGAGCAGGCCTATTGCCATTTCTCGCCGGCGCTGATCGCCAATCTGGAACAGCACTGGAACGCGGCGCAGCGCGCATGATCCCGAAAAGTGGGAACCGGTTTTCGGATAAGATCATGCGCAAAAGAGAAAGATTTAGCGCGGCGGCTCGATCAGCTCGGCGCGCGCGCCGCTCATGCGCTTGTGGATGTGCACCATATAGGCCATGGCGAAAATCGGCGTCGCCAGGTTCACGACCGGGATCGACACGAACACCGCGATCACCATGCCGGCGAGAAAGATGTAGGGCGCGTTGGCTTGCGCAGCGCCTTGGCCTCGTGCGGCGGACGGAAGCGCATGGCGGCGAGTTCGAAATATTCGCGGCCGAGCAGATAGGCATTGGCCAGGAACAGAACGATCACGCCGATGCCGGCGAAAAATATGAACGGCAGCGCGCCGAGATAGACGATGAGCGCGAGCAGCGCGATCTTCACGCCCTCGATCAGCGCGCGGAATAATGGCAGCGGTTTACCCGGCGGTTCGGCCGGATAGCTTTCGCGCTCGACCGCCTCGGCCACCTCGTCGACGAAGAAGCTGCCGACGAAAGCGGTGATGGTCGGCATCAGGAACAACGCGCCGGTGACGATGCCGAGGCTCGCCATGATCGACAGCACCCAGGCAAAGCTCGCCCAGACCGCGTGCGACGCGACGCCGGTAGTCTGCTCGGCCCAGGTGGCGCCGCTCACCGCCAGGGCGGCGAAGATGCGGTTGAGCACGATGCCGATGATGACGATCAGCAGCAAAGCAAGCCCGACGGCCTTCATCAGCACCGCGCGCAGCGGTTGGCTGAACAGTTGCGAGAGGGCTTTGAACGCGGCGTCGAGCATACGGCCACAGCTAATGCCGGCCGCGGCTTAGGGCAAGGCCGTTCAGGTTGCCGGCGACAGCGTGTCGGCCTCGCCGTCGCCAATGGCCGGCTCGCACGCGGCCGGCACCAGCGGCATCAACTCGTTGTCCTCGGCGATCGGCAGGTCGGCCCAGGCCATGGCCTTGTAGTCGAAGCCCTTGCACAAGCGTCGGCTTGACCACCTCGAAATAAGGCGAGATGTCGAAATCGCGCGGGGCGAACAAGGAGGAATGGCGGATTTCCAGGATGTCCTGCCAGGCCTGTTCGCTCGCCGCGCGCACCACCTTGGGCAGGATCGGATAGCGCACGTTCTCGAAGGCCTGCGCGATCAGCGCCGAACAGATGATGCGGGTCGGATGGCCGGAGCCGAGCGCCATCAGGCGGCGGCGCCAGCGCTGCGGCACCGGCAGCGGAAACAGATAGCGCATCAGGTCGATGATGTTCTTCAAGTCGTAGTCGAAGCCGATGCGCTCGGCGGCATAGGCGCAGACCCGCGCGCAATCGTCATCGGTGAGCTTGGTCGGCCGGCAGATGCGGGTATGGAAGCGCGCGTATTTCGACAGCGGCGCCGCCACCACGCCCTGGCCGATATTGGCTTCCACCAGCACCAGCGGTTCGCCGTCTTCGCTCACGCGGTCGCCGATCGGGCCGACATAGAGCGCGGCATGCGACCAGGTGGACTGCGTCAGATATTTGATGACGCCGGAGATGTGGTTGTTGCCTTCGACCAGCAGCACGTCGCCCGGCTTGAGCGTCGCCTGCAACGCCGCGGCGTCGCTCGGCGTGAAAGGCTCATAGCCTTGTGACGGCTTTTCCAGATAGTGGGCGAGATAATCGCCCGATCCCGTCGGCAACCCAGCTCATCGCGCTTCATTCCCTGACGCCAGTTCTTGACGCCGCAAACGGGCTGATCGTCTCCGCTGCGTCTTGTTGCCGCCAAATTTAATGAAGACTCATTGCAATTTGGTTCATCTGTCGCAGGCTCGGGTTACCAAGCGTTAGCCATGAAATTTGCGGCGCCACGCGGCTTCGGGCAATGTGACGGCCGCTACGGAAAGAATTCGGATACCATGTCGAAGCTTAGCCGCCGCTCATTTTTGGCCGCGTCCGCCGCGGCGCTTGTCAGCGCCCGCGTTCGCCGCGTCCGACAGCGCCGAGGTCGACGTGGTGATCGTCGGCGCCGGCGCCGCCGGCATCGCCGCCGCGCGCCGTGTCGCCGCCGCCAAGCGCAGCTTTCGTCGTCTACGAGGCCGGCAACCGGATCGGCGGGCGCTGCGCCACCGATACGCAATTTTTCGGCGTGCCGTTCGATCTCGGCGCGCATTGGATTCACAATCCCGACGGCAATCCGCTGCGCCAGCTCGCGCCCAAAGACGGGCTCGAAATCTATCCGGCGCCGCGCGGGGAGGCCATGCGCGTCGGCCCGCGCCCGGCGCGCGACGCGGAACTGGAAAATTTTCTCTCCGCGCTGGTGCGCGCGCGCCGCGCCATCGGCGAGCCCGCGCGCGGCAAGACCGACGTGGCGGCGGCGGCGCTGCCGCGCGACCTCGGCGATTGGCGCTCGACAATCGAATTCGTGCTCGGCCCCTACACCTGCGGCAAGGATCTCGCCCAGGTCTCGGCCGCCGATCTTCGCGCATCAGGCCGAGCGCTATGCCGACGCGTTCTGCCGGCAAGGCTATGGCGCGCTGCTGGCGCGGCTTGCCGCCGATCTGCCGGTGCAACTCAACACGCCGGTCGACGCGATCGCCTGGAGCCGCGGTTTGAGCGTGGACACGCCGAAGGGCAACATCCTGGCGCGCGCGGTGATCGTGACGGTCTCGACCAACGTGCTGAGCGCCGGCAAGATCGAGTTCATTCCGCCGCTGCCGAAGCGCCAGCTCGACGCCGCGGCCAAGCTTCGCTCGGCAGCTACGATCACATCGGCCTGGAATTGCCCGGCAATCCGCTCGGTCTTGCAACGCGACGACCTGGTGTTCGAGAAGTCGAGCAATCCGCGCACCGCGGCGCTGCTCGCCAATGTCTCCGGCACCGGCCTGCATGTGCTCGACCGTCGCCGGCGGCTTCGGCCGCGACCTGTCGCGCGCAAGGCGAAGCGGCGATGATCGATTTCGCCGGCGACTGGCTGGCCTCGCTGTTCGGCTCCGCCGCCAAGACGCGCGATCAAGCGCAGCCACGCCACCCGCTGGAACCACGAGCCGCTGGTGCTCGGCGGCTATTCGGCCGCGGCGCCGGGCGAGGACGACGCGCGCCGCATTCTGCGCGAGCCGGTCGCCGAGCGCATCTGGTTTGCCGGCGAGGCGGTGCATGATACCCAGTGGGGCACGGTCGCCGGCGCCTGGGAAGCGGGCACGCGCGCGGCGGAAGCGGCGCTGCGCAAGATCGGCGCGCTGAAGGAGCCGAACGAGGACAAGCCCGCCCGGCATCCGCGCGAACACACGCCGCAGCGCCGCCGCCGCAAGCGGAGAGGGAACGATTGATGGCAGAGCCACGCCCCAAGGCCTTGATCGCCTGGTCGAGCGGCAAGGATTCAGCGCCTGGGCGCTGCACGAGGCGCGCCGCGCCGGCGAATACGACATCGTCGGCGCCCTGACCACGGTGACCGACGCTTTCGCGCGCGTCAGCATGCATGGCGTGCGCGAGCAATTGCTGCGCGCGCAGCTCGAAGCCGCCGGCCTGCCGGCGATCGTGGTGCGCATTCCCTATCCGTGCCCGAACGAAATCTACGAGCGCGAAATGGCGCAAGGCGATCGACGACGCCAAGGCGCGCGGCGTCACCCACATCATCTTCGGCGATCTTTATCTGCGAGGACGTGCGCGCCTATCGCGAGCGGCAACTGGCCGGCACCGGCATTACGCCGGTGTTTCCGCTGTGGGGCCTGCCGACCGGGCAACTGGCGCGCGACATGATCGACGGCGGCGTCGAGGCGCATCTTGCCGTCGTCGACCTGAAGAAATTGCCGGCGGCGTTTGCCGGCCGCAGCTTCGATGCCGGCTTGCTTGGCGCGCTGCCCGCCGGCAGCGATCCGTGCGGCGAGAACGGCGAATTCCACACCTTCGTCTCGGCCGGGCCGATGCTCGCGCGCAAGATTGCGGTCGAAGTCGGCGAGACCGTCGAGCGCGACGGCTTTGCTTTTGCGGATTTGCTGCCGGCTTAACCGTATCGCGTTCGTCCCCGCGAAAGCGGGGACCCAGCCCTTTTCCTGAACTGGATGTCCCGCTTGCGCGGGAATGAGCGATGGTGCTACCCCCGCAACACCCCGCCGGTCGTCTTGGTCACCTCGGCGACGATCTTCTGCGCCGAGCGCGTCGATCTCGGCGTCGGTCATGGTTTTTTCGCGCGGCTGCATGGTGACGGCGATGGCAATCGACTTCTTGCCGGGGTCGATGCCCTTGCCCTCGTAGACGTCGAACACGGTGACGCCGACGATCAGCTTCTTGTCGACGCCTTGCGCCGCGCGCACGATATCGGCGGCCTTCACGCTTGCGTCCACCACGAAGGCGAAATCGCGCGTCACCGGCTGGAACGGCGACAGTTCGAGCATGCGGCTTCGCCCGCGTCGGCTTGGCCTTCGGCTCGGGGATTTTTTCGCAGGATCACTTCGAAGGCGACCAGCGGGCCTTCCGCCTTGAGCGCCGCCATGGCGCGCGGATGCAGTTCGCCGAAAACGCCCAAGCACATTCTGCGGCCCGATCTGGATGGTGCCGCGAGCGGCCGGGATGGAACCAGGCCGGCCCGCCCGGCACGACCTGCAGCGCCTGCATCGGCGCGCCGGCAGCGGCGAGCACGGCGAAGGCGTCGCGCCTTGGCGTCGAATGCGTCGACCGGCGCAGCCGGGCTCGACCAGTGGCGGCCGGTGCCGGCGGGCTTTGGCCAGCGCGCGGCGCACGCCGCTGGCGGCGGTGAGCTGATCCTCCGGCCGGTCGCCGGTGAAGATCTGCCCGACCTCGAACAGCGCCACGTCGGCCATGCCGCGGTCGGCATTGCGCTGCGCCGCCATGATCAGGCCGGGCATGCAGGCTCGGCCGCATGTCGGAGAGTTCCGCCGCGATCGGATTGGCCAGCGCCAGCTCAGCGTCTGCCGCCGCCGAACAATTCCGCCTCGCGCTTGGACGACGAACGACCAGGTGACGGCCTCGACCATGGCCGCGCGCGGCGAGCGCGCGCTTGGCCTTGCGGGTGCGGTTCTGCATCGGCGTCAGCACGGGCTTGCGCGCGTGCTCGCCGCGCGGAAACGGCGTCGACGGCACCTGATCGACGCCGACGATGCGCACCAGTTCCTCGACGATGTCGGCGCGGCCGTGCACGTCCGGCCGCCACGACGGCACCGCGACCTTCACGCGCTCGCTCTGGCCGGCGGCGAAGAAGCCGAGCTTCTCCAGCACGCGGCGCACGTCGGCGAGCGGCAGCTTCGATGCCGGCGAGCCGCTGCAATTCGCTCAGCGGAAAATCGATGACCGTTTCCTTCGGCGTCGGATCGCCGGCGACCACGATCTCCGACGGCGTGCCGCCGCACAGATCGAGCACCATCTGCGTCGCCAGCTCCAGGCCGGGCAGCATGAAATCCGGATCGACGCCGCGCTCGAAGCGATAGCGCGCGTCGGAATTGATGCCGAGCTTGCGCCCGGTCTGCGCGATGTTGACGTCGTCCCACAGCGCCGATTCGATCAGCACGTCGGTGGTCGTCTCCGAGCAGCCGGTCGCTTCGCCGCCCATGATGCCGGACGAGCGACTCGACGCCCTTCTCGTCGGCGATCACGCACATGGCGGAATCGAGCGTGTAGGTCTTGCCGTCGAGCGCGAGAAACGTCTCGCCGTTCTTGGCGCGGCGCACGGTGAGATTGCCGTTGACCTTGGCGGCGTCGAACACATGCAGCGGGCGGCCGCGGTCGAAGGTGATGAAATTGGTGATGTCGACCAGCGCGTTGATCGGGCGCAGACCGATCGCCGTCAGCCGCTTCTGCAGCCAGTCGGGCGAGGGGCCGTTCTTGACGCCCTTGACCAGGCGCAGGCCGAAGGCCGGGCAGAGCGAGGGCGTCTCGCCGAAATCGAGCGTGACCGTCGACCGGGCAGGGAAACTCGCCCTTCACCGGCTTGGGCGGGCGGTCCTTGAACGTGCCGATCGAGGTGGCGCCGAGATCGCGCGCGATGCCGTTGACGCCGGTGCAGTCGGGCCGGTTGGGCGTGAGATTGATCTCGATCACCGGATCGCTGAGGCCGCCCATTCGACGTAAGACTTGCCGACCGGCGCGTCGGCCGGCAGATCGATGATGCCGTCGTGATCGTCGGAAATCATCAGTTCGGCTTCCGACATCAGCATGCCGCGGCTTTCGACGCCGCGGATGGTGCCGACCGCGAGCGTCATGTTCTTGCCGGGGATGAAGGCGCCGGGCGCCGAGAACACGCCCTTCATGCCGGCGCGCGCATTGGGCGCGCCGCAGACGACCTGGATCGGTTTGCCGTCGCCGGTATCGACCATGCAGACGCGCAGGCGGTCCGCGTTGGGATGCTTCTCGGCGGAAATGACACTGGCGATGACGAAGGGCTTGAGCAGCGCCGCCTTGTCCTCGACGCGCTCGACCTCGAGCCCGATCATGGTGAGCTTGTCGACGATCGCGGCCAAGCGGCTCGTCGGTGTCGAGATGCTCTTTCAGCCAGGGGAGGGTGAATTTCACGAGCTCAATCCCCCGCCAGCGTCGGGAAATCGAGCGGCCGGAAGCCGTAATGCGCGAGCCAGCGCACGTCGGCCTCGAAGAAGGCGCGCAGGTCGTTCATGCCGTATTTCAGCATGGCGATGCGGTCGATCCCTAAGCCCCAGGCGAAGCCCTGGTATTCGGCCGGATCGAGCCCGCAGTTGCGCAGTACGTTCGGATGCACCATGCCGCAGCCGAGAATCTCCAGCCAGTCTTCGCCTTCGCCGAAGCGGATCTCGCCCTTGTCGCGCTTGCACTGGATGTCGACTTCCAGCGACGGCTCGGTGAACGGGAAGAACGACGGGCGGAAGCGCATCTTCACGCTGTCGACCTCGAAGAAGGCCTTGCAGAATTCTTCCAGGATCCATTTCAGGTGGCCGAGATGCGAGCCCTTGTCGATGACCAGGCCCTCGACCTGGTGGAACATCGGCGTGTGGGTCTGGTCGCTGTCGCTGCGATAGGTGCGCCCCGGGCAGATGACGCGGATCGGCGGCTTCTGGCTCAACATGGTGCGCACCTGCACCGGCGAGGTGTGCGTGCGCAGCAACAGCCGCGAGCCGTCGGGCTTCGGCGGGAAATAGAAGGTGTCGTGCATTTCCCGCGCCGGATGGCCTTCCGGGAAATTCAGCTTGGTGAAGTTGTAGTCGTCGGTCTCGATATCGGGACCTTCCGCCACCGCGAAACCCATGTCGGCGAAGATGGCGGTGAGCTCGTCGGTCACCTGGCTGATCGGATGCACGCGGCCGGCTTCGGTCGGCGCCTCGCGTACTGGGAGCGTGACGTCGACCCGTTCGCTGTTGAGGCGGGCATCGAGCGCCTGGCCGGCGAGCGCGTCCTTGGCGGCGGCGATGGCGGCGGTGACGCGGTCCTTCAGGCCGTTGATCGCCGGGCCTTGAACTTTGCGCTCGTCCGGCGTCATCGCGCCGAGCGTCTTGAGCAGCGCGGTGACCGAGCCGCTCTTGCCCAGCGCGGCAACGCGCACCGCTTCCAGCCCCGCTTCGTCCTTGGCCGAAGCGATGGCGGTCGTTATTTCCTGCTCAAGCGCGGCAATGTCGCTCATTCATGGCTCCGCAAATCGCGGCTGGTTGTGGCCGTCCGGCCCCGATCAGGTCAAGCCCCGCCGTGACAGTGGCGGCCGGGCATGGGACAGTCGAATCACGCGGCGATACAAGGGATTGACGATGCTTGTTCGCATAATTCTGGCCTGTTCGGCCATCCTCTTGCTGGGGCGGCCCGCCGCCGCCGAAGACTGCCAGCAGCTCGAATTCGGCGGCCCGCAAGGCTTTGCTTCGCCAGGCGCCGACTTGCGACAAGGCGATGGAGCTTTTCGCAACTGCAACTGCGGGGGCAGTGGCGACATTGCCTTGGTCAGATCGTGACCGGGAAGTGCGAGGCCGATTTCCTGAAGAAACTCAGCGCGAAACAGCGGCGCGGCTACGACCGGGAAATCAAACGCTGCAACGACGCGATCAAGGAAGACGAAGGAACCCTGTCCCGCGCCATCGCCGCCGGCTGCCGCGCCGATCTGGCGCAAAGTTATTCGCGCAAGTTCGGCACGCCGCGCTAGGCCGCCACCGGCGTTACGCCGGCAGCGCCGCTTTGGCCTTTTCCACGATCGCCTGGAACGCCGCCGGCTCGCTGATGGCGAGATCGGACAGCACCTTGCGGTCGACCACCAGGCCGGCCTTGGCAAGACCTGCGATGAAGCGGCTGTAGTTGAGGCCGAACGGCCGCACCGCGGCGTTCAGCCGCTGGATCCACAGCGCGCGGAAGGTGCGCTTGCGCCGCTTGCGGTCGCGGAAGGCGTATTGGCCGGCCTTCTCCACCGCCTGCTTGGCGACGCGGATGGTGTTCTTGCGGCGGCCGTAATAGCCCTTGGCGGCCTTGTAAACTTTCTTGTGCTTGGCGTGTGAAGTGACGCCACGTTTGACGCGGGCCATGACAAATCTCCTTGCAGTTCTCTAAGCGTGTTCGACGGGGGACGGACGGCCGCGCGACGGCGGCGCGAAATACGGATCAGCCGTTAGGCAGAAAGTATTTCTTGATGTTGTCGCCGTCGGTCTTGAACAGCACCTTGGTGCCGCGATGTTCGCGGATCTGCTTGGTGGTCCGCTTGATCATGCCGTGGCGCTTGCCGGACTGCTGGAATTTCACCTTGCCGGTGGCGGTGATCTTGAAGCGCTTTTTAGCGCCCGATTTGGTCTTCAGCTTGGGCATTTTGCTCTCCTCATCGGCACGACATGGGGCGCGAGGCCCCAGTCGGCCGGATGTGCTCGTAAAGACCTATGTCTTTGAGCGGGTGCTCGGAATTGAGCTTTTTATCGCCGCCACGGCAGCCCTTGACAGCCGGGCGGCGAGAGGGCGGCGTTATGGCAGAGGTGGCCGCGCCTTGCAACCAAGCGGCATTTGAGCCTCTCCCGGATGTCTCGACAGGCTGGCATTTCGAGCCAATTTCTACTATTCGGGTCTGTGCCGTGTTGCCGCTGGCTTAGGCGTCCGCGCCCAGCCGCCGCCGATCAAAAATCGGCGTCAATCGGGGAGTTTTTCGAGATGCGAGGCGTCATGACGACGGTGATCGCCGTCGCATTATTGGGCTTGGCGATCGCAGGCAAACCGACCGCTGCCTTCGCCGCCGGCTACGACGGCGATTGGACCGTGCAGGTCATCACCGAACGGGGCACATGTGACCGCATCTACAACTACGATGTGAGCGTGTCGAACGGCAAAATTCATTACCCCAGCTACACTTCGGTCAGCCTCTACGGCACGGTCTCGCCGCAAGGCGCGGTCATGGTCACCATCAGGCACCTCGACGACATCGCCAACGGCAGCGGCCACCTTATGGCAAGCTCCGGCGGTGGCGGCTGGCGCGGAGTTGGCAAAATCGGCGCCTGTTCCGGTCACTGGAAAGCGCACCGGCGCTGAAGCGGAAAGCACCGCCCGCGAATGGCGCGAGCGGCGCTTGAATTGCAGGCCGGGCGCCAACCGGGCTAGCGCGGCGCCAGCAGCATCACCATCTGGCGGCCTTCGAAGCGCGGTTCGGATTCGATCTTGGCCATCGGCGCGGTGTCTTCCTTCACCCGGTTGAGCAATTTGTAGCCCAATTCCTGGTGCGCCATTTCGCGGCCGCGGAAGCGCAAGGTAATCTTGACCTTGTCGCCCTCCTCGAAGAAGCGCTTCATCGAACGCATCTTCACGTCGTAATCGTGGTCGTCGATCATCGGCCGCAGCTTGATCTCCTTGATCTCGACGACTTTTTGCTTTTTGCGGGCTTCGGCGGCTTTTTTCTGCGCCTGGAATTTGTATTTGCCGAAATCCAGGATTTTGCAGACCGGCGGGGTCGTGTTGGGAGAAATCTCCACCAGATCGAGCCCGGCCGCTTCCGCCATGCCCATGGCGGTTTGATAATCGACGACACCTTTGTTGTCGCCGGTACTGTCGATCAGCTGAACCTCTTTGGCTCGGATCTCCTCGTTGATGCGCGGGCCGTCCTTTTGGGCGGGCAGCGCGGACTTCATCGGACGACGAATGGCTTTTTTCTCCTCATAGCTGTTGCGACGGACCGTAGCGCGATTGAGCGCCCCGGATAGCGAAGGATTGGTAGAAACGGCGAATAAGTCAACGTGGTTCCACAGAAACTGCCAAGAGAAATGACCGGAATCGCAGCTCAAATCGTTCAATTTGCTCTAATTTTGTCCGCGGCTGCGGCACTAAAGCCGGGCTCTCTTGCCGCCCGGCGATCTCGTCATAAAGCCGCAGCGTCTGTTCGGCGACCACGTCCGCATTGAAATGGCCGAGCACCCAGTCGCGGCCGCGCGCGCCCATGGCGCGCCGCGTCGGCTCCGGCATGGAAAACAGCCGCAACAGCGTCGCCGCCAGCGCCGTGTCGTCGCCGGCGTGAAAGCGCAAGCCGGTGATGCGGTTCTCCGGCACCGCCGGCGGCGTGAGCACAACGTCGGGACCGGCGCCGAGATCGGAGACGACCACCGGCCGCGCCATCGCCTGCGCCTCCAGGATAGCGCGTTGCAGGCCCTCCGGCTGCACCGCCGCCGACACCACGACCGCGGCCGCGGCATAGGCGGCCGGCATGTCGTTGACCGGCGCCGCCATGCGCACGACGTCCATGGTCCCGGTCGACAGCACCAGGTCCCATAGCTCGCCGGTGTAATGGGTGCGGCCGCGGTCCTCGCCGACAAAGACGCAGAGGAAATCCTTGAAGCCCATTTGCTTCAGGCGCTTGGCCGCCTTGACCACCACATGATGGCCCTTGCGGCGCAGGATGCGGCCGACGATCAGGATCACCTTGGTTTCGCGCTTGATGCCCCAGGCGTGGCGCAGCGCCTCGACGCGCTCGCGCGCGACCGCGGCCGGATCGAAGCGCTCGAGCTCGATGCTCGACGGCACCACCGCGATGCGCTCCCACGGCATGCCGTAGCGGTCGCTGATCAACTGCGCGATCTGCTCGCTCACCGCCACCACGCGGTCGCCGCGCGCCATGATGCCGTTGTACAGGTGCTTGAGGACGTTCTGATCGCGATGGCCCTTGTACCAGCTGGTGAGGAACGGAATGCCGCGCGCGCGCGCGGCGAGATAGGAGCTCCAGGCCGCCGAGCGGCCGAGCGCGTGGATCACGTCGCATTTGCGCTCGCGCGCGATGCGGTTGAGCGCCAAGGCGCTGCGCAGCATGCGCAACGGATTATTGCTGGCGACGTTGAGCGGAATGAATTCGCCGCCGGCCGCGGTCACGTCGGCGACCAGCCGCCCGGCCTTGGAAGCGACGACGGCGCGGTGGCCGGCTTGGCTGAGGATGCGCACCAGCCCGACCGCGCCGACATCCGCCGCGCCGACTTCAAGCGTGGGCACCACGATCAGCACGCTGAGCGGATCGCGCGCGGCGCGCGTACGCGGCTTGGCATCGGTATTCGGATTTCATGTCGCCGCGCGTGGCGGCGGAGGCGCGGCCCTTGACGGCCGGCGTTTCTGGCGCGGGCAAACTCGACATTTCGATTACAACCTCGAAACCATTCGCCGTCAGGCGTCGCGAGCCAACAGCGAGGTATAAACGCCGCGAATGGCTTCGGCAACGCTCTGCGGCGAGAACACGAATTCGGCGAATTGGCGCGCGCGGGCGCCGAGCGCCTCATAGGAGGTAATGTTGAGCTTGAGCGCGGAGCCGACCGCGCGCGCGAGTTCCCCGACATTGCCCGGCCGCACCAGCCAGCCGGTGCGCAACTCGTCCTTCATGCGCGGCGGGCAAAGCAGATTTTCCGGCAACACGCCGACGGTGGTGGCGACCACCGGGCGGCCCATGGCCTGCGCCTCGGCGGCGGCGCGTCCGGCCAAAGGCGGCTCCAGCGCCGGGATCGCCACCACATCGGCGACCGCGTAAGCGGCCGGCATGTCGGCGCAATGGCCGACGAAACGGCAGAGCGTGTCGATGCTGTGGGTCTGCGCCTGCCGGCGCAAACTTCCCGCGTAGCGCGCCTGGCCGCGGTCCTCGCCGGCGAACACAAAGGCGATGTTGCGGTCGCCGCCGCCGACCAGGAGCCGCGCGGCGTCGATCATGCTGAGCTGCCCGTTCCATGGCGCGATGCGGCCGGGGACCAGCACGACGCGCATGTGCGGCAGAATTCCCCACACCCGGCGCAGCGCCGCGATGCGGTCGGCGCTCACCGCCGCCGGACTGAAGCGCGCGGTGTCGACCGAGCGCGGGATCACGGTGATGCGGTCGGGCGCGATGTTGTAGCGCTCGATCACCGCGCGCGACACGTAAGCCGACGGCGCGATCACGCGGTCGCCGCGCGCCAGCGAATTGCCGAGCCAGCGGTTGAGCCGGCTGTCCGCCGCCAGCCGGTCGGGAAACGACGTGACCATGAACACCGGCATGCGGCGGGTGGCGGCGATGGCGCTCCAGGCCGCGCCGGCGCTGTGCGCGTGCACGATGTCGATGCGTTCGCCGGCGATCAGGTTGGCGAGCTTGCGCGCATTGGCGCGGATGCGCAGCGGATTGTAAGTGTCGTTGGGCATCGGCAGCCATTCGCCGCCGAAGGCGCGCAATTCGCCGACCAGCGCTCCGCCTTCGCCGGCGACGATGGCGCGCGCGCCCGATTGCAGCAGCGCCAGCGCGATGTCCATCGCGGTATGGCCGGCCGGATCGTCGCGCAGCGCCGGCACCAATTGCAGGATGGTGGCGCCGGCGAGCGAGCGCCGGTTGGCGGCGGCAGGGCTCATCGATTGGAATGCCCCCCTTGCGCTCGGGGCCGCCTTGCGGCGAGAAGGTGAAAGTATCGAAATCGTGTTCATCCCGATCCGGCCAAAGCGCGCATGAGCGAGCCCCGCCTCACATCGCTGACCGTCGAATCGCCGGCCCCGGCGCGGACCATCGCCGCGCGCGCGCGCGAGGGCAAGGGGCCCGGCATATTCTGGCTGGGCGGCTTCATGTCCGACATGAAGGGCACCAAGGCGCAGGCGCTCGACGCTGGGCCGAGCGTGAGGGCCGCGCCTGCCTGCGCTTCGACTATTCCGGCCACGGCGAATCGGGCGGCGAATTCACCGACGGCACCATCAGCCGCTGGTTGGCGGAAAGCGTCGCGGTCTTTACGCGCTTGGCGCAAGGGCCGCAGGTCGTCGTCGGCTCCTCCATGGGCGGCTGGCTCGCTTTGCTGCTGGCGCGGGAGCTGCGCGGGCGTAAGGGCGCGGCGCCGATCGCCGGCATGGTGCTGATCGCGCCGGCGGTCGACTTCACCGAGGAGCTGATGTGGAAGAATTTCTCCGCCGCGATCAAGCGCGAGATCGAGGAGAAGGGCGTCTGGCTGCGGCCGTCGGAATACGCCGAAGGGCCCTATCCGATCACCAAGGCGCTGATCGAGGACGGGCGTAAACATCTGATGCTCGGCGGGCTGATCGAGACCGGCTGCCCGGTGCATATCCTGCAAGGCGTGCAGGATCCCGACGTGCCGTGGCGGCACGCGGTCGAACTGGTGTCGCGCTTTGCCCGCGACGACGTGGTGCTCACGCTGATCAAGGACGGCGATCACCGGCTGTCGCGGCCGGAGGACATCGAGCGGCTGATGGCGGCGGTCGGGGAATTTTAGGTCAGCGCGGCGGCCCACTCGTCGCGTACGCCGTCGTCGCTATCCGACTTTTCTAACGCCGCGAATTTTTCGCGCGGCAATAATTTGCTCAGCGCCCATACCGCGGCGCCGCGCACCAGCGGCGAGGCGTCGTCAAGCAATCGCTCCGCCTCAGCCGCAAACGAAGCATCGCCCGAATTGCCGATGGCGATCAGCACATTCCGACAAAGCGATCGCGGCCGGTGCGCTTGATCGAGGTCTTTGAAAACAGCGCACGGAATTGCGCGTCGTTAAGGCGGGCGAGGTCCACGAGCTTGGGCGCGCGCAAATTATCGCGCGCGGCGAGTTTGGCCTCGCGCCCCTTAACCGCGAACTTGTTCCACGGACAAACGGCGAGACAGTCGTCGCAGCCATAGATGCGGTTGCCCATCGCTGCACGAAACTCGCGCGGGATCGGCCCTTTGTGCTCGATGGTCAGATACGAAATGCAGCGCCGCGCATCGAGCCGGTAGGGTTCGGGAAACGCCGCGGTCGGACAGACGTCGAGACAGGCGCGGCAGGTGCCGCAACTGTCCTTTGTCGGCATTGTCGGCCGGCAGATCGAGGGTGGTGAAGATCGCGCCGAGAAAAAGCCACGAGCCGAATTGGCGCGACACCAAATTCGTGTGCTTGCCCTGCCAACCGAGACCGGCTTTTTCGGCCAGCGGCTTTTCCATCACCGCCGCGGTGTCGACGAAGACTTTCACCTCGCCGCCGGCATTGGTCGGCCAGCCAGCGCGCGATCTCTTTCAGCCGTGCCTTGATCAGCTCGTGATAGTCGTCGCCCTTGGCGTAAGCCGAGATCGCCGCGCGGTCCTGGCGCGTTAAGATCGCCAGCGGGTCATCGTCCGGCCCGTAATTCAGCCCAAGCATGATGACCGAACGCACGTCCGCCCACAGCGCCATCGGCGACGCGCGCCGTTCGGCGGTGCTCGCCAGCCACGCCATGTCGCCATGCGCGCCGTCGGCGAGAAAACGTTGCAGCCGCGCCTTGGCTTGCGGCACCGCGTCGGGCCGCGTCACGCCGGCGACATCGAAGCCGCACGCCCGCGCGCGCTCGATCAGCGCGGCCTTGATTTTATCGGGCTCGGTCAAAAATCCAGATTGGCGTAAGTCGCCGCCGGCGGCAGCCCGGCCAGGGTGTCGGCGAGGATCGCGCGGAACGAGGGCCGCGACTTCACCCGCGCGTACCAGTTCTTGGCGGCTTCGTCTGCGTTCCACGGCACATCGCCCAGGTAGTCGGCGGCGGACAGATGCGCCGCCGCGGCAAGATCGGCCAAGCTCAGCCGGTCGCCGGCCAGCCAATCGCGCGTGCGCACCAGCCAGCCGATATAGGCCAGATGATAGCGGATATTGTGGCGGGCGGCGCGCATCGCCTCGGTGTCGGGCGGGCCGCCGCCTTGTTCCAGCGTCATGTGCCGCTTGAACACGCGTTCGTTGACCAGCGGGCCGCTCACCTCGGCGTGGAATTTGTCATTGAACCAGTTGGCCAGCCGGCGCACCTCGACCCGCTCGCTGGCAGCTGCCGGCAGCAGACGGTCGGCGTTGTTCTCGGGCGGTAGCGTCTCCTCGATATATTCGGCGATGATACCGGCGCCGGGCACCGCCGGCTGGCCGTCGGTCACCAGCACCGGGATTGCGCCGGCCGGATTGAGCAGCATGAATTCCTCCCGCCTTTCCCAGAACCGTTCCTCCAAGAGGCGCGCCGGCAGGCCGTATTCGCCGAGGATCAGGCGCACGTAACGCGAATGCGGGCAAAGCGGTTGGTGGAACAGCGTCAACATGGAGCTCCAGTCAGGCGGCGCGCGATGGGGCGAGAATCGGTCGACGCACTATAGGAAGCCGGCCGCGTGGCGCAAATTAGCCGCCCGTTGCGGCTTTTTAATTTGCTTGGATGGCGGCTTTGCGCCAAAAGCGCGTCACCCGCGCGATTCCCCTGCCTTAAGCGCTTTTGAGTTTTCTCCGGAGCCGCCCATGCACGCCATCCAGGCGACGATCCTTGGCCTGATCTCGGCCCATCTCGATTTGGTCAAGGCGG
The DNA here is from genome assembly GCA_963739735.1 of uncultured Alphaproteobacteria bacterium. Classification (GTDB taxonomy): domain Bacteria; phylum Pseudomonadota; class Alphaproteobacteria; order Rhizobiales; family Xanthobacteraceae; genus Pseudolabrys. The sequence continues at coordinate 96,355 of CAVUBV010000003.1, read as the reverse complement.
CCGTGTTGGGCGTGGTCGAGGGGTTGACCGAGTTCCTGCCGGTGTCCTCGACCGGGCATCTGTTGCTGATGGAGCACATCCTCGGCTGGGGCGACGATTCCTTCGGCAAGTCCTTCGCCATCCTGATCCAGCTCGGCGCCATCCTGGCGCTGCTGACGATTTATTTCGGCCGGCTATGGTCGTTGGCCAAGAACATGTTCACCGATTGGCAGGCGGCGCGCTTTGTCATCGGCGTGCTGCTCGCCTTCCTGCCGGCGGCGGTGATCGGCGCGCTCGCCTACAAATACATCAAGGAATATTTGTTCGACGTGCGCGTGGTCTGCATCTCGCTGATCGTCGGCGGCTTCATCCTATTATGGATCGACCGGCTCAACCTCAAGGCGCGTTATCACGAAGTGACTGCGTTCAGCCTGCCGATGTATCTTGCCATCGGATTCTTCCAATGCGTGTCGATGATTCCCGGCACCTCGCGCGCCGGCGCCACCATCGTCGGCGCCATGCTGTTCGGCGCCGACCGCCGCTCGGCGGCGGAATTCTCGTTCTGGCTGGCGATGCCGACCATGGTCGGCGCCTTCGCCTTCGAAGCCTTCAAGAATCGCCACGATCTTGCCCACGGCGATCTCACCGCGATCGCCGTCGGCTTTGTCTTCTCGTTCATCTTCGGCTGGATCGTGGTGAAGACGTTCCTGCGCTACATCCAACACCACAGCTTCGCGCTGTTCGCCTGGTGGCGCATCGTGGTCGGCACCATCGGCGTCTACGCGATCTATTTTATGTGATCGCGTTCAGGCGAGGCGGCTTCTGAACTGCCCGGTCTTGCGGAAGCGCCAGAGATAGGCCGGCACAATCGCCTCGAGCGAGTCCGGTTCGATGCCGAGCCCTTGCAGCGTGCGGCCTTCAGCCTTGGCGGCTTCCGAGACCACGTTGTCGACCTTCAACAGCTCGACCTGGTCAGGCGTGATCGGCGGCTTCGGCATGTATTGCAGCAGCGCCGCCTTGATCTTGGCGGCGAAGTACGGCACCGGGATCAGCAGCCGTTTGCGCTCGATCGTCGCCAGGATGTAACGCATCAGCTCTTCGAAGGTCTTCACTTCCGGCCCGCCCAGTTCGTAGATCGTGCCGCGCTTTAGCTTTGCCGTCGACCGCGTTGGCGACCGCCGCGGCGACGTCGCCGACAAACACCGGTTGGAAGCGGGTGGTGCCGCCGCCGATCAGCGGCAGCGCCGGCGATATGCGCGCGAACGCGGCGAAGCGGTTGAAGAAATCGTCTTCCGGTCCGAACATGACCGACGGCCGCATGATGACGGCCTGCGGCAACGCGGCGAGCACCAGCTTTTCGGCTGCCGCCTTCGAGCGCGCGTAGGCCGCGCGCGAATTCTCGTCGGCGCCGATCGCCGACACATGCACCAGGCGCGCGCCGTGCGTTTTCGCCGCCAGCGCCACCTGCTCGGCGCCATGGGTCTGGATGGCGTCGAAGCGTTGATTGCCGCGCTCGAACAGGATGCCGACCGCGTTGATCAGCACACTGGCGTCGCGCGCCGCCGCTTCGACCGAGGGGGCGTAGCGCAGATTGGCCTGCACCGCATGGATCTGGCCGACGCGGCCGAGCGGTTGCAGGTGGAAGGCGAGGTCCGGACGGCGCACCGCCACCCGGATCAGATAGCCGCGTTGGGCGAGGGCGCGCACGACGTGGCGGCCGAGGAACCCCGAGCCACCATAGACGGTGACAAGGGTTTCGGAATTGCTTTTGGCGGTCATTTCCGCGCTCATGAGAAAGGGTTGATGGCTGCGGAGATACAGGATCGGGGGCGGGCTGTACAGGCCCGGACGGGGGTAGTGACGGCCTCGAAAAGCGCTTCAATTGACAAGCCGAAAGGGGCTCCGTACCTAGTCCCGACAAGTTCTAAAGCCTTGCCCAGGTGGCGGAATTGGTAGACGCACTAGTTTCAGGTACTAGCGGTGAAAGCCGTGGAGGTTCGAGTCCTCTCCTGGGCACCAGTCATCCGAGCCGGGAGCCTTGATGACCATCCGTTTGCATCGCGGCGATCTGCCTAACCTTACCGCCTACAAGGGCGCGGTGGCGATCGACACCGAGACCATGGGTCTCGACCCCGACCGCGACCGGCTCTGCGTGGTGCAGCTCTCGCCCGGCGACGGCTCGGCCGACGTGGTGCAGATCGCGGCCGGGCAGAAAAAGGCGCCCAATATCGAGAAGCTGCTCGCCGACAAGTCGGTGCTCAAGATCTTCCATTTTGCGCGCTTCGATCTCGGCGTCATGGCCAAGGCCTTCGGCACGATGGCTTCGCCGGTCTATTGCACCAAGATCGCCTCGCGGCTGGCGCGCACTTATACCGACAAGCACGGACTCAAGGATTTGGCGCGCGAGGTCCTCGGCGTCGATCTGTCGAAGCAGCAGCAATTGACCGATTGGGGCGCCGACGAACTCAGCGACGCGCAGGTGAGCTACGCGGCGAGCGACGTGCTGCACTTGCATGCGATCAAGGAGAAGCTCGACGCCATGTTGGCGCGCGAGAACCGCACCGATTTGGCGGCGGCCTGCTTCCGCTTCCTGCCCGACCGGGTGCGCCTCGATCTCGCCGGCTGGGCGGCCGAGGACATTTTTTCGCACTCGGTGTAAACTATTGTATTAAGGCCGATATTCGCTGCCGGCCGGTTGCCCCGCAGGAGCCATATTCGCGCGCCAAGTTGCGTGGCGGGGCGTAAGGTGACTTCCGAAACCGTATACGACCGCAGTGGAATGCCGGATATGCGCATGATCCCGAAAAGTGGAAACCGGTTTTCGGAGAAGATCATGCGCGAGCAAAATGTCAGGTAGGCACTAATTCAAACCAACTTGATCGAATTCTAGGTTTATGAATCCGACGATCGCAGCCCGAACCGACCCGCAGACCGCACACGCTTATTGGACCATGAGCCGCGGCGATAGCGAACGCGCGTTTCGCGCCGCGCGCCGGCACAGCCGCGTGGTGCGCGTCCTACGTATCGCCGTTCCGATCGCGGTGGTGCTCGGCGTCGTTATCGTCTTCGGGATCACCTATTTCAATCCGTTGCGCATGCTCGGCAAGCTGCCGATCGACGCCGGCAATCTGGTTGTTTCCGGCACCAAGATCACTATGGAGAATCCGCATCTGTCCGGCTTCACGCGCGACGAGCGCGCCTATGAGCTTTCCGCCGAGGCGGCCAAGCAGGACCTGACCAAGCCGGACATGATCGAATTGCGCAACATCCACGCCAAAGTGCAGATGCAGGACAAGAGCACCATGGAAATGTCGGCGGCCGCCGGCGTCTACGACAGCAAGGGCGAGACGCTCAAGCTCGACCGCAACATCGTGCTCTCCTCGACCACCGGCTACAGCGGACGGCTGAGCGCGGCGACGATCGATATCCGCAAAGGCCACGTGATTTCGGAGCAGCCGGTGCAAGTCGAGATGCTGCAGGGCACGCTCGACGCCAACCGGCTGGAGATCGTCGACTCCGGCGATCTGGTGCGCTTCGAAGGCGGCGTGCGCATGACCTTGATGCTCAACGGCGCCGCCTTGACGCCGGCGAAAAGCGGAGGGCAATGACCGTGCTGCGTCGGGCGCTGCCAATTGCTCTCGCGCTGCTGACGTTTTCCGGCACGCCGCTTTGCGCGCAGCCCTCGAAAGGGCCGCCGAACGCGCTGCAGGGTTTTTCGCAGAACCGCGATCAGCCGGTCCATATCGAGGCGGCGACGCTGGAAGTGCGCGACAAGGACAAGGTGGCGACCTTCAGCGGCAACGTCAAAGTGAAGCAAGGCGACACCAACATGCGCTGCAAGTCGCTGGTGGTCTATTATGAACAGAACGCCGCCGGCGCCGGCAAAAGCAAGACCATGCAGGCGGCGAGCCCCGGTCCCGGCGGCCAGCAACGTATCAAACGGCTGGAAGCGCGCGGCGGCGTGGTGGTGACGCAGAAGCAGCAGACCGCGACCGGCGAAACCGGCGTGTTCGACATGAAGACAAACACCGTCACGCTCACCGGCAAGGTGGTCATGACGCAGGGGCAGAACGTGCTGCGCGGCGAACGCCTGGTGGTCGATTTGACCACCGGCGTCTCCCGTGTCGAATCCGGCAAGAACGGCCAGGGCCGCGTGCAGGGCCTGTTCCAGCCGAGCAGCGCGCCACCCGAACTTAAGCCGGGCGCGCTGGGCGCGCCCACCCCAAGGCGGCCTTCCAATTGACCCGAAACGCCCGCGAGCAGGCCCCGCCGCCCGCGGCAGCGAGGAATCAGCTAAAGTGGCCCGCCCGGCAATGGTGGACGATCGGGCGGATAACGCGCGGTGCGGGGGAAGCCGGTGAACATTCTTTCGCTGTTTCGACGCCGGACGCCGCCTGCCCGCCGCACCGTCCAGCCGGCCGGGCCGGTGATCCGCCAGGTTGCCCCGGCGGCGGCACAAGTGCCGACCTATGCGCCGGCGCAATCCGCGCGCCAAGTCAACGCCAATGCCGGCGCCAATGCGCAGCCGGCGGCCCCGCGTGCGCGGCGCGACGGCGATGGACGGCAAGCCGTCCGCCACGCCTATCTCGCCACCCATGGCGTGGAGAAGAGCTTCGGCGGCCGCATGGTGGTCAAAGGCGTCACGCTCTACGTGCGGCGCGGCGAGGCGGTCGGCCTGCTCGGGCCGAACGGCGCCGGCAAGACCACCGTGTTCTACATGATCACCGGCCTGATCAAGGCCGACCGCGGCCGCATCGAGCTTGACGGCTATGACGTCACACTGCTGCCGATGTACCAGCGCGCGCGGCTCGGCATCGGCTATCTGCCGCAAGAGGCCTCGATCTTCCGCGGGCTCAATGTGGAGGACAATATCCGCGCGGTGCTCGAAATGGTGGAGCCTGACCGCCGCCGCCGCGACGCCGATCTCAACGCGCTGCTCGAGGAGTTCGACATCGCCCGGCTGCGCAAGACGCCGACCATCGCGCTGTCGGGCGGCGAGCGCCGCCGTGTCGAAATCGCCCGCGCGCTGGCGACGCGACCGAGCTACATGCTGCTCGACGAGCCGTTCGCCGGCATCGATCCGATCGCGGTCGGCGACATCCAGGCGCTGGTGCGCCATTTGACCAACCGCGGCATCGGCGTGCTGATCACCGACCATAATGTGCGCGAAACGCTCGGGCTCACCGACCGCGCCTACATCATCTATTCCGGCGAAGTGCTGATGGAGGGCCGCGCCGAGGACATCGTCAACAATCCCGACGTGCGCCGGCTCTATCTGGGCGAAGAATTCAGGCTGTAAGCCCGCGCCCGGGCTGGTTTTCCTGCACAAAATTTATGCATTGCCGCAGTGCGGAATCTCATACCGCTGGCGGATAAGACCTGCTATAAGCAATTACAAGCAAGAATCGGACCAGTTTCCGCCGGGAAACCCACATATGGCGTTGTCGCAACGACTGGAGTTCCGCCAGACCCAAGCCCTGGTGATGACGCCGCAGCTGATGCAGGCCATCAAGCTGCTGCAGCTCTCCAGCCTTGATCTGGCCGCCTATGTGGAAGGCGAGCTGGAGCGCAATCCGCTGCTCGAGCGCGCCAATGACGACGACGACGGGCCGACGCCGGCCGCCGCCGAGCCGGAGGCTTCCGGCTCCGAGGGTGGCGAAGGCGGCGAGGGCGGCGAGGACATGGGCGCCACCGCCGATTGGATCGGCCAGGACATGGAGACCAGCCGCAGCTCCATGGAAGAGGGGCTCGGCACGGAACTGGAAAACGTCTTCCCTGACGACGGGGCCGAGAAAAGCCCGGCGCCGGAGACGCCGCCGCCGGCCTATTCGGAATGGTCGGGCGCCGGCAGCCGCGGCAGCGACGACTACAATCTGGAAGCTTTCGTCACCGCCGAGGTCACGCTTGCGGACCATCTCGCCGAGCAGATGGCGCTGGCGATCCACGATCCCGCCGCGCGCATGATCGGGCAGTACCTGATCGATATGGTGGACGAGGCCGGCTATCTCACCGGCGATCTCGACGCCGTCGCCGACAAGCTGGGCGCGCCGCGCGCCGACGTGGAAGCCGTGCTCGCCCTCCTGCAGACGCTCGATCCAGCCGGCGTGTGCGCGCGCAATCTCACCGAATGCCTCGCCATCCAACTCAAGGACCGCGACCGATACGACCCGGCGATGCAGACGCTGGTCGAGCATCTCGATCTGTTGGCCAAGCGCGATCTCGCCGCGCTGCGCCGATTGTGCGGCGTCAACGAGGAAGACCTCGTCGACATGATCGCGGAAATCCGCAATCTCAATCCCAAGCCCGGCCTCGCTTTCGGCTCGACCATGGTGCAGCCGATCGTGCCGGATGTGTATGTGCGGGCAGCCTCCGACGGCACCTGGCAGGTGGAGCTTAATTCCGACACGCTGCCGAAAGTCCTCATCAGCCAGCGATATTACGCGCAGGTGTCGAAGACGACGCGCAGCGACAAGGACAAGACCTATCTCGCCGATTGCCTGCAGACCGCGACCTGGCTGGTGCGCGCGCTCGACCAGCGCGCCAAGACCATCCTCAAAGTGTCGAGCGAGATCGTGCGTCAGCAGGACGCCTTCTTCGCCAAGGGCGTGCAGCATTTGCGGCCGCTCAATCTCAAGACCGTGGCCGACGCCATCGGCATGCACGAGTCGACCGTCTCGCGCGTCACCGCCAACAAATACATGGCGACCAGCCGCGGCATTTTCGAATTGAAATATTTCTTCACTTCGTCGATCGCGTCCTCCGACGGCGGCGAGGCGCATTCCGCCGAAGCGGTGCGCGATCGCATTCGTCACTTGATCGACGACGAGACCGCCGCCGACGTGCTTTCCGACGATACGATTGTCGACAGGCTGCGCGAGGCCGGTATCGACATCGCCCGCCGCACGGTCGCCAAATACCGCGAGGCCATGCGCATCCCGTCCTCGGTGCAGCGCCGGCGCGAGAAACAGGCCGCCTCCGTCTAGCGCGGCCTTGCGCGGTTCCCCGGCGCATTGACCTTTGCCGGGACATTCCTTAGCTGAATTAGGAAAACTGGAGGCGGGCCAATGGCTTTGCGCGTTTCGGGCAAGAACATCAATATCGGTGCGGCCTTGCAGCAGCGGATTGTCGCCCGTATCGAAGAGGCGACCTCGAAATATTTCAGGGGCGGCTATTCCGGGCATGCCACGGTCGGCAAAGACGGCTTCGGGTTCCGCACCGAATGCGTGCTGCATCTCGATTCCGGCACCTTGCTCGAAGCCGAGGGCATGGCGGCCGACGCCTATGAAAGCGCCGATCAGGCCGCCATCCACATCGAAAAGCGGTTGCGACGCTATAAGCGCCGCCGCAAGGACCATCAGGGCCTGCGCGGCGGTGAAAAGACTGCAAAAATGCAATAAAAAGCGGCAGGCCGTATCCGACCGCAGCCATTGACAGCCGCCGCGGACCGTCCTTAAGGTCCGCCGCCTTCAACACCCCTTGCCATTCGCCGCTGCCTTTTTCCGATCATTGGCCATGTCCATGACGCTCACCGATCTCGTCGCGCCCAATGCGATTCATTCCGGCGCTGAAGGTCAAGAACAAGAAGCAGGCGATCCAGGAACTCGCCGCCCGCGCGGCCGAGTTGACCGGTCAGAACGAGCGCGCGATTCTGGATATCCTGCTGCAGCGCGAGAAGCTCGGCTCGACCGCGGTGGGCAATGGCGTCGCCATCCCGCACGGCAAATTGCCCCGGCTCGGCCGCCTGTTCGGCCTGTTCGCGCGGCTCGAACGCGCCATCGACTTCGAGGCGCTCGACGGTGCGCCGGTCGATCTCATTTTTCTGCTGCTGGCGCCGGAAGCCGCCGGCGCCGATCACCTCAAGGCGCTCGCCCGCGTCGCGCGCCTTTTGCGCGACCCCGAGATCGCGCGCAAGCTGCGCGACTCGCGCGATGCCGACGCGCTCTATGCGGTGCTGGCCGTGCCGCCGGCGTCAAGCGCGGCGTAAGCGCGCCCGTCTCACGATCACATTCGTCATCATCCGCGAAAGTCCCGGCATGATCGCAGTGACGCTCGCAGCTTTTCGAATTGATTTCACCGCGCCACGGCGATTACTGGCCGCCCGCCTGCGCGGGATCGGATTGATGGCAGCTAATCGTTCAGTGCACGCTCACCGCCTCGAGCTCCTGGCTCCAGGCATTGGCAAGCGCTGCTTCGCGCGTGTCGGTCAGCATGATCGGCGTGCCGTCGGCGCCGTGCAGGGCGAACAGCTGCATGCCGGGCGCGATCTTCGGCGCCTGCGGGAACATCGTGGCGACGTCCTCGGAGCGGATCGCCTTGACGTAAGCCAGGCGGCCGTCGCCGAGATGCGCCAGCGCTTCCTGCGTGATCGCCGGGTGGGCGGTGTTCGTTTCAGTCATCTTGCCTTTAGTCATTGGCCCTCGATCCTTTCATTGAACGCTTGCCGCGGTCGAGTCCTGTTTTCACGATTTCGTCATTCCTGCTCGTTGATGGCGATTGTCTTGATGATCCGCTCGGCCTGCGGCCGCACCAGATCGATCGACAACAGCCCGTTCTTCAGGTCGGCGCCCAGCACCTCCATGCCGTCCGCCAGCACGAAGGTGCGCTGGAATTGGCGCGCGGCGATGCCGCGGTGGAGATATTGCCGGCTCTTGTCGTCCTGCTGGCGCCCGCGGATCACCAGCTGACTTTCCTCGATGCAGACGTCGAGCTGGTCGCGGGTGAAGCCGGCAACGGCAAGCGTGATACGCAGCCGCTCCGGGTTTTGCGGGTCGCGCGCCAGCCGCTCGATGTTGTAGGGCGGGTAGCCATCGGCCCCCTTGGCGACGCGGTCGAGCACGCGCTCGATCTCGTCGAAGCCCAGCAGGAACGGGCTGGATAGTGACGGAACTCGTGACATGGTCTCAAAGTCCTTGTCGGAAGCGACTTTGACGAGGCCCCTTGCGGGCGCCTCACCCGGGCGGCACCTGCCGCCCAGCCCCGCTAATATGGGCAGGCCGGGTTAAAGGTTCAAGAACAAGGGGAATTCGGCCGGCTGGCCGGTAAAGCCGGCCCTTGTTCCGGGGTTCCAGGCCGGCCGGTTCCGCGGCCCCCGGCGGTTGCGCCAGCGGCTGGGCGCGCTTCGTGTCCGTCATGACCCAGACGCGGGCGACAGCGATCGCCGTCGCGCGTGGCGGACCGCACCACGCAATTCGTTTTCCGAAGAGACAAACGGCGCGCGCAAAGAGCCGCGCATGAGCGTGCCGCAGTTCGCGATGGTTAAATTAATCATGCGCGTTTGCCTTGTTTATTCAAAAATTTCCTAAAATGCGCGCGATCGCGCATTGCCCCGTTAGTATCGCCGCCGTCCGACAAAAAGAATTCGTGTGGACCAAACGGGGAGCGGAATGTGCTGACGCGCAGTATCGATATCGTCGATCCGTTCGAGCTGACGATCGAAGAAAAGATTTATCGCGGCGCCAAACGCATCTGTATCGGTTTCGCAATCGCCGCGGTGATGTTGACCGCGCTCGATCTGGCGGACATTCGTCCGGTGCAGACCGCGAGCGGCGTGATGCGCAGCGATCGTCATCGCATCGCCGATCTGCCGAACATCATTCGCGAAGGAATCCAGAGCATCGCGATCGCGCTGCCGGCGCCGTCGGCCATTGCCGCGATCCCCAGCCGCGATACCGCCGTGCTGGCGCGGTCCCGCCGACGATTTGCCGGTCAAGGCGCTTGCCGCCGCGCGCGACCTCGATGCCGTCGAAGTCGCGATGGAGCAGCCGGCCATCGCGCCGAATGTGCAGCCGGTCTCCACGCCGAATGTGCCGGTGGCCGCCGTGCCCGCGCCGGTCATCTTCGCCAAGGCCGACGCCACGCCCATTGACTTGCCGACGATCACGCTGGTGTCGTTGCCGATGCCGGCCGCAACCCTACCCGAGCCGGTGCCGGTGCCGTTGCCGCGACGCCCGCCCGGCCCGCCGCCGCCGTCGCCGGCCGAGCTCTTGCACCTCGAAGGTAAGTCCTACGCCAAGGCGGAACGCTGCCTCGCCAACGCGATCTATTTCGAGGCGCGCGGCGAACCGGTGGCCGGGCAGATCGCGGTCGCGCAGGTGGTGATGAACCGCGTGTTCTCCGGTTTCTATCCGAACAATGTCTGCGGCGTGATTTATCAGAATGCCAATCGCCATCTCGCCTGCCAGTTCACTTTCGCCTGCGACGGCCGCAGCAAGGCCATCAACGAGCGCGGCGCCTGGGCGCGCGCCAACCGCATCGCCAAGCAGACGCTCGACGGCGAGCTCTATGAGTTGCGGGTGGGCGCCTCGACGCATTATCACGCCGTCTACGTGCATCCGATCTGGGTGCGCGAGATGCGCAAGATGGCCCGCTACGGCATCCACAATTTCTACCGGCCGATTGCCTGGGGCAACGGCTCCGACGATCCGGTTTGGAGCAGCGCCGCGCTGTCGCGGGCGCAAGTGAGGAAGAAGTAGTCGCGCTCGGTTTAAAGCTTAAGCTTGAACAGCCTCAGCGCGTTTTCGCGGCCGATTTTCGCGCGCTCGACTTCGCCGATCTGCGCACCGTCGAACCAGCGGCAGCCTTCGCCCACGTCCTCGAACGGCCAATCCACCGAAAACATCACGCGTTCCGCGCCCATTTCGGTCACCGCATTGGCGAGCGAAGGCGTGTGGAAATTGCCGGACGTAGTGAGATGGAAATGCTTGCGGAAATAATGGCCGACGCCGTGCCGGGCGGCGTATTTGTGCGGCGCCTTCATCCAGCCGTTGCGGCCGTCGATGCGCCAGAGCTGCACCGGGATGCCTTCGCCGAGATGGCCGAGCACCAACTTCAGGCGCGGGCATTCGTCGAACAGTCCGCTGCCGATCAGGCGTAACGCGTGCACGGCGGTCTCCGCCGAGAACGCCCAATTCGGTCCGAGCAGCCAGTTGTGTCCGTCATATTGCCGCGACCAGCTCGGCAGTGGATTGCGCGGATGCAGGTAGAACGGCACGTCGAGCGCCTCGAGCGCGCGCCAGAACGGCCGGTACTGCGGCAGGTCGTAATAGGTCACGTTGTCCGCCGCGTCGATCTGCGAAAAGCCGTTGACCAGCGCACCGACAAAGCCGAGTTGCTTGACGCAGCGGGTGAGCTCGGCGATGGCGGCGTCCGCGTCTTGCATCGGCAGCGCGGCGAAACCGGCGAAGCGGCCGGGCCGCTTGGCGATTTCGGCGGCCAACACGTCGTTGGCCTCGCGCGCCACGGCGATCGCGCGCTTCACGTCATGGATCGCCTGCACCGCCGGCGCGTTGAGCGACAGGATCATCATCTCGATCCCGTGCTTGTCCATTTCCTGCAGGCGAATGTCCTGGATGTCGGTGAGGCGCGGGCCCAGCCGGTCCCACACATGCGCGCCGAACACCTGCGAGTCGCCGAGCGTGGCCTCGGTGGCGAAGTGCTCCTCGAGCGCGATCTTGCCTTGCATGGTACCTCCCGGCCTTTCCGGCATCATGCAACGCCGAGATGGGGACTGTCAGCAGCGCCGTCTTGAAATAAAAAAGCCGCCTGTTGGGCGGCCGTCTACCGCAGACGTTTCTTTGCGAAAGCGCGGCCCGATGATGATTTGAGATAGCGCTCAAAATCGACCGCTTTCTTTTCATCGCAAAAGGCTACGTAGGTCACAAGCCGCCATGGTTTGATTTTTTTCGTATGGCTCGCCTGTCCGGCGTTATGTGCGGCAAGGCGTTTACGCAAGTCGTCGGTAAGGCGGATATAGGTCTCTTTGGGGAAATTGATGCTCTCAAGAAGGTAGACATACCTCATGGAGCTAATTTAGCCCGTCTTCGCCCTTCGGGCTACGACGGGCAACCTTCGCCGCTTCGCGACGCCTAATATGCGGCCCGGTTGTGCGCGAAGGTTGGTGGAGCCAGGCGGGATCGAACCGCCGACCTCGTGAATGCCATTCACGCGCTCTCCCATCTGAGCTATGGCCCCAATTCGCAAATTTTCGCCGCAGTGAGGAGACGCGTGCGGCGCGCGGGCGTCAGGTCTCCTCTTCCTTCTCGATGGTTTCTCCGATGATGTCGGTCACATCGGGATCGCCTTCTTCCTCTTCCTCGATGAATGCGGCGTCGTCGAGGCTCTCGTCGATCTCGACGTCCTCGGCCTCGCCGGGAGCTGCCGCGCCTTCCGCCGCCGCCGGCTTCTTGCCCTGCTGTTCGGCCTCGGCATCTTCCAGCGAGACGAAGTCGGCGTCCGCCGTCTCCGGCACCACCACTTCGGGTTCGGGCACCGGAGCGGGCCGCACGACCGGAGCGGGCGCCGCCGGCTCGGGCCGCGCGCGCGATTGCGGCGGCGGCGCGATCGGCACGACCTTGCCGGTATAGGGAGAGATCACTGGCGTCTTGCCCAGATCGTAGAACTTGCGGCCGGTTTCTGGACAGACGCGCTTGGTTCCGAGTTCAGCTTTCGCCACGGGCGGGTTCCTCGAAATAAGTCGGTAAATCGGTGTTTCACTTGGCTAGTTGCAAGCCGCCTGTCAATAGCGCAGGCGCGCTCTGAACGGCCCATGGTCCGCGGGATGACGCGGCGCGCGACCGCGTGGTAGGAGGGCGCTGCTCGTTAAGGATAGCGCCCGTGGACACTGCCGTTTCGACGCCGCTGACCGCCCGCCGCGGCGGCCCCTTGCAGGGCCGTATCCGGGTGCCGGGGGACAAATCGATTTCGCACCGGGCGCTGATTCTGGGCGCGCTGACGGTGGGCGAGAGCACGGTCGCCGGCCTATTGGAAGGCGAGGACGTGCTGCATACCGCCGCGGCCATGCGTGCGCTCGGCGCAAGGCTGGAGCGGACGGGCGAGGGCCTGTGGCGGATTCAGGGCGTCGGCGTCGCCGGTTTTGCCCAGCCGGCCGGCCCGCTCGATTTCGGCAATTCCGGCACTGGCTGCCGGCTGGCGATCGGCGCGGTGGCCGGCAACGCGGTGACCGCGACATTCATCGGCGACGCCTCCTTGAGCAAGCGGCCGATGCGGCGCGTGCTCGATCCGCTGGAGCGCATGGGCGCGCGCGTCATCGACGCCGTCGACGGCGACCGGTTGCCGCTTACCTTGCAGGGCGCCGCCGACCCCATTCCGATCGTTTACGAGTCTCCGGTGCCCTCGGCGCAGCTCAAGTCGGCGGTGCTGCTGGCCGGCCTTGCCGCGCCGGGTGAAACCACGGTGATCGAAGCGGAGGCGACGCGCGACCACACCGAACGCATGCTGAAACATTTCGGCGCCAAGCTGACCAGCAAGCCGCATGGCGAGCATGGCCGCCGCATCACGCTGCAGGGCCAGCCGGAGTTGGAGCCGGCCAATGTGGTGGTGCCGGCCGATCCATCTTCGGCGGCGTTTCCGCTAGTGGCCGGCTTGATCGTGCCCGGCTCCGATTTGATTCTCGAAGCGGTGATGACCAACCCGCTGCGCACCGGTCTGTACACGACGCTGCGCGAGATGGGCGCCAACATCGAGACGGTGGCGACGCGCGACGATGGCGGCGAGGAGGTCGCCGATCTGCGCGTGGTCGCCTCCAAATTGAAAGGCGTCGAGGTGCCGGCCGAACGCGCGCCGTCGATGATCGACGAATATCCGATTTTGGCGGTGGCGGCTTCCTTCGCCGAAGGCATCACCCGCATGCGCGGCTTGAAGGAATTGCGCGTCAAGGAGAGCGACCGGCTGGAAGCCACCGCCGCCATGCTGCGCGCCAATGGCGTTACCGTCGAGATCGAGGGCGACGATCTGATCGTGCACGGCAAGGCGAATGTCGCCGGCGGCGGCGAAGTCGTCACCCACATGGATCACCGCATCGCCATGGCCGCGCTGGTGATGGGCTTGGCCGCCGACAATGGCGTGCGCATCGACGACTCAGGCGTCATCGCCACCAGCTTCCCCGGCTTCGTCGAGCTGATGCGCTCGCTCGGCGCGGACCTCGCATGATCATCGCCATCGACGGACCGGCGGCCTCGGGCAAGGGCACGCTCGGCAAAAAGCTCGCCGCGCATTACGGCCTGCGCCATCTCGACACCGGGCTGATCTACCGCGCGGTGGCCAAGGCGCTGCTCGATGGCGGCCGCCGCAGCGACGATGCCGCCGCCGCGGTCGCCGCCGCCCAGGCGCTCGACCCGGCCCGCTTCGACGAAGCCGCGCTCAAGACCCCGGCGGTGGGCGAGGCGGCCTCGGTCGTCTCCGCTATTCCCGAAGTGCGCGCGGCGCTCGTCGCCTTCCAGCGCGATTTTGCCGCCCGGCCGCCCGGGCGCGGTGCTCGACGGCCGCGATATCGGCACCGTCATCTGCCCCAATGCCGACGTTAAGATTTACGTCACCGCCACGGCCGAGGTGCGCGCCCAACGCCGCGCCGCCGAATACCGCGCCCAGGGGCGTCAAATCGACGCCGCCGCGGTGCTGGCCGACATCCTCAAGCGCGACGAGCGCGACACAAGGCGCGCCATCGCCCCCCTGAAACGGGCCTCCGACGCGCACTTGCTCGATACGACGGATATGGATATATCCACGGCAATCCGGGCTGCCATCGATATCGTCGAGGCTACCCGAGCGGGCCGAGGGCGCGATTAACGCCCCTCGTTGTTGGAGGACAAAGCCCCGCTCGAGCCTCTGCGTTAGGCGCCTGATCGAAGCAATCGTTCCGAAAGCACGGTTTTAGCGCCGGCCACCCGGGATTCCGGGGGTCGTCGAAGGTCTTGCGGGATCTTCGGCCCGCGCTTTTTGAACGCCATTCCAACCCGCCGGCGCACCGCTATACAGGAGAATTCATGGCCACCGCTGCTGAACCCACGCGTGACGATTTCGCCAAGATGCTCGACGAATCGTTTGGGACCGGAAACCTGCAAGAAGGTGCGGTCATCAAGGGCAAGGTTGTCGGCATCGAAAAGGACATGGCCGTCATCGACGTCGGCCTGAAGACCGAAGGCCGCGTCGCGGTGCGCGAATTCGCAGGGCCGGGCCGGCAATCCGAGTTGAAAATCGGCGACGAGGTCGAAGTCTATCTGGAGCGCGTGGAGAACGCGCTCGGCGAAGCGGTGCTCTCGCGCGACAAGGCGCGGCGTGAGGAAAGCTGGGGCAAGCTGGAGACCGCGTTCAAGAACAACGAGAAGGTCACCGGCGTCATCTTCAATCAGGTCAAGGGCGGCTTTACCGTCGATCTCGACGGCGCCGTGGCCTTCCTGCCGCGCTCGCAGGTCGACATCCGGCCGATCCGCGACGTGACGCCGCTGATGAACGTCAATCAGCCGTTCCAGATTCTGAAAATGGATCGCCGCCGCGGCAACATCGTGGTCTCCCGCCGCACCGTGCTGGAAGAGACGCGCGCCGAGCAGCGCCAGGAACTGGTGCAGAACCTCGAAGAGGGTCAGGTCATCGACGGCGTGGTCAAGAACATCACCGACTACGGCGCCTTCGTCGACTTCGGCGGCATCGACGGCCTGCTGCACGTCACCGACATCGCCTGGCGCCGCGTCAATCACCCGACCGAAGTGCTCAATATCGGCCAGCAGGTGAAGGTCAAGATCATCAAGATCAACCACGAGACCCACCGCATCTCGCTCGGCATGAAGCAACTGCTCGACGATCCGTGGCAGGGCATCGAAGCCAAGTTCCCGGTCGGCGCCAAGTTCAAGGGCCGCGTCACCAACATCACCGACTACGGCGCCTTCGTCGAACTGGAGCCGGGCATCGAGGGCCTCATCCACGTCTCCGAAATGTCGTGGACCAAGAAGAACGTGCATCCCGGCAAGATCGTCTCGACCTCGCAAGAGGTCGAGGTGCAGATCCTGGAAGTCGATCCGGTCAAGCGCCGCATCTCGCTCGGCCTCAAGCAGACCATGCGCAATCCGTGGGAGGTCTTCGTCGAGAAGCATCCGCCGGGCTCCACGGTCGAAGGCGAAGTCAAGAACAAGACCGAGTTCGGCCTGTTCCTCGGCCTCGACGGCGACGTGGACGGCATGGTCCACCTCTCCGATCTCGACTGGAAGCGTCCGGGCGAGCAGGTGATCGAGGAATACAAGAAGGGCGACATGGTCAAGGCGCAAGTGCTCGACGTCGACGTCGAGAAGGAGCGCATCTCGCTCGGCATCAAGCAGCTCGCCGGCGACCCGATGGAGCAGGCCGGCGACCTGAAGAAGGGTTCGGTGGTCACCTGCGAGGTCACCGAGGTGAAGGAGGCCGGCATCGAGGTCAAGATCGTCGGCACCGACTTGACCGCCTTCATCCGCCGCGCCGATCTCGCGCGCGACCGCGGCGAGCAACGCCCCGAGCGCTTCGCGGTCGGCCAGAAGGTGGACGCCCGCGTCACCCAGTTCGACCGCAAGACCCGCAAGGTCGGCGTCTCCATCAAGGCGCTGGAAGTGGCCGAGGAGAAGGAAGCGCTGGCGCAGTACGGCTCCGCCGACTCGGGCGCCTCGCTCGGCGACATCCTGGGCGCCGCGCTCAAGCAGCGCGACGACAAGACCGAAGACAAGACCGAAGACAAAGCGGAAACCGAAAAGGCCGGGGAATAGGGCTAAGAAGCCGTTACCCGACCGCGTAAAAATGACCCCCGGGCTTGTCCCGGGGGTTTTTCTTTATGACATCAGCTTGCCAAAAGGCGGTCGAAAAGTCCGCGTAGGTGTTATATCCAGGCCACGATTCGACCTAAAGGAGCGCAAGCCATGTCGCTCGATGCCGATGCCATCGTCGATCGCCGCCGCATGCGGCGCAAGCTCACCTTCTGGCGCGTCGGCGCGCTGCTCGTTGTGCTCATCGCGCTGGCCGGTCTGGTCGCCGCGCTGGTGCCCGGCAGCCGGCTGGTGCCGGACGGCAACTACATCGCCCGCATCAAGGTGCAGGGCCTGATCCGCGGCAACCAAGACCGCGTCGAGGCGCTAGAGAAGCTGGCGAAATCGCGCGCGCGCGCGGTGATCGTGCATATCGACAGCCCTGGCGGCACCACCGCCGGGTCCGAGCAGCTTTACGACTCGTTGCGCACCTTGCAGGCGAAAAAGCCGATGGTGGTGGTGGTCGACGGCCTGGCCGCCTCCGGCGCCTATATCGCGGCGATCTCGGCCGATCACATCATTGCCCATGATACCTCCCTGGTCGGCTCGATCGGGGTGCTGTTCCAGTATCCGAACTTCACCCAGGTGCTGAAAACCATCGGCATCCAGGTCGAGGAGATCAAATCCTCCCCGCTCAAGGCAGCGCCCAACGGCTACGAGCCGACCAGCCCGGCAGCCCGCGCCGCCATCGAGGCCATCGTGCTCAACTCCTATGCCTGGTTTAAGGACCTGGTGAAAAACCGCCGCCGCATGGACGATACGCAGCTCGCCGCGGTGGCCGACGGGCGGGTGTTCACCGGGCGACAGGGTGTCGCTCTCAAGCTGGTGGACAGCCTGGGCAACGAAAAGACCGCGCTGGCCTGGCTGGAGAAGGAAAAGAAGGTCCCGGCCTCGACCCCGGTGCGCGATGTCTCGCTGGAGCCACGATTCGGCGAGCTTTCCTTCCTCCATGTCGCCGCTTGGACCTTCGAGGCGGTGGGCCTCTCCGCCATTGCGCACCGCATCGAAGCATGGGGCGGGGTGCAATCAATCGAAAGACTCAATCTTGACGGTCTCTTGGCGCTTTGGCACCCTCCATCCGCCAACTGATCCCCGATCGAGCAAGGCGGCCGAGATGATCAAGTCCGAGCTTGTGCAACGTATCGCCGCCCAGAACCCTCACCTCTACCAGCGCGACGTCGAGAATATCGTCAACGCGATCCTCGGCGAGATCACCAACGCCATGGCGCGCGGCGACCGCGTCGAGCTGCGCGGCTTCGGCGCCTTCTCGGTCAAGCACCGGCCGGCGCGCACCGGGCGCAATCCGCGCACCGGCGCCCATGTCTCGGTCGAGCAGAAATCGGTGCCGTTCTTCAAGACCGGCAAGGAAATGCGCGAACGGCTGAACAAGACCGCGCCGGTTTAAAGCACTTACGCCACTGCGGCCTCTAATTCGGTGTCATCGCCCGCGAAAGCGGGCGATCCAGTATTCGCGGTGGCTTCGACTGGCGTTGACCGCGCTAATACCGCCCGCAGCGACGGCGTCTGGCTTCGCCCGCTTTGCGCGGGGAATGGCAGTCACCTAAATTGTCGAGTACGAGGATGGCCATGTTCCGCAAGATCGTCACCTGGATCGTCATTATCCCGCTGGCCGTCGTCATCGTCGCCTTCGCGGTGGCCAACCGGCAGGCGGTGACGGTGTCGTTCGACCCGTTCTCGGCGGCGGCCCCCGCTTATGCGGCGACCCTGCCGCTGTTCGCCATCCTGTTCGCGGTGCTGATCCTCGGCGTGCTGATCGGCGGCATCGCCGCCTGGCTGCGCCAGGGCAAATGGCGGCGCGCCGCCCGCAAGCTCGACGGCGAGGTGCGCGCGCTGCACCAGGAGATGGACGCCGTCCGCCGCCGTTTCGGCACGGCCGAGAAGCCCGCCGCGCCGGATGAGCCGAGCCCGCTGGCCGCGATCCCGCCGCCGGTGCCTTAACGCAAGCCAATAATAAATATGCTGGTTCCGCTTTGCCGGGCGGTGGATGAAGGCGGTAGAACCCCCGCCATGTCACTGATCGTTAAAATCTGCGGGCTGAAGACCCCGGAAGCGCTTGATGTAGCGTTGGAATCCGGCGCCGACCTGGTCGGCTTCGTCTTCTTCGCGCCGAGCCCGCGCCATCTCGGCTTCGAGGCCGCGCGCGCGCTCGGCGAGCGGGTCAAAGGCCGCGCCGGCAAGGTGGCGCTCACCGTCGATGCCGACGACGCGACGCTTGCCGCCGTGGTCGAGGCGCTCAAGCCCGACCTGCTGCAATTGCACGGCAGCGAAACGCCCGAACGGGTGACGGCGCTGCGCGCGCGCTTCGGCTTGCCGTGATGAAGGTGATCCCGGTCGCCGAACGCAAGGACCTCGCGCGCGTCGATCTCTACAAAAAGATCGCCGACCGGCTGCTGTTCGACGCGCGCGCGCCGCGCGAGGCGACCCGGCCGGGCGGGCTCGGCACGCCGTTCGACTGGACGCTGCTCAAGGGCGTCGATCCGGGGATTCCGTTCTTGCTGTCGGGCGGGCTCGATGCCGGCAATGTGGCGGAAGCGCTGCGCGTCACGCGCGCCCCCGGCGTCGACGTCTCCTCCGGCGTCGAGCGTGCGCCGGGTGAAAAGGACGCCGACAAAATCCGCGCTTTCATCCGCGCCGCGCGCACCGCCGAGGCCGCGCTTGCCGCCAAGGTTAAGCGCATGACCGCGCCGCAACCCAATTCCTTCCGCACCGGCCCCGACGAGCGCGGGCATTTCGGCATTTATGGCGGCCGCTTTGTCGCCGAGACGCTGATGCCGCTGATCCTCGATCTGGAAAAGGCCTATGCCGCGGCCAAGGCCGACCCGAAATTCCAGGCTGAGATGGACGGCCATCTGGCGAATTATGTCGGGCGGCCGTCGCCGCTTTATTTCGCCGAGCGTCTGCACACAAGAAATTTCGGCGGCGCGAAAATCTACTTCAAGCGCGAGGAGCTCAATCACACCGGCGCGCATAAGGTGAACAACGTGCTCGGCCAGATCATGCTGGCCATGCGCATGGGCAAGACGCGCATCATCGCGGAGACCGGCGCCGGCATGCATGGCGTCGCGACCGCCACGCTGTGCGCCAAATTCGGCCTGCCCTGCATCGTCTATATGGGCGAGGTCGACGTCGAACGGCAGAAGCCGAACGTGCTGAGGATGCGCATGCTCGGGGCCGAAGTGCGCGGCGTCACCTCCGGGTCGAAGACGCTGAAGGACGCCATGAACGAGGCGCTGCGCGACTGGGTCACCAACGTTGCCGACACGTTCTATTGCATCGGCACGGTGGCCGGCCCGCATCCTTATCCGGCCATGGTGCGCGATTTCCAGTCGATCATCGGCCGCGAAACCCGCGAACAGATGCAGAAAGCCGAAGGCCGGCTGCCGGATTCGCTGATCGCCTGCATAGGCGGCGGCTCCAATGCCATGGGGCTTTTTCATCCGTTTCTCGACGAGCCGACAATCGAAATCTACGGCGTCGAAGCGGCCGGCCATGGGCTTCCCAGCGGCAAGCACGCCGCGTCCATCGCCGGCGGCAAGCCCGGCGTGCTGCACGGCAACCGCACTTATTTGCTGATGAACGACGACGGCCAGATCGAGGAGGCGCATTCGATTTCCGCCGGCCTCGATTATCCCGGCCTCGGGCCGGAGCACGCCTGGCTCAACGACATGGGCCGGGTGAAATTCTTGTCCGCCACCGACGACGAAGCGGTGGCGGCGTTCCAGCTTTGCAGCAAGCTCGAGGGCATCATCCCGGCGCTGGAACCGGCGCATGCGCTCGCCCGCGTCGTCGACCTCGCGCCGGGCAAGCCCGCCGATCATTTAATGGTGGTCAACATGTCGGGCCGCGGCGACAAGGATTTGGATTCGGTCGAGGCCTTTCTGGAAAGCAAGCGCCGATGACCACCCGCATCGACCGCCGCTTTGCCGCGCTGAAGCAAGAAGGCCGCGCCGCGCTGATGACCTTCACCATGGCCGGCGATCCCGACTACGACACTTCGCTCGCCATCGCCAAGGCGCTGCCCAAGGCGGGCGCCGACCTGATCGAAATCGGCATGCCGTTCACCGATCCGATGGCCGACGGCCCGGCGATCCAGGCCGCCGGCGTGCGCGCGCTGAAAGGCGGGCAGCGCATGACCAAGACGCTTTCGCTGGTGCGCGAATTCCGCAAAGGCGACGACACGACGCCGATCATTCTGATGGGCTACTACAATCCGATCTACATCTACGGCGTCGACAAATTCCTCGTCGACGCCAAGGCGGCCGGCGTCGACGGCTTGATCGTGGTCGATCTGCCGCCGGAGGAAGACGAGGAGCTCTGCCTGCCGGCCTTGAAAGCGGGGCTGAACTTCATCCGCCTCGCCACGCCCACCACCGACGACAAGCGGCTGCCGGCAGTGCTCAACAACACTTCGGGCTTCGTCTATTACGTGTCGGTCGCAGGCGTCACCGGCTCGGCGGCGCCCGATACGACCAAGGTCAACGCGGCGGTTGCGCGCATCAAGCGCCACACCAAATTGCCGATCGCGGTCGGCTTCGGCGTGAGAACCGCCGAGCAAGCCCGCGCCATCGCGGCCAGCGCCGACGGCGTGGTGGTCGGCTCCGCGCTGGTCGATGCGGTGCGCGCCAGCCTCGATAATGCCGGCAAAGCGAGCGCCCAAACGGTGAAAACAGTCGCCGATCTGGTCGGCAGCCTCGCCGACGGCGTGCGTTCGGCGCGCAAGGTGGCGGCGGAATAAAGATCGGGCCGCCACGGCGGTTATAATTCTGACGAATCGGGCCTATATAGGCGAAGCATGAACTGGATCTCCAACGTCGTCCGCCCGAAAATTCGCAGCTTCCTGCGCCGCGAGACGCCGGAAAATCTCTGGATCAAATGTCCGGAGACCGGCCAGCTCGTGTTCTACAAGGACGTCGAGTCGAACCAGTTCGTCATTCCGAGTTCCAACTATCACATGCGCATCAGCGCGACGGCGCGGTTGAAGCTGATGTTCGACGGCGCCACCTGGCTCGACATCGGGGTGCCGGAGGTGCAGTTCGATCCGCTCAAATTCCGCGACGAGCGCCGTTACGCCGACCGTTTGAAGGACGCCAAGACCAAGACCGGCCTCAACGACGCGATCAAGCTCGGCCTCGGCAAGCTCGACGGCCTGCCGGTGACGATCGCGGTGCAGGATTTCGATTTCATGGGCGGCTCGCTCGGCATGGCGGCCGGCGAAGCGGTGATCAAGGGGCTGGAAACCGCGGTGCAAAAAGGCACGCCATTCATCATGTTCGCCGCCTCCGGCGGCGCGCGCATGCAGGAAGGCATCCTCTCGCTCATGCAATTGCCGCGCACCACCGCCGCCGTGCAGATGCTGCGCGAGGCACGCAAGCCCTACATCGTAGTGCTCACCAATCCGACCACCGGCGGCGTCACCGCCTCCTATGCCATGCTGGGCGACGTGCAGATCGCGGAACCCGGCGCGCTGATCGGCTTTGCCGGACCGCGCGTGATCGAGCAGACCATCCGCGAGAAATTGCCGGACGGCTTCCAGCGCGCCGAATATCTTTCCGAGCACGGCATGGTCGACATGGTGGTGCACCGGCACAAATTGCGCGCGACGCTTTCCGAATTGTGCCGGCTGTTGACCAAGGCGCCGGCGCCGGACGCGCAACAGCAATTGCCGGTTCCGGCGCACGCGTGAGTGCGCCGCCATGACGGTACCGGTTGACGCGATCGTCGCGCGGCTCGCCGCGCTGCATCCCAAACGCATCGATCTGTCGCTCGAGCGCATCGAGCGGCTGCTTGCCGCGCTCGGTCATCCCGAGCGCCGGTTGCCGCCGGTCATCCATGTCGCCGGCACCAACGGCAAGGGCTCCACCATCGCCTTCCTGCGCGCGATCCTGGAGGCGGCGGGCAAGCGCGTGCATGTCTATTCGTCGCCGCATCTGGTGCGCTTCAACGAGCGCTACCGACTGGGCGCGAAGCCGAAGTCGGATATATCCGACTTCGGCCAATTCAATATGCCGAACTCGGGTAAACCCGAGTTCGGTTGCGAAGGCGCGCTGGTGAGCGATGCCGAGCTCAGCGCCACGCTGGAGGAATGCGAGCGCGCCAATGCCGGTGCGCCGATCACCGTGTTCGAGATCACCACCGCGGTCGGCCTCTTGCTGTTCGCGCGCCATGCGGCCGACGTACTTTTAATGGAAGTCGGCCTCGGCGGGCGGCTGGACGCGACCAATGTCGTCGATCACCCGCTTGCCAGTGTGATAACCCGCATTGCCGTCGACCACATCGAATTCCTCGGCGACACGCTGGAAAAAATCGCCAACGAGAAAGCCGGCATTCTCAAGCGCGGCACGCCGGCGATCGTCGCCGCGCAGCAACGCGACGCGCTCGCCGCGATCGAGCGGCAAGCGGCAAGGCTCAATGTGCCTTTGAAGATCGCCGGCGAGGACTGGACCGCGACCGAAGAGCGCGGGCGGCTCGTCTATCAGGACGAGACCGGTCTGCTCGACCTGCCGGCGCCGAAACTCTACGGCCGCCATCAATTCGAGAATGCGGGGCTCGCCATCGCGACGCTGCGCGCGATCAAGCCGTTCAAGATCGCGCCGGCTGCCTACGAAGCCGGCATGAGCAAAGCGGACTGGCCGGCGCGGCTGCAACGCTTGGCACAAGGCCGGCTGGTCGAACTGATCACCGCCGGCAGCGAATTATGGCTCGACGGCGGGCATAACCCGGACGGCGGGCGGGCAATTGCCGCGGCGCTCGCCGATCTCGAGGAGCGGGTGTCGCGTCCTTTGGTGCTGATCGTCGGCATGTTGGCGAGCAAGGACTGCCAGGGTTTCCTGAGCAACTTCACCGGGCTCGCCCGCCGTTTGATCGCGGTGCCGGTGCCCGGCGCCGAGAAGGGGATGAGCGCGGAAACGGTGGCGGATGCCGCGCGCGCCATCGGTCTGCCGGCCACCAGCCGCGACAATCTGGACGAGGCGCTCGATGCCGCGCGCAAGCTCGATCTCGATCCGCCGCCGCGCATTTTGATCACCGGCTCGCTTTATCTTGCCGGCGAAGTCCTGCGCCAGAACGGCACGCTGCCGGCCTGAACGCAAACAGCCGGCGCGATCGCCGGCCGTTATAATCGAAATGATGCGGCGATCAGACCGCGCCGCTGATCCACTGATGCAGCTTCTGCTTGGGCGCGGCGCCGACCTGGCGTGAGGCGATCTCGCCGTTCTTGAACAGCATCAAAGTCGGGATCGACATGATGCCGTATTTCGCCGCCGTGTTCGGGTTCTCGTCCACGTTCAGCTTGACGATCTTGACCTTGTCGCCGAGCTGGCCGGCGATTTCCTCCAGCGCCGGCGCGATCATGCGGCAGGGGCCGCACCATTCGGCCCAGAAATCCACCACGACCGGTTCGGAGGATTTAAGGACGTCCGCTTCGAAGCTTGCGTCCGACGTTTTGCCGACGGTCATGGGAATTACCTCTTGTGGATTGCGGGCTTGAGAATCGTCGCCCGAAAAATTGCGAGGGCAGGAACCTATGAACGCGTGTCCGCAGCGTCAAGGCGCTATCGCGCGGAGGTGATGCGCAACAAAGCGGCATCCAGCGCCTCGCTGGAAAGCTCCATGAGATCAGGGGCTTCGGTCCAGACCAGGGCGGCGCGCACGGGCAATTTTCCGGGTACAACTTTTGCAGCACGGCACGATAGAGCGCGAGCTGGCGGACATAAACCGGCGGAACATCCTCGATTCGGCGCGGGGCCGGCCGGTTGGTCTTGAAATCGGCGATCAGCACGCGCGCTTGGCGTCACCGCCAGGCGGTCGATCTGGCCGGACACGCGCATCGGTTCACCATTGAGTTCAATGCGGCCGACGATCGGCACTTCGGCGCGGCTGCCGGGCGCGTAAAGCTCGTGGAAGCCCGGATGCTCGAGCACGCGCATGACTTGCTCGGCGATCATCACGCGCTCCGCGGCCGTCAAGGCTCCGCCGGCGCGGGCGAGATAATCCTGCGCCGCTCGCTCGCGCCGCTCGGCGGAGATATCGGGCAGCGACTGCAGCAGCCGATGGGTGAGCGAGCCGCGCAGCAGCGCCGCGGCGCGGCCGCCGCTCGCCGGCGGGCGGGTCGTCGTCTTCGACGCTTGACGGCGTGACGGTTGCCGGGGCGGAACTCTCGGCCGCGGCCATAACCGACAGCCAGGCCGGCAGCGGCGCCGGCTTGCTCTTATCCGCGGCTATTTTCCGGGCTCGACTGCGGCACGGGCGGGCCTTTGCGGTAGCGCCACACCTCGCCATCGCCAGTGTCGGACGGCTCGGCGGCGCAATCGGGCTTGAGCGCGTCCTCGACCAACTGATACCAGCAGCCGTCGGGAATTTTGTTGCGGCCTTGCGTGCCGGCGATCACCAGCCGTTCCTTGGCGCGCGTCATCGCGACGTACAAAAGCCGCCGGTATTCGTCGCGCGCCTCGGCTTGCGCGTGCTCGCGCGCGTCGGTCATGGCGCCGACGTCCTCGCTGCGCGCGGTCGCCCATATTATTTCGCCGTTGGCCAGAGTGAGCAGCCGCGGATCGCGCGGGCCGGTCGGCGGCGTGGTGGTATCGGCGAGGATGACGGTGTTCGCCTCCAGCCCCTTGGCGCCGTGCACGGTCATCACCCGCACCTCGTCGCGCGCCATTTCCATGTCGCGCTTTACTTCGCTCTTGGCGGCGCGCAGCCAGGCGAGGAAGCCT
This sequence comes from uncultured Alphaproteobacteria bacterium, assembly GCA_963739735.1. Lineage (GTDB taxonomy): Bacteria > Pseudomonadota > Alphaproteobacteria > Rhizobiales > Xanthobacteraceae > Pseudolabrys. The sequence goes on along the minus strand of CAVUBV010000003.1, from coordinate 71,085 downwards.
TGCAGCGACGGCGTCTCGCGCGTCTCGTAATCGAGCGCCAGATTGAGGAATTCATCGAGCGCATCGTTCGCCTCCGGTCCGAGCCGGGCGAGGAACTTGGCGCGCCCGCGCTTTGCGCCCAGCACATGCGCGAAGAAACCGAACGGCGTCAGCCGGCGCGCGGCATTGGCGAAATCGTCGAGCGTGCGCGCGGTTTCCGCGAATTCCGGCTTGCCGCGCAGGCTCGCGCGCAGCGAGCCCTTGCGGTCGAAAGCGATGTCGAACAATTGCTTTTCACTCAGGCCGAACAGCGGGCTCTTGAGCGCGCCGGCGAGCGCGAGATCGTCGTCGGGTAACAGCAGCGCGTCCGCCAATGCCATCAGGTCCATCACCGCGATATGCTCGGTAAGCACCAGCCGGTCGGCGCCGGCGACCGGGATGTCGGCGTTTTTCAGGGCGCGGATGATCGCCTCGAACAGCGGCCCACGCTGGCGCACCAGCACCAGCACGTCGCCGGGCTTTTGCCCATGCTCGACCCAGAACTTGACCTGCCGGGCGATGCGCTGCGCGAGCAACACGCGCGGGCTTTGCTCGCTCATGGTGTCGAACGGCGCGTCCCAGCCTTCGATTTCGGGGCGTTCGGCCGGCTCGATCAGCGGCCATAGTTCGACCAGCCCGGGCGCGGCGTCGGGCAACGACATATGCGGCGGCACGCCGGCGTCGTCGGTGGTGATGCTGGCGTAGATTTCGCGCGTGCTGAACACGCGGTCGACGCCGCCGAGCACCGCCGCGCCGGAGCGGAACGAATGGTGGAAGCGCAGATAACGCCAGCCCTGCTCGGGCGTGTCGAACTGGCCGGCGAATTCGCGCCGCATCTCGTCGAAGGCGCGCGGCGCCGCGCCCTGGAAAGAAAAGATCGACTGCTTCTCGTCGCCGACCGCGAACACCGTGCGCTTGACGTTCGGCCGCGCGCCACCGGGGGTGAATTCGGAGACGATGGTACGCACGATCTCCCATTGCTTCGGGCTGGTGTCCTGCGCCTCGTCGATCAGTACGTGGTCGATGCCGAGGTCGAGCTTGTAGAGCACCCAGGCGGCGGACGAGCGGGCGAACAAGTCAAGCGTCTTGTCGATCAGGTCGTCGTAATCGAGCAGCGCGCGGCGGTCTTTTTCGCGGGCGTAACGGGCGATCACGTCGGCGGCGATGGTGATCAGCGCGCGGGTACGCTCGCGGGCGGCGAGCGCGCGCTCGCGCGCGAGCAGGGCGCATACGCGCTCCTGTTCGGCCTGTAAGCGCGCCAGCCAATCGGGATGGTTGTCGCCGATTTTCTTGGTGACGATGTTCTTGCGCGGCGTGAGTTCGGTGGTGCAGAACACTTTGAGATAATTGTCGATGCGCTCGCGCCCGGTCGAGTCTTGCGCGGCATGAAGCGCGGCGACGTGATTGGCGTCGGATTTAGAGCCGCTTGCGAGAATCTCGATCAGCGCCGGCCATTCCGCTGCCGGAATCAGCGAATGCGAAAAGAATTCTTGTTCGATCGATTCTGCCGTGTCGTTCGGATCGACGCCGAGCGTCTTCGATAGTTCTCCGATCGCCTTGTCGACGCTGCCGGCGCGCTGGGTCCAGGCGTCGATGGCGTCGCGCTCGCTGATGGCATCGCCGATCACGTCCTTGAACGTTTGATCGGCGGCCTCCACGATGGCCGTGGCCAGCGCCTGGCCGAGCGCGCTGTCCGGCTTGGCGGAGGCTTCCAGCAGCACGGCAAGCGTCAATTTATCGAGCAGTTGCGCGGTCGCGGCCTCGTCGAGCACGGTGAAGCGCGCGGCCACATTGGCCTCGAACGGGAACTGGTGCAGCAGCCGCGTGCAGAAGGCGTGGATGGTCTGCACCTTCAGGCCGCCCGGCGTCTCCAGCGCGGAGGCAAAGAGGCGGCGCGCCCGCGCGCGCTCTTCGGCGCTCGGCTTGGCGCCGGTCGAAAGCGCGATTTCCTTGTCGAGCGCGGCGTCGGCAGAGCGCGGTCCAGCCGGCCAGCCGCTTGAACACTTCGTTCGCCATATTGGCGGCGGCGGTCTTGGTGAAGGTGATGCAGAGGATCTTGGCCGGATCGACGCCGCGCAGCAGCAGATTGATCACGCGCTGCGCCAGCACATAGGTCTTGCCCGAGCCGGCATTGGCGGAGACGAAGGCCGACACGTCGGGGTCGGCGGCCTCGACCTGCACGCGGCGCACGTCGGGGGGGATGGTGCGCGGGGAGGTCATTCGCTGCCGTCCTCCCCGCCGCCGGTGGCCGACCATTCCTTGACGCGGGCGAGGTGATCGTAGTCGCCGTAATGCGTCGTCCACATCGGGTGCACGAGCGAGCGATAGGGCGTCGCTTCGTCCTCGAATTTCGTCGCCAGCTCCTTCAGCCGCGCCAGCGCGTGCTCGGCCTGGCTGTTGGCGTCGCCCTCCTTGAAATTGATCGCGTTCGGCTTGCCGGCAGGCTCGCCGCCCTTGAGCGTGACGTAAGCGATTTCGGAAACCGGGCCGGCGGCAAGGTTTTCGAATTTGCCGGCGCGCAGGATGGCGGCTTCCAGCGTCAGTTGCGGGGCTAAGCCCGTGCGCACCTGTTTCTCGGTGCGCGCTGCGCCCGTCTTGTAGTCGAGGATGGCGTAGCTGCCGTCTGAGCGCTGCTCGATGCGGTCGGCGACGGCGGACAATGTGAATGCGCGTTTGCCAACCGGGAACGTCAGCTCGCCCTTGATCTCGGCGTGCAGCGTCTTCAGGTCGGCGCGCCGCGCGCCGTCCCATTGCGCAAACCACTGCGCGATGCGCAAATAACGCGGCCACCAGAAGGCGCGCGCCTCCGGATAGTCGGCGAGCGCGGCGAAATGTTTCTCGCCGAGCGCGCGCAGTTCCTTGATCGGGTCGGCCGGCGGCTTGCCGGCGAACAGCCTTGTGTAATCGCCGATGGCGCCGTGGATGACGGTGCCGCGGTCGCGCGCGCCCGGCGGCGTGTCGACCGCATCGAGCGGCTGCAGGCGGAGAATATGTCTGGCGTAGATGGTGTAGGGATCGCGCAGCCAGTCCTCGATCGCGGTGACCGACAAGCGCGCCGGCCGCGCTTCGACTTTCGGCTTCGGCGTCGGGCGCACGGCGGGCTTGACCTGCGCCGGGAAATCGAGCGCGCGGGCATAGTCGAGATAGCGGTTACCGCGCTTAAGCACTTCGTCCCAACGCGTCGCCGGCGAGCGCCGCGATGCGCTGCACGAAGCGCGAGGTCACCGTCGGTGAGCCGGCGACCTTGGCGGCGCGCGCGAGGATCACTTCGGGAGCGCCCAGGCCTTGCGCGAAATCGTGCGCCGCCAGCCCGATCATGCGCTCCGGCGGATCGAGGCCGAGATCGCGCCGCATCGGCCGCGAGAGCCAGGGATCGTTGCGCGTCTCCGGCGGCCAGGTGCCCTCGTTGAGGCCGCCGAGCAACAGGCGGTCGAAGCTGAGCAGGCGCGCTTCCAGCCGGCCGAGGATGCTCACGCGCACGTCGCGGATTTCGGGGCGCCGCACCACGCGGTCGGCGATGGCCGCGTGGAACAGTTCGGCGTAGTCGCTTTTGGCGACCGCGAGGCCGGCGGCGGACGGGCTTGCGCTCAGTTCCTCAAGCGCGCGCACCAGCGCTACGCCGTCATTTCCGGCGAAAGCCGCGACCTCGCCTTTGCCGTCGCGGCCGAGCCCGGAGATAACGGCGCTATGGCACTTGGCCAACTCGGCGAGCGGATGCGCGCCCGGCTTCAAGCGTTCGAGCGGCGCCAACGCCGCGCCCAGGCGCGCGATCAGTTCGGCGGCAACGTCGAATTTATCGTCGTCGATCAGCCAGCGCGGATCGCTGCGGTGCATCGCGCTGCGATTGGCGCGGAACGTCGAGAGCGCATGGCCAAGGCCGTCGCTGCCGGGACGCGGGCGCGGGCCGCGCAGCAGCGCGTGTTCGAGCGTGGCGGCGGCCTTGGCGTGGTGGCCCGCCGCCGCGCCCAGCCGCAACAAGGGATGCTTGAGCAGCGCCAGCAGCGTCACCGGTTCGAGCCCGCCGAGCGCGGCCTCGGCGGCAAGCCGCGCGAACACGCCGGCCGGCGTATCGGCCAAGGAATCGCCGCCGGAATCGTCGACCTTGACCTGCCAGCGTTCGAGCGCGGCGACGACGCGGCGGGCGAGCGCGCGGTCGGGCGTCACCAGCGCGGCGGTCTTGCCTGGCATCTCGACCGTCTCGCGCAAGGCGACCGCGACGGCCAGCGCCTCCTCCTCGGCATTGGCGGCCTCGATCATCGACAGCGAAGCAAGCGCCGGCGCCATGGCGGCGTCGAAATCTTTCTTCTTCGCGCTCCAGCGCTCGGTGGTGGCGGCCGGACGCAAGGCTTCCGACACCAGCCATTCGCGCCCCTTCGCCGGCGCCAATTGTTCGACGTCGCCGCGCTTGACGCGCATTTGGTCGAGCAGCGCGTGCATGGCGAATTGCGCGTGGCCGGCGGCGGGCGCGCCGTCATGCGTCTTGTCGGCGGCGTTGCCGGCGATCAGCGCCCATGATGGGTCGTCGAGCTCCATGTCGAGGCCGGGCAGCACCAGCGCACCGTGCGGCAGCGAAGCGATGGTCGAGAGCAGTTTGGCGGTCGCCGGCATGGAGCCGGTGGAGCCGGCGGCGATCACCGGCTGATCGCTATTGGCGAGACGTTTGGCCTCGGCCTCGATCAGTCTGTCGCGGCGCTCGGCGGCTTCGATGGCGCCGCGCTCGTGGCGCAGCGCCGGCCAGGCCTCGCGCGCGATCTTCAGAAAACGCAGCGAGAGCTGCCAAAAAGGATCGAGATCGTCGGGCACCAGTGTGTCGAGTTTTTCCCATTTCACCTGCCGCGTGGTCATGTCGTCCATCAGGCGGGCGAGATCGTCGGAGAGGCCGAGCGCGGCCGACGGCGTGTTGGCGATCAGCGGAGAGCCTTCGGCGCCGCGCAGCTCCGGCGAATTCGCCCATTTGAGGATCAACTCGGCGAGCAGCAGGCGGCGCTCGAGCGGGGCGATCGTCGGCGGCAGTGCGAGCGCGGCTTCGGCCAATTCGCCGGTGGCGGCTTCGGCGAAAGCGATCTCGTCTTCGTCGAGATCGCCGAGCGCGACAATGCGCGGCAGAATGGCGGCCTCGCCGTCGAGGCGGTCGAGGAACACCTCGCGCGCCAGGCGGCAGGCGCGCCGCGTCGGCAGATAGAGCGTCGCCTTGCTGAGTTCGAGCGGATCGGCCGAGGCCGGGAAGCCGCGCACCAATTTGCCGGCGCGCAGGGCATCGATCAGCACCGGCAGAAACGGCGCCGAGGCGGGGATGTTGAAGACGTTTGGTTTGGCGGCCGGCATGACGGAAATCATACACGCTTCCGCGCTGCGGCCGTTCAACCCGTACTGGCGCGAATGGCGTTTTCCGCCAGCGCGATGGCGTCGGGGGTGCCGACATGCATCCACAGGCCTTCCAGCCGCAGCCCGTGCAGGCGGCCCGCTTCGGCGGCGCGATCGAACAGGACGACAAGCGGGAATTCGCCCCGCGGCGCGTCCGGTAAACAGCGCGGGCGCCATGATCGCCGCACCGGCATAGACGAAGGGCGCCACCTCGCGCTCGCCGCGGCGGCGCAGCCTTCCGTCGGCGGCGAAGGCGAAATCGCCGCGCCCGGCATAGCCGATGCTGCCGGCGGTGGGCGCGAGCAAGAGCAGCGCGTCCATGGTCGCGGGATCGAAGCCTTCGGCCAGGCGCGCGAGATTGGGTTTCACGCCGTCGATCCAGAGCGTGTCGGAATTGATCAGATAGAACGGCGCGCCGCCCAAGTGCGGCAACGCCTTGACCACCGCGCCGCCGGTGCCGAGCAGCACGCCGCGTTCATCGGAAACGATGACTTGCGGTTTCGCGCGCGCGGCGACGTGGCGTTCGATCTGCTCGGCGAAGTGATGCACGTTGACCACCGCGCGCGCGACGCCCGCTTCCGCCAGCCGGTCGAGCACGTGGTCGATCAGCGGCTTGCCGGCGACTTCGACCAGCGGCTTGGGCATCTTGTCGGTGAGCGGCCGCATGCGCGTGCCGAGCCCTGCCGACAACACCATGGCGCTATGAGGTGACGATGCGGTTAGCGGCGCGCTCATGCGTTCAAGCTTTCAGCGCCGGCACGTTGGCGCGGTACCAGGCGGCGAGCGGGGCCAGCGCCGGATGCGCCAGCGAGCGCTGAAGATAGGCCCATACCCGCGGCATGTGACGCAAATATTGCGGCTTGCCGTCGCGGCGGTCGAGGCGGGCGAAGATGCCGAGGATCTTGCTGGCGCGTTGCGCGGCGAGCGTGGCGTAGGCCTTGGCGAAAGCCGGCGCGTCGAAGCCGGCGTCGGCGGCGCGCCGCGCGCGGGTGTAGCGCGACAGCAGCGCGATCTCCATCATCTCCGGCACGTCGGTGCGCGCGTCCTGCGCGAGCGAGGCGAGATCGTAAGCCGCCGGACCCATCACCGCGTCCTGGAAATCGAGCAAGCCGATGCGCGCCACGCCCTCGCGTTCCGCCAGCCACAACAAATTGGGCGAATGATAGTCGCGCAGCACCCAGGTCGCCGGCATCTCGACGACCGGCGCCAGCGCGTCGCGCCAGAGCACGCCATAGGCCTCGCGCTTGGCCGGCGCCAGGTTGACGCCGATGCGCGGCAGGTACCAGTCGACCAGGAGCTCGGCCTCGATCAGCAGCGCTTCCAGGTCGTAATGCGGCAGCGTGTAATCGACGCCCGGCTCGACCGGCAACGTGTCGGGCAGCGGCGTCCGGTGCAGCGCGGCCAACAGATCGGCGGCCACCTCGTAGCGCGGCTCGAGCGGCGCCGCCGACAAGGCGTCCACCACCGTGTCGCGCCCGAGGTCCTCGATCACCAGCAGGCCGGCGGCGCGGTCGGCGGCGAAGATCGCCGGCGCGGAAAACCCGCGCGCGCGCAAAGCGTTCGCCATGGCGATGAACGGCGTCACGTTCTCGGCCAGATGCGCGATGGCGCTGTAAGGTTTGCCGTCGCGCACCGGCGGGCCGTCCGGCCGCTGCGGCGAATTCATCAGCATGTAAGTCTGCCCGTCGAGCGTCAGCCGCTCATAGGCGCGGGTGGAGGCGTCGCCCTGCACGTAGCGGCGCACGGCCTTGGCGAAGCCGGCGCGGGCGAGGAAGGCGCGGATGGCGGCGATGCGCTCGGCGCGCGCGGCAAAGGCGCCATAGCCGGTGATGCGCGCGTTGCGGAACATCGCGCCCTCGAGCGGCGACAGCGTCAACGCAATGTCGAGGCGGTCGGCGGGCAGAAAGCCGGCGGCGCGGTCGGGCCATTCCAGCAGCGTCACCGCGCCGGCCGCGATATCCTCGAAGCCGAGCTCGGCGAGTTCGGCCGGCCCGCTCAGCCGGTAGAGATCGGCGTGCACCAGATTGAAGCGCGGCAGCTCATAGGCCTGCATCAGCGTAAACGTCGGGCTCGGCACCTCGACGCTCTCGTCGCCGGCGAGATAGCGGATCAGCGCGCGGGCAAAGGTGGTCTTGCCGGCGCCGAGATCGCCCGACAGCGTGATGAGGTCGCCGGGCGCCAGCGCTGCCGCGATGTCGACCATCAGCGCGCGCGTCGCCGCTTCGTCGGAAAGCTGCACCGTGAAGCTGTAGCCGCCGGAACTGGTCGGGAACATCGAATCATCCGCGCCTTGAGGTCGCAACCTTATAGACGGCGGGGATGGTGGGGGGCCAGAGACGCGCGCAGCACTGTTGCCCGCCTATGCGGGCGTGGCCTACGCTTTTGCACCGACAATACCGCGCCGATTGCAGGCATAAGTCGCTTGATGAATTTGTCGTCCTGGCTCATGGCGGCGCGGCCGCGCACGCTCGGTCTTTCGGTCACGCCGGTCGTGGTCGGCGCGGCGCTGGCTTGGGCCGTGCAGCGGCAGGTTCACGCGCCGACGGTCGCCGCGGCGCTGTTCGCCAGCATGTTCATCCAGCTCGCCACCAACCTGCACAACGACGCCGTCGATAGCGAACGCGGCGGCGACGGGCCCGACCGCGTCGGCCCGCCGCGCGTCACCGCCATGGGTTGCTGCGCGGGCTGCAGACGTCAAGCGCGGCGCTGCCGCCTGCTTCGCGGTTGCCGCGCTCATGGGGCTTTATCTGATCGCGGTCGGCGGCTGGCCGATCCTGCTGCTCGGCGTGCTGTCGATCGCGGCGGGCTGGGCCTATACCGGCGGGCCGTGGCCGATCGCCTATACGCCGCTCGGCGAATTATTCGTCATCGCCTTTTTCGGCGTCGGCGCGGTCGGCGGCACTTATTGGCTTTGCACCGGCACGCTCGGCGCGGCGGCGCTCGCCGCCGGCCTTGCGCTCGGCCTGCTCGCCGGCGCCGTGCTGCTGGTCAACAATTTCCGCGACGTCGAAGCCGACGCGCGGGTAGGGCGACGCACGCTCGCCATCGTGGCGGGGCCGCGCGGCACGGCCTGGATCTATGCCGGCATGCTGCTCTTGCCGTTTGCGCTGCTATGGCCGATCGCCCGAAACCTGCCCCACGGTCATGTCTGGCCTGCGCTGCTCGCAATGCCGTGGGCGCTGCTGCTGATTTACCGCTTCAGGCGCGAGCCGCCCGGGCGCGGTTTCAACCGCATCCTGGTGTGGACCGTGCAGGTGCAGGTCCTGTTCAGCCTGCTGCTCGGCCTCGGATTGGTCTTCTGACCTGGATCAATGCAAGCGGGGGGCAGAGACTGCTATATAAAAACATCGGGGCGATCCGTCAGCGGAGCGGAACCATGCGCAAAGGCATTTATGTCGTTCCCACCGGCCGGTGGTACATCGAACGGACGGTCTGGCTGATCGCCGGCGTGGTTCTGCTTAGCTGCACGCTGCTGGCGGTGTTGGTCAATCCGCTGTGGATCTTCGGTGTCATCGCCACCGGGCTGGTCTCGATCAATGTTGCGTTCACCGGTTTCTGCCCGATCGGCAATGTGCTCAAGTTCTTCGGCTTCAAAGGCGCGCTGGCGGCGCCGAATACCGGCAAGTATTATTTCCTGCAGACCGACAGTTGGTATCTCGAGCGGCGCATCTACGTGACCGTCGGCGTCAACATCACGCTCGGCTCCATCCTGTTCCTGCGTGCATAGCCCGTGGTGGGGCCTGTTCACCGGTTTCGTCGGCGCCGCCATGGTGTGGTTCGCCGCCACCGGTCTCTGCATCCTGGCCAATGTGCTGTTCTGGATCGGCGCCGAGCCGCGGCTCAATCCGGGCGCGCTGCGCGCGGGTCATGTCGGCGGCAGCGCCAAGCACGCCTGACGTCTTGCCATCGCCTGCATAATTACGCCGCGGTCTGCTCGGCCTGCTGCACGGTCGGGAACACGCAGGTCACCGTGGTGCCCTGCCCGAGCGTGGAATCGATCGCCACCGTGCCGCCGTGCAGCTCGACGAAGGAGCGCACCAGCGAAAGGCCTAAGCCGGTGCCGCGGTGGGTCGAGCCCATGGAGTTGGTCTCGAACCAGTCGAACACGCGGTCCTTGAACTCGGGCGGAATGCCCGGCCCGCGGTCGGTGACGGAGAACACCACCGCGTCCGGCCGCCGCTCGGCGGCCAGCGTGACCGTCGCGCCGGCCGGCGAGAAGCCGACCGCGTTGGACAGCAGGTTGAACAAAATCTGCCGCAGCCGCCGCGCGTCGGCGGCAAAGCTGCCGATGCCGGGCGCCGTCGAGATTTCGAGTTTGATGTCGTCCTTGACCAGCCGGTCCTGCACGCCTTCCGCCGCCTCGTCCATGCTGGCGCGGATGTCGACGTCGGTGAGGTTGAGCGCCATGGCGCCGGCGTCGATGGTGGCGAGGTCGAGGATGTTGTTGATCAGCGCCAGCAGCGCGTTGGTCGAGGTGGTGATGTAGCCGAGATATTCGTGCTGCTTGTCGGTGAGCGGGCCGAACGTCGGATCGCCGAGCAGATTGGCGAAGCCGATGATGTTGGTGAGCGGCGAGCGCAATTCATATGACACGTGATGCACGAAATCGATCTTGATGGCGTCGGCGGTTTCCAGCGCCTCGTTCTTTTCGATCAGCGCGCGCTCGACGTTCACGGTGTCGCTGACGTCCTGGAAGGTGACCAGCGTGGCGCCGTCGGGCAGCGGCATGGTGGTCATGTCGATCGTCATGCCGTCGCGCCGCTCGATGCGGGCGACGATCGGCTCGCGGTTGTCGATGGCGGTGACCGCGGCGCGCAGGTTTTGCCACACCGTGTTGTCGTCGTGCATGGCCTGCGACCAGGCGGTGACCGCTTCGACGTGCGGGTGCTGGTCGAGCGAATCGGGCGCGAGCTTCCACATGCGCTGGAACGCCGGATTGTGCAGGCGCACGCGGCCGTCCGAGCCGAACACCGCGACCGCTTCGGCCAGGTGATCGAGCGTCTCGCTCTGCACCTTGATCAGCGCGTCGTAGCGGCGGTGCATGTCGAGCCGCTCGGTGACGTCGTCGTAGAGATAGGTGACGCCGCCTTCCGGGTTGGGCGCGGTGACCACGCGCAGCGTGCGGCCGTCCGGCAAATGCCACATGTGCTCCTGCGGCTCGACCGCGCGATAGGCCTCGTAAAGCTGCTGCTTCCACAGACGGAAGTCCTGCTCCTCGGGCAGCTTGCGGTTGGCGCGTAAGGTGTCGAGCACCGCCGAGTTGGTCGGCGTCTGGTCGAGCGCGCCGGCGTCGAGATCGAACAGCGAGCGGAAGGCCGAGTTGTAGAAGATCAGTTTGCGGTCGACGTTGAAGATGGCGACGCCGGTGGCGAGCTGGTCGAGCACGCGGCGGTGCGCATCGATCATGCGGGCGAGCTCGCTGCGCATGGCTTCGACCTCGGTGGCGTCGACCGCCATGCCGGCCGAGCCCAAGCCGCTCGGCGCGTCGACCACGTCGAAGATGCGCCGGTTGCCGGCGACGATCGCCGGCAGCCGTTCGCGGTGCAGGGCGGCGTCGGCGCGCTTTTCGTTGAGCTTGTCGCGGGCGGCGCGGTCGAGCAGTTCCAGTTCGCGCGTCACCGCGTCGGCCGGATCCTCGGCCTCCACCGCGCGGGCGTAGGCCGCGTTGACGAAGATCAGCTTGCCGTCGGCGCCGCGCGCCCAGATCGGGGCGGGCAGCGCATCGAGCAGCGCCTTCATGGTCTCGACGTCGCCCACCAGCCGATCGTGGCGGGAGGCGAGATCCATCAGTTCGCTCTCGATGCCGCTCACGTCGCGCAGGCGCAGCACCGCGCGACCGGCCACCGCGCGGCCTTCCGCCTCGAGCGGTTGGCCGGCGCTGGTGGTGAGCGTCATCGTGAAGCCGCGGCCCTCGTTGCGCAGCGTGTCGACCGCGTGCTGCATGCGCTGTGCCGCCGCCGGCTCCAGCCAGGCGCCGAAGGCGAGCGCTTTTTCCGGCAGCGCGCCGGAGACCACGATGCCGGTGTCGCCGAAGATTTCCGGCTGGTCGGAGCCCGCCGCCCAGGCCACCAGCACCTGCGGTTCGGCCAGCAGCAGCGCCTTCAGCCGTTCGATTTCGGCGCGCAGCATCGCGGCCTCGTCCTGCGCCGCGCTTTCCTGCGCGTCGGCGGTGCGCCGCGTGCGCAGCAGCACCAGAGTGGCGAGCACCGCGAAGCAGACAAGGCCGAGCGTCAAAGTGAGCGCGCCGAGTTGCTCGCGCGTCACCACGACGCCTTCGGCGAGGCCCGTCGCGGCGTAAGCCGGCGTGCCGAGCGCGAAGCAAAATGTTGCAAAAAAGAAGGCGGCGAGGTGACCGCCCCGCCTCGCACGAGAACGCAGCCTCTCGTTCGCCGTCCGGATCGTCTCCGGCATTATTAAGACCTGCCCCAGGAAAGCGTGCGGCGTCCGCCGCGCCACGCGCGAATCGCAGGACTTTACCCCCGCGGGGACTCCGGCCGAAAGAGTCCAGACCGTGAACGGGCGTCGGAAGCGGCCGCGCGGTGTCGCTATTTCAAGCCTTCGGCGCGCTTGACCATGTCGTCGACGGTAATGCGGGCGAGCGCTACGGAAAACGTGCGCTCGGCTTCGAGCAGCGCCGGCTTCACCACGTCGTTGATCAGCGCCACGCTTGGCAGCGGCGGCTCGCCGCCATCTTCGGCGGCGCTGGCGGCGCGCAGGATGTCCTCGGCGCTGATGCGTCGGCGTTCGCGCCCGAGTTCGTAGCCGCCATGCGGTCCGCGCACGCCGCGCAAAATGCCCTCGCGCACCAGCGACTGCAGAACCGGTTCGAGATGGCGCGGTGGAAGCTTGTGACGCGACGCCAATGCCTTGGCCGAAACCGGGCGGCTGCGGGCGTGGATCGCCACATCGATCACGGCGGCAATGGCAAGAATGCCCTTGCGGGACACCAGTGGCATGATTGGCCTCAGACGCAACTAATTTTAATGGTAATAGGCTACAGTCTGCCATCCGTCTAGCGGAAAACAAAAAATAACGTTTTCAACCACCGGTAGAGCCGAAGCCGCCCGTTCCGCGCGAAGTCTGGTCAAGCGATTGGACTTCATGCAGTTGCGCGCGCGTCACGGTTGAAACCACCAGCTGGGCTATTCGCATGCCACGCGCGATCGCCACGGATTCTTCGCCAAGATTGATCAGCAGCACCTGGATTTCGCCGCGGTAGTCGGCATCGATCGTGCCAGGCGCGTTGAGCACGGTGAGCCCGTGCTTGACGGCGAGGCCGGAGCGCGGGCGCACCTGCGCCTCGGTGCCGGGCGGCAGCGCGATGGCGATGCCGGTGGGAACGAGCGCGCGCGCGCCGGGCGCGAGCGTGGCCGGTTTATCCGCCGGCACCGCCGCGATCAGATCGAGGCCGGCGGCGAGCGCGCTCTGATAGGACGGCAGCGGCAGATCGTGGCCGTGCGGCAGGCGCATGATGCGGATTTCGATAGCGCCGCTCATTTCTGTGCCAACTCCCTGGCGATGCGCGCGATCAGCATATCGGCCACGGCATCCTTGGACTGCGGCGGCCAGGGCTCGATGCCCTGCGCCGTGACCAGCAGAATGGTATTGCTGTCGCCGCCCATGATGCCGGTTTGCGGCGACACGTCGTTGGCGAGGATCCAGTCGCAGCCTTTGGCGGCGAGCTTGGCCTTGGCATTGGCGGCGATATTTTCGGTCTCGGCGGCAAAGCCGATCACCAGCTTCGGCCGCTGCGACTTGCGGTGCGCGATGGTCGACAGGATGTCGGGGTTTTCGGTGAGCGAGAGTTCCGGCGTGGCCTGGCCGGGCTTCTTCTTGATCTTCTGTTCGGCCGCGCTGGCGACGCGCCAGTCGGCGACCGCGGCGGCGAAAATCGCCACGTCGACGGGCAGCGCACGTTCGACCGCGGCCAGCATGTCGCGCGCGCTTTCCAAATGCAGGACCGTCATGTCCGGCGGATCGGGCAGGCTCACCGGCCCGCTGACCAGCGTCACCTCGGCGCCGGCGGCCGCCGCCGCCACGGCAATGGCGTGGCCCTGCTTGCCGGAGGAGCGGTTGGCGATATAGCGCACCGGATCGATTGGCTCGTGCGTCGGGCCGGACGTGATGAGCACGCGCTTGCCTTGCAGCGGCTTCGGTTCGCTGGCGCTGCGCAATTTTTCGAGCGCGCCGGCGATCTCCAGCGGCTCGGCCATGCGGCCGAGCCCGCGTTCGCCCGCTTCCGCCATCTCGCCTTCGTTCGGCCCGACCAGCGTGACGCCGTCGGCGACAAGCTGCGCGAGATTGCGCTGCGTCGCCTTGTTGCGCCCACATATGCGGGTTCATCGCCGGCGCCAGCAGAATCTTGGCGCTCGTCGCCAGCAGCACCGCGGTGGCAAGATCGTTGGCGAGGCCGTTCGCCATCTTGGCCATCAGGTCGGCGGTGGCCGGCGCCACCACGACCAGATCGCATTCGCGCGCAAGGCGTATGTGGCCGACGTCGAACTCGCTCGCCGGATCGAACAAGTCGGTGTAGACGCGCTCGCCGAGAATGGCGCCGGCCGACAGCGGCGTGACGAAATGCTGGGCGGCGGCGGTGAGAATGCAGCGCAGGCTGTAGCCGCGCTCCTTCAACCGGCGGATCAGGTCGAGCGACTTGTAGGCGGCGATGCCGCCGCCGACGATCAGCAGCACGCGTTTCTTTTCGGCGACCGCCGCCGTCGCCGGCTCGCGCGCCGGCCGTTCGGCGGGCGCGTGAAGGTCTGCGTCGGTTCGCCGCCATCGTCCTCGGCGGCCTCACGCAGAATGGTGCGCACTTCGTCTTCGACCGAGCGGCCGCTGCGTGCCGCGCGCAGGCGCAGCAGCTTTTTCAATCGCTCGTCGAGCTGTCGGACGGTCAGCGAGGCCATAGGAAAATCCACTATTTACCAGATACTTAGCATACCAATGATTGCATTGCAATCAGTGCAATCAAATGCCATCGCCGAAAAATTTAATCTGCGGAGCGCTTGACCAAGCAGGGGGTCTTGTGTATTTAACCGGTAAGTTATTTAACCGAACGGTTCAATACACCATGCCGACCGACCGCCTCAGCGCCACCTTTTCCGCCCTCGCCGATCCGACGCGGCGCGCCATCCTCGCCCGGCTGGCGCTGGGCGAGACCACGGTGAGCGAACTCGCCAAGCCCTTCAAGATGAGCGGGCCCGCCGTCTCCAAGCATCTGAAAGTTCTCGAGCACGCCGGGCTGATCGCGCGCGGCGCGCGAAGCGCAATGGCGGCCGTGCCGCATCGAGGCGGCGGCGCTCAAGCCGGTCGACGACTGGCTCGGCGAATATCGCCGGCTCTGGGAGGAACGGCTCGACCGTCTCGACGATTATCTAAAGACGCTGCAAGCCAAAGGAAGCAACAAGACAAGCACCAAGGGAGGAAAGCGTGAGCGCAACAAATAGTATCGACCTCGAGCAAGATCCGCGCTCGATCGTCGGAACCCGCGTGTTCGACGCGCCGCGCGCGCTGGTGTTTGCGGCCTTCACCGACCCGAAGCACCTGGCGCAATGGTGGGGGCCGGACGGCTTCACCACGACGACCTCGGCCTTCGAGTTCAAGCCGGGCGGCATCTGGCGCTTCGTCATGCACGGGCCGGACGGGCGCGATTATCAGAACCGCATCACCTTCGATGAAATCGTGCCGAACGAACGCATCGCCTATCGTCACGCCGGCGGCGACGACGTCGAGCCGGTGCAATTCAAGCAGGTGCTCAGCTTCGAGGATATCGGCGGCAAGACCCGGCTCACCTGGCACAGCACATTCCCGTCGGCGGAAGAACGCGCCCGCGTCATCAAGGACTACGGCGCCGACAAGGGCCTGGCGCAGACCATGGCGCGGCTGGCCGATTTCGTGGCGGCGCAGGAAAGAGTGCGTAAATGCTCTCGCGCGGCACCATGATGCAATTACGACAATTCGCGCAGCGCATTGCGCATGGCGTCGGCGCTGATGCCGGTCAGCCGCCGTTCGGTTTCGGCATGCGCCTGTTGCCACAGCGGGAACGCCTTGGCGACCAGCGCGCGCCCGGCCGCGGTGATGATCAGCCGCCGGCTGCGCTGGTCTTCTTTGTCGACCGCGACCTTCACCAGATGCCGCCGTTGCAGCGGCTTGAGATTGGCGGTCAGCGTCGTGCGGTCCATGGCGAGCAGCGCGGCGACGCTGCCGACGTTCGGCGGTTCCGGCCGGTTGAGCGAAGTGAGCAGCGAAAACTGGCCTTGCGTCAGGCCGAGCGGGCCAGCACCTCGTCGAAGCGCCGCGCGAGCGCGCGCGCCGCCCGCTGCACGTGCAGGCAAAGACAAGTGTCGCGCACCTCATGCGTGGCGGCGAGCGGAAGTTCGCGCGCCGAATCCTTGCGGGTTGACATGGCGGATATTATGTTGATATCAACCTAATATGTCAAGCCCAACTTGTGGAGGAAAAGCCATGCAATTCAGCCCTATCTGTTCTTTGACGGCCGCGCCGATGAGGCGATCGAGTTCTACAAGAAGGCGGTCGACGCCAAGGTCGCCATGCTGATGCGCTGGAAGGACGCGCCCGACAAGTCGATGTGCACGCCCGGCAACGAGAACAAGGTGATGCATTCCTGCATCAAGATCGGCGACACCGGCGTCATGATTTCCGACGGCCGCAACACCGGCAACCCGAAATTCGAGGGCTTCGCGCTCTCGCTCGCGCCAAAACCGACGCGAAGCCGACAGACCCGTTCAAGGCGCTCGTCGGACGGCGGCAAAGTGGTTATGCCGATGGGCACGACCTTCTTCTCGCCGCCAGCTTCGGCATGGTGGCGCGACCGCTTCGGCGTGCAACTGGATGGTGCTCAATGGCGAAGTAAGCGCGCGCAAACATACGACAAGTGGAGGAACGAAAATGGCCCCGGCTCCCGCAACGTCGAGCAAGGAATTCGTCATGTCGCGCGTGTTCGACGCGCCGCGCGATCTGCTCTGGCAATGTTTCACCGATCCGCAGCGCATGAAGCACTGGTGGGGCCCCAAGGGTTTCACCGTGCTCTCGTCCAAAATGGATCTGCGCGTCGGCGGCACCTATCACTACGGCATGCAGGCGCCGAACGGGTCGGCCATGTGGGGCCTGTTCACCTATCGCGAGATCGTGCCGAAGCAAAAACTGGTCTTCGTCAACTGCTTCTCCGACGAGCAGGGCGGCGTCACCCGCCATCCCGGTAGCGCGACCTGGCCGCTCACCATGCTCTCGACCTTCACCTTCGAGGACGCGCCCGGCGGCAAGACGAAATTCACCGTGACCTGGCGCACGCTCGACGCCACGCCGGAAGAGCAACAGACCTTCGACACCATGCACGCCAGCATGACGCAAGGCTGGGGCGGCACCATGGATCAGCTCGCCGCCTATTTGGCGGGCGCGTGATCCCGAAAAGTGGGAACCGGTTTTCGGAAAAGATCGCGCGCAAAACAATTGCGAAGTAAGGAGTAACGACATGCCGATCGCGCACACACAAGATCACACCCTGCCTGTGGTTCGACACGCAAGCCGAGGAAGCGGCGAAGTTCTACTGCTCGGTGTTCAAGAACTCCAAGATCACATCGATCAGCCGCTTTCCGGACGCCGGGCAGGAGGTCCACCACAAGCCGGCGGGATCGGTGATGGTCGCGGCCTTCGAACTCGACGGGCAACCGTTCACCGCGCTCAACGGCGGCCCGGATTTCAAATTCAGCGAGGCCATCTCGTTCCAGGTCATGTGCGACACGCAGGCCGAGATCGATTACTACTGGAATGCGCTGACCGCGGGCGGCCAGGAAGCCCCCTGCGGTTGGCTGAAGGACAAATTCGGCATGTCGTGGCAGGTGGTGCCGAGCGCGATCCCGAAAATGATGACCGACCCCGATGTCAAAAAATCAGCACGCGTCATGAATGCCTTCATGCAGATGAAGAAACTCGACGTCGCAACGATTGAAAAAGCCTACGCCGGCGTCTGAGCGGCGGGCATATCAGAAGGAAACGCCCCGATGACCTATGTCGATGGATTTGTCGTGCCGGTGCCGAAACGGAACCTCGGCACGTATCGCAAATTGGCCAACAAGGCCGGCAAGATTTGGCGGGAACACGGCGCGCTCGAATATCATGAATGCGCGGGCGACGACGTCCCTATGGAAAACGCACCTCCTTTCCGCGCAGCGTGAAGCTGAAGCGCGAACGAGACGGTGATTTTCTCCTGGATCGTTTATCGCTCGCGCGCGCACCGCGACCGTGTCATGGCCAAGGTGATGAAGGACAAACGTCTCGGCGCGATGATGGCCGGCAAGGGTCATTCCATTCGACGGCAAAGCGCATGATTTTCGGCGGGTTTAAGTCGATCGTTTCGTACGCTGAGTCGGAGTAGGCATACAATGAACGCGCGTCAACAATTCGGCGAAGGCAGCGTCGTCATCACCCGCGTATTCGACGCGCCGCGCGCGCTGGTCTGGCGGGCGTGGACCGAGCCTTCGATGTTGGCGCAGTGGTTCGGCCCGCGCGGCTTCACCAGTTCGGTGCCCGAACTCGACCTGCGCGTCGGCGGCGCCTTGCGCATCGTCATGCACGGGCCGGACGGCAACGACTATCCGATGAAGGGCGTGTTCCGCGAAATCGTGCCGCCCGAGCGGCTGGTGTTCGGCAATATCGCCATCGACAATGACGGCAATCACTTGCTCGAGGGCGAGACCATCGTCACGCTGAGCGAGCAAAGCGGCAAGACCACGCTGACCGTGAAGTCGCACATGCGTCGGCCTGGTGCCGATCGCGCCGCAAATGCTGGCCGGCATGGAAGCGGGCTGGACGCAGAGTATCGACAAGTTGGAAGAGCTTCTCGTCGTAGCGGGGGCCTGCCGAATTCCGCTCATTCCCGCGAAAGCGGGAATCCAGTTCTTATGCCTTTCTATGCGGCCCTGGGTCCCCGCTTGCGCGGGGACGAGCGGAGAGAATTCAGGCGTCAGTTAGCTCAAGTCAAAAAGCCGCCACACCACCGCGGCCAACAGCGCGGCGATCGCCCACAGCGCCACCGCGGTCCAGCGGCCGCGGCGCTGCTCGGCGCGGCCGATGGCTTCCACCGTCTCCGGCGCCAGCACCAGGCCGTCGCGGGTGATGTCGTCGAGCTGGTCGATCAGCGTGGCGCCGCGTTCAAGCAGCGCGGGCACCTGGACGAGGAAGCGGCCGATTTCGCCGGCGCCTTCGGCGACGTCTTCCAGCCGCCCCGCCGGGCCGAGATTGCGTTCGATCCATTCGCGCACCACCGGCTCGGCCACGGTCCACATGTCGAGCTTGGGATCGAGCGTGCGGCCGACGCCTTCCACCACCACCATGGTCTTCTGCAGCAAAAGCAGTTCCGGCCGCGTGCGCATGTCGAACAGACCGGTGACCTCGAACAGCAGCATCAACAGCTTGGCCATCGAAATGTCTTCGGCGGTGCGGTTGTGGATCGGCTCGCCGATGGCGCGGATCGCCTGCGCGAAGGCTTCGACCGAATGATGGCGCGGCACGTAGCCGGCGTCGAAATGGATCTGCGCGGTGCGCTGATAATCGCGGGTGATGAAGCCGAACAGGATTTCGGCGAGGAAGCGCCGCTCCTTCGGCCCCAGCCTTCCCATGATGCCGAAGTCGACCGCCACCAGCCGGCCGTCGGCTATCGACGAACAGATTGCCGGGATGCATGTCGGCGTGGAAGAAGCCGTCGCGCAAAGCGTGGCGCAGGAAGCTCTGGATCACCTGGCGCCCGAGCGCCGGCAGGTCGTAGCCCTTGGCTTCGAGCGCCGCGCGGTCGTTGAGCGGGGTGCCGTCGATCCATTCGAGCGTCAACACTTCGCGCGCGGTGCGGTCCCAGTCGACCGCCGGCACGCGGAAATCCTTGTCCTCGCGCGTGTTCTCCGCCATCTCGGAGAGCGCGGCGGCCTCCAGCCGAAAATCCATCTCGATCGCGACCGAACGGGCGAGCGTCGCCACCGCTTCGACCGGGCGCAGCCGTTGCGCCTCGAGCGACAGGCTTTCCGCCTTGCGCGCGACGTAAAAGAAAGCGTCGAGATCGACCTTGAAGCGGCGATCGATGCCGGGCCGCAGGATTTTCACCGCCACCGGCTTGCGCAGCGCCGTCGGCTCTCGACTTCGGCGCGGTGCACCTGCGCGATGGAGGCGGCGGCGACGGCGGGCCCGAAACTCGCGAACACGTCCTTCAGCGGCTTGTTGAAGGCGGCGGCGACCGCGGCTTCCGCTTCGTCTTGCGGAAACGGCGGCATCTTGTCCTGCAGGCTTTCCAGATCGCGCGCGATCTGCTTGCCGACGACGTCGGGCCGGGTGGCCATGAACTGGCCGAGCTTGACGTAAGTCGGGCCGAGTTTGGTGAGCGCGGCGGCGAGCCGGCTCGATCCGTCCTTGGCGGAAGGGCGCTCGAACAGACGCGCGATGGCGATCGCGGTCTTCGCCGGCAGCGGCAATGGCCGCGTGTCGACCAGCGCGAACACGCCTTCGCGCGCGAACACAAAACCGGCGCGCGCCAGACGGCATGAGATGGGAGATGCCGGCGATCACAATTTCCAGCCCGAATGCAGCGCCACCACGCCGGCCGTCATGCTCGTATAGGAGACGCGGCGGAAACCGGCGGCCTCGATCATCTTGGCGAAGGCCGGCGGCTTGGGAAACTTGCGGATCGAATTCGACCAGATACTGATAAGCCTCGCGGTCGCCGGTGACCGCGGCGCCGATGCGCGGGATCACGTTGAAGGAATAAAGCTCGTAGAGCGCGTCGATGCCCGGCACGTTGACCGCGGAAAATTCCAGGCAGAGGAAACGCCCGCCGATCCGCAGCACGCGATAGACCTCGGCGAGCGCGCGCTCGATGCGCGGCACGTTGCGGATGCCGAAGGCGATGGTGACGCAATCGAAGCTGCGGTCGGGATAAGGCAGCTCCTCGGCATTGCCCTGCTCGAAAGTCACCGCGAGATCGTGCCCGCGCTGGATGGCGCGCTCGCGCCCGACCGCCAAGCATGTCTGCATTGATGTCGCAGACGGTCACGCGCGTGCCGGCCCCGCCTGCTTCCACCACGCGGAAGGCGACGTCGCCGGTGCCGCCGGCGAGGTCGAGCAAAGCGAAGGGCTTCTCCGAGTGCGGCGGATTGACCGCGGTGACCAGCGCGTCCTTCCAGGCCCGGTGCAGCCCGCCCGACATCAGGTCGTTCATCAGGTCATAGCGGCGCGCGACCGAATGGAACACGTCGTCCACCAGCCCCTGTTTGTCGGCCAGCGGCACGGTTTTTTCGCCGAAATGGGTCTGTTCGCGCCTTGCGGCCATCGGAATAGTCCTTTGCGGGCAGGACCATAGCGCGGGCGCGCGGGGGGCGCTATGTGTGAACGGAAGCAGAGTTAACCATGCCAGAGCTCCCCGAAGTCGAAACCGTACGGCGCGGCCTGGCAGCCGGCCATGGAAGGCGCCGCCTTCGCCAAGGTCGAGGTGCGCGACCGGCGGCTGCGCTGGCCGCTGGCCAAGGGCTTCGAGAAGCGGCTTACCGGGCAGACGGTCGCGGGCCTGGGCCGGCGGGCGAAATACCTCTTGGCGGACCTGTCATCCGGCGACGTGCTGATCATGCATCTCGGCATGTCGGGCTCGTTCCGCGTCGGCAAGGACGCCAAGCCGGGCGTCTATTATCACGAGCGCTCGAAAAGCACCGCGCACGATCATGTGGTGTTTCACATGTCGAACGGCGCCACGGTCACCTTCAACGATCCGCGCCGCTTCGGCTCGATGAAGCTGGTGCCGCGCGCCAAGCTCGAGCACGAGCCGCTGCTGCGCTCGCTCGGGCCGGAGCCTTTGGGAAATGAATTCGACGCCGCGATGCTGGCGCAAGGCCTGCGCCGGCAAAAAGACCTCGCTGAAAGCGGCGCTCTCCGACCAGCGCGTGGTGGCGGGTCTCGGCAACATCTATGTCTGCGAGGCGCTGTTTCGCGCGCAGCTGTCGCCGAAACGGCAGGCCTCTACGATTGCCGACCGCAAGGGTGAGCCGACCGCGCGCGCGCTGGCGCTGGTCGAGGCCATCAAGGCGGTACTCCAGGACGCCATCGCGGCCGGCGGCTCCTCGCTGCGCGACCACCGCCGCACCGACGGCGCGCTCGGCGATTTCCAGCACAATTTCAGCGTCTATGACCGCGAGGGCGAGCCGTGCCCGAACTGCAAGGGCAAAATCAAAAGCATCGTGCAGACCGGGCGCTCGACGTTCTACTGCCCGGCATGCCAGAAATGACCGAGACCATCGGGAGACCGTCATGAGCTACGCAAACATTATCGTCGAAACAAAAGGCCGGGTCGGCATCGTCCGGCTCAACCGGCCGCAGGCGCTCAATGCGCTCAACCGCGCGCTCATCGGCGAACTCATCCAGGCGATCGAGGCCTTCGAGGCCGATGCGGGGATCGGCTGCCTGCTGATCACCGGCAACGACAAGGCCTTCGCCGCCGGCGCCGACATCAAGGAGATGGCCGACAAGACCTTCATCGAGGCCTATCTCGAGAACTTCTGTTTCGCCTGGGATCGCGCGGCGCGCGCGCGCAAGCCGATCGTGGCGGCGGTCGCCGGCTTTGCGCTCGGCGGCGGCTGCGAGCTTGCCATGCATTGCGACATCATCGTCGCGGCCGACAACGCCAAATTCGGCCAGCCCGAAATCAAGCTCGGCGTCATTCCCGGCATCGGCGGCACGCAGCGGCTCACCCGCGCGGTCGGCAAGGCCAAGGCGATGGACCTGATCCTGACCGGCCGCATGATGGATGCAGCCGAGGCCGAGCGCTCCGGGCTGGTGGCGCGCGTGGTGCCGGCGGCCAAGCTGATGGAGGAGGCGATGGCGGTCGCCGACACCATCGCCAATATGTCGCTGCCTTCGGTGCTCGCCGGCAAGGAGGCGGTCAACCGCGCCTTCGAAAGCTCGCTGGCGGAAGGCGTGATCTTCGAGCGGCGCATTTTCCACGCACTGTTTGCCACCGAAGATCAGAAGGAAGGCATGAAAGCCTTTGTCGAAAAGCGCAAACCGGAGTGGAAGAATCGGTAATTAACCGTCCCTTAATGCAATGTCGGCGAATTTAACGACCGACCAACGCATCGCGTTGGAGGGACGGATGTTCAAGATTGCGAACACAAGCTGAATGAGCTTGGCGATGTCGCCAGCACGGCGGTTCCCCGTTGCACCTTTGCAAAGCGGAACGATGCAGTCTCATACATGAATATGCTGACGCAGGTGCTGCGGCCGGATGCCGGCTACGAAGGCGAGCAGGACTATTGGTGGGTCCGCAACCACGATGGCGTGACCCGCTACACGATCCAGGCTTAGCCTGATTATTTGCGCACGCAGATAATCCGCACCACCGCGGCTTTGGCGTCGGCGGTGTGCGGCGGCGGCGCAACGTGATGCGCCTCGAGGAACTTGCGGATGGTCTCGGCGCCGATCAGCCGCACCGGCGGCACCGCGGCCTCGATGCTGGCGAGCACCGCGTGGCCCATTTCCATCATGCCGAGAAAGCGTCCCTGCGCATCGATCGCGGCGGCGCCGGAAAATCCGGCCATCGGCACCGGCTGGCGCAGCTCGATCGCGCTGCCGTCGGAAAGCCGCGCCTTGACCTCGGTGAGCTTGCGGCTGCCGTCCTGCGCCCGCGGGTCGGGAATGCCGATGAGCGTCAGCTCGCCCGTTTTCGGCGCGTCATGCGCCAGCGCCAACGGCGACACCGTGCGCGGTCCGTAGACGCGCAGCAGCGCGATCCCGTTGTCTTTGTCCTCGGCGACGCGGTCGGCATTGCCCAGC
Organism: uncultured Alphaproteobacteria bacterium; assembly: GCA_963739735.1. Lineage (GTDB taxonomy): Bacteria > Pseudomonadota > Alphaproteobacteria > Rhizobiales > Xanthobacteraceae > Pseudolabrys. Next base: position 47,883 of record CAVUBV010000003.1, on the reverse strand, counting down.
CCGGCAGCGACGATCACCTGGCAACCTTCGGTGAGTTTCACGTCGGTGACGATGTGTCCTTGCGCGCTCACCACCAAGCCGTTGCCGTATTCGACCGACTTCGCCAGCGCGGCAAAGGGCGCGCTGTGCTCGGGGAACGGCGAGAAGGCGCTCGCCATCGCCACCATCACCGGCGCGACGATGCCTTCCATGGCCTGGTCGTACAGCAACGTGAAGCCGCGCACCTCGCCGTCGCGCGCCTTGGCGCGCACCGAAAAACGCTTGAGGCCCTGCATGCCGCTGATGAAGAAATTGTCGTCATGCAATACGCCGGTCTCGACCTTGCGCGTCGACGGCTCCTTGCGCTCGCGCTCGTACAGCGCGGCGAGCTTGAGCTTGTCGTCCTTGATGCGGAAGGTCTCGACCTGCACCTCGCCATGCGCCGAGGACCAGCGCGTGCCGCGGGCGGCCTCGCGCGCATGCGGCACCAGTTTGGTCGGCAGGCCGATGCGGATGCCGGTTGCCGGATCGGCCACCACGCTCCAGCCGAAATCGTCCTCGTGCTGCTTGGCGGCGGCAACCAGCGCGGCGCGTTCGGACGGCGTCAGCACGCCGGTCACCTTGGCCTTGCTGCGCTTCTGGTAATTTTTGATGGCGGTGAGCATGGGATCGTCGCCGCCATGCGCGCCGGTATAGTCGCCCGCCCACAGCAGCGCCGCCTGGATTTTCAGTCGCTCGCCGCGCGGAATGCCGGCGAAGACGTCGGGCGCGGCGTCGGTTTTGGCGGCGGCTTTCGGCGCGGCGGGTTTGGCGGGGACGGCCTTTGCGGTTGCCGGCTTGGCGTCGGTGGGCTTGGCGTTGGCGGGCTTCGCTTGAGCCGGCTTGGCGTCGGCGGATTTAGGCGCGACGGTTTTGGCTTCGGCGGGCTTGGCAACAGCGGGTTTGGTTTCGGCCGGTTTGGCGGGCGCCGCCTTGTGCCGCACGTGTTTCTTGGTGGCGGGCTTAGCGTCGGACGGCTGCTTGAAAAAATTGAAGATGGTGGGCGAATCTTCGGCGTGCGCCGGACCGACGCCGACGAACAGGACAAGCATCGCCAGGAGCGCAGCAAAACGCATCGTATTTAACGCCACCCTAACCATGTTTTGCGGCACCTTAGCCCATCGCGGCGGGGGCGCAAGGCGTCAACGGGCTGGCCGAAAGCTGTGAGAAGTCATAGGGTTAATCCGATGCTCGATAAACAAGAACTCGAACGCTATGCGCGCCACATCGTGCTGCGCGAGGTCGGCGGCCCGGGCCAGGCCAAGCTGAAGGCCGCGCGCGTGCTGGTGATCGGCGCCGGCGGCCTGGGCGCGCCGGTGCTGCTTTATCTCGCCGCCGCAGGCTGTGGCACGCTCGGCGTGGTCGACGACGACACGGTGTCGCTGTCGAATTTGCAGCGGCAGGTGATCTTCTCGACCTCCGATGTCGGCACGCGCAAGGTGGACGGCGCCGAAGCCGTGATCGCGCGGCTCAATCCGCATGTGCAAGTCGAAACGCACATGATGCGTGTCGAAGCCGGCAACGCGCTCGATTTGATTGCGAAATACGACATTGTCGCCGACGGCTCGGATAATTTCGCCACGCGCTATCTCGTCTCCGACGCCTGCTACTTCGCCAAGAAGCCGCTGGTCACCGCCGCGGTCGGCACTTTCGACGGCTCGCTCACCACGCTTCGTCCGCACGAGACGCGCGCCGACGGCAAACGCAATCCGACTTATCGCTGTCTGTTTCCCGAACCGCCGCCGGCCGGCACCGTGCCGGCCTGCGCGGAAGCCGGCATCCTCGGCGCGCTGCCCGGCGTGCTCGGCTCGATGATGGCGTTGGAAGTGATCCGCGAGATCGTCGGCTTCGGCGAAGGCCTGGTCGGGCGGCTGCTGATGGTCGACGCGCGTTCGATGCGCTTCGAGACGCTGAACTACGAATGGGACCCGGGCAATCCGCTGTCAGGCGAGAAGCCGACGATCAAGGATCTGTCGGTTCATAAGTAACTGTCATTCCGGGGCGCGAGCGAAGCGAGCGAGCCGGCATCCATAACCCCAGGCTGCGGAGTATGGATTCCGGGTTCGCGGCCGCACGGCCGCGCCCGGAATGACGCTACAGCATCGACGGCAGCACGCGATCCGGCGGCCGATGTCCGTCCATGAAGGTCTTGATATTGATGATGACCTTCTCGCCCATGTCGACGCGGCCTTCCAGCGTCGCCGAGCCCATGTGCGGCAACAGCACCACCTTGCCGTCGCGCGCGAGCTTGACCAGCTTCGGGTTCACCGCCGGCTCGTGCTCGAACACGTCGAGACCGGCGCCGGCGATTTCGCCCGCCTCGATCAGCCGCGCCAGCGCGTTCTCGTCGATCACCTCGCCGCGCGAGGTGTTGACGATATAGGCCTCGGAGCGAAGCATCTTGAGCCGGCGCGCCGACAACAGATGATAGGTCGCCGGCGTGTGCGGGCAATTGACCGAGACGATGTCCATGCGGGCGAGCATCTGGTCGAGGCTCTCCCAATAAGTGGCGTCGAGGTCTTCCTCGATCTTGGGCGCGACCTTGCGGCGGTTGTGATAGTGGATCTGCAGGCCGAAGGCGCGCGCGCGCCGCGCCACCGCCTGGCCGATGCGCCCCATGCCGATGATGCCGAGCCGCTTGCCCCAGATGCGCTTGCCCAGCATCCAGGTCGGCGACCAGCCGGCCCAGTCCTTGTCGGAGATCAGCACGCCGGCGCCTTCCACCAGCCGCCGCGGCACCGCCAGCAGCAGCGCCATGGTCATGTCGGCGGTGTCCTCGGTGAGCACGCCGGGCGTGTTGGTGACGGTGATGCCGCGCTGCACGGCGGTGACGACGTCGATATTGTCGACGCCGTTGCCGAAATTGGCGATCAGCTTGAGCTGCTCGCCGGATTTCGAGAGCACCGAGGCGTCGATGCGGTCGGTGACGGTGGGCACCAGCACGTCGGCCGAACGCACGGCGTCCTGCAACTGGGCGTGCGTCATCGGCGTGTCGTCGGCATTGAACCGGGCGTCGAAAAGTTCCCGCATGCGCAGCTCGACGCTGTCGGGCAGCTTGCGGGTGACGACGACCAGCGGCTTTTTGGTCTTCGGCATGTGCTCGCTATATGTGCTCGTCTGCTCTTTCACCGCGGCGGCCGGCGGTCCTTGCGGGACCGTTATTTGACCGCCGTTCAGCCCTCTTTAACCGTGCTCGCCCACACTCCCGGCTCACGCGCGTGGGGTCGAAATCCGTTCTTTTTCCTACCAGATGGCAGTGACAACACAAAGCTTTGCAGCCGCTTTTCGACGCCTGAGCGGGGCGGCGCTCACCGCCGGCTTGCTGGCGCTCCTGGCGCCGGCCGGCCATGCGGCCGGCGACATGACCACCGGCTCGGTCAGCGGCTTGCCGGTGCCGCGCTTCGTCAGCCTTAAATCAGACCGGGTCAATGTGCGCGCCGGCCCCAACAAGGATCAGGAAGTGCGCTGGGTCTATACCCGCGCCGGCATGCCGGTGGAGATCACCGCCGAATTCGAGAACTGGCGGCGTATCCGCGACTGGGAAGGGGCGGAAGGCTGGGTCTACCACTCGCTGCTGTCGGGCAAGCGCTCGGCTGTGGTGGTGCCGAGCCTGAAGAACGATCTGGTGCCGCTCTATCGGGGTCCGGACGCCACGTCGCCGGAGACCGCCCGTCTGCAATCCGGCGTGCTCGGAGTACTCAAATCCTGCAACGGCAAATGGTGCGAGTTCGCGGGTAAGGATTTCGACGGCTGGATCCGCCAAGAACGTTTGTGGGGCGCCTATCCGAACGAGAAGGTGGATTAAGCCCGTAGCGCGCGGGACCAAAGCAAATGGCCGGGGCATAGGCGAGCGAAGCGACGCCGTCCTTAGGGCGGCTATGGCCGGCCATATCAAGTTCAAACCGTCCGGCTGACGCTCAGCTTTTCTTGCGCAGCCGCACCACCACGTCCACGCGCGCGATCTGGTAGCCCTCGGGCGGTACCGGGGTCTTGCCGACCACGACGTCGGCGCCGGGGATGTCGACCAATTCGTCGGCGCCCTCGATGAAGAAGTGATGATGCGCGGTGGTGTTGGTATCGAAATACGCCTTCGAGCCGTCGACCGCCAATTGGCGCAGCAGGCCCACTTCGGTGAACTGATGCAGCGTGTTGTAGATGGTGGCGAGCGACACCGGCACCTTGGCGCGCGTCGCTTCCTCGTAGAGCATTTCGGCGGTGAGGTGGCGGTCGCCCTTGCCGAACAAGAGCCAGCCGAGCGCCATGCGCTGGCGCGTCGGGCGCAAGCCGACTTGGCGCAGCATCGCCTTCACGTCATGCCACGGGCAGCCGGTCAGCTCGGAGCGATCGGTTGGCGCCGCCGCCGTTGCCGGTGGCGCGGAGGGGAAACCCAAACTGCGCGGTTGGCTCATCGTTACGCTCACATGGCAAAATGCCCAGCCCGGCGGGCCGGCAAGATACCGTTTCAGTTGCAACATATACGCATTAGCAGCCTAGATGCAACTCCCTCGCAATTGGCGCCACGGTCGTTTTGTCGCGGCAATCTGAGTGCGAAATTGCACTGGGCAGCCGATTCCACCATCTTTGCCGCATAGCCTCGGTGTGTTACGAATCCGCACATGGACATTCGAACTGCCGGCCCGCCAAGCGGGGATGCCGCGTTGATGGATAACAAACGTCACAGTTTTGGATACGAGGATTTGCTCGCCTGCGGGCGCGGCGAATTGTTCGGGCCGGGCAACGCCCAGCTGCCGCTGCCGCCGATGCTGATGTTCGACCGCATCACCGAAATCTCGGAACAGGGCGGCGAGCACGGCAAGGGCATGATCCGCGCCGAGCTCGACGTCAAACCGGACCTCTGGTTCTTCCTTTGCCATTTCAAAGGCGATCCGGTGATGCCCGGCTGTCTCGGCCTCGACGCCTTGTGGCAACTGGTCGGCTTTTTCCTCGGCTGGCTGGGCTCGCCCGGCAAAGGCCGCGCGCTGGGCTTAGGCGAACTCAAATTCTCCGGGCAAGTGCTGCCGACGGTGAAGAAGGTCGTCTACGGCATCGACTTCAAAAGGGTGATGCGCTCGAAGCTGGTGCTCGGCATCGCCGACGGCTGGCTGTCGGCGGACGGCAACGTGATCTACAAGGCGCTGGACCTCAAGGTCGGCCTGTTCAAGCAGGACGAAGCGTTGCAGCCGAGCGGTGTTTGATCGTCGCTCGCGCGGTTGCGCGCCGGCCTAGGGCGGCCCATCTATGAACCAATCATCGACAATCCGCGGCGCGGGTGAGGATATGCGACAATGAGACGGGTCGTCGTCACCGGGATGGGCATCGTTTCGTCCATCGGCAACAACACGCAGGAAGTTCTCGCCAGCCTGCATGAGGCCAAGTCCGGCATCACGCGGGCCGAGGATTTTGCCAGCCACGGCTTCCGCAGCCAGGTGGCGGGCCGGCCGACGCTCGATCCGTCGGGAATGATCGACCGGCGCGCCATGCGTTTTCTCGGACCGGGCGCGGCGTGGAACCACGTCGCCATGGAGCAGGCGATCCGCGACTCCGGCGTCGAGGAGAAAGACATTTCCAATCCGCGCACCGGCATCGTGATGGGCTCGGGCGGTCCCTCGACCAGCGTCCTGGTCGAAGCCGCCGACATCACGCGCGAAAAAGGTTCGCCCAAACGCATCGGCCCGTTCGCGGTGCCGAAAGCGATGTCGTCCACCGCCTCGGCGACGCTGTCGACCTGGTTCAAGATCAAGGGCGTTAATTATTCGATCTCGTCGGCCTGCGCGACCTCCAACCACTGCATCGGCAATGGCGCCGAACTCATCCAGTGGGGCAAGCAGGACATGGTGTTCGCCGGCGGCTGCGAAGAGCTGCATTGGACCCTGTCGAACTTGTTCGACGCCATGGGCGCGATGTCGTCCAAATATAACGACACGCCGACAAAGGCCTCGCGCGCCTATGACAAAGACCGCGACGGCTTTGTCATCGCCGGCGGCGCCGGCGTTCTGGTGCTGGAAGAACTCGAGCACGCCAAGGCGCGCGGCGCCAAGATTTACGCCGAAGTCGCCGGCTATGGCGCGACCTCCGACGGCTACGACATGGTGGCGCCCTCGGGCGAGGGCGCGGCGCGCTGCATGAACATGGCGCTGGCGACGGTGAAGGCGCCGATCGACTACATCAATCCGCACGCCACCGCGACGCCGGTCGGCGATCTCAAGGAGATCGAGGCGATCCGCGCGGTGTTCGGCGCCAAGTGCCCGCCGATTTCGGCAACCAAGTCGCTGACCGGGCATTCGCTTGGGGCTGCCGGCGCGCAGGAGGCGATCTATTCGCTGCTGATGATGCAGAACGGCTTCATCTGCGAGAGCGCCAATATCGAAAACATCGACCCCGCCTTCGCCGACATGCCGATTGCGCGCGAGCGCAAGGACAACGTCACGCTCGGCGCCGTGTTGTCGAATTCGTTCGGCTTCGGCGGCACCAATGCCTCCGTGGCGTTCAAGCGGCTGGATGCGTAAGTTAATTCTCTCGTCATTCCGGGACGGTCGCGAAGGCCGGACCCGGAATCCAGAATCATTACTGAATAGTCTCGGATTGCCCGGGTTCGCTCGCTTTGCTCGCGCCCCGGAATGAGCGGAGCAAGTGAACAGGGGATGGAAACAATAATGCCGGGACTGATGGAAGGAAAACGCGGGCTGGTGATGGGGGTCGCCAACGACCATTCCATCGCCTGGGGCATCGCCAAAATGCTGCACGCGCACGGCGCCAAGCTCGCCTTCACCTACCAGGGCGACGCGCTGTTGAAGCGGGTCAAGCCGCTCGCCGAACAGGTGGGCTCGTCCTTCGTGATGCCCTGCGACGTGGAAGATATCGCCTCGGTCGACGCGGTGTTCGGCGAAATCCAAAAGCAATGGGGCACGATGGATTTCCTGGTGCACGCCGTCGCCTTTTCCAACAAAGACGAGCTCAAGGGCCGCTTCGCCGACACGACGCGCGAGAACTTCATCCGCACCATGGTGATCTCCTGCTACGCCTTCACCGAGGCGGCCAAGCGCGCCGCCGCGCTGATGCCGAACGGCGGCGCGATGGTCACGCTGACCTATAACGGCGGCGAGCGCGCCATGCCGAATTACAACGTGATGGGCGTGGCGAAGGCGGGCTTGGAGGCCTCGGTGCGCTATCTCGCGGTCGATTTCGGCCACCAGAAAATCCGCGTCAACGCCATCTCGGCCGGACCGATCCGCACGCTGGCCGGCGCCGGCATCACCGATGCGCGCTATATGTTCGCCTTCCAGCAGAAATATTCCCCGCTCGGCCGCGGCGTCACGCTGGAGGAATTGGGCGGCGCCGGCTTGTATCTGCTGTCGGATCTGTCGACCGGCGTGACCGGCGAAGTGCATTTCGTCGATAGCGGCTACAACGTCATCTCCATGCCGCAGCCCGACGCGCTCAAGGCCGCGCACGGCGAGGTCGAGGGCAAGAACGGCGGGCAGTAATTCCGCCTCATCCTGAGGAGCGGCGCGTAGCGCCCGTCTCGAAGGATGGGGCGGCCTCATGCTTCGAGACGCGCTCGCTTCGCGACGCTCCTCAGCATGAGGCCGATCAGATAAAACGGCCGGGGTACATTCCCGGCCGTTTTCATGCTTTCGGTCGCTTGCGATCGTTCAGCCGAGCTCAGGCCAAGTCGAAGCGGTCGGCGTTCATCACCTTGGTCCAGGCCGCCACGAAGTCGGCCACGAACTTCTGCTTGCGCGTCGCCGGAGCCATAGACCTCGGCGAGCGCCCGCAGCTGCGAGTTCGAACCGAAGATCAGATCGACGCGGGTGCCGGTCCACTTCGGTTTGCCCGTTTTGCGGTCGTGCCCTTCGAACACATCCGCGTCGGCCGAAGTCGCCTTCCACGTCGTGCCCATGTCGAGCAGGTTGACGAAGAAGTCGTTGGTCAGCGTCTCCGGACGCTTGGTGAAGACACCATGCTGGGTTTGACCGTGGTTCGCACCCAAGACGCGCATGCCGCCGATAAGAACCGTCATCTCCGGCGCGGTCAGCGTCAGCAATTGCGCCTTGTCGATCAGCAGCTCCTCCGCCGTCACGGCGTATTTGGCCTTCTGGTAGTTGCGGAACCCGTCCGCGATAGGGCTCGAGCACGGCGAAAGAGTCCACATCGGTCTGCTCCTGCGATGCGTCCGTGCGTCCCGGTGCGAAAGGAACCTCAATGCTGGAGCCGGCCTTCTTCGCCGCCTGCTCGACGGCGGCGCAGCCGGCGAGAACGATCAGGTCGGCCAGCGACACTTTCTTGCCGCCGGACGCGGTGCCGTTGAACTCCTTCTGGATGCCGGCAAGGGCGCCGAGCACTTTCGCCAATTGGGCGGGCTGGTTGACCTCCCAATCCTTCTGCGGGCTGAGGCGGATGCGCGCCCCGTTCGCTCCGCCGCGCTTGTCGGAGCCGCGGAACGTCGAGCCGAGGCCCAAGCGGTCGAGACCAGTTGGGCGATGGAAAGTCCCGATGCGAGGATCTTGGCCTTGAGGGCTGCGATGTCCTTCGCATCGATCAGCTTGTGATCGACGGCGGGGACGGGGTCCTGCCACAGCAGTTCTTCCGCGGGAACCTCCGGGCCGAGATAGCGCGAGCGTGGGCCCATGTCGCGGTGGACCAGCTTGAACCAGGCGCGGGCAAACGCGTCGGCAAACTGATCCGGGTTCTCGAAGAAGCGCCGCGAAATCTTTTCGTAGATCGGGTCGAAGCGCAGCGAGAGGTCGGTGGTCAGCATGGTCGGCTTGCGATGCTTGGACTTGTCCTGCGCATACGGCACCGATTCCGGGGCATCCTTCGCCACCCACTGCTGCGCACCGGCATGGCTCTTCGTCCAGCTCCCATTCGTAGCCGAACAGGTTCTCGAAGAAGTTGTTGCTCCACTTCGTCGGCGTCGTGGTCCAGGTGACTTCCGGGCCGCCGCCCATCGTGTCATCGCCCATACCGCTGCCGAAGCTGCTCTTCCAGCCGAGGCCTTGCAGTTCGAGGCCGGCGGCCTCGGGTTCGGGGCCTAGAAGCGCCGCATCGCCGGCGCCATGGGCCTTGCCAAAGCTATGTCCGCCGGCGATCAGCGCGACGGTTTCCTCGTCGTTCATGGCCATGCGGGCAAAGGTCTCGCGGATATCCTTGGCGGCAGCGAGCGGGTCGGCGTTGCCGTTCGGACCTTCCGGGTTCACGTAGATCAGACCCATCTGCACGGCGGCGAGGGGATTTTCGAGATTGCGGTCACCCGCGTAGCGCTTGTCGCCAAGCCAGGTGTCCTCGGCGCCCCAGTAGGTGTCTTCGTCAGGCTCCCAGACATCGGCGCGCCTCGCCGGCGAAACCGAAATGTCTTGAAGCCCATCGACTCCAGCGCGACGTTGCCGGCGAGGATCATCAGGTCGGCCCAGGAAATCTTGTCGCCGTATTTCTGCTTGATCGGCCAGAGCAGCCGGCGCGCCTTGTCGAGGTTCACGTTGTCCGGCCAACTGTTGAGCGGCGCGAAGCGCTGCTGGCCGGCGCCGGCGCCGCCGCGGCCGTCGCCGATGCGGTAGGTGCCCGCGCTGTGCCATGCCATGCGGATGAACAGCGGCCCGTAGTGGCCGAAATCCGCCGGCCACCATTCCTGCGAGTCCGTCATCAGCGCGGTGAGGTCCTTTTTCAGGGCCTTGAGGTCGAGCTTCTTGAATGCCTCCGCGTAATTGAACGCCTTGCCCATGGGATCGGACAGGGGAGAGTTCCGGTGCAGCATCTTGAGGTTCAGCTGGTTCGGCCACCAGTCGCGGTTGGATCTCACTCCAACGGTCGTGTGGTGCATGAAGGGACAATTGCTGGCGTTCTTGTCAGTCTTTGCGTCCATGTTTCTCTCCGATCGTGCTCTTGGCCACGGCTGTTCGTCCCTGGCGGGTGCGGCGGGTCTTTTCGGGTATCTAGGCGCGATGCCGCAGGATGTTTAGGCGTCGCGGCACCATCAGGTCTAATCGTATTGATTGGTAGTATCGATAAGTATATCTTATCGCCATGATCACCTTGCGTCAGTTGCGTTATCTCACTTCGCTCGCCCGCCATCGGCATTTCGGGCGGGCGGCGGCCGACTGCGCGGTGACCCAGCCGGCGCTGTCCATGCAGGTGCGCGAGCTGGAGCGCGAGATCGGCGCCGAGCTGGTGGAGCGGCGGCCGGGCGACATCGCGCTGACCGATATCGGCCTGGACGTCGCCGAGCGCGCCGAACAAATTCTCACCGCCACCCGCGACCTGGTCGATTTCGCCCGCCACCGCGACCTGCTCAGCGGATCGGCTCTCGCCTCGGCATCATTCCGACGCTGGCGCCTTATGTTTTGCCGCGCGTGCTGCCGCGGCTGCAGGCGAAATATCCGCAGCGCGGCTGGAAGTGCGCGAGACGCAAACCAAGCTGCTGCTCGAGGAGTTGAGCCGCGGCGAACTCGACGCGGTGATGCTGGCGCTGCCGGCCGAAGGCGCCGACGTGGAGACGCTTGCTCTGTTCGACGATGCCTTCCTGCTGGCGGTGCCGGCGAACGATGCGCGGCCGGCGCGCGGCAAAGTCGGCGTCGCCGACGTCGATCAAAGCCGGCTCATTTTGCTGGAAGAGGGCCATTGCCTGCGCGACCAGGCGCTGGCGTTCTGCGCCGCCCAAACTCAATGCTCAAGCCGCGATGCGCCGGCGGGCCTGGGCGCCACTTCGCTTGCCACCGTGATGCAGATGGTGGCGAACGGCTATGGCGTAACGCTCTTGCCGGAGGTCGCGATCGACGCCGAGGGCCGCGACGCCCGCGTGAAGCTGTTGCGCTTTGCCGCGCCGCGAGCCGGCGCGCACGATTGGCCTGGCCTGGCGGCGCACCTCGCCGCGCAAAAAAGATTTCACGGCGCTGGGCAAGGTCGTCAGAGAGGCACTCGGCAAGACGGCGACGAAGACCCTGCAATAAAAAAGGCGGCCACTGGGGCCGCCCTTTTGTTTTGATTTGCTGCGAGGCTTATTCCGCCGCGCCGCCGCCGGCGGCCTGCTGCGGTTCGCCGCCCTCCGGCTTGCCTTTTTCTCGATGTCCTCGCCGGTCGTCTGATCGACCGCCTTCATGGACAGGCGCACTTTGCCGCGCTCGTCCATGCCGAGCAGCTTGACCTTCACCTTGTCGCCTTCCTTGACCACGTCGGTGACCTTGTTGACGCGGTGCGGGGCGAGCTGGCTGATGTGGACGAGGCCGTCCTTGGCGCCGAAGAAATTCACGAAGGCGCCGAAGTCCATCACCTTGACCACGGTGCCGTCGTAGATCGTGCCGGGCTCCGGATCGGAGGCGATCGACTTGATCCACTTGATCGCCGCCGTGATCGAATCGCCGTTGGCGGAAGCCACCTTCACCGAACCGTCGTCCTCGATGTTGATCTTGGCGCCGGTCTTCTCGACGATCTCGCGGATCACCTTGCCGCCGGTGCCGATCACTTCCCTGATTTTGTCGGTCGGGATCTTGAACATCTCGATGCGCGGAGCGTGTTCGCCCAGTTCCGCGCGCGCCGAGGTCAGCGCCTTCGACATTTCGCCGAGGATGTGCAGGCGGCCGCCCTTGGCCTGATCGAGCGCCACCCGCATGATCTCTTCGGTGATGCCGGCGATCTTGATGTCCATCTGCAGCGAGGTGACGCCCTCTTCGGTGCCGGCCACCTTGAAGTCCATGTCGCCGAGATGATCCTCGTCGCCGAGGATGTCGGACAGCACGGCGAAGCGCTTGCCCTCGAGGATGAGGCCCATGGCGATGCCGGCGGTCGGCCGTTTTAGGGGCACGCCGGCATCCATCAGCGCCAGCGAGGAGCCGCACACGGTCGCCATCGAGGACGAGCCGTTCGAACTCGGTGATCTCGGAGACCAGGCGGATCGTGTAGGGAAACTCCTCCGCGCTCGGCAGCATCGGATGCAGCGCCCGCCAGGCGAGCTTGCCGTGGCCGATCTCGCGCCGGCCGGGCGCGCCGGTGCGGCCGGTTTCGCCCACCGAATAATGCGGGAAGTTGTAGTGCAGCATGAACGTTTCTTTGTACGTCCCCTGCAGCGCGTCGATGAACTGTTCGTCCTCGCCGGTGCCGAGCGTGGCCACCACCAGCGCCTGGGTTTCGCCGCGGGTGAACAACGCCGAGCCGTGGGTGCGCGGCAATATGCCGACTTCCGCCACGATCGGGCGCACGGTCTTGAGGTCGCGGCCGTCGATGCGCTTTGAGGTGTCGAGGATGTTCCAGCGCACGATCTTGGCTTCGAGCTCCTTGAACACGCCGGCAATCGCCAGCTTGTCGTGCTTGGGTTCAAAGCCTTCCGGGAAGAAATGCTCCATCACCTTCTTTTTGACGGCGGCGACGGCGTCCTGGCGATCCTGCTTCTTCACGATCGAATAGGCGGCGCGCAGATCCTTCTCGGCGATGCCGAGGATTTCCGTCTCGAGTGCCTTGTTGTCGGTCGCGGCAAGCTCGCGCGGCTCTTTCGCGGCCTTTTCGGCGAGCTTGATGATGGCGTCGATCACCGGCTGGATATGGCGGTGGCCGAACATCACGGCACCGAGCATGATTTCCTCGGACAGCTCCTTGGCTTCCGATTCCACCATCATCACGGCGTCTTGCGTGCCGGCGATGACGAGATCGAGCTGGCTTTCCTTCATCTCGTCGAGCGTCGGATTGAGCACGTATTCGTTGTTGATGAAGCCGACGCGGGCGCCGCCGATCGGCCCCATGAAGGGTGCGCCGGACAGCGTCAGCGCCGCCGAGGCCGCCACCATGGCGACGATGTCGGGGTCGTTCTCCTGGTCATGCGACATGACGGTGATGGTCACCTGCGTATCGCAGCGCCAGCCGTCGGCGAACAGCGGACGGATCGGCCGGTCGATCAGCCGCGAGGTCAGCGTGTCCTTTCTCGGTCGGACCGCGCTCGCGCTTGAAAAAGCCGCCGGGAATACGTCCCGCCGCGTAGTATTTTTCGGTGTAGTTGACGGTGAGCGGCAGGAAGTCGATGCCTTCCTTCGGCTGCTTGGCCGCCACGACGGCGGCGAGCACGGTGGTCTCGCCGTAGGTGGCGATGACGGCGCCGTCGGCTTGGCGCGCGACCCGGCCGGTCTCGAGGGTGAGCTTGCGCCCGCCCCAATCGAGTTCAACTCGATGCATATCGAACATTGCGTTTTTCTCTCATGGTTTTTCGGTCAAGTCCCGAAAGCCATGAGCAAGACGGCGAGAAACTGCGGCGCGTCACGGTGGTGAGGCGAACAGCATCCGGCGATCCTGCCATGGCGTTTCGAACCTTGCCTTGTCGCAAGAGCGATCACTATCGGCTCTTGCTTGTCTCCGGCAGCGCGGATCGCCGCCGGGTCAATCGAGCGAATGCGTCTTGCGCATGCGCTTCACGTTAAACGCGTGGGGCGCGCACGGCGCCTCACGCGGGTACCAAAATTATCGGCGGATGCCGAGCTTCTCGATCAAAGTCTTGTAGCTGGCTTCATTGCTGCGCCGCAGGTAATCGAGCAGCGTGCGGCGCTGGCTCACCATTTTGAGCAAGCCACGGCGGGAATGGTTGTCCTTGACGTGGGTCTTGAAATGCTCGGTGAGATTATTGATGCGCTCGGACAGGATCGCCACTTGCACTTCGGGCGAACCGGTATCTCCGGACTTTTTCGCATAGGTCTTGATCACTTCGGCCTTGCGGCCGGCACTTACCGACATCGGTCATCCTTTCTTCAGGCCGCGGCTGCCCACCAGCCCGGCCAGGTTGAATACGCGCTTGGGGACTATTTCGCCGTGATCCAGTTCGGCCAGGGCCACCAGTTGGCCCGACGCCGTCGCATAGACTGGTCCACGGAAATTGGGAGCGTCCCGTCCGCGCAACAAAACGGCTTGGCCTCTAGCAAGCCTCGCCGCATCCGCCCGGCTGATGGCCAGCGCCGGGATGTCGTCCAGCGCGGTCTCAACGGGCATGAGAATGTCGGCGAGGCTCGCCTCGCCGGCCGCGGCTCTATGGCATAGTGCCTCCAAATCTTCCAGTAAAATCATGGTTTCTGGGCCGAATGAGCCCGACCGCGACGCGCCGCAGCGCGCTGACATGGCCGAAACAGCCCAAAGCGCGGCCCATGTCGCGGGCCAGCGAGCGGACATAGGTGCCCTTGCCGCATTCGGCGTGCAAAACCGCATGATCCGGGTCGGGGGTGGCGACCAGCTCCAGCCGGGCGATTTCGACCAAGCGGGCCTCGAGTTCCACCGTTTCGCCGTCGCGGGCGAGGTCATAGGCGCGCTCGCCCTCGATCTTGATGGCCGAATAACGCGGCGGCACCTGGCTGATGCTGCCGATATAGGACGGCAGCAAGGCGCGGATCGCTTCCGCGGAGGGGCGCTGCTCGCTCGCGGCGATGACACGGCCCTCGGCGTCGTCGGTGTCGCGTTCCTCGCCCCAGCGCACGGTAAATTCGTACAGTTTGCGGCCGTCCATCACGAAGGGGACCGTCTTGGTCGCTTCGCCGAGCGCGATCGGCAGCGCGCCGGAGGCGAGCGGGTCGAGCGTGCCGGCGTGTCCCGCGCGCTTGGCCGAGAACAGGCGCTTCACCACGCTGACCGCGTGGGTGGAGGTCATGCCGACCGGCTTGTCGAGCACCAGCCAGCCGTGCACGTCGCGTTTGTCGCGCCTGAATTGTTTGCCCTTCGGACGCGCCGCGCCGGCGTCTTGCGGCGATTCTTCGAGCACTGGCGGCGCGACGTGGTCGATCTCGTTTTCACTCATCGTCGACCTCGTCGTCGAGATCGCGCTTGACCGCCGGCGAGCGCAAAAGCTTGTCGATGCGCTCGGCTTCGGCGAAGCGCTCGTCGACCCGGAAGCGGATATCGGGCGCGAATTTCAGATTGACGCGGTGCGCGATCTCGCCGCGCAGAAATTTCTTGTGCCGGTCGAAGGCGGCGAGCACGGTTTCGGCGTCGCGGCCGGCGAGCGGCATGATGTAGATCGTCGCCAGCCGCAAGTCGGCGGTCATGCGCACTTCCGGCACGGTGATGAGATGGCCCTCGATCACCGGATCGTGCACGTCGCCGCGCGCCAGCATGTCGGCCATGGCGTGGCGCACCAATTCGCCGACGCGCAACTGGCGTTGCGAGCCGCCGGGCGTTCCGCTGTCGCGGTGACCTTTTTTACGCGTCATTGCAATCCAATGGCTCTTATCATGCCAGGCCTTGTGCCGGGCATTCACGTCATGACGGGGAAACAGCGGAGCTGGACTTCGCGCGAAACCGTGAGATTTGGACTCACAGGCTGCGTTGAATCGTCTCCACCCGGTAGCATTCGATCACGTCGCCTTGCTTCATGTCCTGGTAGTTCTCGAAGGCCATGCCGCATTCCATGCCGGCGGAAACTTCCCGCGCGTCATCCTTGAATCGTTTGAGTTGGCTGAGCTTGCCCTCGTGGATCACGACGTTGTCGCGGATCAGCCGCACATTGGCGCCGCGTTCCACGGTGCCGTCGGTGACGCGGCAGCCGGCGATGTTGCCGACCTTGGAGACCTTGAAGATTTCCAGGATCTGCGCGTTGCCCAGCATGGTCTCGCGCAGCGTCGGCGCCAGCAGGCCCGACATCGCCTTCTTCACGTCGTCGACCAGGTCGTAGATGATGTTGTAGTAGCGGATTTCGATGCCGGCGCGCTCGGCCGCCTCGCGCGCTTCCTTGTTGGCGCGCACGTTGAAGGCGATGATCGGAACGCCGGACGCCTCGGCAAGTGTCACGTCGCTCTCGGAAATGCCGCCGACGCCGGCATGCAGCACGCGCGCCGCCACCTCGTCGGTGCCGAGCTTGTCGAGCGAGCCGATGACGGCTTCCAGCGAGCCCTGCACGTCGGCCTTGATCACCAGCGGGAATTCCTTGCGGCCGGAGGTCTTGGCCTGCGCCATCATCTGCTCGAGCGAGCCGCGCATGCCGGTGGCGCGCGCAGACGACTTCTCGCGCTTCTGGCGGGCGCGGTAATCGGCGACTTCGCGGGCGCGGCCTTCGTTTTCCACCACCGCCAGGCGGTCGCCGGCGTCGGGCGTGCCGGAGAAGCCGAGCACTTCGACCGGGGTCGAGGGCCCGGCGGTCTCGATCGGATCGCCGGTGTCGGAAACGAGCGCGCGCACGCGGCCCCATTCGGCCCCGGCCACCACCAGGTCGCCGACCTTCAGCGTGCCGCGCTGGATCAGCACGGTCGCCACCGGCCCACGGCCGCGGTCGAGCTTGGCCTCGATCACGGTGCCTTCGGCGGCGCGGTCGGGATTGGACTTGAGGTCGAGGAGTTCGGCCTGCAGGCCGATCATTTCCAGCAGCTTGTCGATATTGCGTTTCTCCTTGGCGGAGACTTCCACGTCGACCACTTCGCCGCCCATGCGATTCCACCTGGATCTCGTGCTGCAGCAGTTCGGTGCGCACGCGGTCCGGCTTGGAGTCGGGTTTGTCGATCTTGTTGATGGCGACGATGATCGGCACCTTCGCCGCCTTGGCGTGATTGATTGCTTCCACCGTCTGCGGCATGACGCCGTCGTCGGCGGCGACCACCAGCACGACGATGTCGGTGACCTTGGCGCCGCGCGCGCGCATGGCCGTGAAGGCGGCGTGGCCGGGCGTGTCGATGAAGGTGATCTTGGCGCCGGACGGCGCGGTCACCTGATAGGCGCCGATATGTTGGGTGATGCCGCCGGCTTCGCCCGCCACCACGTTGGTCGAAGCGGATGGCGTCGAGCAGCGAGGTCTTGCCGTGGTCGACGTGGCCCATGACGGTGACCACCGGCGCGCGCGGCGCCATCTGGGCCGGCATCGTCGGCCACGTCGAACAGGCCTTCCTCGACGTCGGCTTCCGACACGCGGCGCACGCTGTGGCCCATTTCCTCGGCGATCAGCTGCGCGGTATCGGCGTCGATCACGTCGTTGATCTGCAGCATCTGGCCCTGCTGCATGAGCAGGCGGATCACGTCGACCGCGCGCTCGGCCATGCGGTTGGCGAGATCGGAAATCGTGATCGCCTCGGGGATGGTGACTTCGCGCACCAGCTTTTCCTTCGGCTCGTTGGAGGCGTGGCCCTTGAGCCGTTGGGTGCGGCGGCGGAACGATGCGACCGAACGCTCGCGCACTTCGTCGGCGCGCAGCGCGGTGACCAGCGTGAGACGGCCGCGCTCTTTGGCGGGCGCGCCACGCGGCGCTGCGGGACGTGCGGTGGCCGGACGCGCGGCGCCGCCGGGACGGCGCGACTTCGGCGGCCCGTCGTCTTCTTCGGCTTCCAGCGCCATGCGGCCGGCTGGCTTCCTGGTTTCATCCTCGCCGAGACGCTTTTTGGCGACCTCGCCGGCCTTGCGCTTGGTTTCTTCGTCGTGCTTGCGGCGATCTTCCTCTTCGCGCTTGCGCCCCTCGGCGGCTTCGCGCTCGGTCTTGTCGACCACTTCGCGGCTTTGTCGGCGGCGCGCCTCTTCCTCGGCGATCTTGCGCTCTTCGGCTTCGCGCACGCGCGAATTGGCGAGCGCATGGGCGCGCGCGACGCGCTCCTCCTCGGTCAGCGTGCGCAGTACGACGCCGGATGGCTTGGGCGCTTCCGCGGCAGCAGGTGCCGGCGCGGCTCTGCCGGCCGCCGGCTTGCGCGCGGTCTCAACCGGCCGCTCGGCTCGGCCTTGGCCTCGGGCGCAGCTCCGATGCTGACGGCGTTTGACCTTCTCGACCACGACCTGCTTGCTGCGGCCGTGACTGAAGCTCTGGCGCACCACACCCGTTTCCGTGCGTGGTTTCAGCGTCAGCTTGGAGACGCTCAGTTTCTTTTCGCCAGGGTTCTTCGTTTCGCTCATTACGTATTCTGTCCTCGTGCGCCATCCGTCGGCGCATGCGCGCTAACCAGTTCGGGCGAATTTCCGGTCCGAAAGCGCTCCAAACGCGCAGCGCGAGCGAGAAAAGTGTCGCTCACGGGGCCGGCAAGCAGGGCTGCATGTACCACATTTGGGCGGTTCAATGCCAAATCCAATTGCGCGCCCTGAAAAGTCTCGATCATCGCGATTTGGCCCGGTTTTCCGGGCGTTTTGCGCTGCTAAGGCGGCCTCCAGCTTGCGCTTTCCGTCAGGCGCGGCGTCGGCGGCATGGATCAGCGCCTTGAGGTCGTCGCGGCCAATCGCCGCTTCCACCTTGGCGAAGCCGCCGGCCACTTGCCCCGCTTTGCCGGCGATCGCCAGCGCATCGAGCGCGCTTTGCTCCAGCAGGCGCTCGGTGGTTACCGCCAGATCGGCTGAGACCCGCACCTTCTGCTTGAACGAACGCTCGAACACGTTGGTTTTGACGGCCTGTTCGATCGCGGCGCGCGTGCCGGTGATCCAGAGGCCGCGGCCCGGCAGTTTGCGCTTGATGTCGGGCACGGTATGCGCTGCCCGGCCCGATGACGAAGCGGACCATCTCGTCGACCGGCTTGAGCGTGCGCGTGAGCGCGCAATGCCGCTGCATCCCGGCAGCGACACGGGCCGCTCCGCGGTCGAGCTCATTGTCGGTCTCAATCGCCAGCATCGCTGGTTTTCGGTCTCCGTCAGGTTTGCGGGGCTTCCGCCGGGGCGGCTTCCGCTTCGGCTTCCGGCGCGGGCGGCGGAGCGAGCTCGGCTTCCGTCACCCAGCCGGCCTTGACGCGGGCCTGCATGATCATGGCTTCGGCGTCCTCGCGCGAGACGTCGAGGCCGTCGAGGAAGCCGGGCTCGTGCTTGGTTTCGCCGTCCTTGCGCTCGGTCCAGCCGGTGAGGTCGTCGGTGGCGCAGCCGGCGAGGTCTTCCACCGTCTTCACGCCGTTCTCGCCGAGCTTGACGAGTATCGCCGTGGTGACGCCGGGCACCTCCTTGACCGCGTCCTCGACGCCCAGCTCGACGCGCTTGGCGTCAAGCTCGGCTTCCTGCTTGTCGAGATATTCCTTGGCGCGCTCCTGCAATTCGCGCGCGGTATCTTCGTCGAAGCCTTCGATCGCCGGCGATTTCCTTCTCGTCCACCAGCGCCAGTTCCTCGATCGAGCCGAAGCCTTCGGAAGCGAGCAACTGCCCGACCACTTCGTCGAGATTGAGCGCCTCGACGAAAATCTTGGTGCGGCTTTCGAATTCGGCGTGACGGCGTTCCGACTCTTCCTGCTCGGTCAGGATGTCGATGTCCCAGCCGGTGAGCTGCGAGGCTAGACGCACGTTCTGCCCGCGCCGGCCGATGGCAAGCGACAATTGCTGATCGGGCACCACCACCTCGATGCGCTCTTTGTCCTCGTCGAGCACGACCTTGGCGACTTCCGCCGGCGCCAGCGCGTTGACCACGAAGGTGGCGATGTCGGGCGACCACGGGATGATGTCGATCTTCTCGCCCTGCAGTTCGTTCACCACCGCCTGCACGCGCGAGCCGCGCATGCCGACGCAGGCGCCGACCGGATCGACGCTTGAGTTGCGCGAGATCACCGCGATCTTGGCGCGCGAGCCGGGGTCGCGGGCGACCGCCTTCACTTCGACGATGCCGTCGTAGATTTCCGGCACTTCCTGCGCGAACAGCTTGGCGGTGAATTGCGGATGCGTGCGCGAGAGGAAAATCTGCGGTCCGCGCGGCTCGCGCCGCACGTCGTAGATATAGGCGCGGATACGGTCGCCGTTGCGGAACACTTCGCGCGGCAGCATCTCGTCGCGCCGCACGATGGCCTCGCCGCGGCCGAGATCGACCACCACGTTGCCGTATTCGACGCGCTTGACGACGCCGTTGACGATTTCGCCGATGCGGTCCTTGTACTCGGCATATTGCCGGTCGCGCTCGGCCTCTCTCACTTTTTGCACGATCACCTGCTTGGCCGATTGCGCGGCGATGCGGCCGTATTCCAGCGGCGGCAGCGGGTCGGCGATGGTGTCGCCGACTTGCGCGGCCGGATGATGCTTGCGGGCGCCTTCCAGCGTGATCTGATTGGACGGGTTCTCCACCGCTTCCACCACCAGCATGTGGCGGGTGAGCCGCAGATCGCCGGTCTTCGGTTCGATCTCGGCATGCACGTCGGTCTCCGCGCCGTAGCGCGAGCGCGCCGCCTTGGCGATGGCGTCTTCCATGGCGGCGATGACGATGCCGCGGTCGATCGCCTTCTCGCGGGCCACCGCGTCGGCGATTTGCAACAGTTCGAGCCGGTTGGCGCTGACTGCCATAGCTCAGTCTCCTTGGTTGATGACACGCCCGGCCTGGCCGGACTTATGCCTACGACGTCGATCTTCTCGTTTCGCAGCGCGCGCTTCGCGCTTGGCGGCCTTCTCGCGCCGCAAAGCTTGCGTCACCAGTTCGTCGGTGAGCACCAGCTTGGCTTCGCTCATCTCTCCTATCGGAAGCAAAATTTCCGCTGCCTCGCCTGCTTCCGAGTCTTGGTCTCGCGGTCTCGCGAATCTTGGCGCGAAGGCGCGCGCGCGCCTCGCCCTCGGTGCCGAGCAACAGGCCGCGGAAGCGCTTGCGCCCCTCGATCGGGATTTCGGTCTCGATCTTGACCAGATGGCCGGCGTAACGGTCGAAATCGGATTTGCGCACCAGCGGCCGGTCGATCCCGGGCGAGGAGACTTCCAGCCGGTAGGCGCGGTCGACTGGATCGGCCATGTCGAATACCGGCGACAACGCGCGCGAAATCGTCTCGCAATCCTCGACCACCATGGAACCGTCCGGCCGCTCCGCCATGATCTGCACGGTGCAGCCGTCGGCGGCCGACACCTTCACCCGCACCAGCCGGTAGCCGAGTTGTTCGATCACCGGCTCGGCGATGGCACGCGATACGCGCCGGCAACCCCGGCTCGACGATCAGCCGCGGTTCGTGTTTCATCCTGGATGGCGGTTGCAACCGCCTGTCGTGCCTCGTTCACGGCCATTTTGGTAACAAAAAAGAGCGGGCCCCAGGGGACCCACTCTCAAAACCCGGTTGGTTATGAGGGTGTCTTAACAACCGGAAATATAGCCATTTCCGGGCGTCATGCAAGGGTGAAGGCGCTTTTGGCGGCTAACTCTTCGTTCAGAATCTACCCTTAAATATGGGTAAATCACGGTCCGCGGGATTTCCTCAGGGCCGTTTGTGCAGGTTTTGTCATGAGCGTTCCCGCCTCGCTGCTTCCCGAATTGGAAGACGTCGTCCAGCATGGCTCGGCGGAAAAGCGGGCCAAGACGCTCAACCGCATCACCAGTCTTTTTCTCGAAGGCGCACCCCGCTTCAACGACAGCCACGTCGCGCTGTTCGACGACGTGATCGGCTGCCTGATCGAGGAAATCGAGGTCAAGGCGCTGGCCGAGCTCGCGCGGCGCATCGCGCCGGTGCCCAATGCGCCGGCGGGCGTCGTGGTCAAGCTCGCCAAGAACGACAATATCGCGGTTGCCGGCCCGGTGCTCAAGCAGGCGCGCATCGACGATCCGGATCTCAAATATATCGCCGAGACCAAGAGCCAGGCGCATCTTTTGGCGCTGTCCACCCGTCTCGGCATCAGCGAGACGCTGTCCGACGTGCTGGTGCAGCGCGGCGACGGCGAGGTGGCGCGCAGCGTCGCCACCAATCCTCAAGCGCGCCTGTCGGAGCACGCGTTCACGACTCTCGTCAAACGCGCCGAGCGCGACGGCGTGCTGGCCGAGAAGGTCGGGCTGCGCACCGACATTCCGCCGCGGCTGTTCCGCGAATTGCTGATCAAGGCGACCGACGTGGTGCAGAAGCGGCTGCTGGCGCAGGCCAAGCCCGACACCCGCACCGAAATCCGCCGCGTGCTGGCGAAAGTGGCGAGCGAAGTCGCCACCAAGGCGGCGCCGCGCAACTACACCGCGGCGCTGGCGGCGGTGCAGACGCTGCACAAAGAGCGCAAGCTTACCGAGGCCGACATCGCCGACTATGCCAAGAACGGCCAATACGAAGAGACCATCGCGGCGCTCGCCACGGTGAGCGCGGTGCCGGTCGAAGTGGTGGACCGGCTGATGAACGGCGAGCGCGCCGATCCGGTGCTGATCCTGGCGCGCGCGGCCGGCTTCAATTGGAAGACGGTGCGCGAAATCATGAATTCGCGGCCGGGCGTTAAGCCCGCGGCCGATACGCTCAATGCCGCGCGGGAGAATTTCGAACGGCTGACGTCGCCCACCGCCCAGCGCGTGGTGCGCTTCTGGCAGGTGCGGCAGGCGAGCGGGGAGTAGCCGACACCCCGCTCATTCCCGCGCACCCGTCTACGCCAAGGCTTCGACGGGCTCAGGCCTCAGCCCTCCGAAGCGCAGCGAAGGAGGGAGCGGGAATCCAGGGCGAGAAAATCCGACGCAAGCTGCAAAGACTGGATCCCCGCTTTCCGCCTTCGCGCACTGCGCTTCGGCGGACTGCCAGCGCGCCGAAGCTCGCAACGCGAGCGTAGGCGGGTCGCGGGGACGAGCGAAATTATATTTTCCGAAAAATAAAATAGGCTGGCACGCGGCCCTCGCGCCTGGCCTTGGCTTCGTAGCGCGTGGCGGAATAATCCGGCCAGGCGTTGCGCCAGTCGGCGGCGCTCTCCGCCGTCCAGACGAAATCGCCCGAGCGCAGCACGCGCGTGAGCGCATAGGCCGCGTAGTCGGCAATGTCGGTGGCAAAACGCAATTCGCCGCCCGGCTTCAGGATGCGTGCCAGCCGTTGCAGGCTTTCGTCCTGGATGAAGCGGCGTTTCCAGTGCCGCCGTTTCGGCCACGGATCGGGATAGAGCAGGTCGATGCGGCTGAGCGCGCCCGCCGGCAGCCAGTCGATCAGTTCGCTGGCGTCGCCGAAATGCAGCCGGATATTGCCGAGTTTGTTGGCGTCGATGGCGGTGAGCACTTTTGCGATGGCGTTGAGAAAAGCGTCGCTGGCAATGAAGCCGCTGCGCGGATGCGCGATCGCCTGCGCGATCAGGTGCTCGGCGCCGCCGAAGCCGATTTCGAGGCGCACATCGTCGAGCGGTTGGTCGAACAAGGCGCGCAAATCGGCGGGGGCGGGTTTGCCGAGATCGAGCTTGAGGCGCGGCAGCGCCGTGTCGAACAGCGCCGCCTGCCGCGGCTTCAAGGCATGACCCTTGCGCCGGCCGAAGAAGGCGCGCTGCGCTGTCGGAGTGTTTTCCACTTGCGCCGACCCAAACTCCGTTCATTCCCGCCCCCGCCTGCGCGAGGGCAGGCTCCAGCGGGAATCTAGGGCCGTAACTGAAGAGCAAGCAAGCTGGGTCCCCGCTTTCCGCCTTCGCGCACTGCGCTTCGGCGGACTGCCAGCGCGCCGAAGCTCGCAACGCGAGCGTAGGCGGGTCGCGGGACGAGCGGAGAATAGACTTACTTCACCGCCCGCTTGATGGCGTCGGCGAGATCGGTATTTTCCCAGGAGAACCCGCCGTCCTTGTCGGGCGCGCGTCCGAAATGGCCGTAGGCCGCGGTGCGCCGGTAGATCGGCCGGCAGAGCTTGAGGGTGCGGCGGATATTGGTCGGCCGCAACGGGAACAGTTCCGGCAACACCTTTTCCAGCTTGGTCTCCGGCACCTTGCCGGTGCCGTGGGTATTGACCAGGACCGACATCGGGTCGGCGACGCCGATCGCGTAAGCGATCTGGATGGTGCAGCGCTCGGCGACGCCCGCGGCCACCACGTTCTTGGCGAGATAGCGCGCGGCATAGGCCGCCGAACGGTCGACCTTGGTCGGGTCCTTGCCGGAGAAGGCGCCGCCGCCGTGCGGGGCGTAGCCGCCGTAAGTGTCGACGATGATCTTGCGGCCGGTGAGGCCGCAGTCGCCGTCCGGACCGCCGATGACGAAATTGCCAGTCGGGTTGACCAGGAAGTCGGACGGGCGCTTGGGCATCCAGCCCTCCGGCAGCGCCGATTCGACCGCGTCGGCGATCATCTCCTTGACCATGCCGGGGGTATATTTCTTGCCGTTGCGGCTGTGCGATTTGTGCTGCGTCGACAACACCACCTTGGTGCAGCCGACCGGCTTGCCGTTGACGTAGCGCACGGTGACCTGGCTCTTGGCGTCGGGCTGCAGGTCGAACAATTGGCCGGAGCGGCGCTTGTCGGAGAGCACTTTAAGGATCTTGTGCGCGAAATAGATCGGCGCCGGCATGAACGAATTCTTCTCGTAGACCTCGCTCTCGGTGCAGGCGAAGCCGAACATCATGCCCTGGTCGCCGGCGCCTTCCTCGTCGCCGCTTTTCTTCTGCTTGGCGTCCACGCCCATGGCGATGTCGGGCGACTGGCCGTGCAGCAGCACCTCGATATCGGCGCCGTAATAGGAAAAGCCGTCCTGGTCGTAACCGATGTCCTTGACCACGTCGCGGGCGATCTGCGTGATCAGTTCCCGGTTCACCACCGCCTTGTTGCCGTGCTTGTGGAAGAACGGCGCCTGGCCGCGGCCCTCGCCGGCGATGATGATCTTGTTGGTGGTCGCCAGCGTTTCGCAGCCGAGCCGCGTATTCACCTGGCTGTCGTCGGCAATGCCGAGTTTGAGGTCGTTTTGCAGGAACGCGTCGAGCACCGCGTCGGAAATCTGGTCGCAGACCTTGTCCGGATGACCTTCGGAAACCGACTCGCTGGTGAACAGAAAATTGGTGTGAGCCACCGCTGAAACTCCTCCCCGTGGCGCGCCGTCAAGGCCGCGTCATATCCGGGGTGGTTCTTGCAGTGGCCGGGGAGGAGGTCAAGATGCGGGCAGCGGTGGGCAGCGTCTTGGGCGGCGATGGGACCGGGCTTGATGTCAGTCTTCGCCGGCGATTTGCTCGACCAAATCGACGATGCGCCGGCGCAGTTTGCTGTTCTTGATCTTCATGAATGACTTGGTCAGCGACAGACCGTCCGAGGTGGCGAGGAAATCCGACACATAAGCCGGCGACGGCGCTTCGCTCATGCCACCGGAATGTCCCGGCATGTTGGGCGCGCCTTCGAAGAAAAATGAAACCGGTACTTGCAGAATATTGGAAATCTGCTGCAACCGGCTGGCGCCGATGCGATTGGTACCTTTTTCGTATTTTTGTACTTGCTGGAAGGTGAGGTCGAGGGCGTCCCCAAGCTTCTCCTGCGACATGCTTAACATCATCCGACGCATGCGCACGCGGGAACCCACGTGCTTGTCGATCGGATTGGGAGTCTTCTTAGCCATAAACGTCTCCTATGCGACTATCGTGGAGCGTAATGTCATGGTTGGCGGCGTCAATGCAATCCGTGATTTCCCCTCGATCGGTTCGCAGGGTCAAAGAACAATGAAAATTGTCTATATTTTTCAGGCTCTTTTGGATGCCTGCGGTTAAGCTAAGCAGGCGCGGCTGGGCAAGCCGATACCGCCGCGAAGCAGCTTTCGCCCCTCATCGTACCGTTTTTCAATTCCGGGCCGAGTGCCGTTCAATCTACGGCTGTATTCTTCGACGCGCGACAAGAATCAAGCTTACTACCAGAAATAGAATGAACGCGGTGTCACCGAAGCGCACATAGGGCGTCGGCGCGATCGCGCGCGGCAGTTTTGCGTCGAGCACGCTTTCGACGCCGAGCGGCAGCGAAGCGATAATGCGGCCGAGCGGATCGACCACCGCGGAAATTCCGGTGTTGGCGGCGCGCACCAGCGGCAAGCCTTCCGCGATCGCCAGCACGCGCGCCTGCTGGAAATGCTGATAGGGCCCGGAGCTTATTCCGAACCAGCCGTCATTCGTCACGTTGACCAACCAGCCCGGCCGTTCGCCGCGCGGCACCGCGGCGCCGGGAAAGATCGCCTCATAGCAAATCAGCGGCAGCATTTTCGGCGCGCCGGGAATGTCCATGGCGCGGCGGCGGTCGCCCGACTGGAATCCGCCGACCTGCTTGGTGAGATTGCGCAAGCCGAGCCGTTCCAGCACGCGGTGCAACGGCAAATATTCGCCGAACGGCACCAGATGCACCTTGTCGTAGATGCCGCGGATCGAGCCGTCGGGATCGATCGCATAGACCGAATTATAGGCGCGCGGATTGGCGGCGCTGGCGTTGGGCGCGGCGCGCACCGCGCCGGTGATCAATTCGGTCGACGGCTTGAGCAGCGCGGCGATCTGCGCCAGCGCGTCCGGCTCGCGCGTGAGGAAAAAGGGAAACGCCGATTCCGGCCAGATCAAATGGGTTATGTCGTGCACGCCGTTCGAGTTCGGTCCGGTGGCGCGGTCGGACAGGCTGAGATAGCGCGCCATCACCTGGCCCTTGGCGGCGTAATTGAATTTCTCGTCCTGCTGCAGATTGGGCTGCATGATGCGCAGCTTGACGCCGGCGACGTAAATCGTCGGATGCTGCCAAAGCCGCACGACGCCGTAGCTCGCGAAGCCTACCAGGATCAGCACGCCGAGGATCGGCGCGCGGCGCGGATGCGGCGTGTCGGCGGCATCGTCGGCGAGCACCGCGGGGCTCGCGCAAATGGCGATGCAGAGGAACGTCAGGCCCCAGATGCCGGTGAGCGAGACGCTTTGTCCCAATGCCAGCGGCTCGGTCAGCGCATAGCCGAACGTATTCCAGGGAAAGCCGAGAGCAGATGGCCGCGCAGCCATTCCGCGGCGGTGAGCATGGCGGCGAGCGCCAGCACGCGTTCCACCCCGCGCACCCAGATCAGCCGCGCGGCGGCGGCGCCCAGCGCGGTGTAGAGCGCGAGATACGCCGGCAGCCCGGCGACCGCCACCGGCAACAGCCAGCCGAAGGTCTTGGCGTCGACCAGGAACGCGTAGCCGATCCAGTAAAGCCCGGCGAGGAAGTAGCCGAAGCCGAAGCACCAGCCGGCGAGCGCCGCCGTCATCGGGCCGCTCCAGCGTCCGGCGGCGGAGCCGTCGACCAGCCAGACCAGCACCGGGAAGGTCAGGAACAAAATCGGCCAGGCGTTGATCGGGGCAAGCGCCAGCGCCGAGGCGGCGCCGGCGAGGAAGGCGATCATTGCCCGCCGCCAGCCGAAGGCGAGCACCACCGCATAAGCGAGGCGGGTGATGATCACGGGCGGTGCGCGCCGGCAGGCGACGGCCCGCCGTCTTTCGTTGTCGCCGCTCCGTCGTCGACCGCCAAGACCGGCGGCGCGGTGCCGGCGAGCACGGCATCCGGCTCGCCGCGCTTGCGCTCGCCGCGCGGCCGTTCGCGCCGCTGCTTGAGCCGGGTGATGCGCACGCGCTTGATGCGGCGCGGGTCGGCGTCGAGCACTTCGAACTCGAACAGCCCCGGTCCGGTGATGACTTCCCCACGCAGCGGCAGGCGGCCGGCGCGCGTGACCAGATAGCCGCCGAGCGTATCGACTTCCTTCGCCACTTCGCCGGGATCGAAATCGTTGCCGATGCTGGCGGCCACGTCCTCCAGACTGGCGCGCGCGTCGGCGATGAAGCTGTCGTCGCTCTGGCGCACCACGTGCGGGGTCTCGTCCTCGTCATGCTCGTCGGCGATATCGCCGACGATCTGCTCGACGATGTCCTCGATCGACACCAGGCCGTCGCTGCCGCCGTATTCGTCGACCACCAGCGCGAGATGGATGCGCGTCGCCTGCATGCGCGCCAACAGGTCGATCACCCGCGACGACGGCGGCACGAACAGGATCTCGCGCACGATCTTGGTCGCCGACAGGGGCATGGCGAGATCGATCGCCTTGAGATCGAGGCCTGCCGGCAGCGGCTTCTTGCGTTTGGCGTTCTTTTCCGGATCGACCGCCGCGCGCGCGGTCATGAACGCGATCAGGTCGCGGATGTGCACCATGCCGATCGGGTCGTCGAGCGTGTCGTTGTAGACCACCAGCCGCGAATGCGCGGCGCCCTCGAACGTGCGCACCAGGTCGCCGAGCTTGATGTCCTGCTGCACGGCGATGATGTCGGCGCGCGGGATCATCACGTCGCCGACGCGGCGCTCGCGCAGGCCGAGGATGTTCTTGAGCATCCGGCTTTCTTCCGGCGAGAAGCCGGATTCGCCGGGCTGCATGGCGTCGAGCACGTCCTTGAAGTCGGCGCGCGAATTCGGTTTCCAGCCGAACAGCGCGCGGAACACGCGCGTGAACCAGCTTTCGCCGCCGTCTTGCGGCGGGTTCACCGGCACCGGCAGGTGGCGCGGCTCGTAAGGAGCGGCGTCGTTGTGGCTGGAACTTGGGGTATCGCTGTCGGGCATGGTTTTCAGGCTTGGCGTTCAAATATCGCCTGGACCGCGCGCTAGATAGGGGTCGGGCATGGTCATGGTCCGCATGATCGTGCTTTCGAGCCCTTCCATCGCGGCGGCGTCAGAATCATTCTGGTGATCGTAGCCGATGAGGTGGAGAAAACCATGCACCGTGAGATGGGCGAGATGGTGCAGAAAGACCCGGTTCTCCTCGGCGCATTCGCGGGCCAGCGTTTCATAGGCGATGACGATATCGCCGAGAAACGGCGCGGCGCCGGTTTTGGCGGCCGGAAACGACAAGACATTGGTCGGCTTGTCGATGCCGCGCCAGTCGCGGTTGAGCTGTTGCATCGCGGCATCGTCGGTGAGCACGACGCTCACCTCGCCGCCGAGCGCGACCTGCGCCGCCGCCGCGGCGATGGCGTCGCGCACGGCGGCCGCGGCCGAAGGCTGCGCGTCCCACAACGGCGACGTAACCTGGATGTCGATTTCCGGCGCGGCGGCGCGCCGGCCCGGCGCCGGCGTCATTTCTTGCCCTCGCGCGCGGCCTTGCGGTCGTAGGCTTCCACGATGCGGGCGACCAGCTCGTGGCGGATCACGTCCTCATGCGTGAAGGCGACGTGGCCGACGCCTTCGACGCCCTCGAGCAGGCGCACCGCTTCGGCCAGGCCCGAGGTCTGCCCGCTCGGCAGGTCGACCTGGCTCGGATCGCCGGTGACGATCATGCGGCTGTTCTCGCCCAGCCGGGTGAGGAACATCTTCATCTGCATGGCGGTCGTGTTCTGCGCCTCGTCGAGAATGACGCAGGCGTTCGACAACGTGCGCCCGCGCATGAACGCCAATGGCGCGATCTCGATTTCGCCGGCCTGCAGCGCGCGCTCGACGATGCGCGCGTCCATCAGGTCGTAGAGCGCGTCGTAAACCGGGCGCAGATACGGATCGACCTTCTCGCGCATGTCGCCGGGCAGGAACCCCAGCCGCTCGCCGGCTTCCACCGCCGGCCGCGACAGGATGATGCGGTCGACTTCCTTGCGCTCGAACATCAGGATCGCCTGCGCGACCGCAAGCCAGGTTTTGCCGGTGCCGGCGGGGCCGGTGCCGAACACCAGG
The DNA here is from genome assembly GCA_963739735.1 of uncultured Alphaproteobacteria bacterium. Taxonomy (GTDB): domain Bacteria; phylum Pseudomonadota; class Alphaproteobacteria; order Rhizobiales; family Xanthobacteraceae; genus Pseudolabrys. The sequence continues at coordinate 18,699 of CAVUBV010000003.1, read as the reverse complement.
CCGTGCCGCTTGAAGGCGCGGATATAGGCGTCTTGCGCCGCGGTGCGCGCGCGCACCGGGTCGCTTGCTCAAATTTATTTCCTCGAAAGCCGGGCGCGCGCTCGCCGGGTCGTAGTCGAACAGCGAGCCTTGCGCGATTGCCTGGCGGATGGCGCCCTCGACGTCGCCTTGCGCCAGTTCATGACCGCGCTTCAGGTTTTCGTACAGCCCCTCCAGCACGCGGCGCGCCTGCTCGCAGCCGCCGCGCGAGCCGTCGATGGTGACGTGATTGCCGCGCTGCTCGGTGACCACGCCGAGGCGGCGCTCGATCAGCGCCAGGTTTTGTCCGTATTGGCCGAACAGGACGGACGCCAGCCGGTTGTCCTCGAAGGCGAGCACGATCTGCGTGGTGGCAGTTTCCTCGGAAGCTGCGGCGGGCGGGATCGGCGGATCCGGTGTGCGCAAGGCGTTTCCTTAAGCTCCTGCTGTGGCGAGAACTGGGCGCGCGGACGCTGTCCGCGCAAGTTCGCCGAAAATGGTGTTGCTGCCGACTCTCGGTGACCGCCGACGTGACCACAGCGAACCGATCATTGCGCGCCGCGCCATGACCTGCACTGCCTGTAGATATGGGGTTCGGCCGACCAGTTGCCCAGGCAATTTGCCGGGCTTTTCCAGCAAGACTTCGACTGTTTGGCCGGCGAATTGCGCCTTGAAGGCCGCGCCAGCGGCGGGTGATCAGCGGCCTGCAGGCGTTGCAGGCGTTCGGATTTTTCCGCCTCGGCGACTTGGTTTTCCATCTCGGCGGCGGGCGTGCCGGGACGCGGCCGAATAGACGAAGGTATAGGCGGTGGCGTAGCCGACTTCGTCCACCAGCGTGAGCGTCTCGCGGAAATCCGCTTCGGTTTCGCCGGGGAAAGCCGACGATGAAATCGGACGTGAAGGCAAGATCGGCGCGGCGGCACGCAGGCTTCGCGATCACGTCGAGATAATCCTTGACGCGTATGCCGGCGGTTCATCGCCGCCAGCACGCGGTCGGAACCCGACTGCACGGGCAAATGCACGTAAGGCATCAGCGCGGGCAGATCGCCATGCGCGGCGATCAGATCGTCGTCCATGTCGCGCGGATGGCTGGTCATATAGCGCAGGCGCGCGATGCCGGGCACTTGCGCCAATCGGCGCAGCAGGCGGCCGAGGCTCGCCGGCCGCCCGTCCGAACCAGCCCCGTGATAGGCGTTCACGTTCTGCCCGATCAGCGTTACCTCGCGCACGCCGGCTTCGGCCAAGCGTTCGACTTCGGCGACGATCTTGTCGATCGGGCGGGAAACTTCGGCGCCGCGCGTATAGGGCACCACGCAGAAGGTGCAGAACTTGTCGCAGCCTTCCTGCACGGTGACGAAAGCGGCGACGCCGCGCTTGCGGATCGCCTCGCGCTCGGGCGCCGCCAACACGTCGAATTTGTCGTCGACGGGGAATTCGGTGTCGACGATGCGCTCGCCGGCTTCGACGCGCGCCAGCAGGCCGGGCAGCAGATGATAATTCTGCGAGCCGACCACCAGGTCGACGCTGCCGGCGCGGCGGACGATTTCCTTACCCTCGGCTTGCGCCATGCAGCCGGCGACCGCGATCAGCATGCGGCGGCCTTGCGCGGAAGCGGCTTCCTTGAATTCGCGCACGCGGCCGATCTCGGAATAGAGCTTTTCGACCGCCTTTTCGCGGATGTTGCAGGTGTTGAGGATGACGAGGTCGGCGTCGGCGATCTGCGCCGTTTCCGTGAAGCCGGCCGGCGCCAAAGTGTCCGCCATACGATTGGAATCGTAGACGTTCATCTGGCAGCCGAAGGACTTGACGTGGACTTTGCGCGTTCTGCTCATGCCGCTCGTATGTGTGCCGGGGGACCAATCTAACCTGCCGGGGCGGCGTTTGTCCCCTGCAGCCTATACCATTGATTTAACGACGCTTTTACTATGTGGCGGCGTGCGCCACGGAGCCGCGCCCGCGTAAAGTCGCCGTGGTCAGCGCGCGCACCTCGCCTTCCAGCGTGCGCGTCATCGCCTTGCGGTCGGCGCTGCCGTCGGCCGTCATCGGCGCACCGTAGCTGACCACCGCGTCGATCGCGCCGCGCGCGATGAATTCCTTGATGTGCGGCATGAAGTCGAGATCGCCGTACCAGGCGACCAGCGGGCGGTGCTGGCGCCCCATGGGAATGCCGTGCTGGCCGGTATAGGCGATCGACATCGGCTGGATGAGGATGCCGCGTTCGGAGCGCGCGCTTGCCTCCTTCACCGCGCCGATCAAGGCGGAGCGGAACGGCAACACGCGGTTGCCGTCGCTCGAGGTGCCTTCCGCGAACAGCACGACCGAGGTGCCGGAGGCGAGCCGCTTGACGATCTCGGCGATGGCGTCGCCGGTCTGATGGCGGCGCGCGCGGTCGACGAACACCGTGCGTTGCGCGCGGGCGGCGGTGCCGACCACCGGCCAGTCGCGCCACTTCGCTCTTCGACACGAAAGCGATCGGCGTGATCGCGCCGATCACCAGGATATCGGCCCAGGACACGTGATTGGACACGAACAAAACCGCGCGGTCGCGCACCGGCTCGCCGGTGATGCGGATGCGGATGCGCAGGACAGCGCACAGCGCGCGGTAATAGTAGACGGCGATGGTGCCCCAGCCCGGCAAATGCAGCTTGACCAGCAGCCACTGCATCGCGATCAGCAGCGGCGTCATGGTGAAGAAGAACGCCCCGACAAGTAAGCCCGCGCGCCATCAACGTTCCCGGATATTTTTTTTGTCGTCGTCGAGCGGGACGGCGTAGAGCTCGAGCCGGTGATCGACCAGTTTGTAACCGAGCTTGCGCGCGACCTCCGCCTGCAGACGATCGATTTCGTCGGAGCGGAATTCGATCACCTCGCCGCTGCGCAGATTGATCAGATGGTCGTGGTGCGATTCGGTGGCGGTCTCGTAGCGCGCGCGGCCTTCACGGAAATCGTGCCGCTCGATGATGCCGGCGTCCTCGAACAGGCGCACGGTGCGGTAGACGGTGGAAATGGAGATGCGGTCGTCGACCTTGGCGCAGCGCCGGTACAGTTCCTCGACGTCGGGGTGGTCGTCGGAGCCGGCCAGCACGCGCGCGATGGTGCGGCGCTGCTCGGTCATGCGCATGCCCTTTTCGGCGCACAAAGCCTCGATGTCGCGCCGGTCGGATATGGCTTTTTCGGGCGTGTTCACGGTGGTGTTTCTCGTCGTCTCATCAGGTCCGCCTCATAGCATAGTAAGCGCGGCGGGGATGGTCCATCGGGCGTTTTCGGCCTTAGCGCATGCGCTAGACCAGATCGCGGCGCAGCACCAGGGCCGCGGCAGGCTTGCCCCCGGCGCCCGGATAGTAATTGGGGCGGCGCGATATCTCGCGAAAACCGGCGCGGTCGTAAAGCCGGATCGCGGGGGCATTGTGTTCGTCGACCTCCAGGAACACCGCGCGCGCGCCGAGCGCCGCCAAGCGGCGCATATGCAGGTCGAGTAGCTTGCGCGCCAGCCCGCGGCCGCGCCGGGGGCCGGCGACCGCGACCGAGAGGATTTCCGCCTCGTCCGCCGCCAGCCGCGACATGATGAAACCGGCCAAGTTCGGTCCAGTCTTGGCCGTTCCGCTCATGGCGCGATGGGCGATGACGGCGCGGTCGGTGAGCAGGCCCTCGACCTCCTGCTCGCTCCAGCCGCGGGCGAACGAAGCGGCGTGCAGGGCGGAAATCGCCGCGGCGTCGCGGCTCGCCGCTTCCGACAAGACCGGCTCGCCGCGCGCGAACAAATTGGAGAACAGACCCATTACCGTCTTGCCAATTGCGCCGCGTTTTGCGGCTGCGCGTCGGGCGCGCGCAGGTAAAGCGGCTTCGGGGCTGCGCCGGTTTCCGGCGCGGCGGCGCCCAGGCGCGCGACCCATTCGATGTCGGGGGCGCGGCGCGCATCGACCAGGCTCGGCGCGCGTTCGCCGGCCGGCCAGGCGGCGGCCAATATCGCCGCCGCGGTGCCGATGAGACGCGGCGCGCCGATGGCCGACGCGCGCAGCGCTTCGCGCAAAGTCGCCAGCCGCGGCGTCACGACGGTGCGCCCGCCCGGCCCGAACACCTGCAGATAGACGTGGTCGTGGCGCGCGTCGATGGCGCAGACCACCGGCAGCGTGTCGTCGGCGGCGATCAAGGGCGCGGCGAAAGCGGCGAGCGTCGACAGGCCGACCGCCGGTTTGCCGGCGGCGAGCGCGATGCCGCGCGCGGCGGCAATGCCGACGCGCAGACCGGTGAAACTGCCGGGTCCGGTCGTCACCGCGACGCGGTCGAGGGCGGCGAATTCAAGCCCGGCGCGCGCAATCACGCGCGCGATCATCGGCATCAGCGCTTCGGCATGGCCGCGCAGCATGGCTTGCGACTCGTGCGCGGACGCCGCCGCCTGCTCGGTGTCGAGCACGGCGGCCGAACAGGCCTCGAGCGCGGTATCGATGGCAAGGACGCGCATGTTGGACGTTCATCACCCGCGCAGCGGGTGATCCAGTAATCGCAGACGATCGGTCATATCGCAGGGCGCCGCGAAGCTGGATGCCCATCGCAAGTCGGCTTCACCGACTTGCGCACGTTATGAATGCCGGCTTCGGGCATACAAGGCCGGCGCCCCGGCATGACAGCTAGCTTAAACCGGCCGCACTTCGGTGACGTCGGGCACGAAATGCTTGAGCAGGTTCTGGATGCCGTGCTGCAGCGTCGCGGTCGAGGACGGGCAGCCCGAGCAGGCGCCCTTCATGGTGAGATACACGACGCCTTCCTTGAAGCCCTTGAAGGTGATGTCGCCGCCGTCGCTGGCCACCGCCGGACGCACGCGGGTCTCGATCAGATCCTTGATGGTGGCGACCGTCTCGGCGTCCTTCTCGTCGAAGAACTCGTCCGCATCGGCGGTCTCGGACTCGGCCCCCGACGCCAGCAGCGGCGCGCCGCTGACGAAGTGCTCCATGATGGCGCCGAGGATCGCCGGCTTGATCTGCTGCCAGTCGCCGTCGCGCTTGGTGATGGAGATGAAGTCGGCGCCAAAGAACACGCCGCCGACATTCGGGATCTCGAACAGCGCGGCGGCCAGCGGCGATTGCGCCGCGGCTTCCTTGCTCGGCATGTCGAGGGTGCCGGATTCGAGCACGGCGCGCCCGGGCAGGAATTTCAAGGTCGCCGGATTGGGCGTGACTTCGGTCTGGATGAACATATGCTGCTCCTTATCCTGGCGCACGATCTTTTCCGAAAACCGGTTCCCACTTTTCGGGATCGTGCGCTTACGGGTTCAAGGCCCGTGGATAGCATCGACTATAGCGCATAAATGGCGTTTGCGTTGACTGAGGTCAACCGGCGGCAAACGCCCGGAACAGCGCGAAAACCTCAAGAACTGGCGTCGATGTCCTCGTCGCTCAGATGCCCCGGCACGATGGCCACCGGAATCGGGAAAGTGCCGGCGGTCTTGGCCACGCTGGTGACCAGGGGGCCGGGGCCTTCCTTGGACGTGCCGGCGGCCAGCACCAGGATGCCGATATCGGTATCCTCGTCGATCAGCTGGACGATTTCCTTGGCCGGGTCGCCTTCGCGGATCACCCGGTCGGGCACGATATTGGCGATCTCCTTGGCCATCGCGGCGTATTTGTTGAGCGCAAGCTTGGCCGCTTCCATCGCCTCGGCCTTCATGATGTCGGCGACGCCCAGCCATTGCTGACTTTGCTCGCCGGTGTCGATCACGCGCAGCATCACGAGCTGCGACTTGGTGCGGCCGGCGCGCTTGGCCGCCCAATGCACGGCGCGGTCGCACTCCTCGGTGTCGTCGATGACGACCAGATATTTGCGCTTGTGCCCGGCCTCGAAGCTGCGGCGCTTGCTGCTCATCCCGGAATGGTGGCACGGCAGGCGCGGCGCGGACAAGCGGGCTGGCGTTGATCCAAATTCCGCTCATTCCCGCGCAAGCGGAATCCAGGGTGAACCTCGCAGATCGGCAGTTTTCTGCCTGTAAACCCATTCGCGGGAACGAGCGGAGAAATCAGCGGCGCACGAAGCCGACGATGTCCTTGACCGCCTTCATGGTTTCGGCGGCGATCGCCTGCGCGCGCGCGAGCCGTCGGCCAGCACCGAATCGATATAGACCGGGTCCTGCATCAGCCGCTTCATCTCCGTGGCGATCGGCCCCAGCTTGGCGACCGCAAGATCGACCAGCGCCGCCTTAAAGCTGGAGAACTGTCCGCCGCCGAATTCGCCCAGCACCTGCGCTTTGCTGGTGCCGGCGAGCGCCGCGTAGATGCCGACGAGGTTTTCCGCCTCGGGGCGGCCGTCCAATCCCTTTTCCTCGCTCGGCAAGGCATGCGGGTCGGTCTTGGCGCGGCGGATTTTGAGTGCGATGGCGTCGGCGTCGTCGGTCAGGTTGATGCGCGATTGGTCGGAAGCATCCGATTTCGACATTTTCTTCGAGCCGTCGCGCAGGCTCATCACCCGCGTCGCCGGCCCCTGAATGATCGGCTCGGGCAACGGAAAGAACGCATCGCCATAACCGTGCGACTTGATCGACGGACCATAGTCGTTGTTGAATTTCATCGCGATGTCGCGCGAAAGCTCGAGATGCTGCTTCTGGTCCTCGCCGACCGGCACATGCGTCGCGCGGTAGACCAGAATGTCGGCGGCCATCAGGTTGGGATAGGCGTAGAGGCCGACCGACACGTTCTCGCGGTCCTTGCCGGCCTTCTCCTTGAACTGGGTCATGCGGTTGAGCCAGCCGAGGCGGGCGACGCAATTGAACACCCAGGCGAGCTCGGCGTGCTCGGCGACCTGGCTCTGGTTGAAGACGATCTGCTTCTTGGCGTCGATGCCGCAGGCGATGAACGCCGCGGTCACCTCGCGCGTGGCATGGGCGAGTTCGCTCGGCTCCTGCCAGACCGTGATCGCGTGCATGTCGACGACGCAATAGATGCAGTCGTAGTTGTCCTGCAGCGACACGAACTTGGTGATCGCGCCGAGATAATTGCCGAGATGCAGATTGCCGGTCGGCTGCACGCCGGAAAATACGCGTTCCTTGAACGCCATGGCCTCACTCCGGGATTGTGCTGGGCCACATCGCATGACGCCGTTTGGCGCGCAACCCCTGTTTAGCGGCCGCAACAAAGGCTTTGCCCCGACACGGGGTTTGCAATGTTAATGGCCGTGCCTTTCCGTTATAGGAGAATGACAAGACAATCGGAAATTTCGCGGGGCGGCGAGTGGCGGGTGGGACTTCGATGAGCAAAGACGAACTGATCATCCAACTGGTGAAAATAGGGCTTGGCCTCCTGCTCGGCGGATATTTTATCTGGTGGAGTCTGGAAATGCTGCAAAGGCTTCCACCTCCTCACTAACGCGCCATCCACGCGCGATCGGTCGGCGTTGCCAGCCCGTCGGTCGCCGCTATAGTGCGCGGCGAAACCGGTCTCGCTTAAACGATATCATTCGAAGGACCCCATGGCCGCTCCCCGCTACGACGTCATCGGCATCGGCAACGCCATCGTCGACGTGATTGCCCGCGCCGAGGACGATTTCCTGGTCGCGCAGGGCATGCACAAGGGCGCCATGGCGCTGATCGACGAGGCGCGCGCCGAGAAAATCTATCAGGCGATGGGGCCGGCGGTGGAAAGCTCGGGCGGATCGGCCGCCAATACCATCGTCGGCGTGGCGAGCTTCGGCGGCCGCGCCGCCTTTGTCGGCAAGGTCAAGGACGACGAGCTCGGCCGCGCCTTCGCGCATGACATCCGCGCCGCCCGCGTCGCCTTCGAGAGCAAGCCGGCGGACGACGGCCCCGCCACCGCGCGCTGCTACATCATGGTGACGCCGGACGGCGAGCGCACCATGAATACCTATCTCGGCGCCGCGCAGGAGCTCACCCCCGCCGACATCGACGAAGAGAAGATCGCCAGCGCCGCGCTCACGTATCTCGAAGGCTATTTGTGGGATCCGCCGCAGGCCAAGGAAGCCTTCATCAAGGCGGCGGCGGTCGCGCACAAAGCCGGGCGGCGGGTGGCGCTCACTTTGTCGGATTCGTTTTGCGTCGACCGCTATCGCGCCGAATTCCTCTCGCTGATCCGCAAGGGCACCGTCGATATTGTTTTCTCCAACGAACACGAATTGCACAGCCTTTACGAAACCGCCGACTTCGACAGCGCGGTGAAGGCGCTGCGCGCCGACGCCAAGCTCGCGGTGGTAACGCGCAGCGAGAAAGGCTGCGTGGTGGTCACCCGCAAGGAAGTCGAAGCGGTGCAGGCCATGCCGATCGAGCGCGTGGTTGACGTGACCGGCGCCGGCGATCTGTTTGCCGCCGGCTTCCTGACCGGGCTGGCGCGCGGCAAGGATCAGCGCACCGCCGCGCGGCTCGGCGCGCTCGCCGCCGCCGAAGTGATCCAGCATATCGGCGCGCGGCCGGCGGTATCGCTGCGGGCGCTGGCGGCCGAGAACGGCCTGCCGCTCTAGCGCTGAAACTTCAATAATTACAGTGATTTAGAGCGGGGAGGGGGCCGGCGCAGGCGCCGCCGTCGCGCGCAAACGGTAACCAATTGGTAACCAAACATGGTTAGCGATTGGTGAACAACCAATTGCGAGGACCCGTCATGGAAGCGACACCCGGACCGGATGGCGCGCCCGAGGCTACGCCGGCCAAAAGCGACAAGATCGACACGAGCGACAAGAGCGAATTGCCAAACGTCGAATCGCCGCCGCTATCGCCGGCTGGAGAGACGCCCGCTATCGCCGTCGAAGCGCCGACGAGCGAGCCAATCAAAGCGGAAACACCCGCTATCGAACCGATCAAAATAGAAACGCCCACCGTCGAACCGATTGCCGTTGCGCCCGCGGTCGAGCCCGAAGCCGTTGCGCGCCGACGTGGCTGAGCCCGCCGCGCTTCGTCCTACAGCCGCATCATCAGCGCTATGCGCTGCTCGCCGCCTCGGTGACCTTCGCCGCCGCGCTCGGCACCATTATCGGCGCCTGGACCAGCGGCGGATGGTCCACGCAAGCCAAGCCCGACGTCGCGGCCATCGAACAGAACAAGGCGATGCAGCAGTCGATCGCCCGGCTCGGCAAGGAAATCACCACCTTGCGGACGAGCCTCGAGCAGGCCAACAAATCGGCGCACACGCAATTCGCCAAGATTTCCGAACGGCTACAACAAGCGGCCGCCGACGTCACCGGCTCCATTTCGCCGCCGCAAACGACGCCGGCGATCGCTTCGCCGCCGCTGCCGTCGCCGCGCCCGCGCATCGCCGCGGCGGAAACGCCGCCCGCCGGTCATTTCCGGCTGGAGCATCCGCGACACGCGCGGCGGTTACGTTTACGTGGAAAATCGCGGCGATATCTATGAAGTCCAGCTCGGCGCGCCTCTGCCCGGCCTCGGGCCGGTGCAGTCGATCAAGCGGCAGGACGGCCGCTGGGTGGTGCTGACGCCGAAGGGCATCATCGTATCGATGCGCGACCGCCGCTTTTTCGAGGATTTCTAAGCTTATTTGCGATGGGGAACGGAAAGCGGCGCCTTCGGGCGCCGTTTTTCATTTGTGCTGTGAGCTAGTAGCCGGCCCCGAAAACCGTGTCAGATTCAAGCTGCCGGAGCGAGTGCGGGTGATGGCTATGCGCGGCGCTTTTCTGAAAATCCTTGCGGCTGCATTGAGCGTTCTATTCGCGGCCGCTGAAGCCTCGGCCCAAGGCGCGGCGCCGCCGGCGGCGCAAGCCGGAAATGACCGCGAATTGTCCGGGCCTGGTGGCGGCGCGCCCGCCCTTCGCGCAACCGGTCGCGCTGCGGCTGGCCGCGCTCGAGCACGACCAGGTGCGCATCACCTATGTCGGCCATTCCACATTCCTGATCGAGAGCCCGCAACTGGTGCGCATCGCCACCGACTACAACGACTATGTGCAGCCGCCGATTTTGCCCGACATCGTGACCATGAACCACGCGCACACGACGCACTACACCGAGCATCCCGACCCGGCGATCAAGCACGTGCTGCGCGGCTGGGCGGCGGATGAAAAGCCGGCGCGCATCGACATGACCTACAAGGACGTGCGCGTGCGCAACGTGCCGACCAATATAAGGCGCTGGGACGGCGGCACCGAGCGGCACGGCAATTCGATCTTCATCTTCGAGATCGCCAATCTATGCATCGCCCATCTCGGCCATCTGCACCACACGCTGACGCAAGCCCAGCTCAACGAGATCGGCCGCGTCGACGTGGTGATGGTGCCGGTCGACGGCAACATGACGCTCGACCTCGACGGCATGGTCGAGGTGCTGCACGCGCTGAAGGCGCCGCTGATGATCCCGATGCATTATTTCAGCGCCTATACGCTCGACCGCTTCCTGGCGCGGGTGCGGCAGGAATGGGAGGTGCAGATCGCCGAGGTCCCTTCCACCGTGGTGTCGAAAACCAGCCTGCCGGCAAAGCCGACCGTGCTGGTGCTGCCCGGCCATTGAGGCCGCGCGCCGATAGATGCAATTTCACTTATGTGTTATGCGCTTACGCCGGTTTTACGCGAGGCGTGCGTGAATTATCAACAGGGACCGTTGACCGCGCGGAACCAAAGAGTAGTTGTCGCGTTCACGGCACGCGCTATCCTAAAGGCAAGTCTGAGGTTTACGGAATGGCACAGACCTGGAGCACTTGGAAACGATTTCCCGACGTGAAAAGCGGCGATGCCGTTGAAGCGCCGGTCGGCCCCGGGGTCTATGAGGTCCGCCACACCATGAGCGGGCGGTTGATAGCCTTCGGCCACAGCGGCAACGTGGCGCACACGATCGCCGAGTTGAAAATCCACGGCGGCATGAGTCCGTTCGCTCGTTTGTTCCGCAAGCCGCCGCTGGTGCCGCGCGTCGGCCGATCTCGAATTCCGCACCTGCGCGGCGGCAAGCCGCGCCGACGCCCGCACCAGTGCGCGCCGGCTGATGGGCCTGCGGCAGACCGCCTGGAAACGCCGCATGGATCTGGGCTGGGCGGCGCGCCATCCAAGCTGACCTTCCTGCGATGAACTCGATTTCGCGGCCGGCGCAACGCCGGCCGTTTCGTTTTGGTGGCGGCTTTCGGGCGGGCGCGATTCCCGGATAGAGTGCCGGCCTTTGCAAAGGACCGGTGGCCATGCCTTACGCGACCAGCAGCGATCATGTGCGGCTCCATTACGAGGAGGTCGGGCAGGGCGCAGCCGTCCTGTTCGTGCATGAATTCGCCGGCGACCACCGCAGCTGGGAGGCGCAGTTGCGCGAATTCGGCAAGCGCTACCGCGCCATCGCCTATGCCGCACGCGGCTATACGCCGTCCGACGTTCCGGCCTCGCCCGACGCCTACAGCTACATGCACGTGATGCGCGACGCGGTCGCCGTGCTCGATCATCTCAAGATCGACAAGGCGCATATCGTCGGCCTGTCGATGGGCGGCTACACCGCGCTACAAGTCGCGCTCAATCATCCCGGCCGCGTGCGCTCGCTGACGCTCGCCGGCACCGGCTCGGGCAGCGAGCGCTGGTACACCGACGCGTTCCACAAGAATTCGCGCGACCTTGGCGACGTTTTCGAGCGCGAAGGCTCGGCCGCGGTCGCCGCCACCTACGGCAACGGGCCGGCGCGCGTGCCCTTCGCCATCAAGGACGCGCGCGGCTTTGCCGAATTCACCAAGCATCTGGCCGAGCACGACGCGCAGGGCTCGGCGCACACCTCGCGCGGGTTTCAAGGGATGCGGCCCTCGCTCTACGATTTCGCGGATGCGATCGGCAAGTTGACGACGCCGACGCTGATCGTGGTCGGCGACGAGGACGACCGCTGCATCGAGCCGAGCCTGTTTCTGAAATCGGCGATCGCCGCCTCCGGCCTGGTCATGCTGCCGAAGACCGGCCACATGGTGAACCTGGAGGAACCCGATTTGTTCAACCGGCTGGTCGGCGATTTCCTCGAGCGCGTCGATGCCGGCCGCTGGGGCCCGCGCGATCCGCGTTCGCTGTCGCCGGCGCCGGTGACGCCGCCCTGGAACCGCGCGCCGGGCTAACTATTTAAGCTTGGCGAAACCGAACGCGGGAGCCGCCGATGCTGAGATGGGCCTTTATTTTTCTGCTGATCGCGATTGTCGCCGGTATCTTCGGCTTCACCGACGTGGAAGCGGCCTCCGCCACCATCGCGCAGTGGCTGTTCGGCATTTTCCTGTTTCTGTTCGTCGGCGCGCTGGCGCTCGGGCTCTTCCTCGGCGCCAAGTTGATGTCGTGAACGCTACGACGTCCACGCTCGCGCTGACAGCGCGTTGTCCTGGATGAACTGCCGGCGCGGCTCGACCAGGTCGCCCATCAGCTGGTCGAACAGCACATTGGCCTCGTCCACTTCCTTGATGCGCACCTGCAACAGCGAGCGCGCATTGACGTCGAGCGTGGTCTCCCACAATTGCTCGGGGTTCATCTCGCCCAGCCCTTTGTAGCGCTGCATGGTGATGCCCTTGCGGCCGGCGCCGGTGATCGCCTCGAACAGGCCGACCGGCCCGAAGATCGGCGTGGTCTCGTCCTTGCGCCGCAGCATGGCCGGCGGCAGCGGGCGCGGAAACGCCGCCTGCAGCGTCGGCGCGAATTCGTCGAGCTTGCGCGCGTCGGCCGAGCCGAGCAGCGCCTGATCGATGACCGCGACTTCCTTGACGCCGCGCACCGTGCGCGAGAAATGTGAAGCCCGTGTCGTCGCTGAATTCGCCTTGCCAGCCGCGCTCGGTTTCCTCCGCCAGCGCGTCGAGCCGCGCCACGATGTAGGGCGCCGCCGCGCGCGCCTTCTGCGGATCGCCGACAATGTCGGGATGGAGCACGCCGAGGATCGCCGCCTGCTCGATCACCTTGCGGTTATAGCGGCTGTGCAGGCCGGTCAGGATGTTGCGGATTTGCCGCGCGTCCTCGACCAGCGTGCGCAAATCCTCGCCGCCGCGTTCCTCGCCGGAGGCGAGCCGCAGCACCGAATCCTCCAGGCCGGTCGCGATCAGATAATCCTCCAGCGCGCGCTCGTCCTTGAGATATTGCTCGGACTTGCCGCGGTTGACTTTGTAGAGCGGCGGCTGCGCGATGTAGATGTGGCCGCGCTTGATCAGCTCTTCCATCTGCCGGAAGAAGAACGTGAGCAGCAGCGTGCGGATATGGCTGCCGTCGACGTCGGCGTCGGTCATGATGATGATCTTGTGGTAGCGCAGCTTGTCGGGATTGAACTCGTCGCGCCCGATGCCGGTGCCGAGCGCGGTGATCAGCGTGCCGATCTCGGCGCTGCCCAGCATCTTGTCGAAGCGCGCGCGCTCGACGTTGAGGATCTTGCCGCGCAGCGGCAGCACGGCCTGGAATTCACGGTTGCGGCCCTGCTTGGCGGAGCCGCCGGCCGAGTCGCCCTCGACGATGAACAGTTCCGACTTGGCCGGATCGCGCTCCTGGCAGTCGGCGAGCTTGCCCGGCAATGACGAGATGTCGAGCGCGCCCTTGCGCCGCGTCAGGTCGCGCGCCTTGCGCGCGGCTTCGCGCGCGGCGGCGGCTTCCACCACCTTGCCGACGATGACCTTGGCTTCCGCCGGGTGAATTTCGAACCAGTCCTGCAAAGCCTGGTTGATCACGTTCTCGACCACGGGACGGACTTCCGAGGACACCAGTTTGTCCTTGGTCTGCGAAGAGAATTTCGGGTCCGGCACCTTGACCGAGAGCACCGAGGTCAAGCCCTCGCGGCAGTCGTCACCGGTGAGCGCCACTTTTTCCTTGCGCGTGGTGCCCAGCGTCTCGGCGTATTGCGTGACCTGACGGGTGAGCGCGCCGCGGAAGCCGGCCAAATGCGTGCCGCCGTCGCGCTGCGGGATGTTGTTGGTGAAGCAGAGCACGCTCTCGTGATAGCCGTCGTTCCACCACAGCGCCGCTTCCACCGTGATGCCTTCGCGCTCGGCCTTGATCATGATCGGCTTGGGGATCAGCGGCGTCTTGTTGCGGTCGAGAAATTTCACGAACTCCTCGACGCCGCCTTCGTATTTCATCTCCTCGCGCTTCTCGACCGCGTGGCGCATGTCGGACAGCACGATGTTGACGCCGGAATTGAGGAAGGCCAGTTCGCGCAGGCGATGCTCGATGGTGGCGAAGTCGAACTCCACCATGGTGAAGGTCTTAGGGCTCGGGAAGAACGTCACTTCCGTTCCGCGCTTGCCGTTGCTGTCGCCGACCACTTTCAGCGGCGCCACCGCGACGCCGTCGGCGAATTCCATGAAATGTTCCTTGCCGTCGCGCCAGATTTTGAGCTTGAGCCAGCTCGACAGCGCGTTGACCACCGAGACGCCGACGCCGTGCAGGCCGCCGGACACCTTGTAGGAATTCTGGTCGAATTTTCCGCCGGCATGCAGCTGGGTCATGATGACTTCGGCCGCCGAGATGCCCTCGCCCTTGTGGATGCCGGTCGGGATGCCGCGGCCGTTGTCGCTCACCGTCACCGAGCCGTCGGGATTGAGCACGGTCACCACTTCGGTGGCATGGCCGGCGAGCGCCTCGTCGATGGCGTTGTCGACCACCTCGTAGATCATGTGGTGCAGGCCGGAGCCGTCGTCGGTGTCGCCGATATACATGCCCGGGCGCTTGCGCACGGCGTCGAGGCCTTTGAGGACCTTGATCGATTCTGCGCCGTAGTCGGATTCGAGATTGCGGGCCGGTTCAGCCATCGGCGGGAGCCTCAAAATGGGCGAAAAAATGAGTCGGAATGCTCGTTTGGTGTGACACGAAATTTGGGTGCCGTACAGAGTAAAGTCACAGCAGTTAATATGTTGATTCAAAATGATTTTTTAAAGGCCTGCGGGGTTGAAATGAGCCCCTTTTTTGGCCCCGCGCCGGACCCCGATTCGCGCTTTTGCGTCAACGATTTGCCGAGCCGCAAGTTTTGTCGGTCATGGAACCGCCATGAGCCGCGTTCACATCGGCCCGCTTGCCTCACGCGCCGGCTTGGCTTCTAAGCAGGGGCGCGCCCTCCGGTCCGACCCGATCTTTTTCCATGCGTTGGTTTCCTACGCCGTTCGAAGTTCCGCATCGCTTGCGCGCCATCGTGCGCGCCCGCGAATCGAGCGTCATCGTGCTGGCGCTGCTGGTCGGGGTGCTGGCCGGTTTGGTGGTCGCCGCCATGGGCGAGGCGGTTTCCCTCATGCACCTGTCCTTTTTCGGGCTCGACCCCGGCGAGCGACTGTCCGGCCGCGGCACGCTCAACCCGATCTATGCTTTTCTGACCCCCAGCCTGGGCGGGCTCGCCTTCGGCCTGGTCACGGCTTACGTCACCCGCCGGCGCGGCACCGAGGTCGACCCGATCGAAGCCAATGCGCTGCACGGCGGCCGCATGTCGCTGCGCGGCAGCCTGATCGTGGCGGCGCAGACCGTGTGGTCGAGCGGGGTCGGCGCCTCGGTCGGCCTGGAAGCCGGCTATACCCAACTCGCCAGCGGCATCGCCTCCAAGATCGGCCAAGCCTTTCGCCTGCGCCGCTCCGACACGCGCGTGCTGGTCGGCTGCGGCGCCGCCGCGGCCATCGCCGGCGCCTTCGGCGCGCCTTTGGGCGGCGCCTTTTATGGCTTCGAACTGATCATCGGCAGCTATTCGATCGCGTCGCTGGCGCCGGTCGGCATGGCGGCGCTGGTCGGCTATCTGACCGCGCAAGTTTTCACGCCCGACCGGCTCGGCATCGAAACCGGCGCGGTCTCGAGCCTCGCCGTGCACGACGTGGTCATTGCCGGCGGCGTCGGCCTGCTGGCGGCCATGTTCGGCATCGCCTTGATGCGCGGGGTGGCCGCCTGCGAGCGGATGTTCTCGCGGCTGCGCGTGCGCCCGGCGCTGCGCCCGTTGATCGGCGGCATGGTGGTCGGCCTCCTGGCCATGGTGTCGCCGCAGGTGATGTCGTCCGGCCATGGCGCGCTGCATTTGACCGGCATTTTCAAATTACCGCTGGCGATGATCGCGACGATCTTCCTGCTCAAGGCGCTGGCCTCGATGGTATCGCTCGGCAGCGGCTTCCGCGGCGGCTTGTTTTTTGCGTCGCTCCTGCTCGGCGCGCTCGGCGGGCAACTCTTCGCGGTCGGGCCTCAACGCGATCTACCCGGCGCTGCATGCCGATGCCGACGCCTATGCCATCATCGGCATGGGCGCGCTGTCGGTCGCGGTGATCGGCGGGCCGCTGACCATGACCTTTATCGCGCTGGAGACTACCGGCGACTTATGGCTCACCACGGCGGTGCTGATCGCGGTGATCGTCTCCATGCAGGTGACGCGCGAATTCTTCGGCTATTCCTTCACCACCTGGCGCTTCCATCTGCGCGGCGAAACCATCCGCAGCGCCGCCGACGTCGGCTGGATCCGCGACCTGACGGTCGGCCAGATGATGCGCTCGGACGTGCGCACGACGCCGGTGGAGGCGCCGATCTCGGCCTTTCGCGAGGCCTTTCCCTTGGGCTCGACCAATCAGGCGGTCGCGGTGGACGAGGAAGGCCATTACGCCGGCATGGTGATGGTGGCGGAAGCGCATGCCCCGGAACAGCCGGCGAGCGCGTCGGTGCGCGAAATCGTCCACCACGCCGATCACCTGCTGCTGCCGCAAATGACGGCGCAGGAGGCGATCACGGCGTTCGACCGCTACGAAGCCGAAGCGCTGGCCGTGGTCGATTCAATCGAGAGCCGGCAGGTGATCGGCCTGCTCAGCGAGGCGCACGCGTTGCGGCGCTACTCCGACGCCTCGGAGCGGCAGCGGCGCGAATTGCTGGGCGAGACGTAGCGCATGATCCCGAAAAGTGGGAACCGGTTTTCGGATAAGATCATGCGCAAGCAAAATGTTATGGGAGCATAGTGATTTAATCTAAACGGATCGCACTCTAGCGGCCGTCAGCGCGGCGCAATCGTGCCGGCGCGCACTTCGAAAGCCAGCGCGCGGCTGACAATGTCGCCGAAAGCGGCCGGATCGGCGCCGGTCATCCACACCTGGGCGCCGAGGCTCGCCAGCGCGTCATAGAGCGCGGCGCGCCGCGCCGGGTCGAGATGGGCGACGATTTCGTCGAGCAGCAGGATCGGCGCAAAACCGGTCATCTGCTTGATCAGCCCGGCATGCGCCAGCACCAGGCGGATCAGCAGCGCCTTTTGCTCGCCGGTCGAGGCCTCGCGCGCCGGAATGCCCTTGCCGGCGTGCGTCACCGCGAGATCGGACAGATGCGGGCCGTCGAGCGTGCGGCCGGCGGCGGCGTCGCGCGCGCGGTTGTCCTTGAGCAGCGCGCGGTAGCGGTCCTCGATGTCGATCGCCTTGTGGTCGGGCAACAGCTTTTCCATCCAGCCGTCGAGCGCGATTTCGGCGAGCGGAAATCCGGGCGCTGCATCGCGCGCCGCGGAAAGCGCGCCGGCAAGCCGCCCAACCGTTTCCGCGCGCGCGGCGGCGACCGCCACTGCCACCTCGGCGGTTTCGTGCTCGACCGCGTCGAGCCAATGGGGATCGCTGTGCGCGTCCTCCAACAGGCGGTTGCGCGAGCGTAAAGAACGCTCCAGCGCGGAAACGCGGCTCGAATGTTGCGCATCGACCGCCAGCACCAGCCGGTCGAGGAAGCGACGGCGCTCGGAGGCCGGACCGTTGAACAGCGGGTCCATGGCCGGCGTCAGCCACACCACGCGCAGGTGATCGGCGAAAGCCGCAGCCGATGAGACGCTCTCGCGGTCGATGCGGCATTTGCGCGAGGGGCTGGAATCCTCCTCGGCCGGCGGATCGATGCCGGTGCCGAGCGTTGCGAGCCCCAGCATGCCCTCGATCTCGGCGGATACCGCCCAGGCGCCGTCGCCTTCCGAGAAGGCGAGTTCCTCGGTGGTGGCGCGGCGCAGGCCGCGCCCGGGCGCCAAGAGCGAAATCGCCTCGATCAGATTGGTCTTGCCGGCCCCATTCGCCCCGGTCAGCACCACGGGCCCGGCCTCGCCAAGCTCGACCTGCGCGGCGTGATAGCTGCGGAAATTGGCGAGCGTCAGGCGGCGGATGAAAGCGGCGGTCATATTGCAAGCTTTTAAAGCGACAAACGAACGAGTTTATGCCGGTCTTTTGCTGCCGACCATCGCCAGGATATTTTCGACGATTTTCTCGGGCGCCGGATCGATTGTCACCGCAATCGCGGACTCATCGGGCGCCGGTTCTTCGAGCGCGGCCAACTGGCTGTCGAGCAGCTGCGGCGGCATGAAATGGTCGGGGCGGATGGCGAGCCGGCGGGCAATCAATTCCTTGCTGCCCTTCAAGTAGACGAAGCCGACGTCGTCGCGGCCCCCGCTCAGCAGCGCGCGATAGGCGCGCTTGAGTGCCGAGCAGGTGATGACTACGGGCTTGTGCGCGGCGCGCGCGGCGTCGATGCGCGCGGCGATCGCGTTCAGCCATGGAATGCGGTCGGCATCGGCGAGCGGAGTGCCGTGTCGCATTTTCTCGACGTTCTGCGGCGGATGCAGGCTGTCGCCCTCGATAAAGGCGCGGTCGAGCCGCTCCGCCAGCCGTCCCCCGACGGTGCTCTTGCCGGCGCCGGAAACCCCCATGACAATAATCGCGGTGCTCCAGCGCTGAGCCATCAAGGCTTGCCTTTGGCCTCGGCATGGCCGCCGAATCCCCGACGCATGGCCGAAATCATCTTGTCGGCGAAATTATCCTCGCGCCGCGAGCGGAAGCGTGCGTTCAGCGCCGTGCTCAGCGCCATCGC
>CAVUBV010000002.1:0-178979 GCA_963739735.1 uncultured Alphaproteobacteria bacterium | reverse complement strand
CCGGCTTGCGCCAGCGCCTTGGCAAAAGTATCCGAACTGCTCACCTGCTCCAGCAACGCCAGCGCGTACAGGCCGTGCAGCCGCATGTTCAGCATCGCGTCGCCGCGCACCGTCACGTCGCCATAACGTGTCTTCAAGACATAGACGCGCAACAGGCCGTCGCTCTGCACCGGATTCTCGATTGTGTAATTGGGGCCGACCCGTTGGATGCCGGAAATTTGCGCCGCATTGAATGTCGGTGGCGCCTCCGCCCGTTGTGCGAACGCCGCGGTTGCCTGCAGCAGAAGAAGGCCGATCGGCGCCGCGACGCGCAACGCCATCGTGTTTGAATATTTCATAAAACCCCTCACGCCAGGCCCCGGCTGCAATCCCCGCCGCAACGGCGTTCGGCACATGCGCGACTATGCCCATGCGACGGCAAGCGCTGCAACGGCGGCAAAAGGAGCCAGTTGTCGCAGGCCTTGCGCGACGTTTCCCGGTAACCGGCGATAGGCTGTCGTGCCGTGCGGTCACGGCTGTCGCGGCCCAGTTTCAGGCGTATAGTCCCGATGCCGCCGGTCGAGCAGCACCCGATCAACCGCAGGAGAAATGCATGCGCCGCGCCTTGTCCGTCCCCGCCCTCTTGCTCGTCCTCGCCTTCGGCTGCGGCGCCGCGCAGGCGCTCGACAAGGCCAAGGTCGACGCGGTGACGCTTGCCGCCGACAAATTCGTCGTGCTGGCCAAGGGCTCGCACCTGTCCGGTAAGCCGCCGCGGCAGACCGAACCCGCCGCCAAGGCGCTGATGGACGCGGTGTTCGACGTGCACGAGGTGCAGCAGTCCTACCGCACCTACAAGATGTCGGACCTCGGCACCCTCAACAACTGGAACCTGGCGGTGCTCAAGGTCGGGCTGGTCTATATCCTCTCCGGCACCGGCGTCGACGATCTCGCCAAGCTGCAAGTCACCGACGCTATCATCAAGAAGATCGACCAGAACACCGTCGACTTTTCGCCCGAGCTCGGCCGCTATTACGACGCGCAGGTCTGGATCCAAGTCGGCATCATGGAGTTGCTCAACGGCTATCTGCCGACGGCGCCGCGCACCCAGCTCGAGCAGCCGAATTTCAAGAGCGGTCTCGCCCAGGTGCGCTCGGGCAGCGCGCAGACGCTCAACGGCTTTGTCACCACCTTCCCCAATGCCGGGCTCAGCGACGACTGGCGCCGCGCGCGGCTCGCCGTGCTGGCAACCGCCGGTCCGAGCGCAGCCAAGTTCCTCGAGCCGGCGCAATCCGCCGCCCTACGCGAGGCGACGCTCAAGGTCGCCGCCGACATGAAAGACCCTACGGTGAAGGCCGGGCTGACCGCTTTCGCCGACGCGCTGATAAAGCATTAGCGCGCCGCGGCGGCGCCTCACGCCGCCTGGCGATCGTGGTCCGGGCAGCGGTGCACTTCGATGGTGATGTGCGAAAGGCCGCCAACGCCCTCGAGCCGGTGCTTATAGGCCGACGGCGCCTGCGGCTGGTCGGAAACCACGACCGCGATCAACCCGGTGTGGCCGGGCCCGAGCCGCCACAGATGCAGGTCGCTCAAGCGGTCGCCATCGACCTCGATGCGCCCGCGGATGCGCTCGGCCAAACCTCCGTCCGGCACCATGTCGAGCAGCACCGATCCGGTCGAGCGGATCAGCCCGAACGACCAGCTCAAGATCACCGCGACGCCGACCAGCGCCATCAGCGCATCCATCCACACCCAGCCGAACGCCAGCCCGCAGCTTAGCGCCACGATTGCCAGCACCGAGGTCAGCGCGTCGGCCAGCACATGCACGAAGGCGGCGCGGATATTGTTGTCGCGGCCGTCGACATGCTGGTGGTCGGCGCCATGTCCATGATGGTGCTGGTCGTGCGCGTGCGGGTCGTCGCGCTCGAACAGCAGCCAAGCGCTCGCCAGATTGACGCCGAGGCCGAGCACGGCGAGCCCGATCGCCTCCTGGAAGTGGATGACGACAGGCTGCATCAGCCGCATCACGGCCTCGTAGCCGATCGCCGCCGCGATCAAAGCCAGGCACACCGCGCTGGCGAAGGCCGCCAACTCACCGAGCTTGCCGGTGCCGAAGGAAAAGCGCGGGTCGCGGGCGTGCTTGCGCGCAAAGCGATAGGCGAAGGCGGCGATGCCGAGCGCGCCGGCATGCGTCGACATGTGCCAACCGTCCGCCACCACCGCCATCGAGCCGAACAGGTTACCGCCGACGATCTCCGCTACCATCATCACGGCGGTGAGCGCGACTACGAACCAGGTGCGCTTTTCGTGGGCATCGTGCTTGGCGCCGAGAAACACGTGGCTGTGCTGCCAGGGCTCGATCGTATGGGTGTG
The DNA here is from genome assembly GCA_963739735.1 of uncultured Alphaproteobacteria bacterium. Taxonomy (GTDB): domain Bacteria; phylum Pseudomonadota; class Alphaproteobacteria; order Rhizobiales; family Xanthobacteraceae; genus Pseudolabrys. The sequence goes on along the minus strand of CAVUBV010000002.1, from coordinate 176,630 downwards.
CATGGGACGCCTCTCATTTGCACGGCGCGGGCCGCGCTTTGCTCAACACATAATGTGTGAGCGCGGCCAGGCAACCTTTAGGACCATAATCACAGGGCCGCAAGCCATGACGCCGCGCGTCACATCGCCTTGCTCATGCCGCGGATGCGGCGCGCCAGCACGGCCATGATGTAGGTCGCGAAGTTGGGCACCTCGTCGACCATGAAGCGGAAGGTGCGCGCATCGATCAGCGACAGTTCGCAGGCCTCGCGCGCCCGCGCGGTGGACGAACGCGGCTGGTCGTCGATCATCGACATGAAGCCGAGCGCTTCATTGGCGCCGATGGTCTCGATCACCTTGTCGCCGATCACCATGTCGATCGTGCCCGACTGCACGATATACATGCATTCGCCGGTCTCGCCCTTGCTGAAGATGACGCCGCCGGCCGGCGCCTTGATGGCGGCACCCGCGCTTTTCGCGAACGCACGCATGTCGATGTCGGTACGCTGGCGTTTGCTGTTGCTGCTCATTGCAATCCCCCCGGAAAGCCGACGCCGCCATCTGAGATCGGATTTTATCCCGATGCAAGAGTTTCCATCGCGTGCTACGGCTGCGCCGATGGCTCTCATCCTGCCCCTCGTCGAAGTCGCCGCTTCCCTGCCCGCGCGCGGGGCGCTGATCGGGCTCGATCTCGGCAGCAAGACCATTGGCGTGGCCGTAAGCGATCCCGACCGCAGGCTGGCGTCCGGCGTGGAAACGGTCGCCCGCAAGGCCTTCACCGCCGATGCCCACCGCGTTCTCGCGCTCGCCGCCGAACGCGCCGCGGTCGGCTTCGTGCTTGGTCTGCCGGTCAACATGGACGGCTCGGAAGGCCCGCGCGCGCAATCGACCCGCGCCTTCGCGCGCAATTTCGCCAAGCTCACCGAATTGCCGATCGCGCTCTGGGACGAGCGGCTGTCCACTGCCGCGGTCGAGCGCGAGCTGATCGCCGCCGACGTCAGCCGCAAGAAGCGCGCGGCGGTGATCGACCAGCACGCCGCCGCCTATATCCTGCAAGGCGCGCTCGACCGGCTGGTGAACTTAAGCGCAAAAAAATAACGGCGGGCTTTCGCCCGCCGCTATCGATGACGATTCGTGCAATTTATTGTTAATTACACGGCACGTAGTTGACGGAGGCCGGCGACCCGCCGCATTTCTGCGTATTCGTGCGGCCGTAATAATAGCTGCGCGAGGCGCCGTAGCCCGGCGCCGGCTCGTAGGCATAGGCACCATAGTCCGGACCATAGGCATAACCCGGCTCATAATACCCTTGGCCGTCGTAATAACCGTTGTTGACAACCGCCGCGCCGAGCAGCGCGCCCGCCACGAATCCGGCGCCGACCCCTACGCCGCTATGCCGGTGATGGTGCCAAGAACGCGCCTGGCTCGGCACCGCGCTCGCAACCGCAAGCGCGCCAGCGAACGCCGCCGCCGCCGCGTATTTCATGAATGTCCGCATGATGAAGCTCCTTTGCATTTTCGGGAGTACTTGATCCGGCCTTATTGCCGCGATCCGGTTCCACTTGATGAAACCGCTCCGGCGGGTGACTCCGCCGTCTCGTCAGCGGGTTAACGTCCGGGGGACGCGGACGTTCCGTAAGTCGTGCCTGCCCAGGCTCACGCCTGCGTGTGGACGGTAGCCCTTGCGGGCCTTGCCGCGGAGGGAACTTGCGCCTATAGACCTGCCTTTAATGAACATTGCGCCGAAATCCTCGTTCGTCCTCCACAAACGGCATCTGTTGGGGATCGAAGGGCTTTCGAGGGCTGAAATTTCCGGCCTGCTCGACCTCGGCGAGGAATTCGTCGAACTCAATCGCCAGGTGGAAAAAAAACGCACCAGCTTGCGCGGGCGTACCCAGATCAACTTGTTCTTCGAAGTCTCCACCCGCACGCAGTCCTCGTTCGAACTGGCCGGCAAGCGATTGGGCGCCGACGTGATGAACATGTCGACCGCCTCTTCGTCCATGCGCAAGGGCGAAACGCTGATCGATACCGCGATCACGCTCAACGCCATGCACCCCGACATCCTGGTGGTGCGCCACCAGTCCTCCGGCGCGGTCGAGTTGCTGGCGAGCAAGCTCGAAGGCTGCTCGGTGATCAATGCCGGCGACGGTTCGCACGAGCACCCGACGCAGGCGTTGCTCGACGCGCTTACCATCCGCCGCAACAAGGGCGGCATCGAAGGCCTCTTGGTGGCGATCTGCGGCGACATTCTCCACTCGCGCGTCGCCCGCTCCAACATCATCCTGCTCAACGCCATGGGTGCGCGCGTGCGCGTGGTGGCGCCCTCGACGCTGTTGCCGCCTGGCATCGAGAAATTCGGCGTCGAAGTCGCGCGCGACATGCGCGAGGGACTGAACGGCGCCGACATCGTCATGATGCTGCGCCTGCAGCGCGAGCGCATGAACGGCTCCTTCGTGCCCTCGATCTCCGAATATTTCCACTTCTGGGGGCTCGACGAGAAGAAGCTCTCTTACGCCAAGCCCGGCGCGCTGGTCATGCATCCGGGGCCGATGAACCGCGGCGTCGAGATCGACTCCATCGTCGCCGACGGCGCGCAATCGCTGATCCGCGAGCAGGTCGAAATGGGCGTCGCCATCCGCATGGCCGTGCTCGAAGCTCTATCGCGTAACCTGCCGAACGCCTGATGATGTTGTCCGACCGCCGCCCGATCCTGCTCGCCAACGCCCGCATCGTCGACCCGTCGCGCGACTTCGACATCGTCGGCGACTTGCTGATCGCCGACGGCGTGGTGCGCGAGGCGAAGAAAGGCATCGGCGCCGGCGGCGTGCCGGAAGGCACCGACGTCATCGACTGCCGCGGCAAGCTGGTGGCGCCCGGCCTGATCGATATGCGCGCCTTTGTCGGCGAGCCCGGCGGCGGCCACCGCGAGACCTTCGCCTCGGCGAGCCAGGCGGCGGCCGCCGGCGGCGTCACCACCATCATCTGCCAGCCCAACACCTCGCCCGTCATTGACGACCCGGCGACCGTGGATTTCGTGCTGCGCCGCGCGCGCGACACCGCGATCGTGCACGTGCATCCGATGGCGGCACTCACCAAGGGCCTCAACGGCACCGAAATGACCGAGATCGGCCTGTTGAAGGCGGCCGGCGCGGTCGCCTTCACCGACGGCGACAAGAGCGTGACCAATGCCCAAGTGATGCGGCGCGCGCTCACGTATGCCGGCGATTTCGACGCGCTGATCGTGCATCACACCGAGGATCCGGACCTGGTCGGCGACGGCGTGATGAACGAGGGCGAATTCGCCGCCCGCCTCGGCCTTCTCGGCATTCCGAAGGCGGCGGAGACCGTGATGCTGGAACGCGACCTTCGGCTGGTCGCACTCGTGGGCGGGCGCTATCACGCGGCCTCGATTACTTGCGCGGAATCGCTCGAGGTGCTGCGCCGCGCCAAGGACGCCGGCCTCGACGTCACCGCCTCGTGCTCGATCAATCACATTTCGCTCAACGAGAACGACATCGGGCCCTACCGCACCTTCCTGAAACTGTCGCCACCCTTGCGCGCGGAAAACGACCGCAAGCTGCTGGCGGAAGCGCTCGCCGGCGGCCTCATCGACATGGTGATGTCGGATCATAATCCGCAGGACGTGGAGACCAAGCGGCTGCCCTTCGCGGAAGCCGCCGCCGGCGCGATCGGGCTCGAGACCATGCTGGTCGCGGGTTTGCGGCTGGTGCATTCCGGCGAACTCGATTTGATCACCTTCTTGCGCGCGACCTCGACGCGGCCGGCCGAATTGTTGGGCCTGCCCGGCGGCACGCTAAAAAGCGGCGCGCCGGCCGATATTATCGTGGTCGATCTCGATCAGCCTTGGGTGCTCGACCCGGCGGAGCTCAAATCGAAATGCAAGAACACCCCGTTCGATGAAGCCAAGCTGACCGGCCGCGTGGTGCGCACCATTGTCGCCGGCCGCACCGTTTACGAATACGTATGATCGACGCGCTCGCATTCGTGGTCGGCTATCTGCTCGGCTCGATTCCGTTCGGGCTGATCCTCACCCGCGCGGCCGGCGCCCCGGACGTGCGCAGCATCGGCTCCGGCAATATCGGCGCCACCAATGTGCTGCGCACCGGCCGCAAGGGCCTCGCCGCGGCCACCTTGCTGCTCGACATGCTCAAAGGCACCGCCGCGGTGCTGATCGCGGCGCATTTTGCGACGCAGGAGGCGGCGTTGATCGCCGGTTTCGGCGCCTTTCTCGGGCATTTGTTTCCGCTCTGGCTGAAGTTCAAAGGCGGCAAAGGCGTCGCCGTCTATATCGGCCTACTGCTCGGCCTCTATTGGCCGGGCGCGCTGATCTTCGGCGCCGTCTGGCTCAGCGTCGCGGCATTGAGCCGCTATTCCTCGCTCGCCTCGCTCACCGCCAGCGCGCTCACCCCGCTCGCGCTATGGCTGTTGGGCCAGGCGGACGCCGCCGCGCTCTTTCTGCCGCTGAGCCTGCTGTTGTGGTTCATGCACCGCGCCAATATCGCCCGCTTGCTGCGGGGAAGCGAAGGCAAGATCGGCGCTAAAGCCGCCTCGTAACGCGGTTGTCCTACGCCGTCTGGTAGGCGATGCTCCAGGTCGCAACCGGCGGGGGGCGGCGTTGAGTAAGCGCGTGCGATTGAGCGAGGAGCAGCGGCTCGACTGGTTGCGACTGATCCGCAGCGACAATATCGGCCCGCGCACCTTCCGCGACCTGGTCAATCATTATGGCGGCGCGCGCGCGGCGCTTGACGCGCTGCCGGCGCTCGCCCGGCGCGGCGGCGCTTCCGCGCCCTCGCGCATTTGTCCGCGCGAGGACGCGCAGGCCGAATTGAAGGCGGCGCATGCGCGCGGCATCGACTTCGTTGCGCTCGGCGAGCCGGATTATCCGCCGCGCCTGCAGATGATCGACGACGCGCCGCCGCTCTTGGCGGTGCGCGGCAAGTGCGCCGCGTTGACGCGGCCGCTGGTCGCCATTGTCGGCTCGCGCAACGCCTCGGCGGCCGGCGTCAAATTCGCGCAAAGCCTCGCGCGCGATCTTGGTCAGGCGGGTTTCGGCATCGTATCGGGGTTGGCGCGCGGCATCGACGCCGCCGCGCACCGCGCGAGCATGGCGACCGGCACCATCGCGGTGCTCGCCGGCGGCCACGACCGCATCTATCCGGCCGAGCATACCGACCTGTTGGAGGCGATCCTCGCCGAGGGCGCCGCCATTTCGGAAATGCCGCTTGCCTGGGAGCCGCGCGCGCGCGACTTTCCGCGCCGCAACCGGCTGATCTCGGGGCTTTCGGTCGGCGTGGTGATCGTGGAGGCGGCGCGCCGCTCCGGCTCGCTGATCACGGCGCGGCTTGCCGGCGAGCAAGGCCGCGAAGTGTTCGCGGTGCCCGGCTCCCCGCTCGATCCGCGCAGCGAGGGCACCAACGGCCTGCTCAAGCAGGGCGCCATCCTGGTCACCGAGGCGGCCGACGTGATCGCCGTGCTGGAGCCGATCCTCGGCCGCGGCGTCGATATGCCGGCGCAGGAGCCGGCGCCCGAGCCGGCAGGCGCGCTCGACGTCGAGCCCGGCGAGGACGAGCGCAGCCGCATCATCGGCCTGCTCGGGGTAACGCCGGTGTCGATCGACGATCTGGTGCGGCTGTCGCAGACGACGCCGGCCATCGTGCGCACGGTGCTGTTGGAACTCGAGATCGCCGGCCGGCTGGAGCGGCACGGCGGCGGATTGGTGTCGCTGCTATAAGATTGCGACAACGAATCGCGCACCCGGTTACCACGCATGAAATTCCGCCATCTGGCCGCCCTCGCCTTGTCCTCGCGCTCTTGGCTGCATGCCGGCGCGCGCACAGGAGCAAACCTTTGCCGCCTTCGAAGCAGCACTTTGGCCGGACGCGCAGGCCAAGGGCATTACGCGCGCCACTTTCGATCTCGCGCTCAAGGGCGTGACGCCCGATCCGCGCGTGATCGCCGCCACCAAACGCCAGCCCGAATACGGCAAGCCGGTCGGCGCTTATGTCAACGACGCCGTTTCGCGCTCCCGCATCGCCATCGGCCAGCGCAAGGCCAAGGAATGGGCGAAGACCTTCGACGCGGTGGAAAAGAAATTCGGCGTCGAGCGCTGGGTGCTGGTCGCGCTGTGGGGCATGGAGACCGACTACGGCGCCGAGAAGGACCGCTGGGACGTGTTCCGCTCGCTCGCCACGCTCGGTTACGTGCGCTACCGGCATCCTTATTTCCGCAACGAACTGCTCGTCGCCATGCGCATCATGCAGAACGACAAGTTCCCGCGCGAGAAGATGGTCAGCTCATGGGCCGGCGCCATGGGGCAGACCCAGTTCATGCCGACCAATGTGGTCGACTACGCCATCGATTTCTCCGGCGATGGCAAAAGCGACATCTGGGCCAATGTGCCGGACGTGCTCGGCTCGACTGCCAATTATCTCGCCAAGGAGCACTGGAAACGCGGCCTGCCCTGGGGTTTCGAGGTCACCGTGCCGAAGGGCTTCGACTATATGAAGAGCCACGCGCTCATTCGCGGATTGGGCGAAGCTCGGCGTCAAGCGCGCCGACGGCAAACCGTTCCCGCCGTCCGGCCAAGGCATTCTGTTTTTTCCGAGCGGCGCGCAGGGGCCGGCTTTCTTGACCACGGAGAATTATCCGGTGCTCAAGGAATATAATAACTCGGATGCCTATGTGATCGCCGTCGGCCATCTCGCCGACCGCCTGCATGGCGGGCCGCCGATCAAGGCCGCCTGGCCTGCCGACGATCATCCGATCTCGCGCGACGCGCGCATCGCATTGCAGAAAAAGCTTGCCGCGCTCGGCCACAAGGTGCTCGATTTCGAAGGGCACATTGATTTTGACCTGCGCGACAATATCCGCGAGGAGCAGAAAAAAATGGGCATGCTGCCGGACGGCAACCCGACCGCGGCGTTTCTCGACAAGCTGGGTGTGCAGGTCCGTTAGTCAGCGCCCGCCGGTCTGCGTGTGGCGGGTGACGTTTTCGGCCTCGAGGCGGACCATTTCCAAGAGGTAGCCGAGTGTTTCCAGCCCGGTCCGCCGCGCCATGGTGGCGAGGTCGGCCGACATGGTCGCCACATAATTGGCCACCACTGTGCGGTTGCCGGGTTCGCTGGTGCCGGTCGGGTCGGCCATGAGTGTTCCTTGCCGGGGTCCGGCGCGCCGCACCGGTCCCGCAGGGCAAAATACACAGTCTCCTCCGAATAGTAATCTTTAAATTGATTTTTTATACAATTACATCTTCAGGTTGTATCTGGGGGATAACCCGGTCTCTTTCATGCCCGAATTGGCTGTTCATAAAGGTTTTGCTGGCAACCCTTATTTGACAGTGAGGGGTGCCTTCACCATGTTCCGGCCAAAGATAGCGGTCGATTCCGCCCGGGATCGCGTTGATTTCGGCGGATAACCCATTGGATTCTCATGAAAGTTGTCGTTGTCGAGTCGCCATCCAAGGCGAAGACGATCAATAAGTACCTAGGGCCCGGCTACGAGGTCTTGGCCTCCTTTGGCCATATCCGCGACCTGCCGGCCAAGGACGGCTCGGTCGATCCGGACAACGATTTCAAGATGCTCTGGGAGGTCGACCCGCAGTCGCAGAAGCGGGTCAACGATATCGCCCATGCCCTTAAAGGGGCCGATACCCTCATTCTGGCGACCGACCCCGACCGCGAGGGCGAGGCGATTTCCTGGCACGTGCTGGAAGCGCTCAACGAAAAGAAGGCGCTGAAGAACCAGAAGGTCGAGCGCGTCGTCTTCAACGCGATCACCAAGCAGTCGGTGACCGAGGCGATGAAACATCCGCGCGCCATCGACGGCGCGCTGGTGGATGCCTATCTCGCGCGCCGCGCGCTCGATTATCTGGTCGGCTTCACGCTGTCGCCGGTGCTCTGGCGCAAGCTGCCGGGCGCGCGCTCGGCCGGCCGCGTGCAGTCGGTGGCGCTGCGCCTGGTCTGCGACCGCGAACTGGAAATCGAGAAGATTCATCGCCAAGGAATATTGGTCGATCGTCGCCAAACTGGCGACGCCGCGCGGCGATAGTTTCGAAGCGCGCCTGGTCGGCGCCGACGGACAGAAGCTGCAGCGTCTGGATATCGGCACCGGCGTGCAGGCGACTGACCTGAAAAACGCGCTCGAAAGCGCGACCTTCACCGTCGCCGCGGTCGAAGCCAAGCCGGCGCGGCGCAATCCGCCGCCGCCTTTCACCACCTCGACCATGCAGCAGGAGGCGAGCCGCAAGCTCGGCTTTCGCGCCGGCCATCGCCATGCGGCTGGCGCAGCGTCTCTACGAAGGCGTCGAGATCGACGGCGAGACCACCGGTCTCATCACCTATATGCGCACCGACGGCATCGATCTTGCGCCGGAAGCGATTACCGATATCCGCGCCATGCTGGGCAAGAATTACGGCAAGGAATACGTGCCGGCGAGCCCGCGCGAATATCACAACAAATCGAAGAACGCGCAGGAAGCGCACGAAGCGATACGCCCGACCAGCGCCAGCCGCACGCCCGACCAGGTCGCCAAATATGTCGACCGCGATCAGGCGCGCCTTTACGAGCTGATCTGGAATCGCGCGGTGGCGAGCCAGATGGAATCCGCCGAGCTCGAACGCACGACCGTCGATATCGTCGCCAAGTCCGGCAGCCGCACCATCGACCTGCGCGCCACCGGCCAGGTGGTGAAATTCGACGGCTTCCTGACGCTCTACCAGGAAGGCCAGGACGAGACGCCGGAAGACGAGGACTCGCAAGCGCCTGCCGGCGATGTCGGAAAACGAACGGCTCGCCAAAGAGGCGATCGAGGCCGCGCAGCATTTCACCGAACCGCCGCCGCGTTTCTCCGAAGCAGCTCTGGTCAAGCGCATGGAAGAGCTCGGCATCGGCCGGCCCTCGACCTACGCCTCGATCCTGCAGGTGCTGCAGGACCGCGGCTACGTGCGCATCGATAAGAAACGGCTGATCCCGGAAGACAAAGGCCGCGTCGTGGTCGGCTTCCTGGAAAGCTTTTTCCAGCACTACGTCGAATACGATTTCACCGCCTCGCTCGAAGAGCAGCTCGATCGCGTTTCCAACAACGAGATCGATTGGAAGAAGGTGCTGCGCGATTTCTGGACCGGCTTCATCGGCGCGGTCAACGACATCAAGGAACTGCGCATCACCCAGGTGCTCGACGCGCTCAACGATCTGCTCGAGCCGCATATCTTTCCGGCGCGCGCCGACGGCGGCCCGGTGCGGCAATGCCCGCAATGCGGCAACGGTCAGCTCTCGCTTAAAGTCGGCCGCTTCGGCGCCTTCATCGGCTGTTCGAATTATCCGGAATGCACCTTCACCCGGCAGATGACGCCGGGCGCCGGCGGCATGCAGGCCACCAAAGTGCTCGGCGTCGACCCGGTGACCAATCTGGAAGTCAGCTTGCGCGGCGGCCGCTTCGGAACCTATCTACAGTTGGGCGAAGAGATCAAAGCGCCCAAGCTGAAGAAAGGCGAGAAGAAGGATCCCGACGCGCCCAAGCCCGAAAAGCCCAAACGCGCAAGCCTGCCGAAAGGCGTCGCGGCTGAGGACATCGATCTCGACAAGGCGCTGGCGCTGCTGGCGCTGCCGCGCGAAGTCGGCAAATCTCCGGAAGACGGCGAGCCGATCATGGCCGGCGTCGGCCGCTTCGGACCTTACGTCAAGCACGGCAAGGTCTATGCGAGCCTGGAAGCCGGCGACGACGTTCTCACCGTCGGCCTCAACCGCGCCATGCATTTGATCGCCGACAAGATCGCCAATCCGAAAAAAGGCGGCCGCCGCTTCGGCGCCGATCCCGGCAAGGCGCTGGGCGATCATCCCGACAAGGGCGGACCGATCGTGGTCAAGAACGGCCGCTACGGACCCTATGTCAGCCACAATGGCGTCAACGCCACGCTGACTGGCGACAAGACGCCGGATTCGGTGACGCTCGACGAAGCGGTGGTGCTACTCGACGCCCGTTCGGCCATGATCGGCAATACGCCGAAGGGCCGCCGCGCCGCCGGGCGCAAGAACGCCTCCGGCAAGGCCACGGCCTCGCCGCCAGCCAAGCCGAAGAAGCCGGCTGCCGCCAAACCGAAAAAGGCAGCCGTGGCCGCCGCGCACGCCAAGCCGGCACGCCGCACCAAGGCGACCGCCGCCGAGTAGCTAGCGAAGCCCGATTTCGATCATTACATTCATTTTATGGCGCTAAATTTTTTGGCGCATGATCTTATCCGAAAACCGCTACACACTTTTCGGGATCATGCGGATGGCGCAGGAAAATCTATTTTGAACAAGCCAACCAAACGAACACCCTCCCTCCCCTCCAAGGCTGACATCCTCGCCTTCATTGCCGACCACAAAGGCAAGGTCGGCACCCGCGAGATCGCCCGCGCCTTTGGCCTGAAGAACGCCATGCGCGCCGAACTCAAGCGCATGCTGCGCGAAATGGCCGACGACGGTACGGTCGAGAAGCGGCACAAGAAGCTGCACCATCCCGGCACCCTGCCCTCGACCGTGCTCGCCGACGTGACCGCGCGCGACGCCGATGGCGATCTCATCGCCACCCCCGACGAATGGGACGAAGCGGCGCATGGAGCCGCGCCCAAGATTCGCATCCACACCCCGCGCAAGGCGCGCCCCGGCGAAGCCGCCGGCCTCGGCGACCGCGTGCTGCTGCACGTGGCGGACACGGAAGAAGACAACGGCATCCGCCACCGCGGCCGCGTCATCAAGATCATCGACCATCCCAAGCACCGCGTGCTGGGGATTTTCCGAAAAGTCCCGCACGGCGGCGGAAGGCTGGAGCCGGTCGACAAGAAGATGCTCGGCAAGGAACTCAGCATTCCTGCCGGCAGCACCCACGACGCGCAGGACGGCGACCTGGTCGCGGTCGAGACGCAGCGCGCGCCGCGCTTAGGGCTGGCGACCGGGCGCGTGGTCGAGCGGCTCGGCTCGTTGGCGAGCGAACGCGCTGTCAGCCTGATCGCCATCTACGCCCACGGCATTCCGCAACTGTTCCGCCCCGACACCCAAGCCGAAGCGGACGCCGCAAAACCCGCGACGCTGTCCCAGCGCGAGGACTGGCGGCGTGTGCCCTTCGTCACCATCGATCCGCCCGACGCCAAGGATCACGACGACGCCGTGCACGCCGAGCCGGACACCGCGGCCAACAACCACGGCGGCTTCATCGTCAGCGTCGCCATCGCCGACGTCGCCCATTACGTGACGCCCGGCTCGGCGCTCGACCGCGAAGCCTTGGTACGCGGCAATTCGGTCTATTTCCCCGACCGCGTGGTGCCGATGCTGCCGGAACGCATTTCCAACGATCTGTGCTCGCTGCGTCCGCGCGAAGACCGCGCCGCGCTTGCCGTGCGCATGGTAATCGGCGCCGACGGGCGCAAGCGCGCGCACACCTTCCACCGCATCATGATGAAGTCGGCCGCCAAACTGTCCTACCAACAGGCGCAATTCGCCATTAGCGGGCGCACCGACGAGGTGACCGAGGCGCTGGTCGGGCCGGTGCTTACCCCGCTCTACGCGGCCTACGAGACGCTCAAGCACGCGCGCGGCGAACGCGGGCCGCTCGATCTCGATCTGCCGGAACGCAAGATCCTGCTCAAAAGCGACGGTACCGTCGACCGCGTAACGACGCCCGAGCGGCTGGAGGCGCACCGGCTGATCGAGGAATTCATGATCCTCGCCAATGTGGCGGCCGCCGAGACGCTGGAAAAGGCGCACTGTCCGCTGATCTATCGCGTGCACGACGAGCCCGACATGGAGCGGGTCAACGCGCTGCGCGAATTTTTGCAAACCCTCGACATTTCCTTCCCCAAAGGCGGCGTGCTCAAGGCGGACGCCTTCAACCGCGTGCTCGCGCGCGTGAAGGGCCGCGACGCCGAACAACTGGTCAACGAAGTGGTGCTGCGCACCCAGGCGCAGGCCGAATACGCGGCGGAGAATTACGGCCATTTCGGCTTGAACCTGCGCCGCTACGCCCATTTCACCTCGCCGATCCGCCGCTATGCCGATTTGATCGTGCACCGCGGCCTGATCCGCGCGCTCAAGCTGGGCGACGGCGGTCTGCCCGAGCAGACGGACATTAAGGCGCTGGCCGAAATCGCCGCGCAGATTTCCGCCGCCGAGCGGCGCGCCATGCTGGCCGAGCGGGAAACCAACGACCGGCTGATCGCGTATTTCCTCGTCGACCGCGTCGGCGCCACCTTCGACGGCCGCGTCTCCGGCGTGCACCGCGCCGGTCTATTCGTGAAACTCAACGAGACCGGCGCCGACGGCTTCGTGCCGGCGCGCACCATCGGCGACGAATATTTCCGCCACGACGAGACGGGCCACGCCATGGTCGGCTCGCGCTCGGGCGAGACCTATCGGCTCGGCGACCGCGTCACCGTCAAGCTGGTGGAAGCAGCCCCCGTTGCAGGCGCGCTGCGTTTTGAGCTTTTATCGCAAGGGCGCGCGGGCAAGCCGCCGCGCCACGCACGGCACGTCCCGCGTCAGCACGAGCGCGGCAAAGCAAACCGCCACCGACGGAAGGCACGATGACGAAAGACACGCTGACGAAGAATATGGCCAAGATCTGGGCCGAGCGCATGACCAAGGTGGAGCGCGACCAGTCGTTCCCCGACAGCGAGCCGCGTGACGCCGCGACGCTGATGCTGATAGACCGTTCCGGCGAAAAGCCCAAAGTGCTGCTCGGCCGCCGCCACGCCAGCCATAAATTCATGCCGGGAAAATTCGTTTTTCCGGGTGGGCGCATCGAGGCGCTCGACCGCGTCATGCCGGCGGCGAGCGAATTGCCGGCCGAAACGCAGAAGAAACTGCTCGAGCGGGTGGCTAACCCGGACGAGAATTTTGCGCGCGGGGCGGCGCTTGCCGCCGTGCGCGAGATGGCGGAGGAAACCGGACTGCTGCTCGGCACCAAGCGCGACCAGCCGCCGGCGGCGCCGGGCGACATCTGGGCCGACTTTGCCAAGGCGAAGGTGCATCCAGATCTGGCGCAGATCCATTTCATCGCCCGCGCCATCACGCCGCCGCGCCGGCCCAAGCGCTTCGACACGCGCTTCTTCACCGCCGACGCCAGTTCAATCGCCGACAAAATCGAGGGCGTGGTCGGGCCCGATTCCGAGCTGATCGAACTCGCCTGGGTACCGATCGAGGAAGCTACCCACTTGGACATGCCGACCATCACCGGGGTGGTGCTGGAGGAACTCGCCGCCCGCGTCGCCGCCGGCATGGACCGCAGCCTGCCGGTGCCGTTTTATTTCATGATCGAACGGCAGTTCTTCCGGGAACTGCTGTAAATGCAGCAAAATCGGGGTTTTCTTGACTTTTGCCGCCCCGACGCTAGGTTCCGCGCCAACGACCGCCGCCACAAATGACGTTTCGAGGGTAATGCCATGGCCAAAGCCATCAGTCTCAAGATCAAGCTCGTCTCAAGCGCGGGCACCGGCCACTACTACGTGACCAAGAAGAATTCGCGCACGCAGACCGACAAGCTGGCGAAGAAAAAATACGATCCGATCGCCAAGAAGCACGTCGAGTACAAGGAATCCAAGATCAAGTGAGCGCCATGCTGCGCACGCTGTTCGCTGCGCTGCTGTTCGTGCCGCTGGCGTTCGCCTCGGCGGGCGCGATGGAAAAACATCGGCTCGCTTTGCAGATCAGCGACGCCGATCCGGCCAAGATGAATGCCGTGCTCAACGTCGCCGCCAATGTGTCGAAATATTATTCCGACAAGGGCGACGAAGTCGAAATCCAGATCGTCGCCTTCAATGCCGGCCTCAACATGTTGCGCACCGACAAGTCGCCGGTGCTCGACCGGCTGAAGGCCTTCAAGCAGGGCATGCCCAACGTGTCGTTCCTGGCCTGCGAGAACACGCTCACCGCCATGACCCGCCACGAAGGTAAGGAGCCGCCGCTGGTCGACAATGCCAGCCGCGTTCCCGCCGGCGTTGTCACGCTGATAGAGCTTGCTGAAAAGGGCTGGACCATCGTTCGGCCGTAGGCCGCCGACGCCGCGCCGGTCGAATTGGTGGCCGGCCGGAAGCGGCGTCTTGAGGAGGCCTCTCTCACCGCTTCCAGGCCGGCCGAACCCCGCAGAACCCAGGAGATGCGGCGGACCTGAGCACTCCGCAGGGCATTGCATTGGCTGTTCGGGCGCCAGCGCGCCGGAATCAGCCCGTCGCTCGCGAGGTTAGACCAAGCGGGTGCGGCGGCCAAATTGCCGGCTTACGGCTTTGAATTAGCGGCGAAATATCTAGGCGGCGTCCGGCACGACCCGGTTGCGGCCGTCGCGCTTGGCGCGATAGAGCGCGGTGTCGGCGCGCTTGAGGATGGCCGCGGCATTGTCGTTTTCGCCGCCGAGCGCGGCGATGCCGATCGAAATGGTGATGTCGAGATTGCGCGCACCCTGCTGGATGGCGAAAGGCTCGCCGGCGATGCGGCGGCGCAGCCGCTCGGCCACCATGGTCGCCACCGCCATGTCGGTTTCCGGCATGACGATGACGAATTCCTCGCCGCCGTAGCGGCAGGCGAGATCGATATTGCGGATCGCCTTGCGGATGCGCAGCGCGAATTCGCGTAGCACGTCGTCGCCGGCGTCGTGGCCGTGGCTGTCGTTGACCGCCTTGAAATAGTCGATGTCGACCACCAGCAAGGCGATCGGCTTGCCGCGTGCGGCCGCCTGCTCGACCAGCGTCGCCAGATGCGTCTCCATGTAGCGGCGGTTGAACAGGCCGGTGAGGCCGTCGGTGATCGCCATTTCGATCGACATCTGCACGTTGTCGCGCAGCCGCTCGGTGTAGCGCTTCTTCTTGATCTGCGTGCGCACGCGCGCCAGCATCTCGTTCTTGTCGATCGGGCGGATCAGGTAGTCGTTGACGCCGATTTCCAGTCCGCGCACCAGCCGCGTATTGTTGTCGGCTTCGGCCACCGCCAGGAGCGGCAAATTGCGGGTGCGGTCGAGCGAGCGCACCTGGCTGCACAGCCGCAGGCCGTCGAATTCCTTCAAGCCGAGCGAGACGATGAGCAATTCGTAATTGCCCTCGGCGGCGTGGAATAGCGCCTCGGCCGGATTGGTCTCGACCTCCACCTTGTGCTCGGCGGCGAGCGTTGAGACCATGCGTTCGTAGGAGCTCGCCCGGTCGTCGACGATCAGGATGCGGCCATTGCGGCCGGTTTCCGCCACCGCTTCCCGCTCCGGGCTTTCGATACCGATTTCCTTAGAGGTGAGCGCGCGCAGGCGCAGCTCGTCGGTCACCATCTTCAATCGTGCCAACGAGCGCACGCGCGAGATCAGCGCCACGTCGGTGACCGGTTTGGTGAGGAAATCGTCGGCGCCGGCTTCCAACCCGCGCACGCGATCGGACGGCTGGTCGAGCGCGGTCACCATCACCACCGGAATATGATGGGTGGCCGGATTGGACTTGAGTTTGCGGCAGACCTCGAAGCCGTCCATGTCCGGCATCATCACGTCGAGCAGCACGATGTCACATTCGGCGCGCTCGGCGACGGCCAGCGCCTCCGGCCCGTTATGCGCGGTGATGACGTCGAAATACTCGGCCGACAGCCGCGCTTCCATGAGCTTCACGTTGGCGGGCACATCGTCGACGACGAGAACGCGGGCGGTCATGATTGCACCATCACGCGTTGCCCAGGAAGTGACGGATGGTCTCGATGAATTTGCCGACCGAAATCGGCTTCGAGAGATAGGCTTCGCAGCCGCCTTCGCGAATGCGCTCCTCGTCGCCCTTCATGGCGAAGGCGGTGACCGCCACCACGGGGATAGCCTTGAGTTCGGGGTCGTCCTTGAGCCATTTGGTCACTTCGAGGCCGGATACTTCCGGCAATTGGATGTCCATCAGAATCAGGTCGGGCCGGTACTTGCGCGCGAGATCGAGCGCCTCGATGCCGTTGCGGGTGCCGACGGTCTGGTAGCCATGCGCTTCCAGGAGATCGTGGAAGAGCTTCATATTGAGCTCGTTGTCCTCCACGATCAGGACGGTCTTTGCCATTGTCCCCGCCCCCTTTGTCCCCAGTGCGCCCGCTCCCGCCGCGTGTGGCGTCGCCAGACCGCGCGCGCTCGGGCATGATCGGCAAGCGTAGTGCCGATATGTTACGGAAAGACAAATTTGATCGATGAAAGCAGCCCCTTCGTTAACCCAAGCAGCGGCAGAAGGGCTGGCAATTCAGGCGCTTAGCTTTATTGCCGGGGACGGCGAGCGGCTCGGGCGCTTTCTCGCCACGACCGGCATCGGCCCGGCCCAGATTCGCGCCGCGGCCCAGGAGCCGGGATTCCTGGTCGGAGTCTTGGAGTACCTCGCCGGCGACGAGCGCCTGCTGACGGCCTTCGCCGCCGAGAGCGGCTTTAATCCGGCCGATATCGGCAAGGCGCTGGCCGTGCTGGGCGGACATTGGGAGCGCGATGTCCCATGAGCTTCATCCCATGAGCTTCTGCCGCGATTGCCTGGCGGACGCGCCGGACACCGCCAAGCGCTGTCCGGCCTGCGCCTCGCCGCGCATCGCACGCCATACCGAACTTGACCGGCTCACCATCGCGCATATCGATTGCGACGCCTTCTACGCCACGATCGAAAAGCGCGACGACCCTTCCCTCATCGACAAGCCGGTAATCGTCGGCGGCGGCAAACGCGGCGTGGTCGCGGCCTGCTGTTACGTGGCGCGCACTTACGGCATCCATTCGGCGATGCCGATGTTCGAGGCCAAACGACGCTGCCCGCAGGCGACCGTGATCAAGCCGACCATGGCGAAATACGTGAAAGTCGGCCGCGAGGTGCGCAAGCGCATGTTCGACCTGACGCCGTTGGTCGAGCCGCTATCGATCGACGAAGCCTTCCTCGATTTGACCGGCACCGAACGGTTGCACGGCATGAGCGCGGCGCGCGTACTGGCGCGCTTTGCCGGCGCCATCGAGCGCGACATCGGCATCACCGTGTCGATCGGGCTGTCGGCCAACAAGTTCCTCGCCAAGATCGCCTCCGACATGGACAAGCCGCGCGGTTTCGCGGTGCTCGGTCAGGACGAGGCGGCGGCGTTCCTTGCGCCAAAACCGGTCGGCTTTATCTACGGCGTCGGCCACGTGAGCGCGGCCAAGCTTGCCGCCGACGGCTACCGCCTGATCGCCGACCTGCAGCGCGCCGAACAGCGCGAGCTCATGGCGCGCTACGGCGAGGAAGGCGCCCGGCTCTGGCATCTCGCGCGCGGGCTCGACACACGTAAGGTCGATCCGGAGCGCGACACCAAAAGCATTTCGGCGGAAACTACCTTCGAGCGCGACATCGGCGAATTCCGCCCGCTCGAGCAGACTTTATGGGAACTGACGGAGAAGGTATCGGCGCGGCTCAAAGCCAACGCGCTTGCCGGCGCGACGGTGACGCTGAAGCTCAAGAGCGCCGACTTCAAGATCCGCACGCGGGCGCGGGCGCTTGGCGCGCCAACGCAGCTCGCCGCGCGCATTTTCGCCGCCGGCCGCGACCTACTCGCGCATGAGATCGGCACAACACGCTACCGCCTGCTCGGCATCGGCGTGAGCCATTTGCAGGATGCCGCGGGCGACGATCTCGCCGATCTGCTCGATGCGCGCGCCGCCAAGGCCGAGCATGCGGTCGACCGGCTGCGCCTGAAATTCGGCCGCGACGCGGTGGTCAAGGGATTGGCGCTCGGGGATGACACGTGAAGTCCTCAATGGCACCCATACGCGAATTGCCGACTTTCAAGCGCACTGGTCACACGATGGCCTTTCTGCTTCTATCGTGATCTAAACGCCGCGAACGCTCCTCCCGGTTGAGCACCAACATAGAAACTCGTTTTATGGCCAAAGCATTTTGGGTCGCGACCTACCGCAAAATCAAAGATCCGGCGGCAATGGCGGCGTACGCCAAGGTATCAAGGCCGGCCCTGGAAGCCGCCGGCGGCCGTGTGATCGCCCGCGGTATGCCGGCAATTGTCTTCGAGTTGGGAGTCAACGAACGGGTTGTGCTCATTGAGTTCGACAGCGTCGAAAGCGCCAAGGCCGCGTACGAAAGCCCGGCCTATCAGGCAGCCCACAGGCTTCTCGGAGATGCCGTCGAGCGCGACATCCGAATAGTTGAAGCCGAAGCCTAAATACGACGACGATCACAGCCAAGAAAATCGCAGCCAAGAAATTTGCCGATGCCGACGCGACTTGAACAAGAAGAATACTTTGGAAGTCCCGGCAAGGTGACGCTGATGAAACGCAGCGCGGCGCTTTTCTCGCTGCTGAAGGACAATCCGAGATATGCCTACTACGGGCGGCTTGTCGCCCTGAGCGATCCGGCGGAGGATACCGCAGATGTCTTGTCCTCACTTGCCGAACTACAGGGGGCGGCGGTCGCTTATTATCTGCCGAAGGGGGCTGCCGACGGTCTCTTTGCGCAACTCAAACAGCGCGGTCTGACGACCGACCGGCACGAGCATTACTGGGGCGGCGAGACGGCCTACAAGGCAAGCAAGGACGCCTTGGCGAGTTACAGCCTCCCCAAAGACCTCACCGTCTCGCAGCTCGATCCGGCGACGCCGCGTGAATTGGTCGGCAAAGTCGCCGAACTTTGCGAATCCTGCGACGTCATGCCCGTCCCCGGCGCCGTCATGCGCGGACAGACCAGGCGCGGCATCAATTTGGTGGCGAGCGACGCCGAGGGGCGGCCGGTGGCGAGCGCGAGCTCGTTCGTTATGCATCACCCGGAAAGTCCGCATGCCAAGGACGTATTTTGGGCCATGCTGGCAACGCGATCCGACCGGCGCGGGCAGAAGATAGCGCTCCTGCTGGGCGCCATGGCGATTGAGCATATGTGGGAAAAGGAAGGTGCGCGCGGCTTCATGACCGGCGTGCGCCAAGACAATCCATCGTCGCAGGCCTTGTGCAACAGGCTCGGGGTGACCGATTCCAACTGGGTTTATGCCTCGTGTGTAGATGCGCAGGCGTTGGGAAGTTCAACCGTGACCCGCTGACTTCTCGCCGGATGCCTCATCCGTGGCGGCTACCACCTGTCGCCTTCCGTTCACAAGGAGGAATGAGGCCCGCGCTCAACGGCACGGCTTGGGCTTCTTGAGGTCGAGCGAGGTCAACTCGCCCGTGATGGTGAAATCGGTGTAGTCGAGGATGAGCGCGCGCGAAACGCCGTTCTCGTAAAGCTCGAAGGAAATCGAATAGACCGGCGTCTGCTCGCCGGTCTGCTGCTTCGGCTCGGATTGCTTCTCGAAATAGCTGATGGTCACCGGCCAGCGCGTGAGCTTGGCGAGTTCGGGGATTTTGGCCGCGGCGTCGGCCGGCGGCTTTTCGCCCGGCGCGATCGGCTTACCGATCACGGTGAGCGTGCTGTAGAGCTTTTCGCCGCTTTCCGAGCCGTCATAGACCGGAAATTCCAGGATGCTCTTGCCTTCGCGCGCGGCGACGACGATGCGCCGCATGTGCTCGGTCGGGAACACCGCGTTCTCCGGCACGGTGAAGTTCTTTTCCTTCGGCTTGCTCAGGCTGACCGCCACCGTCTTGGCGTTGCGGTCGGCGTGGCCGTCGACCGCGTCGGTCTGCCGGTCGTTGAGCAGGTTTTCCGAATTGAAGCGGAAGGCCTTGGCGTCGGCGTCTTCCCAGGTGGTGGAGCGCAGATCGCTGAGCGCGGTCTTGCCCTCGGAATCGAGTTCCGACACCTGGCGGAATTGCAGTTCGTAGCCGTCGCAGGCATTGCCGGAAAAATCGTAGACGATGCGGCCGCGCACCGCCTCGATGCCGCGGTTGCCGTGTGATTTGGCAAGCTTGAGGTCGTAGACCGCCCGGTGCGGCGCCAGGAACACCCCGCCCGGCGGCGCGGCCATCGCCGGCAGGCCGGCCGCGGCGGCCAGGCCGATAGCCAGAACCGGCAGCAGCAAGCGTTTGGCGACGTTCAGCGTTTTCATCGTTGCGGGCCTTCCAGCGGCGGTGTTGCAGCGGCGTCCGGCAGATGAATCATGCAAGATAGAGGCAAGATAGAGGCCGCCGCCGCTCCGGGCAATTGGCGGTGCGCTTGCACCGCTGCGCATGATCGGCCAAGACAGACGCAACCTATCGGGAGGAATTCATGGCCGGAACGATCGAAAAGCGGCTCGCCGAGCTCGGCATCAGCCTGCCGACGCCGGCGAGCCCGATCGCCAATTATGTGCCCTATGTGCGCAGCGGCAACCTGCTGGTCCTGTCCGGCCAGCTCTGCTTCGGCGCCGACGGCAAACTGGTGGCCAAAGGCCAGCTCGGCGCCGGCGTGTCGCTCGAGGACGGGCAGAAGGCGGCGCGCGCCTGCGCGATCAATCTGCTGGCGCAGGTCAAGGCCGCGCTCGGCGACCTCGACAAGGTGGCCCGTGTGGTGCGGCTCGGCGGCTTCATCAATTCGGCGCCCGGCTATGTCGACGGACCGAAGGTGATGAACGGCGCCTCCGACCTGATGGTCGAGGTGTTCGGCGACAAGGGCCGCCATGCCCGCTCCACGGTCGGCGTCTCCGCTTTGCCCGCCGACGCGGCGATCGAGGTCGAGGGCTTGTTCGAAGTGACCTGAGAACCAATGCCCGGCCTCGATTGGCTCACCGCCCGCCCGATCGCCCATCGCGGGCTGCATGACGCAAGCGCCGGCGTGATCGAGAACACCGCGCCCGCCTTTGCCGCGGCCATCGCCGGCGGCTACGGCATGGAAACCGACCTGCAGATCAGCGCCGACGGCGAGGCCATGGTGCATCACGACGACGCGCTCGGCCGCCTGACCGAGGGCAGCGGGCGGCTCGCGGACATGAGCGCGGCCGAGATCGAGGCGGTGCGCTTCAAGGCAAGCGCCGACCGCATCATGACGCTCGGCGACCTGTGCGACCTGGTGGCCGGCCGCGCCACGCTGCTGTTGGAACTCAAAAGCCGCTTCGACGGCGACCGCCGGCTGGTCCAGCGCTGCGCCGACGTGCTGAAGAGCTATGCCGGGCCGGTGGCGGTGATTTCGTTCGATCCCGCCATGATCGAGGCTGTGCGCGAGATCGCGCCGGGCCTGCCGCGCGGCATCGTCGCCGAGCGGCACTATGCGCATTACGAATGGGACCGCTTCACGGCAGCGCAAAAGCGCAGCATGGCGTTCCTGTTGCACGCCATCCGCACGCGGCCGCACTTCCTCGCCTATCGGGTCAAGGACCTGCCGGCGGCGGCGCCTTTGATCGCGCGCTGGGTGTTCGGCCTGCCGCTCCTGACCTGGACCGTGCGCGACGACAAGGACCGCCGGCGCGCGCGCTGGGCCGACCAGATCATTTTCGAGGGCTGGCGGCCGTAATGCAGGCGGCCATGATGCAGGCAGCCCTGGCACAACTTTAGCAAGGGCTGAGTTCGAACGATTTCCGGCGTAAACTCGGCCTCACAGACCCCGATGACCGACATCGAACTTCGCATCCGCATCGCGCAATCGCTGGCCGAGGTAACGCCTGCGGCCTGGGACGCCTGTGCGGGCGGCGCCGAGGCCGCTTGCGGCGACGGGGAGATGCCGGCGACAATTAAACCATCACATGAGGATAACTTATCCACAGAGTTATCAACACGAGGAAAAGTCTATAACCCATTTGTATCGCATGATTTTTTGTCATCGCTAGAAGAGTCCAATTCGGTCGGTATCCACAGCGGCTGGCAGCCGCGCCACCTGCTGGCGGAGGACGCCGAGGGCAACCTCCTGGGCGCCGCGCCCTGCTATGTGAAGAGCCATTCGCGCGGCGAATACGTCTTCGACCACGGCTGGGCGGAGGCCTTCGAGCGCGCCGGCGGCGACTATTACCCCAAGCTGCAGGTGGCGGTGCCGTTCACGCCGGTGACCGGCCCTCGCCTGCTCGCCCGGCCCGGACCGCTGGCGCAGGCCGTGCGCGGCGGCCTCGCCGAGGCGCTCTGCGAAATCACCACCACCAACGACCTGTCGTCGGCCCATGTCACCTTCCTCGGCGAGGACGAATGGCGCGCGCTCGGCGCGCGCGGCTTCCTGCAACGCACCGACCAGCAATTCCATTGGCACAATGCGGGCTATGCCGGGTTCGACGATTTCCTCGGCCAGTTGGCCTCGCGCAAGCGCAAGGCGATCCGCCGCGAGCGCAAGGAGGCGCTCTCCCCCGGCATCGAGGTCGCCTGGCTCACCGGCTCGGATCTCACCGAAGCGGTGTGGGACGCCTTTTTCGCCTTCTACATGGACACCGGCTCGCGCAAATGGGGCCGGCCCTATCTCACCCGCGAATTCTTCTCGATCGTCAGCGAGAAGATGCGCGAGCGCATCCTCCTGGTGATGGCCCGCCGCGCCGGGCGCTGGATCGGCGGTGCGCTCAATTTCATCGGCGGCGACGCCATCTATGGCCGCAATTGGGGCGCCGTCGAGCACCACCCGTTCCTGCATTTCGAGCTGTGCTATTACCAGGCGATCGACTACGCGATTGCCCACAAGCTCAAGCGGGTCGAGGCCGGCGCGCAAGGCGAGCACAAACTGGCGCGCGGCTATCTGCCGGCCACCACGTATTCCGCGCATTTCATCGCCGACCCGGCGTTGCGGCGGGCGGTGGCCGAGTATCTTGCGCGCGAGCGGGCCTATGTGCGGGCTTCGGCTGAGGAGCTTGCGGCGGCCGCGCCATTCCGCAAGGATTTGGTGGAACAAGAATGAGTCACGGGAGGCAAGGGTCGATGCCGAGCTACGATCCGAACAACATTTTCGCCAAGATCCTGCGCGGCGAACTGCCCAGCTACAAGGTCTACGAAGACGACAAGGCCTTCGCCTTCCTCGACATCATGCCGCGCGCGCCCGGACATACGCTGGTGCTGCCGAAGGCGCCGGCGCGCAACATTCTCGACGTGAGCCCCGGCGACTTCGCCCATGTCATGCAGGTGGCGCAGAAAGTCGCCAAGGCCGCGATGACGGCGTTCGGCGCCGACGGCGTCACCATGCAGCAATTCAACGAAGGCGCCGGCGGACAGGTGGTGTTCCACCTGCATGTGCACGTCATCCCGCGCAAAAGCGGCGTGCCGATGAAGCCGCCGGCGGCCGAAAAGGAAAAGCCGGACGTGCTGGCCGAAAACGCCAAGAAGCTCGCCGCGGCGCATTGCCGCCGGCTAACGGCTCAGCCAGCGAAGAAGAACCCGCCGGCGAGCAGCACCGCCTCGCCGACCGCGACGCCGACGAACACCGAGCGCTTGACCGCCAGGAAGGCGAGAAAGCCGCAGACCACCGCGGTCACGCGCATGGCGAGCGGGATATTGGCCAGCGCGCCGGGCGAAAACAGGATCAGCTTGGCGATGATGCCGGCCAAAATCGCGGTCGCCACCGCGCGCGACCAGATCACCATCTCGGAATCCTCGTTCAAGCCGCGCGCCAGCACCAGCCCGAACACGCGCCAGACCTCGTTCGGCAGATAGCCGAGCAGCACCAGCAGCAGATAAGGCCACAATTCGGTGACGGCGGCGTTCATGCGGCCACCTTGCGCAGGCGGTGGACGGCATAAGCCAGCGTGCCGCCGCCGACGCCGGTCCACATCAGATCGAGCTGCACGTGGCCGGCGGTGAGCAGCGCGCCCATGCACCAGCCCGATCACCAGCGCGAGCTTGTCCATCATGGTCCGGGCGTTGCGCGCGGTGGAAACCAGAAACGCCATCGGCGTAAGGAACAACAGCCCGCCGGCGAAACAGCGGCGGCAGGCCGGCGGCAAGAAAGAAGCCGACGGTGCCGGCCGCTCGCCGCCGTGCTCATGAAGCCGACCGAGAGGCCGTTGCAGAAGGCGATACGATGCTCGCGCGCCAACCCCGGCAACAGCCGCAGCGATTCCACCCACATGCTCACCGAAGCGAAATGGGTCGGCAGCAGCAGATCGCGCAGCCGCGTGCTGGGGGTGCGCAAGATCGGCAGCAGCGCCACCACCATGGGAAACAGCCGCACCCCGCTCAAGCTCACCGCGACCGCCACTTCGACGGGCGCGGCGCCGCTGCCGAGCGCGGAAATCAGAATGACCTGCGCCGGCCCCGCCCACACCAGCACGGTCGACAGTGCCAGCCACCAGGCGCTCAGCCCGAAATCATGCGCCAGCGCGCCGATGCCGACATAGGTGCCGCCGATGACCGGAAAGAAACACCGAGGTCCACGCCGCGGCGACGCCGCCGAAAAAAGCGGTGCCATTCGATTTGAACGTGCGGGGAGCCGGCATGGGTCTCGACCTGTGTCACAGCGGCCTGGCGCGCGCAACCGGCGGCGGCATCGGTCGCGCTATGCGCGCAGCGCAATCCAAGCGCGCAGCGCGGCTCGCGCCTATTGACACAAAATTTGTCTGACAATTATGATGATGCATTGGACAATTGCTCTCAGCGCAACCGCCGGGTTTGCCGTGAGCGCGAAAAACAGCCAGACGCCGCCGCGCCGCCGCGGCCGACCCCAAGCAGCGCAAGGCGCAGGGCGTTCTCGACAATCTCGGCGAATTGATCGTCACCGGCCGCTACCCGCCGGGCGCGCGCCTGCCGACCGAGGAAGCGCTCGTGCGCAAGCTCTCGGTCAGCCGCGCCTCGCTGCGCGAAGGGCTCAACGCGCTGGCGCGCAAGGGCCTGATCGAGTCGCGCGCGCGCCGCGGCACCACGGTGCTCGCCAAAGCGCAATGGGACATGCTCGATCCGGACATCCTGCGCTGGATGGCGGCGGGACCGCCCGACGAAGAATTCCTCATCGCGCTGCTCGAAGCGCGCACTATCCTCGAGCCCGCCGCCGCGCGGCTGGCGGCGCAGCGCGCGAGCGCCGCGCAAATTCTCGAGATCGAGCGCGCCTTCCGCGGCATGGCCGACTGGGTGGTGCGCGACTTCGACCGCTGCTGCCAGCATGACCTGGTGTTTCACGAAGCCATTCTGCGCGCCTCCGGCAATATCCTGCTGAGCCGGCTGGCGGTCGCCATCCGCGCGGCGCTGCTTTCGATCATCCGCACCGCCACCAATGTGCGCAAATCCTACCAGGATTCGCTCGCCGACCACTGGCGGGTCGCCGTCGCCATTCGCGAGCGCGCGCCGGAGGAAGCCGAGCAAGCGATGCGCGCTTTGCTCGCCGGCACGGCGCACGACCTCAAGCCGGTGTTCGAGCCGCTATCCGGAGCGGACGGCGCGAAAGCGCAAAGGCCGCCGTACGCGCGAAGGCGGGCGGGCGATCAACGGCTCCGGCCGCACGCCGGCCGGGCTGAAACGAATGAAACGAGGAGCCCGAGTCTAGACGTCTTGTTCGACCGATCACCGGGGCCGGCTTCCCGCCGGCACCGGAACAAGCGCGGGATCAAACCCCGCGCAAATCAACAGGGAGGAGGAAGCTATGCGTCTCATGCCAAGTCTTACGCCAAGTCTTTTGCCAAGCCTTACGCGGCGACTGGTCTTTACCGCGCTCGCCGGCGCGCTCGTCCTCGGCACCACCGGGGCGGCGCTCGCGCAAGCCAAGAAGCTCATTCGCGTCAATCATGCCGGCGCCGACGACGTGTTCAACGCCGAGCATCAGATGTTCGCCTGGATCTTCGCCAAATACGTCAACGAGCACTCGCCGACGCTGGAGGTCAAACTGTTCCCCAACAGCGGTCTCGGCCAATCGCGTCAGGTGATCGAGGCGATGCAGCTCGGCACCGGCGCCAGCATGCATATCGGCGGCATGGCCGAGTTCGCCAATTTCTGCAAGCAATGCGGCGTGCTCGGACTGCCCTTCATCTTCAAGGGCTACGATCACGTCGAGCGCGTGCTCGACGGCCCGGTCGGCAAAGCACTGGCCGGCGACATGGAGAAAGCCGGCTTCCACGTGCTGTCCTATCTCTTCTCCTGGGGCTACCGGAACGTCGTCACCACCAAGAAAGAGATCAAGACGGTCGCCGATCTAAAAGGTTTGAAGATCCGCACCATCCCGACGCCGGTCTTCGTCGGCGCCGTCAATGCGATGGGCGCCACCGCCACGCCGATGAATTTCGGCGAAGTCTATACCTCGCTGCAAACCGGGGTGATCGACGGCTACGAGCACACCGCCTCGACCACCCTCTCCTTCAAGTTCTACGAGGTCGCCAAATACACCGCCATCACCCAGCATCTGCTCGATCCGACGGTCGTCGCCTACTCGCTGTCCGAGTGGAAAAAGCTCGACCCGAAGGAGAAGGAGGTCGTCGAGAAAGGCGCCAAGCTCGCCACCGACATTTGCCGCGCCATGGCGCCGGTGCGCGACGCGGAAAGCTTTGCCGCGCTGAAGAAGCACGGGATGATCATCACCCACCCCGACATGACCGAGGCGCGCAAGAACGCCGTCGGCGTGCAGAAGGAAATGGCCGGCAAGATCGGCGCCGGCAAGCTGCTCGACGAAATCCTGGCCGAGCAGAATCAATAACAAACCCGCGATCCGGGGCGGACATTCGCGCCGCCCCGGATCGATCCTTTTCTGCCGGCGTCGCTCGCCGGCGAACCGGCGCTGCAGCGGAGGCTTTCGTGCTGCGAACCATCAATCGTTTAATCGACCGCGCGGCGGAATGGGCGGTCTCCATCCTGTTCATCGGGCTGGTGCTGACCGGCGGCGCGCAGGTGTTCTGCCGCTTCGCGCTCAATTACCCGCTGCCGTGGAGCGAGGAGGTGCAGATTTTCGGCCACGTCTGGATCGTGTTTCTCACCATCCCGATCGCCTATAACCGCGGCTCGCACATTCTGATGAACATCCTGCTCGAGCGCATGCCGCATTGGGCCCAGCGCACGGTCGCCATTGTCGTCGACGTCATGTGGCTGTGGGTCGGCGTCTCGATTGCCGTCTTCTCCGTGCGCCTGGTCAAGGTCGCGGTGTTCCAGCGCAGCCCGGCGCTGGAGATTCCGATGAGCTACATCTACATGGGCTTGGTCATCGGCGGCGCCTATCTGACGCTGGTCGCGCTACGCAAGCTCATCGTGCATGTCGGCGGCAGCGATCACCGTCATGCGGCTCCGATCGAGGACCCGCTATGACGCTGCTTATTCTGCTGCTGGTCCTGCTGGCGCTGATCTTCATCGGGGTTCCGATCATTCTCTGCATGGGCGTGATCGGGCTTTCCGGCATCTTGTGGCTGCCCGACGTCAACGCCGCGCTGTTCCCGCAGCGCATGTTCGGCATGCTCGACACCTACGCGCTGCTGGCGCTCCCCTATTTCGTGCTGGCCGGCTCGCTGATGTCGCATGGCGGCTTGAGCCTGCATCTGGTTCGTTTTGCGCGCACGCTGGTCGGCCATTTCCGCGCCGGCCTGTGCCACGCCTCGATCGTCGCCAGCATGATCTTTGCCGGCGTCTCCGGCTCATCGACGGCCGACGCCTCGGCCATCAGTTCGGTGGTGATCCCGACCATGAAGCAGGCGGGCTACAAGCCCGGCTTTGCCGCCGCGCTGATCGCCTGCGCCGGCACCATCGGCGCCATCATCCCGCCCAGCATGGTGATGGTGGTCTACGGCTCGATGGCGCAGGTCTCGATCGGCGGCCTGTTTCTCGGCGGCATCCTGCCGGGCACCTTGGTCGGCCTGTTCCTGATGATCGCGGTCAAAATCCACTCACATCTGCCGGGATTTCCGGAGTTGCGCGCGACCAGCGGAAAATTCGATCTATGCGAAGTCTGGCGCGCGCTGATCGAAGTGTGGCCGGCGCTGCTCGCCCCGCTGGTTATCATCGGCGGCATATTGAGCGGCGTCTTCACCGCCACCGAAGCCGGCGTGGTGGCGTGCTTCTATGCCTTCCTGGTGAGCAAGTTCGTCTACAAACAGATCAACTTCCGCGACCTGCCGCGCATCTTCCTCGACGCCTCGATCACCACCGCGATGGTGTCCGGCATCATCGCCATGGCCGGCGCCTTGGGCTGGCTGCTCGCCTATCTGCAATTCAACGAGACGGCGATCTGGCTGTTGACCTCGATCGCCCACACCAAGACCGAAATCCTGGTCGCGCTGACGCTGGTCATGCTGCTGCTCACCATGTTCGTGGAATCGATGGCCGTGCTGATTATCTTCGTGCCGGTCGCCGTCTATATCGGCCAGGCCTACAACGTCGATCCGTTCCAGCTCGGGCTCATCATGGTGATGTCGAACCAGATCGGCTCGACCACGCCGCCGGTCGCGGTGCTGCTGTTCGTCACCACCAGCATCGCCGAGACGACTTACGACCAGACGGTGAAATACGTCATGCCGTTCATCTTCGCCGAATTGCTGGTGCTGGCGCTGGTCGTGTTCTTCGAACCAATCGCCTCCGCCATCCCGCATTGGGTCTTGCGTTAGCGCCTCACGCCTTGATCAGCGGCACTTTCGGCACCGAGCCGCGCTTGGCGCGCGGGCGCGGCGAGGAACGGCGCTTGACCTTGGGCCGCACCGCCGGCAGTTTCTCCGGCTTCGGCGTCACCGGCCCGTCGAGGAACTCGAAGCCGAGTTTGTCGCGGCCGTCCTCGTCCTTGGTGACGACCACGCGCACATGGCCGCCGCCCTTGAGGTGGCCGAACAGCACCTCGTCGGCGAGCGGCTTCTTGATGTGCTCCTGGATCACCCGCGCCATCGGGCGGGCGCCCATCAATTCGTCGTAGCCGTTGGCGATCAGCCAGCGCGCGGCCTCTTCCGACAATTCGATGGTGACGTTGCGGTCGCCGAGCTGCGCCTCGAGCTGCAGCACGAATTTCTCCACCACCTTGGCGATGATCTCTTGCGAGAGATGCGCGAAGGTAATGGTGGCGTCGAGCCGGTTGCGGAATTCGGGCGTGAACATCCGGTTGATCGCCTCGTGGTCGTCGCCCTCGCGCTTGCTGACGGGTGAAGCCGAAGGCGGACTTGGCCATCTCGGAGGCGCCGGCGTTCGTGGTCATGATCAGGATCACGTTGCGGAAGTCGACCTGCTTGCCGTTGTGATCGGTGAGCTTGCCGTGGTCCATGACCTGCAGCAGCACGTTGAACAGATCGGGATGCGCCTTCTCGATCTCGTCGAGCAGGAGCACGCAATGCGGATGCTGGTCGACGCCGTCGGTCAACAGCCCGCCTTGGTCGAAGCCGACATAGCCCGGCGGCGCGCCGATCAGGCGCGAGACAGTATGCCGCTCCATATATTCCGACATGTCGAAGCGGATCAGCTCGACGCCGAGGGCTGCGGCCAATTGCTTGGCGACTTCGGTCTTGCCGACGCCGGTCGGGCCGGAGAATAAATAGCAGCCGATCGGTTTCTCAGGCTCGCGCAAGCCGGCGCGGGCGAGCTTGATCGAGGCCGACAGCGAGTCGATCGCCTTGTCCTGGCCGTAGACCACGGTCTTGAGCGTCTGCTCGAGATGCTGCAGCACCGCGGCATCGTCCTTCGAGACCGTCTTGGGCGGGATGCGCGCCATGGTGGCGATGGTGGTCTCGATTTCCTTGATGCCGATGGTCTTCTTGCGCCGGCTCTCCGGCAGCAGCATTTGCGCCGCGCCCAACTCGTCGATCACGTCGATCGCCTTGTCGGGCAGCTTGCGGTCGTGGATGTAGCGCGCCGACAATTCGACCGCCGCCTTGATCGCCTCGTTGGTGTATTTGAGCTTGTGGTATTCCTCGAAATAGGGCTTGAGCCCGCGCATGATTTCGATGGCGTCCTCAACCGACGGCTCGTTGACGTCGATCTTCTGGAAGCGGCGCACCAGCGCGCGATCCTTCTCGAAATACTGACGGTACTCTTTGTACGTTGTCGAGCCGATGCAGCGGATGGTGCCGCCGGCGAGCGCGGGCTTGAGCAGATTGGACGCATCCATGGCGCCGCCCGAGGTGGCGCCGGCGCCGATCACGGTATGGATCTCGTCGATGAACATGATCGCGCCCGGATAGGCCTCGATCTCCTTGATCACCTGCTTGAGCCGCTCCTCGAAGTCGCCGCGGTAGCGCGTGCCGGCGAGCAGCGTGCCCATGTCGAGCGCGAAGACGGTCGCGCCTTTGAGCACGTCCGGCACCTCGCCATGCACGATGCGGCGCGCGAGCCCTTCGGCGATCGCGGTCTTGCCGACGCCGGCGTCGCCGACGAACAGCGGATTATTCTTTTGCCGGCGGCAGAGCACCTGGATGGTGCGGTTGATCTCGGCGTCGCGGCCGATCAACGGATCGATCTTGCCGTCTTTCGCCTTCTTGTTGAGATTGATGCAATAGGCGTCGAGCGCGTCGCCCTTTTTCTTCGGCTCGTCGCCGCTCTTGGTGTCGGCCTCCTCCTCGACGCCGCGCACCGGGCGCGACTCGGAAAGGCCCGGCCGCTTGGCGATGCCGTGGCTGATATAATTGACCGCGTCGTAGCGCGTCATGTCCTGCTCTTGCAGGAAATAGGCGGCGTGGCTCTCGCGCTCGGCGAAGATCGCCACCAGCACGTTGGCGCCGGTCACTTCCTCGCGGCCGCTCGATTGCACGTGGATCACCGCGCGCTGGATCACGCGCTGGAAGCCGGCGGTCGGTTTACTGTCCTCGGCGCCGTCGGTGATCAGGTTTTCCAGTTCCGACTCGAGATAGGCGACCAGGCTGCGGCGCAGCTTGTCGAGGTCGACATTGCAGGCGCGCATCACCGCCGAGGCGTCCTGATCGTCGATCAGCGCCAGCAGCAAATGTTCCAGCGTCGCATATTCGTGGTGCCGCTCATTGGCGATGGCGAGCGCCCGGTGGAGCGACTGTTCGAGGCTGCGCGAGAAAGTCGGCATTTACAATTCCATTCCCATTTGTATCGGACGCCCCCTCCCCAGCCTTCTTTTTATCAAACTCACTTTTTCTCCATCACGCATTGCAGAGGATGCTGATGTTTTCTGGCAAAGTCCATCACCTGCGTCACTTTGGTCTCCGCCACCTCGTAAGTATAGATGCCGCATTCGCCGATGCCGTGGTGATGCACATGCAACATAATTCGCGTAGCGGCCTCGTGGTCCCTGCCGAAGAAGCGTTCCAGCACGTGCACGACGAACTCCATCGGCGTGTAGTCGTCGTTGAGGATGAGCACGCGGTACATGCTCGGCCGCTTGGTCTGCGGCTTGGTCTTGGTGATGACCGCGGTGCCCGGCCCGCCCGGCTCGCCCGCATTGCCGTTCTTGCGCTTGCGGTCGTCGTCCGCCATGGCGCGCGTGCGGCCGCCGTCTTGGGCGGCTGCCGCCCTGCCGGCGGAGAGGTGATGGGTGGCTTGCGACGTCATGACATTGCCGATGCAAAGCAGCCTTGCAGAATGGGTACGTCCAAGGCAGCGCCTGCGCGCGTCCCCGTCAACATCATAAAGACCGAGTCCTAGCCAGGCCAAGCCGGGAATTTGTCCCGCTCCGGGACAAACTAAGCCGATTCCCGCCGATTCCGGGCCGCATCAGGCCAGATATCCATTGGTTAGCCGATCGCAAGCGGCTTGCGCACAATGCAACGCGATTTTTCCCCTAATTCGGGCTCGGGTTCCAACGATATCTCAAGGCCCTACCGGCATCGTCGTACCGCGTTTCCGACGGTCGCCCCGCGGCCGTTAAAAGGGGGTACCTCGATGTTGCTGACCCGTTTCTGGAAAAACCGGCAAGGGAGCGTCGCTCCCATGGTCGGCCTCGCTATTATCCCGTTGTTGGGCGCCGTCGGTGCGGCGATCGATTACTCGCGCGCCAACGCCACCCGCACCGCATTCCAAGCCGCGCTCGATTCGACCGCGCTGATGCTGTCGAAGAATGCGGCGCTGC
This sequence comes from uncultured Alphaproteobacteria bacterium, assembly GCA_963739735.1. GTDB lineage: Bacteria > Pseudomonadota > Alphaproteobacteria > Rhizobiales > Xanthobacteraceae > Pseudolabrys. Next base: position 144,939 of record CAVUBV010000002.1, on the reverse strand, counting down.
AAACGCCCGAGCAGTTACAGGCCGCGGCGATCAGCGACTTTAACGCCCTGTTCGTGCGGACCGACGCCAAGAACGTCAGCGTCACCGTGAATTATTCGACGGTCAGCGGATCGAAACTGGTGCTCAACGGCAGCGCCGTCATCGACACCAATTTTCTCAGCGTACTGGGCATCGATACGATCAATATCACGGCGTCGGCGACCTCCACCTGGGGCAATACCAGGCTGCGGGTAGCGCTGGTGCTCGACAATACCGGGTCGATGGCGAGTTCCGACAAGATGACCGCGCTGAAGACCGCCTCGCATAATCTGCTCAGCCAATTGCAGAGCGCGGCGGTCAATCCCGAGGACGTCTACGTCTCGATCGTCCCCTTCAACAAGGACGTCAATGTCGACGCGGCCAATTACGCCAATTCGTGGCTGCGCTGGGATCTGTGGGACGAGGTGAACGGAAACTGCAGTAATACGAGCTACACGATTCCCAAAGCAGCTGCGTGTCGCATTACAAAGTATGGACGGCAGCGGCGCACAGCACCTGGAACGGCTGCGTCACCGACCGCGACCAGAATTTCGACACCACCAACGACGCGCCGACGGCCGGCGCCAATTTGTATCCGACCGAGCAGTATGCCTCGTGCCCGGCCTCGCTGATGGGCCTGTCCAACGATTGGACCGCGCTGTCCAACAAGATCGACGCCATGCAGCCGGTCGGCAACACCAACCAGGCAATCGGCTTGCAGATGGGCTGGCAGTCGCTCACTGCCGCGCCTTTCACCATTCCGGCCACGGATCCCAACTACCAGTATAACCAGGTGGTCATTATCCTCAGCGACGGCCTCAATACCCAGGACCGCTGGTACACCAACGCGTCCTCGATCGACGCGCGACAGCAGAAAGTCTGCGACAATATGAAGGCCGCCGGCATCACGGTCTATTCGGTGCAGGTCAATACCGGCAACGATCCCACGTCGGCAATATTGAAAAGCTGCGCGAGCGATGCCGGCAAGTTCTTCCTGTTGACCTCCGCCGGCGAAATCGTCACCGCGTTCGGCCAGATCGGCACCGCGCTGTCCAACTTGCGGCTGGCGATGTAACGCCGGCTACCGCTTCCCGTCGCGGCGGCAAGAACCCGCCGCGACGGCAAATCAGCGGCGATTTTCCGCCGACGCGCCAACCATTCTTTAACGACGGTCCACAAAACCCGCTCGGCAAATCGGCCGCGCGGGCGGCGGCGTTAACCAGCCAAATCACTGATCGAATGCAGCGATCGGATGAAACGCGCGCGCAAGCTTAATCGCCTCCTCCGTAAATTCCGCATAAACATAAACCCGCCTTTTAAGCTGCGCGGGTATGACGGCAGCCGAACGCAATTGTCATTCGGTGAGTAGGCATGACGGCGATCTGGACGAAAATCCTCAGTGCCTTGCGCGGGTTCGGCCTCGCGCGCGGCGGCAATGTCGCCATCACCTTCGTGTTCGCCACCCTGCCGATCATTGCCGGCGTCGGCTTCGCGGTCGATTACAGCCGCGCCAATGCGGTCAAGGCGGCGATGCAGGCCGCGCTCGATTCAACCGCGCTGATGCTGTCGAAGGAAGCCGCCACCGACACCAGCGCGCAATTGCAAACGAACGCGCTCAAATATTTCAATGCCCTGTTCACGCGGCCGGAAGCCACCAACATCAACATCATCGCCACCTACACGACGAATGGCGGTTCGTCCGTGGTGGTGAACGGCGCGACGGATGTCCCCACCGCTTTGCTCGGCGTCATCGGCTACGATTCCATTACGGTGACCGGCTCCTCGACCGCCAAATGGGGCTATACGAAGCTACGCGTGTCGCTGGTGCTCGACAACACCGGCTCGATGGCCGACGACGGCAAAATGGCCGCGCTGCAGACGGCGACCAAGAACCTGCTCACCCAATTGCAGAACGCCGCCAACAGCAACGGCGACGTCTATGTGTCCATCGTTCCCTTCGTCAAGGACGTCAATCTCGGCGCCGCCAATTGGAATTCGGATTACATCTACTGGGACGACGCGGCAAAATCCGACGACAATTCCTGGGACGCCAATAACGGCAGTTGCAGCGCCGGCAATTATTCGCCGCGCAGCAAATGCACCCAGCACGCCTCCTGCTCGCTCTCCGGCTACAACAGCCAGAGCAGCTGCCAGAACGCGGGCGCCTGCTCGCTGTCGGGCAACTACAGCCAAAACAGCTGCCAGAACGCGGGCTCCTGTTCGGTTTACGGCAAGAACAGCCAGAGCAGCTGCCAAAACGCCGGCACGTGCTCCAATTCACGCTACTCGTCGCAACACAGTTGCAACAACCATGGCGGCAACTGGACGCCGGGCGTGTGGACCGCGGGCGTGTGGCAGGCGGGCGTGTGGACCGCGGCCACCTGGACGCCCAACAACCACAACACCTGGAACGGCTGCGTCGTCGACCGCGGCGATCCGAACGGCCCGAACAAAGGCGATTACGACACCAATGTCGTAGCCCCGAGCACGACCATCTCGGCCACGCTCTACGCGGCCGAGCAATACGGCTCCTGCCCGCAAGCCGTGATGGGCTTGAGTTACGACTGGGCGGCGATGAACTCGATGGTCACCAACATGCAGCCGGCCGGCAATACCAACCAGGCCATCGGTCTGCAGCTCGGCTGGATGTCGCTCGTCGGCGGCGGACCGTTCTACGTGCCGCCGAAGGACACGAACTACACTTATACCGAGGTCATCATCCTGTTGACCGACGGCTTGAACACGCAGGACCGCTGGTACTCGAACGAGAACTCGATCGACACCCGGCAGAAGCTGACCTGCGACAACATCAAGAACGCCGGCATCACGCTTTACACGATCCAGGTGAATACCGGCGGCGACCCGACCTCGACGCTGCTAAAGAACTGCGCCAGCACCTCGGACAAGTTCTTCCTTTTGACCTCGGCCAGCCAGATCGTCGATGCATTCAATACAATCGGCACCAATTTGAGCAATCTATACGTCGCAAAATAGCCGATGCGGGCCGGGGCAAACCGCCCCTGCCCAGGCGCCAAACCGGGGTTGCGGCCGGGGCCCGATAAAAATAATCCGGCATTCGCGGTTTTAGCGGCAGGTCGCGTTAACCATACAAATCTTTGGCCGACCGTGCGGATCGGTCGGATTGCCCGTTAAACGATTAGCGGAAGCCCGAGTTTTTCGCGGGTTCCATATACCAGCCCTTTAATTCCTGGCCTTAGAACGGCAGCCGTAACCAACCGTTTTCGGTGAGCCACCATGCTGTCCGTTTGGTCGAAATTCCGCAGCGCCCTGCGCGTATTCCGCGCCGCGCGTGGAGGCAATGTCGCCATCACCTTCGTGTTCGCCACCCTGCCCATCATCGCCGGGGTCGGCTTCGCCGTCGATTACAGCCGCGCCAATGCGGTCAAGGTGGCGATGCAGGCCGCGCTCGATTCCACCGCGCTGATGCTGTCGAAGGAAGCCGCCACCGACACCGCCAGCCAGTTGCAGACCAATGCGCTGAAGTATTTCCAGGCTTTGTTCACGCGGCCGGAAGCCACCAATGTCACCATTACCGCCAACTATACCACGACCAGCGGCACATCGGTGATCGTGAACGGCGCGACCGACGTCCCCACCGCCCTGCTCGGCATCATCGGCTACAATACCATCACGGTGACCGGCTCATCCACCGCCACGTGGGGCACCAACATGCTGCGCGTGGCGCTGGTGCTCGACAACACCGGCTCGATGGCCGACGCCGGCAAGATGAGCGCGCTGCAGTCGGCGACCAAGAGCTTGCTGACGCAGTTGCAGACCGCCGCCAGCAAGGATGGCGACGTCTATGTTTCCATCGTTCCGTTCGTCAAGGACGTCAATCTCGGCGCCTCCAGTTGGAATTCGGACTGGGTCTATTGGGACGACGCGGCGAAAAGCGACAACAATTCGTGGGATGCCAATAACGGCAGCTGCAGCGCCGGCAACTATTCGAACCGCGCCCAGTGCCTCGCCAAGTCGACTTGCTCGCTTTGGGGCTACAACAGCCAGAGCAGCTGCACGAGCGCGGGCGCCTGCTCGCTGTCGGGCTACAATAGCCAGAGCAGCTGCACCGGCGCCGGCACCTGCACGATTTCGAACAAGAACAGCCAGAGCAGTTGCACCGGCGCCGGCACCTGCTCGAACGGCGCTCAGACAACCCAGAGCAGCTGCACGGGCAGCAAGGCCTGCTCGAAGTCGCAGTACACGTCGAAATCCAGCTGCCAGAACAACGGCGGAACCTGGGGCTACGGCACCTGGACCGCGGGCGTGTGGACCCCGGGCATCTGGCAGGCCGGCGTGTGGACGCCGGCCACCTGGACGCCGAACAACCACAACAGCTGGAACGGCTGCGTCATGGACCGCGGTCTGTCGTCGGCGCCGGACGCGAGTGAATAATTACGACACCAACTCCGCCTCGCCGGACGTAAACATCGCGGCATCGCTCTATGCGGCCGAGCAATACAGCTATTGCCCGCAGAGCGCGATGAACTTGACCTACGATTGGGCGGCGATGAAAGCGCTGGTCAACAACATGTCGCCGAGCGGCAGCACCAACCAGGCGATCGGCTTGCAGCTCGGCTGGCTGTCGCTGGTCGGCGGCGGGCCATTCACCGTGCCGGCGAAGAAAGTCGGCTACAACTACACGCAGGCCATCATCGTGCTGACCGACGGCTTGAACACCCAGGACCGTTGGTACGGCAACGGCTCCAGCCTTGGCACTTCGGACGACGCCAAGATCGACGCCCGTCAGAAGATCACCTGCGACAACATCAAGGCGGCCGGCGTCATCCTGTACACGATCCAGGTGAACACCGGCGGCGACCCGACCTCGACCCTGCTGCAAACTGCGCCAGCAGCTCGGATAAGTTTTATCTGCTGACCTCGGCGAGTCAGATCATCACCGCCTTCACGCAGATCGGCACCAACCTCTCGCAGCTGCGCGTCGCCAAATAGACGCCAGGCAAGCCCGCCACAAACAAAAAGCCCGGCCAACCGAGCCGGGCTTTGTCTTTGACGCCTCACGCGACGCTACGCCACGCAACTCAAACTCAAACTCAACGCTTACGCAACCGGCGTGGTACTTACTTCGCCTTCGCCATCAGCCCTTCGAACGGCTTGTAGGTCTCCTTGGCGAGTTCGGCATAGAGCTCGCCGATCTTGGTCGCCTTGGCCACGAAGCCTTCGTAAGCGGTCTTGGCGTATTCGGTCTGCACTTCGATCGCCTTGTCGAACGACTTGACGCCGAACATCTTCTCCAGCGCCGCGGTGCCGTCCTCGAAAGCCTTCTTCGAGTAGTCGGCGACCTCAACCGCGATGGCCTGGCTGCCCTTCGACAGCAAACCCATGGATTTCAGCGCCATATCGACGTTCTCTTTACTGACCTGCTGGAGGTCATCGAAATTCTTGACCATTGTGGATCCCTTTCCCGGCCGCATAGCGGCAATAATGTGCTAACCACTTTACCCCGGCTGATCCGGGAATGAGGGATAGCTTATACCGCACTGCACAATAAAGTCAAGTATTATTTTGCAGTGCGAAAAATACCTTAAAATCCAGGGGATTGTCTTAATAATTTGTAAACCGTGTTCTCCTAGGTTTGTAATTTATGGCAGCGCGGCGGCGCTATAATTTGGACAGAATGGCGGCCTAAAGGTCGCCCCACAAACGGGGTTGGGGAGAGCGGATGTTGCGTTCTGGAGCCTTGGTCCAACGCGGTCTTCGTTGGAGCGCCTTCGGCGTAGCCACGCTGCTCGCGGTGACCGCCCTCGCCAGCAATGCCGACGCCCGCGGCCGGCGCCACCACCGCCACCATCACGCCGCCGCCGTCGAGAGCTACGAGCCCTCCTATTCCTCGATCGTGGTGGACGCTAATTCCGGCGCCGTGATGCAGGCGACCAATGCCGACAGCCCGCGTCACCCGGCCTCGCTGACCAAGATCATGACGCTCTATTTGCTGTTCGAGCGGCTGGAGGCGGGCAAGATCAAGATGTCGACGGAAATGCCGGTCTCGGCGCACGCCGCCGCGCAGGCGCCGTCCAAGCTTGGCCTCAAGCCGGGTCAGAGCATCGAGGTGGAAACCGCGATCCGCGCCATCGTCACCAAATCGGCCAATGACGTGGCGGTGGTCGTGGCCGAGGCGCTGGCCGGCAACGAACCCGAATTCGCGCGGCTGATGACCGCCAAGGCGCATGCGCTTGGCATGAAGCACACCAGCTACCACAATGCCTCGGGCCTGCCCGACGATCAGCAGATCACCACCGCGCGCGATCAGGCTTTGCTCGGCCGCGCCATCCAGGACCGCTTTCCCAAGTTCTATCATTATTTCTCCACGCGGACCTTTGCCTTCCACGGCAAGGTCATGCGCAACCACAATCACCTGCTCGGCCGCGTCTCCGGCGTCGACGGCATCAAGACCGGCTATATCCACGATTCCGGCTTCAACATCGTCACCTCGGTGCGCAACGGCGGCCGTCACATCGTGGCGGTGGTGTTCGGCGGACGCACGGCCAGCGCGCGCGACGCCCGCGTGCTCAGCCTGATCGACAACAACATCAATATCGCCGCGCGCAAGCGCACCGCGCCGCCGGTCGGCGAGACCGTTGAGACGGCGGCGGCGGGCGGCAAGGAAAAAATCGTGTTGCCGCAGCCGGCGCCGCATCACGCCGAGCCCGCGCTCGGCTCGACCGATCCGATCAAGCCCAATCCGGTGAAAACCATCGCCGTTCAGGCCGGCGCCATGCACACCGCCTCGCTGTCGCCGCTGCCGGCGGGCGACCGCCGGCTGGTGACCGTCTCGACCCCCACCAAGATCGTGACCGTCAATGTGAAACGCGAACCGGCCCCGCTGCCGGCGGCAAAACCCGAGGCGCTCGGCGCATCGCCGGTCAAGCTTGCCTCGTCCGGCGGCAGCATGCCGGTCGGCGCCGCGACGCGGGAGTTCGCTGCCAAGCCGCGCAACGGCGGTTGGATGATCCAGGTCGGTGCGTTCCCCGACGAGAATGAAGCCAAGCAGCGCCTGATCGCGGCGCAAGGCAAGGCGAAGAGCCAACTCGGCAAAGCCGATCCGTTCACGGAACGGGTGGCGAAAGGCGACAAGTCGCTCTATCGCGCGCGCTTTGCCGGGCTGGACAAGAGCCAGGCAGAAACCGCCTGCAAGCACCTCAAGCGCAGCGACATTCCATGCATGTTGCTGAAGAATTAACGCAAGGCTAAAAAACGGAACGGAATACCGGGATGCGCCGATAGTCAGGAGCCGCTGATGGTGTTGCGTCAGGAGTACCTCAGCGATGGCGGCGAAAAAGGATTTCCTTGGCTTCGTTGATACGGGCAGCCAAGTAGTTCGACCCCCCTTGGTCGGGGTGCATTTTCTTCATGAGCGTACGGTGCGCGCGCGTGATAGCGTCGGCGCTCGCACCCGGCTCAACGCCAAGGATCTGATAGGCCTCCTGTTCCGTCATTTTTCCGGTGGACGCCGCAGCCCGCCCCGCTGCCGCGTGGCCTTGCGCGTATTCACTCCAACCGGCATCCCGGCGGTCAAGATACGCCACCAATAGCGCGCGGCTTTCCTCGTCGAATTCGTCGAGCAGGCCGGCCAACGTCTTGACGTCGAGCGCCTCCAGCGCCGCGCCTTGCCGGCTGCCGGCGATGATGCGGCCGCGCATCTGCCCGCTGTCGTGGTCGAGTTGCATGTCGAGATAAGCCGACCGCACACGCGAGGTCTGCCCGGCAGTCTTCTGCGTGCGCTGCGAAAAGCCCGCCGGTCCGAACGGGATCCAGCCGAGCAGCCCGAGCCCGAAGGCGCCGAGCGGCAGCGCCACGGCGATTTCCCCGCGCAGCCCGAGAAACACGGCAAAGCCGATAGCGAGGATGCCGCCGGAGGCTTTCATGACCCGTGCGGCGACCTTGGGGTCGATCTTTGAGATGACGCCGAGCACCCAAAGCGCGGCCACCAATATCAAGATACCGAATACGATCTCCGGCATGATTACTTGAGCTGCGCCAGCAGCCGGCGCGCGCCTTCCGAGTGCGCGGCCGACAGGTCATTGAGCGCCTTGATGCCGCCGGCGGCGTAGGCGGCGACCGCGCGCAACAATTCGCCAAGCTGGTGCGCCGCGCCGGTGTCGAAGCGGCTATAGGCGCCGCGCGAAAGCCGGGCGATCTCTCGGTAGGCGTTTTCCGCCACCGCATCGTGACCTTCCTGGAACATGAACGCCGGCATGCCCATGAGGCCGAGTTCGCCGGCCGCCTTGCACAGATCGTCGATCTTCTCCTCCATGGCGTCGCCGACGAAAACCAACGCTTGCACGCGTTGCTTGGCGTATTCCTGGCGCGCGTGGCTTAGCACCTTGCCGATCTGGGTGTGGCCGCCGCGGCAATCGATGCGCGTCATCAGATCGGCGAGTTTCTCGGTGCCAGCGACCCAGCCGGAAGCGCGGCATTCGCCCAACCCGCGGAAATAGACGAGCTGGATATCGAGCCCGCCGGCCTTCGCCGCCTCGCGGAACATGTCGGCCTGCAGCGCGCAGGCGGAATCCCAGGTCGGCTGCCGGCTCATGGTGGCATCAAGCGCGAAGATCAGCCGGCCGCGCGTGCCTCCGGCGGCGGCGGGGCCGAGCGAGCGCACCTTCTGCAAGAAGGCGTCGATCTCCGGCCGCGCGGAGGCCGGCGCCGGGGTCTGCTCGGAGGGATTCTTGCTCATGGCGGCAGTCTACACCGATTTAGGCGCAATCGGTGGCCCCGCAAGATGCGTAAAATCAACAATGATTGGAGGGCTTAGCCGATCACGTCGTGGACTTGCAGCGGCTGGTCCATGACCGAATACCATTCGGCGCGGGCGGCGGCGCGCCGCTTGCCGTTTTCCGACAGCGGCAGATGCAGCGCGTTGAGCAGCGCGATCACTTCCTCGCGCGCGGTCAGATGCGACATGTTCGGCCGCATGCCGAGCGTCGCCTCGTCGAGATCGTCGAAGGCGGTGAGCCCGCGCGGGAAGAACTCGCGATAGATCACGCGCTCGGCGAAACCGTCGATGCAGCGGAAGCCCATGCGCTTGGACAATTCGGTCAAGCCTTCGCCCACCAGCTTCTTGTTGCGCGAGCCGAGCGTGGACAGACGGTTGCGCACCACGACCCAATCGGTCAGCCGGCCGTCGACCAGCCGGCGCTGGCGGCGCGCCTCGCGCACCATCTCGGCGTAATGGCTTTCGCCGGTGACGCCGAAATTGATCGGGTCGAGCGTGGCAAGCACGTCGAAATCGACGAAGCTGTCATTGAGCGGCGTGACCAGCGTGTCGGCCATCGAATGCGCAAGCCGCATGAGATAAGTGTCGTTGCCGGGCGTGTCGATCACCACCACGTCGTGGCTCTTCTCGATCGCGGCGATCGGCCTTGGAGAAGTTGGCGAACTCGACGGCCTCGTTGGCTTCGAGCGAATTGCTCTCGCCGCGCGCGATGCAATAATGCGTCGGCTGCTCGAGCGGCAGACGCGCGCGTTCGGCCCAAGCGCGGCGGTTCTCGATGTAGTGGGTGAAACTTTTCTGCCGGCTGTCGAGGTCGATGGTCGCCACGCGCTGGCCGGCCTTGAGCAGCGCGACAGCGATGTGCAACGCGGTGGTCGATTTGCCCGAGCCGCCCTTTTCGTTGCCGAGCACGACCACGTGCGCGGACTGGCTGGCTTCGTGGATCGGTTGGACCAACATATACGCGTCCCTTGATCCGGCAATTCTCGATAATTTACTGCACTTTAGTCAAGTTTGTAATTGTTTAACCATTAACCCGCTTGGCCGGATTAACCCCACTTTGCTAGGTCGTATCTCGGTTTTACGACGATTAGCCGACAGGGCCCCCGAATTATGGCAAACCGCCCCGCCGTCACGCGCACCGTTCCCGCGCTGCGCCAAGCCCTTTTAGCCTTGCGCAAGGGCTCCCGGCGCGTCGCCCTGGTGCCGACCATGGGTGCGCTGCACCGCGGCCACCTGGCCTTGGTCGCCGAGGCCCGCCGGCGCGCCGGTCGCGTGGTGGTCTCGATCTTCGTCAATCCGGCCCAATTCGCCCCGACCGAGGATTTCGCCAGCTATCCGCGCGGTTTTGACGCGGACCTCAAGGCGCTGGCCGCGGCCAAGACGGACCTGGTCTGGGCGCCGACCGAGGCCGCCATGTATCCGGAAGGCTTTGCCACCAGCCTCGAGCCGCTGGGCGCGGCCAAAGCCGGGCTGGAGGACAAGTTCCGCCCGCATTTCTTCGGCGGCGTCGCCACCGTGGTGGCCAAGCTGTTCACGCAATGCGCGCCGGATTTCGCGCTGTTCGGCGAAAAAGACTACCAGCAGCTGCGGGTCATCACCCAGATGGCCAAGGATCTCGACCTGCCGGTCAAGGTGATCGGGATCAAGACGGTGCGCGAAAAGGACGGCCTCGCGCTGTCGTCGCGCAACGCCTACCTTTCCGACCGCCGAGCGAGCGGTGGCGCCGACGCTTTATCGGGTGCTGCGGGCGGCCGCGGCGCGCATCAAACAGAACGAACCGGTCGAGATCGTATTGGACGGGAGAGGTGCCGCCGAAATCGCGCGCGCCGGCTTTGCGCTCGATTATCTGGAAGCGCGCCACGCCGCTGACGCTTGCGCCGGCCATCGCGTCGCGCCAGGACGGGCCGATAGGCTCCTGGTCGCCGCCAAGATCGGCAAGACGCGGCTGATCGATAATCTGGGCGTCTAAGGAGCAAGCCCCCAATTCGCGCAATTCGCGCCGCATCTGTTCCGGCATTTTGGCGGCGCCGGGGGCGGCGCGCGACAGATCGCGCGGGGCATCCTTGGCTTCGAGATAACGCCAGCCCTGAAAGGCCGAGCGCGGGCGCGGCTCGACCAGCACGCACTTTGCCGTCGAGCACCACACGGCAGCGGCCGATGCCGTCTTTGTCGGTGAACGGGCGGATGGCGAGGATCCGCTCGCGGCAACTGATCTGGCCGCGGATCACCCAATAAAGCGAGCCGCCGGCGATAAGTTCCTCGGCGCGCTTGGGCACCATGCGGGTGGTGTGGATGTGCTCAGGCTTCTGCCCGCGCCGCTTCTTCTCCTTGAGCTTCTGCTCGATCCAGTCCTCGAGATCGGCGACCGAGTCGCAGCCGACGCAGAGCTTGATGAGATGATGAAGGGGCATGACTCAATTCCAATTACTCGTCCGGCGTCAATCACCATCACCTTGGCGCCTTCGGCCACCTGCGCATCCTGGCGCGACCGCGATCTCGGCGACCGTGCCGTCGACGGGCGAATGCAGCGTGTGCTCCATCTTCATCGCCTCGATGATGGCGAGCCGCTGGCCGCGCGTCACCTGCTCGCCCGGCTTCAACCAAAACGCCAAGCACCTTGCCATGCATGGGCGCGCGCACAAGCCCGCCGGCGCCCTGATCCCCAGCCTCGTCGAGCGACAGATCGCGCAAGGCAACTTTGGTCTGGCGGCCGTGGCGCAGCACATAGACCGCCTCGCCCGCCGCGATGGCGAGCGCGTCGGTTGCCGGCGCCACGCCGTCGATGGCGACGCTCGGTCCGTTGGCGCCGTAGGTCGACCTCGGCGACGACGCTCTCGCCCTCGGCCAGCAGCGGCAGCGCCAGGCGGCGGGCGCCGGCGAGCTGGAAACCATCGCCGGCGTCCCAAGGCGATTTCGGAGCCGGCGCATCGGGCTCGCGCACGAAGGTCGCGGCAATGCGGGCGCGTTCGCGCTCGACCAGCTTCTGCGCGCCGGCCGCCACGGCGGCGCGGTCGAGGCCCTGCGGCACGGCGCCGAGTTCGGCGAGATGGCGGTCGATGAAACCGGTGTCGAAGTTGCCCGCGCGGAACCCGGCCGCGCGGCAGAGCGCGGCCAGGAAGCCGGCATTGCTGCGCGGGCCGACGACGATGGTCTTGTCGAGCGCAAGCGCCAGGCGGTCGAGCGCCTCGTCGCGGTTTTCGCCGTGCGCGATCAGCTTGGCGATCATCGGATCGTAGAACGGCGTGACCTCGGAGCCCGGCTTCGACGCCGGTATCGATGCGCAGGCCTTCGCCTTGCGGAAACTGCAAGGCCAGCAGCCTGCCGGTCGACGGCAGAAAGCCGCGCGCGGGGTCTTCGGCATAGAGCCGCGCCTCGACCGCGTGGCCGGCAAGCGGCACCTGCGCCTTGCGTGAGCGGCAGCGTTTCGCCGGCGGCGATGCGGAACTGCCATTCCACCAGATCGAGGCCGGTGACCGCCTCGGTCACCGGATGCTCGACCTGCAGCCGCGTGTTCATCTCCATGAACCAGAAGCCGTCCGCGCGCAGCCCGCCCTGCGCCGTCGGCGATGAACTCGACGGTGCCGGCGCCCTCATAGCCGGCGGCCTTGGCGGCGGCGACCGCGGCTTCGCCCATGACGCTGCGCAAGGCGGGGCTCATGCCCGGCGCCGGCGCCTCCTCGATCACCTTCTGGTGGCGGCGCTGCAGCGAACAATCGCGCTCGTTGAGATGGATGGCGTTGCCGTGGCTGTCGGCGAAGACCTGCATTTCGATGTGGCGCGGCGCGCTGACGTATTTCTCGATCAGCACGCGCGCGTCGCCGAAGGCGGCTTTCGCCTCGCGCTGCGCGCTTTCCAGCGCGGCTTCGAAATCGGCGTGGCGGTCGACCCGGCGCATGCCCTTGCCGCCGCCGCCGGCCACCGCCTTGATCAGCACCGGATAGCCGATCTCGTAGGCCTTCCGTTGGAGGAATTTCGCCTCCTGCATGTCGCCGTGATAGCCCGGCACCACCGGCACGCCGGCCTTTTCCATCAGCGCCTTGGCGCGGCTTTTGAGCCCCATGGCGCGGATCGCCGCCGGCGGCGGGCCGACGAAGACGATGCCGGCATCGATGCAGCCTTGCGCGAAGTCGGCGTTCTCCGACAAAAAGCCGTAGCCGGGATGGATGCAGTCGGCCTTCGCCGCCTTGGCCGACCGCGATCAGTCTGTCGATGCGCAGATAGCTTTCGGCCGCCGGCGCCGCGCCGATCGCGTGCGCCTCGTCGGAGAGCCGCACATGCAAGGCGCCGGCGTCCGCCTCCGAATAGACCGCGATGGTGCGCAGGCCCAGCCGCTGGGCGGTGCGGGCGATGCGGCAGGCGATCTCGCCGCGATTGGCGATGAGGACGGATTTGAACATCAATGGGCCCGGCTTCCGACGAAACGCACCCTAACGCACGGGCGGCGGCGCCGCTTGGTCCTGCGGCCGTTTCGGCGGCACCGGCGCCGATGCCTGGCCCTCGCCGGGGGTTTGCGCGGCGCGCGCGTCGGTTGCCTCCTTGGGCAGCGGCGGCTCGGCATTCATGATGCTGACCGGCGGGATCGAAGCGGCGGAGGGGAAATCGTAGCCCTTGCCGAGCGGCGTTTTGGCCGGCTCGGGCGCGCGGGCGACCGGCGCTGCGCGGCTGGCGGCGCGCGGCCATGGGCCGCCTGGGTTGCCGGTTTCGCGGCTCGCTTTGGTTCCAGCCGCCGGCGTGGCGGGACACGTATTGGTCGAAAATCTGCGCCTTGAGGTTGGACTTGAGCACATTGGCGTCCTCGAGCAGCGCAAAGGCAGGGCAGCGCTCGGCGGTGCAGCCGTCGCGCGCCGCCAGCACCTGGGCGGCGATGCCGAAGCGGTCGAGCTCGATGGCGCGGCGCAGGCCGGCGAAGCGCGCGGCAAAATCGGGGTCCTCGCGGCGGGCAAAGGTCAGCCCGTCGGCGAGCAGCGTCAGCCGCGCCGCCATATAGGCGACCGCGGCGGCGGCGTTACGCGGGCCGGCGAACACCGCCTGCTCGCAGGCATTCTCCACCGCGTCGCCGGCGGCGCCGTCGAGGCAGGCAAGCGCCGAGCCCGGCGCCAGCGCCTGGGCGGTCAGTTGCGCGGCGCGTTCGCTAAGCGCGCGCCGCTCGGCCGCGCGCTCGTTCTGCGCAGCCGGTCGAGCACGGCCGTCACGCCGAGGCCGACAACGACCAGCACCGCGATCGGCACCAGCAAGCGCGCGCGCGACGCCCGCGCGCATGAAGGCGAGCACCAGCAGCACGACGAATAGCGCCGCCAGCGCGCCCAGTTGCAGCGGGGCGGACAGCAGGTCGTTCAGCGACGCGCCAGCGATACTCGGCATCGGCTTTCCGAACGGGCGACTGAATCCTCGCCCCCGATAGTTTTAGCACAGGCGCCCATTTGTTGGCGTCTCTTGGTGTCTCTTGGCGTCCTGCGGCGCGCCGCGGGTTAGACGCCGCCGGCCGACTTGAAGCCGGGCGCGAGATCGCCGGCCGCCGCGAAGGCGCCCTTGGCCTCGACCGAGGTCATGCCGACCGTGGTGCGCAGATCGGTGACGCCGCCGCTGCTGGCCGCCGCCAGCAGCACCGCGGCCATCTGCAGGTCGCTCGGCGCCTCGGCGATCGCACATGAAGTCGTAGTCGCCGAAGGTGAGGTAATAGCCGATCAGCCGGCCGCCGGCCTTGGCCATGGCGCGGCCGACCGCGTCGGCGCGGTCTTCCGGCTTGACGATCATGCCCTTGACGGCCTCGCGCGTGTAACGGCCTTGCGTGATGTAGATCGGCATGCGCACTCCTCCCTTTGCGAAAATTATCGCATTCTCGGTCACGCAGCATAATCGATGGCGGAGGCGAAAGCGCGCCGCGCGCTAGACGCGGTCGAGCTGGCTTTCCTTGGCCACGCGCTCGAAGGCCTCGCCGGAACTCTTGATCCGGTACTGGTAGTCGTCGCCTTCCGACGGCAGCAGCTTGACCACCGTATAGCTGCCGGTGGCGGCGGCGCGGCCGAACGTCGGCGAGGTGTAATAGACCGTCTCACCGACGCGGTACTTGTGCGCCATGATGCGGATCTCGTTCCCGTCCATCGGCTGCACCGGCGGGCTCGGGGTACGCATCATTTTGGCCGCCGATTTGGGCGCGATGCTGGGCGCGCGGATCGCGGTGGTGGACGACGGCCGCGTGGCCTTGCCGACCGGGCGGCGGGCCGATTTCGACGCCTTCTTGTTCTCGGCGCGGGCGGTCTTGGCGGATTTTTTGTCGGGTCGTCGGGCGGTTTTGGCGGACCGGCCGGCGGTCTTGGTCGAATGGCTACTCATTGCATCAATATAGCAGTTTATTTTGCCGCCGTGGGAACATTTTTACGTAAATATTCCATTATTTTCAATGGGTTATCACAATGGTTTCGGCTCCTTGGGGCGCTCTCGGCCGCCTCCGAAAACCCGCCGCCCGCACCCCGGCGAGGCGGCAAAACAGCCCCGCGGGCGCGGAACCGGCAGGCCCGGCAGGCGTTCTGCTTCGAGGGACGTGGAGGTTTATCATGCGACTATTGCTTGGGATCATTCTCGGCGGCTTTTTGACCGTCGGCGGCGCCTATATTTACAACTCCTACAACGCGACGGCGGGCGCGACCGATGCCGCCAGAGTGCAACGGACGCTGGTCAACTGGGACGTGGTCGGCACAAGTGGCAGCAACTCACCGAGCGCGCCCGCGCCGAATGGTCGCGGCACGCCGGCTGAGCCGCAATCGACGTCACCGCTCACTGGGCGAGTTGACCGCCAACTTGTTCGCGGACGCCGGCGCCGAGTGCATCAGCGATGGCGCGGCGGTCCATGCGGGTGCCGTCATCGCCCTCGATCAGCAGCGGGACACGGCCCTCCCGCTCGACGTGACGCGCCCATGACAAAGCGTCGTCGAGCGTGCTGAATTGCTTGAACAGCATCTGCTCCTTGGCGATCGGAGAAATCTCGCCGGACCCCTTCGGGCCGCTATAGACGCGGTATCGCATGGTGCAACCTCCTTCTTGTTGCTTCTTGGGGCTATTTACCGGACATATGGTTATGCTTGGATGACGCGTAAACCCTGAACCCGCCATCCATTTGCCGGCGGCGCCGGGTAAAATTGTCGCGGGCCAAGCCGGGGAGTAGCGATGCGCGCCGCCTTTTACGAGCAGAACGGGACCGCGCGCGAGGTATTGCGCGTGGGCGAGGTCGCAACGCCGCAGGCCGGCCCCGGCGAGGTGCGTGTCAAGCTCGCCGCCTCCGGCGTCAACCCCTCCGACGTCAAATCGCGCCAAGGCAGCAACCGCAAGATCGCCTGGCCGCGCGTGATCCCGCACAGCGACGGCGCCGGCGTCATCGACCAGGTCGGCGACGGCGTCGCCGCCTCGCGCATCGGCGAGCGGGTCTGGGTCTATAACGGGCAATGGAAGCGCCCGTTCGGCACGGCGGCGGAATACATCGCGCTGCCGGCGACGCAGGCGGTCTGGCTGCCGCACGGCATCAGCTTTAGTCCGGCGCCTGCCTCGGCATTCCGGCGATGACCGCCTACCAGGCCGCCGTCCTGGCCGGCGCGGACCAGGGCACGACTTTGCTCGTTTCCGGCGGGGCGGGATCGGTCAGCCAATACGTCATCCAATTCGCCAAGGCGCTGGGCGCGCCGTGCTGACCACGGTCTCCTCGCCGGAGAAAGCCGCGGCCGCGCGCGAGGCCGGGGCCGACGAGACCATCGACTATAAGCGCGAGGCGTCGGCGCGCGGGTGATGGGGCTCACCGGCAAGCGCGGGGTCGACGCGGATGATCGAGAGCGATCTGACCGCCAATGCCAAGCTCATCCCGGCGGTGCTGCGCCCGCGCGGCAGCGTCATCGTCTACGGGACCGGGCCCGAAGCTGTGCTGCCGGCCTCCTTCTGCCTGGTCAACACGATCCGCCTGCAATTCTTCATCGTCTACGAGCTCGAGAGCGCGAACGCGAGCGCGCGGTTAATGCCATTACCGACGCGCTCGACGAGGGCCGGCTGATCAACCGGGTGGCGAAGCCGACTTATGCGCTCGCCGACATCGCCGAGGCACACGAGGCGGTGGAGCGCGGCACGATCGGCAACGTGATCGTGACGCCGTAATGCCGACGCCGGATGGGCAATACGAAATCGCCATCCGCGTGCGCACGGTCATGCAGTTGTTCAATTCCCTCGACCCCTCGCCGTTCCGCGAGCGCGACCTCGATCCGCACACGGAAGAATTCGTGGTCGGCTGGGCGCGCGAACTGCCGCGCGGCGCGCCCTTCGCCATCGTTACCGAAATGCCGGCCGAGGAAGCGGCCAGGCCGGAAGCGGCGGGGATCGCGGAAGCCTTCGACCGATTTTTCCGGCAGCGCGCGGAAGCGACCGACCGCAATTGCGCGAACTTCCGCGTCGGCTGGCGCTCGCTGCTGATCGGGCTGGCCGTTCTGATCGCCTGTCTGGTGGGCAGCCAATTGGCCGTCAAAATGTTCAGCAAGTCCGTGCTGGCGCGGGTGCTGGAGGAAAGCCTGATCATCGTCGGCTGGGTGGCCAATTGGCGGCCGATCGAAATCTACCTCTACGATTGGTGGCCGATACGCCGGCGCATCCTGCTCTACCGCCGCATCGCCGCCGCGCCGGTACGGTGCGGCCGGTCTAGCGCGCGTCATCGTAATGGCGCTGCGCGCCACGTACGCGCTACCTCACGCGTGTCCACGTCACCGTGCCGACCCCGCCGCTCGACGCGGTCGGGGTGATATATTTGAGCTCGGTTTTGCTGGCGGTCACGATCAATCGCTTCTGCGCGGTCCCATTCCAATTCGGAAATGTTGCGCTTTCGACCTTGAAAGTCAGCGTCTTTTCGGCCGGATTGACCGAGTAGGTACCGATCATTCCGATGCTTTTCGACATAACGGCTTTGTTTTCCTCCGCCGTTCCGGCGGCGCGGCTGTTGGCCGCGAATTTTGGCAGGTCGGGACCGATGATCGTCAGCATGAAATGTCCATCGGCGTCGAGGCTCATCATGCCTTTGGCGCCGTGGCCAAATTGCTCGGTCTTCTTTCCGTTTTTGTCGGTCACCGACGACACGAGCGTCCATGTGCCGTGCAAATCGTCCGCGGTTTGTGCCCAAGCGGGCACCGCAAGCACCGTGGAGACAGCCGCAACAACGAATATTTTGCCTAGCATGACGCCCTCATGGTGGCGGGTTCAGCTTCCGACAAACGCCAATCTAGGGCCATTCCATGCCGAACCATATGGTGGCAAACTAAGAGGACACCCCCGGAATTTGGAAAGCTGACTATGGATCGGCTTGAAGCGATGTCGGTCTTACTCGCCGTGTCGGAAGCCGGCAGCATTTCGGCGGCGTCGCGAAAGCTTAAAGTGCCGCTGGCGACGATCAGCCGCAAAGTCTCGGAGCTCGAAGCGCATTTGAACGTGCGGCTGCTCATGCGGTCGAACCGGCAGATCACGCTGACGGATGCGGGACACTCATTTGTCGCCGCCTCCCGACGTATTCTTCAAGAGCTTAGTGACGCCGAGCGTGAAGTTTCCGGCGAACAAAAGATGCTCAAAGGTGAACTGGTGCTGTCGGCGCCCATCGCGCTTGGACGGTTTCATTTGCTGCCCGTGGTCACCGATTTTCTAAAGGATCACCCGAGCATGGACGTGCGCCTGATGCTCGTGGACCGCCGCTTGAACATGATCGAGGAGCATATCGATATCGGATTCCGCGTCGGCGACCTGCACGATTTCAGTCTCGTCGCCATGAAGGTTGGCACCGTTCGACGCGTGGTCTGCGCAAGCCCGGCTACCTCAAGCGCCGCGGCGTGCCCAAAACCCCGGAAGACCTCAAGGACCACGATTGCATCACGTTTGAGAATACGCTGTCGGCGCAGACCTGGAGCCTCAATGTCGGCAAAACGGAGAAACCGTTTCCGATCCATTCGCGGCTCATCGTGAGCACCGCGGAGGCGGCGACCGATGCCGCTATTGCGGGCATCGGCCTGACGCGATTGCTCGATTACCAGATCGCGGCGCAACTTCGCGCGGGCTCGCTAAAACTGGTGCTGGAATCATTTCGCTCGCCGCCCAAACCGGTGCATCTTATCTACGAAGCGGGTCGGCATTTGCCTTTGAAAATAAGAACCTTCCTCGATTACGCCGGGCCGCGTCTGAAGAAGTCGCTGCGTGCGATAGCCGGATGATGGCTCGGCAATTAGCGTCGTTTGTCGCTATTCACGCCGTCCTTTAATCGGCCGGCGGCGCGACCTCGGCGTCCTTGAAGCCGGCTGCGTCGAGCGCGCGGCGCACCAGGCCGGATTTCTTGGCGTCTTCGATCAGCACGGTCGCAAGCTTGAGCGCGGCCGGGCGGCCCTTGGGCACCGCCACCGCGATGCCGGTCTGCTGGAAATTGCCGCTGAGCACGCGGGCGCCCGGCAGCTTCGGCAAGAGACCGGCAAAGGATTGTGCGACAGCGCGAAGGCGTCGCCCTGCCCTTCGCCGCCATCTCGGTCATCAGGTCGACGCTGGCGACTTCCTCGACCGTCGCGTTGGGCGCGGTGCGCTTGGCGCTGCGCGCGGTCGTGGTGTTGGAGATGGCGACGATGCGCATGCCCGGCCGGTTGACCTCGTCGATCGTTTGGATTTTCGAGCCGGCCGGCACCAGATAGGTGCTGGCGATCAAATAATAGGCCGGGCCGAAATCGACCTTGGCTTCGCGCGCGGCGTCGCGCGGCATGAAGGCGAGATCGCAGGCGCCGGTCGCAACCGCGTCGGTGACCTGGCCGGAATTGTCGTAGACCTGCAGCGCGAGCGGCAGCTTCAGCGTGGCGGCAAAGGTGCGCACCAGATCGACGGTGACGCCGCGCACCGCGTCGTTGGCGTCCTTGATGGCGAAAAAGGCGGAAGCCGCCGGCGAGACCACCACGCCGCCGCGCAATGTCCGGTGGGCGCCAGCGCTTTGAGTTGGTCAGGATTTGCCATAGGCCGCATTTAACATGCGGAAATCGCGCGTGCCACCCGCGCGGGCTTAGGCCAGCAGATCGACCGAGGGCTTATTGGACGGCGCAGGTCGCCGGCGGCTGTCATGGCCGTCGCCAGGTCCTTAAGCGCGCCGCCGAGGACGGTCGCCGGCTGGCCGGCGAAGGACGAAATCTTGTCGGTCTTGCCGGATGCGCCGGGCGGCGCGTTGGGGTCCTTGCCCGCCCGGCGCTCGCCGCCTCGCAGGACGAGGTGCAGACATAGCCGTTGACGACGGAAATCATGACGCCACGCTCCCCAGCGGGAAACCTAGGGAGCCCAAGTAAACCGTTTTAAATCGGCCGATCACAGGCCGGTGAGGACGCTCAAAAAACGCCGCCGCTGCGTCCGAAACCGGGCTATGCTTCGTCGTTCGGGGGCCGGTCCGGCCGGTTTGCATGCGGGAGACGGTCATGAAGTTCATCCTGGGCGTTTTCGTCGGCGCGGCGCTGATGCTCGGCTCCGCCTATCTGCACGACACCGGCAGGGTGCGCGCCGGGCCGAAGCAGCCCTTTGTCAATTGGGATACCGTGATCGGGTTGTTGGGGCGGTAAATCGTTGTCGTCCCCGCGAAGGCGGGGACCCATACGTCACAGCGAGTCGATAGGTCACGGTGTATGGGTCCCGGGCCTCGTTCGCTATCGCTCGCGCGCCCGGGACGACAAGAAATCAGAACTTCTCCACCCACGGCCGCACTCGACCTCCTGCGACCAGGCGCTGCGCGGCTGCTGGAGCACGCTGAGATAGCTCGCGGCAATGGCGTCGGGATCGAGCAGCAAATCCGGCGCATCGGGCGACCCGGGACGGCGCGCGCTTTTGATGCCGCCGTCGATGACGAAATGCGCGACGTGGATGCCCTGCGGGCCGAGTTCGCGCGCCATGCTCTGCGCCAGCCCGCGCAGGGCGAACTTGCCCATGGCGAAGGGCGCCGACTGCGCATAGCCCTTCACGGAGGCCGAGGCGCCGGTGAACAGGATGGCGCCGGCTTCGCGGCAGCATGCGGCGCGCCGCCGCCTGGCCGACCAGGAAGGCGCCGAAGGCGGTGATCTCGAGCGCCTTGGCCACTTCGACCGGATCGAGCTCGGTGAACGGCCCGCGCGTGCGGTAGCTGGCGTTATAGACGACGACGTCGGGGGTGAGCTTTGCGGCATCGAGATCGGCGAACAGCTTTTCGACCTCGTCGCGTTTGGCGGCGTCGCAGTTGAACGCCTTGGCGCCGGTCGCCTTGACGAACTCGTCGAGCTTGGCGGCCGAGCGCGCGGCCAGCGCGACACTCATGCCGGCCTTGGCGAAGACGCGGGCGAGCGAGGCCGAAAGGCCCGAGCCGGCGCCGACGATGAGGGCGGAGGTGTAGGTCATGGCAGCGATCCTCGACATGGGCCAATCATTCTACATCTCTGCGGTGGTCGTAAGCCGAAGCAAGCCCACCACTCTTCTAACATAGTATAACTTCGTTGGGTGGCGCGCGCGTTCCGCGCCTTGGCCACCCTACTTTTTCACAAGCCCCTACCGCATAAAATCTCCGAATTGACTTTCTTGTCGGCAGTGGTCTTCTTGCCGGCGAGAATGACAACCGATTTCCGAACGTGCCGCTGGTAGTGCTTCTCGGGCTAAGTGGAAGGTGTAGGTCGCCTGAGATATCGAACTACATCTGCTTAGGATCGCCCGCATTGCATCACGTAGCTGGCCGCCGGCATCGCCATTCTGCTTGACGTCCATACTTTTGAAACATTTCCGCCGGGCCCGGCCTGAGCTCCTTCATCGCGGTCAGCACCTTGACCGGATCGGACGCCTCCTGCGGCGTCATCCTCGCAATCCTTGGTCACCTCCGGGGCAACCGGCTTGCCGTCCTCGCTGCCGGTCTCAGTGTCCTGCCAATTGCCGGGCGTGAGCTGGATGGCGGCGTAGAGCTGGGGTGGCGAGAACAAGCCAACTAAAATCTACCGGCACGAACGCAAGCCGAAAATAAGTCCTCATGCATCTCTGGTTTTCCCTCCCAAGGAACTGTTTTAAAACCATCTCACATCCTAAACACCCCGAACTTCGTCTCCGGCACCGGCGCATTGAGCGCCGCGGAAAACGCCAGCGCCAGCACCCGCCGGGTCTCGCTCGGCGCGATGATGCCATCGTCCCACAGCCGCGCGGTGGCGTAATAAGGATTCCCCTCGGTTTCGTATTGCTCGCGGATCGGCGCTTTGAAATCTTCCTCCTCCTCGACCCTCCGACCATCTTCCGCCCCCGGCCTCGATGTTGTCGCGCTTGACCGTGGCCAGCACGGACGCCGCCTGCTCGCCGCCCATCACCGAGATGCGCGCGTTCGGCCACATGAACAGGAAGCGCGGCGAATAGGCCCGCCCGCACATGCCGTAATTGCCGGCGCCGTAGGAGCCGCCGACGATCACGGTGATCTTCGGCACCTGCGCGCAGGCGACCGCGGTCACCATCTTGGCGCCGTCCTTGGCGATGCCGCCGGCCTCGGTATCGCGCCCGACCATGAAGCCGACGATGTTCTGCAGGAACAGCAGCGGAATGCGGCGCTGGCAGCACAGCTCGATGAAGTGCGCGGCCTTGAGCGCGCTTTCCGAGAACAGGATGCCGTTATTGCCGAGGATGCCGACCGGCATGCCGTGGATGTGGGCAAAGCCGGTCGACCAACGTCGTGCCGTAGAGCGCCTTGAACTCGTCGAACTCGGAACCATCGACCAGGCGCGCGATCACCTCGCGCACGTCGTATTGCTTCTTCAGGTCGACCGGCACGATGCCGTCGAGTTCGTCGCCGTCGAACGCCGGCTCGCGCGGCGGGATGAGCGCGATGTCGACGTTCTTCCCGGTGTTGAGATTGGCGACGATGCGGCGCGCGAGGCGACAGCGCATGATGATCGTCCTGCGCCAGATGATCGGCGACGCCGGAACGGCGCGCATGCAGATCGCCGCCGCCGAGATCCTCGGCGCTCACCACCTCGCCGGTCGCGGCCTTCACCAGCGGCGGGCCGCCGAGGAAGATGGTGCCCTGGTTCTTGACGATGATGGTCTCGTCCGACATCGCCGGCACGTAAGCGCCGCCGGCGGTGCACGAGCCCATCACCACCGCGATCTGCGGAATGCGCAAGGAGGACAAGATCGCCTGATTGTAGAAGATTCGGCCGAAATGCTCGCGGTCGGGGAACACTTCGGTCTGCGTGCGGCAGGTTGGCGCCGCCACTGTCGACCAGATAGATGCAAGGCAGCCGGTTCTCGCGCGCGATCTCCTGCGCGCGCAGATGCTTCTTCACCGTCATCGGATAATAGCTGCCGCCCTTGATGGTGGCGTCGTTGGCGACGATCATGCATTCGCGGCCCTCGATGCGGCCGATGCCGGTGATCATGCCGGCGCCGTGCATGGCGTCGTCATACATGCCGTTGGCGGCGAGCGGCGACAGTTCGAGAAACGGCGCGCCGGGATCGATCAGGTTCATCACCCGGTCGCGCGGCAGCAGCTTGCCGCGCGCGACATGCCGTTCGCGCGACTTCTCCGAGCCGCCCAGCGCGGCCTCGGCGCGGCGCGCCTGCAATTCGGCGGTGAGCGCGCGCATGCGCTCGGCATTGGCGCGGAATTCGGCGCTGCCGGTATCGATGTCTGGACGAGAGAATCGCCAACGTCCCCTCCCCTTTGAGATCCGCTCAAGCGTGCCTTGACGGCAAGCGGAAGGCAATGGCGCCGGAACCGCGCCCCAACAACGACTGGAACCTACAGCGTCAAAGCGCCGTTCTCAGCGCGCCAGAACGTGAACCCGCGGAGCTGCCCACAGGAGAATTCTATGCCCAAAGCAACGTCTGTTATCGACCGCAGCGATTTGCGCTGCACGCTCGGCCTCGCGTCGGCGCAGGAACTCAAGAACGAGCACCCCCACCCCGAACTCCTGCCGCGCATCAAAAAGCGCCCGCCGAAAAGATAGCGGCGAACATGCATCCCATCGCGGAACGCAACGTGCCGTCAACGACCGGCCAAAGTCTCTCCTCAAGAACCTGGCGCCCAGCCACAGCCAGGACGGCAGCCCCATGGAAAATGAGAAACCCGTCCAATGCCGCCGGCACAACCGCCGCTCAAGGCGCCACCCATGAAGAGCTCGGCGGATACCAATAACGCAGGCATGAAGCGGAACAGGAAGAACCAAGCCGCGGATGGCAAAGCCGGGGAATCGACCCTGTCGGCGACCGCGACAACAGCAACCGCGCACCACCGGTCATGGCGCGTACGCCGGCGCAGCCAAACTTTCACGGCGAGCAGCGCAGCAAGATCACCACCATCATCACGACGCGCAAGGACGCCGACTCATCTCAACGTATCGATATCGCGCGGCAACCAGTTCCGAGCTAACGTTCACTTCTATCCGATGCCGGCCGAGGTCATCTCCATCTACCCGAATGCGCGTTATGACTACGTGCTGGTCGCGATCAGATCGTCGTGATCGATCCACGCTCGCACGAGATCGTCGCGATCCTCGAAGCCTAACAAGCAAAGTTACAAGCCGCGGCGCACTCGCCGCGGATGTTTCTCGTTCGCGCTGGAACCCACGGCAGGGTTCGCGCGTTAGACCACCCCCTACCCAACGAGAGACCATGAACAAAGATCGCATCGAAGCTCGCCGAACAGCCAAAAAAGTCAAGAAGTCGCGGCAAGTGACCGCGATTCCAAGCTCGAAACCGAAGCAACGTGAGCAGGCGACCGGCAAGGTCCAGAATACCCTCGGCGGCCTCAAGGACACCATCAAGGAAGCCGTTACGTTGATCGCCATTAAATTGAAAAAACCCGGCCTCAGCGCCGGGCTTTTCGTTGTGCGCGATATTGGCCCCGACTCCGCCCAACATTTCCTCCCTCCACAGCGAGCCTCGAATATTATCGCCCGTTTTTCTCGGCCTCTACCCCGACCCGCAGCCGCGCCGTCATCCATGACGGCCCTCGTCTTCACGTCGCGGCGTCGTCTGCCTCACCCCGACCCCACCGCTTTTATGAACAGACCCAGCAGGCGCTTCAAGCGCATCGACGAAAGCCTGGCGATGTCGGCACCGACAAGAGCCGCATCCTGTCGGCCATCGTCTACATCGCCGACATCAGCGCAAAGAAGCGAGAATGAACCAGGCCTGGGACGAATGGGTCGACCGCGACAATCCGCCGATGCGCGCCTGCCTCGGCGTCGATCTGGAACATCCGCATCTGGTCGAGATCGTGGTCACCGCGGCACAAGGATGACAATCGATGCCCTCGCCTCGATTACAAAGACCTGAAACTCAAGCTCGATGGCTTTGTGCCGCCCGGGCAAGGATTTCACCGCAATCTGCTGTTGGACACGCTCTACGCCTCGCTGCCGCGCGACCCGGACGTCAAGGTGCAGATCTATAATGCCGAGATCGTGCCCGGCGGCTTCACCAACTGGCATTGCCACAATGGCGCGGCGTTTTTCGTCGCGCTGCAAGGCCAGTTCGAGGCGCATTTCGAGGAAGGCGTGCTGGTCAAGGCCAAGGCCGGCGAATGCTATTCCGAGCCGATCGCCAAATTCCATCGCGGGCATAACCCGCATCCGGAATTGCCCTATCTCTGCGTCGGCCTGTGCTTCACCTCGCCCGACCGCGAGCACGTCACCAATTCGGTCGAGCGGCCGTGGTGAGGGCGGCTCGCCCTCACCTTCGTCCTGACGTCGTCGCTACGCTCGCACCTCTTTGAAGACGGTGCGCTACGCTCGCACCTCTTGCCGCTGGAACGCGACATAGCCGCCGACGAACAGCAGGATGCTGGCGGCGATCAGGCCGACGATCTGCGGCCAGGCCACCATCACGCTGTCCCACAGCGGCAGCGGCGCGCCCATCACCGCGCCCTGCAACTGGCTGATATAGACCGGCCCGAGCGTGCGCGTCGCCGGATGCAGGATCGCCAGCACCGCCTTCGCCGTACAGCGTCGAGGGCGACAGCCGCGCCAGCATCTGCGCGGTGATGACCAGCGCCGCCTGATGGCTCGGCCGGCACGAAGCCTTGCGCGATCGCCGGCGACAGCGCCGGCCAGATCACGCGACAAGAACAGCCACAGGCCGAGCGTCACCAGCGCCGCGGTCGCCGGCCGAGCGGAACATCACCGAGAACAGCATGGCCAGCGCCAGCCAGACCCCGGCATAGGCGATCGTCACCAACAGGAAGATGAAGGCGCGCGCCATCTCCTCGCCGCCCGGCGGCACGCCCAGCATGATGAGGCCGAGCCCGATCACCAGACAGCCACAGCGCGACCAGGCTGATCGATAGCGTCGCCAGCCCGGCGAGGAATTTCCCGAACAGCAGCGCGTCGCGATAGATCGGCTGCGACAGGATGCGCGACAGCGTGCGCCGGTTATGCTCGCCATTGACCGCGTCGAAGCCGAGCCCGATCGCCATCAGCGGCACCAGGAAGCCGAGAAAGGCGACGAAGGACGGCAGCGGCTCGCGCGCGGTGGTGAACAGCCGCAGGAACAGGAACGGGTCCTCGGCGGTGACGTCGCGGATCTGCTGGATGGCGCCATAGACCGCGGCGAGCGCGACCAGCACCACCAGCCATTCCAGCACGCGCATGCGCGCGCTGGCGAGATGGTCGGACAATTCCTTCAGCGTCACCACGCCGAGGCCCTGCAA
The DNA here is from genome assembly GCA_963739735.1 of uncultured Alphaproteobacteria bacterium. GTDB lineage: Bacteria > Pseudomonadota > Alphaproteobacteria > Rhizobiales > Xanthobacteraceae > Pseudolabrys. Next base: position 118,498 of record CAVUBV010000002.1, on the reverse strand, counting down.
GGCCGAACCTTCACGCCGCATGACGCGCATGTCCTTCCTGCGCGTTACTGGAAATAGCGGGTGTAGATGGTCTCCAGGCTCGGCTGGTCGAGCGAGAGCTGCTTGAGCCGCCCGCCGCCGGCCACCACCTCGGCGGCCGCCTCGCCGCGCAGATCGCTGTCGCAGATCATGCGGAAACGGCCGGGCGCCGGCTCGCTCGACCGCGCGCACGCCCGGCAAAGCGGCAAGCCGCTTGGCGAGATCGTCGCCGCCATCGGCCTCGACCTCGACGGCATAGCCGCCGCCCAGCACCTGGCGGCCGAGTTCGCGCGACCGTGCCCATCAGCACGATGCGCCCGGCATTGAACAGCGCGACGCGGTCGCACACGCTCTGCACCCGGTCGAGCAGATGCGACGACAACAACACGCTGATGCCGTCGGCCTTGAACGAACGGATCAGTGTCGAGCAGTTCGAGGCTGGCCTGCGGATCGAGCCCGTTGGTCGGCTCGTCGAGGATGGCGATGCGCGCGTCCTTCATCACGATCTCGGCAAGCCCGAGCCGCTGGCGCATGCCGCGCGAGAAGGTCGCCGACCTTCTTGTTGGCGACCTCCTCCAAGCCGACGCGCTCGAGCGCGGCGGCGATCCGCTTGTCGCGCTCGGCCGCGGCCATGCCCATCAGCCGCGCGGTGTAGTGCAGATTGTCGGCGGCGGTGAGGTTGTCGTAGAAGCCGACCGTGTCCGGCAGATAGCCGACCACGGCGCTTGACCGCAGAGCGGCTCGCGCGCCGGATCGTGCCCGAACACGCGCGCCTCCCCGGCGCTGATGTCGCTCAAGCCCAGCAGCATCAGGATGGTGGTGGTCTTGCCGGCGCCGTTCGGGCCGAGCAGCCCGAAGATCTCGCCGGCGCCGACGTTGAAGGTGACGCCATTGACGGCGATCGCCGTGCCATAGCGCTTGGTGAGGCCTTTGGCCTCGATGACATTGGCCTGGCCGGGCTGACCGGCCGCTCATCGCCGGCCGAAGCGGGCAACCGCGCCCACCATGATCAGCAGCGCCGCGCCGATGATGCCGGCGCCGGCGATGCCCCACATCGTCGAGGTCGTCACCGTGACGCGGAAATTGGCGGTGCCGTTCTCGCCATGGGTCGAGGCGCGTCAGCGTCGTGACGTAGTCGCCGGCAATCGCCTTGCTCGGCGGCGTGATCAGCGCCTGCACGTCGTCGTGCTGGTTGGGCGCGATGCGGTCGATGGTCTTGGGCTGGAACGTGATCTTCCAGCCGCTCGGCGCGCTGGCCGACAGCTTGATGTTCTCGGCCGGCGCGGTGCCGGTATTGCTGACCGTCACCGGCACGGTGCTCTCCTTGCCGGCGGTGGCGCGCGCGCTCAGCAGGCCCTCGCGGCCGGCCAGCGACAGCTTGGGCTGGCCGGTGATGTCGAGCGCGACCTTGGCGCTGGCGCTGGCGCCATCGGCGGCGATCTTGACCGCCACCGGATAATGCCCGGCATCGACGGTGTCGGGCGGGCTGACCTTGAGCTTGACGTCCTTGGTCTTGCCGGCCTCGACCGGGATCGCGGTCAGTTGCTGGCTGCCATAGGCCTCGGTGAACGAGGTGTCGAAATTGCGCGGCGCCTCGGCGGCGAGACTGACCAGCAGCTTCTTGCCGCTGTCGTTCTTGATGGTGAACGTGTAGTCGAAGCTCGAGCTGGGCGGAGCCGCGCAGCTCCGGCAATTGCGACGACAGCGTCAGTTTGGCCGGCAATTCCTTGGCCAGCGTCACCGCCACCGGCAGCGTGATGTGCGCATTGGCGGCGCCGTCGGCGCTGACGGTCAGCGTATGGCTGCCGACCGCGGCGTCCTTCGGCACGTCGAGCCGCAGATCGAGCGACACGCTGTCGTCGGTCGCCGGCATCGCCGCGGCGATCGGCTGGCCGCCGCCGAGCAGCGTCGCGGTCCAGCCCTTGCGGCACGCCGGCGACCGACAGCGCCAGCCGCTCGGGCGGCAGTGTCGTAATTGCGCAGCCTCAGATTGACGGTCGAGGTGGTGCCGGGCTGCACCGTGACCGCCGGATAGTCGGTCAGCAGATAGAGGCCCTTGACGTCGTGATTGGGCGTCGGCGGCGAAGGCGGGCGCGGCAAAGCGCGAACAACGAAACAACGAGCGCGAAAAAACGGATCGGCATGGCGAACAACTCCGTGCCGGGCCCCACGAAGTGAGGCCCCGCCGCATCGCCGCCCCCGATGAAAACACGGCGGAGAGCCGTGATAATGACGCTGAAGCGTGTCGCTCACAATCTTGACGAAATTTTGAACGGGACCGTCAAAGATTTCGTGCCTGGCAATTGCCGCACGGACATTTCGTAACAATGCGCGTGCATTAGACTTGAACGGTCGGCCAATCGACCTCGTCTTCCGGCAGCACCCAGGCTCCTTGACGCCGGCGTCGTGCCATTCGCGCCAGGCCGGCAGCGCCATGACCGCGTCCATATAGGCGCGGGTGCCGGCGCCGACGCTCGACGTCGTAAGTGTGGAAGCGCGCCACCACCGGCGCATACATGGCGTCGGCAGCGCCGAAGCGGCCGAACAGAAACGGTCCACCCTCTTTCGCCGAAACGCGCGCGGCAGTCGGTCCACATCGCCTCGATGCGCTCGACATTGGCCGCGGCCTCCGGCGTCAGTTCGCGCTTGATGCACCGGCCGCCACATGTTCATCGGCAGACAGCCTGCGCAGCGGAATGAAGCCCGCCATGCATTTCAGTGGCGACGACGCGGGCATGCGCGCGCGCCGCGGCATCGGCTTCGGCCACAGACCGGCATCGGGGAATTTCTCGGCCAGATATTCCAGGATCGCCAGCGATTCCCAGACTTGCACGTCGCCGTCGACCAGCACCGGCACCTTGCCGGTGCCGCGACACGCGCCGACAGACGCGGCTTGAAATCGGCGCGTCGAGCGAGATCACCGTCTCCTCGAACGGAATGCCGGCCACCTTCATGGCGATCCACGGCCGCATCGACCACGACGAATAGTTCTTGTTGCCGATGATAGTTTAGCTGCCATCGAGGCCATCATCCGCTCCTCTAGAAAATGCGCGAGACTGATCGGCTTACAAGCGAATTCTTTTCATGGCGGCGAACAGCCCGTCGAATGGGTCAGGCCGTTTTCGTTTCGCCGGGCGCCACTTCCGGCACGTCGACCGGCCCGCCCGCCTTTTTCCAGGCGCCGAAGCCGCCCCGGATATGGGCGACCGGCTTGAGGCCCATGGCTTGCGCGGCCTGCGCGGCCAGCGCCGAGCGCAAGCCGCCGGCGCAGAAGAACACGAACTTCTTGTCCTCGGCGAATTTCGGCTTGTGATAGGGGCTTTGCGGATCGATCCAGAATTCCAGCATGCCGCGCGGGCAATGGAAGGCGCCGGGCACCTTGCCCTCGCGCTGCAATTCGCGGATGTCGCGGATATCGACCAGCACCACGTCGTCGCGGCCGGCGAGCTTGATCGCGTCCTCGGTCGGCAGCGTCTCGATCTCGCGCTCGGCCGCCTCGCACAGGGCCTTGTATCCGGTGGTGATGGTCTGCGGCATGGGGGCTCCCGGGCTGGTTTCGGCCGACGATGGCAGAGCCGCGCCTGCCGCTCAAGCCGGCGGTTGAACGGCGCGCGCGCCAAGCGGGCACCATGGCGCGCGGGCATGATCTTATCCGAAAACCGGTTCCCACTTTTCGGGATCATGCCTTCGGAGGCACCTCCATGGCGGCCTTCACGATCTGGGACCTTCTCGCTTTCGCCTGGTTCCTCGGCGCCTGGATCGGCTATTCGCTGGTGATCGAGCGCTCGCCCATCGGCACCACCGGCCTCAACGCAAAGATGAACGACTACCGCGACGCCTGGATGGAGCGCCTCTTGGCGCGCGAGGCGCGCATCGTCGATTCCCAGGTCACCGCCGCGCTGCAGAACGGCACGGCGTTCTTCGCCTCCACCAGCCTGATCGCCATCGGCGGCACGCTGACGCTGCTGCGCTCGACCGAGCAGATTCTGACGGTGGTGGTGGCACTGCCGTTCGGCGTCGCGCAATCGCCGGAAATGTGGGAGTTGAAGATGATCGGGCTGGCCGTCATCTTCGTCTACGCCTTTTTCAAATTCGCCTGGTCGTACCGGCTGTTCAATTATTTCGCCATCATGGTCGGCGCCGCCCCGCCGCACGAGGAAAAGGACAGCGCCGAAGCGCAGGTCTTCGCGCATCGCGCCGCGCGGCTGTGCGCCGACGCCGGCCGCCATTTCAACCGCGGCCAGCGCGGCTTCTTCTTCGCGCTCGGTTATCTCGGCTGGTTTCTTGGGCCGCTCGAGCTCGCGCTCACCACCACCGGCATCCTGATCGTGATGTGGCGGCGGCAGTTCGTCTCCGACGCGCGCCGAGCTTTCGATACCGAGATTGCGGAAACGGCCAAAGCGAAGCCGAAGCGGGCTACGCCATCCCCATCAAAACGGCGATAGTCGCCACCACCAGCACCGCAATGCTGGCGCTGACCGCGGTGACGACGTGCTCGGCCCATTCGGGGCGCAGAACGGCCGGCTTGTCGGTCGACGGTTCAGGTGACGCGGCAGTGGAACGCGTGAAGATTGCCATGGGCCGATCCCCCCTTGACGGTGGCATCGCGCGGCGCGCGATGGAGCTCGAGAACGCAAACGCGAACCCGGGCGCCCGAATCGCCCTCAGCCCTTCAAGAATATCACAGTTTTATGAACGGCCCTGTGCACGCCGGGCCGCACATTTCGGGACGCGGTTTCGTCACTATTTGGCAACGCGCAGTTGGCTCAGATTTGTACCGATCTTGGCGAACGCATCGATGATCTGGCTTGCCGACGTCAGCAGATAAAACTTGTCCGAACTGCTCGCGCAATTCTTGAGCAATAACGATGTTGGATCGCCGCCGGTGTTGACCTGCACCGTGTAGATCGTGACGCCGGTGGCCTTGATATTCGCGCAAGTGCCTTTTCCGCTCGAGTCGTACATTCGCGCATCGACCGAGGTATTGGTGCTGGAGCCATTGCCGTACCACCGGTCCAGTGTATTGAGGCCGTCCGAGAGCAGGATGATCGCGTCATTATAAGTGTAACTGGAATTCTTGGCCGGCGCGGTGAGCGGACCGCCGCCGACCAGCGACTGCCAGCCCCAGACCAAACCGATCGGCTGATTGGTGGCGCCTTGCGGATACAGGCTGTCGATCTGTGCCGACATCGTGGACCAATTGTAGCTAAGGCCTATGACCGTCGGCGAGCAATACTGATTTTGCTCGGCGGGGAACAGCGTGGCCTTGATGGATGTGTTCGGCGCAGTCGCCAGCCGATCGTAATCCGCGCTGGGAGCCGACGCGGTGCCGCGGTCGGCAATGCAGCCGTCCCAAGTGTTGTGGCCCGGTGCCGCGGCAGTGCCGGCCGGACGCCAAGTGTGGGTGTAGGGCGCTCCGGTCGTCGTGGTGGTTTGTCTGCAGACTGTGCTGTAGTTGTAGCCGGTGCATGAGCAATTATCGAGGTGACCGCAGCTGCAGTACCGGCCCGTACAGACCGTGTTGGTCGAGGTCGAGGTCGTCGGAACGCTGTCGTAGCAGCCGTTGTAGTAGATGCCGATCTTGCTCGCGTCCCGGTTGCCGCCATCGACACTCGGGCAGATATAGCCGGTATAGCTGCCGTATGACGGTATCGATGACGTCGTCGAGGCGTAATCGGCCGGTCCGCTCGTGCAGCGGAAACCGTAGCTCGAGGTGGAGAATGGGCAGGACGAACCGGGCCCGATCTGGTCCCAATTGTACGGCTTGGAGGTTTTCAGGATGTCGGGCTCCGCCTCCCAGTCGGTCCAGTCGATCCAAGTCGCGGCAAAATTGGCCCCGTCGAGATTGACGTTCTTGCTGAACGGGATGATCGATACGTAGACGTCGCCATTAACGGAGGCGGCATTCTGCAATTGCGTCAGCAGGTTTTTGGTCGCGGATTTGAGCGCGGCCATCTTGCCGTCGTCATTCATCGAGCCGGTGGTGTCCAATACGAGCGCCACCCGCAAGCGGCTGGAGCCCCATTTGGCGGTGGATTCGGCGGAGACGGTGATCGTCTTGATGCCAATAATGCCCATGAATTCGGTATCCATGTCGACCGAGGAACTGACCAACACGTTGGATCCGCCGCTGGTGGAATAAGATGCAATGATTTTGACGTTTTTGGCCTCCGGCCGCGTGAACAATGCCGAGAAAAAATTCTCGGCCTTCGTTTGTAATTGCGTGCTGCTGTCCGTGGCTGCTTTCTTCGAGATCATCAGCGCCGTGGAATTGAGCGCGGACTGCATCGCAACCTTGAGCGAACTCGCTCGCCCGTAATCGACCGCCGCACCGACGAGGGTCAGCATCGGAATCAACGACAGCGCGAAAATGATCGCAACGTTGCCGCCGCGCGCCGCGCGCAAGCTGCGCGCGGCTTGGCGAAGGCGATTAACAAAGGCACGGGCATGGGTAAGGGCAAAAGACTTCATGAAAGCATGACGCTCCAGCAACAAACAAATTCAATGCTGCTATACACCGCAGCCTAAAATTCGAGCTTAGCCGCGCGATGGAAATTGAGCGGATGCTGTAAATTTTTCTGCTGAATCAGAGCGGAAACGGAGTGACTACGGTGACATGGCTGGTTAATGGGCGCGATGTCGAATAACCCGATATTACCTCTCGTTTTCGATGAGGCCGCCTTAGTGGCCGGCTGTCGCACACCTGCATACCAGCGGAATGTCTGTCGTCGATGCGCTCAAACCGCGAAGCTCGAGCCCGTGAGCGGCATCGACACCGCATTCGTGGGCGCTGGCCGCGGGCAATTATTCGGTGACGACAAACTCGATGGTGCCAGCGAGAGCGCGCCGGTTCAGCGCGACTTCTTCCACGCCTCGTAGCGCTTTTTGTTTTCTTCGTTGGGCGGGTAAAGGCCGGGAAGCACCAAGATGTCCATTTTAGGACTCGGGATCGTCAACGCGCAGCCAAATGCGCATAGACGCGCATTTGCAGAGGTAGCGACGCGGCGCCACCGCTATTTGGCGACGCGCAGTTCGCTCAGATATGTGCCGATCTCTGGTGAACGCGTCGATGATCTGGCTTGCCGACGTCAGCAGATAAAACTTGTCCGAACTGCTCGCGCAATTCTTCAGCAATAACGATGTCGGATCGCCCCCGGTATTGACCTGCACCGTTAGATCGTGACCTCGGCGTCCTTGATATTCTCGCAAGTGCCTTTTCCGCTCAAGTCGTACATGCGCGCATCGACCGAGGTATTGGTGCTGGAGCCATTGCCGTACCATCGGTCCAGTGTGTTGAGGCCGTCCGAGAGCAAGATGATGGCGTCGCTATAGTCGTAGCCGGAATTCTTGGCCGGCGCGGTGAGCGGACCGCCGCCGACCAGCGACTGCCAGCCCCAGACCAAGCCGATAGGCTGATTGGTGGCGCCTTCCGGATACAAATTGTCGACCTCACTCGACATGGTGGTCCAGTTGTAGCTAAGCCCCATGACGGTTGGCGAGCAGTACTGATTTTGCTCGGCGGGGAATAGCGTGGCCTTGATGGCCGCGTCGGCGCTATCGCCAGCCGATCGTAATCCGCGCTTGGAGCCGACGCGGTGCCGCGGTCGGCAATGCAGCCGTCCCAAGTGTTATGCGCCTGTTGCCGCGGCAGTGCCGGTCTGATACCAATTGTGCGTGTAAGGCGCTCCGGTCGTCGTGGTGGTCTGTCTGCAGACTGTGCTGTAGTTGTAGCCGGTGCATGAGCAATTATCGAGGTGCCGCAGCTGCAGTACCAGCCCGTACAGACCGTGTTGGTCGAGGTCGAGGTCGTCGGCACGCTGTCGTAGCAGCCGTTGTAGTAGATGCCGATCTTGCTGGCGTCCTTGTTGCCGCCATCGACGCCCGGGCAGATATAGCCGGCGTAGCTGCCGCTTGCCGGTATCCATGACGTCGTCGAGGCGTCATTGTCTCGGTCCACTCGTGCATCGGAAACCCTCACTCGAAGTCGAGAATGGGCAGGACGAACCGGGCCCGATCTGATCCCAATTGTTCAGCTTGACGTTTTCAGGATATCGGGCTCCGCCTCCCAGTCGGTCCAGTCTATCCAAGTCGCGGCAAAATTAGCCCTATCGAGATTGACGTTCTTGCTGAACGGGATGATCGATACGTAGACGTCGCCATTGACGGAGGCGGCATTCTTCAATTGCGTCAGCAGGTTTTTGGTCGCGGTCTTGAGCGCGACCATCTTGCCGTCGTCATTCATCGAACCCGTGGTGTCCAATACGAGCGCCACCCGCAAGCGGCTGGAGCCCCATTTGGCGGTGGATTTAGCGGTGACCGTGATCGTATTAAGGCCAACAATGCCCATGAATTCGGTATCCATGTCGACCGAGGAGCTGACCAACACGTTGGATCCGCCGCTGGTGGAGTAAGACGCAACGATTTTGACGTTTTTGGCCTCAGGCCGCGTGAACAATGCCGAGAAAAAATTCTCGGCCTTCGTTTGCAATTGCGCGCTGCTGTCCGTGGCCGCTTTCTTCGCGATCATCAGCGCCGTCGAGTTGAGCGCGGACTGCATCGCAACCTTGAGCGAATTTGCTCGGCTGTAATCGACCGCCGCACCGACGAGGGTCAGTATCGGAATCAGCGAAAGCGCGAAGATGATCGCAACGTTGCCGGCACGCGCCACGCGCAATGTTGCGCGCGGCTTGGCGAAGGCGATGAACAAAGGCACGCGCATGGGTAAGGCAAAAAACTTCATGAAAGCATGACGCTCCAGCAACGAGTAAATTCAATGCCGCTATACACCGCGGCCTAGAATTCGAGCTTAGCCGCGCGATGGAAATTGAACGGATGCTGTAAACTTTTCTGCCAAATTAGAGCCGGAAACGGAGTGGCCGCGGTGACATGGCTAGTTAATGCGCGCGTTGCCGAATAACCCGATATTACCTCTCGTTTTCGATTGAGGCCGCCTTAATGGCCGGCTGTCGCATACCTGCATACCCGCGGAATGTCTGTCGTCGATCCGTTCAAATCGCCAAGCTCGAGCCCGTGAGCGGCATCGACATCGCATTCGTGGGCGCTCGCCGCGGGCAATTATTCGGTGCCGACAAACTCGATGTTGCTAGCGAGAGCGCGCCGGTTCAGCGCGACTTCTTCCACGCCTCGTAGCGCTTCTTGTTTTCTTCGTTGGGCGGGTAGAGGCCGGGGAGTTTCTCGCCCTTCTCCACCTGCTGCACCAGCCAGCTCTCCATCAGCTCGTGCTCGGCGCCTTCGCTGGCGACGTAATCGACCAGGTCTTTCGGGATCACCACCGCGCCGTCGTCGTCGGCGACAATGATGTCGTCGGGGAAGATGGCGCAGCAGCCGCAGCCGACCGGCTCACCCCAGCCGACGAAGGTCAATTCGTGCACCGAGGCCGGCGCCGCAATGCCGGCGCACCAAACCGGCATGCCGGTCGCCAGCACGCCGTGTTTGTCGCGCATCGCGCCGTCGGTGACCAGCGCGGCGATGCCGCGCTTGACCATGCGCATGCACAAAATGTCGCCGAAAATGCCGGAATTGGTCACGCCCATGGCGTCGGCAACGACCACGGCGCCTTCCGGCATCACTTCGATCGCGGCCCGTGTCGAGATCGGGCTCGACCAGCTTGCCGGCGTCGCCAGATCCTCGCGCACCGGCACGAAGCGCAAGGTGAACGCGGGGCCGACGATGCGTTTGCCGGAAAAGCCGAGCGGCATCGGGCCCCTCATCCACGAGCGGCGGATGCCCTTCTTCAGCAGCATCGTGCAGATGGTGCCGGTGGTGACGTTACGCAGCGTTTCAAGCGATGAGGTCATTGCAAGTCCCTCAGGCGGGGTTGAGGCCGAGCCGCTCGTCGCGGCGGCGTAGATAGGCGACGAAGGGGATGGCGATGAGCACCATCAAGACCTTGCCGATGATCTGACCGGTCAGGAAGTCGAGCGAGCCGAAGGCAAGCCACAGGAACACGATGGAATTGATGATGAGGCCGATCAGGCTGGAGGCGACCACCGCGAGCACCAGGCGGCGGCGGGCGAGCGGGGTATAGACCGCGAAATCCGCGAATTCGGACAACAAGAACGCCGCCGCCGAGGCCACCACCAGCGACGGCGGCGCCAGGCCCGCCGATATCGCCGCGCCGGCGATGATGGCGGCGATGCCGAATTCGACGCCCAGCCGCCGCTGCACCAGGTCGCGCAATACCAATGCCGCCCCGATCATCAGCACGCCGGACGGCGCCATGATCCCCGGCGCGACCGGCAACAGGCACGGCCCGTTGGCCACGCAATCCGTGCCGACATGGCCGATCATCCAATTGGCCATCGGGACGGTCAGGCAGAACAGCACCAGGAAAATCGCGCCTTCGATATTCTTCTGTTTTTCCACGTCGCTCATTTTCATTTTGTTTTTCGCCGGCCCATGAATGTCGCATAGCCCTTTGCCCGCAGTTGGCAGGCCGGGCACGCGCCGCAACCATAACCCCAGTCGTGCCGCTGCGCGCGGTCGCCCAGATAACAGCTATGCGTGTCTTCGACAACGAGCGTCGAGCAGGTCCTCGCCGCCGATCTCCTCGGCAGCTAGCGAAAGTCGCCGCCTTGTCGATCCACATCAGCGGGGTATGGATGGTGAGGCGCTTGTCGAGGCCGAGGCCGAGCGCGACCTGCATGGCCTTGACGGTGTCGTCGCGGCAGTCGGGATAACCGGAATAATCGGTCTCGCACATGCCGGCGACGATGTGGCGGGCGGCGCGCCGATAGGCGAGCGCGCCGGCGAAGGAAAAGAAGATCAGATTGCGGCCGGGCACGAAGGTGGTGGGCAGGCCGCTGTCGGCGATCTCGATGGCCGTTTCGCGGGTGAGCGCCGTATCGGAAATGGCGGAAAGCGCGTCGAGCTTGATCATGTGGTCGTCACCGATCCGCGTTTTCCATTCGGCGTTGAGCGCGGCCAGGCCTTCGCGGATGCGCGGGCGAACGTCGAGCTCGATCCTGTGACGCTGGCCGTAGTCGAAGCCGACGGTTTCCACGCGCGCGAAACGCTCCAGCGCCCAGGCGAGGCACACGGTCGAGTCCTGTCCGCCGGAAAACAGCACGAGCGCTGTATCGGAGCTCAAACCGACGCTCACCCGTTCAATCCCACTGCGGCGACCAGGTCCAATCGACGATGCGGCCGCCGCGGCGCGCGAGCCCGGCGATCTCCTTCATCTCGGCGTCGGACAGTTTGAAATCGAAAATGGCCAGGTTCTCCTCCAGCCGCTCGATTTTGCTGGTGCGCGGGATGACGATGACGCCTTGCTGGACCAGCCAGCGCAGGCAGACCTGCGCCGCCGATTTGCCATGCGCCTCACCGATGCGCGTGAGCAGGTCGTCGCCCTGGGCCTTGGCCCGCGCGATCGGACTATAGGCGACCACCGCCATGCCGAGCCGGCGGCAGGCGGCGATCACTTTGTCCTGGTCGAGATAAGGATGGTATTCGACCTGGTTGCACACCAGCGGCTCGCTCGAGAGTTTGTTGGCCTCGTCGAGCAGCGCGACGGTGAAGTTCGACACCCCGATCGCCCGCACAAAGCCCTCGCGCTTCAGCTTGGCCATGGCGCCAAGCGTTTCGGCGAGCGGCACCTTCGGGTTCGGCCAGTGGATCAGCAACAGGTCGATGACGTCGAGGCGCAGTTGCGCCAGGCTCTCTTTCACCGAGCGTTCGAGATCGTGCGGCGCCAGCAGCGTCGGCTGCACCTTGGTGGTGACCATGACCTGGTCGCGCATCCCGGAGGCGTGCACCCCCTCGCCCACCGCGCGCTCGTTGCCGTACATCTGCGCGGTGTCGATGTGGCGATAGCCGACGCGGATCGCCTGCTCGACCAGGCGCGAACAGTCGCGGCCCTGCAGCGTCCAGGTGCCAAGCCCGACGATCGGTATCTTGAATCCTTTGGCCTCGACGAATTGCATCACGACCTCATTGTCCAGCGGCGGGTAGCGGGCGGGAGGCGCAGAATGCCCGCTCCGCCGCGCGCTGCCAACCGGGTCCGCCGGGCGGCCTCGGCCGGGCCGCCGGGCGGCCTTGGCCCCGCCCACGCCAAGATTAGATAGAATTTTTTCGCGGTCGGAAATCGCGGCGATACTTGATCCGCCAAGACTTTCTCCCGCCTGTTACATTGGAATAATTCGAGAGTAAAAATAAGGACTTGCATCGAACGCCATTAATGGTTTTGTGAGCACTCCACGGCATCATGGAGACGATATGCGCCGCTTGCTTGCCCTCCTTGGCGTTACCCTCGGACTGCTCCTCGCCCCCGTCGCCGGGCGCGCGGACGATCTGACTCTCACCATCAAGGATCACCGTTTTACGCCCGGCGGAACTCAAGGTGCCGGCCAACAAGCGGGTGACCATCACCGTCGCCAACGACGACCCGACGCCGGAAGAATTCGAAAGCAAGGTGCTGAAGGTGGAAAAGATGATCCCCGGCAAGTCGAAGGGCGTGGTGCGCATCGGACCGCTCAAAGCCGGGCGCTATCCCTTCGTCGGCGAATTTCATGAAGACACCGCCAAGGGCACATTGATCGCGGAATAACGGCATGCTCGGCGCCCTTATCATCGTCTTTCGCGAAGTCATCGAAGCCGGCCTGATCGTCGGCATCGTGATGGCGGCGACGCGCGGCGTCGCCGGACGCGGGCGCTGGGTCGAGTTTCGGCATTCGCGGCCGGCGTGCTCGGCGCGCGCCTTGGTCGCCGTCTTCGCCGGCGCGATCAGCCAAGCCTTCGAGGGCGCGGGACAGGAACTGTTCAATGCCAGCGTGCTCGGCATCGCGGTGGTCATGCTGATGTGGCACAACGCCTGGATGGCGCGGCACGGCCGCGAGATCGCCGAGGAAATGCGCACCATCGGCACCGCGGTGAGCGAAGGCGCCAAACCGTTGACCGCGCTCGCCATCGTGATCGGGCTCGCGGTGTTGCGCGAAGGCTCCGAGGTGGTGCTGTTCCTCTACGGAATCTTCGCCTCGGGCACCACCGGCGCATCGCTGCTGGTGGGCGGCCTGCTCGGCATCGCCGCCGGCGCCGCCTTCACCGGGCTCACCTATGTCGGCCTGCTGGCCATCCCCACCCGCTATATCTTCTCGGTGACCAGCTGGCTGATCGCGCTGCTCGCCGCCGGCATGGCGGCGCAGGCGGTGCAGTTCCTCAATAATGCCGGCGTGCTGGTCGCGCTCGGCCGCACGGTCTGGGATACGTCCTGGCTGCTGTCGGAAGACAGCCTGTTCGGCAAATTGCTGCACACGCTGATCGGCTACACCGAACGGCCGACCGAAATGCAGTTGATGACCTATGTGGCCACGCTGTTCTTGATGTTCCTGCTGATGCGCATGGCGCGCCCGGCGCCGCGCCAGCGCGTCGCCGCCGCCGAATAGCCGGCCAGCGCCGTCTTCCCCGCAAAAGGCGCTTTAGCGCCGCCTGCCGCCTAAAGCTGCGAAGGCGGCGTCCGGCGCCGTGTCGATCAGCTTGAGCAGCGCGCGCGCCGGCCCGCGCGGGTGGCGCTTGCCCTGCTCCCAGTTGCGCACCGTCTCGATCGGCACCTCGATCTTCTCGGCGAAGGCGGCCTGCGTGAGCCCGCAGCGCGCCCGCACCTGGCGCACGAACGAGGCCGGGTCGGATGATCGAGCGTCTTCTCGCTGCCGTCCGGCATGATCTCGACAATCCGGCCGTCGGCTTTCAAGCGCACGCGCATCATGGCTTTCCCCATTGCTGGTGAGGTCGGCCTGAGGCCTAGCTGATTCGCAGCGGCGAGAAGTTAACGGCCGGGGATCCGCCGGCGGCCGACTCGGCCAATGGCCTAGCGGATGAGGTAGATGTCAGCGAAGGCGCCGTTTACGTTCTTCCAGCCACTGACGTGCTTCCTCGTCGTCCTTTGCGGCTTCGGCGTGCCTTTCGGCAATTAGCTCTTCCGAGGCGAGAATTTGGTTCCGCTTTGGCGGCATATGATCAACGGGTGCCACCCCGCCCGATCGTCCGGGAGGTTGTGATCTTGGTTTGTGTGTCATGGCCCTAATCCGACCTGTTTCGGCCAAATTCCATTCTATCGCGTCTTCTCGAAAATCTCCCGCCCGATCAGCATGCGGCGGATCTCGCTGGTGCCCGCCCCGATCTCGTACAGCTTGGCGTCGCGCAGCAGGCGGCCGCAGGGGAAATCGTTGATGTAGCCGTTGCCGCCCAGGCACTGGATCGCTTCCAGCGCCATCCAGGTGGCGCGCTCGGCGGCATAAAGGATGGCGCCGGCGGAGTCCTCGCGCGTGGTGCGCCCGTCGTCGCAGGCCTTGGCCACCGTATACACATAGGACTTGGCCGCGTTCATGGTCACGTACATGTCGGCGAGCTTGGCCTGCACCAGTTGGAAGCGGCCGATCGCCTGGCCGAACTGCTGGCGCTCGTGCACGTAGGGGATCACCACGTCGAGGCAGGCCTGCATGATGCCCAAGGGTCCCGCCGCCAGCACCACGCGCTCGTAATCGAGGCCGGACATCAGCACGTTGACGCCGTTGCCGACCGCGCCCAGCACGTTTTCCTCCGGCACCTCGCAGTCGGTGAATACCAGCTCCGAGGTATCCGAGCCGCGCATGCCGAGCTTGTCGAGCTTCTGCGCCGGGGCGAAACCTTTCATCCCCTTCTCGATGATGAAGGCGGTGATGCCGCGACTGCCGGCGGTGCGGTCGGTCTTGGCATAGACCACCAGCGTGTCGGCGACCGGCCCGTTGGTGATCCACATTTTCGAGCCGTTGAGGATATAGCGGTCGCCCTGCTTGTCGGCGCGGGTGCGCATCGACACCACGTCCGAGCCGGCGCCCGTCTCCGACATCGCCAACGCGCCGACGTGTTCCCCGGAAATCAGCTTGGACAGGTATTTCTTTTTCTGCGCGACGGTACCGTTGCGGCGCAACTGGTTGACGCAGAGATTGGAATGGGCGCCGTAGGACAGACCCACCGCGGCGGAGGCGCGCGAGACCTCTTCCATCGCCACGCAATGGGCGAGATAGCCGAGGCCGGCGCCGCCGTATTCCTCTTCCACGGTGATGCCGTGCAGGCCGAGCGCGCCCATTTCCGGCCACAGGTCGCGCGGGAACACATTGTCGCGGTCGATCGCGTCGGCGCGCGGGGCGATGCGGTCCTGCGCGAAATCGCTCACGCTTTTGCGCAGCATCTCGACGTCGGGGCCGAGGCCGAAATCGAAGCCCGCCCAGGCATTGGGGATCATGGCAGCCTCCCGCAGCGCGCCGCTTAACGCGGGTCGCATTAGGGAGAACTCTATAGCTTGCCGATCACGCTGTCAGCGCCTCGAGCGACAGTGGCGGCGGAAACATGCGGCCAGTTGCGGCGGATTTCCCCTGCCCGAGCAGCCGGTCGATGGCCTTGGCCGGCGCCGGTCGCGCGAACAAGAAGCCCTGCATCTCGTCGCAGCCGGCGAGCCGCAGCAATACGCGTTGCTGCTCGGTCTCCACGCCCTCGACCACCACGGTGAGGCCGAGCGCGCGGCCGAGCGCGACGATCGCCTGGATAATCACCCCGCCATTGGCGTGCTGGCCAAGCGCGGCAACGAAGCTGCGGTCGATCTTGAGCTTGTCGAGCGGGAAACGCTGCAGATAGCCCAGGTTCGAATAGCCGGAGCCGAAATCGTCGAGCGCGATGCGCACGCCGAGCGCGTGCAGGTCGCCGATGCGCTTGACCATCTCGTCCGGGTTGTCGATCAGCACGCCTTCGGTGATTTCCAGCATCAGCCGCGACGGCGGAACGCCGCTCTCGGCGAGCGCCGAGCGCACCAGTTCGACGATCGAGGCGTCGCGCACCTGCAGCGGCGACAAATTGACCGCCACATAGAGGTCCGGCCAGCGCTTGGCTTCGCTGAGCGCGCGGCGCAGCACGAAGGCGCCCAGCGTGTCCATCAGGCCCATCTGCTCGGCGACGGGGATGAAGGTCGCCGGCCCGATCGGCCCGCGCGTCGCATGCGTCCAGCGCAGCAGCGCCTCGACGCCGACGATGCGGCCGCCCTGCGCGGCGACGATCGGCTGGTAATGCAATTCCAACTCGTTGGCGCTGAGCGCACGCGGCAATTCGCGGCGGATGAATGCATCGTCGGCCGACGAAGTCTCGATCGCGCGCTCGTAACCGACGATGGCGCCGGGACCTTTTTTGCCGGCGGCGCCCAATGCCAGTTCGACCCGCCGCATCAGCTCGCCGCGCGTGGTGGCGTGACGCGGCGCCTGCGCGTAGCCGGCGTGCGCGCTGATGCGCACCACGGTGTCGATCCAATGCGGGCGCGCGATGGCCTCGAGCGCGGCGCGCAAAATCGCTACGGCATCGACGTCGCCGCCGGCGGTGACGATGAGCGCGAACCGGTCGCTGCCGATGCGACCGCAAACGGCATGCGCCGGCAGCGCTTGCTTGAGCCGTCCGGCCACCGCCACGATCAGTTCGTCGCTGCCGACGACGCCGAGATGGGCGTCGGCATCCGCCATGCCGTCGAGCGCGATCAGCGCGAAGGTGGTCACCTCGTTGCCGGCGCGCTGGCTAAGCGCGCGGTCGAGAAGTTCGAGCGTCTTGCCGTGGTTGGGCATGCCGGTGAGCTTGTCCTCGTCGGCCGCGCGCCGCGCCAGTTCCTCGCTCGCTGCCAGTTCGCGCCGCGCGCGTTTGAGCTGGGCCAGCGAAAATCCGGCAAATCCCACCAGCAAGGCGGCGATGGCGACGATAAACGGCATCAGCCGTTGCATCGCCCGCAGCATCGGGTGGGTCTTGCGCCAGGTCAGGAAGCCGGCGATGCGGCCTTGGCCGTCCATCACCGGCTGCATTTCGCGTTCGCTCGCGGGCGGGTCGTTCTCGAATTTGAGGTCCTTGAGGCCGGCGCTCTGCTCGACCATGCGCACGAAACGCGGATCGACCGCGTCGGTCTTGCCGAACAGCGTGCGGAATTCCCCGATGGCGTTGCGCAGCGAGGCGCGCTGCTCCGCCCACAGCCGCTCGTCGCTCTGGCGCGCCACTTCGTAGCCGATGACGCCGGCGAGCACGGTGGCGCCGACGGCGAGCGCCGCCAGCACGACGATCAATTGCGAGGCCGACAGCATGCGCCGCGTTCGCGCGCGCGGCGCGCCGGCAGGATCGGCCACCGTTTGCGTTCTAACTCCGCCGTCCACCCGGATCTCCCCACGCGCCAATACCGGGGCGACGCTAGGGATTTAGCGTTAATGGCGGGTCAGCAAACAAGGTGAACGAAAAGTTAGCGCATGCCGACCGCCGCGGCCTGCCGCAAAACTCTTGCTCCGAGTAAGCGCCGACCCGCCTATTTGACGGCGCCGCCGGTGATGCCGGCGATGAAGCGGTCGAGGAACAGGTTATAGGCGATCGCCACCGGGATGCTGGCGATCAATGCGCCAGCCATGATCTCGCCCCAGTAGAAGATGTCGCCGCGGATGAGATCGGTCGCCACGCCGAGCGTGATCGGCTTTTGATCGGACGAGGATATGAAAGTCAGCGCGTAGACGAATTCCTGCAGTGTCAGCGTGAAGGTGAAGATCACCACGGTCAGGATCCCCGGCAGCGACAACGGGATCGCCATCCTGATGAAGGCGCCGAACAGGCTGCAGCCGTCGACGATCGCCGCCTCCTCGATCTCGGGTGGCATGGCCTTGAAGAAGCCCATCAGCAACCAGGTGCAGAACGGGATGGTGAAGGTCGGGTAGACCAGCACCAGCGACCACATCGAATTCTGCAAGCCCAGAATCAGCGATGACCCGAGACAACGGCAGGAACAGAAGCGTCGGCGGCACCAGATAGGTGAGGAAGATGCCGATTCCGAGCGTCTCGCCGGTCTTGCCCGTCATCCGCGCCAGGCTATAGGCGGCCGGCAACGCGGTGACGAGAGTAATGGCGACGACGGCAAGGCCGATGACCAGCGAATTCAACAGCCAGGTCGCGAACAGGGTCTTCTCGAACAGATAGTGAAAATGCTTAAGGGTGGGCGGATCGTTGAACCAGAAAGGGATATTGGCGACGTTGTAGAGATCGGCATCGGTTTTGAACGAGGTAATCACCATCCAATAGAATGGAAACGCGGCAAGGATGAGGAAAAACGCGACCGCTCCATAGAATGAGGTCTCTTGCAAGGCTTTGGCGACGGTGACGCGCGGCATGTCAGATCTCCCGACGCCGGATAAAGCGCAGCATAAAGATCACCACGACGAGCAGAACCGGCAGCATGAACAGCGATATGGCGGCGCCGTGCGACACGTCGCCGGAAATGATACCGGTCTGGAAGCCCGCGATAGCCCAGCACCGAGGTTGCTCCGATGGGACCGCCCATGGTCATGAGAAAGACAATGGAAAGATCGGTGAACGTAAAGACGATGCCGAAAATCAGCCCGATCGCCACGATCGGCAGAATCATCGGCACGATGATCTGGTAGTTGCGCCGCCAGAAACCGGCGCCGTCGACGGTTGCCGCGTCGAGCACGTCCTGTGGGACAGCGGTGATGCCGGCGAGGAAGATGACGATCGCGAACGGGAAGAAGCGCCAGGCATTGACGACGATCACCGAGATCATCGCCAGATCTGGGTTACCGAGCCAGTTCGGCGCCTGCGCACGGGTGATGAAGCCGAGGGCGATCAGCGTCCAGTTGATGACGCTGTACAGCGAATCGAACATCCACTGCCAGGCGACGGTAGCGAGCGCGACCGGCACCGCCCAGGGCAATATGACCAGGGCTCTCACGATTTTGCGCCCGGGGAAAGGCCGCAACAGCACCAGCGCGCCGAACTTGCCGAGGATGAGGCCGAGGATCTGCGATCCGAAAGTGAAGATGAAGGTGTTGGAAAGCGTCTGCCGGAACGTCGGATTTTCGAGGATATCTACGAAATTCGACAGGCCGACGAAGCGCCACGATGGATCGTAGATCGTGTAGGCGCTGACCGAGTAATACACGGCCATCAAGAACGGCACGCCGACCAGCAACAGCACGTAGAGGATCGCCGGCGAGACGAAAATCGCGCCGAGTACGTCGCGCCGGTCCAGAATGAACCGGAAGCGCGAGGTTTGACCTGGGAACTGATTCAGCGATTGCGACCATCGTTGAAGACCCGTGTTAGTGGCGTTTGGTGCGTTTGCCGTCTTTGTCGAAATTGCGCATCGCGCTGTTGCGCACGGCGAAGGGATGCCATTCGCCGGGCCTGATGCTATTCCTCGGCGACGTGCGCGGGCGGCAATTTTGCCGTCACCACCTGGTTCGGATCGAAGCCTTCCATCGCGCCGTAAACGATGCGCTCGGAGCCGAGATATTCCGAACGATCGACGCGGAAGGAGAATTCGGTGCAGGCCTCGTCGGTGATCATTTCCTTGGGCAGGAAATTCTCCGGACGGAAGCCGAGATAGCCGCCGTTCTTCGCCACGATATTCATTGGCGGCGTGCCGACGAATGTCGCCACGAACCGGTCGGCTGGGTCGTCGTAGATTTCCGTCGGCGTTCCCACCTGGCGCACCACGCCATGGTCGATGACGGCGATGCGGTCGCCCATGCCCATGGCCTCGACCTGGTCGTGCGTCACATAAATCGTGGTAATGCCGACGCGCTGTTGAAACTGCTTGATTTCCATGCGGGCCGAAGCGCGTAATTTGGCGTCGAGGTTGGAGAGCGGCTCGTCGAGCAGCAGCGCGGTCGGCTCGCGCACCAGCGCGCGGGCGAGCGCGACGCGCTGGCGTTCGCCGCCGGAAAGCTGACGCGGCCGCCGGTCGAGCAGATGCCCGATGCCGAGCAGTTGCGATGCCCACTCGACTTTCTTGGCGATTTCGGCGCCGGGAACCCGCTGCGTCTTCAGCGGAAAGGCGATGTTGTTGCGCACGGTGAAATGCGGATAGAGGCCGTAGCTCTGGAACATCATCGCCACGCCGCGGGCGCGCGGAGGCAATTCGTTGACGATCTCGCCGCCGATCAACAGGTCGCCGCTCGTCTGCTTTTCGAGCCCGCAGATGATGCGCAGGTACGTCGTCTTGCCGCAGCCTGACGGCCCAAGCAGCACCATGAATTCGCCGTCCGGCACCGTCAGACTGATGCCGTTCACGGCGGGAACTTCACCGAATTTCTTGATGATGTCCCTGGTTACTACCGCAGCCATTGAACCTCCCAGAATTCAACGTAAATCGCCCGACCCGCCGCCCCACAGCGGCGCGTAGAACGCGTCTGTTCTAGCCGGCAACGCACAACGCCAGCATGAACCGGACCGCGCGCCAACGCGCGCGGCCCGGAATTACGCGATCAGGCCTTGCCGGCCCACTTCTTCATGATGGTCTCGCACTGACCCGTAGCCCACTTGACCGCGTCTTCGGCGCTTGATTGACCTGTCGCCGCCTTCGCCATCATATCATTGATGATGAACTGGTAATAAATCTCGTCCATCGCGGGCGTAGCCGGCCCGGGATAACCCGGGATGGCGGACCACTGGTCCGAGTCCTGCAGGATCGACAGCTTGTCGTGCGGGGTCGATGTCGGATCGTTCGACAGGATCGGCATCGGCTTGGGCACAAGGCCGGCGAAGCACGGATTGTTGTAGCCCTCGCTCGCCTTGAAGGCTTCCGGCCAATTTGCCGAATAGTATCGGAGGAACTCGATCGCCGCTTCCTTGTTCTTGGCGAATTTCCAGATGCCGTAGAATTCGGAGGCGGCCCCCATAATCTGGTGCTTCGGGCCCTTGGGCGGCTTGATGACGCGGATATCGTCGGCCAGCTTCTTGTTGAGCTTCTGCGCCGTCCGGTAAGCCGAGATCGGGTTGATGATGTAACGAGCCGACGCCCGAGTTGATGTACTGGTTGTTGCTCGAGTCGTTCCACGACAGCACGTCCGACGTCATGGCTTCCTTGTAGAGCGCGGCAGCGTACTTGGTCGCCTCAACCGCTTCCTTGCTGTTGAGAACGATCTTCTTGCCGGCTTCGTCCTGAATGGAGGCGCCGTAACACCACAACAGGCCGCGCCAGGTCGTGCTCGGGTCGTTGCTGTGACCAAGCGGAATACCGACGGGATGGCCTTTTGCCTTCAGCTTGGCGCCGCCGATGCGCAGATTGTCCCAGGTGTCGGGCAGCATCCCAATCCCGTCCCACAGGGTCTTTTGGTACATGCCCGGGAAGTTGATGTAGAAATCGGGGAAGGCGGACCACGTGCCGTCGTCCGCGTTGTAGCCGAGCTGCTTGCCGATGGTGGAGACCTTGCCGTACTTTTTCTCGGTTTCCTTCACGAGATCGGCGACGTCGATAAAAAACTTACGATAGAGATGCGCGCCGCCGGAGCCGTTGAACCCGAAAAGATCGTGTCCCGATCCGGCTGAAGCTTCCGCGGCCGCGCGTGCCGGAATGTTCTGCACGGGAACATGGTCGACCGTGACCGCAATCTTGTTCTTCGCGCCCCAGTCCTTGGCGAATTTGTCGAACCAGAAGTCGTACTCCGGGACGAAGTGGGCCCATTGCACGATCGAAAGCGACTTGTCGGCGCCCAAGGCTTTCGAAACGAATGGCGCAGAAAGTATGGGTGCCGTGCCGGCGGCCGCAAGCGTGAGGCCCGAAGTTTTCAAGAACCGGCGTCGCGTAATACGCCCAAGTCTGTTGGTACTCATTTGCGTTCTCCCTCTTTGTTTGGCTGCAGTTGGACGAGGCGAGTCCCGTCGGAAGAACGCCTCCCCACTGGTTTTTGTTTTTTTGGACCGCCAGCATAACGCCCATTTGGGCCGGCGGGCCAGCATTTTTAATTTACAAAATCCCCAAAATGAGCCGGTGCTGCTGGCGAGATTTTTATCTGGCAGCGCACAAAAATATTTTGCGACTAAAGTCCAAGTCGTCGGCGCGGCCGCATGCGTCCATGGCATAGCGGGATCACCGGCGGACATCGTCCTTGTGTTTGTTCCACGAATGTCCGCCTCAACCCGCGAAAACGGACATTGGCGCGCGTTTGTGCATCCACGCCCGAGCTCAGCGCAGCCCAAACCACAGCGTTGCGATGCCTAAAAACGAAAAGAAGCCGACCACGTCGGTCACCGTGGTGACGAATGGGCTCGAGGCCACCGCGGGATCGATGCGCAGCCGGTGCAGCGCGAGCGGAATGAGAATGCCGCCGAGCGCGGCGGCGACCAGATTGCAAATCATGGCAAGCCCGATCACCACGCCCAGCGCCGGCACGCGGAACCAGACATAGGCCGCGACGCCGGTGATGACGGCGAAGGCGACGCCGTTGAGCACTCCCACCAGCAATTCGCGTACGATCACGCGCCGAGCATTGGTGTCGCTGAGGTCTTGCGTCGCCAGCGCGCGCACCGCGACCGTCATGGTCTGCGTGGTGGCATTGCCGCCCTGGCTCGCCACGATCGGCGCCAGCACCGCGAGCGCCACCATCTTCTGCAACTGTCCCTCGAATAGGCCGAGCACGGAACTCGCCAGGAACGCGGTGGCCAAATTGACCAACAGCCAATTGAATCGCCCGCGCGCGATCTTCCACACCGAGTTCGGACAGTTCCTCGTCGTGGGTGACGCCGCCGAGCGCCTTGATGTCTTCTTCCGCTTCTTCCTCGATCACGTCGGCGACGTCGTCGAAGGTGATGACGCCGACCAGCCGCTCGCCGGCGTCGACCACCGGCGCCGTCACCAGGTCGTAGCGCTGGAACATGCGCGCCACGTCCTCCTGGTCTTCGTCGGCATGCACCTTGCGCTGTTCGTCCTCCATCAGATCGGCGATCGGCACCGGCCGCTTGCTGCGCAAAAGCCGGTCGAGCGGCACCGCGCCGAGGAAGTGGCGGTCTTCGTCGGTCACGTAAAGCCGGTAGAAGTGCTCCGGCAGGTCGACGGTTTCGCGCATATAGTCGATCGCCTGGCCGACGTTCCAAGCCGGCGGCACGGCGATGAATTCCGTCTGCATGCGGCGGCCGGCCGAATCTTCCGGATAATCGAGGCTGCGCTTGAGCGCGATGCGCTCGGGCGGCGGCAGTTGCTCGAGGATCTCGGCCTGCTCTTCCGCGGGCAGGTCCTCGAGGATCGCCACCGCATCGTCGGAGTCGATGTCGCGCACGCCCTCCGCGACGGCTTGCGACGGCAATTCGTCGAGGATCTCGTCGCGCACCGCGTCGTCGACCTCGGTGAGCGCGGTGTAATCGAAGTCGATGCCGAGCAACTCGATCAGACGCGGGCGGCGCTCGGGTTCGAGCGCTTCCAAGACGGCGCCGAGATCGGATTCGTGCAGGTCGCCGACCAGGCCGCGCAGCGCCTCGACGTCGGCGGCCGCGATGGCGCGGGTGACCTGGCGCATGAAGGCGACGCGGATCGAGCCGTCCTTGGTGCGCAGCGGCGGCGCGCTGATGGTCACGTCGGTCATGCCGGCCTCGGTATCGACTGCGAAAGCGCGCCGCTTGTACGCCGGGGCTCTGGGAAAGGGCAAATGATTAGCGCATAAATTCAACCCATGAACCGCCGCATCGCCATTGCCGCCCTCCTCGCCTTTGTTCCGCTCGCCGCGCACGCCGCGCCCTGCCCCGGCAATGCGGATGCGCTCGGCACCGCGCGCATCCTTGGTGTCGATGCCGCCAGCACGCCGCAAGTCGGCCGCAAGCAATTCCCCGTCACCTCTGCCGCTGGGCCCGAAGGAACTGGTGCTGACGTTCGACGACGGACCCTGGCCGGGCACGACGCCGAAAGTGCTGGACGCGCTCAAAGCCGAATGCGTGCGCGCCACGTTCTTTCTGCTCGGCCGTAATGTGCAAGCGCATCCGGCGCTCGCCCGGCGCGCGTTGGCCGAGGGCCATAGCCTCGGCCACCACACGTTTTCGCATCCGTTGCTCGGCCGCATGGCGCCGGCCAAAGCGGAAGCCGAGATCGACCGCGGCATCGCCGAGGATGAACTCGCGCTCTACGGCCAGCGCAGCAATGTGCCGTCCACGCCGTTCTTCCGCTTTCCCGGTTTCGTCTCCAGTCCGGCGCTGCTCGCCCGCCTGCAGGACCGAAATATCGTGGTGTTTGGCGCCGACGTCTGGGCGAGCGACTGGCTGCCGATGAGCCCGGAGCAGGAATTGCAGCTGCTGCTTACCCGAATTGAGCATGCCGGCAGCGGCATCGTGCTGCTGCACGACACCAGGGCGCAGACCGCCCAGATGCTGCCGGCCTTTCTGCGCGCGCTTAAACGGCGGGGATATCGCGTGGTTCACGTGGTCCCGGCCGGATTTCGCGGCATTTTCAACTGAAACCGTCGCCTTTTTGCCGCAGCTGCCGCGAAATCCACCGGATAGAGCCCTGTGGGCCGTTAATATTGGTTAATTTTCCGTTAATATTGGTTACCTTAGGGTCAAGAGGCCTCGCCATTCGGGGGAAGCGCCACCAGGCGCAGATGGGCGGGGGCTGGGGTTGGAATGCGCCATCTTACAATTGCTTTGTCATGCCTAGCCGTGCTCGGCGGGTCCTCCGCGGCCATGGCCGCCGGCTGTCCGGGCCATCCGGATGCACTGGGCACCACGCGGACCATCACCATCAGCCCGCGCGACTTCAGCCGCATCGGCAGCATCCAGTACAAGCAGACGCTGCCGCTCGCCGATCATGAAGTGGTGCTCACCTTCGACGACGGACCGATCCCACCTTATTCCAACATCATCCTCGACACGCTCGAAGCACAATGCGTGAAGGCGACCTATTTCATGGTCGGCGAGATGGCGCATGCTTATCCGGCGATCGCGCGGCGCATCTACAATGCCGGCATGACCATCGGAACGCATACCCAGCACCATCCGTTCGGCTTCGAGCATCTATCGATCGACCGGGTCGAACGCGAGGTCAACGGCGGCATCGCCTCGGTCGACGTCGCGCTCGGCAATGCCAAGGCGGTGTCACCGTTCTTCCGCATTCCAGGCCTCGGCCGCACCAACGCCATCGAGCATTTTCTGCAGGCGCGCGGGCTGGTGACCTGGAGCGTCGATATCGACACCGATGACTGGTGGCGCGGCACCACCCCGAAAGCGATCGTGCAGCGCGCCATGCGCCAACTCCATGCCAAAGGCCGCGGCATCATTTTGATGCACGACATCCACCCGGCCACCACCATGGCCTTGCCGCTGCTGCTCAAGCAGCTCAAGAGCGAGGGCTATCACGTGGTGCAGGTGGTGCCGTCCGGCGAGCTGCCCGCCTCGGTGCCGACGCTGGTCGCCTCGACCGACAAGGGCAATTGGCCGCGCGTGCTGAAAACCAGCGCCGCCGCAAGCGACAAGCCGGCGCTGCGCCACCGGGTCAAACAGGCGCTCGCCCACAAGCGCCACATCACAATGGCCAAGCTGGACACGGCGTCCGACCAGGTGGGGTCGATCGGCAAGAGCGCCCGGCGCCACGTTACGAAAACCAGCGCCAAAGCCGATGCCAAGCCGACGCTGCGCCATCGCATCAAGCGGGCGCTCGCCCGCAAGCATCATGTAGCAACGACCGCCAGCGCGTCGCTAAGCGATATCTTTGGATCGCGGAGTGCGCAGCTGCCGTAATCCGGCGACGGTGCGGACCGCGCTCGCCGCGCGCGCTCACCGGGTAATGCGCGCCGCCGTCACCACCTTCTGGAACAAGGCGGTCATCGCTTCCGATATGCCGTCGGTCGGGCTCACCTCGAAATAAAACCCCGGTGACGCGCAAGCCTGCATGTTGGCGGCGATCTGGCTGTTCACCGACGGGCCATAGGGCCCCTTGTTGAAGGGATCGATCCAATCCATGTACCAGCCGTTGGTCGGCAGCGCCAAATAGGTGGTGTAGAGCACGGCGATCTTGATACCGCGGTTTTTCAGCGCGGTGCACAGCGACACCGTGATCGGCTCCTGGCATCGTGTGTAATTCTTACCGGTTTGCGGATCCTGTCCCGGGCTCGTCGGTTGCGTGCAGGCAATATCGGCGGCGTCGGCGACCCCATCGGAAACGAAAAACAGGATCTTCTGCGGCTGCGACGGCGAGGAGCCGTCGCCGGGCGCCGCGATCACGCTGTTGATCGGCGGAAATACGTTGTCGAAGTTGGTTTGCGTATCGCTGGCATAGTTCTGATAGGGCATCGTCATTAGGTCGATATTCGCCGCCGCCGTTTTCGCGCTCGACAGGCTGGACGACAGCGGAAAGATTTTCGTCAGCCCAGCATTGTTGGCGGCCGATCCGAAGGTATAGATCGCCGCGCGAAACTGGTTGGCAATAACCTGGGTGTTGTTCGCGGTATCCATCAACTGCTGGGTCGCGCTGCGCACCACGTCGATGCGCGTGGTCACGCCGAGTTTTTTGGCGAGGCCGTAATAATCGTTCGGCGCCGTATCCAATTCATGGCAGGCGAACGCGCACTGGTCCGGCGTATTTGCGACCATAGTGGCGACGTCGGCCGGCGTTGCGCCCACGCCCATGGACGGGGTGTTGTCGAGCAACAAATAGAAATCGATATAGGTCGGAATGGCGGACGCCGCCGTCGACGATCCGGCAATGGCGATGTTGTTGATTCCGACGAGCCCCATGAAGGCGGTCGGCACGCTTGCCGTGTAAGTGACGACCGCGGTGCGTCCCTGGCTGCCGTCGGTCACCTTGGCCGAAACCGTGCCAAGGCTGCCCCGCTTAAGCGAGGTTGCCTGGGCTTTGAAGAATTTGACTGCGTTCTTCTGCTCTTTTGCGGCCGATAGCGACAAGGCCGATTGGCTGACCGCCGACAGCGACGCGGCGTCGGCAATGCTGTCGAGCACGGTCTTCGTGCGGTTGGCGAAGCTGTAATCGACGGCGGCGCCCACCGACAAAATGATCGGGATCGCCGCAAGGGCAAACGTCATGGCAACGTTGCCGCCGGTCGACCGGCGGAATACAGCCCACGCGTGCACCGCTATCCGCAACATCCTGAT
Source organism: uncultured Alphaproteobacteria bacterium (assembly GCA_963739735.1). Lineage (GTDB taxonomy): Bacteria > Pseudomonadota > Alphaproteobacteria > Rhizobiales > Xanthobacteraceae > Pseudolabrys. The sequence goes on along the minus strand of CAVUBV010000002.1, from coordinate 91,597 downwards.
CTGCCGCCATGAAAGGGTGCGATACAATGCGGCGGCAGGGTTTAACCCCCTATTAAATTCACCGTTCGCGCGGCGCCTCGGCCGGTCATGGAGTGTTTACGTAGGGCGCCGGCGGTGCGCCGAAACCGCGCGAATGTGCATGGTTAAAATTGAATGCCCGCGGCCCTGGACATTCGCCGCTTTGCGTCGAATATGGCGCCGCAATTGGCCGGCGGGGCACGCCACGGAGGACCGTGTTAATGAAACGAAGCATGAGCTTGGCGGCGCTTGCCGTCATAGGGGCTTGCGGGGCCGCGGGCGCGCAACAGATCGACGTCAAGATCGGCGTGCTCAGCGACATGTCGAGCCTTTATGCCGACGTCGGCGGCCCCGGCTCGGTCGCCGCGGCCAAGCTCGCGATCGCCGATTTCAGCAAGGCCCATCCGAACGTGAAGGTCGACCTGATCAGCGGCGATCACCAGAACAAGATCGACGTCGGCACGCAGATGGCCACCAAGTGGTATGACGCCGACAAAGTCGACATGATCGTCGACGTGCCGAATTCCGGCGTCGCGCTCGCCGTCAGCCAAATCGCCGAGCAGAAGGACAAGGTGTTCCTGGTGTCGGGCGCGGCGGCCTCCGACCTCACCGGGCTCAAATGCAACGCCAACACCATCCACTGGACCTATGACACCTGGATGCTGGCGAACGGCACCGGGCGGGCGGTCGTCAAGACCGGCGGCGACACTTGGTTTTTCTTGACCTCCGACTATGCCTTCGGCCACGCGCTGGCGCGCGACACCGCCGCCGCGGTGATCAAGGCCGGCGGCACCGTGGTCGGCGAGGCGCGCCATCCGCTCGACACCAAGGACTTCTCGTCGTTCCTTTTGCGGGCGCAGGCCTCCAAGGCCAAGATCATCGGGCTGGCCAATGCCGGCGGCGACACCGTTCACGCGATCAAGCAGGCCGCCGAATTCGGCATCGTCAAAGGCGGGCAGAAATTCGCCGGCCTGTTGGTGTTCGCGAGCGACGTCAACGCGCTCGGGCTGGCGACCGCGCAGGGCCTGATCCTGACCAGCACCTGGTATTGGGACATGACCGACGCCAACCGTGCCTGGACCAAGCGCTGGCAGGCGGAAACCAAGGCGCCGGGCAAATTCCCCACTATGGTGCAGGCCGGCGTCTATTCGGCGGTGACGCATTATCTCAAGGCGGTGGCCGCGCTCAAAAGTGCCGACGACGGCAAGGCGGTGGTGGCGCAGATGAAGAAGAATGCCGACCGACGATCCGCTGTTCGGCAAGGGCTCGATCCGCGTCGACGGCCGCAAACTGCATCCGGCCTATCTGTTCGAGGTGAAGCCGCCCTACGAGTCCAAATACCCCGGCGATTTCTACATGCTGCGCGCCACGATCCCCGCCGACGAAGCGTTCCGCCCGCTCAAGGACGGCCACTGCCCGCTGGCCGGCGGCTAAGGTGCCGGTCCCTATCCCCTATTGGGGGAGAGGCGACGAGCATCCTGAGAGATAAAGGCTGGTGCGGCCAAGAGGACTCGAACCTCCACGGGTTGCCCCGCTAGCACCTCAAGCTAGTGCGTCTACCAATTCCGCCATGGCCGCATGGGGGTAGGACGAAAAGCCTTGCAAAACCTCGCGTCCCCGACGAAGCGCGGTTCCTCTAACAAATAGGGTCTTGAGGGACAAGGGCCGCCAAAAGCCGCCCGGCCGGTCAGCGCGCGTCCTGCTGGCGGGGCATGATCTCGCCGACTTCGACCGCGATGCGGTTGCCGTTGACCACCACGGTGCCGGTGGCAACCGGCAGATCGTTGGCGAGGATTTGGACCGGATCCTGTTCGGAGGAGTCCAGTTCAATGATGGCACCGCGGCCGAGCCGGAGCACCTGGTGAACAGGCATGGTAGTGGTGCCGAGCACCACGGTAATATCGACCGAAACCTTATCGAGTGTGGCCACGTTCCCAAATCCCATTGCGCCCGGCTTTACCGCGGGCCAGCATCAAGTGAACATGGTATGGTGAATGCAACGTTAACGGATAGAACCGCACAAAAAAGGGGGACAGAAATGACGCACAAATTCGCCGTTTTCGGACTTTGCCTCGGGCTTACCGCACTCGCCGGCGCGACCAGCGCCATGGCCGGGCCCGCGATTACCACCCGGTGGCAAACCATCGATTATTCGCAGGCGGAATGCCTGCAGCGCGCCGAAAACGCCATCGGCGTGGGCGGTTTCGGCGAACTCGAGCGCACGACGCAATCGCGCTATGGCACGCGCGGCGCCTATACGGCGGCGATCCGTTGCGTGGCCGACAGCCACATCGCGTTCTTCATCGTGTCGGGCCCTTCCCGCGACCAAACGCCGAAATATATGGAAGACATCTACCCGAACTTCTGAGGTCGTTTGGTGGCGGTCTCGTTTCGCGAAAGTCTCGACGTGTTGCCGCAGCCGGCCGCGCCGGCGTCGGTCGAATGGCGCGTGAGCGATGAGCTTGTCCCTTATCCGGCGGCGGTCGAGTTCATGCAAGCGCGCGCGGCGGCCATTGCCGCCGGCCGTGAGCGCGAGCTGGTCTGGCTGCTCGAGCACCCACCGCTTTACACGTCGGGCACCAGCGGCAAAGCCGACCAGCTGATCGAGGCGCGCTTTCCGGTATTCGAAAGCGGGCGTGGCGGGCAAATGACCTATCACGGGCCGGGCCAGCGCGTGGTCTATGTGATGCTCGACCTCAAGCGGCGCGGGCCGGACGTGCGCCGCTTCGTCGCCACGCTCGAGGAATGGATCATCCGCACGCTGGCGCGCTTCAACGTGCGCGGCGAGCGGCGCGAGGACCGCATCGGCGTCTGGGTGCGCCGGCCGGACAAAGGTGAGGGCTACGAAGACAAGATCGCCGCCATCGGCATCCGCGTGTCGCAATGGGTGACGCTGCACGGCATGGCTTTAAACGTGGAGCCGGACCTCACGCACTTTTCCGGCATCGTGCCCTGCGGGGTGCGCGAGCAACGCTACGGCGTCACCAGCATGGCCGATCTCGGCATTGCGGTGGCGATGGCGGAAGTTGACATGGCGTTGCGCCAAGAATTCGCGGCGCTGTTTGCGGCGGACGATCAAGCCGTCGGCAGTACGGAGAACACTTCGCCCGGCCGGCGGGCTTTAAGATCGTCGTCCGTTCCTTCGCGCTGATGCAGCACGTCGACGCGGGCGCCGAACGGACCCTTGCGACAAGCTTCGATCGTGGCGGCGACGGCCGGTTCCTCGCCCATGAACACGGCTTCGACCGCGCCATCGCGGCGGTTGCGCACCCAGCCTGCGAGCCCGCGCGCCAACGCCTCGCCCTCGACAAAGGCGCGGAAGCCGACACCCTGCACGCGCCCATGCACGATCATGTGGCGGATGACTCTCATGCCAGCTCCCCGCTATCGATCACCCGCGCGCCGGTGAAGCGCGAGATCGACCAGCGCTCGACGGAACGCACGTAAGGCTCCGGCAGTTGCCAGCCGCGCGCGGCGGCCGCGATCATCTCGACATAGCCAGGCTTGGGTTTTCCGGCGCTGCGCCGGCGCAGCAGATAGATCATCGCCCGCCGCCGCCCCGCCCCTGTGCGCACCGGCAGATAGCGCACGTCATAGAGGCCCTGGTGCAGCAATTCGTAGGCGTGCAGCGCCGCGATGTCGCGCGGCGTCAACCGCCACAACACGCCGTGCACGCGCGCGCCGCGCTTGGGCTTGACCGAGCCCCAGCCCTCGATGCCGACGAAGAATTCATAATCGTCCAAAATAGCCCGCCCGACCGCCTGCGCGCCTGGACAGCGCCGCGCCATGGCGGCGCGATTTAAGTTGGAGCCGTAGGCGAAATAGAGGGTCATGGATTTGATTTAGCAGAACGCGACTAGATTTCCGCTCGTCCCCGCGAAAGCCGGGACCCAGGGCAACAATGCTACGCTCTCGGGCGGTTCCCTGGATTCCCGCTCCCTCCTTCGCTGCGCTTCGGAGGGCTGAGGCCTGAGCCCGTCGAAGCCTTGGCGTAGACGGATGCGCGGGAATGAGCGGGGCGAGCGGCCGCACCGCGCCGGAGCGTCAGGCAAACTCCAAAATCACCGCATCGACCGCCAGGCTGTCGCCCGGCTTACAGTTGATCTTCTTCACCGTGCCGTCGATCTCGGCGCGCAGCACGTTCTCCATCTTCATGGCCTCAACCACGGCGACGGTCTCGCCGGCCTTGACCTCCTGGCCTTCCTTGACCGCGATGGAAACCACCAGCCCCGGCATCGGGCAGAGCACGTGTTTGAGGCTGTCGGCCGCCTGCTTCACCGGCATCAGCCGCGCGTAAGCCGCTTCGCTTTCGGTGTAGACATAAGCCTTGGTCTCGACGCCGCGATAGGCGAGCGCAAAGCCGTTTGGGATCGGCCGCACCTGCACCGCCACCGGATGGCTATTGATGGTGCCGCTCCAAAGCGCATTGCCCGGCTTCCAGCCCGATTGCAAATGGCGGGGGCCGTCTTTGTCGTTGCCCGGAAAACGCACCTCGATGGTGCCGTTCTCGCGTTTGACCTCGAGCTTGTATTCCCGGTCGCCGAGCCAGACCGCGCGCCGGCTCTCACGCGTCACGCGGTGGCCGTCCATCTGGCCGGAGATGCGCCGCTTGCGTTCGCCCAGCACGTGGTCGACGCTGGCTGCGACCGCGGCCAGCACTTCGGCGCGTTCGCCCTCGGGCGCCTGCGGGTGGAAACCGTCGGGGTATTCCTCGGTGATGAAGCCGGTCGACAGTCTACCCTCGCGCCAGCGCGGATGCGCCATCAGCGCGGCCAAAAAGGGAATGTTGTGGCGGATGCCGTCGATGACGAAGGCATCGAGCGCGTCGGACTGCGCCTCGATCGCCGCCTCGCGGGTGGGCGCGTGGGTGACGAGCTTGGCGATCATTGGATCGTAGTAGATCGAAATCTCCCCGCCTTCGTAGACGCCGGTGTCGTTGCGCAGCGTGACGCCGCCCTTGCTGTGCTCCTCGGGCGGCCGGTAGCGCGTCAGTCGGCCGGTCGAGGGCAGGAAATTTCGGTACGGGTCCTCGGCATACACTCTGGATTCGACCGCCCAGCCGTTAAGCTTCACGTCGCTTTGCTTGAGCTTAAGTTTTTCGCCGGCAGCACTGCGGATCATCTGTTCGACCAGGTCGATGCCGGTGATGAGCTCCGTCACCGGATGTTCGACCTGCAGGCGCGTGTTCATTTCGAGAAAATAAAAACTCTTATCCTGGCCGGCGACGAATTCCACGGTGCCGGCCGAGTTGTAGCCGACCGCTTTGGCCAGCGCGACCGCCTGCTCGCCCATTTTTTTGCGCGTCGCGGCATCGAGCAGCGGCGACGGCGCCTCCTCGATCACCTTCTGATTGCGGCGCTGGATCGAGCATTCGCGCTCGCCGAGATAAATGACGTTGCCGTGTTTGTCGCCGAGCACCTGGATCTCGACGTGGCGCGGATCGGTGATGAATTTCTCGATAAACATGCGATCGTCGCCGAAGGAGGATTTCGCCTCCGACTTGGAGCGCGCGAAACCTTCCGCCACTTCGGTTTTGCTGTAGGCGATGCGCATGCCCTTGCCGCCGCCGCCGGCCGAGGCCTTGATCATCACCGGGTAGCCGATCTGTTCGGCAATCACGATCGCTTCGTTATCGTCCTCGATGACGCCGAGATGGCCGGGCACGGTCGACACTTTGGCGGCGGCTGCCGCCTTCTTGGATTCGATCTTGTCGCCCATGGCGGCGATCGCTTTGGCATTGGGTCCGATGAACACGATGCCGTTGGCTTCCAGCGCCTTGGCAAAGGCCTCGCGCTCGGACAGAAACCCGTAGCCGGGATGCACGGCCTGCGCACCACTCGCCTTGCAGGCGTCCACGATCTTGTCGATCACAAGATAGCTTTTGGCGGCTTCCGGCGGGCCGATGGCGATGGCGGTATCGGCCATCTCCACATGCAGGGCGTCTTTGTCGGCCTCCGAATAGACCGCGACCGTCTCGATGCCCATGCGGCGAGCGGTCTTGATGATCCGGCAGGCGATTTCGCCGCGATTGGCAATCAGAATACGCTTGAACATGCCGCGTCAGGACCCCCAAAACCGGCCCTTTGGCTTTGCGGCGTTGCAGCGAAAAAGTCAATGCGCGCGCTCCCTCTCCCCGCGCAGGGGGAGAGGTGTAGCGGAGTAGGCTAGAACGCCAGCGCCTCCGTCAGGTCGCCCATGGCCGGGTGACCGTTGGCTTTGAGTGCGGCATCGCGCGCAATCAACCCCGGCAGCACCGGCAGATCGAAGCGTTTGGTGATGAAGCGCAGGATCGAGGTGGTGTCGTACTGGGTGTGATCGACGAAGCCTTTCTTGGCAAAGGGCGACACGATCAGCGCCGGGATGCGCGTGCCGGGGCCCCAGCGGTCGGCCTTGGGCGGGGCGACGTGATCCCAGAAGCCGCCGTTTTCGTCATAGGTGATGATCACCACCATGTGCGCCCATTGCGAGCTCTTTTCCAAATGGGCAAGCAGTTCGACGATGTGCTCGTCGCCCGACGTCACCTCGGCATAGCCGGGGTGTTCGTTGAGATTGCCCTGCGGCTTGTAGAAGGTGACCTGCGGCAGGTGACCGCCGTCGATGGCCTTGATGAATTCGGCGCCGTTCATGCCGCCGTCCTTGAGATGCTCGGCGCGCGCCTGCGTGCCGGGCGCGAACTGGGCGAAATAGTTGAACGGCTGATGGTGGAACTGGAAGTTCGGCACCGGCTTAGCGTTCTTGCCGTCGAGCGCGGCCTGCCAGGCGCCGGAATACCAGGCCCAGGACACACCCTTGGCGGTCAGCAGATCGCCGATGGTGTTGTCGTGCTGCGGCGGCAGCGTGTTCGGCGCTTCCGGATCGGCATCGCGCGGGTCGCCTTCCTTCGGCGGCCTGTTGTTGCTCGGCTGATAGGGCGGCTGCATGGTGTTGATGGCGTAGAAGTCGGGCGTGATCTGGCCGTTGTTGACGAATTTCGGCACGCCGTCGATCGCCGACTTGGGCGAATTGGGCGCGAGCGTCAGCGACACGCCGTCCGGCTCGACCGCCGCGATCAATTTCTTCGCCGGGCTCTTATCGGCATCGGGATAGACCGGGATGCAGGCGCAGACGAGCTCGAAGTGGTTGAGAAACGAACCGCCGAAGGCGCCTTGGAAAAAATTGTCGGCCAACGTGAATTGCTTGGCGACCGACCACAGCGGCAGCTTGGAGCCGTCATAGTAACCCATGACCAGCCCGCCGGAATCGGCGAAGGCGACGAACTTGTCGTTCTTGCCGCCGTCGATCTGCATCTGGTTTTGATAGAACAGATGCCAGAGATCGCGGGTGGCGACGCTCGGCGGCTGGTTGAAGCCCTTGGGATCGTCGATGGCGAACGGCTTATTGGGCAATTTCGCGCCGGCGGTCTGCTGTTCGGTCACCGGCGGGGTCACGCCCTCGGTCAGGCCCTTCCACACCGCCGGCAGATGCGGCAGCACCGAGCCGTCGCGGTCGCGCTGAAGCGCCATCTCGGGCGTGACGTTCTGCAAGCCGTTGGCGCCCGGGAAATGCCCGTACAGATTGTCGAAGCTACGGTTCTCCGCGTAGATCACCACCACGGTTTCGATATTGTCGAGGCCGCGCGGCGCTTGCGCCGCGGCGCCGTCAATGGCGAAAGCGGCAAGGCCGGCCGACAGCAGCGCCCAAACCGCAAGTGTCCGTTGCATCGCATTTCCTCCGGGGAACAGGTGCCCGCCGGGCTGCCGAGCGATCGACCGCGCGGCGTAGGGCGTAACGCTCGCCGCAATCTTAGAGCCGGATTCTGCGACGGTTGCATGAAGGCCATGGGGATAGCCAGAGCCGGCGGCAGCGCAAAGTATATAGAGTCCCCTCGCCGGCCGCGGCCGGCCTGGAGAAAAATCCTTCCCGCTCCGCGCCTTACCGGCAAATCGTTGTTCTCCGCCGGGCGCGGCGCGCGAACGATCGATCCTCTTTTGCCCGGCATGGCTATTTCGTACCTACGCGCGGGCCTATATAAAGCGCAACGACTGCGTATCGGTCGCGGTTTTTGGAGGTTGATCATGGCGATGGCGATTGGTGACACCGCTCCGGATTTCGAGGCGGAGACCACCGAAGGTAAAATCCGTTTTCACGACTGGCTGGGCAATTCCTGGGGCGTGCTGTTCTCGCACCCGAAGGATTTCACGCCGATCTGCACCACCGAACTCGGCACCATGGCGCGCATGAAGCCGGAATTCGACAAGCGCAACACCAAGATCATCGGCTTGTCGGTCGATCCGGTCGACAACCACAAGAAATGGGCGACCGACATCAAGGACGTGGTCGGCTTCGCGCCGAACTATCCGATGATCGGCGATACCGATCTGAAGATTTCCAAGGCCTATGCCATGCTGCCGGCCTCCACCTCCGGCACCTCGGAAGGGCGCACGCCGGCCGACAACATGACCGTGCGCAACGTGTTCATCATCGGGCCGGACAAGAAGATCAAACTGATCTTGGTCTATCCGATGACCACCGGGCGCAACTTCGACGAGATCCTGCGCGTGCTCGACTCGCTCCAGCTCACCGCCAAGCACCGCATGGCGACGCCGGCGAATTGGAAACAGGGCGAGGACGTGCTGATGACCGGCGCCATCACCGAGGACGAAGCCAAGAAGATGTATCCGGGCGGCTGGAAGCAGCCCAAGCCCTATATCCGCATCGTGCCGCAGCCGAAGTAACGCTGCGCTTCGTCGATTGTCGCCAAGGGCGCGGGCCGCGGTCCGCGCCCTTCGCATTTTCGCGGACCGCCTTGCGGCGCCCTTGCATTCGCCCGCCGGCAACGCGATTGTGCCGCCGCCAATTGTCGGAGCAGGTGTCATGAGCGACCTCAATGAAACGGCCCTGAACCAGCCGGCCTTCGCCAAATTCCTCGGCTTGAAAATCACCCACGTCTCGCCCGAGCGGGTGACCGCGGAACTGGTGGCGCGCGAAGACCTCAACAACCGCTTCGGCATCATGCATGGCGGCGCCATCATGGCGCTGGCCGACAATCTCGGCGGCACCGCCACCACCGCCAATCTCAAGCCCGGGCAATCCACCACCACGATCGAGAGCAAGACGAATTTCTTCGCCGCCGTCCCGATCGGCGATGTGGCCTATGCGGAATGCACGCCGCTGCACCGCGGCCGCAGCACGATGGTCTGGCAGACCCGCGTCACCCGCGGCGACGGCCGGCTATGCGCGCTGGTGACGCAGACGCAGATGGTGCTCGAACGGGCGAAGTGATCAAGCCGCGTCGCGGGCGCGGTCTACGGTGTCGCCACTTGCCACCGCGTCGCCCAAGCCGATGCTGTCGAGCAGGTTTTCGATCTCCAGCCGCGCGGTGACGTGCGACATCGTGGGCCGCGCGCCGAGCGTGATCTCGTCGAGATCGTCGACCGCGGTCAATCCGCGCGGATAGAACTCGCGGAAGATCACCCGCTCGGCCAGGCCGTCGACGCAGCGGAAATCGAGCCGCCGCGCAAGTTCCTCCAGCCCCTCGCCGACCAGCCGCTTGTTGCGCGAGCCGAGCATCGACAGGCGATTGCGCAATACGATCCAATCGGTGGTCGCCTGGTCGAGACGTTGGCGCTCGCGGCGCGCCGCATCCACCATCTCGGCGTAGTGGCTGGTGCCGGTGACCCGGAGCGTCTCGGGGTCGACGGTGCCAAGCACCGCGAGGTCGACAAAGCTGTCGTTGAGCGGCGTGATCAGCGTATCGGCCATGCCATGGGCGTGCCGCGTCACATCGCTGTCATGGCCGGGGGTATCGATGACGATAAAGTCATGGCTTTGCGACAGCGCATCGACCGCGTCGGCAAGCGCTTGGCATCCCGCGGCCGCGTCTTCGGCCTGGTCGAGGCAAGAATGGTCGGGCATTTCGAGGTCGCGGCCGACGTGCTGCGCCCAGGCCCGCCTGTTCTCGATATAATGGGTGAAACTGCGCTGCCTTGTGTCGAGATCGATGGAGGCGACGCTTTGGCCCGCCTTGATCAGCGCCATCGCCACATGCATGGCCACGGTCGATTTGCCCGATCCGCCCTTTTCATTGCCGACAACGATGACACGTACAGGCCGCGCGCGAGACGCATTCTCAATGGACATGAGTGCCCTCCGAAATGTGGTTGAGCGAACGGACTACGCTGGATTTTGTGGTGAAGACTACTAGCCCTGATTCTTTATTGTCATGCCAGTTACAATTTCCCGGCACGAAAGTTTTTTCGGCTCGAGTTCCGGCGGAACCTATTCGGTCAGGAACAGCGCGCGCGGCAATTTGTATTTCGTCTCCCATTCGGCCCAATAGACGTCGGTCGGCAAGAGCGCTTCTTCGACCAGCGTCCAGGCGGCGCCGTTGCGCCGCAACAGCACGCCATAATGGTCGCTGTCCTGTTCGGGATCGAAATCCTTGCCAATCAGCGTCCGCCGGTAATCGATTCGATTTCCCGCTGCGTCACGGGGACGCAGCACGGCGTAGGCCCATTCGCCGTAGACCGCCAACCGCGCAACGACAAAGACGACCTTGATGCCGAGCCGGCGTTCGACCAGGGCGCGCGCTGCGTCGAGAATGGCCTTGCGGTCGGGCGAGTCGCGGCCGATTTGCACGACCTCAAGGGCGAAAACGGGTGCGCCTGCCGGCGTTGCCGCCGCCAGCGCCGCCATAACCGTCAACATTTGCCGTCGCGAGAACATGGGCTGGCCCTCCGGGTGAAATCGGATAATGACGCCGCATAGCAATGCCGGCGGATTTGTCATTGATTCGCGTCAAGGATTTCGCGTCAAGGCATCGCCGGACAAGCGCGCGGCCGCCCTAGTTTTCCGGCACGACCGACGCCGCCGCATTGGCGGCGAGCGGTTTAACGCCGCCGATGCCGCGGTTGGCGAGCACCACGCCAACCGCGCACACCACCATGCCGGCGACCGACAGCGCATCCAGCTTCTCGCCGAACAGCGCGAAAGCAAGCAAGGCGGTCACCACCGGCACCAGATAGAACAGGCTGGCAAAGCCGGTCGCCGCCGAGCGGCGGATCAGCCAGTACATCAGCCCCACCCCGGCGATCGACAGCACCAAGATAAGCCAGGCGAAGGCAAAGACGAGCTCGGCGCTCCAATGGATGACGCGGGTCTCGAAGGCGAAGGCGGCAAGGCCAAACAGCGCCAGTGCGCCGGCATATTGCACCGTGTTGCCGGCGCGCCAGTCGATGCGGCCGCAATAGCGCTTCTGATAGAGTGTGCCGAGCGTGATCCCCAACAGCGAGCCGAAGCTCGCCACCCAGCCGAGCGTCGAGCCCGCCGCCACGATGCTGCGGTCGTGCAGCACCATGACGACGCCGATCAGGCCGAGCGCGAGCCCGAGCCATTGTTGCTTGGTCACCGTCTCGCCCATAAAGCGGTTGGCGATGGTGGAGGTGAGGATCGGTTGCAGTCCCGGGATCAACGCCGAAATGCCGGCCGGCACGCCCTGGCTGATGGCGGTGAACACGCCGCCGAGATAAAGCCCGTGCACCAGCCAGCCTGCCACCAGGCTATGACCGATCTCCGGCGGATTCGGCCAGCGCGCGCCACCGATCAGCGCAATGGCCGCCATGATCAGCACCACAAAGACCATGCGCACGGCGAGAAACGTCATCGGCTCGATATAAGGCAGCCCGAAACGCGCGCCGATGAAGCCGGTGCTCCACAACAGCACGAACAGCATGGGCGCGGCGGCGACCGCCAGTCGGGTCAGGCGCATGAGAACCGTTGCGGAAATTGCATGCGGGAAGCGCTAACCGACGATTGCCGAAAGACCGAAGCCGACCGAGGCGCCGACCACCGCCTCGATCGCCTTGAACTGGATGCCGCTCACGACGTGGCTGACGTAAGGAAACAGCACGTGCCCGAACGGCAACATGACCGCCGCGACCACAGCGACGCAGAGCAGCCTGATCATCAGCCGCCGATCGATCCGCATGAATTGTCCCTTTCCCCCAAGCGCTGGCGCGCTTTTTTTATCTTGTCACGGAAGCCCCCGACGGGGCAATTGCGTCAGGTTTGGTATGCCGGATCGATGGGAACCCGGTAACCGTTGACGAGCCGGTTGGTTTCGTTGGCCATGCCGGTGACCGCCATCAGCTCGCCGAACATGGCGTCGCTCATGCCGGCTTTGCGGGCGGCGGCGGTGTGGCTGGCGATGCAATAGGCGCAGCCATTGCTGACGCTGACCGCGAGATAGACCATCTCCTTGGTCAACGGATCGAGCGCGCCGGGCGCCATTATTTCTTTGATGCTCTCCCAGGTGCGCTTGAGCGTCGCCGGATCGCGCGCCAGATATTTCCAGAAATTGTTCACGTCCGGCACGTTGCGCGAACGCTTTGATGTCGTCATAAACCTCCCTTATGGCGGCTGAAGCGTCGGCATATTCGATCGGTTTTAACGTCATTGGAAAACTCCTTGTAAAATGACACTTTGCATATTCAGTTAATTGTTGCTGCTGGGCCAAGGTTTGCGCTGCCCACATTGTGCATAATTATTCTATAAAATTCTTTCATGTGGAATATCCGTCTGATAAAATTTCCGCAGCAATATTAGCGCTCCAGTTTGCCGCCATGAATTTCGCCTTCAATACAACGACAATTCCGGGGCAAAGCCTGGCCATGGAAGACAAGCTACGAAACGCTCTCCGCGCGCTATTCTCAAACCCTTCAGCCCGTAGTTGGTACGCCCTTGACGGTTGATATAGCGGCGAGGAATGCAGACGATGCGATAGACGAATTTCTTCGGCGCTCTGCTACGGAAGATATCACCCCGACTAATTTCTTCGATCCGATCTGGTTTCGTTGCCAACTATCCCGTTGAAGGCGCGAACGCTTTCCTGAGCTACCTGGCGTCGCTCATGCCGGCTTTGCGGGCGGCGGCGGTGTGGCTGGCGATGCAATAGGCGCAGCCGTTTGCTGACGCTGACCGCGAGATAGACCATCTCCTTGGTGAGCGGATCGAGCGCGCCGGGCGCCATTATTTCCTTGATGCTCTCCCAGGTGCGCTTGAGCGTCGCCGGATCGCGCGCCAGATATTTCCAGAAATTGTTCACGTCCGGCACGTTGCGGGACGCTTTGATGTCGTCATAGACCGCGCGCACGGCGGGCGAAGCGTCGGCATAGTCGATGGGGTTCATGATTGACTTCCTTATTTTTTGCGCATGATCTTGACCGAAAACCGGTTCCCACTTTTCGGGATCATGCGCTTTAGAAATCCAATTTGTCGCGCACCGCGGCGATACCGGCCTTGGCGCAAGCTTCGTCGTTGTCACCGCCCGGCGCGCCGGAGACGCCGATGGCGCCGACCAGCGAGCCCGCCGCTTCCACCATAACACCGCCGGCGATGATCGTCGCGCCCGGCAGAGCCCGCACGCCGGCTTGCGGCGAGCCGGGCGCGGTAGCGGCGACCAGTTCGCCGGTGTCGGTGCGGAAGCTGACCGCGGTCCACGCCTTGCCGGTTGCCGTCGGCACGGTATGAGCGCCGGCGAAGCGGTCGCGTAGCAGTACCTGGGTAATGCCGAAACGGTCGACCACCGCGACGGTCACCTGATAGCCGTGCTTCTGGCAATCGGCGAGCGCGGCGCGGGCGAGCGCCAGCGCGAGATCGATATTCATGGATTTGAACGTGACCAAGCCCTCTTCGGCGCGCAGCGGCGCGCTCAAGCAGCGGCGCCAGCATCGAGCGCCAACAATAATTTTCGCATGATTTTGGGCCCTCCCCTTCGGCCGCATCTTATCGTAGTTCGGCAAGCGGCGCGCGGCCCACGCTTTCGTGATCGGCCGGCGGGAAATCGTGAACCCCGCGCCGGCGGCGCATCGCTAGGATGCGGCGCATCACCATTTTTTCGGAGGAGCCATGTTGAATCGCCGTCATCTATTGGGCGCGCTGGCGCTGACCGCCGCAATCGCCGCGGCCCCGCTTGCGTCCGCCATGTCGCCGCAGACGTTCGACCAGAAGGCCTTCGCCGCCGCGCAGGCCGCGGGCAAGCCGATCCTGCTGCACGTGACCGCGCCCTGGTGCCCGACCTGCAAGGCGCAGAAGCCGATCCTGTCCAAGCTCGAGGGCACGGCGAAGTTCAAGGACCTGGTGGCGTTCGATATCGATTTCGACACCAGCAAGACCTTGCTGCGTCAATTGCACGTTGCGCAGCAGAGCACGCTGATCGTCTACAAGGGCAAACAGGAAGCCGGCCGCTCGACCGGCGACACCGACGCCGGCTCGATCGAGGCGCTGCTCAGCAAGGCGATATAGCGCCGCATGGCCGCCATCGGCCTTGCATTGCTGGCGGGGATCTTCTCCACGCTCAGCCCTTGCGTCCTGCCGCTGCTGCCGATCGTGCTTGGCGCAGCGCTCGGCGAGCACCGCTTCGGACCGCTGGCGCTCGCCGCGGGCCTGGCGCTGTCGTTCACGGTCATCGGCCTGTTCGTCGCCACCGTCGGCTTCGCGGTCGGGCTCGACCAGGACATCTTCCGCAAAGTCGCGGCGGCGCTGCTGATCGCCATCGGCGCGCTGCTGTTGCTGCCGCGCCTGCAGGCGCAGGTCGCCCTCGCCGCCGGCCCGCTGGGCAATTGGGCGCAAAACCGAAGCGGCGGCCTGTCGCGCCGCGGCCTCGCCGGCCAATTCGCGGTCGGCATTCTGCTCGGCGCGGTCTGGTCCCCTTGCGTCGGACCCACGCTCGGCGCGGCCTCGGTCCTGGCGGCGCAAGGCCAAAATCTCGGCGCGGTCGCCGCCACCATGCTGGCTTTCGGGCTGGGCGCCGCCGCGCCGCTGTTGCTGCTCGGCATGGTGTCGCGCGAGGCGCTGATGCGCTGGCGCACCCGGCTGCTGCAGGCCGGCAAGAGCGGCAAGATCGCGCTCGGCCTGGTGCTGCTCGTCACCGGCGCGGCGATCCTCACCGGCATCGACAAGCAGATCGAGACCGTGCTGGTCGAGGCCTCGCCCGCCTGGCTGACCCATTTGACGACGCAATTCTAGCGGCCGAAGCGGGGCTTTTGTCCCCAATTCCGCCACGCCCACCCCGCAACAAGACCACGTGAATTTATGTCGCGGGATATAGGCCGGCCCGCCCGGCGGAACTATAGTCATGTCAAGGGCGCGACACGTCCTTTTTGGAGGCGCACCGTGTTGCAACTCTACGACCGTGCGGCCGACGTTGTCCGCGGCATTTACGACCGTCGTATCGCGACGCCGGCGATCCTCGACGCCGCGCATTATTTCCCCAACGCGCAACGTTTCACGCGACCGCTGGACCGACATCCGCCGCGAGGCGCTCGGCGTCGCCGCCACGCTGCCGAAGGTGCCGCGCTTCCACGACCTGATGCCGGCGCAGGCCGATATCTCGGCCAATGACGGGCGCGACTGGCGCATGTTCGTCATGAAGGCCTATGGCGTGACCGTGCCGCAAAACCTGGCGCGCGCGCCGACCGTCGCCGCGCTGCTCGACGACGCGCCGGAGGTGCTGTCGGCGACGTTCTCGTTCTTGGCGCCGGGCAAGCACATCCCGGAGCATCGCGGCCCGTTCCGCGCCATCTTGCGCTTTCATCTCATGCTGTCGATGCCGAATGACGACAGCGGCCGGCCGGCCTGCGTGATGAACGTCGACGGCGTGCCGTTTCGTCTCGCCGACGGCGAGAGCCTGCTGTGGGACGACACCTACCCGCATGAGGCGTGGAACCGCAGCGACGACGTGCGCATCGCGCTCCTGCTCGACGTCTGGCGCAAGGACATGCCGGTCGACATCACGCTGCTTGTCGCGCGCTATTCTTTTCGGCACGAAAACCGCGATCCGCATGGGCAGCCTGGCATACAAGCCCTGAGCGGCGAAAAGACCTAGCCATTGCCGAGCGTGTCCCGCCAATCCATGATGGCGCCCGACATCGTCATCCAGGATTGCGAGGGACCCATGCCGAAGACGCCGAATTATTTTTCCGGGAAAACCATTCTCATCACCGGCGCCGGCAGCGGCATCGGGCGCGCCACCGCGCTGATCTTCGCGCGCGAGGGCGCCAATGTGGTCGCCGCCGACATCAACGAGAAAGGCGTCGAAGAGACCGTGGAAATGGTCAACGCCAAGTTCGGCAATTCGGGCGGCCAGGCGCTGGCGCTCACCATCGACGTGACCAAGCGCGCGGCGGTCGAGGACATGGTGCAACTCGCGATCGGCGATTTCGGCAGCGTGCAGTTTTTGTTCAACTCGGCGGGCGCCGCGGTGCGCCGCGCCAAATTCCTCGACATCGACGACGACCTGCTCGACCGCACCCTCGACCTCAACCTGAAGGGCACGTTCTACGCCATGCAGGCGGTGCTGCCGCACATGCTCGAAAACAAATTCGGCGTCATCGTCAATGTCGGCAGCATGCAGCACCGGCGCGGCGGACCCGGCGCCTCGGCGCATTACGCCGCCGCCAAGGGCGCGGTGGTGACCATGACCATGGGCGTGGCGCGCGAATTCGCCACGCAAGGCATCCGCGCGCTGTCGATTTCGCCGGGGCCGATCGACACCGCCTTTGCCGCGGCGGCGGCGACCACGCCGGAACTGCGCGCGAAGATCCTCGCCGACGTGCCGATGCAGCGGCTGGGCCAGCCGGAAGAGATCGGCGAACTGGTGCTGTTCATGTGCTCGGACGCCTGCCAATTCATGACCGCCGACACCGTCTATGTGAACGGCGGCGGCGGCTTCCGCTAACGTTTCCCGACGCGCGTATGTTCGCGTGCACACGAGACGGAAAGGCAGGCGTTAGCCTCCCTGCTCCTCGGCGAGCGTCACCACGTCGCGCGTGCGGGCGACGCCTTGCGGCAAGGCGCCGCTGAAATCGGCGACCAGCGCCTTGAATTCGTCGCCGCCAAGCGCGCGTCGCACGCGGCCTTGTCGGCGAAGCGATAGACCGCGTAGTGCACGCCCGGCTCGAGCTCGCTCCACAGCCGCCAGGCCTTGTCGCATTTGAACGCCTTGATCGCCCAGGGCATGTGGTCGGCCGAATACCAACGGTCGAATTTCTCGCGCAAGCTAGGCGCAACGACGGCGCGCACGATGAAGAAGGTTGCCGGCATGGCTCAGGCTCCCGCTTTGGCGTCGAGCTTGGCCGCGAGCTTGGCGTCGAGCTCCGGCAACATGCACGATGCCGTCCTGATCGCTGCCGGAGGAATGCACGACGAGCCAGGTGCACGGCTTGCCGCTTTCGTTGGTCGGCGCGTGCGGCACGTCGGCCGGACAGAACACATGATCGCCGGCGTGCGCGATGAGGTGGCGCTCCAGATTGTCGCCGTAATAGACGCCGCATTCGCCCTCGAGCATGTAGGCGATGGTCTCGATGCCTTTATGATAATGCACCTTGGCGCGCGCGCCCGGCGGCATCGGCATGACGTTCATGCAGACTTTTTCGGCGCCGACCGTCTCGGCCGAGGCTCCGGCGCCGTAAGTGACGCCCTGCTTGCCGCGATAAGTCTGGCCCGGCTTGACGATTTGGACGCGGTCGGTGGCTGAGGCTGTCATTGAGAGGCTCCTTCGTATTGTCCGCTCGTCCCCGCTCCTGCACCAAGGTTACGGCAAGGCAAGCGTCATCGCCCCTATTATTTAACGGCGCGGGAGCGCCGGCCTTCCTTTTCTCCCCCTCCAAAGCCGAGGGGATGGCGCACCGAGCGGCGCACCAGTCTTCCGTCTTGCCGCGTTCCCGTTGCCGAGAACGCGGGCGCCTCTCGGCGCGCCATGGCGGCGATTTCTGTTCCCCGGGTCCGCGTTTCCTGGTTTCCGTTCCGGTTCGGATTTTGCGGCCGCAGCGCCAGTTCGCCTCATCGGCTTGTCGCGCCTTGGCCCGTCCGAAACCTTGTTGGAACGGTCCTCGTTACGGCGTCCGGGCCGCGCTTCCGGCGACCAAGTCGTCCCGCCGTCGGCGCTCCGGCACGGCCCCTTTTGGACAGCCGCGCCTTCGGGCGTCAGGCGGGCCGAAAGGCCCGGCCGTCAGCGAGCTCCTCGCGGCAGGTCATAGTGCCTACGGGCGGAGCCCCGGCGCCGCCCGGGGGTTCGGGGGGGGGTGCGTTCATCCCCCGCCCGCGGGCGCCGCATCCTGCTCCATCATTTAGACGCCTCTAGATGACGCCCTCGAACGAGCAGGACGCGGATAGGAATATAGGCCGCTAGGAATTTAGTCAAGAGATTTGTTGGACGGGCGGCGCTCACAATTTGCTCGTCGTCCCGGGCGACCCAGCGCAAGCGAGGGAGGCCCGGGACCCATACGCCGTGTCCTATCGTTAGGCTGCGGCGTATGGGTCCCCGGCCTGCGCGGGGACGACAGCGGAGTTAGCCTCCCCGCTCCTCCACCCGCGTCGCGTTATCCCGCCGCTAGGGCTTCTTGCAGTTCTCGCTTCCGCTTTCGAATGTATAGGGCCTTGCCGCCGGTCGGACGCAGGCAGACGTACCAATTCTTGGCGCCGCCGGGGATCTGTTGCGTGCAATTCACGGTCGCCGTGCCGCCGGGCCCCTTGAGGCGGCAGGTGACGGTGCAGCTCGTCGGCTGCGCATAAGGATTGTCGGTCTTGACGATCACCGCGTCGCCTGCGGGCGAGATCGTGCAGGTGAAGGCGGCGGCCGGCGGCGCGGACAGACAGACAGTACCGAGCGCGAACGCGGCGGCGATGAGCGTTTTCTTGAGCACGGCGTTCCCCCTGCACGAGCGGGCCAGCATAGCCCTGGCGGACGGCGATTGTCAGCGGGCGAGAACCTCTGCGCCGTTGTCGCCGGGCTTGACCCGGCAATCCATGTGGCGACGCCGCAAGCACTGTTTTACGTGAGGCCTGTCTTTGCCGATGCTCATCATGGATGCCCGGGTCAAGCCCGGGCATGACAGAAAGCAAGAATCCCCACCCCGGCGCGCTCCGCGCGCCGACCCTCCCCACAAGGGGGAGGGTAAAAAAGGACTACATCCAGACCGCCGACTAACTCACGCCGGAAAGACGCATATTCCTATTGACCGCGTTCCCGCGCAACAGCTAGGATTTTTATGTCGCGTTTATGGTGGGGCGATACGAAATCCAGGGCGATCCCCGATCTCGTATTTTGTCTGACGAGCTAAGTCTTTGCGGCTGCCCGACTGTCCGCGCGACCAATGGGAATTTTGGAATCTTGAATTTGTCATGACGTGAATGCCGCCGCAGCGGCAAGGCACCTGCCGGGGAACGGCCGTTCGTTCTGCCGGCAAGCCGTAGCGCGGCGGGGCGTTGCCGGCGGGGGTGTGCGATGTTCGGGGGCAGGCTTCTAAGGTCGATTGCGTTTCTTGTGCTCGGTGTCGGAATGACGCTGACACCGGCGGTGGCCCGCGCCCAATCGGCCGCAGGTCAGCATAAACAGCCCGATGCCGAAGCCGTCGGCCGCCAGCAGGCACAGCTACGGTTGGATATGCTGCTGCTCATTCGCGAGCTCAGCGAGCGCGCCGAGCACTATCTCGACGCCGGCGACTGCGACCGTTTCAACGTCTTGTACTCCATCATCGACGGTTTCGAAAGACGCGATGAAACCCTGATCAAGGGCGACTTTCTCTACCGCTCGCCGCAACTCGGTTCGTTGGAAAGTTATCAGAAATACGGTGACGTTCAACTGACCAAGGACCAGCTGGAAGAGGTTAGAAAGTATTCCAGGAATCGCCTTGAGCACTTGGACAAGAGGCTAAAAACGGCGACCTGCGGCAAGCAGGCAAACACGACCGGCTGGGCGATAACGCCGGGAAAGCCGATTAATAGGCCTTGCATCCTGGATAGGAACGACAAAGGGACGCAGCTGCGCTCCCGTTTTGCCGACGAGCCATCCGATCCGGCTGCGGTTCGCCGCGCGCGGCTGCAGCGTCAAGCCATGGATGCTTTCGCGCTCGCCGAAGTTCCGACAAGCCAGGTGCTGATCGATTGCGTCATTGCCGAAGTATCGGCCGGCGGACAGAGCCTCCGCTTCCCGCACACAAGCTATCTCGGCAGCAACAGCGGGGGCATCGATCATCTTGGCTTACTTAATGTCGGCGACTGGATGCGGGGCTGGTCGGCCGGCGCAACCACAAAGGTCTACTTCAACGATAACGCCATTGCCGGCAACAACCCGTTCGCGGGCGGCTTCCTCCAGTTCGGCATCACCGGGGGCAGCGCCACACAGAATAGCTTCATCAGTTCATTCGATCCGGGACCGGGCGCGAACCTGCTAATCGCCGGACCCAACGGCGGAGCCTCGGGCTTTCTGCTCGGCGGCTGGCCGCTGAACATTGCCACGAACCTGGTGTATTCGGCCAAGCTCGACGAGTTCGACTTGAATTTGGGCTATGGCAAGCCGTTCCAAGTCAGCGCGAGCACATCGCTGACCCCCAAGGTGTTTGTAATTTACTCGCACACGAATTTCAGCGAGTCATTCTCCGGCTCAATCCCAGGCTTCGGGCGCGATTTCCGTTACTCGACCGATGTCGACGTCAACCGCTTCGGCATTGGAGTTGGGCTTGCGGGCGAGACTAGGTTGATCCTGCCCGATACGGCCGACTACTGGGATGTGGCATTGCGCTACGCCGGCGAGTTTTCCGGATTCCACATTTCCGGGTCCGGGAACAACAGTCTCGACTTCACCGGCTTTCCAACTTCGAACCAGGCGCTGGACAAGAGCGAAACCGATTTGGGCATCAAGTTGACCACCGGCATCGTGGCCAGGAGCAACGGGGGAGCGAACTTCGGCATCGAAGGCGGCATCGAGCGCCGGCCCGGTTACGCGCAAATTGTTAGCGACGGCACCAATCCAAGTCAGCTCCAATTCGGTTCGGCCATCATTTTGTCGGTGAAAGGCTATGTCAGTGTGGAATGGGGCGGCCTAAGGTAGTCCCATTCAAGAGGACGATTTCTACTGATAAAAAATCGCGGCGGCTATTTCCGCACGTACTTCTGCACGCGCCAGTTCAGCGTGTCGGCGACGAAAATCTCGTCGCGCGGGCTCATCGCGACATAGTGCGCCTCGCCGTATTGGCCGAGCGCCTTGCCCGGACCGGCGCCGGCCATCGTCCCCACCACTTTGCCGTCGAGATCGAGTTTCATGATCTGGCCGGTGTGGCCGTGCGCCAGCCAGATGTGCCGGTCCGCGCCCATGAACAGCCCGCACGGCGTGCCGGGATGCTGCGACTCAGCGAGATAATTGCCGTCGGCGTCGAACACCTGGATGCGAGCGTTGTCGCGGTCGGCGATGTGGAGCAGCCCCTGCGCGTCGAACACCAGCGAATGCGGCAAGCCGAACTGGCCCGGCCCCTTGCCCTTGCCGCCCCAGGCCTTGATGAATTTGCCGTCGCTGTCGAACTTCAGCACCAGCGGCTCGCCCTTGCCGTGCCCTTGCAGCACGAAGATGTCGCCGGTGGGTCCGACCACCGCCTCGTTCGGCTCGTGGAACAGCCGCAGGTGCCCGTAGCGATGCCACTCGCCAGCCTGGCCCTTGACGCCGAGCACCATGTCGAGCCGCCCGGATGGATTGAACTTGTAGACCATGTGCGTGGCGACGTCGGTCGCCCAGATGTTGTCCGACGCGTCGATGCGCAGACCGTGCGGCCGCTCGAACAGCCCGTCGCCGAAGCCGCGGATGAAATTGCCGTCGGGATCGAATTCCATCAGCGGCATCGGCCCGCGATGAATGACGAAGATGTTGCCCTTTGAATTGAACGCGACGCCGGACGTGCCGCCAAAGTTCATGTTCGCCGGCAGCTTGAAGGATTGCGGAACCGCGATGTAGGGCAGCGGTGGGGGTGACATGTTTGCCCCGTTGCAGGGAGAGCGGAGAGGCTCACAACGGCAGATTATCGTGCTTCCGCGCTGGCATCTCCACATGCTTGTTCTTCAGCATGGCGAGCGCGGCCGTGGCCATGCCAGTCTGTTATTTATTGAGGCTCTCTATTTCAGAACTCCGGCCCGTTTCGAGTGCAAAGCATTCGAATAACCGTCTCGTATTCTTGGAATAAAAATTAGCTCGCGTCTCGACTCCTTTGCATTCTATCCAACCATCGTCCACGATATCTACGTGAACCTTCCCGCCTACCGCAAGCACATCCTTAAGCATGCGATTTAATCGCCTATTGGTCCACTGAGATGGGCCCGGATTGCGATATTGGGAAAATCGGCGTTCTAAATCTTCGGTCTCGCCGATGTATTCGTGACGTGAGCCATCGACATTTTCGACCGAAAAACGATACACATTCGGCCCCGTGGTGATCGGAAGTTTTAGTTTCCCCTTAGAATTTAACCCGCCAGAACCTATAGTTCTCCAGATCAAGCGAAGTTTACCTTCATGCTCATCGCTCATCGTCACACCGGCAGATTATCGTGCTTCCTGCTTGGCATCTCCACATGCTTGTTCTTCAGCATGGCGAGCGCGCGGGCGAGCCGCCGCCGCGTCGAGTGCGGCATGATCACGTCGTCGATATAGCCGCGCTCGGCGGCGACGAAGGGCGAGAGGAAACGGTCCTCGTATTCCTTGGTGCGCGCGGCGATCTTTTCCTTGTCGCCGATGTCGGCGCGGAAGATGATCTCGACCGCGCCCTTCGCCCCCATCACCGCGATCTGCGCCGTCGGCCAGGCGTAGTTCAAATCGCCGCCGACGTGCTTGGACGCCATCACGTCATAGGCGCCGCCGAAGGCTTTCCGCGTGATAACAGTGACGAGAGGCACCGTGCACTGCGAATAGGCGAACAACAGCTTGGCGCCGTGCTTGATCAACCCGTTATATTCCTGCGCGGTGCCGGGCAAAAAGCCGGGCACGTCGACAAAGGTGACGATCGGAATGTTGAAGGCATCGCAAAAACGCACAAAGCGCGCCGCCTTGCGCGAGGCGTCGCTATCGAGCACGCCGGCGAGCACCATCGGCTGGTTGGCGACAAAGCCGACCGTCTTGCCGGCAATGCGGCCGAAGCCGGTGACGATGTTCTTGGCGTAGGCCGCCGAGATTTCGAAGAAGTCGCTCTCGTCCACCACCTTCAGGATCAGTTCCTTGATGTCGTAGGGCTTGTTCGGGTTGTCGGGGATCAGCGTGTCGAGCGACTCGTCGATGCGGTCGGCGGAATCGAGCGTCGGCCATTCCGGCGCGCCCGTTTCGTTGTTGGCCGGCAGGAAGTCGATCAGCCGGCGCATCTGCAACAGGCACTCGACGTCGTTATCGAACGAACCGTCGGCGACGCCCGACTTGGTGGTGTGCACCGAGGCGCCGCCCAAGTCTTCCGCCGTCACCACCTCGTTGGTCACGGTCTTCACCACCTCCGGCCCGGTGACGAACATGTAGCTGGTGTCGCGCACCATGAAGATGAAATCGGTCATCGCCGGCGAATAGACGTCGCCGCCGGCGCAAGGGCCCATGATGACGCTGATCTGCGGAATGACGCCGGAGGCGATGACGTTGCGCTTGAACACCTCGCCGTAGCCGCCGAGCGCGGCGACGCCTTCCTGGATGCGCGCGCCGCCGGCGTCGAACAGGCCGATGATGGGCGCGCGCGCCTTCATCGCCATGTCCTGCACCTTCATGATTTTGCCCGCGTGCGTCTCGGAGAGCGAGCCGCCGAACACGGTGAAGTCCTTGGAGAACAGATAGACCGTGCGGCCGTTGACCGTGCCCCAGCCGGTGACGACGCCGTCGCCGGGGATTTTCGTTTTTTCCATGCCGAATTCGTCGGAGCGGTGCTCGACGAACATGTCGAGCTCCTCGAACGAGCCTTTGTCGAGCAAGAGCTCAACTCGTTCCCGGGCAGTTAACTTGCCGCGTCTGTGCTGCGCCTCGATGCGCGCCTTGCCGCCGCCGAGGCGGGCCTCGTCCCGCCGCTGTTCCAGCCTGTCGAGAATGTCCTTCATGAGCCCCTGCCCGTTCGCCGCCAAATGTAGAACAAAAGCCATACCACGCCGGCCTCTCCGCCGTCATTGGCCCTTGGCATCCCCGCCAAAGCCTGCTTACAACGCCTGCATGAGCGAACCGCCCAAAATAGCCGCGCTGCTGCAGCAGGGCCTGTTCCACCACCAGCGCGGCGAGGTGGCGCAGGCGATGGAGCGCTACACCGAGGTACTGCGCATCAACCCGCGCAACGCCGACGCGCTCTATTACATCGCCGTCATCGCCTGCCAGGACGGCCAATTCCAGCAAGGCATCGAGCTTGCCCGCCGCGCGCTCACGGTCGGGGGGGCGCAGCAAGCGCGCTTGCACAATCTGATCGGCCAGGCGCTGCACCGGCTCGGCCAGCCCAAGGAGGCGCTCAAGAGCTTCGACGACGCGCTCGCCTGCGACGTGAAATTCGCCGACGCCTACGGCAACCGCGCCAATATGCTGAGCGAACTGGGCCGCCCGACCGAGGCGCTGTCGAGCTTCGACCGCGCACTCGAGCTCAATCCGAAGTCGGACATGGACTGGCTCAACCGCGGCTCCACGCTGCACGGCATGGGCCGGCTCGACGACGCCATCGCCAGTTTCGACCGCGCCATCGCGCTCGAACCGAACTACCCGGTCACGCATTACAACCGCGCCACCGCGCTCTATGAGAGCGGCCGCGTCGACGACGCCATCGCCGGCTACGACAAGACGATCGCGCTGGCGGCGGATTTCACCCACGCGCATCTCAACCGCGGCGCCGCCATGCAGCGGCTCGGCCGGCTCGACGAGGCGTTGGCGAGCATCGACCGCGCCATCGCCTGCGAGGCGGAGCTTGCCGCCGCGCATAAAGGCCGCGCCGCCGTCTTGGACGCGCTCGGCCGGGCGGACGAAGCGCGCGAAAGCCGCGAGCGGGCGGCCGCGATCGAGGCGAAAGCCGCGCCGGGCAAGCCCGCGCAGGCGTGACGTTTGCCTGTGAACATTTCGCACGCTCGCGCGTTATCGATACCGGGCGATTTTTCGCCTTCACAGGACCGACCCTGAAGCCCCATAATAAAGAGGGGGCGCGAAAAAGCGCATCCCGGGGGCACCGTCAAACCGAGGACATTTCCCCATGAACCATGTCGCAAAACCCGGCGCGCGCCCGCGCATCGCCACGCCGACCGATCTCGGCGCCAACGCCACCAAGGATATCGCGGCTGCTCTGAACCTGCTGCTGGCCGACACCTTCGCGCTTTATATGAAGACGAAGAATTTCCACTGGCACGTCAGCGGGCCGCATTTCCGCGACTACCATCTTATGCTCGACGAGCAGGCCGATCAGATTTTCGCCTCGACCGACGTGATCGCCGAGCGGGTGCGCAAGCTCGGCGGCGTGACGCTGCGCTCGATCGGCGACATATCGCGCAACCAGCGGCTGGCCGACAACGACGCCGCTTACGTCGACCCGCAGGACATGCTGGCCGAATTGCGCGAGGACAATCAGCGCGTGGTCGCCGCCATGCGCGAGGCGCACGATTTGTGCGACGAGCACAACGACGTCGCCACCGCGAGCCTCATCGAAGTGTTCATCGACGAGGCCGAGAGGCGGGTCTGGTTCCTCTATGAGGCCAGCCGCGTCGGCGACCCGACCGGGCAGTAGAGCAGGTTTCCGCTCATTCCCGCGCACCCGTCGAAGCCTTGGCGTAGACGGGTGCGCGGGGACGAGCGGTTATCGTACATGCTCCAGCACCGCCACCGCCGCGTCGAACTCCGCGCGGCGGGCGGCGCGCCGTTCGAGCACGTCTTGGTCGCTTCCCCACTGCGCCATCTGCCAGTCCTCGTCGACATGGGCCGCGGCCCAGGCCGCCTCGGCATCGAACGCGCTTTCGGCAAGCGCCAGCGCCAGCAGCGCCGAGCCGGTCAGCGTGGTGATGACGGACAGCGCACCGAGCCGCCACGGGTCCGCTGGCACTTTTGCGCGCGCGGCAGCGACAGCCGCGTCCGGCTGCGCCACGTGCATGACGCCCTGCCCCAGCACAAAGCGCGCGCCGAGCGCATCATGCGCCCAGGCGAGCACCGGGTCCCAGGCTTTCGCCTGCCGTTCGACCAGACCGTCCGGCCCCTCGGCGCGGTAGCACATGAGATCGGCGCCGAGATATTTCGCGATTTCGGCGGCGACCGGTTGCGGCGCGTCCTTAACCGCGTCGATCACCGCATTGGCGAGCCTGGTCAGCGGCATGCGCGCCGGATCGATCGTCTCGTGTTGCGCGTTCCATTCCGCCGCGATCCGTTCCGCCAGCGCGGCGTTCGGGGCGGCGAGCGCGCGCCGGGCCGGCGTCTTCACCGGCTTGCCGTCAAGCAGCAGCGGGAACTCAGCCCCGGTCGCCTCGCCCACATGCGCTCGGCTGTAGAATTGCTTGCGCAAAGCCGGCCGGCCGCCGCGGCGCGCCGCCTCGCGCGGATCGAGCGGCTGGTTTTCAAAGATTTCGGTGAAAATATCGCGCATCAGAACTACGTGATTGTGCGCCGCAACAAGGGCGGCGGCGCGACGGGCCCGCCCCGCAAGGCTGGCGGAAAATAGCCGGCCCGGCGGGCAAAAACATTAACGTAAGCTGGCAAAATTGTCGCTTACCCGCCTTGCTGCCGCCCCTTTCGGAGAGCGAAAACATGAGCGAAAGCTAGCAGTTGAAAGGTCCGGCACCCAACGGAAGGAGTGGTAGCCTTGGGGGGTTCTACCCCATATATTCCGCCCCCTGAATCGCGGCCGGTAATACAGGGCCGCGCTGGGGGAATATCAGCCGCCTGAGGCTGTACCGCGACGTCGGCAAGCTTCTTGCACTTGGATGCAGTTGGATGCACCTGAAGCGGTTGCTGAAGGTGTTGAGCTTGCAGGTAAGGGGCGCGTTTCGAGGAGTGAATGAAGAATACCGACATTGCCGCGCCTGACTACTTCCACAAGGTCGTGGATTGCCAATGGGCTTGTCCGGCGCACACGCCCGTCCCTGAATATATCCGGTTGATCGCGGCGGGCCGCTATTCCGACGCCTACATGGTCAATTGGTATTCCAACGTGTTCCCGGGAATTCTCGGGCGCACCTGCGACCGCCCCTGCGAGCCGGCCTGCCGGCGCGTGCGCGTGGAAGACGAGCCGGTGGCGATCTGCCGCTTGAAGCGCGTCGCCGCCGATTACAAAGACGACATCACGGCGCGGCTGCCGAAGCCCGCGCAGAAGAAAAACGGCAAGCGCATCGCGCTGGTCGGCGGTGGACCGGCGTCGCTCACCGTCGCGCGCGATCTGGCGCCGCTCGGTTACCATTGCGTGGTGTTCGACCAGGACCCGAAAGCGGGCGGCATGATCCGCTCGCAGATCCCGAAATTCCGCCTGCCCGACAGCGTGATCGACGAGGAATGCGGCTACATCCTCAACCTTGGCGTCGAATTCCGCGGCGGCACCGCTATCTACTCAATGAACGCCCTGCTGGCGGAAGGCTGGGACGCCATCTTCGTCGGCTCCGGCGCGCCGCGCGGGCGCGACCTCGATATCCCCGGCCGCCAGGAAGCGGCCAAGAACATTCACATCGGCATCGACTGGCTGTCCTCGGTCTCCTTCGGTCACACGACCAAGATCGGCAAGCGGGTGATCGTGCTCGGCGGCGGCAACACCGCCATGGATTGCTGCCGCTCCTCGCGCCGGCTCGGCGGCGAGGATGTGCAGGTCGTCGTGCGCTCGGGCTTCGAGGAGATGAAGGCGTCGCCTTGGGAAAAGGAAGACGCCATGCACGAGGGCATCCCGATCCATAATTTTCTGGTGCCCAAGCAGTTCACCCACGAGAACGGCAAGCTGACCGGCATCACCTTCGAGAAGGTGAAGGCGAAATACGACGACAAAGGCCGCCGCAAGCTCATCCCCGCCGGCGAGCCCGACCAGCATTTCCCCTGCGACGACGTCTTGGTGGCGGTCGGCCAGGAGAACGCCTTCCCCTGGATCGAGCGCGACGCCGGCATCGAGTTCAACGACTGGGGCCTGCCCAAGCTCGACGACAAGACCTTCCAATCGACCAACCGACGCGTGTTCTTCGGCGGCGACTCGGCCTTCGGCCCGAAGAACATCATCTGGGCGGTGGCGCACGGCCACGACGCGGCGGTGTCGATCGACAAATTGCTCAACGGCGAGGACATCGCCGTCCGTCCGGCGCCGATGGTCACGCTGATGAGCCAGAAGATGGGCATCCACGAGTGGTCCTACGACAACGAGATCGCGCTCGACCAGCGCTACAAGGTGCCGCTGCGCGACAAGGTGGTGGCACTGAAAGACATCAAGGCCGAGGTCGAACTCGGCTTCGATCCGGAACTGGCGCTGGCGGAAGCCGGCCGCTGCCTCAATTGCGACGTGCAGACGGTATTCACCGCGCAGCTTTGCATCGAATGCGACGCCTGCGTCGACATCTGCCCGATGGACTGCATCACCTTCACGGTCAACCGCGAGGAAGCCGATCTGCGGCAGCACTTGAATGCGCCTTCGCATAATCTTTCGCAGGACCTCTACGTGCAGGACGGGCTGAAAACCGGCCGCGTCATGGTGAAGGACGAGGACGTCTGCCTGCATTGCAGTCTGTGCGCCGAACGCTGCCCGACCGGCGCCTGGGACATGCAGAAATTCCTAATTGACATGACCTACGCAGGAACTTCATGCCGACCGCCACGCCGATCAGCCGCGTAAACGACTTCGTCGTCCGCTTCGCCAACGTCAACGGTTCGGGCTCGGCAAGCGCGAACGAGATGTTCGCCCGCGCCGTGCTGCGCATGGGCGTGCCGGTGGCGCCGCGCAACATCTTCCCGTCCAACATTCAAGGGTTGCCCACCTGGTACGAGGTGCGCGTGTCGGAAGCGAGCCATCTGGGCGCGCGCGGCGGCACCGACCTGATGGTGGCGATGAACCCGCAGACCTTCGAGCGCGACATCGCGGCGATCGAGCCGGGCGGCTATTTGCTGTACGATTCAACCAAGCCGCTGCCGGCCTCGAAATTCCGCGCCGACATTTCGGTCATCGGCGTGCCGCTGACCGCCATCTGCAACCGCGAATATACCGATCCGCGCCAGCGCCAATTGTTCAAGAACATCGTCTATATCGGCGTGCTCACCGCGCTGCTCGACATGGACGTGCAGGCGGTCGAGCAGTTGATCGGCGAGCAGTACAAGGGCAAGGAAAAGCTGATCGCGCCCAACCTCAAGGCGCTGCATATCGGGCGCGATTACGCCACGCTCAACTTGGCCTGCCCGATCGGCCTGCGCCTGCAAAAAAGCGGCAAGGTCGGCGACCGCATCTTCATCGAGGGCAATTCGGCGGCGGCGATGGGCGCGGTCTATGGCGGGGCGACGGTGTGTGCCTGGTATCCGATCACGCCCTCCTCGTCGTTAGCAGACGCCTTCACCCGCCATTGCGCCAAACTGCGCGTCGATCCCAAGACCAAGCAGGCCAGATACGCCATCATCCAGGCCGAGGACGAACTGGCTTCGATCGGCATCGTGATTGGCGCCGGCTGGAACGGCGCGCGCGCCTTCACCGCCACCTCGGGCCCCGGCATTTCGCTGATGCAGGAATTCATCGGGCTTTCCTATTTCGCGGAAATTCCGGCGGTGATCTTCGACGTGCAGCGCGCCGGCCCCTCGACCGGCATGCCGACGCGCACGCAGCAGTGCGACATCATTTCCTGCGCCTATGCCTCGCACGGCGACACCAAGCACGTGCTCTTGTTCCCCGAGGACCCGGCGGAAGCCTTCGACATGGGCGCGCAGGCCTTCGACCTCGCCGACCGGCTGCAAACGCCGATCTTCGTCATGCTCGATCTCGACATCGGCATGAACCACCATTTGTCGAAGCCACTCGCCTGGGACAATGCCCGGCAATACGACCGCGGCAAGGTGATGACGGCCGAGGAGCTGGAGGCCGGCAAGGAATTCGGCCGCTATCTCGACGTCGACGGCGACGGCATCCCCTACCGCACCTATCCGGGCACGCATCCGACCAAGGGCTCGTTCTTCACCCGCGGCACCTCGCGCGACCGCTATGCGCGCTACACCGAAGAAGGCGCGCCTTACGTCGACAACATGCAGCGGCTGGTGCGCAAATTCGACACCGCCAAGGACCTGGTGCCGCGCCCGCTCATCGCCAATGCCGGCAAGCCGACCAAATACGGCGTGATCTATTTTGGCTCGAGCGCGCCGGCGATGGACGAGGCGATCGCCATGATCGAGGCGCGCGGGCACGCGCTCGACCGCATGCGGGTGCGCGCCTTCCCGTTCCATTCGAGCGTCAACTCATTCGTCGCCGACCACGATTTCGTCTTCGTGGTCGAGCAGAACCGCGACGCGCAATTGCGTTCGCTCGTCGTCAATGAATGCGGCATCGACCCGGTGCGGCTGGTGCCGATCCTGCATTACGACGGCACGCCGATCACGGCGCGCTTCATCGCCAAGTCGATTGGCGACCATCTCGACGCGCTGAAGGTGAAGCCGATGAAGGTATCCTCATGACCTATCTGACCAAGCCTAAATTCCATCATCCCGACCTGCCGAAGAACGATCTCGGATACACCCACCGCGACTACGAGGGCACGGTGTCGACGCTGTGCGCCGGCTGCGGCCACGATTTCGATCACCGCCTCGATCATCCAGGCCTGTTTCGAATTGTCGATCGAACCGCATCGCGTCGCCAAGATTTCCGGCATCGGCTGTTCGTCGAAGACGCCGACTTATTTCCTCGGCAATTCGCACGGCTTCAATTCGGTGCACGGCCGCATGCCGTCGGTGTTGACCGGCGCCAATCTCGCCAACCGCGATCTCATTTATCTCGGCGTCTCCGGCGACGGCGACTCGGCCTCGATCGGCTTCGGCCAGTTTGCCCATTCCCTGCGGCGCGGCGTCAACATGGTCTATATTGTGGAGAACAACGGCGTCTACGGCCTCACCAAAGGCCAGTTCTCCGCCACCGCCGACCGCGGCTCGAAGTCCAAGCGCGGCTTCATCAACACCGACAATTCCATCGACCTCGCGGCGATGGCGCTGCAGCTCGGCGCTTCGTTCGTTGCGCGCTCATTCTCCGGCGACAAGCACCAATTGGTGCCGGTGATCAAGGCGGCGATCGCGCATAGGGGCGCCGCCTTCATCGACATCATCTCGCCTTGCGTTGCCTTCAACAACCACGCTGGCTCGACCAAGAGCTTCGATTTCGTGCGCGAGCACAACGAGGCGGTAAACCGGCTCGATTTCATGTCGAGCCGCATGCCGATCGAGGTGAAATACGAGCCCGGCACGGTCGAAGTGGTCGAGCAGCACGACGGCTCCAAGCTGACGCTGCGCAAGCTCGCCGCCGATTACGAGTTGACCGACCGCGCGGCCGCCTTGGGCTTCCTGCAACACCACGCCGCCAAGGGCCAGATCGTCACCGGCCTGCTTTATGTCGAGCCGGAGGCGGAAGACCTGCACGCCCATCTGCACACGGTGGACACGCCGCTCAACGCACTCAACGAAGCGGAACTCTGCCCCGGCCAGGAAGCGCTCGAGAAGTTCAACGCCAGCCTGCGCTAGGCGTCGCGCCTTAAGCCGCGCGCACCGCCGCCTTGCCGGCGCCGAGATGGCCGACCTTGACCTGATTGCGGCCGGCGGCCTTGGCGGCATAGAGCAACTTGTCGGCAAACCCCATCAGCGCCTCCGGCTCGCCCGACAGATCCTTGGCGGTGGCAGCACCCACGCTCATGGTCAGCCGCGCCCCGGCCGGCGAACGCGGATGGTGGATATCGGCCTGGCGCAGCGCCGCGATCAGTTTGTTGGCGACCGCCAGCGCGCCGCCCATGCCGTTATCCGGCAACAGGCAGACGAATTCCTCGCCGCCATAGCGCGCCACCAGGTCGCCCGGCCGCCCCGCCCCGTCAACCAAGAGCCGCGCCACCTGGCGCAGGCAATCGTCGCCCTGCTGATGGCCGAACTGGTCATTGTAGAGCTTGAAGTGATCGACATCGATCATCAGCAGCGACAGCGGCGTGCCGGCGCGGCGGCAGCGCCGCCATTCGCGCGTCAGCGCTGAGTCGAAGCGGCGGCGGTTGGCGATGCCGGTCAGCGTGTCGGTCGACAGCAATTGCTGCAACAGCAGGCCTTGCGCGAATTGCGCGCGCAGGCTGCGCTGCAGGCCGTTCGCCGCCGTATAGCCGAGCGCGTTGGCGACCGCGAGCCAGACCAGCAGGCGGTAGACCTGGTCCGCCGGCACGTTGGCGCCGGGTGCCGCCGCCCACCACAGCGGCGCGGCAAGCGAGAACGCAGCAGCGAGCGCGACCGAAGTCGGCAGGCGCACCGGCAGATAGAGATAGATGACAAACAGGATGCCGACCATCATCGCCGGTCCCATATCGGCGATCTGCGGGTGCAGCGAGACCGCGGCCATGCGCACCAGCGTGCCGAACACGACGCTCACCACCATCAGCAGTTCCAGCATGCGCGGCGTGCGCAGGCGCAGCGCCAGCACCAGGCCGGCGAGCGGCAGGAAGATGCTGGCGAAGGGCGGGATCAGCGCGGCGGCGCGGCTCAAGCCGTGCCAATAAGCGTAAAGCTCGACCAGGAAATTCAGATTACCGGCGACCGCCATCAGCCCCATCAGCAGCAGCGCGCGGCGGCGATCGTCGGCGAAGCGGTGCGCCCGGTAGTCGCGTTCGCAGCGCGCATCCGCGAGCCGCGCGCTCCAGCGCGTCACCGCGACCGGCTTGAGGTCCGGCGGCGCGGCGTCCAAGCGCGCAGGCAAAGCGGCGGTTCGCGCATCCATCGGCGGGGGCGGGTCTCGGTTAATGGGTATTTCGGTATAGGCCCCAGCCGTTGACAAAACCCTAGCAAAGCGCGGCAATTTCGCGGCCGCGCGGCGGGAAAAGTATCGATATTTGTATCCGCTAGGATTTGCGCGGCGTCTCGCCAGTGTCACTGATTGATGCAACCGTTAATATAGCTCGTTCGGTCGCCGGCGGCGGCGCCATAGACGCCGGCCTGGTGGGCGCAGCGCGCGGCGCGGTCCTGAAAAGTCTCGGTGCCGTGCGGGCCGGACGGCGCCGACGTCGGCAGGTTCGGCAGCAGCCGGCCGGTCTCCGGCACGTAAAGCGGCGGCGGCACGTTCGCGCGGGGTTGCGGCGCGGGCGCCGGCCGCGGCTTCGTCACATGCTCGCGGGTGCCGCGCGGCGATTTGTATTTGGGCGCCAGCCACGGCTCCGGCTTTTCCGGGCGCATGATGGTGTAACGGTCGTCGTCGGTCCCGGCGTGCGCGGGCGCAAGCAGCGCGCCGAGCAAAATCGCCAGCAACAGGCCGCGCATGGGCCTAGTCCTCCTCCGGCGCATCGACGATGGGGTCATAGCGCTTGGCATCGAAGCCGAGCAGGTTCCACGACTGCTCCATATGCGGTGGCAGCGGCGCGGAAACGTCGATCGTGCCGCCGCGCGGATGCGGCACCACGATGCGGCGGGCTAAGAGATGCAGCTTGTTCTGTATCCCGCCCGGCAGTTCCCAGTTCTCGATGTTGAAATATTTCGGATCGCCGACGATCGGGTTGCCGACATGCGCCATGTGCGCGCGCAATTGATGGGTGCGGCCGGTCACGGGTTTAAGCGAAATCCAGGCGAGCTTTTGCGCCGCGGTCTCCACCACCGCGTAATAGGTGACCGCGTGCACGGCGTCCTTGTCGCCGTGCTTGGCGATACGCATGTAGCTGTCCTCTTCGACCTCCTGCTTGGCGAGGAAAGTGGAGATGCGCCCTTGCGCCGGCTTCGGCACGCCCGCGACTAGCGCCCAGTAGATCTTGCGCGCCGAGCGCGTGCGGAAGGTCTTGGCGAGCGCTGACGCCGCAAAGCGGGTCTTCGCCACCAGCAGGCAGCCGGCGGTGTCCTTGTCGAGCCGGTGCACCAGGCGCGGGCGCTGCGCGTCGGGGTGTGCACCGCGTAAAGCGCCGAGCATGCCGTCGAGGTGGTGCGTGGTGCCGGAACCGCCCTGCACGGCGAGCCCCATCGGCTTGTTGAGCACCAGCACGTCGTCGTCTTCGTAGAGCGCGATCGAGCGGATGAAGGCGCGGTCTTTTTGCGCCTGCGGCGCGTCGTCGCGCGGCTTCGGCGCTTCGAGCTGCAGCGGCGGGATGCGTATGTTTTGCCCGGCTTCGAGCCGCGCCTTCGGCTCGGTGCGCTTGCCGTTCACGCGCACTTCGCCTTTACGGATGATGCGCTGGATGTGGCTGAACGACAGGCCGGGAAAGCGCGCCTCGAAGAAGCGGTCGACGCGCATGCCGTTCTCGTCCGCAGTGACGCTGACGGTCTGCACGCCGGCTGACTGATACGCGGGCTTCGGCGCAGCGACCGGCGGCGCGGGCCTGGCTTCAACGATTTGTTCGCGCGGCGGGCGCGCGGAAATAGCCCGGCCTTTGCCGCCATCGCGCTTTGACGAATGCTTTACGCGCAGATCGGATTGCCGGGGATTGGACCGCTCTTTGAAACGTTCTTTCGACCGCTCGCGGTTCCGCTCATCGCGGTCGCGGCCCTGACCGCGACCTTGACCGCGGCCACGTGGCCCCGCCTGCTGCCGTCCGCCGCCGGGTTGGCGCGGGCCGCTTCTGCCGCGGCTCATGAAACCTCCCTCTCCTTCATCAACTTCGTCCGGCAATCCGGCCAGTTCCTGATCGCGCCCGAAAAATTACCCAGGTAATCGTCGTTTGCTTTCGGCGATTCGAGCGCCATGGCTGTTCCTTGAACAAACTGTGAATGATCGTTATATTACCAGTCGTAATCCCTGGACACTGTATATGACTCTGCAAACAACCCAACGGCTTAGTTCTGGATTTTTGTTCCGCTGGAAGCACGTCGGT
Source organism: uncultured Alphaproteobacteria bacterium (assembly GCA_963739735.1). Taxonomy (GTDB): domain Bacteria; phylum Pseudomonadota; class Alphaproteobacteria; order Rhizobiales; family Xanthobacteraceae; genus Pseudolabrys. The sequence continues at coordinate 56,845 of CAVUBV010000002.1, read as the reverse complement.
GCGATTGCGCTGACCCTGTTTGGCATATCGGTCGTGTTCAACTTTATTTTGGCCGCTCAGCTTTTGCTGGAATCATCCGGAACTTTTTCGGTCAACGGGCTCGATACCCGCCTCTTAGGCGGCGCGGCATTGCTAATGTTGTCGCTGCTCCTTGCGTTGCATTTTTATCAGCAAAAGAGAATTGTGGAACTAAAGCTCGAATTCATGAAAAGCCAATCTGAAGGTCTGCGCCTCGAAGTTGAGCTTGCCAAGGCGGGACAGTCAGAAATTCGACACTGACGATAATGGCGGAAGTGACAAACGATCCGCCGCCGCCTGATTTTTCCAACGACGACGAATTCAATGCCTGGTTTCAGCGCAACGCTTGGACGGGCCGGCCCAGCCAATGGGATTTGCCGACTGTCAGGCGCATCAAGGCGGAATCCTTCATTATGCGCCGCGAACTCGATCGCAGGATGGCCGCTGCCTCCGACGGCAAGATTGACCGAGCGCTGTTCTGGTCAGGGTTCGGCATCAGCGCGGCAGGCGTTGCGCTGCTGTTTTTCCCGCCAGTAGCGATTCCCGCGCTGCTGACGACGTCGCTCACTTTCTCCGGAATGGGCGCCACGCTTTTCAGCAAGGCACGAACCCAGATGACGATCGATGCGCTGGCGCAGATCGGTGAACGATCACGCGATTTGAACAATCTTCAACCGGCGCTATCGGCGAGAGAGCAAGAATTGTCTAGATGATCTACTGTTTTCCCCGCTCGCGCCGCAGCTTCGCCCAGTATTCCAGCCGCTTGTTGATCTCGCGCTCGAAGCCGCGCTCGGGCGGATTGTAGAATTTTTGCCGCTCCAGCGCGTCGGGAAAATAGTTCTGCCCGGAGAAGGCCTCTTCCGCGTCGTGATCGTAAGCGTAGCCGCGGCCGTAGCCTTCTTCCTGCATCAATTTGGTCGGCGCGTTGAGGATGTGCTTGGGCGGCAGCAGCGAGCCACCCTGCTTGGCGGCGCGCATGGCGGCGCCGAAGGCGGCGTAAGCGGCGTTCGATTTCGGCGCGGTCGCCATATAAAGCACGGCTTCGCGCAATCGCCAGGTCGCCTTCCGGGCGACCCCAGGAAGTCGTAGGCGTCCTTAGCGGCATTGGCGATAGTGAGCGCCTGCGGATCGGCTAAGCCGACGTCCTCGATCGCCATGCGCACCACGCGGCGCGCGATGTAAAGCGGCGGCTCGCCGGCGTCCAACATGCGGCAGAGATAATACAGCGCTGCGTCCGGATCGGAGCCGCGCACCGACTTGTGCAGCGCGCTGATCAGATTGTAATGGCCGTCCTGCGCCTTGTCGTAGATCGGCGCGCGCCGCTGCACGATGTCCTGCAATTTGGCGGCGCCGAAAACCTCGTCCTTGCGGGCGGCGCGCCAGACTTCTTCCGCCAAAGTGAGCGCGGCGCGGCCATCGCCGTCGGCCATGCCGCATAAGCGCCGAGCGCGCCTCGTCGTCGAGCGGCAGCTTGCGGCGATCGATCTGTTCGGCGCGCGCCAGCAGCTTTTCGATCGCTTGCGCATCGAGCGATTTGAACACCAGCACGCGCGCGCGCGACAACAGCGGCGCGTTCAATTCAAACGACGGGTTCTCGGTGGTGGCGCCGACCAGAATGATGGTGCCGTCTTCCATCACCGGCAAGAAACTATCCTGCTGGGCACGATTGAAGCGGTGGATCTCGTCGACGAACAGAAGCGTACCCTGCCCCAATTCGCGGCGGCGGCGCGCTTCCTCGAACACTTTCTTGAGGTCGGCGACGCCGGTGAAGATCGCGGAAATCTGCTCGAAATGTAGGTCGGTTGCTTGCGCCAGCAGCCGCGCCACCGTGGTCTTGCCGGTGCCGGGCGGGCCCCAGAACACCAGCTAGCCGAGCGAGCGCGTCGCCAGCATGCGGGTCAGCGCGCCGTCGGCGCCGAGCAGATGGTCCTGGCCGACCACCTCGTCGAGCTTTTGCGGGCGCAGCCGGTCAGCGAGCGGGCGCGGCGCATCCTTGTCGAGGCCGGCGGCGGCGAACAAAGTCGGGCCCGCTTTGGCGCGCGGGCTCATCCGTTGAATACCGCGTTGATCTGCTGCCCGCCGCGGCGGATGGTGATGCGCCAAGAGGCGTTCGGCTTGGCGGTGATGCGCGCGAGATCGTGCGTGCGTTCGATTTGCTCGCCGTTGACCGCGACGATCACGTCGCCGCGCTGGAATCCGAGATTGCTGGCGTAGGAGCCGCTGTCGACATCGAGGATGACGACGCCGTGGTCGGCGCTCTCGAGCTGCAATTCGTCGGCCAGCGCCGGCGACAGATTGGCGACCTTGGCGCCGGAAAACGGCGAGCGCGAGTGGATGGTGATCTCGTCGCGCGGCGTCGCCGGCGCCGATTGCAGCGCCACCTGCACGCTCAGTTCGTGCGCGTTGCGCAGCGCGGTGAGCGTCGCCGTGCCGCCGAGCGGCTTGGTGGCGAAGCGGTAATCGAAGGCGTTGACGTCGTCGACCCCCTGCCCGTCGACCGCAACGATCACGTCGCCGGTCTTAAGCCCGGCATGCGCGGCCGGGCCGTTCGGCGTGACGCTTGCGACCAGCGCGCCAGCCGGACGCTTGAGCCCCATGCTGTCGGCGATATCGGCGGTCACCGCCTGCAACTTGGCGCCGAGCCAAGGCCGCTTCACCGCGCTGCCGCCGCTCCTGGCGGAAGCGACTACCACCCGCACCATATTGGCGGGGATGGCGAAGCCCACCCCTTGCGAGCCGCCCGAGCGCGAGAAGATCGCGGTGTTGATGCCGACCAGGCGGCCGTCGAGATCGACCAGCGCGCCGCCGGAATTGCCCGGATTGATGGCGGCGTCGGTCTGGATGAAGAATTGGTAGTCGCTGATGCCCACTTGCGTGCGGGCGAGCGCGGAGACGATGCCGTGCGTCACCGTCTGCCCGACGCCGAACGGATTGCCGATGGCGAGCACCACGTCGCCGACCTCAAGCTTGTCGGAATTGGCGAAGGTGAGCGAGGGAAATTCCTCGTGTGCGTCCTTGATGCGCAGCACGGCGAGATCGCTGCGCTTGTCCTTGAGCACGATTGCCGCCTCGAATTCGCGCTTGTCGGCGAGCGATACCTTGACCTCGTCGGCGCCCTCGATCACGTGCACGTTGGTGACGATGAGACCGGAGCGCATCCACGATTACGCCGGAGCCGAGCGAGCGCTGCACCTGGCGGCCCATGTCGCCGGGCACGCCGAAGAAGCGGCGGAAGATCGGATCGTCGAACAGCGGGTTGCGGTTCTGCACCACCTTGGCGGCGTAGACGTTGACCACCGCCGGCGCCACGCGCTGCACCACCGGCGCATAAGACAGGCGCAGCTCGGCGGCGGTCGGCACGCGGCGGTCCTGCGCCTGCGCGCCGCTCAGCAAGGCGGCGGCAATCGCCGCCAGCGCAAAGGTCAAAGTCCGGGCTAACGGCATAGTACGAATCCTCGCTTAATCCGCCAGATATAGGCCGGCCTCGGCGGCAAAAGAAGGGCGGCGGCTCAGCGCGTCAGGAAGAAGTGACCGGTCCACGGCCCGTGGTGCCAGGTGATCCCGCCCATGGACTTGCGGGTTTCCGACACGACCAGCCGGTATTTGTCGAGGCCGAGGATAATGTTGGGGTCGTCTTTGCTGTAGCCGTCGACGACCAAGGTGCTCGTCTGCGGATAGAACGTTCCCGCGCACATGTTCGACACCCTTCATGCCGACTTTGCCGGCCTCGGCGGGGCGCGGCGTGACGCGCAAGGTCCAGTTGATCGAGCCCTCGACCGCTCCCGCCGGGTCGACCGTGAGCACCATCACGGCTTCGTAGGTGAAGCCGCTACCGGTCCATGTGCCATGCCAGGGACCGGCGAGCGCCAGCTGGTCGGCCGGCGAAACGGCCTGCGCCGTCGCCACGCCATTCGCCGGGCCGGCCGTCGCCGCGCCCATCGAAACGCCGAACGCCGCGATGGCGAGGACGCCAAACATAAAGCCGTCGCGCAAAAGTTTACGCATCGCCGTCGTCCCCTCCGGTGGTCGCGGCGCGTCGCCGCTATTACTCCTTCGCCGGCAGCGTGCGCAGCCAGGCAACGATGGCGTCGAGATCGTCGGCGGTGAGCGTCGCGTAATAGCCAAAGCCCATCGGCGGCTTGAGATGGCTGCCGTCCTTGCTCACCCCGGTCGTAATGGCGCGCTTGATCTCGGCGTCGGTCCACGCGCCGATGCCCTTGGTCTTGCTCGACGTGATGTTGCGCGACACCGAGACACCCCACGGCCCGGGGAATTCGAAGCCGCCGGCGCCCATGCGGTCCCACGGATGCGCGCCCTTCACCATCGGGGTGTGGCATTCCATGCAGTGCGCGATGGTGGCGAGGTAGAAGCCTTTCTTCACCTTGTCGCCGAGCATGGCTTCCGTGTAGGGCTTCTCGCCGCCGGGGAAGACGTGTTCGACCTGCTGCATTTTATAGATCGGGTCGGCGACCTTGTTCTTGATCGGCTTGATCGTGCGCAGATAGGCAACCACCGCGTTGAGATCGCGCTCGGTCATGATGTGGTAGAATCCGGTCGGCATCACCATCGCGATGTGCGCACCGTTCGGCTGGATGCCGGTGCGCAGCAGCGTCTTGATCTGCGCGTCGGTCCAACCGCCGATGCCGGTTTCCTTGTCCTGCGTGATATTCGGCGCCGTCGCCTTGAATGGCGGCTCGTCCCAGGACAGCCCGCCGGAGAAATGCTTGCCGGGGATGTCGCCGGCCGGTCCCTTGGGCGAATGGCAATTGCCGCAGGTGAGAATGCCGTTGACCAGATAGTCGCCGCGCTTGACTAGATCGGATTGCGCGTTGGCCGCGCCGAGCGTGGCGGCAAGAGCCGCGATTAGGATCGTAACGAAGCGAAGCATGGCATTCCCCCTGTTATTACGCGGCGCAGTATACATAGCCCGCTACCGCCCGCCATCGCCGGGACATAAAAAAGGGCGGCCCGACGGCCGCCCTCATGAATTGCGAATTTCGCGCGACGTTAGGCCGCCGCGGTTGCCTCTTCGTCGACCTTCTTGGCCTGCACGGGACCTAAATCCTTGCCCTTGGCCTCGAGATCGCGATCGACGAATTCGATCACGGCTTGCGCGGCATTGTCGCCGTAGCGGAAGCCGGCCTTGAGCACGCGGGTATAGCCGCCTTTGCGCTCTTTGTAGCGCGGGCCGATCACGTCGAACAATTTCTTGACCATGGCGACGTCGCGCAGTTCCGAGATCGCCTGGCGGCGCGCGGCGAGCCCGCCTTTCTTGGCGAGCGTCACCAGCTTTTCCACGATCGGGCGCAGTTCCTTCGCTTTCGGCAGCGTGGTGACGACCTGCTCGTGCTTGATCAGGCTTGCTGCCATGTTGGCGAACATGGAAGTGCGATGCGCCGAATGGCGGCCGAGCTTGCGGTGAACTTTTCCGTGACGCATCGCCTAACTCCTACCCTTCCGTGCTGGCCGCTTACGCGGCTTATTCCCTTGCGCTTGATCTTTTCCGAAAATCGGTTCCCACTTTTCGGGATCAAGCGCTAGTAATGATCCTCGAAGCGCTTGGCCAGCTCTTCGATATTCTCCGGCGGCCAGCCCGGCACTTCCATGCCGAGGTGCAGGCCCATCTGCGCCAGCACTTCCTTGATCTCGTTGAGCGACTTACGGCCGAAGTTCGGCGTACGCAGCATCTCGGCCTCGGTCTTCTGCACCAGATCGCCGATATAGACGATGTTGTCGTTCTTCAGGCAGTTGGCCGAGCGAACCGACAGTTCGAGCTCGTCCACCTTCTTGAGGAAGGCCGGGTTGAACGCGAGGTCCGGAATGCTCTCGGCGGCCTGCTCCTTGCGCGGCTCCTCGAAATTCACGAACACGTTGAGCTGGTCCTGCAGGATGCGCGCCGCGTAAGCGAGCGAGTCCTCGGGGCTGAGCGCGCCGTTGGTCTCGATGTTCATGGTGAGCTTGTCGTAGTCGAGGATCTGGCCCTCGCGGGTGTTCTCGACTTTGTAGGAGACCTTGCGCACCGGCGAATAGAGGCTGTCGACCGGGATCAGACCGATCGGCGCGTCCTCGGGACGATTGCGCTCGGCCGCCACGTAACCTTTGCCGGTATTGACGGTGAACTCCATGCGGATCTCGGCGCCGTCGTCGAGCGTGCACAGCGTGAGGTCCGGGTTGAGCACCACGATGTCGCCGACGGTCTGGATGTCGCCGGCGGTGACGGCGCCGGGACCCTGTTTCTTCACCACCATACGCTTGGGACCCTCGCCCTGCATCTTGATGGCGATGTCCTTGATGTTGAGTACGATGTCGGTGACGTCTTCGCGCACGCCGGCGATCGAGGAAAACTCGTGCAGCACGCCATCGATGTGCACCGATTGAACCGCTGCTCCTTGCAGCGAGGACAACAGAATGCGGCGTAGCGCATTGCCCAGCGTCACGCCGAAGCCGCGCTCGAGCGGTTCGGCGACGACGGTGGCGACCCGCGCGGCGTCGTTGCCGGCGGTCACCTGCAGCTTGTTCGGCCTGATCAATTCCTGCCAATTTTTTTGGATCACGTCTTCACCTTTGAGCCGCGCGGGGCAGTCCCCGCGCATCCCACCCGCCGTGTGGGGAAAAGTTCGGCGGCAACGGACGTCTTCAGGCGTCCGCCCGAAATGAAAATCACACGCGACGACGTTTACGCGGCCGGCAACCGTTGTGCGGGATCGTGGTCACGTCGCGGATCGAAGTGATGGTAAACCCTTGCGCCTGCAAGGCGCGCAGCGCCGATTCACGCCCCGAGCCCGGACCCGACACCTCGACTTCGAGGGTGCGCATGCCGTGCTCTTGCGCCTTCTTGGCGGCGTCTTCGGCGGCGACCTGCGCGGCATAGGGCGTCGATTTGCGCGAGCCCTTGAACCCCATCGTCCCCGACGACGACCAGGCGATGGTATTGCCCTGCGCGTCGGTGATGGTGATCATGGTATTGTTGAACGAGGCGGCGACATGCGCGACGCCCGACGCGATGTTCTTGCGCTCGCGCCGGCGAACGCGGGTGGCTTCCTTACCCATTCTCGATCCCTTTGCCGCCCGCCGCCGTCAGGCGCGGGCAATTTCTTATCGTCACTGCGCTGTAGGTGTCTTTTTCTTGCCGGCGATGGTCTTGGCCGGCCCCTTGCGGGTCCGCGCGTTGGTGTGGGTGCGCTGGCCGCGCACCGGCAGGCCCTTGCGGTGGCGCAGGCCCCGGTAGCAGCCGAGATCCATCAAGCGCTTGATGTTCATCGACACTTCGCGGCGCAGGTCGCCCTCGACCATGTAATCGCGGTCGATCATTTCGCGGATCTGCAGCACTTCGGCGTCGGTCAATTGCGACACCCGCCGCTCCTGCGGCAGGTTAACTTTGTCCACGATTTCACGGGCGGTCTTGGGCCCGACGCCATGGATATATTGCAGCGCGATCACGACGCGCTTGTTGGTGGGCAGATTAACGCCCGCGATACGAGCCACGGAAGGTCTCTCCTGTTATCGGCCGGCTGCGCGGAACGCGCCGAATTCTCTTGTCCCTTTAAGGGGATAGCGCAAAGCGTAACACGACGCCCGTCCCCGGATTCCTGGGGCCCGGCATCGCGTCAAACTCCTGAATACGCAGCTTATTAAGGGATTCATCGCCTCTTCGTCAACCTCCGCCGGCTACCCGATTTGCGCTGTCCAGCCTTGTTTTTAGGCTTGGTCGGGCGGGCGGGCTTCCGGCGCGTTTTCCGGGTTTTGGACCGGGTTTTAGCTTTGGCGCGGGCCGGACGGCGCCGGGCTGCCCGTTTGGTGGGCCTTTTAGCGAGCCGTGGCCTTGCGGCGGAGCCGGTTTGGCCTTGCGCGGGGCGGCCGGGCTCAGAATCCGGTTTATGGCCGCGGTAACGGCATCGATCGGCGCCATGCCGTCCACGCTCTTCAGCCTGCCCTTGGCGGCGTAATGAGCGGTCAGCGGCGCGGTCTGCGCCCGATAGGCGGCAAGCCGCCCCTTGAGCACTTCCGGGTTATCGTCCTTGCGCAGCGTCTCGCCGCGGGCGGTCATTTCGGCGACCCGCGTCTCGATGCGCTTGATGAGAATGCCCTCGTCCACCTTGAGCTCGATCACGCCGTCGAGCTGCAAGCCCCGCTCGGCCAGCAGGCGCTCGAGCGCTTCGGCCTGCGGCACCGTGCGCGGAAAGCCGTCGAGCACGAAGCCGCGTTTGCAGTCGGACTGGCCGATGCGGTCGGCGATGATCGCCACCACCACCTCGTCGGGCACCAGCTGCCCCGCTTCCATGATGCTCTTGGCGCGCAAGCCGACCGGTGTGCCGGCGGCGACCGCGGCGCGCAGCATGTCGCCGGTCGAAAGCTGCACGACGCCGTGCTTCTCGACCAGGCGCTGCGCCTGCGTGCCCTTCCCCGCCCCCGGGGGCCCGAGCAGGATCAGTCTCATCGATTGCGCCCCCGCAATTTCGATCGCTTGATCAGGCCTTCATATTGATGCGCCAGCAGATACCCTTGAATCTGCGCCACCGTATCCATGGTCACGCTGACCACGATCAACAGCGAGGTGCCGCCGAAATAGAACGGCACCGCGGCGTAGGAGATGAGGATTTCCGGGATCAGGCAGACGATGGCGAGATAGAGCGCGCCGATCACCGTGATGCGCGAGAGCACATAGTCGATATATTCCGCCGTGCGCTCGCCCGGCCGGATGCCGGGGATGAAGCCGCCGTGTTTCTTCAGGTTATCCGCGGTCTCGGTCGGGTTGAACACGATCGCGGTATAGAAGAAGGCGAAGAACACGATCAGCGCGATATAGAGGATCAGGAACAGCGGCCGGCCGTGGCCGAGCAGCGTGGTGACCGTGGTCAGCCAGCCCGGGCCGCTGCCGGCGTTGAAATTGGCGACCGTGGTCGGCAGCAGCAACAGCGAGGAGGCGAAGATCGGCGGGATCACGCCCGAGGTGTTGAGCTTGAGCGGCAGATGCGAGGACTGGCCCTCGAACATGCGATTGCCGACCTGGCGTTTGGGATACTGGATCAGCAGCCGGCGCTGCGCGCGCTCCATGAACACGATGAAGGCGATGACCGCCACCGCCATCACGATGACGGCGAGGATCAGGCCGGTGGACAGCGCGCCCTGGCGGCCGAGTTCGAGCGTGCCGGCGATGGCCGACGGCAATTGCGCGACGATGCCGGACAAGATGATCAGCGAGATGCCGTTGCCGATGCCGCGCGAGGTGATCTGCTCGCCCAGCCACATCAGGAACATGGTGCCGCCGGTGAGCGTGATCGTGGTCGAGATGAGGAAGAAGAACCCGGGTTCGGCTGACCACGCTGCCGGTGCCTTGCAGCCCGATGCCGATGCCGTAGGACTGGAACGCCGCCAGCACCACGGTGAGATACCGGGTGTACTGGTTCATGATCTTGCGGCCGGACTCGCCTTCCTTCTTGAGCGCTTCCAGCGTCGGCGACACCGTCGTCATCAACTGAATGATGATCGAGGCGGAGATGTACGGCATGATGTTGAGCGCGAAGATCGCCATCCGGTGGATGCCGCCGCCGGAGAACATGTTGAACATGCCGAGAATGCCGCCGGCCTGGGTATTGAAAATCTGTTCCCAGGCGGCCGGATCGATGCCGGGCAGCGGGATATAGGTGCCGAGGCGATAGACCAGCAGCGCGCCGAGGGTGAACCAGATGCGCTTCTTGAGTTCTTCGGCCTTGGCCAGGGCCCCGAAGTTGAGATTGGCCGCCAGTTGTTCCGCTGCCGAAACCATCGCTCGCTCCTGCCCGCCCCGCCCTCGTCACCCCGCTCGAACGCGGGCTCGAGTATTTAGTAAGCCCTAGATAGGCATCCCGCCGCGAAGTTACTAGATCGGCCGGCTCGCTGGCGATGACACGGCTGTTATCCGTCGCCTTTGGCTCTGCTTCCGGCTTGGCTTCCTTGGGCTTGCCGCCCTTCGGTTTACCCTTGCTGCCGCCCTTGTCGCCGCCTTTGGCCGCTTCCAGCGCCATGCGCTTGTTCTTGCCTCTCGGCTCTTCGTCGACTTCCTTCGCCGGGGCGAGGATCTTCACGCTGCCGCCGGCCTTCTCCACCGCCGCGACGGCGGATTTGGAGGCGCGGTAGACGGCAAATTCCGCCTTGCTCTTGAACTCGCCGTCGCCGAGCAGCTTGACGCCGCCTTTGGCGCGCCGCATCAGGCCGGCTTTGACCAAGGCCGCGACGTCGATCGGGGCGCCGGCATCGATGAGGCCGGCGTCGATCGCCGCCTGCACCTTGCCGAGATTGGTTTCGTTGAGCTTGACCGCGAACGACGTATTGCGGAAGCCGCGCTTGGGCAAGCGCCGATGCAGCGGCATCTGGCCGCCTTCGAAGCCCTTGATGCGCACGCCCGAACGCGCGGTCTGGCCCTTGCCGCCGCGGCCGCCGGTCTTGCCCATGCCGGAGCCGATGCCGCGGCCGATGCGCATGCGGTTTTTGCGGGCGCCCGCGTTGTCGGCGATCTGATTGAGTTTCATGGCCCTCGTCCTGTTAACGCGCGTCGCCGACCACGCGCACCAAATGCCTGAGCTTGCGGACCATGCCGCGCGTGGCGGCCGTATCCGGCAGCTCGCTGGTGCGGCCGATCTTGTTCAAGCCGAGCCCGACCAGCGTCTCGCGCTGGTCGTGGTGACAGCGCAGCGGGCTCGCGATCTGTTCGACCTTGATGGTCTTTTTTGTGTCGGCCATAGCCTTGATCCTTAATCAGCGGCGGCTTCCGCGTCGGCGCCTTCGCGGCGGCGCGATTGCAGCGTGGAAACCTTGAGGTTGCGGCGTGCCGCGACCGAGCGCGGCGAATCCTGGTGCTTGAGCGCGTCGAAGGTCGCGCGCACCACGTTGTAGGGGTTGGACGAGCCGAGCGATTTCGCCACCACGTCCTGGATGCCGAGCGTCTCGAACACCGCGCGCATCGGGCCGCCGGCGATGATGCCGGTGCCGGGAGGCGCCGCGCGCAGGAACACCTTGCCGGCGCCGTGGCGGCCGAGCACGTCGTGATGCAGCGTGCGGCCTTCGCGCAGCGGCACGCGGGTGAGCGAGCGCTTGGCGGCGTCGGTCGCCTTGCGGATCGCCTCCGGCACTTCGCGCGCCTTGCCGTGGCCGAAACCGGCGCGGCCCTTCTGGTCGCCGACGATCACCAGCGCGGCGAAGGCGAAACGCCGTCCGCCCTTCACCACCTTGGCCACGCGATTGATGTGCACCAGCTTGTCGGTGAACTCGCTGTCGCGCTCATCGCGGCCGCCGCGGTCGCGGCGCGGTTCTCGTCGGGGTTCATGTGCCATGTGCAGTTCTTCCTTTGCGCATCATCTTATCCGAAAACCGGTTCCCACTTTTCGGGATGATGCGCGCTCCGTTAAAAGTTGAGGCCGCCTTCGCGCGCGGCGTCGGCCAGCGCCTTGATGCGCCCGTGATAGAGATAACCGCCGCGGTCGAACACGACGTCCTTGATGCCCTTCTCCTTGGCGCGTTCGGCGATCAGCTTGCCGACCGCCTTGGCGGCGTCGATATTGGCGCCGGTCTTGGCGTTCTCGCGCAGCGGCTTTTCCAGCGACGAGGCCGCGGCCAGCGTCTGGCCCTTGGCGTCGTCGATGAGCTGGGCGTAGATGTGCTTGGACGAGCGGAACACCGTCAGCCGCGTGCGGCCGCTGGTGCCGGCGGCGCGCTTGACGTTGCGGCGCACGGTCGCCGTTCGCCGCGCGGTCCGATCGCTTAATCTCGACATCGCTACGTCTCCTACCTCTTCCTGCCGCGCGCGCTGAAGGCGACGACCGTCCGCAGCAGTTTGCGCATCTTGCGCGAATACTCGGGCGCCTCCGCTTCGCCGCTAAAGCCGCCGGCAAACACCGGCCCGCGCAGCGGCGCCCGGCCGCGGCCGGGCAGAACGATCCATTCGCCCATACGGAGCGATTTACGCCAACGCTCGCCGCTCATTTCTTCTTCCCTTCCTTGCGGAAGATGTATTCGCCGGCGTATTTCACGCCCTTGCCCTTGTACGGCTCGGGCGGACGGAAGCCGCGGATTTCGGCGGCAACCTGGCCGACCTGCTGTTTGTCCATGCCGGTGACCACGATCTCGGTCGGCTTCGGCGTCGCAATGGCGATGCCCTGCGGAATCGCGAAGTTCACGTCGTGCGAAAAGCCGAGCTGCAGATTGAGCGACTTGCCCTGCACCGCGGCGCGGAAGCCGACGCCGGTGATCTCCAGCTTCTCCTCGAAGCCCTTGGTCACGCCCGCCACCAGATTGGCGACCAGCGTGCGCGAGGTGCCCCACATCGAGCGCGCGCGCTTGCTCTGGTCGCGCGGCTCGAGCTTGACCGTGGCCTTGTCCATGACGACCGTCACGTCGTCATGCAGCACGACCTGCATGGCGCCCTTCGGGCCCTTCACCTTGACGGTCTGCCCTTCCACGTTGGCGGTGACGCCGGACGGGATCGCGACCGCTTTGTTGCCGATGCGTGACATTAGAACACCGTACAGATGATTTCGCCGCCGACATTGGCGTCGCGGGCGGCGTGATCGGCCATCACGCCCTTCGGCGTCGACACGATCGAGATACCGAGGCCGTTGTTGATGCGCGGCAGCGCCTTGACCGAGGCGTAGACGCGCCGGCCGGGCTTGGAGACGCGCGCAATCTCGCGGATCACCGGCTCGCCGTCGAAATATTTCAGCTCGATCTCCAGCTCGCTACGGCCGTCGGAATGCGCCACGCTGGCGAAACCGCGGATATAGCCCTCGCTCTTGAGCACTTCGCAGACGCGTTCGCGCTGCTTGGAGCCCGGCATGGAAACCTTCGACTTGGCGCGCATCTGCGCATTGCGGATGCGGGCAATCATGTCGCCGATCGGATCGTTGACACCCATCTCGATCCCCCTACCAGCTCGACTTCACGAGGCCCGGAATCAGGCCCTTGGAGCCGAGGTCGCGCAAGGCGATGCGGCTGAGACGGTGCTTGCGGTAATAGGCGCGCGGACGCCCCGACAATTCGCAACGGTTGCGGATGCGGGTGGCCGAGGAATTACGCGGCAATTCGGCGAGCTTGAGGGTGGCGGCGAACCGCTCCTCCATCGGCAGGCTCTTGTCGCGGGCGATCGCCTTGAGCTTCGCGCGGCGGGGCGCGAATGACTTCGTCATCCTGCGCCGCCGGTTGTTCTTCTCGATCGAACTCTTCTTCGCCATTTACTTTCTCTCCTTACGGTCCCGCGTATGAGGTGACGGAAGCGCCCCTCACTGCCGGAACGGGAAGTTGAATGCGGTGAGCAGAGCGCGCGCCTCGTCGTCGGAACGCGCGCTGGTGCAGACGGTGATGTCGAGGCCCCAACTGTCGGTGACCTTGTCGAAATCGATCTCGGGGAACACGATGTGTTCCTTGATGCCGAGCGAATAGTTGCCGCGGCCGTCGAAGCTCTTCGGATTGAGCCCGCGGAAGTCGCGGATGCGCGGCAGCGCGATGTTCACCAGCCGGTCGATGAAGTCGTACATGCGCGCCTTGCGCAGCGTGACCTTGCAGCCGATGGCCTGGCCGTCGCGCAGTTTGTAGGTGGCGATCGACTTGCGCGACTTGGTGATCACCGACTTCTGCCCGGCGATCAGCGACAGGTCTTGCGCGGCGTTGTCCACCTTCTTGCGGTCGGCGACGCCCTCGCCGATGCCCATGTTGAGCACCACCTTGGTGATCACCGGCACCTGCATGCGGTTCTTGTAGCCGAACTGCTTGCTCAGCTCGCCGCGGATGACCTCTTCGAATTGCGTCTTCAGCCGCGCCACGTAATCGGAGCGCTCGCGCGGCTTCTTCACCTTCGGCGCATCGCTCTCTTTCGCGCCCTTGGGCGCGCCGCCGTCCTTGGCCGCTTTCGGCGGCTTCGGCGGCTTCTTGGCTTCGGTATCTGCTTGCGTGTCAGCCATCGATCTCAACTCCGGAACGCTTGGAGATGCGCACCTTTTTGCGGTCTTGCCCTTCGCCGATGAACTTGAAGCCGACGCGGGTCGGCTTGCCGTCCTTGGGGTCGGCCAGTGCCAGATTGGACAGGTGGATCGTGCTCTCCTTGGAGATGATCCCGCCTTCCTGCTGCGCGCTCTGGCGCTGGTGGCGCTTGACCATGTTGACGCCGCGCACCAGCGCGCGGTCGGCGGCCGGGCGCACCTCGATCACCTCGCCGGTGCGGCCCTTGTCGCGGCCGGCCAGCACGATCACCTTGTCGCCTTTGCGGATCTTGGCGGCCATCACAGCACCTCCGGGGCGAGCGAGATGATCTTCATGTGATTCTTGGCGCGCAATTCGCGCGGCACCGGCCCGAAGATGCGGGTGCCGACCGGCTCCATCTGCGGGGTGATCAGCACCGCCGCGTTGCGGTCGAAGCGGATGACGGAACCGTCGGCGCGCTTGATGTCCTTACGGATGCGCACCACCACGGCCTTCATCACCTCGCCCTTCTTGACGCGGCCGCGCGGGATCGCCTCCTTCACCGAGACGACGATGACGTCGCCGATGGTGGCGTATTTGCGTTTGGAGCCGCCCAGCACCTTGATGCACATGACGCGGCGCGCGCCGGAATTGTCGGCGACGTCGAGGTTGGTTTGCATCTGGATCATGATGCGGCTCTCATTGTTGGCGCGCGCTCGATGGTGGCTGCGCGCAGGGTCTTGACGGACATGACGCTCACAAAACTTTCTGTTTCTTCTCGCCGCGGATCACTTCCCAGCACTTGAGCTTGGAGATCGGACGGCGCTCCTCGATCCACACCATGTCGCCGACCGAGAACTCGTTCTTCTCGTCATGCGCGTGGTAGCGCTTCGAACGGCGAATGACCTTCTTCATCGTCGCGTGCGAAAAACGCCGGTCGACCCGCACGATGATGGTCTTGTCCTGCTTGTCGCTGACGACGACGCCCTGAAGCGTGCGTTTCGGCATCTCGAACCCCTTACTTCTGACTTCTTCGCGGCAGTCTTCTTCGCGCCAGCCTTGCGGCTCTTCGCGGACTGCGGCTTCTTTGTTTTCGGCTTGTCGGATTTCGGCTTCTCGGCCTTCGGCTTGGCCACCTTGGGCTTCGCCTCCGCTTTCGGCTTCGGCGCGATCTGCGGCTCCGGCGCGCCGGCGCGCTTCTGCGCGGCGATGGTCTTGAGCCGCGCCACGTCGCGGCGGATCACGCGCACGCGCGCGGTGTTCTCCAGCTGCCCGGTGGCGCGCTGGAAGCGCAGGTTGAACTGCTCCTTCTTCAGCTTGAGCACTTCGTCGTCGATCTGGTCGAGCGACATCGCTCGTGCGTCTGCGGCTTTCATGTTTCTTACTCGACGATGCGTTCGATGAAGCGGGTCTTGACCGGCAGCTTGGCGGCGGCGAGCGCCAGCGCTTCCTTGGCGACGGCGAGCGGAATGCCGTCGACCTCGAACAAAATGCGGCCGGGCTTGACGCGGGTGACCCAGAATTCCGGCGTGCCCTTGCCTTTGCCCATGCGGATTTCGATCGGCTTCTTCGACACCGGCACGTCCGGGAAAACGCGGATCCACACCCGGCCCGACCGCTTCATGAAGCGGGTGAGCGCGCGGCGGGCGGCCTCGATCTGGCGCGCGGTGACGCGCTCGGGCTCGAGCGCCTTGAGGCCGTATTGGCCGAAGGCGAGCGTGGCGCCGCTCGTGGCGACGCCGTGGATGCGGCCCTTGAAGGCCTTGCGGAACTTGGTGCGGATCGGTTGCAGCATGACTTAACTCGTTTTGTCCCTCAGGCGGCCGTTTCGCGGCGCGGGCGGCCCTGGTCGCCCTCGGCCAGCTTCTTGTCCTGCGCCATCGGATCGTGCTCGAGGATTTCGCCCTTGAAGATCCAGACCTTGACGCCGCAGGTGCCGTAGGTGGTGAACGCGGTGGCAACGCCGTAGTCGACGTCGGCGCGCAGCGTATGCAGCGGCACGCGGCCTTCGCGGTACCACTCCATGCGCGCGATTTCGGCGCCGCCGAGGCGGCCCGAGCAGTTGATGCGGATGCCCTCGGCGCCGAGCCGCATGGCCGACTGCACCGCGCGCTTCATGGCGCGGCGGAAAGCGACGCGGCGCTCGAGCTGCTGCGAAATCGATTCGGCGACCAGTTGCGCGTCGAGTTCGGGCTTACGGATTTCGACGATGTTGATGACCACGTCCGAGTCGGTGAGCTTGGCCACCGACTTGCGCAGCTTCTCGATGTCGGCGCCCTTCTTGCCGATGACCACGCCCGGCCGCGCCGAGTGGATGGTGACGCGGCACTTCTTGTGCGGGCGCTCGATGATGATCTTGGAGACCGCCGCCTGCTTGAGCTGCTTCATCAGCTCTTCGCGGATCTTGATGTCCTCGTGCAGCAGCGTGCCGTACTCGGCCTTGCCGGAGTACCAGCGCGAGTCCCAGGTGCGGTTGATCCCGAGACGCAGCCCAATCGGATTGACTTTTTGACCCATCGACGACCCCTTAGGCTTTCGCTGCGGCTTGTGCCTCGACCTGACGCACAATGATGGTCAGGTGGGAGAACGGTTTCAAAATGCGTCCCATGCGGCCGCGCCCGCGCGCGCTGAAGCGCTTGATCACCAGCGCCTTTCCGACATGCGCCTCGGCGACGACAAGATCGTCGACGTCGAGGTCGTGATTGTTCTCGGCGTTGGCGATCGCCGATTCCAGGCACTTGCGCACATCCTTGGCGATGCGCTTGCGCGAAAATTCGAGGTCGGCGAGCGCGCTCGCCACCTTCTTGCCGCGGATCATCTGCGCGACAAGGTTGAGCTTTTGCGGGCTGATCCGGATCATCCGGGCCACCGCCTTTGCCTCGTTGTCGGGGAGGCTTCGCTCGCGTGCGCTCTTGCCCATGACGTTACTCTCGTTTTCCTTAGCTCGCCGCCGGCGCCGCGGCAGGCGCCGCCGCAGCCGCACCCGGCGCCGCGGGAGCCGCCGCCGCGCGCTTGGCTTTGCGGTCGGATGAATGGCCGTAGAACATGCGGCCGGGCGCGAATTCGCCGAACTTGTGACCGACCATTTCCTCGGTCACCATCACCGGGATGTGCTTCTGCCCGTTGTAGACGCCGAAATTCAGCCCGACGAATTGCGGCAGAATGGTCGAGCGCCGGCTCCAGATCTTGATGATCTCGTGACGGCCGGACGAGCGCGCGGCTTCCGCCTTTTTCAGCAGATAGCCGTCGACGAACGGGCCTTTCCATAAAGAACGCGACATAATGCGGGTCCTATTTCTGCTTCTTGCGGTCGTGCCGGCTGGCGACGATGAATTTGGTGGTGCGCTTGTTCTTGCGCGTCTTCTTGCCCTTGGTCGGGAAGCCCCAGGGCGTGGTCCAGTGACCGCCGCCTTTGGTGCGCCCGCCGTGCGGGTGGTCGACCGGGTTCATGGTGATGCCGCGGTTGTGCGGCATGCGGCCGCGCCAGCGCTGGCGCCCGGCCTTGCCGATCGTGGTGTTCATGTTGTCGGGGTTGGACACCGCGCCGATGGTGGCCATGCAGCGGCCATGCACCAGGCGCTGCTCGGCCGAATTGAGCCGCAGGATGACGTAATCCTGGTCGCGTCCGACGATCTGCGCGTAAGAGCCGGCCGAGCGCGCGATCTGCCCGCCTTTGCCGACCTTGATTTCGATGTTGTGCACGATGGTGCCGACCGGAATGGCGCCGAGCGGCAGCGCGTTGCCCGGCTTGATGTCGGCCTTTTCCGACGAGATCACGCTGTCGCCGACGCCGAGGCGCTGCGGCGCCAGGATATAAGCGAGCTCGCCGTCCTGGTACTTGATCAGCGCGATGAAGGCGGTGCGGTTGGGGTCGTATTCCAGCCGTTCCACCGTCGCCGGCATGTCGAGCTTGCCGCGGCGCTTGAAATCGATCTTGCGGTAGGCCTGCTTGTGGCCGCCGCCGCGGAAGCGCGAGGTGATGCGGCCGTTATTGTTGCGCCCGCCGGTCGAATGCTGCCCTTCGGTCAGCGCCTTGAGCGGCGGACCCTTGTACAGCCCGGAACGGTCGACGATGACCAGCTGGCGCTGGCTCGGCGTGGTCGGATTGTATGTTTTCAACGCCATCGCAGGCTTCCCTTACAATCCCGTGGTCACGTCGATGCGGTGACCCTCTTCCAGCGTCACGATCGCGCGCTTCACGTCGGACAGAATCCCGATTCTTGTTCTTGAACGCCTTCTTCTTGCCCTTGCGGGTGAGCGTGTTGACGCTTTTCACCTTGACGTCGAACAGCTTCTCGACCGCTTCCTTGATCTGCGGCTTGGTCGCGTCCTTGCGCACCTTGAACACGACCTTGTTGTGCTCGGAGGCCATGGTCGCCTTTTCGGTGATCACCGGCGAGCGGATGACGTCGTAATGGCGCGGATCGCTGGTGCTCATTTGAAGCGCGCCTCCAGCGCATCGAGCGCGGCCTTGGTCAGCACCAAGGTCTTGCGCCGCATGATGTCGTAGACGTTGATGCCCTGCACCGGCAGCACGTCGATATTCGGAATGTTGCGCGCCGCGTTGCGGAAGTTCAGTTCGATCTCGGCGCCGTCGATGATCAGCGCATTGGCGAGACCGAGCTTGCCGAACTGCTTGGCGAGCATCTTGGTCTTGCCGTCCTTCAGCGTCATCTTCTCGATAACGATGATGCCGCCATCCTTGGCCTTGGACGACAGCGCATGCTTGAGCGCGAGCGCGCGCACTTTCTTCGGCAGCGCATGCGCATGGCTGCGCACCACCGGACCGAAGGCGCGTCCGCCGCCGCGGAACTGCGGCACGCGCGCCGAGCCGTGGCGGGCGCCGCCGGTGCCCTTCTGCGCGTACATTTTCTTGCCGGTGCGCCAGATTTCCGAGCGGTCCTTGGTCTTGTGCGTGCCGCGCTGGCGCTTGGCGAGCTGCCAGTTGACGCAACGCTGCAGGATGTCGGAGCGCGGCTCGAGGCCGAAAATCGTGTCCGGCAGACTGACCGAGCCGGCTTCCTTGCCTTCCAGTGTGGTGATTTTCAGTTCCATGTTATGCGCCCTCCTTCGCGGCGGGGGCGGCATCGGCCGCGGGCGCAGGCGCTGCGGCCGGCGCGGCATCGGATTTCGCTTCGGTCGTTTCCGCCAGGCGGAACTTGCCGGGCTTGGGCGCTTCCTTGGGCAGCGCCTTCTTCACCGCGTCGCGCACGGTGACCCAGCCGCTTTTCGAGCCGGGCACCGCGCCCTCGACCATGATGAGGCCGCGCTCGACGTCGGTTGAGACCACCTTGAGATTGAGCGTGGTGACGCGGTCGGTGCCGAGATGGCCGGGCATCTTCTTGTTCTTGAAGGTCTTGCCGGGGTCCTGGCGGCCGCCAGTGCCGCCGATCGAGCGATGCGAGACCGACACGCCGTGCGAGGCGCGAAGCCCCGCGAAATTCCACCGCTTCATGCCGCCGGCAAAGCCCTTGCCGATCGAGGTGCCGCAGACATCGACGAATTGGCCGATGACGAAATGATCGGCGGTGATCTCGGCGCCGACCGGGATCAGCGCGTCTTCGCTGACGCGGAACTCGGCGAGCTTGCGCTTGGGCTCGACCTTGGCCTTGGCGAAATAGCCGCGGTCGGCCTTGATCATGTTGCCGGCGCGGCGCGGCCCGGAGCCGAGCTGCAGCGCGACGTAACCGTTCTTGTCCTTGGTCCGATGCGCGACGACCTGGCACTGCGCCAGGCGCAGCACCGTGACCGGCACGTGCTCACCGCTTTCGGTGAACAGCCGGGTCATCCCAAGCTTTTGCGCAACCACTCCGGAACGCATTTTCTTCCTCGCGCGGCCTTTACAGTTTGATCTCGACGTCGACGCCGGCGGCGAGATCGAGCTTCATCAGCGCGTCCACGGTCTGCGGCGTCGGATCGACGATGTCCAAGAGGCGCTTGTGCGTGCGCATCTCGAATTGTTCGCGGCTCTTCTTGTCGACGTGCGGCGAGCGGTTCACCGTGAACTTCTCGATACGCGTCGGCAGCGGGATCGGCCCACGCACCTGCGCGCCGGTGCGCTTGGCGGTGTTGACGATCTCGCGCGTCGACGCATCGAGGATGCGGTGATCGAACGCCTTGAGCCGGATCCGGATATTCTGGCCGTTCATTTGTCTGTCTCTTTCAACTGCCGGCTCGTGCCCAGCGTGTCTCGACGCGGTGCCACGACAGCACGCAAAATTACTCGATGATGCTCGCCACCACGCCGGCGCCGACGGTGCGGCCGCCCTCGCGAATGGCGAAGCGGAGTTTCTCCTCCATGGCGATCGGCACGATCAGGTGCACTTCCATCGCCACGTTGTCGCCCGGCATCACCATCTCGGTGCCCTCCGGCAGGTGCACCACGCCGGTCACGTCGGTGGTGCGGAAGTAGAACTGCGGACGGTAGTTGGTGAAGAACGGGGTATGACGGCCGCCCTCTTCCTTGGTGAGGATGTAGGCTTCCGCCTTGAACTTGGTGTGCGGCTTGACCGAGCCGGGCTTGCACAGCACCTGGCCGCGCTCGACTTCCTCGCGCTTGGTGCCGCGCAGCAGGCAGCCGACGTTGTCGCCCGCCTCGCCCTGATCGAGCAGCTTGCGGAACATCTCGACGCCGGTGACGACGGTCTTGGTGGTCGGCTTGATGCCGACGATCTCGACTTCCTCGCCGACCTTGATGATGCCGCGCTCGATGCGGCCGGTGCACACGGTGCCGCGGCCGGAGATCGAGAACACGTCTTCCACCGGCATCAGGAACGGCTGATCCTTCGGGCGTTCCGGCTGCGGGATGTAGTCGTCGACCGCCTTCATCAGCGCCAGGATCGATTCCTTGCCGAGCTTCTCGTCCTTGCCCTCGAGCGCCATCAGCGCCGAGCCCTTGATCACCGGGATCTTGTCGCCGGGGAACTGGTACTTGGACAGAAGTTCGCGCACCTCGAGCTCGACCAGTTCGAGCAATTCGGGATCGTCGACCATGTCGACCTTGTTCATATAGACGACGAGCGCCGGCACGCCGACCTGGCGGGCGAGCAGGATGTGCTCGCGCGTCTGCGGCATCGGGCCGTCGGCGGCGGAGACCACGAGGATGGCGCCGTCCATCTGCGCAGCGCCCGTGATCATGTTCTTCACGTAGTCGGCGTGACCGGGGCAGTCGACGTGCGCGTAGTGGCGCTTGTCGGTCGAATATTCGACGTGCGCCGTCGAAATGGTGATGCCGCGCGCCTTTTCCTCGGGCGCCTTGTCGATCTGGTCATAGGCGGTGAAGGTGGCGCCGCCGGTTTCGGCGAGCACCTTGGTGATCGCCGCCGTCAGCGTGGTCTTGCCGTGGTCGACGTGACCGATCGTACCGATGTTGCAATGCGGCTTATTGCGCAGGAATTTTTCTTTGGCCATGGACCTCTCCGTTCAGAAACTTCAGGTTGCGATCTTCACGCGAATTTCTTCTGCACTTCCGCCGACACGCTGGCGGGCAGTTCAGCGTAGTGATCGAATTGCATGGTGAATGTGGCGCGGCCCTGAGACATGGACCGCAGTTGGTTGACGTAGCCGAACATGTTCATCAGCGGCACCATCGCGTTGATCACGTTGGCGTTGCCGCGCATGTCCTGGCCCTGGATTTGCCCGCGCCGCGAATTCAAGTCGCCGATGACGGAGCCGGTGTAGTCCTCCGGCGTCACGCATTCGACCTTCATGATCGGCTCGAGCAGGACCGGCCGTGCCCGTTGCAGGGCCTCGCGCAGGCACTGGCGGGCGCAGATTTCAAACGCCAAGGCCGACGAGTCGACGTCGTGATACTTGCCGTCGATCAGCGTCACCTTGAGGTCGACCACCGGGAAGCCGGCGAGCGGTCCGGAGCCGAGCACCAATTCGAGACCCTTCTCGACGCCGGGGATGTATTCCTTGGGCACCGCGCCGCCGATGATCTCGTTTTCGAACTCGAACGGCGTGCCGGGTACGGTCGGCTCGGCGATGATCTTGATCGCCGCGAACTGGCCGGAACCGCCGGTCTGTTTCTTGTGCGTGTAGTCGTGCTCGACCTTCTGCGTGATCTTCTCGCGGAAGGCGACCTGCGGGGCGCCGATATTGGCGTCGACCTTGTAGGTGCGCTTCAAGATGTCGACTTTGATGTCGAGATGCAGTTCGCCCATGCCCTTGAGGATGGTCTGCCCGCTCTCCTGGTCGGTGGAGACGCGGAAGGATGGATCCTCGGCGGCGAGCTTGGCGAGCGCCACGCCGAGCTTTTCCTGGTCGGCCTTCGACTTCGGCTCGATGGCGATTTCGATCACCGGATCGGGGAATTCCATCTTTTCCAGGATCACCGGCTGCTTGGGATCGCACAGCGTGTCGCCGGTGCGCACTTCCTTCAAGCCCGCGAGTGCGACGATGTCGCCGGCATAGGCTTCCTTGATGTCCTCGCGGTTGTTCGCATGCATCAGCAACATGCGGCCGATGCGCTCTTTGCGTTCCTTGGTCGAATTGATCACGCCGGTGCCGCTGATCAGCGTGCCGGAATAGATGCGGCAGAAGGTGATGGTGCCGACGAAGGGGTCGTCCATGATCTTGAACGCGAGCAGCGCCAGCGGCGCGTTGTCCTTCGGCTCGCGGATGACGTCTTCGTTTTCCTTGTCCGGATTGATGCCGTGGATCGGCGGCACGTCGAGCGGCGACGGCAGGTAATCGACGACGGCGTCGAGCAGCGGCTGCACGCCCTTGTTCTTGAACGCCGAGCCGCACAGCACCGGGAAGAACGCGCCGGTGATCACGGCCTTGCGGATCAGTTTCTTGATGGTGGCCTCGTCGGGCATCTTGCCTTCGAGGTAAGCGGTGGCCGCGTCATCGTCGACTTCGCAGGCCGCCTCGATCATCTTGTCGCGGTATTCCTGCGCCTGCGCCAGCATGTCGTCGGGAATGTCGATGTCGTGGTAATCGGCGCCGAGCGATTCGTCGTTCCAGACAATGCCCTTCATGCGCACCAGATCGATGAGGCCCTTGAAATTCTGCTCGGAACCGATCGGCAGCTGAATGGCCACCGGCTTGGCGCCGAGGCGGCTCACGATGTCTTCCATGCACTTGAAGAAGTCGGCGCCGATCTTGTCCATCTTGTTGGCGAAGACGATGCGCGGCACTTTGTATTTGTCGCCCTGGCGCCAGACCGTCTCGGTCTGCGGCTCGACGCCCTGGTTGCTATCGAGCACGACGACGGCGCCGTCGAGCACGCGCAAGCTGCGCTCCACTTCGATGGTGAAGTCGACGTGGCCGGGGGTGTCGATGATGTTGAGGCGCTTTTCCTTCCAGAACGCGGTGGTCGCGGCCGAGGTGATGGTGATGCCGCGCTCCTGCTCCTGTTCCATCCAATCCATCGTCGCGGCGCCTTCGTGCACCTCGCCGATCTTGTGGCTCTTGCCGGTGTAATAGAGGATCCGCTCCGTGGTCGTGGTTTTCCCGGCATCGATGTGGGCCATGATGCCGAAATTGCGGTAGTCCTCGATTTTGTGGACGCGGGGCATTTGCGTTCGATTCCTTGAAGTTGTTCGTCGTCACCAGCGGTAATGCGAGAACGCCCGGTTGGCTTCCGCCATCTTGTGGGTGTCCTCACGCTTCTTGACGGCGTTTCCCCGGTTATTCGATGCGTCGAGCAGCTCGGCGGAGAGCCGCTCGGTCATGGTTTTTTCGTTGCGGTCGCGCGCGGCCGAGATGATCCAGCGGATGCCGAGCGCCTGCCGGCGCGAGGTACGCACTTCGACCGGCACCTGGTAGGTGGCGCCGCCGACGCGGCGCGAGCGCACTTCGATCGACGGCATCACGTTGTCGAGCGCCTGCTGGAACACCGTGAGCGGGCTCGCCTTGGTCTTGCTCTCGATCATTTCCAGCGCGCCGTAGACGATGCCTTCGGCCACCGACTTCTTGCCGGCGTACATGACGGCGTTCATGAATTTGCTGACGACGATATTGCCGAACTTCGGGTCCGGGATGACTTCGCGCTTTTCTGCGGCGTGGCGGCGGGACATGACTTCAGGTTCCGATTATTTGGGACGCTTGGCGCCGTATTTGGAACGGCGCTGTTTGCGGTTTTTGACGCCTTGCGTATCGAGCACGCCGCGCAGGATGTGATAGCGCACGCCGGGCAGGTCCTTGACGCGGCCGCCGCGGATCATCACCACCGAGTGTTCCTGCAGATTGTGCCCCTCGCCCGGGATGTAGCCGATCACCTCGAAGCCGTTGGTGAGGCGCACCTTGGCCACCTTGCGCAGCGCCGAGTTCGGCTTCTTCGGCGTCGTCGTATAGACGCGCGTGCAGACGCCGCGCTTCTGCGGCGAAGACTGCAGCGCTGGCGCGGTGACGCGCACGCGGAGCGGCTTGCGCGGCTTGGCAATCAACTGATTGATCGTCGGCATCGTTTGCCTTCGTTGCTCTCGTTTGGGCTTGGACAAGCCCGGAATTGTTCAAGGGCTTTCGCCCCTCATTTGCTCGACGGGCGCGCGTACCCGCGTTTCGTTTTGGGCTTGTCGCCCCGGCCTTCCTCACGCGCAAAACGAAATCGCGCCATCCGCTCGATGAGCGGGGGCGCTCTTCCGTTCCGCACGACCATGACGCGGTTAAAGCGCCGCGGCCGTCACCTTCAAAGTCTGACAGTGGCTGTCAGAGGCAGCGTCTGAGCTTCATTCGTCGAGGCGTTGCGCCGGCCAAGCTTTGAATAAACTTTAGGTTTATCAAAGAGTTAGCCGGGCGGCCGTTCCGAGCAAGCAAAGCTCACCGCCTGCCGAAAAGTGTCGCGTATGTATCGGCCGAACTAGGCCAAGTCAAGGCGGAAAAGGCCGAAAAACCAGGGGTATGTCGGCCTTGCGGCCGCAGCTACCGGCCCGGTCGGGCCGTCAGCGCAGCCACCGCCCCCGCATGCGCGCCCAGCGCCAAGGATCGGCCGACGCTTTCGCCCTCGCGTTCGGCGTCCGACGCCAGCAAAATGGTCCCGCCCGCCCCCTGCGGCGGCAGGGCGACGGTGGCGGGATAAGCGCCAAAATTCAGCGCCACCGGCACGTCGAAATCGGCCAGCGAGCCGAACAGTGGATCGATGCCGGCGTAATCGGCAATGTTATAGCTGAAATCGGCCATCGGCGAGGGAAAGACCGCCGACTGCCACCAGTGCATGAGCGCGTCCCTCGCGGACGATTGGTTAAGCGCGCAAATCGTTAACCGGATGCGACGCGCCTCACCAGACGCCGCGGCGCAGCCCGTTGCCGAGATAGGTCCAGATGGTCGGATGCGACCACAGACGCAACGGCAGATCGACCGGGCGCACCTGCAGTTTTCCCGCCATGGCGTCGCGCGCGGCCTGCGTCAGCAACGGCAAGGCGGCGGCCAGTTGCCGGCTCGGATAAGTCGAGAAATTGTCACCGGCTTGCGGCGCAAAGCGCGCCTGATAGAGCACGCCGCCGGTGTCGATGCCGGCATCGATCAGATGCACGGTGACGCCGCAATTTTCATTGTCGCCCTGCGCCAAGGCCCAATAGCCGCCGTGCACGCCGCGATATTTCGGGGTGACGCCGGCGTGGTAGTTGATGAATGGCACGCCGGCCGCGCACAGCACCTCCGGCGCAATAAGCCGCGTGCCGACCACCAGCACCGCGGCGGGCTTCAACTTGGCCAATTGCGCCAGGCATTCCGGCGCATTGACCGAGGCGACGCGAATGACAGGAACGCTCGAAGGCACGCGGTCGTCGAGGCCGGCTTGCCGCATGATCGCGCCAATGCGCCCGCGCGACAGGCGCTCCTGCACGCGTTGCAACGCCATGAAGGCGAGCTGGCCGGCGACCGTTATGAAGCCCAGCCGGCGCAGCCGCCGGCGCAATAATTCGCCGCGCGACACCGGCGTTTCGACGATGACGGTGAGCGCGGGAAAATGGCGGCTCAGATAATTCGCCGCGATCCGCCCCGCGCCGCCCTCAGCCGTGAGCAATAGCAACCGGTCGCTGTCCATTGAGTCTTTCGCCGGCGATCGCCGCCATGGTTTGCGCCCGCATGCCGTAGCGATCCTGCAGCGCGCGGAAATGATCGAGGATCGCGGTCAGAAAGGCCAGGTTGAGTTCGAGGTCGGCGCCGAAATTATGCGGATGCCACCACAGATGGAACACCGTGCCGCGGCGCGCCGCCCGCTCCATGGCCGCGGCAATGCGGCGGAAGCGCATGAGTTCGAGCAGGCCGCCGACCCGCGCCGGCCGCAGGAAGCGGCTGGAGGCGACGTCGATCAGCCCGTCGACCAGGATCGGCGCGTGATCCTGCGCGCCGCCGATCGGCAGATAGTTGTCGGCGAGGCGAAAGGCGCGCACCGGCGCCGATTGTTCGCCATCGCGCCGCGCGCGGTGAAACCAGACCGGCTCGTTGCCGCGAAAAGCGATCAGGCCGAGTTCGCGGCAGACGCGCAAGTGCGCGCCGCTCATCTGGTTGCGCGGAAAGACGATGCTGGAAATGCCGATCCCGCGCCGCGCGGCGGCGGCTTTGGCGGCCGTCAGGTCGGCGCGGAAGGCGTCGAGATCGCTGCCCTCCTCCAGGCAGTAGAAGTGCGAGAACGTATGCGTGGCGATCTCCTGGCGCGGCGTGTCGCGCACGTGTTGCAGCAGCGAGAGCGCGAAGTGATAGGGATCGTCCTGCTCGTTTTCGCCGACCGCGTTGAGATCGTCATAAGGCGACAGACGCGCGTCGGCATAGGCCGGCAGCTGCGCCGGCAGCGAGCCCATCAATTCGTCTTTGTCGGCGCAGAACAGAAAGCCGACCGTCGCCCAGGTGCAGGCGATGCCGCGCGCGGCGAACACATCGAGCAGCGCCGGCACCGCCTGGCGCACGCCGAGAATATTGCGGCCGTAGTCGGCGATGCTGCGCTTGTCGCGCACGCCCCACATCAGCTCGAAATCGAGCGAGATCACGAAGGCGCCGCCCGGCGCATGCGTCGCTTCAGCCGTCATGGCTGGTTTATAGCATTGGCCGATTGGCAAAAGAAAACCGCGCCAGAGACCGGGCCAAATGGCACGGCTTCCGGCGCGGTCGATGGTGTCGCTCCGCCTATTATTCCGCCGCCGGCAGCGCCGGGGCTTCCGCCGCCTCGGCCTTGGCCGCCGCCTTGGCGGCGTCCTTCTCGCGTTCCTCGAGGATGAGCGCGTCGCGTTTGACGGCGACCTCGCGCAACTCGTCCATCATGGCGCCGGTGCCGGCCGGAATCAGACGGCCGACGATGACGTTCTCCTTGAGCCCGTCGAGCGTGTCAGCCTTGCCGTTGACGGCGGCCTCGGTGAGCACGCGCGTGGTCTCCTGGAACGACGCCGCCGAGATGAACGAACGCGTTTGCAGGCTCGCCTTGGTGATGCCGAGCAGCACGGGATGACCGCTCGCCGGCTTCTTGCCGTCGGCGATAGCGCGCGCGTTGATCTCGTCGAGCTCGGTCTTGTCGATCTGCTCGCTTTGCAGCAGTTCGGTTTCGCCGGTTACGTCGATCTCGACCTTCTGCAGCATCTGGCGGACGATCACCTCGATGTGCTTGTCGTTGATGTTGACGCCCTGCAGGCGGTAGACCTCCTGGATTTCGTTGACCAGGTAGGCCGCGAGTTCCTCGACACCCTTGATGGCGAGGATGTCGTGCGGGGCGGGATTGCCTTCGACGATGTAGTCGCCCTTCTCGATGACGTCGCCATCCTGCAGGTGGATGTGCTTGCCCTTCGGGATCAAGTACTCCTTCGGCTCGTCGCCCTTGGCGGTCGGCTCCAGCGTGAGCCGGCGCTTGTTCTTGTAGTCCTTGCCGAAGTGCACGGTGCCGCTGATCTCGGCGATGACCGCGGCGTCCTTCGGCTTGCGCGCCTCGAACAGCTCGGCCACCCGCGGCAGACCGCCGGTGATGTCGCGTGTCTTGGCGCTTTCGGTCGGGATGCGCGCGATCACGTCGCCCGCCTTCACGTGCGCGCCGGGATCGACCGAGAGGATCGCATCCACCGCCAGCACGTAACGGGCGTCGCCGCCGCGGGCAAGCTTGAGGATCTTGTTGCCCGACTTGATGACGATTGACGGGCGCAGTTCCTGCTGGTTGCGCGAGGAGCCGGTGCGCCAGTCGACCACCACGCGCTTGGCGATGCCGGTCAACTCGTCGAGCGCTTCCGACATTGATAGCCCGTCGACCAGGTCCTCGAAGGCGACCGAGCCTTCGACTTCGGTGAGGATCGGCCGCGTATAGGGATCCCACTCGGCGATGCGCTGGCCGCGCTTGATCTGCTGGCCGTCCTCGACGCGCATGCGCGCGCCGTACGGGATGCGGTGATGCGCGCGCTCGGTGCCGTCGGGGTCAACCACCGCCACCACCATGTTGCGCACCATCGCCACCACGTCGCCGTCCGAGTTCTTGGCGATGTTCTTGCCCTTGAACTTGAGCTTGCCGTCGAAGTTCGACTCGATGAACGACTGCTCGGAGATCTGCGCCGCGCCGCCGATGTGGAACGTGCGCATGGTGAGCTGCGTGCCCGGTTCGCCGATCGACTGCGCGGCGATGACGCCCACCGCCTCGCCCATGTTGACCGGCGTGCCGCGGGCGAGATCGCGCCCGTAGCAGGCGCCGCAGACGCCGTTCGCCGCCTCGCAGGTGAGCACGGAGCGGATCTTGAGCTCCTGCACGCCGGCATTGGTGATCGCTTCGACTTCCGGCTCGGTCAGCAACGTGCCGCGTTTGACCACGACCTTGTTGCTGGCCGGGTCCTTGACGTCTTCCGCCGTGGTGCGGCCGAGGATGCGGATGGCGAGCGAGGCTACCACGGTTCCGGCGTCGATGATGGCGCGCACCTTGATGCCGCCCTTGGTACCGCAGTCGTAGGTCGTGATGATGCAATCCTGCGCCACGTCGACCAGACGCCGCGTCAGGTAGCCGGAGTTCGCCGTTTTCAAGGCGGTGTCGGCGAGGCCCTTGCGGGCGCCGTGCGTCGAGTTGAAGTACTCGAGCACCGACAGGCCTTCCTTGAAGTTCGAGATGATCGGGCTCTCGATGATCTCGCCACTCGGCTTGGCCATAAGTCCGCGCATGCCGGCGAGCTGACGCATCTGGGCGGGCGAACCGCGCGCGCCGGAATGCGCCATCATGTAGATCGAGTTGACCTGCTCATCGCGGCCTTGCGCATCCTTCTTGACCGACGAGATTTCCTTCATCATCGCGTCGGCGATCGCTTCGGTGCACTTCGACCAGGCGTCGACCACCTTGTTGTACTTCTCGCCCTGGGTGATCAGGCCGTCGTTGTATTGCTGCTCGAACTCCTTGGCGAGATCGCGCGTGTCCTCGACCGTTTTCCACTTCGAGCCCGGCACCACCATGTCGTCCTTGCCGAACGAGATGCCGGCCTTGAACGCGTGGTAGAAGCCGAGCGACATGATGCGGTCGCAGAAGATGACCGTCTCCTTCTGCCCGCAATGGCGGTAGACGGTGTCGATCATCGCGGAGATTTCGCGCTTGGTCATCAGCTTGTTGACGATGTCGAACGGCGCCTTGACGTTGCGCGGCAACACGTTGCCGAGCACGACGCGGCCGGGCGTCGTCTCGTACCATTTCAGATACGAATTGCCCTTGTCGTCGATGCCTTCCCAGCGGTAGCGAATCTTGGTGTGCAGGCCGATGATCTTCTCCTGCAAGGCATGGTCGATTTCGGCCATGCTGGTGTAGTGGCCGCGCACCGTGTTGACGAGTTTCGGATCCTTCTTCAACTGCGCTTCGGTGTGCAGCTCGAGCTTCCACTCGCCCGGCTCGCCCTCGCGCATCAGCGTGAGATAATAGAGGCCGAGCACGATGTCCTGCGACGGCACGATGATCGGCTGGCCGTTCGCCGGATGCAGGATGTTGTTGGTCGACATCATCAGCACGCGCGCTTCCAACTGCGCTTCCAGCGACAGCGGAACGTGCACGGCCATCTGGTCGCCGTCGAAGTCGGCGTTGAAGGCAGCGCACACCAGCGGATGCAGCTGGATCGCCTTGCCCTCGATCAGCACCGGCTCGAAGGCCTGGATGCCCAGCCGATGCAGCGTCGGCGCGCGGTTGAGCAGCACCGGGTGCTCGCGGATCACCTCGTCGAGGATGTCCCAGACTTCCGGCTTTTCCTTCTCCACCAGTTTCTTCGCCTGCTTGACGGTGGTCGACAGACCCTTGGCGTCGAGCCGCGAATAGATGAACGGCTTGAACAGTTCGAGCGCCATCTTCTTCGGCAGCCCGCACTGGTGCAGCTTGAGTTCGGGGCCGACCACGATCACCGAGCGGCCGGAATAGTCGACGCGCTTGCCGAGCAGGTTCTGCCGGAAGCGGCCCTGCTTGCCTTTCAGCATGTCGGCGAGCGACTTCAACGGCCGCTTGTTGGCGCCGGTGATGACGCGGCCGCGGCGGCCGTTGTCGAACAATGCGTCGACCGCCTCCTGCAGCATGCGCTTTTCGTTACGGATGATGATGTCGGGCGCACGCAGTTCGATCAGCCGCTTCAAGCGATTGTTGCGGTTGATGACGCGGCGGTAGAGATCGTTCAAATCGGACGTGGCGAAGCGCCCGCCGTCGAGCGGGACGAGCGGCCGCAGATCCGGCGGAATCACCGGCACGACGGTCAGAATCATCCATTCCGGCTTGTTGCCGGAAGCGATGAAGGCCTCGATCAGCTTGAGCCGCTTGGCGATCTTCTTCTTTTTGATGTCGCTGTCGGTCTCCAGGATGGCGGCGCGCAATTCGGCCTGCATCTTGTCGAGATCGAGCGCCTTGAGCATCTCGCGGATCGCTTCCGCGCCGATGGTGGCGGTGAAGCTATCGGCGCCGAATTCCTCCTGCGCCTTGAGATACTCGTCCTCCGACAGCAACTGCCGGTCCTTGAGCGGGGTGAGGCCCGGCTCGAGCACGACGTAGTATTCGAAATAGAGGATGCGCTCGAGGTCCTTCAGCGTCATGTCGAGCAGCAAGCCGATGCGGCTCGGCAGCGACTTGAGGAACCAGATGTGGGCGACCGGCGCTGCGAGTTCGATATGGCCCATGCGCTCGCGCCGCACGCGCGACAGCGTTACCTCGACCGAGCACTTCTCGCAGATGATGCCCTTGTACTTCATGCGCTTGTACTTGCCGCACAAGCACTCGTAATCCTTGATCGGCCCGAAAATGCGCGCGCAGAACAGGCCGTCGCGCTCGGGCTTGAAGGTGCGGTAGTTGATCGTCTCCGGCTTCTTGATCTCGCCGTACGACCACGAGAGAATCTTTTCCGGGCTCGCGATCGAAATCCGGATCTGGTCGAAGACCTGAGCCGGGGCCTGCGGGCTGAAAAGATTCATCATCTCTTGATTCATTGCCATCTCCGATAGGCCGACTGCCGCCGGCTGCATTCGCAATAATTCATCACGCCGCGTGAGCGGCCGGGGCCTTGTGCGCGAAGACTTAATGTTTCGCGCGTTCGGGCCCGGCCGTACCGCTTATTATTCGGCGGCTTCCGCCGTCTCGCCGCCCGAGCCCTGTCGCTGCTGCTTGGAATTGTGCAGATCGACATTGAGGCCGAGCGAGCGCATTTCCTTGACCAGCACGTTGAAGCTTTCCGGAATGCCCGCCTCGAACGTGTCGTCGCCGCGCACGATCGCCTCGTACACTTTGGTGCGGCCGGCGACGTCGTCCGACTTCACGGTGAGCATTTCCTGCAAGGTGTAAGCCGCGCCATAGGCTTCCAGCGCCCACACTTCCATTTCGCCGAAGCGCTGGCCGCCGAACTGCGCCTTGCCGCCGAGCGGCTGCTGGGTGACCAGCGAGTACGGGCCGATCGAGCGGGCGTGGATCTTGTCGTCCACCAAATGGTGCAGCTTGAGCATATAGATGAAGCCGACCGTAACCTTGCGGTCGAACACCTCGCCGGTGCGCCCGTCGTAGACGCTGACCTGACCGGAATGATCGAGGCCGGCGAGATCGAGCATCTTCTCGATGTCGGCCTCCTTGGCGCCGTCGAACACCGGCGTCGCAATCGGCACGCCGTGGCGCAGGTTGCCGCCGAGTTCGATCAGACCTTCTTCGTCCAGCGACTTGATGGTCTCGTCCTCGCCGTAGACTTTCTTGAGGATGTCCTTGAGCGGCCGGGTGTCGTGCTTGCTGTTGTAGAGATCGACCGCCTGCCCGATCTTGAGCCCCAGGCCGGCGCAGGCCCAGCCCAGATGCGTCTCCAGGATCTGGCCGACATTCATGCGGCTCGGCACGCCGAGCGGATTGAGCACGATGTCCACGGGCTGGCCGTCGGCGAGGAACGGCATGTCCTCCGCCGGCACGATCTTCGACACCACGCCCTTGTTGCCGTGGCGGCCGGCCATCTTGTCGCCGGGCTGGATCTTGCGCTTCACCGCGACGAAGACCTTGACCATCTTCATCACGCCGGGCGGCAATTCGTCGCCGCGCTGCAGCTTCTCGACCTTGTCGAGGAAGCGCTGTTCCAAGAGCTTCTTCAACTCGTCGTACTGCTTACGGATGGCCTCGATCTCCGCCATCAGCTTGTCGTTGGGCGAGGCAAACTGCCACCACTGCGAGCGCGGATATTCGTCCAGCACCGCCTTGGTGATCTTGGAATCCTTCTTGAAGCCCTTCGGACCGGCGATGCCCTGCCGGCCTTCCAGCAACTCGGCGAGACGCCCGTAGACGTTGCGGTCGAGGATCGCCTGTTCGTCGTCGCGGTCCTTGGCGAGGCGCTCGATTTCCTCGCGCTCGATGGCGAGCGCGCGCTCGTCCTTCTCGACGCCGTGCCGGTTGAACACGCGAACTTCCACGACGGTGCCCTGCACGCCCGGCGGCACGCGCAACGAGGTGTCGCGCACGTCGGAGGCCTTTTCGCCGAAGATGGCGCGCAGAAGTTTTTCTTCCGGCGTCATCGGGCTTTCGCCCTTGGGCGTGATCTTGCCGCACAGGATGTCGCCGGCATGCACCTCGGCGCCGATATAGACGATGCCCGCTTCGTCGAGGTTCTTCAGCGCCTCTTCCGAGACGTTGGGGATATCGCGGGTGATTTCCTCGGGGCCCAACTTGGTGTCGCGCGCCATCACCTCGAATTCCTCGATGTGGATGGACGTGAACACGTCGTCTTTCACGATCCGCTCGGAGAGCAGGATCGAAGTCCTCGAAGTTGTAGCCGTTCCACGGCATGAAGGCGACCAGCACGTTGCGGCCGAGCGCCAATTCGCCGAGATCGGTCGAAGGACCGTCGGCGATGATGTCGGCCTTGTCGACGTGATCGCCCACCTTCACCAGCGGACGCTGGTTGATGCAGGTGTTCTGGTTCGAGCGCTGATATTTCATCAGCCGGTAGATATCGACGCCCGGCTTGGTCGGGTCGGTTTCGCCGGTGGCGCGCACCACGATACGGGTGGCGTCAACCTGATCGACGATGCCGGTGCGGCGGGCAGAGATCGAAGCGCCCGAGTCGCGCGCGACCACGCCTTCCATGCCGGTGCCGACGAACGGCGCCTCGGAACGAACCAGCGGCACCGCTTGGCGCTGCATGTTCGAGCCCATCAGCGCGCGGTTGGCGTCGTCGTTTTCCAGGAACGGAATGAGCGCGGCGGCAACCGACACGAGCTGCTTGGGCGACACGTCCATGAAGTCGACCTTGTCGCGCGGCACCAGATGCACGTCGCCGGCGTGGCGACAAATGATCAGGTCCTCGGTGAAGCGGCCGCGCGCGTCCATCGTCGCATTGGCCTGCGCCACCGTGTAGCGGCCCTCTTCCATGGCCGAGAGATAGATCACCTCGTCGGTGACGCGGCCGTCCTTGACCTTGCGATAGGGCGTCTCGACGAAGCCGTATTTGTTCACCCGCGCGTAAGTGGCGAGCGAATTGATCAGGCCGATGTTCGGGCCTTCCGGCGTTTCGATCGGACAGATGCGGCCGTAATGCGTCGGATGCACGTCGCGCACCTCGAAGCCGGCGCGTTCGCGCGTCAGACCGCCCGGCCCGAGCGCCGAGAGACGCCGCTTGTGCGTGATCTCGGACAGCGGGTTGGTCTGGTCCATGAACTGCGAAAGCTGCGACGAGCCGAAGAACTCGCGCACCGCGGCGGCCGCGGGCTTGGCGTTGATCAGGTCCTGCGGCATCACGGTGTCGATATCGACCGAGGACATGCGCTCCTTGATCGCGCGCTCCATGCGCAACAGGCCGATGCGGTATTGGTTCTCCATGAGCTCGCCGACCGAGCGCACCCGGCGGTTGCCGAGATGGTCGATGTCGTCGATCTCGCCCTTGCCGTCGCGCAGATCGACCAGCGTCTTGATGACGGAAATAATGTCTTCCTTGCGCAGCACCCGCATGGTGTCGGGCGCGTCGAGGTCGAGCCGCATGTTCATCTTGACGCGGCCGACGGCCGACAGGTCGTAGCGCTCCGAGTCGAAGAACAGCGAGCGGAACATCGCTTCCGCGGTGTCGACGGTCGGCGGCTCGCCGGGCCGCATGACGCGATAGATGTCGAACAGCGCGTCCTCGCGCGTCATGTTCTTGTCGACGGTGAGCGTGTTGCGGATATAGGCGCCGACATTGACATGATCGATGTCGAGCAGCGGCAGTTCCTTGTAGCCGGCTTCGATGAGAACCTTGAGGTTCTTCTCGTCGATCTCCTGGCCGGCCTCCATGTAGATCTCGCCGGTCTTGCCGTTGGCGAGATCCTCGGCGACGTAATGGCCGATCAATTCCTCGTCGGTCATGCGCAGGGCCTTGAGGCCCTTCTCGGAGAGCACGCGCGCCTGACGCACGGTGAGCTTCTTGCCGGCTTCCACCACGACGCGACCGGTGTCGGCGTCGACCAGATCGTTGACCGCCTTGTAGCCTTTGAGTCGGTTGGCATCGAAGGGCACGCGCCAGCTGTCCTTCACGCGCTTGTAGGTGACGTGCTTGTAGAAGGTGCGCAGGATTTCCTCGCCGTCGAGGCCGAGCGCGAACAACAGCGAGGTCACCGGAATCTTGCGGCGGCGATCGATGCGCGCATAGACGATGTCCTTGGCGTCGAACTCGATGTCGAGCCAGGAGCCGCGATAGGGAATGATGCGGGCGGCGAACAGCAGCTTGCCCGATGAATGCGTCTTGCCCTTGTCGTGATCGAAGAATACGCCGGGCGAACGGTGCATCTGCGAGACGATGACGCGCTCGGTGCCGTTGACGATGAAGGTGCCGTTGTTGGTCATGAGCGGGATGTCGCCCATGTAGACATCCTGCTCCTTGATGTCCTTGACCGAACGCGCGGCGGTTTCCTCGTCGATATCGAACACGATCAGCCGCAGCGTCACTTTCAGCGGCGCGGCATAGGTCATGCCGCGCTGGCGGCACTCGTCGACGTCGTATTTCGGCGGCTCGAATTCGTATTTGACGAATTCAAGCTGCGATGAATTGGAGAAGTCGGAAATCGGGAATACCGATTTGAACACCGCCTGCAGGCCCTCGTCGGGACGACCGCCGACGGGTTCCTTGACCAGCAGGAACTGGTCGTAAGACGCCTTTTGAACCTCGATGAGGTTCGGCATCTCCGCCACTTCTTTGATTGTTCCGAAAAACTTCCTTACGCGCTTGCGACCGGTAAACGTCTGCGCCATCGTTTCTCTCTCGATTCGATTTTGGCGGGCCAACGCGGGCGCCTCTCCGAACGGTCGCAATCCATCGCGACCATCAGGACAGGCGTCGGGGCTACCCGTTTCTATGTGATTCGGGCCTCGCCCGAACCGCCGCACTCTTCACAATATCCCGTGAACAGGCCGCGCCCGTTCACGACTGCCTCCAAAATGACCGTTGCCCGGTCACTACCAATCTTGCTTCCGACGCCCCCGGGGGGTTAGCCCCGGGGATATCGGTATTTCTCGCGATCTCCGGGGCTCGCTGACGCTCGCCCGAGGGATTTCGCTCAAATAGGCATTCGCCTATTTGAGCTCAACCTTGGCGCCGACCTTTTCCAAGGTGGCCTTGATCTTGTCGGCCTCTTCCTTGTTGACGCCTTCCTTGACCGGCTTGGGCGCACCCTCGACCAGGTCCTTGGCTTCCTTGAGGCCGAGGCCGGTGAGCGCACGCACTTCCTTGATCACCTCGATCTTCTTGTCGCCGGCAGCGGCAAGGACCACGGTGAACTCGGTCTTTTCTTCAACCGCGGCAGCAGCGGCCGGGCCGGCCGCTACCGCAACCGCGGCCGCGGCGGAGACGCCCCACTTCTCTTCCAGCAACTTCGCCAGATCCGCCGCTTCCAGGACGGTCAGTTTCGACAATTCGTCGACGATCTTCTGCAGGTCAGCCATCGTTTCAGTTCCTTATCGGTTCGAACCAGAGGAATGCTTGTGAGCCGTCACGCAGCCGCGCTCTTGGAGGCATAGGCTTGGACCACGCGCGCGACCTTGGCCGCGGGAGCGTTGATGAGCTGGGCGATCTTGGTCGCCGGGGCCTGAACCAGGCCGACGATCTTGGCGCGCAACTCATCCAGTGACGGCAGCGAGGCGAGTGCCTTGACGCCGTTGAGGTCCAGAGCGGTCTTGCCCATCGAGCCGCCGAGAATGACGAACGCTTCGTTCGCCTTGGCGAAATCGACGGCCACTTTCGGCGCCGCCACGGGATCGCCTGAGTAGGCGAGCACCGTCGGTCCCTTCAGCAGGGGCGAAATGGCGGCAGCGTCGGTGTCCTTGAGCGCAATCTTGGCGAGACGGTTTTTCGCGACCTTCACTTGCGCGCCCGCGAGCTTCATCTGCTTGCGCAGGGTCTGCATCTGGGCGACGCTGAGGCCGGAATAGTGAGCCACCACCACGACGTTCGAGGTTTTAAAAACCCCGCTCAGTTCGGTGATGGAGGCCGCTTTAGCCGCTCGTTCCACTAGCGTGCTCTTTCCGGTTATGACGGTTCGCCGCTCATCACGGGAACCGCCGGGTTGAGACCAGCCGTCCCGCCTTTAGGTTCACACGCAGCGAACGGGGCAGGACGACGCTTCGAGTAGCCTGCCCCCCGAAACATGACCTGCGGTCATGAACGGGTCTTTCCGAGGTTCGAACCGAACTTGGCGCGGCCTTGCGGTCGCGCAAACTCGGTGTCGTGTCCCCGTCTGTGCTGGCCCCTTGCAGGATTAAGCGTCAGCCCGAAGGCGTCGGCGCCGGCAGTCTTGGACAGGTCGGTCGGTCCCTTTTCGAGAACCGCCCTCGCGCGTCTCAATGGCGATGATCCCTTCTCCCTTTCAGATGTCCCGCCGGGATGTCCAAAAGGAATAAGTTCCGATCACCATGTGTTCGAGAGACGATTTTAGAGACGCGCAAAGGCGTGCCGACAAACTGGGCCGGCACGCCCGATAGGCCTTATTTAGAGCGTCCTGGGCCCTTTGCCAAGCCCTTTTCCGCGGAAATCCCAGCGAAAAAGGCGAGCAAAACGAGCCCTTAATGGGTGGTTCCGGCGGCAAACAGCGACGACGGCTCCACTTTGACGCCCGGGCCCATGGTGGACGAGATCGCCACTCGGTTGATGTAGTGGCCCTTGGCCCCCGGGGGCTTGGCCTTCTGCACCGCATCCGCAAAGGCCTTGATGTTCTCGACCAGTTTGTCCTCGGAGAACGAGGCTTTGCCGACGCCGGCCTGGACGATGCCGGCCTTTTCCACGCGGAACTCGACCGAGCCGCCCTTGGAGGCCTTCACGGCGTTGGTGATGTCCATGGTGACGGTGCCGACCTTGGGGTTCGGCATCATGCCGCGCGGACCGAGAACCTTACCGAGACGGCCGACCAGCGGCATCATGTCGGGAGTGGCGATGCAGC
The DNA here is from genome assembly GCA_963739735.1 of uncultured Alphaproteobacteria bacterium. Classification (GTDB taxonomy): domain Bacteria; phylum Pseudomonadota; class Alphaproteobacteria; order Rhizobiales; family Xanthobacteraceae; genus Pseudolabrys. The sequence continues at coordinate 19,123 of CAVUBV010000002.1, read as the reverse complement.
GGTCGAAGTCGATATTGCCGCCATTGACCTTCTCGACCAGGTCTTCGGCGCCCACCACGTCGGCGCCGGCGGCTTTCGCTTCCTCCGCCTTGGCGCCGCGCGCGAACACGCCGACCCGCACGGTGCGGCCGGAGCCGTTCGGCAGATTGACCACGCCGCGCACCATCTGGTCGGCATGCTTGGGATCGACGCCGAGATTCATGGCGATTTCGATGGTCTCGTCGAACTTCGCCTTGGCGCGTTCCTTCACCAGTTTGACCGCTTCGGCGATCGTGTAGGACTTGTCGCGATCGACGCCTTCGCGCGCGATTTTTGTGCGTTTTCCGATTGCCATGACCGTTACTCCGCCACCGTGAGGCCCATCGAGCGGGCGGAACCTTCGATCATCTTCATCGCCGCTTCGACCGTGTCGCAGTTCAAATCTTTCATCTTCTGCTCGGCGATCTCGCGCAGCTGCTTCTTGGTCACCTCGCCGACCGTTTCGCGCCCCGGCGTCTTCGAGCCGCTGTCGAGCTTGGCCGCCTTCTTCAGGAAATAAGACACCGGCGGCGTCTTCATCTCGAAGGTGAAGGAGCGGTCCTGATAGGTGGTGATGATGACCGGGATCGGCGTGTTCTTCTCGATCTTCTGGGTCTGCGCGTTGAACGCCTTGCAGAACTCCATAATGTTGAGGCCGCGCTGACCGAGCGCCGGCCCGATCGGGGGCGACGGGTTGGCGGCGCCTGCCGGCACCTGCAATTTGAGGAATCCAGTGACTTTTTTGGCCATTTCTCACTCCTGTAGTGGTGCGGATTTTGACGGTTGGCGACCGCCTCACCTCCCACGCCTTTATGATGGCCCCTTGGGCCGCGGCGAGATGTAAAGGGTCGCGGCTGGTATGTCCAGCCGAGCGCGCGCCCTATGCGTTTAGCCTCGAAACGCTGACACTATGCCTGCTCTGCAAGCGGTTTCGGACCCTAGTTAGCGCGAACGTCATGTCCGCGATGGGCCAAAGGGCGACATCGTCTATGAGGGACGCAAAATGCCGCTCGACCTTCGCCCTGCGCCGAGTGACGGTTAATCGGCGGGGAAGATCAAACTTTTTCAATCAATTCGCGCGAGAGTTCACGAACCCGCGCTTTGGCGGCTTTATATGCTCTCTTCCCAAGCGGCGTGGCGCTATAGACGCGTCGGAAGGTACGACCGTCCCGCTCACGGTTCGACTTGAGATAGCCATTTTGCTCCATGGTATCTAACATCGGATAGAGCGTTCCTGGCCCTATGCGGTAACCGTGCCGGCGAAGCTCATCGATCATCCACTGACCGTAAATCCTGCCCTCGACTGCATGAAATAGAATATGCAGGCGAATGAGGCCACGCAGTAAGTCTTGGTACTTCATCAACGCAGCAATACCCAAATGCGAAAATGCGGTACTCGCATGCACCGTGTACACGCGAGTACCGAGAGACCTTACGTACCATTAAGATTTGTCTTCAGCTATCACGAAAGCTCATGGCTTCATGGACAGCGGAGCGTAGGGCGCCTTCGGCAGCACGAATTTGATGTACGGGAAGCCGTGGCCAGCGTGACAGGAGTTGCAGCCCCCGACACCGCGGTCGAAGGCGACCTTGAACGCCTTGGAGTCCTTCGCCTCGATCGCCTTGGCGAGCGGTTCGAGATAGGTGCTTTCAAACGCCTTCAGGCCCGATGCGAACTGCGGCCTGGTCGTTTCGGCGACCTCCTGAATCTCGCGCGCCTCCTTGAGTTGGTAGCCTGCCAGACCCCAGTTGCCGCCCATGGCGGCGTAATACAGGTTGGTGTAACGCATGGCATACTCGATCATGACGCTTCCCGCCGCTTCTTGAATATCGGCGAGGGCCTTCAGCTTCTGCTCGGTGGTTCCCTTGTCTTTCAACCAATCCGGTGGTGCGGCATAAGCCCCGACACTTGCAAACAATACCAAGCAACCGAAAGCAATCATCGTCTTGCGAAAAGCAGACATGAGTTCGTCCTCCTCTTGGTGGGTCTTTTCTTGGTGAGTTTTTGTCTTTTGCGTCGCCCCGACTACTCACGGGAACGAATAACGATATCAAGAACCGATATCGAAGATTGTCAATTGTAATTTCGTATACATCGATGCACAATTCTTCTCCGCCGTTGTCGGAGTGAGTATCGATATACTTCCGCCAGAAAAATATTCCCCTGCGCTCGCGCGATGCGGATTCGAAATGTCTGATGCGGATGTCCCACCGCAGAATTGGGTCGGGACCTCGTGCAAGTTGGGGGGCTGTAATAGGTCACAAGCGGACGGATCGCGCCGCAGGAGCGTTGTCCGAATTAAGCCCGGCTGCGGACTTCCTGCGCTCTCGTGCTACGCTGCGTGCAGGGCGCCGCCGCGCCACGCGGCTAAAGCTTCTCCACCTGCCCGAATTCCAGCTCGACCGGCGTGGCGCGGCCGAAGATCGACACCGCGACCTTGACGCGCGAGCGCGCCTCGTCGACTTCCTCGACGGTGCCGTTGAACGAGGCGAACGGGCCATCCGACACGCGCACCTGCTCGCCGACCTCGAACGACACCGAGGGCTTCGGCCGCTCGATGCCTTCCTGCACCTGATGCAGGATGCGGTTGGCTTCCACTTCCGAGATCGGCATCGGCTTCTTGTCGGTGCCGAGGAAGCCGGTGACCTTCGGCGTGTTCTTGATGAGATGGTAGACCTCGTCGGTCAGGTCCATCTTCACCAGCACGTAGCCGGGAAAAAACTTGCGCTCGGCGTTGACCTTGCGGCCGCGGCGCACCTCGACCACGGTTTCGGTCGGCACCATGATTTCTTCGAAGTGATCGGCGAGATTGCGCTGCTTGGCCTGCTCGCGGATCGATTCGGCGACCTTCTTCTCGAAGTTCGAATAGGCATGCACGATGTACCAGCGCTTGGGCCGGGTCGTGGTGGCGGTGTCTGTATCGCTCATCGCTATTTCGCCTTCAGGCGCCGATGCCGAGCACGAAGGTAACGGCAATTCGGATGAATTGATCCGCGACCAGGAAAAAAACCGAGGCGATCGCCACCATGACGAACACCATGCCGGTGGTGATCATGGTTTCCTTGCGCGACGGCCAGGTGACCTTGCGGGTCTCCTCGCGCACCTCCTGCAGAAACTTGAACGGAGACGTCGCCATTCAATTCAATCCCGATTGCAAAGCCAGATACCTCAAGTCTCGATCCGACGCTTCTTTACTTAAGTACGACCGGCGGCTTTTGCCCGCCACCATTTGCAACGATCCGCATCTCCGCTTGGCAGGGGCGGCAGGGTTCGAACCCGCGACCCCCGGTTTTGGAGACCGGTGCTCTACCAGCTGAGCTACACCCCTTCGGAAGCGGATACGGCGGACCATATAATGGCCCGCCGCGGTCATGTCATGCATTATACGAGGGCTTAATGCAAGGGCGAAGACGGCCGGTTTGGGTGGGTTTTGCGCCTGCCTGACCCGATGTCGGCAAAACTGGCTTGCCAAGCCGTAGCTCGCGGCAACGGTCCGCCTTCGCCCAAGCGGGCTTCGGCGCGACAGCCTTCGCTCCCTTCGCCACGATAGGCCTGGCTGGCTTGCCAAGCCGTAGCTCGCGAAGCGAGCGAAGGCTGGAGCGGGTGAACGGAATCGAACCGTCGTCATCAGCTTGGAAGGCTGTTGCTCTACCATTGAGCTACACCCGCATGAACACGCCCGATTACAAATGCCTTTTCGCAAAAGCACGGCCCGACCCGGACTTTAGATACTTTTCAAAAGCGAACGCCCGAACCTCATCCGAAAATCCAATGTAAGTCTCAAGCTTCCAGGGCAAGTATTTTGCAGTGTGCTTAACCTCTCCGGCATTATGCCGCTTTAGCCGACCGCGAAGATCGTCAGTTACACCAACATAATAATGGCCAGCCGAGGTGACACTTTGAAGGATGTAAACATATTTCATATTCCGATCTTAGCCCGCCTCCGTCGCTATCGCGACTATGGCGCGGCAGCCTTCGCTCGCTTTGCCACGATAGGCCTGGCTGGCTTGCCCAGCCGTAGCTCGCGAAGCGAGCGAAGGCTGGTGGGAGAGGTAGGACTCGAACCTACGAAGGCATAGCCAGCGGATTTACAGTCCGCCCCCTTTGCCGCTCGGGACACTCTCCCATTAAAGCCGTCGCACCGCATTGATCCGGCATGAAAATCGCTCCGCCGCGGGGCGCCGGAATGGGCCGGTTTATGGGCAGCCCCTCCCTTGAAGTCAATGGAGGCTGTTCGGCCCCGGATGGATCGGATAAGGCAGCGCCATGGCAATTCGATCCCCCAGCGGCCGCTTTCCCTCCGGCGGCAAACCCGGCGCCACGCGCCAGCAGACCGAGCGGCGCGAGCGCTTCGAGCGCGCCCGCCGCGATGCCTTGCGGCCGGCGGCGGATGGCCCGGTCGTCATGTATGGCTGGCATACGGTGACGGCGGCGCTACGCAACCCGGCGCGGCGGCCGCGTTTGCTGCTCGCCACCGAGAATGCCGCGCGGCGGCTTTCCGACGAGGGCATTGCCGCGCGTATCGCGCCGGAACTGGTGCGCCCTTCGGCGATCGCCGAGCGGCTTACCCCCGACGCGGTGCATCAGGGCCTTTATCTCGAGGCCGATGCGCTGCCCTCGCCCGCGATCGAAGATCTGCCGGGGCGCGGCGTCGTGCTGGTGCTCGACCAGATCACCGATCCGCATAATGTCGGGGCGATTTTCCGCTCCGCCGCGGCCTTTGCCGCCGCGGCCATCGTCACCACCCAGCGGCACTCGCCCGACGCAACCGGGGCACTCGCCAAAGCCGCCTCCGGCGCGCTCGAACACGTGCCGCTGATCAGCGTGCAGAACCTGGCGCGCGGGCTCGCCGCACTGAAAGCGAGCGGCTTCCTGGTGGTCGGCCTCGATTCGAGCGGCGACGCCGATCTTAGCCAGCTGCCCTTGCGCACGCCGCTCGCGCTGGTGCTCGGCGCCGAGGGCAAGGGCTTGCGCCAGCTCACCAAGGAAACCTGCGACCATGTCGCGCGCATCGATCTGCCGGGCACGATCAAGAGCCTGAACGTGTCGAACGCGGCGGCGCTCGGTCTCTATGTGGCGAGCCGCGCGCTGCACGATAGGTGAACGCAAAACGGCGGGCCCCCCAGCCCGCCGTTTACGCCCGCTAGCTCTGCGATTGTCTTTATTCCTCGGTCATCCCTCTGTCGCCCGGCCGATGTCCGCGGCGGTACAGCCGGATGTTCATACGGTCGGGCCCGAGAATGGTGATCTCGGCCTCGGCATTGATGACGCGCCTCTTGCCCGCCTCGCGGCCGAGGCGAACGAAGGGAGCTGGGGCGGGTGCGCTAACGACGGGGGCGGTGACGGTGTCGCAACGCGTCATGAGCCCGCGATTGCAATCTGTCCGCGGTGCGTCGTCGATGGCGACGGCCCGGTCGATCACCCGCGGCGGATCGTCGACGTAACGCTTATGCACGATGACCACCGGCCGATCGCGCACGATCTTTTTGGTTTTGTAGACGGTGCGCTTATTCACGGTATTGCCGACGGCGTCTTTTTTGGCTTCGACGGCGGCGTCCTTGCGATCGCCGCGCTTGCGCAGTTCCTCGACCAGCGCGCGATCGACCTGCTTGTGCGCACGATCGGATGCGGCGCGAATGATGAACGGAGATGGCGCGGCGATGACCGCAGTTCACGCAGCGCGCGGAAGCCTCGGCGCGGCTCTTGCCCGGACGGTGGATCACATAAGTGCCGGGCGCGACCTGGATCGCGTAGGACTGCCCCTGCGGCACCGCGTAAGGATAAAGCGGCGGCGGCGGCGCGGCGGCGGCGTAATATTGCGCTTGCGCGGTCGCGGCCGGCAACAAAGCGGCGGCGATAACGACAAGCACGGCGAGACTGCGCGAATGACGGGGCATTGGTTTCTTCGGTTTCATCGCCATGGTTTTCACGGTTTCATTTCGTTCGGGGCGGCAAGTCGCCGGCCGGGTTCGGGCGGCAACACGTAGATGGGTCGTTCCTGTTTGAAGGCCGACGCGTTCGACCAAGTGCGCCGGTAAGTCTGCGCGGGTTGCGGCCGTGCAGCGCGCGCGAACAGGTTTTCGACGCGGCCGATGCGGGGCCGTTTTCCGTTGGCCGGAAAGTAATGATGGTAGCGCCACGGCGCGCGCCAATAGGCGCGCAAGCCGACGCCCGGTTCGTAAGCATTGACCAGCAGCATCCCGGCGCGCTCGCCTTGTTCGAAATGGCGCGCGGAATAAAGGGCATGATGGCTGCCGGCAAGCTCGCCGGCGCGCGCGGCGGCGGCGCCGAAAGCAAAACTCAACACAGCGATGGCAAACAGAGCGCGCATCCGGCTCATCTCCAATAAATCCGGATGCATTTTATACGAAGGCTTTACTTTGCCCCCTGCAATCGCAAGGTAACATTAATTGCGGTCGTGCCTTGAACCTGCCGGAATTGCGCGCACTTGCTTGTTGCGCACCTCCGGCGCGCGTAACGCCTTGAACATTAAAGTTAGCCTTGGTCATTAAAGTTAATTGCCGATGCCAACCCGCCGCCGCTCCACCCCTGCCGCCAAATCGACGCCGCCGCGCGGCAATTTTCGCGGGCGCTACGATGCAGTCGAAGCCCGCCGCGCCGCTCTGGTGGCGCGGCTCGCCACGCTCAGCGAAGCCGGGCAGCGCCATCCCGCCTACAAGCGCGCGCTCACCTTGCTCAACGTCACCTTCCGCCGCTCGAAACTGGCGCAGCGGCTGGCGGTATTGCAGTCCGCCGCCTTCCTGATCAACGTGCTCGAGCACCTCGCCGGGATCAGTTGATGACGCGCAACATACCGGGATACGCCGCCGGTCACGTGCAGCGGATTTTTCGCGAGCGATTCCCCGGGCTTGATCGAGGCGTCTATGACTTTCGGCGTAAGACCTGAGGTGCAATGACGAACGGCTCGCATGCGGCGTATTGCTGATGCGGGGCCGGCGTTAGCAATAGCATTCGGGAGAGCGGACTAGGCGGACCCCCAACAAAAAACAAAGCAACACGCAATCTGGGGATAACGCCTATGACCACAACGACGGTTGAAATCCGCCGCGGCACCGGCATGACGGCGGAAGAACGCAAAGTCGTCTTCGCTTCATCGCTCGGTACCGTGCTGGAGTGGTACGACTTCTACATCTACGGCACGCTCGGTGCCTTCCTGGCGAAATACTTCTTCTCCAACGTGCCGGCGAACGTCGGCTTCATCTTCGCGCTGCTCGCCTTCGCCGCCGGCTTCGCCGTGCGTCCGTTCGGCGCGCTGTTCTTCGGCCGCATCGGCGACATGATCGGCCGCAAGACCACCTTCCTGATGTGCATGACCCTGATGGGCTCGAGCACGTTCCTCATCGGCGTCCTGCCCGGTTATCACACGTGGGGCATCTTTGCTCCGATCGTGCTGATCGCACTGCGCCTGGTGCAAGGCCTCGCGCTCGGCGGCGAATACGGCGGCGCGGCGATTTACGTCGCCGAACATGCGCCTCCAGGGCAAGCGCGGCTATTACACCTCGTGGATCCAGACCACCGCGACGCTGGGCCTGTTCCTGGCGCTGCTCTTGATCCTCGGCATCCGCACCACCATCGGCGAACAGGCCTTCAGCGACTGGGGCTGGCGCATTCCGTTCCTGATTTCGGCCTTGCTGCTCTGTGTGACCATCTACATGGGGCTCAAGCTCAACGAAGCGCCCATGTTCAAGAAGATGATGGCGGAAGGCAAAGCGTCGAAGGCGCCGCTCGGCGAAGCCTTCGGCAACTGGGCTGAACGGCAAGATCGCGCTCGCCGCCCTGTTCGGCGCCACCGCCGGTGAGGCCGTGGTGTGGTACGGCGGACAGTTCTATGCGCTGTTCTTCCTGACCCAGACTCTTGAAGGTCCCGGCGATTGACGCCTGGATCCTGATCGCGGTGTCGCTGGCCATCGGCACGCCGTGCTTCATCCTGTTCGGCTGGCTGTCGGACAAGATCGGCCGCAAGCCGATCATGCTCGCCGGCTTCGCGCTTGCCGTTGTCACCTACTTCCCGATCTTCCAGGGCATCACCCACTTCGCCAATCCGAAGCTGGAGCATGCCTCTGGCGGCGGCGCCCGTGGTCGTGACCGCGGATCCGGCTCAGTGCTCGTTCCAGTTCAAGGCGACGGGCACCGAGAAATTCACTACAGGCTGCGACATCATCAAGTCGACGCTGGTGAACCTGTCGGTGAACTACGACAACGTCAAAGCGCCCGCCGGAACCAAGGCGAGCGTCAAGATCGGCGAACAGAACTCTGACCGCCGATACGGCCAACCTGCCCGCCGCCATCACCGCGGCGGTGAAAACCCACGGCTACCCGCCGAGCGCCGATCCGAAGGAGATCAACTACTTCATGACGATCATCCTGCTCGCCATCCTGGTCGTCTACGTGACCATGGTGTACGGGCCGATCGCCGCCTGGCTGGTGGAGCTGTTCCCGACCCGCATCCGCTATAGCGGGCTGTCGCTGCCCTATCACATCGGCAACGGCTGGTTCGGCGGCTTCCTGCCGGCGACCGCCTTCGCCATCGTGGCGGCGACCGGAAACATCTACTCCGGCCTCTGGTATCCGATCGTGATCGCATCGATGAGCTTCGTCATCGGGCTGATCTTCCTGCCCGAGACCAAGGATCGCGACATCACCCAGATGTAGGCAAACGGCGGGGCGGCCTCGCGCGGCCGCCCCACCCCGCAAACTTGGCGCCCCGCACCCCGCGTGCGGGGCGTTTTTGTCACCGCCCACCGTAAGCCTGACCGCGTCATGGCTTGTGGCGAGCCGGCGACGCTGATAGCTCTCTGCCACGAGCCGGGTTAGCTCAGCGGTAGAGCAGCGGTTTTGTAAACCGTTGGTCGGGAGTTCAATTCTCTCACCCGGCACCAAAAAACCGATAAAAGTCATGCTTTCTCGGCGGCGCCGCGCCGGCCACGCGACTATAATTTGACCAGGATCAACACCTCGGTACGCAATCGGACCACCGTCGGGCCGGAGGGCAAAGCCGTGCGGATTGCCTTGTTCGCCGATATCCACGCCAACCGGCAGGCGTTCAGCGCATGTCTTGACCAAGCGCGCGCGCAAGGCGCGCAGCGCATCGTGCTGCTCGGCGATTATGTCGGCTATGGCGCCGATCCCGACTGGGCGGTGACCACGGTCATGGATCTGGTCGATCAGGGCGCCGTGGCGGTGCTCGGCAATCACGACAGCGCCATCGGCAATGCGCGCGAGCAGATGAACCTGGAAGCCAGGATCGCCATCGAGTGGACGCGCGGCGAACTCAGCGCGGCGCAACGGCAATTTTTGGCCGGCTTGCCTTTCACGCAGGTCGACGGCGAGCGGCTCTACGTCCATTCCGAAGCGAGCAACCCGCCGGCTTGGATCTATGTGACCAGCACCGTGGAAGCCTCGCGCAGCCTCGCCCTCGACCCGGCGATCATTACGTTCTGCGGCCACGTGCACCAACCCGCCATCTACAGCATGTCGGCGACCGCGAAGATGACGGCGTTCACCCCGATCACGGACGTTCCCGTGCCTTTGCTGCAAGGGCGCCGCTGGCTTGCCGTGCTCGGCTCGGTCGGACAGCCGCGCGACGGCAATCCGGCCGCCGCCTACGCCATGCTCGACACCGACCGGCGCGAGCTCACGTATTGCCGCGTTCCCTATGACGTCGGCACGGCGGCCGCCGCGATCCGCAAGAAGGGCCTGCCGCGCTGGTTGGCCGACCGGCTGTTGCTGGGACAATAGATGGCCAAGCCGCTGCACGAACCGGGCGTGGTCGTCGGCGGCTTCCGCCTCGAAGAAATCGCGCACCAAGGCGGCATGGCGACGCTGTGGCGGGTTGCGCGCGCCGGCTCGACGACGCCGCTGTTGATGAAGGTGCCGAAAATCGGCGAAGGCACCGACCCGGCGGCGATCGTCAGTTTCGAAATGGAGCAGATGATCCTGCCGCGCCTTTCCGGCGTGCATGTTCCCAAATGCATCGCGGTCGGCGACTTTGCCGAGCACCCCTTTATTGTCATGGAGTGGATTGCCGGGCCGACTTTATTGCCGCGGCTCGCCGACTTGCCGTTGCCATACGCGGAGGTGGCGGAAATCGGCGTGAAAATCGCGCAGGCGCTCGACGACCTGCACCGCCAGCACGTGATCCATCTCGACATCAAGCCGAGCAACATCATGTTCCGGCCGAGCGGCGAAGCCGTGCTGCTCGATTTCGGCCTCTCCCATCACGTGCAACTGCCGGATTTGATGCAAGAAGAGTTCCGCCTGCCGTTCGGCACGGCGCCCTATATGTCGCCGGAACAGTTGCGCGGCATCCGCAACGATCCGCGCAGCGATTTGTTCGCGCTCGGCGTCCTGCTCTATTTCTTTTCGACCGGCGTGCGCCCCTTCGGCGAAAGCGAGACGCTGCACGGCATGCGCCGGCGGCTCTGGCGCGATCCCGTTCCGCCGCGCCGGCTGCGAGGCGACTATCCGCCTTGGCTGCAGGAGATCGTGCTGCGCTGTCTGGAGATCGAACCGGGCTACCGTTATCCGACGGCGGCGCAACTCGCCTTCGATCTGACGCACCAGAACGAGGTCAAGCTGACCGCCCGCTCGGAGCGGCTCAAGCGCGATCCCTTGTTCATCGTCTTGCGCCGGCGCTTCAACAAGGAATTGGCGCAGCCGCCTAGCAAGCCTGGGCTGTCCGCGCAATTGTCGGCGGCGCCGATCGTGGCCGTCGCCGTCGATCTCAGCGAGGGCTCGGCCGCGCTCAACGACGCCTTGCGCGTCACCGCCGGGCGCATTCTGGCGACGCTGCCCTCGGCCCGGCTCGCCTGCCTCAACGTGCTCAAGCAGGGCCGCCTCACCATCGACTTCACGCTCGACGAGCACGGCCATAACCGGCAGATCGACCGGCTGGTCGGGCTGCGCCATTGGGCGGAGCCGCTGAAATTGGCCGAATCCCGGCTCACCGCGCATGTGCTCGAAGCGGTCGATCCCGCCGCCGCCATTCTCGAATTCGCGCAAGCCAACCGGATCGACCACATCCTGATCGGCGCGCGGCAGAACTCGCTGCTGCGCAGCCTGCTCGGCAGCGTCTCGGCCAAGGTCGCCGCCGAAGCCCAGTGCACCGTGACGGTGGTTCGCCCGACCCCGACGGCCGAGGATGAACAACCGCCGGCCGAAGCGGCCGCGGGCCGCTCATTGTCCGCCTGAAATCCGCACACCGAATTGTCGTAAAATATTGGTTGCATAAGAACGCAGCCTTCGACCGAACGCCACCGGCTGAACAAGCCGATGATATGGCTGGTCTTTCTAAACGATCACGTCCGGTTATGCGGCATGGCGCGGGCGTTCAATTCGCTCGCCCGCCACTCGAATTGGGCGGTTTCGGCCCAGAACCGGCTCAGGCCCGACTCAGCCAAAAGTCACGATCCGCCGGCCGCGCGGGACCTTGTTCGGTGGTTGCCGAGTGTGCCAAACTATACCCGTTACTCGTAATACCTCGGAGATCTAGCATGCCTCAGGGCACCGTAAAGTGGTTCAATCCGACGAAGGGCTATGGCTTCATCCAGCCGCAAGAAGGCGGCAAGGATGTGTTCGTGCATATTTCGGCGGTTGAGCGCGCCGGACTAAGCACACTGAACGAAGGTCAGACCGTTCAGTTTGAACTCGTCGAAAATCGCGGAAAGACGTCCGCGGAGAACCTCAAGGTTAAGTGACCTCGACGCCCGAGGCTACTTTCGGCCTTTTCGTCTGAACCTGCTGCCGCCGCGCTGGCAAAGTCCGGCGGAGTTTGCGCGCGCGCTAGCGCGTGAGCGTTTCCAGCTCGGGGAACGGCGTAAAGGCCGCGCCTTTGCAGAACTCCTGCAGCTCTTGCGGCCCGGCGAGGAAGCGGTCGAGCTTGCCCGACACATAGGTCGCGGCGCCCTCTTTAACGCCGGCATATTTGCCGTCGACGCGCGCGTTGTAGCGCACGCAGGCGACGTAGCGGTCGCCCGGCCCGACGCGCTTGAGCTGCGGCAGCGACACCGCCGCGCCGCGGATGTGGCTCGGGTCGTTGAGATAAGTGCGCAGGAACGCCATCAGGTCGGTCTTGTAGTTTTGCGGGAAGACGTTCTGCGCATCCCACTGCGCCTTCAATTCGGCCGGCGTCGGACCGACATCGGTCGACGCGCAGCCGCCGACCATGAGCACCGCCAGCCAGCAACAGCCACCGCATCCGCCGTCTCCATTCGTCGCGCCTTATACGCGCCTCGTTCGCACCTTGCGCCCGCCGGGGCGATCATAGCGGTTAGAGTGGCGCGACGGAAATAGACGGCGTCCCTGCGGTGTTAAAGAATACGGCCCGCCTGCCGAACAAATGCCTTGCTCGCGTGCAACAGGAAACATCATGCCAGCGCTCTCCCGCCGCTCATTCCTGACCGGCCCCCTCGCCGCCGCCGGCTGCGCCGCGCTGCCTCTGCCGGCGCGCGCCACCGCTGCCGCGGCGAAAGGGCAAGGCCCCGGCGTCTACCGCTACAAACTCGGCGACCTGCAACTCACCGCGCTCTACGACGGCACTTGGTATCTTGCCGATCGACGACAAGTTCGTGCGCAACGCCGATGGCGCCACGGTAAACGCGGCGCTCGCCGCCGCATTTTTAGCCCCGAGCGTGCTGCCGATCACCTTCACCGCGCTGCTGGTCAATAACGGGGGCAAGCTCACGCTGATCGACACCGGCACCGCCGGGCAGATCACCGACTCGGCCGGATTCATGAACGCCAACCTCGCCGCCGCCGGCGTCCAGCCCGCCGACATCGACAGCATCGTCATTTCGCATTTCCATCCCGACCATATCGACGGCATCAAGACCAAGGACGGCGACAAGGTGTTTGCCAAGGCCGAAATCCTGGTGCCGGAGCCGGAATGGAAATTCTGGATGGACGACGGCAATATGAGCCGGGCGACCGGCGCGGTGCATAAATATTTCCTCAACGCGCGGCGCATCTTCAAGGACATCGCCAAAGAGGTGCGGCCATTCACGCCCGGCGCCGAGGTCGCGCCCGGCATCGTCTCGCTTGCCGCCTATGGCCATACGCCCGGCCATACCGCCTTTGCCATCCATTCCGGCAATCAATCGATGCTGGCGATGAGCGACACCGTGCGCAACCCGTATCTGTTCCTGCGCCATCCCGATTGGCAGCCGATCTTCGACATGGACGGGCCGATGGCGGTCAAGGCGCGCCGGGAGATGCTCGACCGCGCGGCCGCCGACCGCATGCTGGTCGAGGCCTATCACTTCCCCTTCCCGGCCTGCGGCCACATCGTCAAGAGCGGGGCCGGCTACGAACTGGCGCCGGTGATGTGGGCGCCGCTCTAGCGCGCAACTACATTTTCGATAGCTTGGTGACGTCCACCGCTTGCGCGTAGGAGAGTTTTGCCGCGGCGTCGGCCGAGCCGTCCACCGTGATCAGGAATTTGTTGGCGATCACCATATTGATGGTGCCCTCGTGCGTCTGGATCGCGCGCTGGTCGCCGATGCGCAACAGCTTGCCCATGGCGCCGGCGATGGCCGGGTTGATGAGGAACTGCGCGAACTGCATGACCATCGCCGAGTCGCCGGTGATGCGCACCTGCACGTTGTGGCCGTCGGCTGAGCGGTAGCGCCGGCTCGCCGAGGAGGCGCCGAACATGGCGACGCCGACCGCGGAGGTCTCCACCTTGTCGGCCGTCCAGCCGGGCAGCGGCGCCGGCAGCAAGGCGGCGAACAGTTCGGCATTCTTCTGCCCGACAAGTTGCGAGGCGAGATCGAGCGACTGCTTGGCCGCCGTCATGTTGCCCGCCTGATAGGATTTGCGGGCCTGGTCGATGGCATCGAGGATGTCGTCGCCGGCGAGCGCCGGAACGGTTGCGGCCGCGACCGCGATCGCGGCCAGCACAATGCGAATCTTGACCATGGCGGCTCTCCGGATGGTGCGTTGCGCCATCCTAGCGCAATTCACGGGCGTGCGGGAAACCGCCGGGGTCAGTTGCTCACGCGAATGCCGCCATAGACGCCGAGCCCGGGCGCATCGAAGCCGACCGGGCTTTCGTAGTGCCGGTTGAACAGATTGTCGACGCGCCCGAAAAATGTGACGTGCTCGTCGACTTTGTAGCTGCCCGCCAGATTAACGAGCGCGTAGGGGTCGCAATCCACGCGCGGAATCGTGCCGTCGCGATTGAATTCGACCGCCGACCCGACATAGAGCAGCGAGGCCGAGAGCGTGACTTGCGGGTTCGGCGTCCAGATCGCCGTCAGGCTCTCTTTATGGCCGGGCCGGTTGCGCAAGCCGAGGCCGGTCGTGTCATCGCGGGTGACGATGGTGGTGTAGTCGGCGCGCAGCTTCAATTCATCGCTGACGGCGACGGAGGCGAAGGATTTGGTGCCGTAAGTGGTCGCCGCGCCGACATTGACGTAGGTGAAGGTGAAGCTCGTGAGATCGAACGTGTTAGCGATGAGATTCTTGATCTGATTGCGGAAATAGGTCACGCCGAAATTGACCCGGCCGTGCCATAGCGGCTGTTCGAATCCGACGTCGTAGCCGGTGCTGGTTTCCGGCTGCAGGTTGGGATTGGCGACGGCGTTGAAGGACGGGTTGTCGACGTAAAGCTGGGTGAGCGTCGGCGCCTTGAAGCCGGTGCCGTAACTGCCTTTGAGCTTGGTGTCGGCGCCCGGAACGATGAACGCCGGCGCAACCCGCCACGTCGTATGCGGCCCGAAGCTGTCATTGTCGTCGTAGCGGATATTGGCCACCAGGAAGAAGCGCTTAGCGAATTCCGATTGCAGTTCGATGAAGCCGGCCGCGTTGCCGGTCTGCGCGGTGGTCGTTATCTGCGTGTAATTGAAGAAGGCATCGACCGTGCCGGTCGAATTGGTGCGCAGCCGGTCCCACTGGCGCTCCAGCCCGACCACGACGGTTTGGCCGGGCATGACTTTGACCTCGCCGCGCCAGTCGATTTTGGTGCGCTCGCCCAGATTAGTGATCGGCGGGGCGACCGCGGGCGAGGCGAAAGAGAAGTCGGCGTTGGGATCCACGTTCCGATCCCACTGATTGGTGTAGTTGACGCCGAAATAGTTCTTGAAGCGGCCGTCGAGCAGCGACCACACCGCCTCACCGCGGCCATAGAAATTGCGATTGCGCTGCGTGCTCTGCAACGCTTCGGGATAGTCGAGCGGAAAAAGCGTGAAGTCGTCGCCGGTAAAGCCGAGCTTTGAGTTGGTGTAGCGCGCCGCCAGATTGACCGTGATATTGTCGGTGAGGTCCGCCCCGAGCTTGGTCGAATAGGTCCAGTTGTCGTAATTATTGTTGTTGCGCTTTTCGCCGGGCGCCAGCAGATGCAGCGGCGTCACCGGTATGTCGGTCGAGCGCAAATGCACGACGTTGAACGCGTAGTTGAAGTTCGCCTGCGCGCCGCGCAACGAGACGGTTTGGTTGAAGGTGCCGAGCGAGCCCGCTTCGGCCGTGGCGGTCACCTTGGGCGGGCCCTCGCCCTTCTTGGTCGTAATCGAAATCACCCCGCCGATGGCGTCGGAGCCGTACAGGCCGCTTTGCGGGCCGCGCAGCACCTCGATGCTTTGGATATCGTCGGTCAACAGGTGGGCGAAATCGAACGAGCCGTTGGTGTTGCTCGGATTGCCGACGTCGATGCCGTCGATCAGCACCTTGACGTGGTTGGCGTTGGTGCCGCGCAGGAACACGGAAGTCTGGCCGCCCGGCCCGCCGGTTTGCACGATATCGAGGCCGGGGACTTTTCGCAGCGCGTCCGGCACCGTGCGCAATTGCTGGCGCTGAATATCCGTTGCGGTGATCATCGTCACCGAACTGCCGAGCTTGCTCGCCAGCGTCGGCAGCAAGGTCGGGCTGACCACGATCGTCGGCAGTTCGACGGTATTGACTTGCGCGTTCGCCGGCAGCGCGAACAGAGCGAGCGCCAAAGCGGCGCCGGTATGCCCCAATTTCATTCCCATGACGCAACGTTCCTTCGTTTGCGCGCGCATGACTGCGGCGCATGGGGTGAGAGCAAACCCGGTGCGAAGGACACGTTCAGCGGCACGCATTAAAGACGACGCGCGATGCTTACGTGTGCAATGTCGTTAAGGGATATTCCCCCACGGCTTCGCACCGGCATTGTCGTCACCGCTGCGAAAGACCGCTCCGTATGGACGCCCCGTCCACCGGTTGGGTGACCGCGCTGGCAGGTCTCCTGGCTCGCGGGTCGTTGCCCAGTTGCGCCCAGCCTTCCCGGTTTCCCAGTGGCCGTATGGACGCGGGCTCGCCGCTGACAGTTGCGGGGGCAGCCACGGTGATCTGCATATTCGCCAAAAGCGTCGACGAACCGGCAGTTTCCCCGTGTTCCCTCTTTTCGTCCCCGGTTTAACCCGAGGAACCAGCACGCAAAAATGTTCCCTTGAAGCCGCCGGCGAGTCAAGCGCTATCGCCTAGGCGCCTGGGTTATAGCGGGCGGTAAAACTTTCGTGTGCGGCGGGATTAGACCCCGATCACAAAGTGTTTTTCCTGTATCGCAACGACTTGCCCTAATCTGCCCTGGAAATCCCGCACGAGGAGACGATTCCGCCATGACCAAGACCCGAGCCCTTCGCACCATCGGCATCTTCGCCGCCGCAGCGCTATTGGTAACCGCCGTCACCCTCAAACCGGTGGCGGTCTACGCCATGGGCACCGACAATCCGCCGACCGACGACGGGAGCAAGAAAAAAAAGAAGCCAAATGACGGCGGCGGCGCCATCGAGCAACAGCGGCAACAGCAGGCCAACGCGCAATTCCTGCGCGGCTATCGTGCCGCCCGCGAGCTGATCCTGGCCGGTCACTACCAAGCCGGCATCGCCGCCATGCACGCGCTCGGCCGTGACGACCATCCGGATGTCGCCAACTACATCGGTTATGCCAACCGCAAGATGGGCAATTACGACCAGTCGAAGGTCTGGTACGAGGCGGCGCTCAAGGCCGACCCGAACCACACCCGCACCTGGTCCTATTACGGTATGTGGCAGATGGAACAGGGCAACCGGCTCAAGGCCGAGGACGATCTGCAGAAGGTGAAGCTTTTGTGCGGCAGCACCACCTGCAAGGAATATATCGAGCTCAAAGCGGTGATCGACGGCAAGGCAAGCTATTGACCTTGATCGCGCGATGCATCGCTCGCAACGACGCCGTCATTTGACCAGGAGGCACCCCATGAACTTCGCACGCCGCATCGGTTTGCTGTCGGCAAGCTCGCTGATTGCCGTTGCTGTCGGACAAGGCGCGCCGGCCGCGTTCGCCGCCGGCGGCGACTTCCCGGATCTGCACAAGCCACCGGATCCGATCCAATCGGCTCCCGCGCAACCGGCGCCGCACAAGGCGAAGAAGCCCACGCAAAAAGAAACCGACAGCAAGAAGAGCAAGGCCGACAAGAAATCAGAACTCGATTTCATCGACGGCTATCGGGCGGCGCGGCTGTTGATCCTCGCCGGCAACTACCAGGGCGGCATCGCCGCCATGCACGCGCTCGGCCATGACGACAACGCGGACGTCGCCAACTACATCGGCTACTCGTTCCGCCGCATGGGCGACTACGACCTTTCCAAGGTCTGGTACGAGAAGGCGCTCGCCGCCAATCCCGAGCACACGCGCACCTGGTCCTATTACGGCATGTGGCAAATGGAACAGGGCAACCGGCTGAAAGCGCTCGACGACCTGAAAAAGGTGAAGCTGCTGTGCGGCAACACCGAGTGCCGCGAATATGCCGAGCTCAAAGCGGTGATCGACGGCAAGGCAAGCTACTAAGCGATCGCTCCAATAGATCGAAGCGTTATCGCCGGGCCCTGCCCGGCGATTTCGCTTTTATGCGCCGGTCTCGGTGACGATCCACCGGTGATAGTCCGCATCGAGGCTTTCGACCGGCAGCACCATGATCGCCGGCACGCTATAGCTGTGCAGTTCCTTGACCAGGGCGCCGACCCCCTCGGCCAACGCGGCGCGGGTTTTGATCAGCATGACCACCTCCTCGGCCCGCTCGATTTTACCCTCCCACCAGTAGTGCGAGATCATGCCGGGGAGGATATTGACGCAGGAAGCAAGCCTGCGCTCGACGATTTTGCGCCCGGCCGCCTCCGCCTCGACAATCGAGGGCCAAGTCGTATAGACGAGCACCGCGCGTTCCATAGTGCAGTCCCCAAGAGCCGTCCCTAAGAGTTGGCCCCCATGAGCCGTCCGCCCCAGCGTTTCAAGCGTATCGCCTTCGTGGCCGGCATCACGCCGGAGGCGCGCGATGCCTATGAGCGGCTGCAGGCACGCTACGGCAATACCGAACCGAAGGACGCCGACGTGATCGTGGCGCTCGGCGGCGACGGTCTGATGCTGCAAACCCTGCACAAGTTCATGGATTCCGGCAAGCCGATCTACGGCATGCATCGCGGCACCATCGGCTTCCTGATGAACGAATTTTCTCTGGACGGGCTCGCCGAGCGGCTCAACGCCGCGCAGATCACCGTCATCCATCCGCTGGTCATGCGCGCGCGCGATGCCGCAGGCCGCGTGCACGAACACCGCGCCATTAACGAAGTGTCACTGTTCCGCCAGGGTGCGCAGACCGCGGCGCTGCGCATCTTGATCGACGGCCAAGAGCGGCTCGCCGAGTTGTTCGCCGACGGCGTGCTGGTGGCGACGCCGGCCGGCTCGACCGCCTATAATCTGTCGGTGCAGGGGCCGATCATCCCAATCAACGCGCCACTGCTCGCGCTCACCGCGATCAGCCCGTTCCGCCCGCGGCGCTGGCGCGGCGCACTGCTGCCCGACAAGGCCAAAATCACCATCGAGGTGCGCGATGCCGACAAGCGGCCGGTGGCCGCGGTCGCCGACAGCGACGAGGTACGCTCGGTGCGCAGCGTCGATGTC
Organism: uncultured Alphaproteobacteria bacterium; assembly: GCA_963739735.1. Lineage (GTDB taxonomy): Bacteria > Pseudomonadota > Alphaproteobacteria > Rhizobiales > Xanthobacteraceae > Pseudolabrys. Next base: position 189 of record CAVUBV010000002.1, on the reverse strand, counting down.
GCCATGGACCATGCTGTGTCGGTCGACCTCTTGTTCGACCCCGGCCACAGCCTCGACGAGCGCATCTTGCGCGAGCAGTTCGGATTCTGACTTCGTCTCCTGCACGGGTCCAAGCGGTCCATGGCGAAAAAATTCGACTTCACCGTCAACGGCGAGCCGGTCAGCGTTGCGCTCGACAACGAGGAAACG
>CAVUBV010000001.1:0-110318 GCA_963739735.1 uncultured Alphaproteobacteria bacterium | reverse complement strand
TCCGAGGTCTCATCGAAAGGCAAATTCAAATGGACAAAGACCGCATCAAGGGATCGGCACAGCAGGCCAAAGGTGCCGTGAAGGAAATCGTTGGCAAGGTCACGGGCGATGCCAAACTCGAAGCAGAAGGCAAAAGCGAAAAGGTTGCCGGAAAGATTCAGAACGCGGTCGGCGGCCTCAAGGACACGCTGCGCGGGAAGTAGCTGGATAAAATCGAATCCATCCGGGAGATGTCTGGCAATCTCCGTCATTCAACCGCAAGGAGATCATCATGGTTCTAACCGCAGCACATTTATCGCCGATCATTGCCCTCATCGCGGGCGTCTTGATCCTGGTTATGCCGAGATTGTTGAACTACGTCGTCGCCTTTTACCTGATCATCGTCGGGCTTATCGGGCTGAACGGCATCTATCATTTCGTCCGCTGACATCCCGGAAATCTATTCTCCCGGGCGCAGGCGCACCATGCAAGTTACCAAAACAAAGAGGGTGCTGGTAATCGAGGACGAGGCCTTCGTCGGAATGATGATCGAGGATTTCCTTGGTGACTTTGGATATTCGGTCGTTGGACCGATAGAAAACCTGCAGGCCGCTATACTTCTCGCAGCCACAGAACAAATTGACGTTGCAGTCGTCGATATCAATATCTCGGGACACGTAGCGACCGCCGTGGCTGACAAATTAATCGAACGAGAAATTCCATTCTTGTTTATAAGCGGTTACGAAAAAATGCGCGGCACCCGCTATGCATCGATTCCGCTGCTGCGTAAGCCATTTGAGCCTGAGGATTTACACGACGCGGTTGAACGCGTTCTACGCCGCAGCTAAAGCCAATTGATTCCGGCCAGCGGCAGCACCCGCTGAAGAATCGCTCCCAAGCAGACCAGCACCACGAGTATTTTTAAAAGATTTGCCAAACGAGCGTCATTGACAAATTTTTCGATGACCCAGAAATAAATCGCGCCCACCACGCAAATAATCAGAACGCCGATCTAGACTGTAAGCATGGCAGCCCCCTCTTCATCCTACGGACGAATGGCGCGAGAATGCAGCGCGCGTGTAAAGCTCTCATTACGCAAAAAATCGTACCCGCGCGACGTATTGATCCATATCAACGATCAACTTCAGTTCAGCGTGGTTGCATTCGTTGAAATCGAGATGACGATTGCGCCAAGTCAATGCACATCCGATTGATCTCTGGCAGGATTCGACATTCTGGGAAGCATGTCTGTCGGCTAGCCGACAGACGTCTAAAAACGCTGCCAGACGATGACCATGTACCAAGTACCTCCTGGGGGCCTCAGCCGCCGTACCGTTTGTGGTGGGATGTGCCTGCTGCTCTCCGGCTGCATGACAGCGCCGCAAGGTCCGTTATCGGGTTACCAGCAGGGTATCGATCCCTATGCTTCGATCTACGGGCCAACCGTCGATGGCGGGCACGATATACCGGCACTTGAGCTCGACCAGATAGATCGCGACTTGCTCCGCCGCGAGGTGACAGTTCCTGGGCGCTATCCGCCGGGAACGATCGTCGTGAACGTGACCGAGCGGCGCCTGTACCTCGTTCAACGTGGCGGCCGGGCATTGCGCTATGCCGTGGGCGTGGGGCGGGAGGAAGCACTCAACTTCCGCGGTTCAGCCGTCATTGGGCAGAAGGCGGAGTGGCCACGATGGATCCCAACCGCGGACATGATCCGGCGGATGCCGAATTATGCCGCTTATGCCGGAGGCATGCCCGGCGGACTTGAGAACCCGCTCGGCGCGCGCGCGCTCTATCTCTATGTGGACAACCGCGACAGTTATTTTCGAATCCACGGCACCAACGAACCAACGACAATCGGCAGCGCGGTTTCGAGCGGCTGTTTGCGCCTGTTCAATCAAGACATCATCGATCTTTACAATCGCGTTCCGCTCGGCGCTCCGGTCGTCGTGCTTTAGCGCCGTCGTTTCCAGCCGACATCACAATGCCGGGCGGCCAACTCTTCAAACGCAAAAAGCGGTGTTTCGCAACTCAATCCCAGCCATGACGAATGGGACATGACCGTGCTAAACACCCCCGGCCAATAACCGCCGCCTGGACCCATGCCTAAAACGCCTTCGCTCTCTTCCTTCCGCCGCATCGTCGTGAAAGTCGGCTCCTCGCTACTGGTCAATGCCGCGGCCGGCTCGCTCAAGCGCGACTGGCTGGCGTCGCTCGCCGCCGATATCGCCGCTTTGCGCAAGGATAAGCGCGACGTCATCGTGGTCTCATCCGGCGCCATTGCGCTCGGCCGCGCCGTGCTCAAGCTGCCGGCGGGCGCGCTCAAGCTCGAGGAGGCGCAGGCCGCCGCCGCGGTCGGCCAGATCGCGCTGGCGCGCGCCTGGTCGGAAGGCTTGAGCGCGCACGGCCTCACCGCCGGCCAGGTGCTGGTCACGCCGGGCGACACCGAGGAGCGCCGCCGCTATCTCAACGCGCGCTCGACCATCGCCAAGCTGCTTGAATGGCGCAGCGTCCCGGTGATCAACGAGAACGATACCGTCGCCACCGTCGAGATCCGCTACGGCGACAACGATCGCCTCGCCGCGCGCGTCGCCACCATGATGAGCGCCGACCTCTTGGTGCTGCTCTCCGACGTCGATGGGCTTTACGACAAGCCGCCGACCCAACAAGGCGCCAAGCTGGTGCCGCTGGTCGCGCGCATCACGCCGGAAATCGAGGCCATGGCCGGCGTCTCGGCTTCCGCGCTGGCGCGCGGCGGCATGCTGACCAAGATCGAGGCCGGCAAGATCGCGACCAGCGCCGGCACGCACATGATCATCGCTTCCGGTCACGTGACGCATCCGTTGCAGGCGATCGCCGACGGCGCGCCCTGCACCTGGTTCCTGACGCCGGCCAATCCGGTCACCGCGCGCAAAAAGTGGATCGCCGGTTCGCTCGAGCCGCGCGGCGCGCTCACCATCGACGCCGGCGCGGTGCGCGCGCTGCGCAGTGGCAAAAGCCTGCTGCCGGCCGGCGTGGTCAAGATCGAAGGCGCCTTCGGGCGCGGCGATGCCGTGCTGGTGCGCGGGCCGGACGGGCACGAGGTTGGCCGCGGGTTGATCGCCTTCGACGCCGACGACGCCGAGCGCATCAAGGGCCGCTCCTCGGCGGATATCCCGCTCATTCTCGGCTTCACCGGCCGCACCGAGATGATCCACCGCGACGACCTGGTGCTGGGCGGGGAATAGCGCGCCGCGCAAACCGGGCCGATTCGGCATGGCAAGCTTTTTGTGCGCGACCATTTGGCTCACGCGACGATTTGGCAAATTGCGCCTGGGCGCCGTTCGGCCTTGACTTGCGCCCATAAAACCGTGGCGGCCGGAGTTTCGTATTCTTCCTGCACCCGATTCCGGCCAATAGACCGCGGACAACGTCGAAAGCGCCTCACGGCGTGGGCGACGGCGACTATCCCCCAAGGGGCCCTCGGGCCCCTCTTTTTTTGCCTGTTTGACGGTTGGGTTGGCGATTTTGGTCGGCTTGCTCACCCCTGCGCACCGATGTCGGCCAATGGCCGACCTCGCCCTGCTGGGCCCCAGAGGGCCAACGGCCCAGTGAGCCCGGTCGGGCGCCACGCCGGCGCCCGCAGTCGGCCATAGGCCCAGTCAGTGGCGGGGACCGCGCGGCTTGCGGGCGCGGCGGCTGACGCCGGATTTGCGCTGCACCGGATGGGTGGGCAGCGGGAAAAACGTGCCGTCGGGAAATTCCAGATAGCGGCTATAGACTTGCACCTCGCCTTCGCCGCCGCGCCGGCCTTCGATGACGAATTTGGTGCCGACCGGGAAACGGCTGGGCAGACGGTTTGAACTGGACGCCATGACACCCTCCTGTGAGGTCAGTCCAACTTGGCAGCCCAATGTGTAGGTCAATTGACCGGTTCCGGCCGATGGCGGGTTATCCACACTATCCCCAGTTACCATTGGAAAGCGGCCCACCTCGCCGCCGCTTGTCCGACGTGATAGGAACCAGCCGGATCGGCCTTCGACGGACTTATCCACATGAGCGCACCGCTGAAAAGCATTGAGGGGACAGGGGATATTGCCGCTCTCCTGGACGGGATCGGCCGCCAGGCAAGGGCGGCGGCCCGGGTGCTGGCGCTCGCGCCCGCGGCCCAGAAAGACCGCGCCCTAAAGCTCATGGCCGGCGCCGTGCGCGCGCAAAAAGCCCGGATTCTGGCGGCCAATGCCGAGGATATCGCCGAGGCGCGCGCCTCCGGCATGACCGGCGCCTTCCTCGACCGGCTCCTGCTCGATCCCGGCCGCGTCGAGGCGATTGCCGCGGCCATCGATGCCGTGCGCGCGCTGCACGACCCGGTCGGCGCCGTCACCGAGTCCTGGACCCGGCCGAACGGCATGCGCATCGAGCGGGTGCGGGTGCCGCTCGGCGTCATCGGCATCGTCTACGAGAGCCGTCCCAATGTAACCGCCGACGCCGGCGCGCTGTGCCTGAAATCCGGCAATGCCGCCATCCTGCGTGGCGGCTCCGACAGTCTGCGCTCGAGCCGCGCCATCGTCGCCGCGCTCGGTGAGGGTCTGCGCGAGGCCGGCCTGCCCGAGGCCGCAATCCAATTGGTGCCGACGCGCGACCGCGCCGCGGTCGGGCTGATGCTCGCCGGCCTCGACGGCAATATCGACGTGATCGTGCCGCGCGGCGGCAAGAGCCTGGTCGCCCGCGTGCAGGCGGAAGCGCGCGTACCGGTGTTCGCGCATCTCGAAGGCGTCTGCCATGTCTATGTCGACAAGGCGGCGTCGCTCGCTATGGCCAAGGATATCGTACTCAACGCCAAGATGCGGCGGACCGGCGTCTGCGGCGCGGCGGAAACTTTGCTGGTCGACCGCGCCGCGGCGTCGACCATGCTCAAGCCGCTGGTCGCGATGCTGCTCGATGCCGGCTGCGAAATTCGCGGCGATAAGGCGACCCAGTGCCGTGGATAGCCGCGTCAAGCCGGCGACCGAAGAGGACTGGTCGACCGAATATCTCGACGCCATCATCGCCGCCAAGGTGGTCGACGGGGTCGATGCGGCCATCGCGCATATCGAGCGCTACGGCTCGCACCACACCGACGCCATCGTCACCGAGGACGCGACGGCGGCGGAAAAGTTTTTGCGCGAAGTGGACTCGGCGATCGTCCTGCACAACGCCTCGACGCAGTTCGCCGATGGCGGCGAATTCGGCTTCGGCGCCGAGATCGGCATTGCCACCGGCCGGCTGCATGCGCGCGGGCCGGTCGGCGTCGATCAACTCACCACCTTCAATTATCGTATCCACGGAAACGGTCAGACCCGGCCGTGACAGCACAAAAACTTGCCCGCACCGAGCGCGTCCTGCCACCCCACGCGCCCGGCATGAGGATCGGCCTGTTCGGCGGAACATTCGACCCGCCGCACTGGGCCCACCTCGCCGCGAGCCTGCTCGCGCTCAAACGGCTCAAACTCGACAGCGTGTGGTGGCTGGTCACCCCGGGCAATCCGCTCAAGAACACCAGCGGGCTCGCCCCGTTGCAGCGGCGCATCGACGCCGCGCGCGGGCTCACCCATCATCCGCGCGTCTATGTCACCGGCCTCGAAGCCGTCATCAAGACGAGACACACTTACAAGACTTTGAAGTGGTTGATTGGCCGCTGCCCGCGCGTGCGTTTCGTCTGGATCATGGGCGCCGACAATTTGCGCAGTTTCCACCGCTGGCAGAAATGGCGCGATATAGCAAAGCTGGTGCCTTTCGTGGTGGTCGATCGCCTCGGCCCGAGCCTTTACGCCTCGGCGAGCCCGGCCGGTCAGGCGCTTGCCCGCGCGCGCATTGCCGAACCGGGAGCCGTCTCGCTGCTTGGCCGCGAGCCGCCGGCATGGGCCTTCCTGCACGGCCTCAAATCGCCGCTGTCCTCGACCGCGCTACGCGCCTTGCGTCAGCGGCGGGGAACGGGCGGGCGCGGCGGCGCAATGAAAAAGTCCAAGAGTGGAAAGAATTGAGCACAATAGCTATGTTGACCGATGGCCCCGGCAGCGCGCCGGGCCGGGTGCAACGAACGTAAAGGGACAAAACCTCTGAGCAAACCTGCAGTCTCTCGGGCAACGCGTCGCGTGTCCGAATCCGTCTCCAAGTCCGGGTCTTCGCACCCCAGTGCCAAGGAGACGCTCCGCATCGTCCTCGCGCGGCTGGAAGACATGAAAGCCGAGGACAGTGTCACCATCGATCTTAACGGCAAGTCCTCCATCGGCGATTACATGGTCGTGACCTCCGGCCGCTCGCACGTCCATGTTGCCGCTATTGCAGACAACCTGGTCAAGGATCTGAAGCGCGCCGGCGTTACCGGCATCCGCGTGGAAGGCCTGCGGCAGGGCGACTGGGTGTTGATCGACGCCGGCGACGTCATTGCCCACGTGTTCCGGCCGGAAGTGCGCGACTTCTACAGCCTGGAAAAAATGTGGTCGGCGGGACGCGGCGACGCGAAGCGGCATAGCTGATACACTGACAGCACGATGCGCATTGTCATTGCCGCCGTCGGACGCCTGAAACAGGGTCCGGAAACCGAATTGTCCGAGCGCTTCCGCAAGCGCGCGGCGCAAACCGGCCGCCAGCTCGGTTTGCGCGAGGTCGAGATCGTCGAAATCAGGGAAAGCCGTGCCGACGACGCCGGCAAGCGCATGCTCGAGGAGTCGATCGCGCTCGCCAATGTCATTCCGCAGGGCGCGGCGGTCGTGCTGCTCGATGCCCATGGCGACAATCTCGACAGCGCCAGCCTTGCGGGCCAAATAGCGAAATGGCGGAGCAACGACCGGCCGGCGGCGGTCTTTGTGATCGGCGGCGCCGACGGCCTCGCCGCCACCTTGCGCGCCAAGGCCGAGCTGCGGCTCGCCTTCGGCGCGGCCACCTGGCCGCACCAATTGGTGCGCGTCATGCTGCTGGAACAGCTTTACCGCGCCGCCACGATTCTGACCGGCCACCCCTATCACCGGGCCTAGGCGTCCGGACAATCGGAAACGATATTGTGCCCTCGCGAGGCCGCAGATTGGTCTTAATCCGGCGGCAATAGATTGCGTGAAACAATGCTCTTGCCGTGCCAAACCGCGGGCGTAACGTGGCTGCAATGATTTGCCTTGGGGGATTCGATCCACGCTCCGCGCTTGTCGCGGCGCTGGCGCTCGGATTGCCGGTGACGCTGACCGCCGCCGTACCGGCGCAGGAACGCCCGACCCAACTCGCGCAAAACGGCAAGCAAAACGGCAAGGCGGAAAAGCTCGACGTCCTCAAACAGCGCGATCAAGATCTCAAGGCCGCGCGCGACGCGCAGACCAAGTCGATCGAGGCCGAGGCCGCGCTCAAGCGCGAGATCGAACAGATCGGCGCCGACCGGCGCAAGCTCAACCAAGACCTGATCGATACCGCCGGCCGCATTCGCGGCGTCGAAACGCAGGTCGCGGCGACCGAAGCGCGGCTCAAACCGCTCGACGAAAACGAGCGTAGCATTCGTAAGTCGCTCGACGGACGCCGCGCCGTGATCGGCGAAGTGCTGGCCGCCTTACAGCGCATCGGCCACCGCCCGCCGCCGGCCTTGATCGCCAGCCCGGAGGATGCATTGCAGGCGGTGCGCACCGCCATGCTGCTGGGCGCCGTGCTGCCGGAAATGCGCCATGAGGTCGAGGCGCTGGCCAACGACCTTTCCGAGCTGCTCAAGCTGCGCAAGCAGATCGCCGCCGAGCGCGACCGGCTGAAAGCCCAAGTCGCTTCGCTCGACACCGAACGCATCCGCATGACCGTGCTGGTCGATGAGCGGCAAAAGCATCAGGCCGAGCGCGAGAAGGCGCTCGACGCCGAGCGCGCGCGCGCCGCCCAATTGGCGCATCAAGTCGGCAATCTCAAAGAATTGATCGCCAAACTGGAACAGGGCCTCGATCCGGCGACTCGGGCCGCCCGTGAGGCCGCCCGCAGCGACACCCGCCCGCAAATGTCGGCGTTGCGCGATCCGGGCCGGCTAGCGCCGGCGATCGCCTTTGCCTCCCTGCGCGGCCAAGTTCCAATCCCCGTTAATGGCGTGAAACTGAAGGAATATGGGGCGCCCGATGGCATCGGCGGGGTGGAAAAGGGCGTTTCCATCGCCACCCGCGCCGGCGCCCAAGTGACCGCGCCGGCCGACGGTTGGGTGGTTTACGCCGGCCCGTTCCGTTCCTATGGGCAACTCTTGATCCTTAATGCGGGCAATGGCTATCATATCTTGCTCGCTGGGATGGATCGGATATCAGTAGATCTCGGACAGTTCGTGCTGACCGGAGAACCCGTTGCGGTGATGGGGAACGGCTCCCATATCGCCGCTATCCTCGCGACAGGTTCCAGCCAACCGGTGCTCTATATCGAATTTCGTAAAGACGGGACTCCCGTCGATCCAGGCCCATGGTGGGCAGCTGGCGAAGGCGAAAAGGCTCGTGGATGATGCGCAAAACCTCACTCATTCTATCTCGGCGCGGCGGCTGGTGCGGCAATGACGCTGCTGGTGAGCCAGCCGCACATGGTCTTTATCGGTGCGAGCGCCAAGGCGGCGGCCGCGGACACCTACCGGCAGCTTAATCTGTTCGGCGACGTGTTCGAGCGCGTGCGCGCCGATTACGTCGAGAAGCCGGACGACTCAAAGCTGATCGAAACCGCGATCAACGGCATGCTGGCCGGCCTCGATCCGCATTCGAGCTACATGGATCCGAAGAGCTTCCGCGACATGCAGGTGCAGACGCGCGGCGAATTCGGCGGGCTCGGCATCGAGGTCACCATGGAAGACGGCCTGATCAAGGTGGTGGCGCCGATCGACGAAACGCCCGCCGCCAAGGCCGGCGTCCAGGCCAACGACATCATCACCAAGCTCGACGGCGAACAGGTGCAGGGCCTCACCCTGAACCAGGCGGTCGAGAAGATGCGCGGCCCGGTGAACACCAAGATCAAGCTCACCATCATGCGCAAGGGCGCGGACAAGCCGATCGAAGTATCGATCACGCGCGACATCATCCGCGTGCGCTCGGTGCGCTCGCACGTTGAAGGCGACGACGTCGGCTATATCCGGCTCACCCAGTTCAACGAGCAGACCACCGACGGCCTGAAGAAGGCGATCGCCGACATCACGGCGAAGGTCGCCGACGACAAGCTCAAGGGCTACATCCTCGACCTGCGCAACAATCCGGGCGGCCTGCTCGACCAGGCGATCTCGGTGTCGGACGCGTTCCTGCAAAAGGGCGAGATCGTGTCCACCCGCGGCCGCAATGCCGAGGAGACGCAGCGCTTCAACGCTCGGGCGGGCGACCTCACCAAGGGCAAGCCGGTGATCGTACTGATCAACGGCGGTTCGGCCTCGGCCTCCGAGATCGTCGCCGGCGCGCTGCAGGATCACAAGCGGGTCACCGTCCTCGGCACGCGCTCGTTCGGCAAGGGCTCGGTGCAGACCATCATCCCGCTCGGCTCCGGCAACGGCGCGCTGCGGCTGACCACCGCGCGCTACTTCACGCCGTCCGGCCGCTCGATCCAGGCCAAGGGCATCGTGCCCGACATCGAGGTGCTGCAAGACGTGCCCGAAGACATCAAGGCCAAGACCGACACCAGCACCAAGGGCGAAGCCTCGTTGCGCGGCCATCTCAAGGGCGACGCCGGCAAGGAGCAGACCGGCTCGCAGGCCTACATTCCGCCCGACGCGAAGAACGATAAGGCGCTGATCATGGCGGACGAGCTGCTGCGCGGAACCATGGTCAATTCTGCCTTCCCGCCGAATGCCAAGGCCCCGGTGCCGAACTAAGCCCGGCTCGATCGATATTGACGAATACAAGCGGGGCGGCCGAAGGGCCGCCCCGTTCGTTTGCGGCCAATTCCGCCGGTAACCCCGCAGGAATCGCCGCGTGCTAGACTCCACCGATGATTCGCGAGGATTTGCGCCTTGCCATCGGACGATGAACTAAACGCCCCCCTCGGCCAGGACAAAGGCAAGGGTCGGCCGAAACTGCCGGCCGCCGCCCCGCAAATTCTGGCGGCTGTGCTCGGGCTGTTCGGGATCGTGGTGGTGGCCTGGGCGATTTTCGTCAACGACCCACTGGGCGGCGAGCCCACCGCGGTGGTCGCCACCGGGGCGCCGGCCAAATCGCAAACCAAGACACAAGCCAAGACACAAGCCGAGCCGGACGGCGACGGGCAGCAACATTTCCGCCACGACGGGCAGCCGGCCGGCAATACGGCATCGGTCAAGGCGGCCATCCCCGCCGCGGCGCCGCCGCCTCCGGGCAGCAAGACCATCACCATCATCGACGGTTCCAGCGGCAAGCATCAGGACGTCGTCATCCCGGGCAAGTCGGGCGAGCTTGCCCCAAAGACGCCGGGCGACCAGCGGTTCGTGGAACTCACCCGGCATGGCGCTATCCCGCGGATCGCGGCGGACGGCGTTCGCCCATACATACGCTTCGCCCATCCGCGCAAACTGTCTGCGGCCAAGACCGACGCGCCGCGCATCGCCATCATCGTCGGCGGGCTCGGCATCAGCGCGACCGGCACCGCCGACGCTCTGTCGAAACTGCCGGCGCCGGTGACGCTCGCCTTCGCGCCCTACGGCGCCGATCTCGCGCAACTGACGCAACGCGCGCGCGCCGAAAATCACGAACTGCTGCTGCAGACGCCGATGGAGCCGTTCGACTATCCCGACAACGACCCCGGCCCGCAGACGCTGCTGACTTCGCTGACGCCCGATCAGAATATCGACCGGCTGCATTGGCAGATGAGCCGCCTGCAAGGTTATGTCGGGATCGTCAGCTATATGGGCGCCAAGTTCACCGCCTCCGAGCCTTCGCTGGCGCCCGTGCTGCGCGAGACCGCCAAGCGCGGGCTCATTTATGTGGACGACGGCGCCTCGCCGCGCAGCGTCGCCGGCCAACTTGCCGGCAGCCAAAACCTGCCCTTCGCCAAGGCCGACGTGGTGATCGACGCGGTGCCGACGCCGGTCGAGATCGACCACGCGCTGGCGCGGCTGGAAGTCCTGGCGCGCGACCGTGGTACCGCGGTCGGGCTCGCCAATGCGCTGCCGGGCACCGTCAGCCGCATCGCCGAATGGGCGAGGAAGGCGGAAGCGCGCGGCTTCGTGCTGGTTCCGATCAGCATGGTGGCGGTGAAGGAGAAGTCGAGTTGAGTGGGCGAGCAGCGAATAGGGAGTAACGAATAGTGTCTAAACGCTGTGCTTTCTACGCGCGATCCTACGCACTGACGGCGCGTCGAATGCCCCCCTTCGAATCTTTGCCCTATCGTCCTTGCGCCGGCATGACGGTGTTCAACCGCGCCGGTCTGGTGTTCATCGGCCGCCGCTCGAGCGGCCCCGAGCACATCGACGCGACCCATGTCTGGCAGATGCCGCAGGGCGGCATCGACGAGAACGAGGACCCGTACAAGGCCGCGCTGCGCGAGCTCTACGAGGAAACCAGCATCCGTTCGGTGGACAAGCTTGGCGAAATCGCCGAATGGCTCGCCTACGACATCCCGCGCGACATCGTCGGCCAGGCCTGGCAAGGAAAGTATCGCGGGCAGAAGCAGAAATGGTTCGCGTTGCGGTTTATCGGCAACGACAGCGAGATCAACATTGCCAGCCCCGGCGACGGCCACGAACCGGAATTCATCGACTGGCGCTGGGCGCGATTAAACGAATTGCCCGACTTGGTCGTGCCGTTCAAGCGGCCGACCTACGAGCGCATCGTCCGCGAGTTTGCCCGCCTCGGAGCGGCGTGATACTCGCCCACGGCCTGCAATCGTGAGGCCAAATCCTCATAGACGGAGACAATCATCGTGACCAAAGTGCAATGGGGCATTCTCGGCGCCGCCGGCATAGCGCTCAACCGCGTTATTCCCGCCATGAAAACGGTGCCTGTCCTCAACATCGCCGCCATTGCCTCGCGCGATCTTAAGCGCGCGCAGGACGCCGCCGCCAAAGCCGGGATCGACAAGGCCTACGGCTCCTACGAGGCCCTGCTGGCCGATCCCGCGATCGAGGTGGTCTACATCCCGCTGCCGAACAATCTGCATATCGAGTGGTGCGTGAAGGCGCTCGAGGCCGGCAAACACGTATTGTGCGAAAAGCCGATCGCGATGAATGCGAAAGAGGCGGAGGTCCTGCTCAAGGCAAGGGAGAAATCAGGCCGCATCATCGAAGAGGCCTTCGCGATCCGCAACCATCCTCAGTGGCCGGCGCTCCGGCAGGTGATCGACAGCGGCGAAATCGGCGCAATCCGCGGCGTGCAAACGACGATGTGCTACAATAACCGCAATCCGAACGACATCCGCAACATTCCCGAGTGTCGGCGGCGGCGCGCTCTACGACATCGGCAGCTATACCGTCGCCGGCTGTCGCTTGGTGTTCGGCGACGAACCGACGCGCGCTTTCGGTCTGTTCGAGATGGACCCGGAGTTCGGCACCGATCGCCTGACCAGCGCCATTCTCGAATTTCCCGCCGGACAGGCGACCATCCTGCTCAGCACGCAGGCGGGGCCTTCGACCGGCGGCTCGCATCAGCATCTTGGCGCGATCGCCGAGCGCGGCTGGATCCGCGCCGATTTCCCTTACGCGCATTCGGTGCCGTCGCCGTGCCATCTCTACATCGGCAACGACAAGAGCATCGGCCAGAAATACGCGCGCGAGATTTCCTTCGAGGCCGTCAATCAGTATCAGCTGCAGGGCGAGCGATTTTCGCGGCTGGTGCGCGGCGAGAAGGTGGCGTCATTCCCGATCGAAACTGCGATCGCGAATATGCGCGTGCTCGACGCACTGCGCCGGTCGCGCGACAGCGGCAGGTTCGAGAAAGTCTGAGCGAGATTCGATGAATCAGCATCGCCGTGCCGGTCAAATGCCGGTCGACGGTCTTGAAGTGATCGAGCCGCGTGATCATTCTGTCGAGTTCGGAGCCGGCCTCCGTCTTCTCGATGCGGCTTTCCAATTCACTGATGCGGCCCGTGATGGTGGCGCGGTCGATGTCCTCGACCGCCTCGGCCACGTCGGCGAGCACGGTGAGGCCTGCCGCCGACACTTCGGCGAAACCGCCGAGCACGACGATCTTCTGTTCGCCGCTTGCGCCGTGCACGGTCAGGATGCCCGGCCGCAGCGTGGCGACCATGGGCGCGTGACCGGCCAGCACACCGAAGTCGCCCTCGGCGCCGGGCACATCCACCTGCTCGACATCGCCGGAGAACAACAGCTTTTCCGGCGAGACCAGATCGAAATGAAACGTGGCCATGTCGCTGTCCGCCGTTACGCCGCTTCCGCCGCGAGCTTCTTGCCCTTCTCGACCGCCTCTTCGATGGTGCCGACCATGTAGAAGGCGGCTTCCGGCAGGTTGTCGTACTTGCCTTCGCACAGGCCCTGGAAGCCCTTGATGGTGTCGGCGAGGTCGACCAGCTTGCCGGGCGAGCCGGTGAACACTTCGGCGACGAAGAACGGCTGCGACAGGAAGCGCTCGATCTTGCGCGCGCGCGACACCGCGATTTTGTCCTCTTCCGACAATTCGTCCATGCCCAGAATGGCGATGATGTCCTGCAGCGCCTTGTAACGCTGCAAGATCTGCTGCACCTGCCGCGCCACGCCGTAGTGCTCCTCGCCGACGATCAGCGGCGAGAGCATGCGCGAGGTCGATATCGAGCGGGTCGACCGCCGGATAGATGCCCTTGGCGGCGATGTCGCGCGACAGCACGGTGGTCGCGTCCAGATGCGCGAAGGATGTGGCCGGCGCCGGATCGGTCAAGTCGTCGGCCGGAACGTAAATCGCCTGCACCGAGGTGATCGAACCCTTGTGGGTGGTGGTGATGCGCTCTTGCAGCGCGCCCATGTCGGTGGCGAGCGTCGGCTGATAGCCCACGGCGAAGGAATGCGGCCGAGCAGCGCCGACACTTCCGAGCCGGCCTGCGTGAAGCGGAAGATGTTGTCGACGAAGAACAGCACGTCCTGGCCCTGGTCGCGGAAATATTCCGCCACGGTCAGGCCGGAGAGGCCGACGCGGGCGCGCGCGCCCGGCGGTTCGTTCATCTGCCCGTAGACCAGCGCGCACTTGGAGCCCTCGACCGAGCCTTTCTTGGGATCCTTGTTGACGCCCGAATTCGATCATCTCGTGATAGAGGTCGTTGCCCTCGCGGGTGCGCTCGCCGACGCCGGCGAACACCGAATAGCCGCCGTGCGCTTTGGCGACGTTGTTGATCAGCTCCATGATCAGCACGGTCTTGCCGACGCCGGCGCCGCCGAACAGGCCGATCTTGCCGCCCTTGGCGTAAGGCGCCAGCAGATCGACGACCTTGATGCCGGTGACCAGGATCTGCGCTTCGGTGGACTGGTCGGTGTAGAGCGGCGCGTCCTGATGGATCGCGCGCGTGGTTTTGGCGTTGACCGCGCCTGCTTCATCGACCGGTTCGCCGATCACATTGATGATGCGGCCGAGCAATTCCGGGCCGACCGGCACCGAAATCGGCGCGCCGGTGTCGGTGACTTCCTGGCCGCGCACGAGGCCTTCCGAGGCATCCATGGCGACGGTGCGCACGGTCGATTCGCCGAGATGCTGGGCCACTTCCAGCACCAGCCGGTTGCCGTGGTTCTTCGTCTCTAACGCATTGAGAATGGCGGGCAATTCGCCTTCGAACTGGACGTCGACGACGGCGCCGATGACCTGGGTAATGCGTCCGACTTGATTGGCTTGGGCCATGTTTAATCCTCTTAGAAGCTCGATTGCTCGGGTCAGAGCGCTTCTGCGCCGGAGATGATCTCGATCAGTTCCTTGGTGATCATCGCCTGGCGGGTGCGGTTATAGGTCAGCGTCTGCTTGCGGATCATTTCGCCGGCGTTGCGGGTGGCGTTGTCCATCGCGCTCATGCGCGCGCCCTGCTCGGAGGCGGCGTTTTCCAACAGCGCGCGGAACACCTGCACCGACAAATTCCTCGGCAGCAGCTCGGCGAGAATTTCACCTTCTTCCGGCTCGTATTCGTAGCCCGCGGCCGGCCCGCCATCCTTGGCGGCCTCGAACAGCGGCGGGATGATCTGCAGCGCGGTCGGGATCTGCGCAATCACCGACCTGAAGCGCGAGAAGAACAGCGTGCAGACGTCGAAGTCGCCGGCGTCGAACAGCGCGACGATCTTCTTGGCGACCATCTCGGCCTGCTCGAAGCCCATCTGCTTGACGCCGCGCAGCTCGATGGTCTCGATGATGTACTTGCCGTAGACGCGGCGCAGCTGGTCCTGGCCCTTGCGGCCGACGCAGAGAATCTTGAGGTCCTTGCCTTCGTTGAGCAGCGCGTTCGCCTTCTCGCGCGCCAGCCGCACGATCGACGAATTGAACGGGCCGCACAGGCCGCGCTCGGCGGTGCAGACCACCAGCAGCTGCACTTTGTCGTTGCCGGTTCCGGCCAGACAGCTTCGGCGCGCTGATCGCTGCCGGCCACCGCCGCGGCGATCGAGGCCAGCACCTTGGTCATGCGCTCGGCATAAGGTCGCGCCGCTTCCGCCGCGACCTGCGCGCGGCGCAGCTTGGACGCCGCGACCATCTGCATGGCCTTGGTGATCTTTTGCGTCGCCTTGGTAGCGGCGATGCGAACGCGCATGTCCTTGAGGGAGGCCATCTCTAGATCTGTCTATCCTCGTCCCGTGTCCTGTTCCCTCGCCCTTGCAGGGGAGGTGATGAGAGAAAACTACGTAAGCGTCTTAGCGTAGCCGTCGATCGCAGCCTTGAGCTTGCCGCTCGGTTTCGGACGAAGTCGCCGCTCTTGCGGATCGTCCTCAAGGATCGGCGTTTCTTGGTGCGCAACAGCGTGAGCAGACCCTTGCTCGAATTTGCGCACGCTGCGCCACCTCGAACTTGTCGAGATAGCCGTTGACGCCGGCATAGATGACGCAGACCTGCTCTTCCATTTTCAGCGGCGAGAACTGCGGCTGCTTGAGCAGTTCGGTGAGCCGCGAGCCGCGCGCCAGCATGCGCTGGGTGGTGGCGTCGAGGTCGGAACCGAATTGCGCGAAGGCCGCCATCTCGCGGTATTGCGCGAGTTCGCCCTTGATGCTTGCCGGCGACCTTTTTCATCGCCTTGGTCTGCGCGGCGGAGCCGACGCGCGACACCGACAGGCCGACGTTCACCGCCGGGCGGATGCCCTGATAGAACAGGTCGGTTTCCAGGAAGATCTGGCCGTCGGTGATGGAAATCACGTTGGTCGGAATATAGGCCGACACGTCGTTGGCTTGCGTTTCGATGATCGGCAGCGCGGTGAGCGAGCCGGAGCCGTTATCGTCGTTCATCTTGGCGGCGCGCTCGAGCAGATCGCGAATGCAGGTAGAACACGTCGCCGGGATAGGCTTCGCGGCCCGGCGGGCGGCGCAGCAGCAGCGACATCTGGCGATAGGCGACCGCCTGCTTCGACAGATCGTCATAGATGATGACCGCGTGCATGCCGTTGTCGCGGAAATATTCGCCCATGGTGCAGCCGGCGAATGGCGCCAGGAACTGCATCGGCGCCGGATCGGAGGCGGTGGCGGCGACGATGATCGAATAGTCGAGCGCGCCTTGCTCTTCCAGTACCTTGACGAACTGCGCGACGGTCGAGCGCTTCTGGCCGACCGCGACGTAGACGCAATAAAGCCTGATCTTCTCGTTGTCCTGCGCGTTGAGCGACTTCTGATTGAGGATGGTGTCGAGCGCGATCGCGGTCTTGCCGGTTTGGCGGTCGCCGATGATCAGCTCGCGCTGGCCGCGGCCGATCGGGATCAGCGCGTCGATCGCTTTGAGGCCGGTCGCCATCGGCTCGTTCACCGACTTGCGCGGAATGATGCCGGGCGCCTTCACGTCGACGCGGGCGCGCGTATCGGACTTGATCGGGCCCTTGCCGTCGATCGGATTGCCCAGCGCGTCGACCACGCGGCCGAGCAGGCCCTTGCCGACCGGCACGTCGACGATCGAGCCGGTGCGCTTGACGGTCTGGCCTTCCTTGATCTCGCGGTCGTTGCCGAAGATGACGATGCCGACGTTGTCGGTTTCGAGGTTGAGCGCCATGCCGCGCGTGCCGTTCTCGAATTCGACCATCTCGCCGGCCTGCACGTTGTCGAGGCCGTAGACGCGGGCGATGCCGTCGCCGACGGAGAGGACCTGGCCGACCTCGGAGACTTCGGCTTCCTGGCCGAAGTTCGCGATCTGCTCTTTCAGGATGGCGGAAATTTCTGCGGCGCGGATATCCATCAGCGGGCCTCTTTCATGGCGATCTTGATCGCATTGAGCTTGGTGCGGAGCGAACTATCGATCATGCGGCTGCCGACCTTGACGATCAGCCCGCCGATGATGGCGGGCTCGATCTTGACGTCGAAGTCGATGTCCTTGCCGCCGGTCACCGATTTGAGCGCGCCTCTGAGCGCGTCGAGATTGCTGTCGCTGAGCGGCTCGGCGACGGTGACTTGCGCGGTGACCTCGCCCTTGTGCTCGGCGGCCAACACGCGGTAGGCGCGGATCATGTCGCGCACGGCGAACAGCCGGCGGTTGGTGGTGATGACGCGCAGGAAATTGGCGGCGAGCCCGGAGATGCCAACCTTGTCGAGGATGGCGGCGAGCGCGCGCAATTGCGAGTCGGCGTCGAATACCGGGCTACGCACCAGCCGGTTGAGGTCGGGATTTTCGGCGATCAGCGCGTCGAAACGGTCGAGATCGGCCTTGACGGCGTCGACCGCCTTGTTGTCGAGCGCCAACTCGAACAAGGCATTGCCGTACCTGCCGGCCATACCGGAAATGTGGGGTTCTTCGCCTGCCACGGGACGCTCGTCTTCGTTGACACTTCACAGGCCGGGCGCCGTCGCGGAAACGGCGGCGCAAATATCTGGAATCCAAGAGGGAATCCCGATTTAAGGGGAACGAGCGGAAGCCCGCGGAAACCCCCATGAAATCGAGGCGCTAGCTAACACAGGGGCGGGGGCGGTGCAACATGGCGAGCGAACGGCGCCAACGTCCCGTCATCGGTTCCGACGGCATTTTTGCATCCCAGGGATACCCTCGCCATGCCCACGCTCGCCCTATAGCTTGCGCGCGTTTTCCGGACCAGGAGCAGCCGCCCGATGTCGCGTGTGGATCACCAAGGACGTCAAAGGCGAGGTTGCCGCCACGGCCAGGCTGCTGGTCGTGCTGCTTGGCCTTCGCCTGGGGCCTCAATTGGATCGCCGCGGCGGTGGCGCTGCGCGAAATATCGCCTTGGAGCCTGCGCTTAGCAGGCTCCGGCATCGGCGCCGCCACCTTGTTCGTCGCCGCCATGCTCACCGGGCACAAACTGCGGATGCCGCGCGGCGAATACCGGCACGTCATGGTGGCGGGCTTTTTCAACGTGGCGGCGTTTCAAATCCTGTCCGGCTTCGCGCAGCTTACCGGCGCGACCACGCGCGCCATCATCGTCACTTATTCGATGCCGATCTGGGCCGTCGTGCTCAGCCGCTTCATGCTCGGCGAACGGCTGAACGGGGTGCGCGCTATCGCATTCGCCCTATGCGTGGCAGGCCTTGCGATCCTGGTATGGCCGCTTTTCGCCGGCGGGTTTCCGCCCGTCGTGTTCTATTCGCTCGGCTGCGCGCTGAGTTGGGCCTTCGCCACCGTCTACATCAAATGGGCCAAGGTCACGATGGAGCCGTTGACCAACGCGGCCTGGCAATTGCTGTTCGGCCTCGTCTTTATCGCCGCCGGCAGTTTCGTCTTCGAAGGCAGCCCGCATTTGTGGCCGCTGCGGAACGGCACATTATGGGCGATCCTGTTCATCGGCGTGATCGGCGTCGGCCTGGCGCATTTCCTGTGGTGGTCGATCGTCGGACGGCTGCCGGCGACCACCGCCTCGCTCGGCTCGCTGATGACGCCGGTGGTCGGCGTCGTCACTTCCGCCATCCTGCTCGACGAACACATGACGCTGCCCGACATTATCGGCTTCGCGATGATCTTCGCCGCGGCCGCTTGCGTGCTGCTGCAGCCGAACGTGACGCACACGGAGATGCCCGAGTGACGGCGCCCGAGCGCCAGGCCGCGGCGGCCACCGCCAAATTGCTGGTCGTATTGCTCGGACTGGCGTGGGGCCTCAACTGGATCGCCACGCGCATCGTCCTGGAAGCGCTGCCGCCCTGGACCTTGCGCACCATCGGAATTGCGCTCGGCGCCGCGACCTTGTTCGTCGCCGCCGCGATCCGCGGGGTCCCGCTTGCCGTGCCGCGGGCGGACCGCTTGAAGATCGTCATCGCCGGATTCTTCAACGTCGCCGTCTTCGGCGTCTGCTCGGCCTATTCGCAAGTCTACGGCACCACCTCGCGCGCGGTGGTGATCGCCTATTCGATGCCGATCTGGACGGCGCTGCTGGCGCGCATCGTGCTCAAGGAACAACTTAATGCGGTCAAGCTCGTCGCCTTGAGCCTATGCGTCGCTGGGCTTGCGGTCCTGATCTGGCCGCTGGCGCGCATCGGCCTGCCGCTCGGCGCCTTGTTCGCGCTCGGTTGCGCGCTGAGCTGGGCCGTCGGCACGATCTATCTGAAATGGACGAAGCTCACCGTGCCGACGCTGACCTCCGCCGCTTGGCAGCTTTTGCTTGGCGCGCTGATGCTGGCGGCCGGCATGCTGGCCTTCGACGGACTTCCGCAATTATGGTCGCTGCCGCCGCGCATCCTCCTGTGGTTGGCCTATACCGGCCTGATCGGCATGGGGCTCGCTTATTTTCTCTGGTTCGAGGTGGTCGAGCGGCTGCCGACAACGACCGCGGCGCTCGGTTCGCTGCTGGTCCCGGTGGTCGGCGTCATCGGTTCGGCGGTGGTGACCGGCGAACGGCCAAGTCTGAACGACATTGTCGGCTTTGCGTTGATTTTCGCCGCGGCGGCCTGCGTGCTGCTGCAGCCGAACGTGAAGCACACGGAAATGCCCGAGTGATGGACAAGCGCCCGCGCGCGGATACCGCGGCCAGTGCCAAGCTGCTGGTCATCTTGATGGCGCTCGCATGGGGCGTGAATTGGATCGCCACCCGCGTCGTCGTGGAAGCATTGCAGCCCTGGGGCATGCGCTTCGTCGGCATCGGGCTCGGCACCTTGACCTTGTTCGCCGCCGCCCGCATCGGCGGCGTGCCGCTCGCCATCGCGCGCCGCGACTGGCCGAAGGTCGCCATCGCCGGATTGTTCAACGTCGCGCTGCTCTGCATGGGCTCCGGCTATGCGCTGATTTACGGCACGACGTCACGCGCCGTCATCATCACCTATTCGATGCCGATCTGGGCGGCGCTGCTGGCGCGCATCGTGCTCAAGGAACGGCTCACCGGCGTCGTTATCGCCGCGCTCGCGCTGTGCGTCGCCGGCCTGGCGATCCTGATCGCGCCGCTGGCGCGCGTCGGTTTTCCACTCGGCGCGCTGCTGGCGTTGGCTACGGCGTGGAGCTGGGCCGCCGGCACGGTCTATCTGAAATGGGCCAAGATCGGCGCGCCGACGCTCGCCGTCGCCGCCTGGCAATTGCTATTCGGCTGGCTGATGGTGGTCGCCGGCATGCTGGCGGTCGAAGGCCTGCCGCGGCTATGGCCGCAACCCGCCGATGTACTCGTGTGGATCGGCTTCAACGGCCTGATCGGAATGGGCCTTGCTTATTTGCTCTGGTTCACCATCATCGAACGCCTGCCGGCCGCCACCGCCGCGCTCGGATCGCTGCTGACACCGGTCGTCGGCGTCGGCGCTTCCGTCATCATGCTGGGTGACCGGCTGACCGTGCCCGACACCATCGGCTTTACGTTGGTCTTCGCCGCCGCCGCCTGCGTGCTGCTGCAGCCGAACGCGAGGCTGATTGAGATGCCGGAATAAGTTCAGAAAAAGCTCTGCGGATCGACGTCGACTTCCAGCCGCACATTGCCGCGCGGTTTTGGCGCGGCGGCAAGCCATTGGCGCAAATAGGCCGATAGATCGAAGCCGCGCGGCGCCTTCACCAGCACACGAAAACGATGGCGGCCGCGCACCACCGCGATCGGCGCCTCGGCCGGCCCGAGCACGCGCACCGTTTCGTCCTTGGCAGCGGAGGCGACCAGCGCGCGGCCGTAACTTTCCGCGCCGTGGCGGTCATTGGCGGTGATGACCAGACTGGCGAGCCGGCCGAACGGCGGGTAGCCGGTCTTTTCGCGCAGCGCGATTTCGCTGTCATAGAACGCCTCGCGGTCGCCGGAGATCAACGCCTTCATCACCGGATGCTCGGGCTGATGCGTCTGCAAAAAACCAAGCCCCCGCCCCTCCTCGCGGCCGGCGCGGCCGACCACCTGATGCAGCAATTGGAACGTGCGCTCGGCGGCGCGCGGGTCGCCATTGCCGAGGCCGAGATCGGCGTCGACGATGCCGACCAGATTGAGCTTGGGGAAATGATGGCCCTTGGCGACGAGCTGCGTGCCGATGACGATGTCGAAGCGGCCCTTGCGCCACGTCGTCGAGTTCGGCGCGCAGGCGATCCATCGATTCCACCAGGTCGGAAGACAGCACCAGAATGCGCGCGCCGGGGAAAAGTTCGGCGGCTTCGTGCTCCAGCCGTTCGACGCCGGGGCCGATGGGCGCGAAGCTTTCGGTGGCGTGGCAGTTCGGGCAGGTTTCCGGTTGCGGCCTGGCGAAGCCGCAATGGTGGCAGACCAGGCGCTTGCGGAAACGGTGATCGACCAGCCAGGCGTCGCAATTCGGGCATTGCAGGCGGAAGCCGCAGGCGCGGCAGAGCGTGAGCGGCGCGTAGCCGCGGCGGTTGAGAAACAGCAGCGCCTGCTCCTTGCGCTCGAGCGAGACCTGCACCGCCTCCGCCAGCCGCGGCGCGATGAAACGGCCGCGCGGCGGGCCCTCGCGCCGCATGTCGATCGCCTCGATCATCGGCATATGCGCGCCGCCGAAGCGCTCGGGCAGATGGATGCGTTTGTAGCGGCCGCGCCGCGCATTGACTTCCGATTCGACCGATGGCGTCGCCGAGGCCAGCACCACCGGGATCTTGGCGACGTTGCCCCGCACCACCGCCATGTCGCGGGCGTGGTAATGCGCACCGTCCTCCTGCTTGTAGGCGGGGTCGTGTTCCTCGTCGACGACGATCAAGCCGAGATCGGCGTAAGGCAGAAACAACGCCGAACGCGCGCCGACCACGACCGACACTTCGTTGGCGGCAACCGCGCTCCAAGTGCGCGCGCGGATGCGCGGGGTGACTTGCGAATGCCATTCCGCCGGCCGCGTGCCGAAACGCGCGGTGAAGCGGTCGAGCGATTGCGCGGTGAGCGCGATTTCCGGCATCAGGATCAACGTCTGCCGGCCGTGCCGGATATTTTCCGCCACCGCCTCGAAATAGACTTCCGTCTTGCCGGAGCCGGTGACGCCGTCGAGCAGCGTCACCGTATAGCCGCCCTGATCGACCGTGGTGCGCAGCGCGTCGGCGGCGGCGAGCTGGCCGAGCGATAATTCCGGTTTGCGGAAATCCGGATCGGGCGGACGCGTCAGCGGCGCGGCGGGCAGCACCACGGTTTCCAGCGTGCCCTCGTCGATCAACCCGTCGATCACGCCTGCGCTCACCCCCGCTTCGCGCGCGGCATCGCCCTTGGTCCGCGTCAGCCCATCGCCGAAAACACCCAGCACGCGCGCCCGCGCCGGTGTCATGCGGGCCGGTGGCGGCCCGTCGAGCCGCACGCCGACGCGCTCGCGCGCCGGGCCCAGATGCGCGCCCATGCGCAGCGCCATGCGCAGCACCATGCCGCGCGGCGATAAAGTGTAATCGGCGACCCAGTCGACGAACTTGCGCAGTTCAGGTTTGAGCGGCGGCACATCAAGCTTGTCCGCCACGTCCTTCAGGCGGTTGTGCAGGCGCGGATTGGGTGCCGGGTTGTCCGCCCAGACCACGCCCATGGTTTCCCCGCGCGCGCCCAGCGGCACGCTGACCAGGTCGCCGACGTTGAGCTCGAGCCCGTCCGGCACCCGGTAGGAATAGGTCTGGTCCAGCGCCACCGGCACCAGAACGTCGACGATGCGTGCGCTCATAGCGATTGATCTAGGCCGATTCCGCGCGCTTAAGGAAGGGTGAAGAAAGCGGTGCCACTGTGCCGGCCATGAGCGCGCTTACCTCCCCCGACGTTGCGGCCGAAATCGCCCGCTGGCTCAAGTTTCTCGGCGACGAGAAGCGCATGTCGCCGAAGACTCTGGAAGCCTATGCGCGCGACGCCCGCCAATTCCTCGGCTTCCTGGCCGACCACCTGGGCGGCGCCCCTTCGCTCAAGCAGCTCGCCAGACTGACGCCGCAAGACGTGCGCGCCTTCATGGCGGCGCGGCGCGGCGACGGGCTGAGCGGACGTTCTCTCATGCGCGTGCTGGCCGGCGCCCGCTCCTTCGCGCGCTTTTTGGAGCGCAACGGCAAAGGTAAAGTCGGCGCGCTGAGTGCCGTGCGCGCGCCCAAGGTGGCGAGAACCTTGCCCAAGCCGCTGGCGATCGCTGCCGCCAAACGCATTGCCGACGCCGATCTGCGCGACGGCGAGGCGCGCGAGCCGTGGATCATCGCGCGCGATGCCGCCGTACTGGCGCTGCTCTATGGTTCGGGCCTGCGCATCTCGGAGGCGCTGTCGCTCAAGCGCAAGGACTTGGACGGGGGCGACGCCATCACCGTCACCGGCAAAGGCAACAAGACGCGCATGGTGCCGGTGCTGCCGCAGGTCGCCAAGCTGATCGCCGACTATGTCGCGCTCTTCCCGTTCGAGCTGCCCGACGACGGCGCGCTGTTCGTCGGCCAACGCGGCGGGTCGCTCTCGCCGCGTGTCGTGCAACTGGCCATGGCCACTTTGCGCGGCGCGCTCGGCCTGCCCGACACGGCGACGCCGCACGCGCTGCGCCATTCCTTCGCCACCCACCTGTTGGCGCGCGGCGGCGACCTGCGCGCGATTCAGGAACTGCTCGGCCACGCCTCGCTGTCGACGACGCAAATCTACACCGCGGTCGATTCGGAGCGTTTATTGGAAGTTTACGCCAGCGCCCATCCGCGCGCTTAAAACTGTCGCAAACCGCGCCTGGCGCCCCTTGCGCCCCTTGCGCGAAGCCGCGCTTTGCTATCATCGTGGCCGCCGAATTCATTCCGGAGAGGGCGATGAGCGCACACGAAAACCTGGAACACGCCGAGCATGCCGAGCACGCCTCGCACAGCGGCAACAAGAAGATCGCGCTGCTGATTTCGGTGCTGGCGCTGTTCCTGGCGTTTTCCGAAACGCTGGGCAAGAGCGCGCAAACCGCGGCCATCACCGACAACGTGCAAGCCAACGACCTGTGGGCCTTCTACCAGGCCAAGCATATCCGCAGCACCATTCTGCGCACCGGTGCCGAGCATATGCGGATTGAGGCCGACCGCGCCGCCGAGCCCACGGTCAAGGAGCGGCTCGCCAAGACCGCCAAGGACTGGAACGACACCGCGGCGCGTTATGACGATGACCCCAAGGGCGGCGAAGGCCGCAAACAACTCATGGCCAAGGCGCAAGCGGCCGAACACAAGCGCGACCTCGGCATGGCGCGTTATCACAATTATGAATTCGCTTCCGCCGCCTTCCAAATCGGCATCGTGCTCGCTTCGGCGCAGGTGATCACCGGCATGGTCGTGCTCGGTTGGCTGTCGGGCCTCCTCGGCCTGGCTGGGCTTGCGCTCACCAGCCTCGGACTGTGGGCGCCGCACGCGCTCGATTTTCTTCTGCACGCTGAAGCCGCCGCTCACTAACGCGCGGCGGTGTCGGCCCCGTCAAGCCGCGCGGCTGCGATAGGCGCGGCGGCGCAGTCGCATTAACCGGCGCAGGAATTTTCCCGCGCGCTGCGGTTTCAGCAGCCAGGTCAATCGACGCAGCCGTTGCTTGATCGGGTCGGTCTGCGCATGCGCCCAATCGCGCGCCCACAGGAACCAGTCGTACATGCGGCGGAACCAGGCCATCTGCAACAGCTTGTCGCGCGTCACGTCGAAGATGAAGGCGGTGATGCCGACGCCGAGCAGTTTCACCAGCAAGATGACGCCGATGGCGCCGAGCCAATTGCGCGTGGCCAGGAAATAGACCTCGAGAAATTTCAGCGGCAGCATGACGATGAAAGGGATGACGAAGACGAACAGCGCCGCCCAAGGCGGCAGCACGTCGATCAGCCGCGCCAGGCGGACCTTGAGCGGGCCCCAGGGAATGAGATTGACGGTGCGCGCGACGATGGGCTCGAGATGGTCCCATAGCCAAGCTTCCAGCAAAAACAGCAGGGCGAGGACAACCCAAAATGGGCGGAGCCAGTGGCGCATGGGGGTACATATATGGGTGATAGGGCCGCAAGTAAGGCGCCGTCCTCTCAGCCGTCATTGCCGGGCTTGACCCGGCAATCTACGCAGCCAGTCGACAAACACATCCCCTATCCGCCCTCATCCTGAGGAGCGCCCAAAGGGCGCGTCTCGAAGGATGGGGCGGCCCATGCTTCGAGACGCGCGGCTTCGCCGCGCTCCTCAGCATGAGGCCGACAGAGTTTCACATATGGATCGCGCGCTTGGCGACCGCCATGGCCGCTTCCTTCACCGCCTCGGGCAGCGTCGGGTGGGCATGACAAGTGCGCGCGATGTCTTCCGCCGAAGCGCCGAATTCCATGGCAAGCACGGCTTCCGCGATCATGTTGCCGGCGTCGGCGCAGACCATATGGATACCGACCACGCGGTCGGTCTTGGCGTCGGCCAGAATCTTGATGAAGCCTTCGGTCGTCTGGTTGACCTTGGCGCGGCCGTTGGCGGTCATGGGAAACTTGCCGACATTGTAGGCGACGCCGGCGCTTTTGAGTTCTTCTTCGGATTTTCCGACGGTGGCGATTTCCGGATAGGTGTAGACCACGTTGGGGATGGCGTCGTAGTTCACGTGGCCGGCCTGCCCGACCAGGATTTCGGCGACCGCTACGCCTTCGTCTTCCGCCTTGTGCGCCAGCATCGGCCCGGCGATCACGTCGCCGATCGCCCAGACGCCCGGTACGTTGGTCGCGTAGTAATGATCGACGACGACACGGCCGCGCTCGTCGCGCTTGACGCCCGCCTCGTCGAGGCCGAGCCCGTCGGTGTAAGGCACGCGACCGATGGAAACGAGCACCACGTCGGCTTCGATCGCTTCCGCCGCGCCGCCTTTCGCCGGCTCGACGGTCGCCTTCAAGCGCGGGCCGGAAGAATCGACCGCGGTGACTTTCGACGACAGCTTGAAAGTCATTCCTTGTTTTTCGAAAAGCCGCTGCGCCTGACGACGCACTTCGCCGTCCATGCCGGGCAGCACGCCGTCGAGGAATTCGACCACCGTCACTTTGGCGCCGAGCCGCCGCCACACCGAGCCTAATTCAAGCCCGATCACGCCGGCGCCGACCACCAGCAAATGCTCGGGCACCTTGTCGAGCGCCAGCGCCCCGGTCGACGACACGATGCGCTTCTCGTCGATCTCGATGCCTTTCAGGCGCGCAACGTCGGAGCCGGTGGCGATGACAATGGATTTTGTGTCGAGCGTCTGCTTGGCGCCGTCGGCGCCCGTCACTTCGACCTTGCCCGGCGCGGCGACGCGGCCGGCGCCGAAAAACGCATCGACCTTGTTCTTCTTGAGCAAGAACTCGACGCCCTTGACGTTGCCGTCGACGCCCTGGTCCTTGAACGCCATCATCGCCGCAAGGTCGAGTTTGGGCGAGGAAACGCCGATGCCCATCTTGCGCGAAGCTGTGCCCGGCCTCCTCGAACAATTCGGACGCATGCAACAGCGCCTTCGACGGGATGCAGCCGATATTCAGACAGGTGCCGCCGAAGGTCGTGCGCTTTTCCACTACCGCGGTCTTCAGGCCAAGCTGCGCCGCGCGAATGGCGCAGACATAGCCGCCGGGGCCGGTGCCGATGACGATGAGGTCGTAGGGCATGAGGCTTACAAATCCAGCACGATGCGCGCCGGGTCTTCCAGCACATCCTTCACCCGCACCAGGAAGGTGACGGCCTCGCGGCCGTCGACGACGCGGTGGTCGTAGGAGAGCGCGAGATACATCATCGGCCGCGCCTCGATCTTGCCGGCGTGCACCACCGGGCGCTCCTGGATCTTGTGCATGCCGAGAATGCCGGACTGTGGCGCGTTCAAGATCGGCGTCGACATCAGCGAGCCGTAGACGCCGCCGTTCGAGATGGTGAAGGTGCCGCCCTGCATCTCCTCGATCTTGAGTTGCCCGTCGCGCGCGCGCTTGCCGAAATCGTTGATCGCCTTCTCGATGCCGGCGAGCGACAGGTGGTCGGCGTCGCGCACCACCGGCACCACCAGGCCGCGCTCGGTGCCGACGGCAACGCCGATGTGATAATAATTCTTGTAGACGATGTCGGTGCCGTCGATCTCGGCGTTGACGGCGGGGATTTCCTTCAGCGCCTGGATGCAGGCGCGCACGAAGAAGCCCATGAAGCCGAGCTTGACCCCGTGCTTCTTCTCGAACAGTTCCTTGTACTGATTGCGCAAGGCCATCACCGCGCCCATGTCGACCTCGTTGAAGGTCGTCAGCATGGCGGCGGTGTTCTGCGCGTCCTTCAGCCGGCGCGCGATGGTCTGGCGCAGCCGCGTCATGTGCACGCGTTCTTCGCGCGCGGCATCGTCGGCCGGCGACGGCGCCCGCATCTGTACCGCCGCGGCAGTGGCGGCGACTGGGGTCGGCGCCGCGGCGGCGCGTTCGATCGCCGCCATCATGTCGCCTTTGGTGACCTGGCCGTGCAGGCCGGTGCCGTCGACCTTGGCCGGGTCCATGCCGCTTTCGGCCGCCATTTTGCGCACCGACGGCGGCACGGGCATTGCGGACGCCGCGGGAGCCGGCGCCGGCTTGGGCGTTTCCGGCGGCTTGGCGGCGGGCGACGCGGCTTTGGCGGACGCCGCGGCGGCGCCGGCGCCATCCGTAATTTGCCCGAGCAGCGTGCCGACCGCGACGGTTTCGCCCTGCTTCACCGCGATGCCGGACAACACGCCGGCGGCGGGCGCCGGCACTTCCAGCGTGACCTTGTCGGTTTCCAGTTCCACCAGCGGCTCGTCCACCGCCACCGCCTCGCCCTGCTGTTTGAACCATTTGCCGACGGTCGCTTCGGTGACCGATTCGCCAAGGGTAGGCACGCGGATGTCAGCCATGGTTTTCATACCTCTTTGCCAAATCGCGGCATCGCCATCGGGATGGCCGGGACAAGCCCGGCCATGACAGGCATTCATTACCCCAACGCCTCTTCCAGAAATTGCTTGAGCTGGGCGAGATGCTTCGACATCTGCCCGACCGCGGTCGAGGCGGAGGCCGGACGCCCGGCGTAACGCAAAGTGCGGTGCTGGGCGCCGATCTGGTTGAGGATCCATTGCAGGAACACGTCGACGAAGAAATAAGCGCCCATGTTGCGCGGCTCCTCCTGGCACCACACCATCTCCGCCTGCTTGAAGCGCGACAGTTCGGATATCAGCGCCTTGGTCGGGAACGGGAAGAGCTGCTCGATGCGCAACAGATAGATATCGTCGATAGCCCGCGCTTCTCGCGCTCCTCGTAGAGGTCGAAATAAACCTTGCCGGTGCACATGACGACGCGGCGGATCTTGTCGTCGGCAACAAGCTTGATCTTCTCGTTCGGCAGCGCCTGCGCGTCGTCCCATAACAGCCGGTGGAACGTGGTGCCGGCGCCCATCTCGTCGAGCCGCGAGATCGCGCGCTTGTGGCGCAGCAGGCTCTTCGGCGTCATCAGGATCAGGGGTTTGCGGATTTCGCGCTTCAATTGCCGGCGCAAGCGCATGGAAGTAGTTCGCCGGCGTGGTGAGGTTCGCCACCTGCATATTGTCTTCCGCGCACATTTGCAGGAAGCGCTCGAGCCGGGCGCGAGGAATGTTCCGGGCCCTGGCCCTCGTAGCCGTGCGGCAGCAGGCAGACGAGGCCCGACATGCGCAGCCATTTGCGTTCGCCGGAGGAGATGAACTGGTCGAACACCACCTGCGCGCCGTTGGCGAAGTCGCCGAACTGCGCCTCCCACAGCGTCAACGCGTTCGGCTCGGCGGTCGAATAGCCGTATTCGAAGCCGAGCACGGCTTCTTCCGACAGGCTCGAATTGAGCACCTCGAAACGCGCCTGGCCCTCGCCCAGATGATTGAACGGCGTGTGGCGTTCCTCGGTCTGCTGATCGAACAGCACCGAATGGCGCTGCGAGAAGGTGCCGCGCTCGGAATCCTGGCCGGACAGCCGGACTCGGATTGCCTTCCTTGAGCAGCGTGCAGAAGGCGAGCGCCTCTCCGGTCGCCCAATCGATGCTCTCGCCGCTGTCGATCGCCTTGGCGCGGTGGTCGAGGAAGCGCTGGATGGTCTTGTGCACGTGGAAGCCTTGCGGCACCGCCGTGATCTTCTTGCCGATCGCGCGCAACTCGCCGATGTCGACGCCGGTATTGCCGCGGCGCGGATCCTCGAGCCCGGCGCCCGCCGCCTTGAGCCCGGACCAGCGGCCGTCGAGCCAGTCGGCCTTGTTCGGCTTGTAGCTCGCCGCGGTTTCGAATTCGGCGTCGAGATGGGCGCGCCAGTCGGCCTTCATCTTCTCGATTTCGGCCGCGGTGATGACGCCCTCGTCGATCAGCTTCTTGCCGTAGATTTCCAGTGTCGTCGGATGCGAGCGGATCTTCTGGTACATCAGCGGCTGGGTGAACGAAGGCTCGTCACCTTCGTTGTGGCCGAAGCGGCGGTAGCAGAACATGTCGATGACCACCGGCCGCTGGAATTTCTGCCGGTACTCGGTCGCCACCTTCGCCGCGAACACCACCGCTTCCGGATCGTCGCCGTTGACGTGGAAGATCAGCGCCTCGATCATTTTCGCCACGTCGGACGGATAAGGCGACGAGCGCGAATAGCGCGGATAAGTCGTGAAGCCGATCTGGTTGTTGACGATGAAATGGATCGAGCCGCCGGTGCGGTAGCCCTTGAGATCCGACAGGCCGAAACATTCCGCCACCACGCCCTGGCCGGCAAAGGCCGCGTCGCCGTGCATCAGCAGCGGCATCACCATGGTGCGTTCGTCCGGCGTCGCGCCGTGCTGGTCCTGCTTGGCGCGCACTTTGCCGAGCGTCACCGGATCGACGATTTCCAGATGCGACGGGTTGGCGGTGAGCGACAGGTGCACTTTGTTGCCGTCGAACTCGCGGTCCGACGAAACGCCGAGGTGATATTTCACGTCGCCGGAGCCTTCCGTCTCGTCCGGCGTCGACGAGCCGCCCTTGAATTCGTGGAACAGCGCGCGGTGCGGCTTGCCCATCACCTGGGTCAACACGTTGAGCCGGCCGCGATGCGGCATGCCGAGGCAGATTTCCTGCACGCCGAGATTGCCGCCGCGCTTGATGATCTGCTCGAGCGCCGGGATCAGCGACTCGCCGCCGTCGAGGCCGAAGCGCTTGGTGCCGGTGTATTTGACGTCGAGGAATTTCTCGAAGCCTTCCGCTTCCACCAGCTTGTTGAGGATGGCGCGCTTGCCTTGCACGGTGAAGCTGATTTCCTTGTCGCGGCCTTCGATGCGCTCCTGGATCCAGCCCTTCTGCGCGGCATTGGAGATGTGCATGAACTCCACGCCCAGCGTCTGGCAATAGGTGCGGCGCAGGATGGCGATGATCTCGCGCATGGACGAAAATTCGAGCCCGAGCACCTTGTCGAGGAAGATGCGGCGGTCCATGTCGGCTTCGGTGAAGCCGTAGGAGCGCGGATCGAGCTCGGCTTCGTCCGGCGGCACCTGGATGCCGAGCGGATCGAGATTGGCATGGAAATGGCCGCGCATGCGGTAGGCGCGGATCAGCATCAGCGCATGGATGGAATCGCGCGTCGCCTGCTGCACGTCGGTCGAGGAAATTTCGACGCCCTTGCCCTGCGCCTTGGCGGAAATCTTGTCGCCCAGCCGCTTTTCGGTTTCCGCCCACTGCCCGTCGAGCGCGGCCACCAGGTCGCCGTCCGGACGCAGCGGCCAATTCGGCTTCTTCCAGGAGGCGCCCTGCGCGTTTTTGGCGACGTCGGCGCGGTCTTCCTTCAGGCTCTGGAAAAAATCGCGCCACTCGGCTTCGACCGCTTGCGGGTCGGCCTCGTATTTGGCGTAGAGGTCTTCGATGTAGGCGGCGTTGCCGCCGTAGAGGAACGAGGTGCGGGCGAAGGCGGCATTGGCGTCCTGGCGGGACATGGCTGATCCTTGCGAAGCTTCAAACGGCGCGTCGCTAATGGCGACGGCCCGTGGGACCGGCATCCAACGGCGGACTGCTGTTTTAACTCTATTTATGACGCCTGTAAGTCTACAAAAGACCCAAGGATTGAATCAGGATTTCAGCACTTCTACCAGGGTTTTCCCGATTCGCGCCGGCGACGGCGAGACCTTGATGCCGGCCGCTTCCATGGCGGCGATCTTGGAATTGGCGTCGCCTTTGCCGCCGGAAATGATGGCGCCGGCATGGCCCATGCGGCGGCCCGGCGGCGCGGTGCGCCCGGCGATGAAGCCGACCACCGGCTTCTTGCGGCCGCGCTTGGCCTCGTCCTTGAGGAACTGCGCGGCGTCCTCCTCGGCCGAACCGCCGATTTCGCCGATCATGACGATCGACTTGGTCTTCGGGTCGCCTAAGAACATTTCCAGCACCGCAATGAATTCGGTGCCCTTGACCGGATCGCCGCCGATGCCGACCGCGGTGGTCTGCCCCAGATTCTCGACGGCTGGTCTGGAACACCGCCTCGTAGGTCAGCGTGCCGGAGCGCGAGACGATGCCGACCGAGCCCGGCTTGAAAATGTTGCCCGGCATGATGCCGATCTTGCATTCGCCCGCGGTCATCACGCCCGGGCAATTGGGGCCGACCAGCCGCGACTTCGAGCCGGACAGCGCGCGCTTGACCTTGACCATGTCCATCACCGGGATGCCTTCGGTGATGCAGACGATGAGCGGGACCTCGGCCTGGATCGCCTCGCAGATCGCATCGGCCGCGCCTGGCGGCGGCACGTAGATGACGCTGGCGTCGCAGCCGGTCTTTTCGCGCGCCTCGGCGACGGTGTCGAACACCGGCAGATTGAGATGGCTGGTGCCGCCTTTGCCCGGCGACGTGCCGCCGACCATCTTGGTGCCGTAGTCGAGGGCTGCCTGCGAATGGAAGGTGCCGTTCTTGCCGGTGAAGCCCTGGCAGAGAACCTTGGTGTTCTTGTCGATGAGGATGGCCATTACGCGGCTTCCTTGACGGCCTTGACGATTTTCTGCGCGGCGTCGTCGAGATCGTCGGCCGACGTCACGTTGAGCTTGGACTCGGCGATGATCTTCTTGCCGAGATCGACATTGGTGCCTTCCAGGCGAACCACCAGCGGCACTTTCAATCCGACTTCCTTCACCGCCGCCACCACGCCTTCCGCGATCACGTCGCAGCGCATGATGCCGCCGAAGATATTGACCAGAATGCCCTTCACGTTCGGATCGGAGGTGATGATCTTGAACGCCGCCGCCACCTTTTCCTTGGTGGCGCCGCCGCCGACGTCGAGGAAGTTGGCGGGCGTCATGCCGTAGAGCTTGATGATGTCCATGGTGGCCATCGCAAGCCCGGCGCCGTTGACCATGCAGCCGATCGAGCCGTCGAGCGAAATGTAATTGAGGTCGTATTTGGAGGCCTCGACTTCCTTCTCGTCTTCCTCGCTGAGGTCGCGCAGCGCGACGATGTCGGGATGCCGGTAGAGCGCGTTGTCGTCGAAGCCGACTTTGGCGTCGAGGCAGATCAGTTTGCCGTCCTTGGTCACCACCAGCGGATTGATCTCCAGCAGGCTCATATCCTTGTTGGTGAAGGCGGCATAAAGCTTGGGCAGGATTTCACGCGACCTGCTTGGCGAGATCGCCGGTGAGCTTGAGCGCCTGCGCCACGCGGCGGCCATGATGCGGCATGATGCCGGTGGCCGGATCGACCGAGAACGTCATGATTTTCTCGGGCGTATCGTGCGCCACCGCCTCGATATCCATGCCGCCTTCGGTGGAGACGACGAAGGCGACGCGCGAGGTCTCCCGGTCGATCAGCGCCGACAGATAGAATTCGCGGTCGATGGCCGAGCCTTCCTCGACATAGAGCCGGTTGACCTTCTTGCCGTGCGGACCGGTCTGATGGGTGACGAGCGTCGAGCCGAGGATGCGCGAGGCTTCCTTCTTCACGTCGTCGACGGATTTGACCACCTTGACGCCGCCGGCTTTGCCGCGGCCGCCGGCATGGATTTGCGCCTTGACCACCCAGATCGGACCGCCGAGTTCGTTGGCGCCCTTGAGCGCCTCGTCGACGGAAAACGCCGGCACCCCGCGCGGCACCGGAACGCCGAATTCGCGCAACACGGCTTTCGCCTGATATTCGTGGATGTTCATGAACCTCATTTCATCGGCTGCGGGAGCGTGGAATGAAATGTGAGATAGTGAGTAGTGAGCCTTAGGTAAAACCCGCTATCTCCTCTTCGCTATCTCACTTCTCACTGCTCCTACTCACTACGCACTATTACGACTCACTCAAATCGCTCACGCTAAAGTCGGGGAGATCTTCTTGCAGGCCTCGACCAAGCCCTGCACCGACGCGACCGATTTTTCGAACATGGCGCGTTCGGCGCCGTTGAGCTCGATCTCGACGATGCGCTCGATGCCCTTGGCGCCGATCACCACCGGCACGCCGACATAGAGATCCTTGACGCCGTATTCGCCGCTGAGCCAGGCGGCGCAGGGCATGACGCGCTTCTTGTCGAGCAGATAGCTTTCCGCCATGGCGATGGCGGCGGCCGCCGGCGCATAGAAGGCCGAGCCGGTCTTGAGCAGCGCGACGATTTCGCCGCCGCCGTTGGCCGTGCGCTTGACGATTTCGTCGACGCGGGCCTGTGTGGTCCAGCCCATTTTCACCAGATCGGGCACCGGAATCCCGGCCACCGCCGAATAGCGGGTGAGCGGCACCATGGTGTCGCCGTGGCCGCCGAGCACGAAGGCGTTGACGTCTTCCACCGAGACGTTGAATTCGTCGGCGAGGAAATAACGGAAGCGCGCCGAGTCGAGCATGCCGGCCATGCCGCACACTTTGGCTTGCGGCAGGCCGCAGGATTTCTGCAGCGCCCAGACCATGGCGTCGAGCGGATTGGTGATGCAGATCACGAAGGCATTGGGCGCGTATTTCTTGATGCCGGAGCCGACCTGGCCCATGACCTTCAAATTGATGTCGAGCAGATCGTCGCGGCTCATGCCCGGTTTGCGCGGCACGCCGGCGGTGACGATGCAGACGTCGGCGCCTTCGATCGCCTCGTAGCTGTTGGTGCCGAGGAACTTGGCGTCGAAATCGTTGACCGGCGAGGACTGGGCGATGTCGAGCGCCTTGCCCTGCGGGACGCCTTCCATGACGTCGAACATCACGACGTCGCCAAGCTGTTTAAGGCCGATGAGGTGGGCGAGCGTGCCGCCGATCTGACCGGCGCCGATCAACGCAATTTTGTTTCGCGCCATGGTGGGAAACTCTCGGATTTGCTGGAGCCGCGGAACGCGGCCAAGCGTGACTTATCGAGTTTGCTGTATTGCAGCAATACGGTCGTGTACTTAAGCCGATCGTGTATACATTATACCACCAGACACACGCGCCTGAGTCCAGGGCAAATTGCGCGGGCGCGGCGGCGCGAAATTCTGTCGGCGGCGTCAGCGCTTGCGCTGCGCCATGTCCTGCATGATCTCGAGTTGGATCTGCTGAATTTCCGCCAGCCGCTCCCATTGCCGGTTGATCAGATGGTCCATTTTTTCATGCAGGTTACGGATTTCGAGCTCGGCCTTGAGATTAACCCGGTAGTCGTTTTCCGAACGCAGGCGGTCCTTCGCCTCCTGCCGCTTCTGGCTCATCATGATGATCGGCGCCTGGATGGCGGCCAGGCATGACAGCACCAGATTGAGCAGGATGAACGGATAGGGATCGAAGACGGTGCGCGTGGTCGCCCAGACATTGAACGCCATCCACACCACCAGCACGAAAAAGAACGTGCCGATGAAGGTCCAGCTACCGCCGAAATCGGCGACCAGGTCGGCGACTCTCTCGCCGGTGGTGCGGCGGTTGTCCCAGGCCGCTTCGACGTTGCGGCTGACGGTTTCCTCGCGCGCCAGGCTTTCCACCACCTGACGCTCCAGATCGGAGAGTTCGCCGCGCTCGCGTTCGAGCAGGCCGGCGACGTAGCGGGTGCGGTAATCGCTGACATGCCGGCCGCAAATGGTGTCGTTCGCGGTCAAGTTCGGATGCTCGGCCGCCATCATCTCGGCGATCGCCGGGCGCACCGAGCCGAACAAAGCCGGTTCGCGCGCCTCCTTGCCGCAAATCGCGCAACGCGGGCGCATGCGTTTGTGGGTGGGCGGTGGCGGCGCTGCCGGCGGCGGTGTGACGGTGGGATTTTGCTCGCTCATGGCCGCGCCTCCCAGCTATCGGATCGGGACGTTTCGATCTTATCCGGTTTTCTATGTCTCAACGATGCCGCCGGTGTCGCCGGTGTCGGCGCCCGAGCGCGCGCCGTGCGGCAGCGCGAGATAGCTTTGCGAGCGCATCTCGATCAGCCGCGAGGCGGTCCGTCTGAACTCGTGCGCCTCATAGCCGTCGCGTCCCAGATAGAGTTGCGCCGGCTCGGCGGCGGCGGAAGCGACCAGTTTCACCGCGTTGTCATAGAGCGTGTCGATCAGGATGATGAAACGCTTGGCGGCGTTGCGCTGCGGGTAATCCATCACCGGGATATTGTCGACGATCAGGGTGTGGAATTCGCGCGCCAGCCGCAGATAGTCGTTCGGCCCGAGCGGCTGCTCGCAAAGCTGGGCGAAGGCAAAACGCGCCACGCCCATGGCCGCTTCCGGCACCCGCAGCACGCGGCCCTGCAAGACTATGTCGCGCGGCTCGCCTTCGAGCAGGCCGGTGAGCTTTTGCCAGGCCATGTCGAGCGCGACCTCGGCGTCCTCGTCGGCCGGTACGTACCAGACCGCGACGTCTTCAAGCTTCTCCAAGCGATAGTCGGTGCGCGCTTCCAGGCGCACCACATCGACGTGCCGTTTGAGCAGATGGATGAACGGCACGAACAGCGAGCGGTTGAGGCCGTCGGCGTAGAGGTCGTCCGGCGCCACGTTGGACGTCGCCACCAGCACGACGCCAAGCTCGAACAGGCGGGTGAACAGCCGGCCGAGGATCATGGCGTCGGCGATATCGGTGACGTGGAATTCGTCGAAACAGAGCAACCGGGTTTCTTCCGCGATCTGGTCGGCGACGAGCCTGATCGGGTCGCTATTTTCGATTTCGCCGCGCTTGATCTTGTGGCGGAAAATAGCGGACGCGCTCGTGAACGTCGGCCATGAATTCGTGGAAATGCGCGCGGCGCTTGCGCTTGACCGGGCTGTCTGGCGAAGAACAAATCCATCAGCATGGTCTTGCCGCGGCCGACGTCGCCGTAGACGTAAAGCCCCTTCAGCACCGGGCCGGCCTGTTCGCGTTTGTTGAACAACCAGCCGAGCGAAGACGATTTGCGCGCGAGGCGCCGCTGCTCGAGGCGGTGCGAAAGCGCGTCGAGCTGCGCCACCAACACCGCCTGGGCGGGGTCGGGCTCAATCTTTCCGGCGGCGACCAGCGCCGCGTATTGCGTGCGGAAGGTGTCGGGCATGACGCTTTAGGACATCGCGGACCAGGCGAGCGCTGAGGTCGCCGGAGAGCGTGGCGGGGCGGGCGCGGCTGACGGCAGAACTAGGGTTATCCGCGCCGTCTGTAAATCGGCCATAGGATACCGACGCGCCGCTAAATGCCCGCTAACGCGGCAGCACTTACGACGCAGCATTTGCCGCAAAAAAGTGCATTAACATATTGTTAGCCATGCACTTTTTGCAGAGTTGGGTCCCAGGCCTCGGAAAGTAGTCGTCTTTTTGCTGCATTGCACCATATAGGTTGGACAGTGGCGATTCGCCGAAATGCGGCGGCCACCCGCGCGCGGAAGCGACGATGCAGGGCGATGCGAAATTAAGGAGACCCGAGATGAGTGAGCTTTTGCCCGGCGGTGGAACCATCCGCAAATTGTGGATCGGCGAAACCGACGCCTATCGCGACCATCTGCTGCGCCTCGACCACGAAAGCCGCCACCGGCGCTTTTCCGGCGCGGTGTCCGACGAGGTGATCGTGCGCCACGCCGCGACCGCCAAGGGCTTGGACGCCGTTGTGTACGGCTTTTTTGTCGACGGCGTTCTGCGCGGCGCCGCCGAACTGCGGCAGACCGGTTCGCTGTTCTCGCACGAGGCGGAGGCGGCGTTCAGCATCGAACAGCCGTGGCAGAGCCACGGCGTGGGCACCGAACTGCTGCAACGCACGCTGCTCACCGCGCGCAATCGCGGCATCAAGTCGTTGCGCATGGATTGCCTGGCCGAAAATCACCGCATGCAGCAGCTCGCGCGCAAGTTCGACGCCGAGCTCTCGTTCGATTTCGGCAGCGTGGTCGGCGAAGTCGATCCGCCGCGCTCGACCCTGCTGTCGCTGATGCGCGAGGCGATGGCCGACACCCACGCCATCGCCGCCAGTGTCTTCGAAGTCCAGGCGCGCCTGCTGCGGCCGGCGTGACGATTGCACCGCCGGCTTAGTTGAGCGGATAACCCGCCTCGACCACGTAAGGCCCGCCGCCGGTCGAGGCGCGCGAGGAAAACAGCACAAAGCGCGAGACGTGGAACGCCGCGGTGCGAAAGTAACCGCGCGCGGCAAGATATTCGGCGACCGCCTGGCTCGGGCAATCGCGTAAGCGCGCCAGCGTCACGTGCGGGGTGTATTTGCGCCCCTCCGGCGCGAGCCCGATGCGCTGCATCAGCCGTTCGTGCTCGGCCTGCATGTCGAGCAAGGCTTGCGCCGGCGCGACCAAGGCGACCACCGCGCGCGGCTTGCGGCCGCCGAACGAGGTTAGCCCTTCGAAATGGAGATCGAAGGCGCCGCGCTTGACGCGGCCGAGCAAGGAAGCGACTTCGTGCGCGACAATGTCGTCGACGTTGCCGATAAAGCGCAGCGTCAGGTGATAGTTTTCCGGATCGATCCAGCGCGCGCCGGGCAAGCCGCCGCGCAGCATGCCGAGTGCCTGGCCGACGTCGGCGGGGATTTCGACACCGGTGAAGAGCCGCGGCATGTCACTGATCGTCCCAACCCGCGCGCCGCTCGCGCGGCGGCGATCAGTTCCTCGACCTTCGGCAGCATGCGCGCAACGATCGCGTCGACGCCGGCGGCGTTCGGGTGCATGCCGTCGCGCTGGTTCAGCTTGGCGTCGGTCGCCACCCCGTCGAGGAAGAACGGATAAAAGACGACGCGATGGCTACGAGGCAAGCGCCGGATAGATGGCGTCGAACGCGCGCACATAATCGGCGCCCAGATTGCGCGGCGCTTCCATGCCGGCGAGCAGCACGGCGATATGGCGCGCCGCGAGCTTGGTTAGGATGGCGTCGAGCGCCGTCTTGGTCAGTTTCGGATCGAGCCCGCGCAAAGCGTCATTGGCGCCGAGTTCGAGGATCACCGCGTCGGTGCCCTGCGGCACCGACCAGTCAAGCCGGCCGAGCCCACCCGAGGCGGTGTCGCCCGACACCCCGGCATTGATCACGTTGGCGGCGATGCCCTTGGCCTTCAGCGCCTGGCCCAACTTGGCCGGAAAGGTCGCCTCCGCCGGGAGCCCTAAGCCGGCGCTCAGCGAATCCCCCAACACCACGATATTGAACGGCCGCTCGTCGGCGGCCCTGGCCGGCGCCATGGCGCAAACCAAAGCCGCCAGCGCCAATGCGGCAAGCCATTGGACCCGGGCCGATTTTGCCCCATATGTGCGGAGTCGTGAACGGTAGAACACCATGAAAGCACCTTCCGAGGCGCCGCCGGCGGCAGCGCAAGCCGCTGTAGAACTTGCCGGCGTCAATCTCTCGCTCGGGCAGGGGGCGGCCCGCGTCCATATCCTGAAAGACATCGACCTGAATATAGGCAGCGGCGAGGCAATCGGCCTGGTCGGGCCGTCCGGCTCGGGCAAATCGACGCTGCTGATGGTGATGGCCGGGCTGGAGCGCACCGACAGCGGATCGGTCAAGGTCGCCGGCGAGGACTTGAACGCGCTCGATGAGGACGCGCTGGCGCGCTTCCGCGGCCGGCACGTCGGCATCGTGTTCCAGTCGTTCCATCTGATCCCGACCATGACCGCGCTGGAAAACGTGGCGGTGCCGCTGGAGCTCGCCGGCGTTCCCGACGCGCAGCAGCGCGCGCGCGAGGAACTGATCGGCGTCGGCCTCGGCGAACGGCTGGCGCATTATCCGGCCGAATTGTCCGGCGGCGAGCAGCAGCGCGTGGCGGTGGCGCGCGCGCTCGCGCCCAATCCGGCCATCGTTGTGGCTGACGAGCCGACCGGCAATCTCGACGAGGACACCGGCAAGCAGATCATCGATCTTCTGTTCGCCGGCCATACCAAACGCGGCTCCACGCTGGTGCTGGTCACGCACGATTCCGCTTTGGCGGCGCGCTGCGGGCGGATCGTGCGGCTGCGCTCCGGCCGCATTGACGGCGTGAGCGCGCCGTGACCGTCGGCAACCTTCGCAAGCGGGCGAGAGAGCGGCCGCTGGCTCTCTTTACGTTTCGCGCTGCGGGAAATGCGCGGCGGGTTGCGCGGGTTCTATGTGTTCATCACGTGCATCGCGCTCGGCTGCATGGCGATCGCCGGCGTGGGCTCGCTCGCCGGCAGCCTGGCCGACGGACTGGCGCGGCAAGGCCGGGTGATCCTCGGTGGCGATCTGTCCTTTACGCTGGTCCAGCAGGAGCTTACGCCGGACGAACGGACGTTTCTCGACCGGCACGGCAAATTATCCGGCGCCGCCACCATGCGCGCGATGGCGCGAATGGCTGACGGCAAGGCGACGCTGGTCGAGATCAAGGCTGTGGACGGCGCCTATCCGCTATTTGGACAAGCCGTGCTCGATCCGCCGGGTCAAGCTCGCCGACGCCTTGGCGCAGCGCGACGGCGTGTTCGGCGCCGCCGCCGACCCGGTCTTGTTGACACGGCTCGGTATCGAGCGCGGCGCGCGGCTCACCGTCGGCAGCGCCCGTTTCGAAATCCGCGCCATACTGACCAGCGAGCCGGACAAGCTCGCCGGCGGCATCGGCTTCGGCCCGCGCCTGCTGGTGAGCCAGGACGCGCTGCGCGCCACCGGCCTGTTGCAGCCCGGCAGCCTGGTGCGCTGGCATTATCGCCTGCGCCTGCCCGAGAACGACTCAAGCGATGCCGCGGCCAAGGCGGTCACCGCGCAGGCGCGCAGCGCATTTCCCGAAGCCGGCTGGGACATCCGCAACCGCAGCAACGCCTCGCCGCAGCTCGAGCGCAATGTCGAGCGCTTTACGCAATTCCTCACCATCGTCGGCCTGACCGCGCTGCTGGTCGGCGGCGTCGGCGTCGGCAATGCGGTGAAAAGCCATCTCGACCGCCGCCGCGAAACCATCGCCACCATGAAGGCGCTCGGCGCGTCGGGAAGGCGCGTGTTCGCGATCTATCTCACGCAAGTCCTGATGCTGGCGGCGATCGGCGGCGGCATCGGCCTGGTGTTGGGCGCGACGCTGCCGTTCCTGATTTCGTGGACCTTCGGCGCCATCATTCCGCTGCCGATCGAGCCGGCGCTGCATCCGGCCGAACTTGCGCTGGCGCTGCTCTATGGGCTGATGACGGCGGTCACCTTCGCGCTGTGGCCGCTCGGGCGCGCGCATGACGTGCCGGTCGGCGCGCTGTTCCGCGACACGGTGGCGCCGCAGCCGCGCCTGCCGCGCAAAATCTATATGGCGCTGACCGCGCTCGCCGCGCTTGTCCTGGTCACGCTTGCCGTCGTGCTCGCCTACGACCGCCGCGTCGCCATCGTCTATGTCATCGTTGCCGCCGGCGTGTTCGTCACGCTGCGGCTGGTCGCCAGCCTGTTGATGCTGGCCGCCCGCAAGGCGCCGCGCGCGCGCTCGACCGTGCTTGCGCATGGCGGTCGCCAATATCCACCGGCCGGGCGCGCTGACCGCGACCGTCGTGCTCTCGCTTGGCCTCGGCATCGCGCTCTTGGTCACGGTGATCGAGATCGACGGCAATCTGCGCCGGCAATTCACCGCCGAACTGCCGGCCAAGGCGCCGTCGTTCTATTTCCTCGACATCCCGGCCGACCAGGCGGCGCGCTTCGATGCCTTCGTGCGCACGCGGGCGCCCGGCGCCAAGCTCGAGGAAGTGCCGATGCTGCGCGGCCGCATCGTCTCCGCCAACGGCATTGCGGCGGAAAACATCAAACCGAAAGAGGGCGCCGCCTGGGTGCTGCAAAGCGACCGCGGCATCACTTACGCCGGCGAGATCCCGCGCGGCTCGCGGCTGGTCGAAGGCAAATGGTGGGGGCCGGATTACAACGGGCCGCCGCTGCTCTCGTTCGAGAAGAAGATCGCCGACGGCCTCGGCCTCAAGCTCGGCGACCCGGTCACCGTCAACGTGCTCGGCCGCAACATCACCAGCCGCATCGCCAATATGCGCACCGTCGACTGGGAAACCCTCGGCATCAATTTCGTCATGGTGTTTTCGCCGCACGCCTTCGACGGCGCGCCGGCGACCCATCTCGCCACCCTCACCTACTCGGACGGCGGCACGCCGGCCGAGGAAGGCGCGATCGTGCGCGCGGTCGCCGAGAGTTTTCCCATGGTCACCGCGGTGCGGGTGAAGGACGCGCTGGACGCGATCGGCGCAATCGTCGCCAATCTGGTGCTGGCGATCCGCGGCGCCAGCGCGCTCACGCTCCTGGTGGCGGCGCTGGTGCTGGGCGGCGCGCTCGCCGCCGGCCACCGTCACCGGGTCTATGACGCCGTGATCCTGAAGACGCTGGGCGCGACCCGGTTGCGCCTGCTCGCCGCCTACACCATCGAATATCTGCTGCTCGGCAGCGCCACCGCCGCCTTCGGCGTGCTCGCCGGCTCGCTCGCCGGCTGGCTGATCGTGGCCGACCTCATGCACCTGCCCTACGTCTGGCAGCCGCTGCCGGCGCTCGGTGCGGCGCTGGCCGCGCTCGCGGTCACGATCGTGTTAGGGCTTATCGGCACTTTCACCGCCTTG
This sequence comes from uncultured Alphaproteobacteria bacterium, assembly GCA_963739735.1. GTDB lineage: Bacteria > Pseudomonadota > Alphaproteobacteria > Rhizobiales > Xanthobacteraceae > Pseudolabrys. The sequence goes on along the minus strand of CAVUBV010000001.1, from coordinate 68,244 downwards.
GGCCAGAAACCGGCCCCGATCTTGAGGAATCTGTGAAATTCGCGGCATTCCGCCGCGTGCCGGCAACACCCCCTGCGCCGGAGCGTTCGTTTCGGCTATAGTGGCGCCACGCGACTGTTAACGATCGGCAATGTTGCCGGGCCATGATCGGGCCATATCTGGCGTAGAGGCTATACCCACACTAGATTCAGTCCACCAACGCGACGGTGATCCGCCGCCGCGCCTAACGTGACCGGCGGCAAGCCGGGACAAAGAGAGGGAACTTCGATGTCGGACTTCGACCGTAACGTAGCTGCCCGCGGCATCGGCGCTGGGCAAGCAGCCGCGATCGATGCAGGCCTGCGCGCCTACATGATCCGCATCTACAATTACATGGCCTCCGGCGTCGCGCTCACCGGCGTCGTGTCATTGGTTGCATTCCAACTTGCCGGCGGTGACGCCATTCACATCACGGCCGGCGGCATCACCGGCGTGACACCTTTTGGACAGGCCATACTCGGCGGCTTCACGCCGATCTTGCTCATGCTGGTGACGCTCGGGCTGGTGTTTTTCCTCAGCTTCCGCATCAACACGCTGCAGCCGAGCACGGCGCTCGGGCTGTTCATGATCTACGCTGGCCTGTTGGGTCTCGCGCTGACGTCGATCTTCGTCGTTTACACGCAGGTCTCGATTGCCCGTACCTTCTTCATCTCGGCGGCCTCGTTCGGCGCGTTGAGCCTCTACGGCTACACCACGCAGCGCGATCTCTCGCCGATCGGCTCGTTCCTGGTGATGGGCCTGTTCGGGCTGATCCTGGCGATGATCGTCAACATGTTCCTGAAGAGCACCGGGCTCGACTTCGCCATCTCGGCGATCGGCGTGCTGATCTTCGCCGGGCTGACCGCCTGGGACACCCAGAAGATCAAGGAGATGTACAGCGCCAACGACGACGGCACCGTTTCCGGCCGCAAGGCGGTGATGGGCGCGCTGACGCTCTACCTCGACTTCATCAACCTGTTCCTGTTCCTGCTGCGCTTTATGGGCGACCGGCGCTAAGCGGCGCAAAATAATGAAATCTCAAACGCCCGGGCCTAGTGTCCGGGCGTTTTGTTTTGCTAGCATTCGACACGCATGACCGTCGCCATCCGCCCCGCCAAACCTTCCGATATCCCGGCCATCACCCGCATTTACGCGCATGCCGTCGAACGCGGCACGGCATCGTTCGAATTGACGCCGCCGGACGAGGCCGAAATGGGCCGGCGCATGCAGGCTTTGCTCGACGGCAAATTTCCCTATTTCGTCGCCGAGATCGACGGCGCCGTGGCCGGCTATGCCTACGCGTCGCTCTACCGGACGCGGCCGGCCTATCGCTTCACGGTGGAGAATTCGGTCTATGTCGCCCCGGATATGCAGCGGCGGGGAATCGGCAAGATCCTGCTATTGAAGCTGATCGAGGTCTGCACCGCGCTCGGCTACCGGCAGATGATCGCGGTGATTGGCGACTCGGATCAAGCGGCGTCGATCGGCGTGCATCGCGCCTGCGGCTTCACCGACGCCGGCAACTTGCGCAATATCGGCTGGAAATTCGGCCGCTGGCTCGATACGCCGCTGATGCAGCTCGCCCTGGGTCCGGGAGCGACCACTTCGCCGCCGGAGCGTGACGCCGTGCCCGGCGGCGGGCCGCCAAACGAAAACCTGCACTGAACGCAAGGGCGTTAATTCACCACCAGCGCCAGCGGATCGATCGAGCGCAGCACGCGGTCGAGTTCGTGGCCGCGGCGCACGATCAGGCCGGTCGCCGAGATCACGCTGTAGGCGCCCTGGCGGCGCGACAGCTTGGGATTTTTTTCGATGCGGTAGAGCGGGACTTCCGAGGCGCGGCGGAACACCGAGAACACCGCGCGGTCCTTCAGGAAGTCGATGGCGTAATCGCGCCATTCGCCGGCGGCGACCTTGCGGCCGTAGAGATCGAGAATGCGCTTGAGCTCGCGGCGGCTGAAGGTGACTTGGAGAACGGGGGCGGGGGCACGCTGTGCCGGGGCGCCGCCCCCGAGGGACTGGCTGGGATCGATTTCGCCGGAACCGAACGTCATGCGGCGCCTCCTTTTGTTGAGACGATGATCGCGCCGGGCCGCGCCGACGGCAAGAGCCTCATTTTGGCGGCAATTGCCGGAGAAACGGGCAAAAACGGCCGCCAACGATCACGAACTCGTTAGGCCCCCCACAATAACGCCCTATTTCCGTCAATCGCCGGTCACGCTGGGTTGGGATAAGTGCAGCGTTGCCTCAAAGGCCCGGTCCGGTTCGAGCTCCGGATTCCTCAGCCCCCCAGCCCCCCGGGGCTCCGCCGACCGGGCCAGTTGAGTACCGCGTACGGTTCAATCCCCTAAGTCTTCGGGTCGGCTAGTCGCCGGCCCGATTTTTTTGTGGGGACGAATTGCGAAATCAGTGAAGGCTGGCGGTTGCCGCGCCCAGCATGAGGCCCGGCTTGGCGGCAGCGCCGCTCTGCACGATCACCGACACGCGGTCGATGTCCTGCAGGGAAAATTCCGCATCGGGCAGACTGGCCACCGGCACGCTGAAAGTTTCCGCCTGGCCGTTCCATTCGCCGAGCTTCACCCAGCGCCGCACCACGTTGTAATAGGCGAGCGTATGCCCGCGGTTTTCGCCGCGGCCGACGGCGACCTGCGCCTTGCCGGTGATCGGGCAAAGCCAGACTTCGGCGCTGCCGTGCTGACCCTTGTCCGCCGCGATGTTCACCGTCACCTTGCCGCCGGAAACCGAAACCGTCACCGGCACGGCAAGCGGCGCGTCTTGCCGCTGGGTCATCGCGATGGCGCGCTCGATCGCCGCCTTGTCGCTACCGACCACGGCGACGACGCCGTTGACCACGGCCTGCGGCGTCGCCACTTCGCGGTCGCCGCGCGCGATCGAATAGGCGTGCTGGCGCACCGAATGGCCGTGCAGCGCGAGCGTGTCCTTCCAGCCGAGATAATCCCAGTAGTCGACCGGCAGGCTCATGGTGACCAGCGTCGGGTCGCGCGCCAGTTCGCCCATCAGCTTGTCGGCCGGCGGGCAGGACGAGCAGCCCTGGCTGGTGAACAATTCCACGACCGCGCGCGGCTCGCCGGCATTGGCCGGCGGCGGCGTCAGCGAGGCGGTGCAGATGAGCGCGGCCGCAAAGAAGATGTGGCGATAGTTCATGTCGATACCACGATCCCCCTGCCCAGCGCGGCATCATATAAAGCGCCCCGCCGATCACCCGCCACTCACTTCACGGTGAGTGGTTCTTGATGGCGTGGGCCGCGCCAAACGGCCGGTTAACCGGCCAGATGGCGCAACACGTATTGCAGAATGCCCCCGTTCTTGAAGTAGTCCAGCTCGTCCACCGTATCGATGCGGCAGATCAGCGGCACGCGCTTGAGTGTGCCGTTGCCGGCGACGATTTCCGCGATCAGCCGCTGGCGCGGTTTAAGATCGCCATGCAGGCCGCGAATGGTTACCTGTTCGTCGCCTTTCATGCCGAGCGACTGCCAGGACGTGCCCTCCTCGAATACCAGCGGCATCACGCCCATGCCGATCAGGTTGGAGCGGTGGATGCGCTCGAACGACTGGGTGACGACCGCGCGCACGCCGAGCAGCACGGTGCCCTTGGCGGCCCAGTCGCGCGAGGAGCCGGTGCCGTATTCCTTGCCGGCGAAGATGACCAGCGGAACGCCGTCGGCTTTGTACTTCATCGCCGCGTCGTACATCGTCATGCGCTGCTTCGACGGGTAGTGGATGGTGACGCCGCCTTCGACGCCCGGCACCATCTGGTTCTTGATGCGGATATTGGCGAAGGTGCCGCGCATCATGACCTGATGATTGCCGCGGCGCGTGCCGTATTGGTTGAAATCCTTCGGCCGCACCTGATGGTCGCGCAGATATTCGCCGGCCGGGCTCGTTTCCTTGATCGATCCCGCCGGCGAGATGTGGTCGGTGGTGATCGAGTCGAGGAACAGGCCGAGCACGCGCGCGTCGACGATGTCCTCGATCGGGCGCTGGCGCTTCTGCATGCCTTCGAAGTAAGGCGGGTTCTGCACGTAGGTCGAGCGGTCGTCCCAGGCGTAAGTCAGCCCGCCCTTGACCGCGATCTTGCGCCAGTTGGGATCGCCCTTGAACACGTCGGCGTATTTCTTGGCGAAGATCTGCTTGGTGACGTTCTTGGCGACGAATTCGCCGATCTCCTTGTTCGAGGGCCAGATGTCCTTGAGATAAACCTTCTTGCCGTTTTGATCGACGCCGAGCGGATCCTTGGCGACGTCGACATACATCGAGCCGGCGATGGCGTAGGAAACGACGAGCGGCGGCGAGGCGAGATAGTTGGCGCGTACGTCGGCGTTGACGCGGCCTTCGAAATTGCGGTTGCCCGAGAGCACGGCGGCCGCCACCAGATCGTTCTCGTTGACCGCTTCGGAAATCTCCTCCGGCAGCGGACCGGAATTGCCGATGCAGGTGGTGCAGCCGAAGCCGACCAGGTTGAAGCCGACTTTGTCGAGGTCCTTCTGCAAGCCCGCCTTCTCGAGATATTCGGCGACCACCTGCGAGCCCGGCGCGAGCGAGGTCTTCACCCAGGGCTTGGCGGTGAGCCCTCTGGCCGCCGCCTTGCGGGCGAGCAGGCCGGCGCCGATCATCACGTTGGGATTGGACGTATTGGTGCAGGAGGTGATCGCCGCGATCACCACGTCGCCGTGGCCGAGGTCGAAATTCTTACCCGCAACCGGCACGCGCTTTTTCATCTCCGCGCTCTTGCCGAATTCCTTGTCCATCGAGCCGGTAAAGCCGCCCTTGACCTCCTTCAAGGCCACGCGGTCTTGCGGGCGCTTGGGACCGGCAAGCGAGGGCTCGACCGAATTCAGGTCGAGCTTGAGGATGTCGGTGAACATCGGGTCGGGCGTGGTCTTGACGCGGAACATGCCCTGCGCCTTGGCATAGGCTTCCACCAGCTTGATCGTCTCGGCCGGACGATTGGTGTCCTTGAGATAGCGGATGGTGTCTTCGTCGATCGGCGAGAAGCCGCAGGTGGCGCCGTATTCCGGCGCCATGTTGCCGAGCGTGGCGCGGTCGGCGATGGTGAGATGGGTGAGGCCTGGCCCGAAGAATTCGACGAACTTGCCGACCACGCCGCGCTTGCGCAGCATTTCGGTGACGGTGAGCACCAGATCGGTGGCGGTGACGCCTTCCTTCAGCTTGCCGGACAGCTTGAAGCCGATCACCTCGGGCAGCACCATCGACAGCGGCTGACCGAGCATGGCGGCTTCCGCCTCGATGCCGCCGACGCCCCAGCCGAGCACCGACAGGCCGTTGACCATGGTGGTGTGCGAGTCGGTGCCGACCACCGTGTCGGGATAGGCGACGTCCATGGTGACGGCGGCGCCCTTGCCGTCGACCTTCACCTTGTCCTTCTTGCTCCAGACCACGCGCGACAAATATTCGAGATTGACCTGGTGGCAGATGCCGGTGCCGGGCGGCACGACGCAGAAATTATCGAACGAGCGCTGCGCCCATTTCAGGAACTTGTAGCGCTCCTGGTTCTGCCGGTATTCCTCGTCGACGTTTTTCTTGAACGCCTGGTTGTTGCCGAAGAAGGTCACCGCCACCGAATGGTCGATGACGAGATCGACCGGCACCAGCGGATTGATCTTCTTGGGGTCGCCGCCGAGTTCCTTCATGGCGTCGCGCATGGCGGCGAGATCGACCACCGCCGGCACGCCGGTGAAATCCTGCATCAGCACGCGCGCCGGGCGGAAAGCGAATTCGTGGTCCGAGGTCTTGGTCTTCAGCCATTCGGCGAAGGCCTTGATGTCGTCCTTGGTCACCGTGCGCCCGTCTTCGTTGCGCAGCAGGTTTTCCAGCAGCACCTTCATGGAGAACGGCAGGCGGGAAATCCCCTTCAGCCCGTTTCTCTCGGCGGTGGGAAGGCTGAAATAGGCGAAATTTTTGCTACCAACCTGCAGGGTCTTGCAGCATCTAAAACTGTCGAGCGAAGTCATGTCGGAGGTTTCCATTCCCGGACGGGACAGCGGCACTGGTTCGGTCTAAGCTCTTAGCAAGACAAGGCTTTTCTCGCCGGGGAGACTTGCGCCCGAATTCCACTAAGCTAACGCCGTATCGGCGGGCTTATAAGGTCTTTTTGCGGCGGACGCCATATTAACGAAGGAACTAGCCGAAAAATGCGCGGATTATCGGGGTATTCCGCAGCCGGCATGGCTTCCCCATCCGGCGCGGACGGGTTAAGGCGCGCCTGATGCAGCTCAAGGGAGATAATCTGGTTTGCAGCCGGGGCGGGCGCGAAGTCTTCGCCGGCCTGAATTTCACTGTGTCCGGCGGGCAGGCTTTGGTGGTGACCGGGCGCAACGGCGCCGGCAAGTCGTCGCTTTTGCGCATGATCGCGGGCCTCGTCCACATCGCCGGCGGCAAGCTGGAAATCGACGGCGGGGAACCCGACACCTCGATCCCCGAGCAGGCGCATTACCTCGGCCACCACGACGCCATGAAGCCGTCGCTGACGGTCGGCGAGAACCTGCAGTTCTGGATGCGCTATCTGGGTGACATTGCGCTGCCGGCCGATGGCGCGTTGCAGGCCGTCGACCTCGACCATCTCGTCAACTTGCCGGCGGCTTATCTTTCGGCCGGGCAAAGGCGGCGGCTGTCGATCGCGCGGCTGGTCGCCGTGCCGCGGCCGCTCTGGCTGTTGGACGAGCCGACGTCGGCGCTCGACGTGCAATCGCAAGACCGGCTGGCACACCTGATGCGCGGCCATCTCGCCGGCGGCGGCATGATCGTCGCCGCCGCGCACGGGCCGATCGGCCTCGATAGCCCGCGCGAACTGAAAATAGGCCCGGCATGAACGCTTTTACCGCTTTGGTGCTGCGCGACATGCGGCTCTCCGTTCGCGTCGGCGGCGGCGCGCTGATGGGCGCGCTGTTCTTCCTGATCGTGGTCACCATGATGCCGTTCGCGGTCGGTCCCGACCTCGCGCTGCTTGTCGCGCATCGGTCCGGCGATCCTGTGGCTCGGCGCGTTGCTGGCGAGCCTGTTGGCGCTCGACCGGCTGTTTGCCACCGATCACGACGACGGCTCGCTCGATCTCTTGATGATGGGCCGCATGCCGCTCGAACTGGCGGTGGCGGCGAAAGCCATCGCGCATTGGGTGACCACCGCTCTGCCGCTGGTGGTGATCGCGCCGGTGCTCGGCCTCATGCTCAATATCGAACTGCGCGCCATGGGAACCGTGGCGCTGACTTTGCTCGCCGGCACGCCGGCGCTCACCTTCATCGGGCTGATCGGCGCCGCGCTGTCGGTGGCGCTGCGCCGCGGCGGGCTGTTGCTGGCGGTGCTGGTGCTGCCGCTGACTATCCCGGTGCTGATTTTCGGGGTGGCGGCGGCCAATGCCGCCATCGTCGGGCCCGCGCCGTTCGGCCCACCTTTTACCATTCTTTGTGCGTTATCTCTGGCCAGCCTGGTGCTGGGGCCGGTGGCGGCCGCCGCGGCCCTGCGTCACGGCCTGGAATGACCGTTTTTGCCGCGAAATATCGGGTCCGCCGCATGATTCATATCAAACCGCTGAGGGCCCGAAAACACGCATATATCCGCCGCCGGCCGGCATTGCCCGGCCCGGCGCGTCTAAAGTAAAAGGCTGCCGATGGGCATCATCGATCTCGCCAACCCGACGCGTTTTCTGACGCTGGTCAACCGCGTGCTGCCCTGGCTGGCGGCGATTACCCTTTTGCTGTTCGCGGTCGGCCTGGTGCGCGCCATGCAGCGCGCCCGACGACTACCAGCAGGGCGCCACCGTCAAGATCATGTTCCTGCACGTGCCGTCGGCTTGGCTGAGCATGATGGGCTGGGGCGTGATGAGCGTCGCCGCGCTGGGCACGCTGGTGTGGCGTCACCCGCTCGCGGACGTTGCCGCCAAGGCGGCCGCGCCGATCGGCGCCGCCTTCACCTTCATTTGCCTGGTCACCGGCTCGCTCTGGGGCCGCCCGACCTGGGGCACCTATTGGGTGTGGGACGCGCGGCTCACCTCGGTGCTGGTGCTGTTCCTGCTCTATCTCGGCGTGCTCGCGCTGTACTGGACGGCGGAAGATCCCGGCCGCGGCTCGCGCGCGGCGGCGGTGCTCACGCTGGTCGGCGCGGTCAACATCCCGATCATCAAATTCTCCGTCAACTGGTGGAATACGCTGCACCAGCCGGCCTCGATCGTGCGCATGGGCGGCTCGGCAATCGATCCGTCGATCCTGTGGCCGCTGCTGATCATGGCGGTGGCGTTTACGTTTCTCTTCTTCACCTTGCATTTCGCCGCCATGCGCAACGAAATCCTGCGCCGGCGCGTGCGCTCCATGCGCATCATCCAGGCGCAGGAAATAGCCGAGGCGCGCTCATGAATCTCGGGCCGCATGCCGATTTCATCGTTGCCGCCTATGCGGTGACGGCGTTCGTGGTGGCGGCGCTGGTCGCCTGGGTCGTTCTCGATTACTCGGCGCAGCGGCGCATCCTCGGCGATCTCGAGGAGCGCGGGGTGACGCGGCGCTCCGAGCGCAAGAGCGACCGATGAGCACGACGTCAAACGAAAGCGAAGGCACCAACAAGACGCGGCGCAACATTTTGGTGCTGCTGCCGCTGGTCGCCTTTCTGGCGCTGGCCGCTCTGTTCCTGGTCCGGCTCGGCAGCCGGCGATCCGTCCCGCCTGCCCTCCGCGCTGATCGGCCGCGAAGCGCCGAAGACCGAATTGCCGGCGCTCGCCGGCCTCAACCGCGACGGCAAACCGGTGCCCGGCCTGTCCAACGCGGCGTTCAAGGGCGAAGTGACGCTGGTCAATGTCTGGGCGTCCTGGTGCATCCCCTGCGCCGAAGAAGTGCCGTTCCTGGAGAAATTGTCGAAGGACAAGCGCATCCGGCTGGTCGGCATCAACTACAAGGATCCGACCGACAATGCGCGGCGCTTCCTCAACCGCTACGGCAATCCGTTTGTCGCGGTCGGCGTCGACGCCAGCGGCCGCACCTCGATCGATTGGGGCGTTTATGGCGTGCCGGAGACCTATGTGATCGGCCGCGACGGCGCCATCGCCTACAAGCTGGTCGGGCCGGTGACCGCCGACAACCTCGCCCAGGTGATCGATCCGGAAATCGCCAAGGCGACGGCGAAGACGGCCTCGCGCTAGGGCTTGCGCTCGACGCTGTATTTGTTGATCAGCGGCATCTGCAGCGCGCCGAACACAAACGTCAGCGGCACCACCCCGAACAATTTGAAGCTCACCCAGAAATCGGTCGTCTGCGTGCGCCAGACGATTTCGTTGGCAACGGCCAGCGCGAAAAAGAAATACACCCAGCGCCAGGTGAGTTTGCGCCAGCCTTCGTCGGTCAGGTGGAACATCGAATCGAACACGACGCCGAGCAGCGGCTTGCCGAGCAGAAGCCCGCCGAGCAACGTGCCGCCGAACAAGACGTAAATGATGGTCGGCTTGAGCTTGATGAAAGTCTCGTCGTGCAGCACCAGCGTCAGCCCACCGAACACCAGTACGATCACCGCGGTGACCACCGGCATGATCGCGATGTGGCGGGTCAGCACGTAGGACACGGCAAGCGCGATCAGCACCGCCACCATGAACGACGCCGTGGCGGCGAAAATGCCGAATTTGGAATTGGCGGCGAAGAACAAGACCAGCGGCCCGATATCGAGCACCAGTTTGAGAATGGGATTGAGTTGTTTCTTGCCGGCCATGGGCGTTGTCTAGCGTGTACCATCTGCTTTGTCATTCCGGAGCCCGAGCGAAGCGAGGGAACCCGGAATGACGGATTTAATCCAACCCCACAACGGCCCGGGCAAAATCGCGCGCGGTGAACGGCGCCAAATCCTCGACGCCCTCGCCGACGCCGATGAAATGCACCGGCAGGCCGAAGCGTGCCGCAATCGCCACCAGGATGCCGCCGCGCGCGGTACCGTCAAGCTTGGTCATCACCAGTCCCGTCACGCCCGCAATCTTGCCGAAGATGTCCACCTGACTGAGCGCGTTCTGCCCGACGGTCGCATCGAGCACCAGCAGAACCGCGTGCGGCGCCGCCGCTTCCACCTTGCGCATGACGCGCACCATCTTTTCCAACTCGCCCATCAGTTCGCTGCGGTTCTGCAGGCGGCCGGCGGTGTCGACCAAGACGACATCGATATTTTCCGTCTTGGCGGCGGTGAGCGCGTCGAAGGCAAGGCTCGCAGCGTCGGCGCCGGGCGTGCTCGCTTTGACTGTGGCGCCGGTGCGCTCGCCCCAGATCTTCAATTGATCGATGGCCGCGGCGCGGAAGGTGTCGCCCGCCACCATCATCACGCTCTTGCCCTCGTCGCGAAACTTGGCGAAGCGAGCTTGCCGATGGTGGTGGTCTTGCCGGAGCCGTTGACGCCGGCGACCAGAACAATGAAAGGCTTGGCCGTCACCTCCAGCGGCTTGGCCACGGGCGCCAAGCACCTTCTCGATCTCGCCGGCGAGCACGGCCTTGACCTCGTCGGGCGCGATCGCCTTGTCGAAGCGGCCTTCGGCGAGCGCCGCCGCGATGCGGGCGGCGAATTCCGGCCCGAGATCGGCGCGGATCAATTCGTGTTCCAGCTCCTCGACCATATCGGCGTCGAGCTTGCGCTTGCTCACCAGGTCGGAAATCGCCGTGCCGAGCGCCGACGAGGTGCGCTTGAGCCCGCCGCTCAAGCGTTTCCACCAGCTTTTTGGGGTGCTGTCGTTCATGTCGCGCCCGTGATAGCCGTTTCAGCATGACACCGGAAGCCACGATGCTTTTCTGTCATTCCGGGCGACGCTTAGCGTCCAGATGGAAATTAGGCGCAAGGGTCTGATCGGGTTCGCGAACTTAGTTCGCGCCCCGGAATGACGGTGAAAGAATGACACCGGAAGAGATGCTTGGCCGCCTGCTCTACCGCGACGGGCTGATGCTGGTGATCGACAAGCCGGCGGGCTTTGCCGTGCATCGCGGGCCGAAAGGCGGCGAGAGCCTGGAGGACCATTTCGACGCGCTGCGCTTCGGCCTGCCGCGCAACCCGGCGCTGGCGCACCGGCTCGACAAGGACACCTCCGGCTGCCTGGTGCTCGGCCGCCACCGCAAGGCGCTCGCTTTGCTCGGCAAGCTGTTCAAGCAGGGCAAGATCGGCAAGACCTATTGGGCGGTGGTCGAGGGCGCGGTGGACGGCGACGCGGGCCGAATCGACATTCCGCTCGGCAAACTCGACGAGACGCGCGGCTGGTGGATGAAGCCCGACCCGCACGGCGCGCCGGCGGTGACGACGTGGAAGGTGATGGGGCGCGGCGACGGCCTCACTTGGCTCGCGCTCGAGCCGCTGACCGGACGGACGCATCAATTGCGCGTTCATTGTTCCGAGATGGGCTGGCCGATCCTGGGCGACAATATTTACGGGCGCGCGCCGCGCGTCGGGCGGACCGCCATTGCACCTGCATTCGCGCGAGATCGTGGTGCCGATTTCCAAGAACAAGCCGGCGGTCGTCGTTACTGCGCCGGTGCCGGCGCATATGCGCGAGGCGTTTAGCGCGTGCGGCTGGGGCGGCGAGACAAACTCCGTTCATTCCCGCGCAAGCGGGAATCCAGAATTACAAGTACAGACTCGGTAATTGCCGCCCTGGGTCCCCGCTGGAGCCTGTGCTCGGGCCAGCCGAAGGCTGGACCCGGGTACGGGGCCGAACTGAATTTCAATACAACTGCGCCTTGATCCTCTCCGGCGCCTCGCGGTCGTATTTTTCGCCGCCGAGTTTGCCTTGACTCAGCTCGGCAACGATCGTTCCGGTTGACGGCAAACTCTTGCGATCGATTTTAGTCGCTTCGTCCCAGAGCTTCGAGCGCACGATCGCCTTCGAGCAATGGAAATAGGCGGTCTCGACGTGCACGATCAGAACGCAGCGCGGCAGCTTGCCGTTGACAGCGAAGCTCTGCATCAGCTCGGGCTCGATCGTGATTGAGGCGCGGCCGTTGACGCGCAGGGTTTCGCCAATGCCGGGAATGAGAAACAGCAAAGCGATGCGCGGGTCGCGCAAGATGTTGCGGAAACCGTCGAGGCGGTTGTTGCCCGGCCGGTCGGGAATGGCGAGCGTCTTGTCGTCGAGGACGCGCACGAAGCCGCGCGCGTCGCCTTTCGGCGAACAGTCGAGGCCTTCCGGTCCGCCGGTCGCCACCGCCACGAACGGCGCCGCTTCGATCAATTTGCGGTAACTGCCGTTGATGTGGTCGATCTCCTTGACGATCGAGTTCGGATTTTTTTCGCCGTAAAGCGCTTCGAGCTGCTCGACGGTGGATATCAGGTGATCGTTCGCGTTCATGCCATGCCCTCAATTCTATTTGCGCACGATCTTACCCGAAAACCGGTTCCCACTTTTCGGGATCGTGCGCTAAGCCGCCAGCAACTGCCGGCCGTCGTGGCCAGCCATTGTCAGATCGAGGAACACGCCGGGCTCGACCGGCGCGGCGAGCCGCACCGCGGTGAACTGCTCGGTGTGGCCGACGCCGCCGCGTTCGGTCAGCACCATTCGCCGCTCGCCGACTTGGGCGGCAAGATGCGCGCGCAACGCCGCCTCGCCCTTGTCGCGCAAGACGCGCGCGCGTTCCTTGATCAGCGCGCGGTCGAGCTGCGGCATGCGCGCGGCCGGCGTGCCGGGCCGCGGCGAAAACGGAAACACGTGCAGTTGCGTCAGCCCGCATTCATCGACCAGATCGAGCGAGCGCGCGAACATCGCCTCGCTCTCGGTCGGGAAGCCGGCGATGATATCGGCGCCGAAGGCCACGTCCGGCCGCAAGGCGCGCACCTGCGCGCAGAACGCGACCGCCTGGCGCTGCGTATGGCGGCGCTTCATGCGCTTGAGAATGAGATCGTCGCCCGATTGCAGCGACAGATGCAGATGCGGCATCAGCCGCGGTTCGTTGGCCAGCGCATCGAGCAAATCGGCGTCGGCTTCGACCGAGTCGATCGAGGACAACCGCAGCCGCGCGATCTCCGGCACGTCTCTCAGGATGCGCTTGACCAGCGCGCCCAGCCGCGCACCGCCATCGTCGTAACTGGTGATATCGACGCCGGTGAGCACCAGTTCGCGATAGCCGCGCGCGGCGAGCCGGCGCGCCTGCGCCACGCAATCGTCCACCGGCAGCGAGCGCGAATTGCCGCGCCCGAACGGAATAATGCAGAAGGTGCAGCGGTGGTCGCAGCCGTTCTGCACCTGCAGGAAGGCGCGCGTGTGGCCCTCGAGATGATCGATAACCGGCGCCGCATGACGTTTCACCGCCATGATGTCGCCGACGGCGACGCGCCGGCCATCGCCGGGCCAGAAGTGCGGGTCGAGCTTTTCTTGGTTGCCGAGGACGCGGTCGACCTCGGGCATGGCGGCAAAGGTTGCCGGCTCGGTCTGCGCCGCGCAGCCGGTGACGACGATGCGCGCGTCCGGCCGCTCGCGCCTGATGCGGCGGATGGCCTGGCGCGCCTGGCGCACCGCTTCCGCCGTCACCGCACATGTGTTCACGACAACCTCGTCGCGCTCGCCCGCCGCGCGCCGGATCGCTTCCAACTCGGCGATGTTGAGCCGGCAGCCGAAGGTGCGGATGTCGATGCTCATGCGGCGCCCGCCTTAAATAAAGCGGGATCGAATTTGCCGGCGAATTCGAACTCGACCGGCCCGGTCATCAGCACGTGATTGTCGCTTGCGCGCCACTCGATTGTGAGTTCGCCGCCCGGCAGCGTCACCCTCACTTTGCGCTCGGTGCGCTTGAGCCGCGCGGCGGCGACCGCGGCGGCGCAGGCGGCCGAACCGCAGGCCTTGGTCAGGCCGGCGCCGCGCTCCCAGGTGCGGATGACGATGTGCTCGCGCGAAACGATATGCGCCAGCGTGATATTGGCGCGCTCGGGAAAAATCGGATGGTTCTCCAACAGCGGCCCGAAGCGGTGCAGATCGTAGGCGTTCACGTCGTCGACCCAGAAGATCGCGTGCGGATTGCCCATGTTGAGCACCGAAGGCGAATGCAGCACCGGCGCGTCGATCGGCCCGATCTGCAATTCGATGGCGCGGGTGTCGCGGAATTCTTCCGCCAGCGGAATCTCGTTCCAGGCAAAGCGCGGCGGCCCCATGTCCACCGTGAACAGGCCGTCGGCGCCCTTCCAGCAGTTCAAGATGCCGGCGGTGGTCTCGAACGTGAGCGCGCTCTTGCCGTTCTCTTTCGCCACCAGATCGGCGACGCAGCGCATGCCGTTGCCGCAGGCGCCGGCTTCCGAGCCGTCATTGTTGTAGATGCGGATGAAGGCCTCGGTGCCGGGCGTGCGCGGCGGATAGAGCGCCATCAGTTGATCGTAGGGCGCGCCTTGCGGCGACGCCGCCGCGCGCGCCTCCTCGGGTGCGATGGCGCCGCCAGCGCTGCGCGCAGATCGACCACGACGATTTCGTTGCCGATGCCGTTCATTTTCACAAAAGATTGGTTGGCAAGCGCGCCCACATCATCGCCTTTGCGTTCGGTCGAGAGCGGGCTTCCGCCCGCCTTCCGCCCGGTTTATATGGCGAATAAACGCCGATTGGCCAAGGGCCTATGCTAGAATGCCGGCCATTGCCGCGATCGCCGCGTCGGCACGGCGGAGAACCCTGATGTCGCGCATGCGCTGGCTGGCGCCGACCCTGCTCGCTCTCACCTTCGCCGCCGGCCCGGCGCGCGCGCAAGACGCCGCGCCGCCGCCACCGGGGATCGATGCACCGGCGCCGCTCAAGCCGGGCGATGCCTTCGGCAAGGAAGTGACGCTGCCCGAGCGCACGATCATCTACCTGAAAGGCCACAGCCATTGGGACGCCGCCTTCGATACGCTGGTCGACGCCTTCAAGTCGCTCAACGAATATATCGACAAGCAGGGCATCAAACCGGCCGGACCGGCCATGACCATCTACACCGAGACCGACGACACCGGTTTTTCGTTCGAGGCCGCGCTGCCGATCGCGGCGGCGCCGGAAAATCCGCCGAAAGGCGACATCGCCATCGGCCAGGCGCCGTCCGGCAAGGCGCTGCAATTCGTCCACCGCGGCTCCTACGATGCCATGGATTCGACGTATGAGGCGATTACCAATTATCTCGACGACAAGCATCTCGAGGCCAAGGAACTGTTCATCGAGGAATACGTCACCGACCCGGTGACGGCTCCCGCCGACAATCTGGTGGTCAATGTGTACGTTCCTATAAAGTGAAGGTGATAAGACGATGCCGATATCGCGCGTTCTGTTCTGTGCTTTCGCAATCGCCGCCGTAGCGCTCGCGCCGGTCGCGACGCAAGCCGCCGAAAAACTCGACAGGCTGGTGACCGTCACCGGCGAAGGGACGGTGGCGGCGGTGCCCGATAACGCGGTGATCCGCGTCGGCGTCTCCAGCCAGGGCAAGACCGCGAGAGCGGCGAGCGACGCCAATGCCGCGCGACATGAACGTCGTGCTCGCGGCGATCAAAGATAGCGGCATCGCCGACCGCGACGTGCAGACCACCTCGCTGTCGCTGCAGCCGCAATACGATCCGAACAAGACCGGCGCCGCGCGCCTCATCGGTTTCAGGTCAACAACCAGATCACCGTCAAGGTCCGCGACATAGAGCAAACTGGCCGCGGTGCTCGACCGCGCCATCGCCGCCGGCGCCAATGAAATGTCGGGCATCGAATTCGTGTGTCGAACGAGAGCAAGCTGCTCGATCAGGCGCGCGGCGCGGCCATCGCCGATGCCCACCGCAAGGCCGAGCTCTATGCCCATGCCGCCGGCATGCAAGTCGGCCGCGTGGTCGCGATCTCGGAAGAAGGCGCGTCGGCGCCGCCGCCGGCTTCGCGGCGATGCGCGCCGGCGGCGGCGACCGCCATCGCCGCCGGCGAGCAGACGCTGCGCGTGGTGGTGACGGTGAGCTACGAGTTGGGATCGTGAACGGCCTCTGCCGCGGCATCGTTATCGTCGCGGGATTACTGGCGGCCCCGGCCCTTTGCGCAGCCGATGAGATCGTGACCTTCGACAGCGCGCGCTATCTCGTCGGCTCGCTGCAGCAGCGGCTTGCGCGCGAACGCGGCGAACCGATCAAACGCCCGCCGGCGGAAAAGATCCAGGGCTATCTGTCGAAGCCTGCGGCGCCGGCCCGTTCCCGGCGATCGTGCATCTGCACGGCTGCGGCGGCCTCACGGCGCAGCGCCGCAAACAGGATAGCGAGCAATTCACGCGCTGGGGCTATGTCACGCTGATGGTCGACAGCTTCACGACGCGCGGCATCAAGCAAGCTTGCACGGAATGGCCGAAATTCGACCGCGCAGTTGGATGCGTTGGGCGCATTGGTTTATTTGTCGAAGCTTCCCTTCGTCGATCCGCAGGCGGATTGCCGTGGTCGGCTATTCGCAAGGCGGCATCGTCGCGCTGGAGATCGCATCCGCGCAGCCGGCCAAACTCTTCGACGTCGAGGACGGTCTGAAATTCAAGGCCGCGGTCGCCTATTACCCGATGTGCAGCGCGGCCACGGACGAGTTCGCCGTTCCCGACGCTCATCCTCATCGGCGAGCTCGACGACTGGTCGCTGGCGGCGGAATGCCGGCGCATGATGCAGCGGCAGGACGGCAATGGCCCTGCCGGTCAAGCTGACGGTTTTTCCCGAGGCCTATCATGACTTCGACTATCCCGACGCCGGCATCTATGGCACCGCGCTATTTCGGCCATTGGCTGCGCTATAACGCCGATGCCGCTGCGCGCGCGGCGGCCATGACGCACGATTTTCTGGCGGCGGAATTGGCCAATGTAGCGCAGGTCCGCTCACGCCTTGACTTGATAGCGCCCCGACCCTAGGTTCCGCCCGCTCTTGCTAAAGACTGAAATGCCAAGTTCCGCCGCCCGGTCCTTAAGAGGCCGGAGGCCCCCGCCCGACAGCGCAATGCGCCCTCGGGCGCAAATTGTGTTTTGAGGCATAGGCCCGTCGCAAGACTGGCCGCTCTTGGACGAAAAATGTTCGAACTCACTGTCGGAAAAACTTGGCGGCATTCTCGACCGCCTCACCCGGCGCGGCGCGCTCTCGCGAAGCCGACGTCGACGCGGCGCTGCGCGAAGTGCGCCGCGCGCTGCTCGAGGCCGACGTCGCGCTCGACGTGGCGCGCGCCTTCACCGACGGCGTGAAGAAGCAGGCGGTCGGCGTCGAGGTGATGAAGTCGGTCACCCCTGGCCAGATGGTCGTCAAGATCGTGCACGACCAGCTGGTCGCTACGCTCGGCGGCGACAGCCAAGGCGCAAGGCATCGATCTCAACGCCGCGCCGCCGGTCGCCATCATGATGGTCGGCCTGCAAGGCTCCGGCAAAACCACCACCACCGCCAAGCTCGCGCTCCGCCTCACCGACCGGCAGAAGAAAAAAGTGCTGATGGCCTCGCTCGACGTGCGCCGTCCGGCGGCGATGGAACAGCTCGCCGTGCTCGGCCGCGAGGCCAGATCGACACGCTGCCGGTGGTCGCAGGCCAGATGCCGCCGCAGATCGCCAAGCGCGCGCTGGAAGCCGGCCGCCTCGGCGGCTACGACGTGGTGCTCCTCGACACCGCCGGCCGCACCACGCTCGACGAAGAGATGATGAGCGAAGCGGCCGAGGTCAAGCGCGCCGCCAACCCGCACGAAGTGCTGCTGGTCGCCGACAGCCTCACCGGCCAGGACGCCGTCAATCTCGCGCGCGCTTCGACGAGCGCGTCGGCCTTACCGGCATCGTGCTCACCCGCGTCGACGGCGACGGCCGCGGCGGCGCCGCGCTCTCGATGCGCGCGGTCACCGGCAAGCCGATCAAGCTCATCGGCACCGGCGAAAAACTCGACGCGCTGGAGGAATTCGACGCCCGCGCGCATCGCCGGCCGCATCCTCGGCATGGGCGACATCGTCGCGCTGGTCGAGAAGGCCGCCGCCAATATCGACGCCGAAAAGGCCGTGCGCACGGCCGAGAAGATGCGCAAGGGCCACTTCGATCTCGCCGACATGCGCGAACAATGCAGCAGATGCAGCAGATGGGCGGCATCGGCGGCCTGATGGGCATGCTGCCCGGCGTCGCCAAGATGAAGAACCAGATCGCCAATGCCGGGCTCGACGAAAACGTGCTCAAGCGCCAGGTCGCCATCATCCACTCGATGACGCCGCCGGAGCGGCGCAACCCGGACTTGCTCAAGGCCAGCCGCAAGAAGCGCATCGCCGCCGGCTCCGGCACCACGCCGGAGCGATCAACAAGCTTCTGAAAATGCACCGCGGCATGGCCGACATGATGAAGGCCATGGGCAAAGGCAAGCGCGGCCCGCTCGCGGGCTTGGCCAGATGATGGGCTTCGGCTCGGCGGCATGCCGTCGCCGGAGCAGATGGCCGAGATGGCCAAGAAAATGCCGGGCGGCGCGTTGCCTCCCGGCATGCCGGGCAGTTCGCTGCCGCCGACCATGCCGAAATTGCCGCCGAATTTGCCGGGCAATTTCCGGACTTGCCCGGCCTCGGCAGCGGAAAGTTTCCTGGATTGCCGGGACTTCCCGGGCTCGGAAAAAAGAAGTGACGAAAACCACGAATTCAAAGTCAAAAGTCAAAGAAAGGAAAGGAACCTGAAATGTCTCTCGTCATCCGCATGGCCCGCGCCGGAACCAAGAAGCGGCCGGTCTATCACATCGTCGTCGCCGACTCGCGCTCGCCGCGCGACGGCCGCTTCATCGAGCGGCTCGGCTTCTTCAATCCGCTGCTGCCGAAGGAAAAGACCGAGCGGCTCAAGCTCGATCTCGAGAAGGTGCAGGCCTGGATGAAGAAGGGCGCGCAGCCGTCCGACCGCGTCATCGCGCTTCCTCGACGCCGCCGGCATCGTGAAGCGCGAGAAGCGCAACAATCCGGACAAGGCGGTGCCGCGCAAGGAACGCAAGGCCACGGCCGAAGAAGCGCTCAAGGCCAAGGAAGCCGGCGACGCCGCCGCCAAGACGGCCGCGACCGCCAAGGCCGCCGCCGACAAGGCCGCGCCGCCGGCCGGCGGCGAGCTGACGCTCGCGCTCAGCCGTGGCCGACCGCATCCGCGTCGCCCGCATCGGTGCCGCGCACGGCATTCGCGGCGAGGTGAAGCTGTGGTCGTTCACCGAAGATCCGCTGGCGGTCGCCAACTACGGGCCGCTGGAAACCGAGGACGGCGCGCGGCGTTTCGAAATCGAATCGGCGCGGCCGGCCAAGGATCATCTGGTCGCGCGCATCGCCGGCATCGCCGACCGCGACGCGGCGGAGAAATTGCGCAACATCGATCTCTTCGTGCCGCGCGACCGCCTGCCGCCGATCGAGGAGGCCGACACTTTCTATCATGCCGACCTGGTCGGGCTCGCGGCGGTGACGGAAGACGGCGCCGCGCTCGGCACCGTCACGCGATGCATAATTTCGGCGCCGGCGATCTGATCGAGATCGTGCCGGTCGGCGGCGGCGAGCCGTGATGCTGCCGTTTACCGAGACGGACGTGCCGATGTCGATCTTGAAGGCGCGGCATAGTATCGTGCGTCGTGCCGCCGGCCGCGATCGAAGCGAAGGAACGAAAGATTGACCATGTGGCGCGCGAGCGTCCTGACGATCTTCCCGGAGATGTTTCCCGGGCCGCTGGCGCAGAGCCTTGCCGGCAAGGCGCTGGCGCCGGCATCTGGTCGCTCGACACCCACGACATCCGCGACGCAGCGACCGACAAGCACCGCACCGTCGACGACACGCCGGCCGGCGGCGGGCCCGGCATGGTGATGAAGGCCGACGTGCTGGCGCGCCTGCGCTCGATGCCGTGCCGCACGATACCCGCCCGCGCCTGCTGATGAGCCCGCGCGGCACGCCGCTGACGCAAGCGCGCGCGGCGCAGCTGGCGCCGGCCTCGGCGTGGTCATCCTCTGCGGGCGCTTCGAGGGCGTCGACGAGCGGCTGATCGCGGCGCGCCAGCTCGAGGAATCTCGCTCGGCGATTTCGTGCTCTCGGGCGGCGAGATCGCGGCGCTGGCGCTGATCGACGCCTGCGTGCGGCTGTTGCCCGGCGTCATGGGCAAGGAGGCCTCCGCGGCGGAAGAGAGTTTTGCCGACGGGCTGCTGGAATATCCGCAATACACCAGGCCCCCGGTGTTCGAAGGCGAGCCGATCCCCGAGGTGCTCATCTCCGGCGACCACGCCAAAGTCGCCGCCTGGCGGCGGGCGGAGGCCGAACGGCTGACCAGGGAGCGCCGGCCCGACCTTTGGGCGGCCTATCAGGCACGAAAAGGGCCTAAAAAGGGCCCAAAACCAAAAGGTGACAAGCCACGAACTTTGTCTACAAGCTCGCCAACCCATTCAGACCAGACAAGACCGCGCGCCGGATGCTGGCGCTGCCGACGGAGATTTACCATGAACATCATTCAAGAGCTCGAAAAAGAGCAGGTCGAGAAACTCTCGGCCGGCAAAGACATTCCCGACTTCGGCCCGGGCGACACCGTGCTGGTCAACGTCAAGGTGGTGGAAGGCGACAAGGCCGCATCCAGGCCTACGAGGGCGTCTGCATCGGCCGCTCGGGCGGCGGCATGAACGAGAACTTCACCGTGCGCAAGATTTCCTACGGCGAAGGCGTCGAGCGCGTGTTCCCGCTCTACGCGCCGATGATCAACTCGATCAAGGTCGTGCGCCGCGGCAAGGTGCGCCGCGCCAAGCTCTATTATCTGCGCGGCCTGCGCGGCAAGAAGGCGCGCATCCGAGGCGCAAGGCGACCAGCGGGCCGGAAGCGGCCGAGGCCGCCGCCAAGGAATAGATCGCGGCCATACCGCAATGCATGAAGGGGCCGCCGTTCGGCCCCTTTTTCTTGGCCGCCTCTTCGTTGTCGAAGCCGGCCCGATTGGCTATATAGCCCCCATGTTTCCGGAGCCAGCGCATCGGGCTTTCCGACCACGCCCGGCTGCCGTGGCGCTTCTTCGGCCGGCTGACGGCGGTGCAAGCGGGACTTTGACGCTGCCGGCCGGCAAGTCCGGCCGACGCTTGCGACGCGCCGCAGACCTCCCCTTCAACCTGACGCAAGGCATCGAGCCATGAAACCGCGCACGCTCTACGACAAGATCTGGGACGACCATCTGGTGGACGAAGCAGCCGGACGGCACCTGCCTCATCTATATCGACCGCCATCTGGTGCATGAGGTGACCTCGCCGCAGGCCTTCGAGGGCCTGCGCACCGCCGGCCGCAAGGTGCACGCGCCGGACAAGACGCTCGCCGTGGTCGACCACAACGTGCCGACCTCCGACCGCCACCAGCCCAATCCCGATCCGGAAAGCGACCGAGCAGATCGCGGCGATGGCGCAGAACGCCAAGGACTTCGGCATCGAATATTTCAACGAGTTCGACAAGCGCCAGGGCATCGTGCACATCATCGGGCCGGAGCAGGGCTTCACGCTGCCGGGCACGACCATCGTCTGCGGCGACAGCCACACGGCGACGCATGGCGCCTTCGGCGCGCTCGCGCTACGGCATCGGCACGTCGGAAGTCGAGCACGTGCTGGCGACGCAGACGCTGATCCAGAAGAAATCGAAGAACATGCGCGCGGTGGTCGACGGCAAGCTGCCGGCCGGCGTCACCGCGAAGGACATCATCCTCGCCATCATCGGCGAGATCGGCACCGCCGGCGGCACCGGCTATGCGCTCGAATATGCCGGCGAGGCGATCCGCGCGCTGTCGATGGAAGGCCGCATGACGGTCTGCAACATGTCGGTCGAAGGCGGCGCCAAGGCCGGCTTCATCGCGCCGGACGAGAAGACCTTCGACTATCTCAAGGACAAGCCGAAAGCGCCCAAGGGCGAGGCCTGGGACGAGGCGATGCGCTATTGGGAGACGCTGCACTCCGACGAGGGCGCGCTTTCGACCGCGAAATCAGGCTCGATGCCGCCAAGCTGCCGCCGCTCGTGACCTGGGGCACCAGCCCCGAGCAGGTGATCTCGATCAGCGGCCGCGTGCCGGTGCCGCCCGAGATCCAAGACGAAAACAAGCGCATCGCCGCCGAGCGCTCGCTCGGCTACATGGGCCTCAAGGGCGGCGAGAAGATCACCG
This sequence comes from uncultured Alphaproteobacteria bacterium, assembly GCA_963739735.1. Classification (GTDB taxonomy): domain Bacteria; phylum Pseudomonadota; class Alphaproteobacteria; order Rhizobiales; family Xanthobacteraceae; genus Pseudolabrys. Next base: position 46,180 of record CAVUBV010000001.1, on the reverse strand, counting down.
ACATCAAGCTCGACCGCGTGTTCATCGGCTCCTGCACCAATGCGCGCATCGAGGATCTGCGCGAGGCCGCGCGCATGGCCGAGGGCAAAAGGTCAACGCCAACGTCAACGCCATGATCGTGCCGGGCTCCGGCCTGGTGAAGGAGCAGGCGGAAGCCGAAGGTCTCGACAAGATTTTCATGGCCGCCGGCTTCGACTGGCGCGAGCCGGGCTGTTCGATGTGCCTCGCCATGAACCCGGACAAGCTCGAGCCGGGCGAGCGCTGCGCCTCGACGTCGAACCGCAACTTCGAAGGCCGCCAGGGCTACAAGGGCCGCACCCATCTGGTGTCGCCGGCGATGGCGGCGGCGGCGGCGATCGCCGGGCACTTCGTCGACGTGCGGGAGTGGAAATAGCCACTGCTCGCATCCGGAATAAAAGGGGCCGCCAGATCCGGCGCTGCCTTTTTCGTTTCACGGGCGATGGCGCATCACCGGCACCGCCGGACGCGGCGCCCGCACCCAATGGTGGTTCCGAAGGACGCGCACGCTCACCCAGCGCAGTCTAGGCTCGTCGTAATATGCTGGCGTAATAGGCAGGCCCAAGCCCCAGCCCCAAATGGCCCGGGTCCCCATCCCCACCGCCCTCCAGCCGCCGCCGCCGCCGCCACCGCCACGCCAGTGACCGCCGCCGCCATGCCATTCCGCCGCCACCGTGCCAGCTGCCGCCGCCGCCGCGGTGACCATGGTGCTGGGCCAAGGCAGGGCCCGGCGTCATGGCCAATGCGGCGGCGATCAGCGCCGCGACGGCGGGAAATTTTACGTGCTTCAACATCCATGAACCTCCAACGCCCCCAACCTCAGAAATATAACCGAAAAATCGCCGCTAATCCCTAGCGCTACCAGCGCATTTGCGGCGTGACCACCGGCCCGCTGACACGATATTCTTTGGAGAGCCACGAGCGGCAATACCGCTTGGAGTTGCGCCTGAGATGGCTGCGCCGCGGGTGGATGTGATGCGCGGGCGCACGGTCTGGGCGGCGAAATCTTCGGTGTAGCGGTGGACGGCGGCCGTCTTGGCGTGGCTGGGGTCGCAGCCGAAGAATTCCGCCGAGTAGGGGCCAGTATCGCGGCCGAAAGGACGGCGGCCAGCGCCAGAACAGTAAAGTGGCTCAGCTTTTTCGGCATAGGCCGGATCTCACGCGTTTTGCCACGACGTTTAACGGTCGCTCATTCCGGAGCGCTTGGCGTGGCGCCTGAGATGGCTGCGCCGCGGGTGCACGGTGATTTGCGGGCGCAGCGGCTCGGCGGCGAAATCGTCGGTGTAGCGGTGGACGGCAGCGGTCTTGCCGTGGCGTCGTCGCAGCCGAAGAATTCCGCCGAGGCAGGAACCACATCGCGGCCGAAAAGACGGCGGTCAGCGCCAGAACTGCAAAGAGGTCAGCTTTTCGGCATAGGCCTGGTCTCACTCGTCTTGCCACAATGGTTAACGGTCGCCCATTCCGGCCCCGCCGTCAAGCTTGGTTGTCGGCCGGACTGCCCTAGAACGTTGGTATGAAAGGCCAATTTGACGATCCCCGGGGCTGGCGGGGGGCGGCGGCACCCTCCTTGGCGAATTCGAGGCGCTGGCGGCGGACGCCTATGCCCGCCTGCCCGAGCATTTCCGTGGGCTTTGCGAAAACCTCGTCATCCAGGTGGCCGATTTCCCACCGACGAGGTGATGGACGTCTGGAGGTGGAGACCGAATTCGACCTGCTCGGCCTGTTCCAGGGCGTTGGCCTGCCCTTTCAATCGGCCAGCACGCCGCGAGCAGTTCCCCAACATGATCTGGCTCTACCGGCGGCCGATCCTCGACTACTGGGCCGAACACGAAGACAGCCTGGGCGCCATCGTCACCCACGTGCTGGTGCACGAGATCGGCCACCATTTCGGACTATCGCGACGACGACATCGCGGCGATCGAAGCCAGCGCGGATTGAAACGAGCCGCGATCACAGCAGCGAAGACGTTGCGTCTCGTTCGCCGCGGCGGCGCGATAGGGCTGGAACGCGCGCATGCGGATTTGGTCCGCGTCTTCGATGTCGTAGGTGATGCCGCGCCAATCGATCGACCGCGTCAAAGGCGCGGCAATTGTGGCGTAAGCCGTGTTGTAGAGTGCAAGCGGGGTCGCCCATACGAGATCGGCAAACCCAATCGTGCGGCGGCACGGCGGCAGGCGCCGCACCAGCCGGTCGGCAATCGCCACCATGCCGACCGCGCCCGCCCAGCCGAGCGCGGGAAAAGTCGCGAAGGCCGTGAGCTTCCATAGTTCCGTCTTCGCCCCGGACAACAACAGACGGCGCCGACAATGCCGAGCGAGGCCAGCAGCCTGCATAAAATGACCGGAACGGCCGTGGCTATGGCGACCGCGAATAGGCGGCGCCAGAAGCGTGATGCAGGCGAATGCAGACGATTTGGCGCAGCATGAAATAATTCGACCGGCAAGATCGATCGACTCGCACTGACTGCGTTGCCGCCGGCACAAAGGCGACCCGCAGGCCCAACTTGCGCACCGGCCCGTAACTGCTCGTGTCCTCACATAGGCAGCGGCTCCAACGATCGACCAACCCCGCTTCGCGCAACACGTCGGCGCGTATGGCGAGCGAGCCGCCCAGGGAAGCGGTAGAAACATCAGGGAGAAGCCGTAGGCGTTGAAGACGAAGCGCGTGAGTGTCCCCGAATCGCGGTCGACGGGCGCCGACCAGCGGATGCCGCTCGCGATCCCACCTTCGGGTCGGCCAATGGCGCCACCATCGCGCCAGCCAGTTCGCGGCCGGGCGGTGTCCGCGTCGAGAACACCATGACCGCGTTACGATCGTCGAGCCGCTTGAGCACTTGCCGCTGCGCGCTGAGCTTGAGGCCGCAGCGCTCGTCTTGTTCCTCGCGCACCGCCACGTCGACCGGGGATATGCGGCGCATGACGCGCGCGAGCACCTTCGACACCACCTGCCAGGCGGGATCGGCCGCGCTGTCGATCACAATATGGACGGCGTAGGCGGGATAATCCTGCGCCAGCAAACCGGTGAGACAGGCTTCGAGCGAAGGGTCGGCGCCGCGCAGCGACAGGATCACGTTGACCTTGGGAAGTTCGCGCGCGGCCGCGTAAGGGTGGCGGCTGCGCCACGCATACCAGCTCCACGCAAACGCCATGCACAAGACCGGCCATAGGCAGAAGAAGCCCAAAATCGCGACGATGAACCAGCCCAAAGTTGACCCGTCATGAAGCGAAATTACCCCGATCGGCCCTAAAGTTCAGCGACCGCAGCCCCGCGAAAATCGGAAAATACGGGACGAATGTCCCATTTGTTTCATTGATTATGCCATGAAAAAAATGATGTCATTGGTTCACACGGATGAGAGCCAATAGCGCCCTCTTGACCGGCGGCGCGCAATCGCCATGAAATTCGCCCCGGGTCTGGCCCGCCCAAGAAGAGAAGCCGCGATGGAAAAATTCACCACTTTGGAAGGCGTCGCCGCGCCGATGAAGATCATCAATGTCGACACCGACATGGTCATCCCCAAGCAATATCTGAAGACCATCAAGCGCACCGGGCTCGGCAAGGGCCTGTTTTCCGAGATGCGCTACAAGGACGACGGCAGCGAAAACCCCGATTTCGTGCTCAACAAGCCGGCCTATCGCAAGGCCAAGATCCTGGTCGCCGGCGACAATTTCGGCTGCGGCTCGAGCCGCGAGCACGCGCCCTGGGCGCTGATGGATTTCGGCATCCGCTGCGTGATCTCCACCTCGTTCGGCGACATTTTCTACAACAACTGCTTCAAGAACGGCGTGCTGCCGATCCGCGTCTCGCCGGAGGACCTGGACAAGCTGTTCGACGACGCCGAGCGCGGCGCCAATGCCACGCTCTCGATCGATCTGGAGAAACAGGAAATCCGCGGGCCGGACGGCGGCGTCGTCAATTTCGAGATCGACGCGCACCGCAAGCACTGCATGCTCAACGGCCTCGACGATATCGGGCTGACCAAACAGAAGAGCGCCAAGATCGCGAGCTACGAGGAAAAGGCGCAAGCCGCGCGGCCGTGGGCGTGAGGCTCGCGTTGTAGCCGCTGTGTGCGCGCTCGCCGCCTGGCCGGCGCTGGCGCAGAAGTCGACCGAAGACGGCCTGCGCGATTGCGAGAAGCTCGCCGCGGTCAAATTCAAAGCGGAAAACCCGGCGTTCAAGCATTTCGCGATCGCGCGCGCCGACGTCGAGGAAGACAAGTTCGCCGACAAGGTCGGCTCGCAATTCGTCTCCACCGTCTATCACGGCAAGGCGACCTATCAGGCCGGCGGCGCGCCCGACCAAGTGCGCTTCATCTGCCTGCACGGCGGGCTCGGCAAAGGCGCGGTGTTCGTCTATACGCTGCCGCGCTGAACGCGCGCTACATGACGGCGCCGATCTGCCAGGGCACGAATTCGTTGTCGCCGTAACCGAGTTGTTCCGATTTGCTCGGCGCGCCGGACGCAACCGCGCAGACTTTCTGGAATATCTCCTCGCCCTTCTGCGCGACGGAAACGCCGTCGAGGATTTCGCCGCAATTGATATCCATGTCGTCGATCATGCTGCGGTAGACGTGGCTGTTGGTGGCGAGCTTGATCGACGGCGTCGGCTTGCAGCCGAAGGCGGAACCGCGGCCGGTGGTGAAGCACATGACATTGCAGCCGCCGGCGACCTGGCCGGTGGCGCCGACCGGATCGTAGCCGGGCGTGTCCATGAAGACGAAGCCCTTCTCGGTGACCGGCTCGGCGTATTCGTAAACCGCGCGCATGGTGGTCGAGCCGCCTTTGGCGGCGGCGCCGAGCGACTTCTCCAGGATGGTGGTCAGTCCGCCGGCTTTGTTGCCGGGCGAGGGATTGTTGTTCATCTCGCCACGATTACGCGCGGTGTAATCCTCCCACCAGCGGATACGCTCGACCAGTTTCTCGCCGACCTTGCCGTTCACCGCGCGGCGGGTGAGCAGATGTTCGGCGCCGTAGATTTCCGGCGTTTCCGCCAGCACGCCGGTGCCGCCGTGCTTGACCAGCAGGTCGACCGCCACGCCCAAGGCCGGATTGGCGGTGATGCCGGAATAACCATCGGAGCCGCCGCATTGCAGCGCCAGCACGATCTCGCTCGCCGGCCGCGTCTCGCGCTTGGCGCGCGCGGCAACCGGCAGCATCGCCTTGATGCGCGCGACGCCCTCGGCGACCGTTTTCGTGGTGCCGCCGGTCGCCTGGATGGTCATGGTCTGGAAGTGGTCGCCTTCGACCAGGCCGTATTCGTCCTTCATGCGCTCGATCTGGAATACCTCGCAGCCGAGCCCGACCATCAGCGTGGCGCCGAGATTGGGATGCGTGGCGTAGCCGCACTGGGTGCGGCGGAGCACGTCCCAGCCTTCGCCTTTGGCCGCCATGCCGCAGCCGGTGCCGTGCACGAAGGAAACGATGCCGTCGATGCCGGGGAATTCGTCGAGCAGGCCGGAGCGGTTGACTTCCTCGGCGATGAATTTCGCCACGCTCGCCGAGCAATTCACCGAGGTGAGCACGCCGATATAATTGCGCGTGCCGGTCTTGCCGTTCGGCCGCACAAAGCCCTCGAAGGTGGCGCGCAGCTCCGGCGGCAACAGTTCGTCGTTCCTGGCGTCTTGCGCGAAACGATAGTCGCGCGCGAAGTCGCGCATGGCGACATTGTGCTCGTGCACCCAGTCGCCGGGCGCGATCGCTTGGCTGGCGAAGCCGATGATCTGCCCGTATTTGCGCACCGGCTCGTCCGCCGCGATGGGCGCGACCGCCATCTTGTGGCCGCGCGGCACCCGCTCGCGCGCCGTTACGCCGGCGACCTGGCTGCCCGGCGGAATTTGGTCGACCGCGACAACGACGTTGTCGTCGGCAGCGAGCCGGATAATGCGCGGGCTAGTCGTTGGCGGACTGGTCATGGCGGCTAGTCATGGCGGCCTCCTATGCGCGTTAGGTAAACGCATTGGCGCCGCCGGAACAAGCCGCCGCGACCAGGTTGGCGCGGGCGAAAGCCTAGGAACTCGCTGGGCCGGATGGGGCGCGGTGGCGGGCAAATAATCGGTCTTTTGCCGCTCGACCGCGCGCACGTCGCCGCAGGCGAAGCAGCGGTAGGTGTGCAATTCGGAAAACGCGGCGACGCGCGGATCGACGCGCACAAGCACCATGGCCATGCCGCAAATCGGGCACATCGGGACTGGCTGATCGTCGGCTTTCCGGCCCATGGCCGTCTCGTTTAGTCGATCGGCCGGACCGGCATGATGACTTAGCTCAAAATGGAACCGCGGCCTCAAACGTCAACGTGGCAAGCCTTTTGCGACGGCTTTCGGCGAAGCCATTCGATTTCGTCGCGCAGTCGCGACCTGCGGCTTTTGAGATCGGCGATCATCGGGTCATCCGCCGCCTTTTGCGCCAAAGCCTGTCGATTTCGTCTTCGAACCTTTCGAGGTCGGCAATATAGGCGTGATGCTCGACCATGACGCTGGCGCGGCCGGGCTGATTGACCCGCAACTCGAACAAGAGATCGGCGTTCGGGCAGAAGTCCGGGGCGGTTGCCACAGACGGCGGCATGCTGTCGAGCCAGTCGCGGCAGGCACGCTTTGCCGGGCAGGCCTCGCAGCGATGAAACGCGGTCGTGTAGCTCATGCTCAGGCGCGGCATCGCGCCCTCGCCCGGATCAATGCCGAGCCGCTCCATCATTTCAGCGATATAGGTTGGCTGACGTTTGGACATGACAGACGCGGCTATTGTCGCTTCTCCCTTTAAGCAACCCGGCATCTGCTGCATTAGAAGCGACATGGCGGCATTTGTCCATGATATGGATCAAAGCCCGGGGGAAACTCCTGGCGCGGCGGCGATATCCTCCTGTACGCTGCCCGATATTCACACCCTTTCAACCGCTTAGACGGTCCTCGTGAGCGCCGAAATCAGGGTCCTGAGCACGCATGCGCGCTCGACGTGCTCGACGCGCTTGGCCCAAATTCGAGCGCGCCAGCGGGCACCGGCTGTCGATCGGCTACGATCCGGCCAAGGCGATCAAGCGCCGATCGACGACGGCGACGCCTTCGACGTCGCCATCGTCACGCGGCCGGTGTTCGACGCGCTCGTCGCCGAGGGCCGCCTCCTGCCGGAGACGCGCGCCGATATCGGCCGCTCGGGTCTGGGCGTCAGCGTGCGCAAGGACGCGGCGGCGCCCGACATCGCCACCGCCGAGGCGTTCAAGCGCGCGCTGCTCGCCGCCGCGTCGGTGGTGCGCTCGACCGACGGCGCCAGCGGCCAATATTTCGAAACGCTGCTCGACCGTCTCGGCATCGCCGAGGCGATGCGCGGCAAGATCGTGATGGGGCCGAGCGGCCGCGTGGCCGAACTGGTCGCTCGCGGCGAAGCGGCCATGGCCGTGCAGCAGATCCCCGAACTGCTGCCGGTCGCCGGCGCGCAATATGTCGGTCCGTTTCCGCCGGAATTGCAGCTTTACACGGTGTTCTCGGCCGGCATCGCCACCGCCAGCCGGCAGCGCGACGCCGCCAAGGCTTTCATCGACGCAATCACGACGCCGGAGGCGGTTGCGCTGTTCAAAGCCGCGGGGCTCGATCCGGTTCGTTGAATCAAGCGCGGCCTGCGATCGCCTCCGCGATCGCCACCGTGCGGCGCGCCATATCCGCGTGCAGCCGCTCGACCATGCGGCCGTCGATCGAGACCACGCCCTTGCTCTTGTTCTCCGGCAGGTCGAACGCGGCGATCATCTTGCGCGCCCAGGCCACTTCGTCCGCCGACGGCGAGAACGCGGTGTTGCAGGGCGCGATCTGATTGGGATGGATCAGCGTCTTGCCGTCGAAGCCGAGCTCGACGCCCTGCCGGCATTCCATCTCGAAGCCGTCGGCATTGCCGATGTCGTTGTAGACGCCGTCGAGAATATCGATGCCGTAGATGTGCGCCGCCGCGACGCAGGTCGAAAGCCAGGCCAGCATCGGCGCGCGGCCGGGCACCAGGCGCGCGCGGGTGTCCTTGGCGAGATCGTTGGTGCCCATGACGAAGCCGGACAGGCGCGATTCGGAATCCTTCGCCTCGGCGGCGATGGCAAGAATATTGAAGATGGCGATCGGCGTCTCGATCATCGCCCAGACCCGCGTCTTGTGGTCGGTGCCCATATCGAGCAGGCGGCGGCCGATCAGTTCGAGCATTTCCGGGTTGGAGATCTTCGGCACCAGGATGGCGTCGGGCGCGGCGTGCGCGGCGGCGGCGAGATCGTCGGCGTGCCAGGGCGTGTCGACGCCGTTGACGCGGATGAACACCTCGCGCGCGCCGAAACCGCCGGCCTTGACCGCGGCGACGACCTGCTCGCGGGCGGCTTCCTTGGCGTCAGGCGCCACCGAATCCTCGAGGTCGAGGATGACGCCGTCGGCGGCAAGCGTCTTGGCCTTTTCCAAGGCGCGGGCATTGGAGCCCGGCATGTAAAGCACGCTGCGGCGCGGACGGATGGTCATGCCGCCGACTTTATCGGCCGTCGGGAAACTAGCAAGCGCGGCGGCAAGCCGCCCAGCTCTGCTTATTTTGCAGCCGCCGTTTGCGGCTTGATGATCTTGTAGAGCTGGAAGCGGTCGCCGTCGGCGACCAGCTTCAGGCGCGCGGGGTCGGGATTGGGCGCCTCGTCCTCGGTGAACAGGACGTAGAGATAATCGAATTTGGTCCAATTCAGCCAGAACGTCGGCGTGTTCGGCACCGGGTGGTCGGCGGCGACGATGAGCTGGGCGACCGAGGGCGGCGTGCCGTCCTTGATGTCGGCATAGTCGCGGTACTCGGGACGCACGTGCATCACCTGCTTGCCGGCGACGGTGAATACCGTCGTGACCAGCGCCGAGCGCTCGATGGTGGCGATGCAGGCGGCATGAACGAGGCCGAGGTCGCGCACGTTTCATCGCCTTGCGAGCGGTCGGCATAGGCGACAAACACCTTCGAGCCCGGCGCGATGCGGCGCACCGAGGTGCGGAATTCGCTGGTCGTATCTTGCAATTGCGACCAGTTGACATCGATCTCGATCAGCCGCCCGGTGATCAGGACGATGAGGACGATCATGAACGCCGCGCCGCACCAGGCGGCGGCGCAGCTCGAGATCGCCGCAAGCGAACAGCATGAAGACAATGCCGATGGGCACGCGCTGGTCGGCGTAGTAGGTGTCGAACAAGAGGCGCGGCATCGCGAGGTAAACGAGGCCGCCGACGACAAGCAACGCGTAGACCAGCGGATGAAAGCGCAGCACCTTGTGGCGGATCGCCCACACCATGCTGGCGGCCATGATGGTCACCAGCGCGAACGCGGCGATGTCGGAGTAGTCGCTGATGACAAACATCAGCCCTTCGAGTCTTGCCGCTCTGTTCCCAGGAAATGCCGCCGGCGAGTTTCATGGTCGGGCTGGCGCTCAACAGCGGCGCCGCGGCGAGGAACGGAAGGCCGCTGGCGACGAAATCGGCGATGCGGCCCGGCCAGCGTTCGCGGCGGCGTTCCCAAAGCCGAACGATCTCGAACGACAATATGCCGACGGCGTAGATGCCGAGCGCCGAGAGATGGCAGAAAAACAGACCGAGTACGCACGCCGTCGACAGCGCAAAGCGCGACCGGCCAGGCGCGCTCACGCACGGCAACCCATCCGGCCAGCGCCCACAACGCAACGCCGATGCCGAAAATGTAGTTCATCATTCCGTACAGGAAGACGTAATTGTAGAGCAGCGGGATGGCGAACAGCGGGAACACCGACCAGCGGCCGATCAGCGCGCGGTTGAGCGCCAGCACGCCGGAAATGATCAGCGCGAACATCCCGACGATGAAGATCTGGCCGGCCAAGTAGACGTTCATCACGCGCGCCAGCCGCGGAACGATGAGATCCATGGTCAGGTTGGGAATGACCTGCCAATTGATCATGTAGAAGTTAGCCAGCAGCGGGTTCTTCGACAGCGTCGCGATCACGTGCATGCGGGCAAGGTGATTGACGTAGTCCGACAGCGGCGGCAGCGGATGCGTCCAGATCGGGATCGAAATGAGCAGGATGAACGCCGCAAACAGCACGGCGATTTGCGGCCCCGAGAAGCCATGGCCGCGGTAGCGCGCCGACGGCGTGCTTACGATTGTTGGCTTGTTCGGCTGCAGCATGTGCGGGGGTCTTATTTTTCATCCTTCAGTCGTCAATTCCACCTGAACAGGCAATGAATATGTCGCGGATTCGGCGGCGGAATGCCATAAAAAGCCTGTTTGCCGGCACGCAACCGGCGGCCGGACGCGGGTGTTAACCTCGCCTCCGGGGTGGCCAATGAAATGAAGGCAGGGCGCAGCGACCGATGACCATGACCTTTCCGCAACGATTGATCGACGGCTACAACGCCTTTGCCGGCGGCCGGCTGCGGCGCGAGCAGGACCGCTATCGGGAACTCGCCGAGGCCGGCCAGCAGCCGCAGATCATGGTGGTCGGCTGCTGCAATTCGCGCGTCTCGCCGGAGGTGATCTTCGACGCCAATCCGGGCGAATTGTTCGTCGTGCGCAATGTCGCCAATATCATTCCGCCTTATTCGCCCGACGGCCGCGCGCACGGCGTCTCGGCGGCTCTGGAATTCGGCGTCGGCGCGCTGCGCGTGCAGCACATCGTGGTGCTCGGCCATGCGCATTGCGGCGGCGTGCGCGCTTACGCCGAGGACAGCGAGCCGCTATCGCCCGGCGACTTCATCGGCAAATGGATGGCGTTGATGGCGCCCGCGGCGGAGAAGCTCGGGCCGCGCGGCGACCGCTCGCCGGCCGACTATCTCACCCGGCTCGAGCAGGCCAATATCGCCAACAGCCTCGACAACCTGATGACCTTCCCGGGCCTGGCCAGACTGATCGAGAAGGGCAAGGTCGCAACCCACGGCGCCTATTTCGGCGTCGCCAGCGGGGATTTGTCGGTGCTGGACAAGCGAGCGGGGAATTCAAGCCGGTCGGACTTAAATGATTTGTCGTTGCCAAGCCTGACCCGGCAATCCGCTAGGATGGCTCGGTGCGTCCCTAAACGAGATGGCCGGCACAAGGCCGGCCATGACGACGGAGAGTATGATGGCGGAAAGAACTACGCCGCCTTGCGCTTGGCCTGGATCAGCTTGCGGTTGATCAGCACTTCGGCGATCTGCACGGCGTTGAGGGCTGCACCTTTACGCAGATTGTCCGACACCACCCAGATTTCCAGGCCGTTGTCGACGGTCGGGTCGGTGCGGATGCGGCTGATATACGTCGCGTCCTCGCCGACGCATTCATACGGCGTCACGTAGCCGCCGGGCTCGCGCTTGTCGATCACCAGGCAGCCGGGCGCGCTGCGCAAAATATTCGTGCGCCTGTTCCACCGTGATCGGCTTTTCGAACTCGATGTTCACCGCCTCGGAATGGCCGATGAACACCGGCACGCGCACGCATGTCGCCGTGAGCTTGATTTTGGGATCAAGAATTTTCTTGGTCTCCATCATCATCTTCCATTCTTCCTTGGTGTAGCCGTCCTCCATGAACACGTCGATGTGCGGGATGACGTTGAAGGCGATCCGCTTGGAGAACTTCTTCGATTCCACCTCGCCGAGCGTGAACACGGCCTTGGTCTGCGAGAACAGTTCGTCCATCGCGTCCTTGCCGGCGCCCGACACCGATTGATAGGTCGCCACCACCACGCGCTTGATGGTGGCCGCGTCATGCAGCGGCTTGAGCGCGACCACGAGCTGGGCGGTCGAGCAGTTCGGATTGGCGATGATGTTCTTCTTGGCAAAATCCTTGACCGCGTCGGCATTCACCTCCGGCACGATCAGCGGCACGTCCGGATCCATGCGCCAGGCGCTCGAATTATCGATCACCACCGCGCCGGCGGCGGCGATCTTCGGCGACCATTCCTTCGACACGGCGCCGCCCGCCGACATCAGACAAATGTCGACGTCGGAGAAATCGTAATGGTCGAGCGCCTTCACCTTCAGCGTCTTGTCGCCGAACGAGCACTCCTGGCCCATGCTCTTGCGCGAGGCCAAAGCCACCACTTCGTCGGCGGGAAAGGCCCGTTCGGCCAGAATGTTGAGCATTTCACGCCCGACATTGCCGGTGGCGCCCACCACGGCTACCTTGTAACCCATTGTTAACGCTCCGAAAAAATTCTTTCCGCGCACGCCTATCAAGGCACAACGGGATAGCAGGGCTTCTAGGCGAGAACTTGATCCAAGACAACGGCGGACTACGGACCAATGCCATGCATCCGGCCCTGCATTCCTGGCGTGAGGAACTGCCCTCCGCGTTTGTGCGGCTCCTCGCCTATCTAGGCGGCATCGCGGCGCTGTCCATGGCCGCCGCGCAGGTTTTCCATTCGCCGACAATCCGCGCCACGCCCGTCCCGCCGCCGGCCTGGAGCGAAATCGAGCGGGTGTTCCCGGCTTTCGCGCTGTCGATCCCGGAAGCCGCCGACGTGCCGTCGAGCTACGCCATTCGCCGCCACGTCACCGGCGGCGGCCGCAAGGACATTCTGACGCTGGGCGAGCCGAATAACGTTGCACCCTATTTGCAGCTCGAGATCTACCGCCCCGGTAGCGAGATCGCCGGCTTCGCCAAACCGCAAACGGAGATCGCGGAGGCGGCGGCGGCGCTCGGGCCGGTCGCGCTGCAGCGCGCGGCGGAACCGCTGGACGAGCAAATTCGGCCCGCTGGCGATTGTGACGTTCGACACGTCGATCGGCATTGCCCGCCACTGCCTTGGTTTCGTGCGCGCATATGACGACCCGCGGCTGCAATTGTCCGGCTGGTTCTGCCGCGGCGGCGAATCGATCCGGCGCTCGACGCTCGCCTGCGCGCTCGACCGGCTGACGCTGCTTTCCGCCGGCAGCGAGCCGAAAGTGGGCGCCCTGTTCGCGCAGGCCGAGCTCAACCGCAGCTTCTGCGGCCAGCACGATCCGATTCTGGCGGCGACGCCCAAATACAAGCTGCTGTGGAAGGCGCTGGCGACCCGGCCGGAGCCGCGCCGCATCGGCCGCTAGCGCCTGCGCCCGCCGGCAAAACGGCGGCGATTGGCCGGCGGCTGTCGCCAAAAAACAACACAAATCCGCTCTCTCCCCCGCGCTGGAGGCCTTTTTAAAGGTTTGTCCTAGACAATTGCCTGTGATCGGGCCCTATTGCGGCGAACCGAAGCTGGCTACACTGGGTTACGACCAAGAGCCACTGGGCAGAGGACATTATGCGCTTGAAACATATCGCGGTAGCGGTTGCGTTTGTCGGGGCATTCGGCCTGTTGGCCGCGCCGGCCGATGCGGCGCCCAAGAAAAAGCGCATGATATCGCGCAACGGCCATACGGTGTTCGTCAGCCGCGACGAAGACGGCCGCACCCGCACCAAGATCATCGTGCAGAGGCGGTCTTATCTCGATCCCGGCACCGAAGTGCTGCCGGGCGACGAGCACAATCACGATTACCAGTCGCTGCCCAACCAGTCGGCCTTCAGCGTGCTCGACAATACGGCCTTCGGCGGCAACCAGACGGCGCTGCCGGGCGCCTTCACGCTGGGCGGCAAGAACAATCCGTTCTTGAAGTTCTAAGTCAGCCGGCGCGATCGATGACGGAAACGCGGCCCTGCGGCCGCGTTTTTTGTTTGTGCCATTCAGGCCGCGAGCTTTTCCAGCTCCGCCAGGATCGCGTCGCCCATCTCCGACGTGGAGACGACCTTGCGTGCCCTCCGACTTGATGTCGGCGGTGCGCAGGCCCTTGTCGAGCGTTAAGGCGATCGCCTGATCGATCATGTCGGCTTGTTTGCCCATGTCGAACGAGTAGCGCAAAGCCATGCCGAACGAGGCGATCATGGCGATCGGATTGGCGATGCCTTGCCGGCGATGTCGGGCGCCGAGCCGTGCACCGGCTCGTACAGCGCCTTGCGCTTCTTGGTCTTGGCATCGACCTCGCCGAGCGAGGCCGAGGCCAGCATGCCGAGCGAGCCGGTGAGCATGGAGGCGACGTCCGACAGCATGTCGCCGAACAGATTGTCCGTCACGATCACGTCGAACTGTTTCGGATTGCGCACCAGCTGCATGCCGCCGGCGTCGGCCAGCATGTGCTCGAGCTGCACGTCCTTGAACTCGCGCGCGTGCAGCGCGGTCATCACCTCGTTCCACAGCACGCCCGACTTCATGACGTTGCGCTTTTCCATCGAGGTGACCTTGTTGCGCCGCTTGCGCGCGAGCTCGAAGGCGACGCGCCCGATGCGCTCGATCTCGTAGGTGTCGTAGACCTGCGTGTCGATGGCGCGCTTCTGCCCATTGCCGAGATCGGTGATGGTCTTCGGCTCGCCGAAATAAACGCCGCCGGTCAATTCGCGCAGGATCATGATGTCGAGCCCTTCGACCAGTTCGCGCTTGAGCGAGGAGGCGTCGGCCAGCGCCGGGTAGGTCACCGCCGGGCGCAAATTGGCGTAGAGGTCGAGGTCCTTGCGCAGGCGCAAGAGACCGGCTTCGGGCCGCGCCTCATAGGGCACCTTGTCCCATTTCGGCCCGCCCACCGCGCCGAAGATCACCGCGTCGGCGGCCTTCGCCTTCTCGACCGTCTCGTCGGTGACGGCGACGCCGTGCGCGTCGTAGCAACTGCCGCCGACCAGCGCCTCTTCGGTTTTGAATTTGTCGGGGCCCTTTTGGTTGAAGAAGTCGATGAGGCGTTTGACTTGCGCCATCACTTCCGGGCCGATGCCGTCGCCGGGGAGCAGCAGGAGATTGTGGGTGGCCATTGCGCACGCCTCGCCGTTACTGAACTCGCGCGGAGTGCTAAAGCCCCGCGCCCCGCTTGGCAAGACGAGAAGACCCTACAGCCCGCCGAACCAATTGTAGCCCTGGTTCTCCCAGTAGCCGCCGTGGTCGGTGTTGGTGACTTCCATGGCCACCACGTATTTCGGGTTCTTGTAGCCGAGCTTGGTCGGCATGCGGATCTTCATCGGGAAGCCGTAGGCGCGCGGCAGGATCTTGTGGTCGAACTTGAACGTCATCTGCGTCTGCGGATGCAGCGCGGTCGGCATGTCGATCGTATTGGTGTAGCCCTCGGCGCATTTGAACCAGATGTATTTGGCGCGCGTGTCGGCGCCGATGCGCTTGAGGAAATCGGACAGCACGGCGCCCTGCCAGGAGCCGATGGCGCTCCAGCCCTCGACGCAGCAGTGGCGGGTGATCTGCGACACCTCGGGCAGCGCGTGCAGTTCGGCGAGCGTCCACGGCTTCTTGTTCTCGACCAGCCCGGCGATTTCAAGCTTGTAGCTCGCACCGTCGACGTTCGGCGCTTCGTCGAGATTGTAATAGGCGTTGAACGGGAACGGCCGCGTGACGTCGTTCTCGGAAAAAGTCGGCGCCAGCTTGGTGCGGCTGAACAGCAGCGCCTGCGCGCCGTCGTTGAATTCGGAAATCTTGCGCAGCACGCCTTCGGCG
Source organism: uncultured Alphaproteobacteria bacterium (assembly GCA_963739735.1). Classification (GTDB taxonomy): domain Bacteria; phylum Pseudomonadota; class Alphaproteobacteria; order Rhizobiales; family Xanthobacteraceae; genus Pseudolabrys. Next base: position 30,742 of record CAVUBV010000001.1, on the reverse strand, counting down.
GTGTCGCCGTCGATGACGTCGCAGCCGGTCAAGAAGGCGAGCGCGCCGAGGCTCGCCGCCCCGCGCAGGAACGAGCGCCGCGCGGAAACGGGCATCAGCTTTGCGGCGTCCTTGACCAGCAGCTTGGCATCGACGCCGGGAATGATCTTGCGCTGGCGCATGGCTAGTTCCCCGTGACCATGGCGCGCAGGCTCTTCGGCACCAAGCAGCGCCAGCGCCACATGCACGGCGAGGAAGCCGACGATCGCGCTCATGGCGATGAAATGCACATAGCGGGCGAAATCGTAGCCGCCGAACAGCGCGGTCAATTCCTGGAACTGCACCGGCTTCCAGATCGACAGGCCTGAGAGCACCACCAGAATGCCGCAGAGGATGACGCCCGTGTAAAGCAGCTTTTGCACCGCGTTGTAATGCGAGAGGTCGTCATGCGCGAGCTTGAAGGTGAGCGCCGCCTTGACGTCGGCGACGACTTCCGACGGATGGATCGGCAAGAGCTTGCGGCGGAAGCGGCCGGTCGCCAGACCCAGCGTCACATAGACGATGCCGTTGACCACCAGCAGCCACATGGCGGCGAAGTGCCAGAGCAGCGCGCCGCCCAGCCAATTGCCGAGCGCGTAGTGCTTGGAAAATTCGAAATCGAACAACGGCGAGGCGTTGTAGATCTGCCAGCCGGAGCCGATCATCACCAGGATCGCCAGCGCGTTGATCCAATGGCAGACGCGCACCCAGCCGGGGTGCACGGTCGCGGCGGCGGGCATGGCGTTCATGGTTTCGACGGTCATCGGCAACCTGCCCGGTTATCCTAACTCTGTCTCGCCCCGCTTGAGTATACGGCGCGGCCGGGCCCGCGGATGCACGCACCCGGCCGCCCTGCCGGGGCTTACTGCTTCATCTTGTCCTTGGCACCATGTCGTCCTTTCTTCATCGTCGATCGTCCTTCTTCATCTTGTCCTTGGACATGGTCGTCCTTCTTCATCGTGTCCTTGCCTCATGGTATCCTTGCCCATAGTCGTCCTTTTTCATCGAATCCTTCGACATGGTGTCCTTCTTCATGCCGTCGTCTTTCTTCATGTCGTCGGCGAAAGCCGATGAGGCCAGCGGGGTAAAGGCCAAACCGGCCGCGATCAGCGCCGAAAGCAGAATAGCTCTTTTTCATTTCTTGTCCTCCTGAGGAATGAACTTGACAGTCCATCCGCTATCACAGGGGCTAAACACGTCCTCATCAGTTTCCCGTTGCTCAAACCTAGCGTTTGGCTCACGGTTTTGTGAGAATGGCGCAGCCGGGCCGGATCGCATGAAGGAGTTCAGCGTTGAGCCAAATGTCCGTCCCTAAGACCAGCCGGGGCAATTTTTTCGAGGATTTCCGTCTCGGCCAGCGCATCCGCCACGCCACGCCGCGCACGGTCACGCTCGGCGACGTGGCGCTCTACAACGGCCTGTTCGGCCCGCGCTTTGCCGTGCAGTCGGCCGATACATTCGCGCAAAAGATCGGCTATCCACGCGCACCGGTCGACGACCTCCTGGTGTTTCACGTGGTGTTCGGCAAGACGGTGCCCGACATCTCGCTCAATGCCGTGGCCAATCTCGGCTATGCCGACTGCCACTTCCTCAAGCCGGTCTATCCCGGCGACACGCTTAATGCGGTGTCGGAAGTGATCGGGCTGAAGGAAAATTCCAACAAGAAAACCGGCATCGTCTATGTGCGCTCGCGCGGCTCCAATCAGAACGGCGAGACCGTACTCGACTTTGTGCGCTGGGTGATGGTGCGCAAGCGCGACGAAAAGGCGGCGGCGCCCGAGGAACTGGTCCCCGAGCTGCCGCGCAGCGCGGAACCGGACGTGCTCGGCAACGGATGCCCGGTCATCAATGCAGGGGCTTATGACAGCGTGCTCGCCGGCGGCCCGCACCGCTTCGGCGATTACTACGTCGGCGAATTGATCGATCACGCCGACGGCATCACGGTCGAGGAAGCCGAGCACATGATCGCCACGCGGCTTTATCAGAACACCGCGCGCGTTCATTTCAATCAGTTCAGCGAAGGCCAGGGCCGTTTCGGCCGCCGGCTGATCTACGGCGGCCACGCCATTTCGCTGGCGCGCACGCTTTCGTTCAACGGTTTCGCCAATGCGTTTCATATCGCGGCGATCAATGGCGGGCGGCACGTGGCGCCGCTGTTCGCCGGGCTGACCGTGTTCGCCTGGTCGGAGGTGCTGGCCACCGCCGAATTGCACGGCCGCAACGACGTCGGCGCGCTGCGCCTGCGCACCGTCGCCACCAAGGACAAGCCGTGCACGGATTTCCCCTACAAGATCGACAACGAATACGACCCGGCGGTGATCCTCGATCTCGATTACTGGGTGCTGATGCCGCGGTGACGCCGCCGTCTGGCGGCTTGAGCGTCAATCTCTCGGGAGGACGATATGGATGGCGAGATGCGCGTGATGCACAAACTTACCGAAACCGAAGAACGGCTTCTCGCCGAGTTGCGCACGCTACGCCACTCGCATCGCGCCGGGCGCAAGGACGCCTACAAGCTCACGCTGGGCCAGAGGGTCGCCGACGACGTAGCGACGACGATGGGCTCGTGGACTTTCATCATCATCCAGTCGGGCATCCTGTTCATCTGGATCGTGCTCAACGTCACCGCTTATATCCAGCAATGGGACCCCTATCCGTTCATCCTGCTCAATCTCGCGCTCTCGTTCCAGGCGGCCTATGCGGCGCCCTTCATCATGATGAGTCAGAACCGGCAGCAGGACATCGATCGCAAGGCGGCCGAGCACGACTATCAAGTAAACGTGAAGGCGGAGCTCGAGATCGAGCTCTTGCACCAGAAGATCGACGAACTGCGCGGGAAGGAAGTCTTGGCGCTGTCGGACTCGGTCAAGCAGCTTATCGATTTGCTGCAAAAGGCAAACGCCCAGCCGCGCTCCGCGTAATCGCTTCGCTCACGCGCCTGCCCGCAGATGATCGACCAGTTGCCGCGCATAAGGCGGCAGCGCATCGACGTCGCGCACGCAGATCGACAATTCGCGCAACGCCCAAGGATCGGTTAGGCGCACCGATGAGATCGCCATGTTGCGCTCGGTGCGCTTGACGGTCGTCTCCGGCACAATGCCGACGCCGACATTGGCTTCGACCAGGCGGCAGATGGCGTCGAACGAGCGCAGTTGCACGCGCAGCCGCAAGGGACGGCCGATGCGGCCGGCTTTGTCGGCGAGGAAGCGTTGGATCGCACTGGCGCGGTCAAGGCCGACCATGTCGTAATCGAGCACCTCGGCGAAACCGATGCGCGACCGGCTGGCGAGCGGATGATTGCGTCGCCACCACCAGCACGAACCGATCGCTGCGGAACGGAAAGGTGTGCAGCCCGCCGTAATCGACAGTGCCGGCGACGATGCCGATATCGGCGGCGCCTTCCGCCATCAGACCGACGATCTCGTCGGACAGGCGCTCCTCGAGATCGACGCTGATATCGGGATAGGCCATCAGAAACGAGCTCAGCGCCTCCGGCAGGAACTCGGTCAGCGCATTGGTATTGGACAACACGCGCACCTGGCCGGCGAGCCCGCGCGCGTAAGGGGTGAGGTCCTCGCGCAGGCGCTCGGTCTGCGCCAGGATACCGCGCGCGTGCTGCAGCAAAGTGCGCCCGGCCGGCGTCGGCACCACACCCTGGCGGCCGCGCACCAGCAATTTGGCGCCGAAGGCGAGCTCCATCTTGCGGATGCGGGTCGAGGCGGCGGCCAACGCCAGATTGGCGCGCGCCGCGCCATGCGTGATGCTGCCCGCCTCCACGATGTGGCGGAAAAGATTGAGATCGGTGAAGTCGAACCGCATCGGGCTACTACCTTCTTATTTCGCGAAGGCAGGCTACGCAAAACACATATTGCAGCACGGTAACTGGAGGTGCAAGCTTCGTAATTGATGAAGTAGCCGATTATGGCTACCAGTCAAGGCCGAAGGTTGCGGTCCTCCGGGAAGCGCAAGACGAGCGAAGCGGTTTCGCGGTCCTGCGTGCCGAAGACTTTGACTTCGAATTATTTGGGTGTCTCGCGGATTGGTGCGTTGCGACGCTGGCGGAGTTTGGTTACGAACCGCTCACGATCGTCGGCGCGATCAATTGGCGACTCTTGAGCGTTCTGGAGAATGACGATGACCGAGCTTGAGGCGGGTTCCAGGACAGGACCGCGACGGTCCCGTCCGCTCTCTCCGCATCTGCAAGTCTACAAGATGACGTTGACCTTCGTGATGTCCGGTTTTCATCGCATCACCGGTTTCGTCTTGTATTTTGGCGTGCTGCTGATCGCCTGGTGGCTGGTCGCGGCGGCGTCCGGTCCCAACGCCTACGCCAATTTCGAATGGTTCATCGGCAGTTGGATCGGGCGGCTGGTGCTGTTCGGCTACACCTGGGCACTGATCCATCACCTGCTCGGCGGCGTCCGCCACCTGATCTGGGACACCATTCACGGCCTTGAGCCGCCCGAACGCGAGTTTCTGGCGCTGGCCACCATTGTCGGCTCGATCTCGCTCACGCTGGTCGTCTGGGTGATCGGCTATCTCGCCATGGGAGGCCCGCGATGAAGGAAACGCAAATGCGTACCCCGATGAGCCGCGTGCGCGGACTAGGCGCCGCCCATCACGGCACGCAGGCTTTCTGGCATCAGCGCATCACCTCGGTCGCCGGCATCCCGCTCGATATCGCGCTGATCGTCATCGTCGTCGCGCTGCTCGGGCGCAGTCACGCGGCGGTCGTGCAAATTCTCGGATCGCCGATCGTGGCGATCATCATGCTCCTGTTCATCATCAACACGGTCTATCACATGTGGATCGGCATGCAGGAGATCATCGTCGATTACGTGCACGAGGATAAGCTCAAGCTCGCGACCTTGCTGGCGAATACGTTCTTCTGCTTCGCCATCGGGTTCGCCTCCGCCTTCGCCATCCTCAAATTATCGTTCGGGGTCTAACGTCATGGCGAAGAATGGAAAATCGAACGGCGCTCCCGCGGTCAACGGCAGCGCCTACCCGATCGAGGATCACAGCTACGACGTGGTGGTGATCGGCGCCGGCGGTTCCGGCCTGCGCGCCGTGGTCGGCTGCAGCGAAGCCGGCCTGCGCACCGCCTGCATCAGCAAGGTGTTCCCCACCCGCTCGCACACCGTGTCGGCGCAAGGCGGCATCGCCGCCGCGCTCGGCAACATGGGCGAGGACGATTGGCGCTGGCACATGTACGACACCGTCAAGGGTTCCGACTGGCTCGGCGACCAGGACGCCATCGAATATCTCTGCCGCAACGCGCCGCAAGCCGTCTACGAGCTGGAGCATTGGGGCCTGCCATTCTCGCGCCGGGAAGACGGCAAGATCTATCAGCGCCCGTTCGGCGGCATGACCACGCATTACGGCAAGGGCACCGCGCAGCGCACCTGCGCCGCCGCCGACCGCACCGGCCACGCCATGCTGCACACCATGTACGGCCAGGCGCTCAAGCATGCGGCCGAATTCTACATCGAATATTTCGCCATCGACCTGATCATGGACGACGAGGGCCGCTGTCGCGGCGTGGTCGCACTCAATCTCGACGACGGCACCATCCATCGCTTCAGCGCCAACATGGTCATCGTCGCCACCGGCGGCTACGGGCGCACTTATTTCTCCTGCACCTCGGCGCATATCTGCACCGGGGATGGCAACGCCATGGTTCTGCGCGCCGGCCTGCCGCTGCAGGACATGGAATTCGTGCAGTTCCACCCGACCGGAATTTACGGTGCCGGCTGCCTGATCACCGAAGGCTCGCGCGGCGAAGGCGGTTATCTGGTCAATTCCGAGGGCGAGCGCTTCATGGAGCGCTACGCGCCGTCGGCCAAGGATCTAGCCTCGCGCGACGTGGTGTCGCGCTCGATGACCATCGAAATCCGCGAAGGCCGCGGCGTCGGCAAGGACAAGGACCACATTTTCCTGCACCTCGATCATCTCGACCCCAAGGTGCTGCATGAGCGGCTGCCGGGGATCGCGGAGCTGGCGCGTATCTTCTCCGGCGTCGATATCACCCGCGAGCCGATCCCGGTGCTGCCGACCGCGCATTACAACATGGGCGGCATACCCGACCAACTTCCACGGCGAGGCCTTGACCAATAAGGACGGCAATGCCGATAGCGTGATTCCCGGCTTGATGGCGCTGGGCGAGGCGGCTTGCGTATCGGTGCACGGCGCCAACCGGTTGGGTTCGAATTCACTGATCGATCTGGTGGTGTTCGGACGCGCCGCGGCGCTGCGCTGCGCCGAACTGGTCACGCCCGGCGACAAGCAGCCGGAATTGCCGAAGGATTCCGCCGATTACGCATTGTCGCGGCTCGACAAGTTCCGCAACGCTGCCGGCGGCACGCGCACCGCGCAACTGCGGCTCAAGATGCAGAAGGTGATGCAGGAGAATTGTGCCGTGTTCCGCACCGGCGAGGTGCTGGAGCAGGGCCACAAGCGCATCCACGAGGTGCATGCCGGGATGGCCGACATCCAGGTCTCCGACCGCTCGCTGATCTGGAATTCCGATCTGATCGAGACGCTCGAGCTCGACAACCTGATGGCGCAGGCCGTCGTCACCATGGATTCGGCGCGCAACCGCACCGAAAGCCGCGGCGCGCACGCGCGCGAGGATTTCCCGCTACGCGACGACAAGAACTGGATGAAGCACACGCTGTCGTGGCTGGACGACAAAGGCGCCGTTAAACTCGACTACCGTCCGGTGCACACCTACACGCTCACCAACGACATCGCCTATATCGAACCGAAGGCCCGCGTCTACTGACGCTTGCCGCCTCTGACCCAAAACGCGGATAGCCGACATGGTCGAATTTACACTGCCGAAGAACTCCAAGATCACGCAGGGCAAAACCTGGCCCGCCGCGCCGAATTCGACGCATGTGACCGAGTTCAAGATCTACCGCTGGAACCCGGATGACGATGCCAATCCGCGCATCGACACCTACCAGGTCAACCGCGACGATTGCGGACCGATGGTTCTCGACGCGCTGATCTGGATCAAGAACAACATCGATCCGACGCTCACCTTCCGCCGCTCCTGCCGCGAGGGCGTATGCGGCTCCTGCGCCATGAACATCGACGGCACCAACACGCTCGCCTGCACCAAGGCGATGGATGACGCCAAGGCGCCGCTGAAAATCTATCCGTTGCCGCACCAGCCGGTGGTCAAGGACCTGGTGCCGGATCTGAAGAATTTCTACGCGCAATACGCCTCGATCGAGCCCTGGCTGAAGACGGTGACGGCGACGCCCGAGAAGGAATGGGTGCAGAGCCACGAGGACCGCGCCAAGCTCGACGGCATGTACGAGTGCATCCTGTGCGCCTGCTGCTCGACCTCGTGCCCGAGCTACTGGTGGAATTCGGACCGTTATCTGGGTCCGGCGGCGCTGTTGCAGGCCAACCGCTGGGTGCAGGACTCACGCGACGAGGCGACCGGCGAACGGCTCGACAATCTCGAGGACCCGTTCCGGCTCTACCGCTGCCACACCATCCTGAATTGCTCGAAGGCCTGCCCGAAGAGCCTCAATCCGGCGAAGGAAATCGCCGTGTTGAAGAAGGCGATGGTCGACCGGCAGGTCTAGATCGCCAAACTGATCGCGGGTCGCCGGCGTTAGCCTGCGCGCATGGATGAGCCCGCCCTCGACTTCAGCGGCGTCACGTTGTCACCGCAGAAAGAAGCCGTGCGCGTGTTCTACAAGGAATTGTGGGACCACGCCGACAAGAGCCTGATCCCGCAAATCTTCCACGAAGACTTCACCTTCCGCGGCTCGCTCGGCCCGACGCTGATCGGGTACGAACAATTCGCCGGCTATGTCGACTGGGTAACCGGGGCGCTCGGACAATACACCACCGACATCCTGGCGCTGATCGAGGAAGGTAATCGCGTCAGCGGCAAGATGCGGTTCCACGGCTTCCACCGCAAGGAACTGTTCGGCGTAGCGCCGAGCGGCCGCCACGTCTGGTGGACCGGCATGCCGATCTTCACCTTCGACGGCGCCAAGGTGCGCGACCTTTACGTGCTCGGCGATATTCACGGCCTGATCGGACGGCTCAAAGGCTGAGCTACTTGCAGGACGCGCCGAGGCAGAGCTTTTCCAGTTCCGGAAACGGCTTATAGGCGGCCTTGTCGCACAAATTGGGCGGCGCATCGACGAACTGGCTGAGGTGGCCGTCGTAGAAATAGCCGACATATTGCTTGATGCCGAGATAACGATGGTTGGCGTCGCGCGGGTTGGCGCGCACGCAAACGTAATAGACGTGCACCGGCCCGCTCGGGTCGAATGTCGGATCGCCGATCGCCGCATCGCGGGTATTGGTCGGATCGGCGACGATCTTGGGGAAAATGCGCAGAATCTCGTCTTTGTATTTGGTCGGTAAAATATTTGTCTCCACCGGCGCCTTCTGGCTGCTCGAACACGACGCCAGCGCAATGCCGAGCGCCACCGGAAGCCAAAACGCCGTCCCAGTCCTTGTGAAGGTCCCGCTCATCGCTGCCTCCGACCCGACAATGCGCCCCCGTGCGATCAATCCAATTTGAGTTTCTTGCGCCGCTGGCCGAGCGTGCGCAGCCGCAACGCGTTGAGCTTGATGAAGCCCTCGGCGTCGCGGTGATCGTAGGCGACCGCGCCTTCCTCGAAAGTGACCAGTTCCTTGTCGTAGAGCGAATATTTGCTCTCGCGGCCGACCACGATGGCGTTGCCCTTGTAAAGCTTGAGCTTGACGCGGCCGCTGACGAATTCTTGGCTGCGGTCGATCGCCGCCTGCAGCATGTCGCGCTCGGGCGAGAACCAGAAGCCGTAATAGACGAGTTCGGCGTATTTCGGCATCAGCTCGTCTTTCAGATGGGCGGCGCCGCGGTCGAGCGTGATCAATTCGATGCCGCGGTGAGCGGCGAGCAAAATCGTGCCGCCCGGCGTCTCATACATGCCGCGCGACTTCATGCCGACGTAGCGGTTTTCGACCAGATCGAGCCGGCCGATGCCGTTGGCGCGGCCGAGTTCGTTCAATCCGGTGAGCAGCGTCGCCGGCGACATCTTCTTGCCGTCGATGGCGACCGCGTCGCCGCGCTCGAAATCGACGGTGATGTAGGTCGCCTTGTCCGGCGCCTTTTCCGGATCGATGGTGCGCGAATAAACGTAATCCGGCACTTCCTGCGCCGGGTCCTCCAGCACTTTGCCTTCCGAGGAGGCGTGCAGCAGATTGGCGTCGACCGAGAACGGCGCCTCGCCGCGCTTGTCCTTGGCGATCGGAATCTGGTGCTTCTCGGCGAACTCGATCAGTCTGGTGCGCGAGGTGAGATTCCATTCCCGCCACGGCGCGATCACGGTCACGTCCGGCTTGAGCGCGTAATAGGTCAATTCGAAACGCACCTGGTCGTTGCCCTTGCCGGTCGCGCCATGCGCCACCGCGTCGGCGCCGACCTTCTCGGCGATCTCGATCTGCTTCTTGGCGATCAGCGGGCGCGCGATCGAGGTGCCGAGCAAATACTGGCCCTCGTAGACCGCGTTCGCCCGGAACATGGGGAACACGTAGTCGCGCACGAATTCCTCGCGCAGATCCTCGACGAAAATGTTCTCCGGCTTGATGCCGAGCAGCAGGGCCTTCTGCCGCGCCGGCTCGAGCTCCTCGCCCTGGCCGAGATCGGCGGTGAAGGTGACCACCTCGCAGCCATAGGTGGTCTGCAGCCACTTCAGGATGATCGAGGTGTCGAGCCCGCCGGAATAGGCCAGCACGACCTTTTTGATGTCTTTTTTCGCGCCGCCGTCGGCCATGATCGTGGTTCCCGCCATCGCCGGGACGCGCCAAACCGCGCACCGGCCTCAAGGTCCCTGTGTTGAACTCAGGTTGGCTGCCCGGGTCAAGGGTGGGCGGGACGTAGCGAGCCGGCCGCTACTCGGTTACGTCCTCATAGACGTCCATGTCGGCGCTGCCTTGCAGAATGGCGCGCCAGCCCTGCAGAAAGGTGCGCACCATGGGGTCGCTGGCCAATTTATGGCGGTTGAGTTCGAGCGCGGCATGCGCCGCATATTCGATCTCGACCAGGATCTGCGCCCGGTCGTCGACGTTCTGCAGCACGCGGAAACTGGCGCCGCCCATCGTCCGGTAGAACGGCCCGGCGCTGTTGATCAACGCCATCACCTGCGCCGGGTCGCCCAGCGCCCGCATCTTGATCTGCAATACCCGCTTGAGGTCTTCCTCCGGCTCACTCACGGACCCCTCCTTGCTCGAATTCGAGGCGATCTTAGCATCGCGCGGGCGGCCTTTGTCACGGAAGCGTCACCGGCAAATTAAGCTTACCGCGCGATGGCGCTGGCGGCGGTGACGCACTGCGATAATCCTACGCGCGATCCGGGCCATCAGGGGGCAACCGATGTCGAAAGTGAGTGCCGTTTTCGCCGCTGCGCTCGGCGGCGCCGTGCTTATCGCCGCAGCGCCGGCATTGGCCGCGCAGTGCAATCATCCAGGCGGTTTCCAGGGCTTCCTGAGCGATTTCAAGAAAGAAGCGATCAGCCAAGGCGTCTCCCGGCGCGGCCTCGCCGCGCTCGACGGCCTGACCATCGACGACGGCGTGCTCGCCGCCGACCGCCGACAGCACGTTTTCAGGCAGACCTTCGAGCAGTTCTCCGGCCGCATGATCTCGCGCGACCGCATGGTCAAGGGCGCCAAGCATCTGCAGCAAATGGCGCCGGTGTTCCAGCGCATGGAGCGGAAATTCGGCGTCCCGGCGGCCGTGGTGGTGGCGATCTGGGGACTGGAAACCGACTACGGCGTCGTGCAGGGCAAACGTTCGATCGTGCGCTCGGTGGCGACGCTCGCCTTTGACTGCCGCCGCACCGACAAATTCCAGGCCGAGCTCGTCGACGCGCTGCGCATCATCGACCGCGGCGACATGACCTCGGCGCAGATGATCGGACAATGGGCCGGCGAGATCGGGCAAACCCAGTTTTTGCCGAGCTCTTATGTGAAATACGCGGTCGACTTCGACGGCGACGGACGGCGCGACCTGGTGCGCAGCGCGCCGGACGTGGTCGCCTCCACCGCCAATTATCTCAAGAGCCACGGCTGGCAGCGCGGCCAGGGCTGGAGCCCGGGCGAGCCGAACTTCGCCGTGATCAAGGAGTGGAACAAGGCCGAGGTCTACGCCAAGACCATCGCGCTGTTCGCCGAAAGGCTCGACGCCGGCCGCACGCTCAAGGGCGCTTCGCAATCCGCGCCGCAGAACGCCCCATCCTTGCACGACAAACGCGCGCTGCGCTGAGAATTAAAGTTCGGTCTTGCGCTTGCGGAAAAATCCGCCGACCGAGGCGGAAATCCGCTCGAGCCTATGCTCGATGCCGTCTTCGTTGAGCCGCGTTTGCGGCCAACGATAAATCAGTCCGTGCGCGATCCAGATGATCAGAAACGTGAACACGCCGGCGAACACCACGTCGGTGAAAAAATGCGCGCCCATCAGCATGCGGATAACGGCCATGCCGGTGCCGAGCGCGAGCGCGGCGCCATAGGCGGCGGCGCGAAATTGCGGCGGGGCGAGCGCGGCCGGCGCCAGCGTCCAGAACGCGCCCGACACGTCGCCGGAGACGAACGAGCAATTGCCCGGGCAGTCGCCGCGCGGATCCCACCAGGCCACGAAATGCTGATTGCCGCCGAATTGCGTGACGTCGATCGGCCGCGGCCGGCCCCAATGATCCTTGAGCCCGACATTGACCAGGAGGCCGGGCCCCAGCGCCAAAGTCGCGACCAGGAAACACGATCGCGCGGCCCGAGATCAACAATTTGCGCTTCGGCAAAATCAATTTGATCGCCAGCGCAACCAGCGCCGGCAGGATCAGCACGGCGCTCAACCACAGGCCGATATTGCGGATCAACATCAGCGACGGCGACAGGCGCAGCGCGAAGGCGTTGTTGCCGGCGTCGACGATGTCGTGCAACGGCCGCGCGATGATGAGATCGAGCTGCGGAAAAAGCCCGAACGCCAAGCCGACCACGGCGGCAATGGCAAGCGCGACGATGAGCCCGGTGCGGTTCATGCGAGGTCCGTCTAGCCGACATGCCGTAAAATGGAAAGGCGGCGGCGTCATGGCCGCGCTATAGTGCGACGATGCCGATGCCGACACTCGATTTCTGGCTCGAATACGCCTCCACTTATTCCTATCCCGCCGCCGAGCGGATCGGGGAAGCCGCGCGCGCGGCCGGTGTCGCCGTGCGCTGGCGGCCGTTTTTGCTCGGGCCGATTTTCCAGGCGCAGGGCTGGAACACCTCGCCGTTCAACATCTATCCGCACAAAGGCCGTTATATGTGGCGCGACCTGGAGCGGATTTGCGAAACTTTAGGTCTTCCGCTCAAGCGGCTCGGCCAATTCCCGCAAAACAGCATCTTGGCGGCGCGCGTTGCGCTCATCGGCTTTGCCGAGGGCTGGGGCGAGGATTTTTCCCGCGCGGTCTACCGCGCCGAATTCGGCAGCGGAGCCAATATCGGCGATCCGGCGGTGATCGCCGGCATTCTCGGCGATCTCAAACGCGATACCGCAAGCGTGCTCGAACGCGCGCAAGCGCCGGAAAACAAGGCACGGCTGCGCAGCGAAACCGAGGAAGCGCAGCGGCTTGGTATTTTCGGCGCGCCGAGTTTCGTCACCGCCGACGGCGAATTGTTCTGGGGTAACGACCGCCTGGACGCGGCGCTCGCCTGGGCAAAACGTTAGGCCGTTGGCGGCGCGCGCCAGCGGCCGGCGTTGCGGCCGGCGAACAGCCAATAGGTGAAGCCGAATACCACGCCGACCGCGGCGGCAATTTCGGTCTCGCGCGAAATCGGCGGCGGCGGGTGGTCGATCAATTCCTCGTAAGTCCCAGTAAAGCCGGCGCTGTAGAAACCGAGCAGCAAAATAGCCGCGCCCGCCACCGCGTAAATCAGCAGCGAGCGGATGGCATAGGCTTCCGCCAGCGCCACCGCGATCAGGATGGGCAGGAAGCCGACGAACACGGTAACGCCGGACGCGAGTGCGGCGGTGCCCCAGAAGAACGCATGGCCGACCGGATCGGGCGAGATCACATGCAGCTCGAGGCCGAGCAGCGCGACGGCAGCGGCGATGCCGCCGGCCAGCGTCGCCATGAACAAAGCGAAGCAGATGACGATGATGCGGCCGAGGAATGCCACTCGCTAATCCGTCATCGCCATGGCGCGCAACGCCATGCGCTCGCGCGCGGACAGCTTCTCGGTCGCGCTCTTGAGCTGGCCGCAGGCGGCCAAAATGTCGCGGCCGCGCGGCGTGCGCACCGGCGAGGCGTAGCCGGCGTCGAACACGACTTGCGAGAATTTCTCGATCGTCTCCCAGTCCGAGCATTCGTATTTGCTGCCCGGCCAGGGATTGAACGGGATGAGATTGATCTTGGCCGGAATGCCCTTCAACAGCCGCACCAGCGCCTTGGCGTCTTCGATCGAATCGTTGACGCCCTTGAGCATGACGTATTCGAAGGTGATGCGCTTGGCGTTGGAAAGTCCCGGATAGTTGCGGCACGCCTCGAGCAGTTGCGCGATTCCGTATTTGCGGTTGAGCGGCACCAGTTCGTTGCGCAACTCGTCGCGCACCGCGTGCAGCGACACCGCCAGCATGCAGCCGATCTCGGCGCCGGCACGCTCGATCATCGGCACCACGCCGGACGTGGACAGCGTGATGCGGCGCTTGGAAATGGCGATGCCGTCGCCGTCGGCGACCACCAGCAGCGCGTCGCGCACGGCGTCGAGGTTATACAGCGGCTCGCCCATGCCCATCATCACGATGTTGGTGACGCAGCGCAGGTCGCCGGCCGGAACGATCCCGTCATTCGGCCGCGTGGCGCCCGGCCAATCTCCCAAGCGATCGCGCGCGACCATCACCTGGCCGACGATTTCGTCGGCCGTCAGGTTGCGCACAAAACGCTGGGTGCCGGTGTGGCAGAACGAGCAGGTCAGCGTGCAGCCGACCTGGCTGGACACGCAGAGCGTGCCGCGGTCGGTATCGGGAATGTAGACGCATTCGACTTCGTGCGGCCGCTCGCCAATCCCCGTACCTTGCGTTTCGCCCGGCAGCCGCAGCAACCATTTGCGCGTGCCGTCAACGGAGATCTGCTCGGCCACGACCTCGGGGCGTTCCAGCGTGAAGCGCTCGCTGAGCGCCGTGCGCAGTTCCTTCGACACGCTGGTCATGGTGTCGAACGAAGTTGCCCCACGGAAATAGATCCAGTGCCAGAGCTGCTGCACGCGCATCTTGCGCTGCGCTTCCGGCACGCCGATCGCGCCCAACAGCGCGCCGAGCTGCGCGCGCGTGAGCCCGGCCAGCGACGGCTTGTCCGGCGCCACGTAGCGCTCGAGCGGCGTCTTCTCGATGAAAGGCGCCGCGGCCGGTGCGATTTCTATAGTCGACGTCATTGAGATAAATTCATCCTGTCATCGCCGGGCTTGGCTCGGCGATCCCGCTTAGGGACGCACAGTCTAGCCGATCGAGATCACCGGGTCTCGGCGCTGCGCGCCGGCCCGGTGATGACCCTTTGGGTCACTTGCACTCCTCCGCCACCTTGTCGAGCGCCTGGCTCAGTCCCTTCAGCGAATAGGTGTCGGTGGTCTTGGTGCCGTGGGTGGACACGCTCTTGATCACCATGTCGGCGCCCTTGCGCATGGTTTCGACCATCTGCGCTTCTTCGGCGGCGTTCTTCACCCAGGCGCCGTCGTTCTGCGTGTACATTACGTAGCTCGCCGAGCCGATGGTGGCGGTAGCGTCGACATTGACCTTCTGCGGATAGCCGACGATCACCGACACTTCGTCTTTCACCTTTTCGGCCGGCCGCGTCGACACGAAAGCATAAGACGCGTCGCGGTTGCGGCCGGGCGGATCGGTCACCGCCGTGGTCGGCTTCGACAGCGCAAAGCAGATCTTCTTGCCGCCGGGGGTCGCCTTGTAGGCGCCCCAGTCGTCGAACTGGCCGAGCAGCACCGCCTGTTCGGTCGGTGCGGGCTTGGCCGGCTTCTTGGCGGTTTGCGCATAGGCCGCCGTGCAACCAATCGCGGCGGCGGTCAGCAGTGCAATCGTGGGGCTTAGCCAAAATGTCTTCGTCATCGGGCCCTACCGGTTGAAGTGAATGACGACCTCGAAGCCGCCCCTCTCAAGAACAGCTGGATATTAGCCCATTAGGGGCGAATATCGGCAAGGTGAAGGCGGCAAACCGTCGCCCCCGGCGAAACTATAAGCCTAATTCCGACGCCGCCAAACCCGCCGGCAATCGTGCTAGATACCTTGCCCCACCAGTATAGCCGACCGAGCCGCCATGAAAGCCCTGCTCTGCACCCGCTACGGGACCCCCGACGACCTTGAACTCGCCGACATCGCCGAGCCTACGCCGGGGCCGGGCGAAGTCCTGGTGCGCGTCAAGGCGGCGGCGCTGAACTTTTTCGACACGCTGATCATCGCCGGCAAATACCAGCACAAGCCGCCGTTCCCGTTTTCGCCCGCCGCCGAATTCGCCGGCGAAGTCGAACGCCTCGGCGCCGACGTCAGCGGCTTTGCGCCGGGCGACCGCGTCATCGGCAATATCGGATGGGGCGCCGCGCGCGAGAAAGTCGTGACCGCGGCCGCCCAGCTCGTCGCCATGCCGGACGGCCTCGATTTCGACCGCGCCGCCGGCCTCACCGTCACCTACGGCACCACCATGCATGCGCTCAGCGACCGCGCCAGGCTCAAGCCGGGCGAGACGCTGGCCGTGCTGGGCGCCGCCGGCGGCACCGGCCTATCGGCGGTCGAACTAGGCAAGCAGATGGGCGCGCGCGTGATCGCCTGCGCCTCGTCGGACGACAAGCTCGCCTTCGCGCGCCGGCACGGCGCCGACGATGGCGTGAATTACGCGACCGCCGATCTCAAGGACGGGTTGCGCGCGCTCGCCGGCGGCAAGGGCGTCGACGTGGTCTACGATCCGATCGGCGGCGCACAGGGCGAAGCCGCGTTGCGCGGCATGGATTGGTGCGGACGCTATCTGGTCATCGGTTTTGCGTCCGGTGACATGCCGAAGCTGCCGGCCAATATCGTGTTGCTGCGCAGCTATGACGTGCTCGGCGTCTATTGGGGCGCCTGGACGCAGCGCAACCCGCAGGGCCACAACGCCAACATGAAAAAGATTCTCGACTGGTGCGCGCAGGGCAAATTGTCCTCGCATGTGCACGCGGTCTATCCGCTCGAGCAAGCGAAGGCCGCGCTCAAGGCAATCGCCGCGCGTCAGGTGATGGGCAAGGCTATCTTGCGGCCTTAGAATTTCTTCAGTGCGTCGCGCGCCGCCTCGCGATGCGCCGGAAGAATGTGGTCCGACACCAGCTTGAGCGTGGCCACGAGCACCGCGGCATCGTCGGTGTAGCCGATAGCGGGCAGCCAATCCGGAATGGCATCCAGCGGCAGCACGAAATAGGCGATGGCCCCGATCAGCGCCAGTTGCACGCGCCGCGGCGTGGCGCGGTCGAAGGCGCAGTAATAGGCGGCGAGCAGATCTTCGGCGAATGGAATATGCGCGAAGACGCGCGGCAGCTTGCGCCAGAAGCGCTGGCGCAGCATGCTTTCGTCATCGTTTTGGCGCCAGAAGGCGGCGGAAGCGAAGGCCATTGCCGATATTTGGTGAGCGATGTAGCAGCGCGCAAGACCGCGATTTACCCGGCCAATTTATCCATCGCCTCGGCAAGCTTGACGTCCAACTCGGTCACCCCGCCGGCGTCGTGGGTCGACAGCGTCACGTCGACGGTCTTGTAGACGTTGAACCATTCCGGATGGTGATCCATCTTCTCCGCCACCAGCGCCGCCCGCGTCATGAAGCCGAAAGCCTGGTTGAAATCCTTGAAGACGAATTTCTTGGCGATGGCGTCGCGCCCGGCCACCTCCGACCAGCCGGCGAGCTTGCTCAAAGCCGCTTTGCGGGCATCCGCCGTCAATTTTTGCGCCATGACGACCCTTTCTCCATTAACGCCGCGACCCTCGCAAAGGGTCCATGGCGATATTAGCTCTTAGGATAGGTCCCCGGCCATACGAGGCTTTGCATGTCCTGGTCAGTGAATGTCGGCAAAGTGGCGGGCACGGTAGTGCGCGTTCACCTCACTTTCCTGTTGTTCCTCGCCTGGATCTTCGCCGCCAGCTACAGCCAGGGCGGCGCGGCCAGCGCCTGGAACACCGTCATCTTCGTGGTGCTGCTGTTCCTCTGCGTGCTGCTGCACGAGTTCGGCCACATCTTCACCGCGCGCGCCTTCGGCGTGCCGACGCCCTATGTGACGCTGCTGCCGATCGGCGGCGTGGCGCAGCTCGAGCGCATCCCGGAGGAGCCGGGACAGGAATTCCTCATCGCCATTGCCGGCCCGCTGGTCAATGTCGCCATCACCATTCTGTTGGTGGTCGTCGGCGGCGCGACGCTGCAATCGAACGCCGCGGCCGGGCTCGATAACTCGCAATTCTCACTGATCGACCGGCTGGCGGCGGTGAACCTGTTCCTTGCTCTGTTCAACATGATCCCGGCGTTCCCGATGGACGGCGGCCGCGTGCTGCGCGCGTTGCTGGCGAGCCGCATGGGCTACGTGCGCGCCACAGAAGTCGCCGCGGCCATCGGCCAGTTCGTCGCCTTCGCGCTCGGCTTCATTGGCTTGATGTACAATCCGATCCTCATCTTCATCGCCATCTTTGTTTATCTCGCGGCTTCCTCGGAAGCGCATATGGTGGCGCTGCGCGCGGCCTCGCGCGGCGTGCCGGTGAGCCACGCCATGGTGACGCATTTCGAAACCCTGACGCCGGAGGAACATCTGGATGCGGCGGTGCAGACATTGCTGCAGACCGGCCAAGGCGAATTCCCGGTGGTCGATGCCGGCGGCAAACCGGTCGGCGTGATCGGCCGCGCCGACGTGATCCGCGCCATCAAGCAGCGCGGGCCCGATGCTCGCGTCGCCGACGCCATGATCGCGGCGATGCCGACCGTCGGTCATCGCACCACACTCGAGCAGGCCTTCAAGCTGCTGCAACAGAAGCAGGCGCCGGCCGTCGGCGTCACCGACGCTTTCGGCAAGCTGGTGGGCCTGGTCACCGGCGAGACCATCGCCGAAATGATGATGTTGCAGGACGCCATGCCCAAAGGTGTGCAAAGCGGACCTTGGGGCCGGCCGGCGGGGGTCTAAAAGGGGCGCTTAACCCCGTTCCAGCGGGCGCTCAGGTAGCGGTTGCTTATGGGCCGTCGCTGACTATATTGCGCCGCAATAGCTTCGCGTCGCGGGCCCGGAATTGGCCCGCGCTTTGGTTTTTGGAACTCTCATGCAACTGCGAAACGTCGCCATTATTGCCCACGTCGACCACGGCAAAACGACCCTGGTCGACCGGCTGCTGCAGCAATCCGGCGCCTATCGCGAAAACCAGCGCGTGGTCGAGCGCGCCATGGATTCCAACGACCTCGAGCGCGAGCGCGGCATCACCATCCTGGCCAAGGCGGCCTCGGTGGTCTGGAAAGACGTGCATATCAATATCGTCGACACGCCGGGCCATGCCGATTTCGGCGGTGAAGTGGAACGCATCCTCAATATGGTGGACGGCGCTTTGGTGCTGGTCGACGCCGCCGAAGGGCCACTGCCGCAGACCAAGTTCGTCGTCTCCAAGGCGCTGAAGATGGGCCTCAAGCCCATCGTCGTCATCAACAAGGTGGACCGCGCCGACGCGCGCGCGACCGAAGTCGTGAACGAGGTGTTCGATCTGTTTGCCGCGCTCGACGCGACCGACGAGCAGCTCGACTTTCCCATCCTCTACGGTTCGGCCAAACAGGGCTGGATGGCGACCAAACTCGACGGCTCGCACGACGACGGCATGCAGCCGCTGTTCGATCTCATCCTCGCCCACGTCAAACCGCCGGTGGTGGAGCAAGGGCCGTTCCGCCTGCTCGGCACCATCCTCGAAGCCAACCCCTATCTCGGCCGTCTGGTCACCGGCCGCATCACCTCCGGCTCGGTGAAGCCGAACCAGCCGGTGAAGGTGCTCGACCACGACGGCAAACTGATCGAAAGCGGCCGCGTCACCAAGTTGCTGGCATTTCGCGGCATCGAGCGCGTGCCGGTGGACGAGGCGGATGCCGGCGATATCGTCGCCATCGCCGGACTGCCGAACGCGACCGTGGCCATGACCATCTGCGATCCATCGGTGGAAACGCCGATCCCGGCGCAGCCGATCGATCCGCCGACGCTGGCCATGACGTTCCGCGTCAACGACAGCCCGCTCGCCGGCACCGAAGGCAGCAAGGTCACCGGCCGCATGATCCGCGACCGGCTGTTGCGCGAAGCGGAAGGCAATGTGGCGCTGCGCGTGCGCGAGAGCGACGAAAAGGATTCCATGGAAGTCGCCGGCCGCGGCGAATTGCAGCTCGGCATATTGATCGAGACCATGCGGCGCGAGGGTTTCGAGTTGTCGGTGTCGCGGCCCAAGGTGCTGCTGCGCGAGGACGAAAAGACCGGCGAGACGCTGGAGCCGATCGAGGAAGTGGTCATCGACGTCGACGAAGTTCATTCCGGCATCGTCGTGCAGAAGATGTCGGAACGCAAAGCCGAGATGCTGGAGATGAAGCCGTCCGGTGGCCACCGCCTGCGCATGGTGTTTCACGCGCCGACGCGCGGCTTGATCGGCTACCAGGGCGAGCTCCTGACCGACACGCGCGGCACCGCCATCATGAATCGGCTGTTCCATGCTTACGCGCCGCACAAAGGGCCGATCCAGGGCCGCCGCAACGGCGTCTTGATTTCAAACGACCAGGGCGACGCCGTGGCCTATGCGCTGTGGAACCTGGAAGACCGCGGCCCGATGATGATCGAGCCCGGCTGGAAGGTCTACAAAGGCATGATCGTCGGCGAGCACACGCGCGGCAACGACCTCGTCATCAACGTGCTCAAGGGCAAGCAACTCACCAATATCCGCACCACCTCCAAGGACGAGGCCGTCCGCCTCACCCCGCCGATCCGCATGACGCTGGAAAAGGCGCTCGCCTATATCGAGGACGACGAGCTGGTCGAGGTGACGCCGAAGTCGATCCGCCTGCGCAAGAAGCTGCTCGACGAAGTCGACCGCAAGCGCGCCGACCGCGCCAAGGAAGCGGAAGCCGTCTAGGGCGCGGACTCACTGACGAATTGCCAAATGGCGGCGCGGATACGCGCGCCCATTCCGCTTTCGCCGGCAATAAGGCCGTAGTCAAAAAACTTGCGCCGTTGAAATCGCCGGGAACGCTTGGCTGCAAATCAAAGAGGGGGCGCGACGACCGGCGTCGGAACCATGAATTGCGCGCGGGCGAGCCCGGCAAAAAGGCCGCCGGCCGCGACCAGTTGATCGAAGGTGCCGGACTCGATGATTTTACCGGCGTCGAAAACCAGAATCCGGTTCGCGTTGCGCACCGTCGACAGGCGGTGCGCGATTACGAATGTGGTGCGGTCCTTCATCACCTCATCGAGCGCCTTCATCACCTTTCCTTCGGTGCCGGCATCGAGCGCGCTGGTCGCCTCGTCGAGGATCAGAATCGGTGGGTCTTTCAACAGCGCGCGCGCGATCGACAGCCGCTGACGCTCGCCGCCCGACAGTGAGCGGCCGCGTTCGCCGACGCGGTTGGATAGTCCATCGAACTTCCGGTCGATGAATTCCAGGGCTTGTGCCCGCCTGGCGGCTTCGCGAATTTCCTGGTCGGTGGCGTCGGCTTTGCCGATGCGCAGATTGTCGGCAATCGTGCGGTTGAACAGCAGCGCTTCCTGGAAGACGACGCCGATATTGCGCCTGAGCGCCGAGAGCTTGAAATGGCGAATATCGACGCCGTCGATCTCGATGGTGCCGGACTGCGGATCGAAGGCGCGATGCAGAAGCGCAATCGCCGTCGACTTGCCGGCGCCGGTCGCGCCGACCAGCGCGATGGTCTCGCCGGGCCTCGCCTTGAAATTCAGGTCGATCGCCGCCATGCGTTCGCCGTCATAGGAAAATGAAACGTTCTTGAACTCGACCAGCCCGGTGAGGCGGCCGGGATCGACGGCGTCAGGCGTATCGCGGATGGCGGGGACGGTGTCCCACACCTGAAAGAATTCGCGCAGGCGCGGCGCTTCCAACACCACGCGATTGATGAAGGACACCGACTGCTCGAGCCGGGTGATGATGAGCGCGGCGAAATTCATGAAGGTGACCATTTCGCCGATGGTGGCCTGGCCGCGGATGTGCAGCCAGGTACCGACGATGATGATCGAGAGCACGGTCAAGGTGACCGAGGTGCGCGTCAGAACGACCGCGAGCGCCCACCACGATAGCACCGGCATCTGCGCCTTGAGCAGGCGGTTGACGATCTGGCGCAATTCGATGACTTCGGCGTCCAGCCGCGAGAAGCTTTGTACCACTGCGATATTGCCGAGCGTGTCGGAAGCGCGTTCGGCGAGATCGGAATAATGCTGTTCGACGGAACTTTGCAGCGTTCCGGTCTTGCGCACGATCACCACCGTCAGCACGGCAAAGACCACGCACAGGACCATAAGCAAGGTCGCCAGCTGCCAATTGATGAACAGCGAGATCGGCAGCAGCACAAGCAGCGAAATAAACGAAGCAAGGTGTTCGCGGAAGAAGCCGACCCAGAGGCCCCAAAGCGCGTCGGTGCCCTGCAACATTACCTTCATCAGACGGCCGGAATGGGTGTTGCCGTGATAGGTCAGCGGCAGTTCCAGGACGTGCTGGAAATAGCCGGTCAGAACGACGTGGCGGCGGCGATGTGAGAGCCGGTCGGCGTAAAGTGCGATGAGCGTGCCGCAGGCAATGGTGAACAGGCCGAAGCCGGCCCAGGCGGAAAGGAGCAGGCCGAGTTCCTCCCAGGACGGCGGAACGCCGCGCGTCTGCGCACCGGTCAGCGTATCAATGATGCGGCCAAGCAAGACCGGCTCGGCGAATTGCGCGGAAGCGAGCGCCATATTCGCCAAGGCCAGCGCCCAGGCTAACCGGCTTTCAGAGCCGAGAAGGGCTAGGACGCGGCCGTAAAGCCGAAAAAGGTTCATCCATATCTCTGGGTTAGCTGTTAGCCACAGCGAACAGCGCATAGCACGGCCGTCCGTGCTATGCGTGCATATCTTAACAATTGAAATGGGACCAACCGCGACGGGTATTCAGCCGGGCGCGGCTACTCCCTGCCGCAGGAACCAATGACGTCGACACCGCCGCTGCCAGAACTCGAAACCCCGGCCTTCCAGGCCGAGGGCGATAGTCCAACCGGGCGGGTGCGCAAGCAGTCGATCGACGATATAGCCGGATTGAACATGGCCTCGTCGGCGGAAGGCGCCCAAGCCGCGTTCGGCAACGAAACCGTAGAACTACGAAAATACCTCCTGTTTCGTTTCTGGACCACGGCGAAGGGCTTTTGGAGCCGGTATCGCGGCGACCGGCTGGCTTGGGTTTTGACCGGCAGCCTGTTCGTCCTGATCTTTGCCAATTTGGCCGCGCAGTTCGGCATCAATTTATGGAATCGCAAAATCTTCGACGCGCTCGAACAGCGCAACAGCGCCACCGTGTTGTTTATGTCGTTTATCTTTTTTCCGCTGGCGGCGGCCAGTGTCGCCATCGGCGTGACCAATGTGTGGGCGCGCATGACGACGCAACGGCGCTGGCGCGCCTGGGTGTCGGATGCGGTCATTAGCCGTTGGTTGAAGAACGGGCGCTATTATCAGCTCAACCTGGTCAGCGGCGATCATCAAAATCCAGGCGGCAGGCTGAGCGACGATTTGCGCGTTTCAACCGACGCGCCGGTCGACTTCGCCGTCGGCGTGATCCAGGCCTCGCTGTCGGCCATCACCTTTATCGCCGTGCTCTGGACCATCGGCGGCGCCTTGACGGTCAGCGTCGGCGGCGCGGCGATAACCATCCCGGGCTTTCTGGTGATCGCGGCAGTTCTCTACGCCGCGTTGGCGAGCGGCGCGATGACCATCGTTGGCAAGAAATTTGTTGCCGTCTCGGAAGCGAAAAACCAGGCCGAAGCGACCTATCGCTATCAACTGACGCGCGTGCGCGAATATGGCGAAAGCATCGCGTTGCTCGGCGGCGAGGCGGAGGAGCGCGCCGGCATCGATCGTTCGCTCGGCGCCGTGTTGTGGCGCTGGCGCTCGCTCTGTCACCAGCACATGAAGACGACGGTGGTGTCGCAAGGCTCGCATATGCTGGCGGCGGTGATCCCAATCATATTGTGCGCGCCGAAATTTCTCGACGGTACGATGTCGCTCGGCGAAGTCATGCAGGCGGCTTCCGCCTTCACCATCGTGCAGGGGGCTTTCTCCTGGCTGGTCGATAATTATCCGCGGCTCGCCGACTGGAACGCTTCGGCGCGCCGTCTGGCATCATTGATGGTGTCGCTCGATCATCTGGAGCAGGCCGAGAGCGGCGACGCCTTCAACCGCATCAAGCGCAGCGAGACCAAAGACGCGGCGATGAAGCTGCTCGACCTGTCGGTGGCGCTCGACGACGGCACGGCGGTGGTCGACGACACCGCGGTAGTCATCCAGAAAGGCGAACGCGTGCTGATCGCCGGCGAAAGCGGCACCGGCAAGAGTACGCTGGTGCGCGCCATCGCCGGATTGTGGCCTTGGGGCGGCGGCGAGATTGCGATCCAGCACGATTCGCGGCTGTTTCTATTGCCGCAGCGGCCCTATGTCCCGACCGGCACCTTGCGCCGTGCGATCGCCTATCCCGGCGCCGCCGAAGACTGGGCGACGGAGCAGATCGCCGACGTACTCGACAAGGTGGGCCTCGACCATCTCAAGGTCCGGCTCGAGGACGAGGCGCCTTGGGATCAGACTTTGTCGGGCGGCGAGAAGCAGCGGCTGACGATTGCGCGCGTGCTGCTGCACCGGCCCGACATCATCGTGCTGGATGAAGCAACCTCCGCGCTCGACCCGAAAGGGCAAGATGCATTGATGCAGCTATTGTCCGACGAGATGAAGGGGCTGACCATCATCAGCGTCGGCCATCGGCCGGAGCTGGAACGATTCCACCTGCGCAAGCTGGTGCTGGAACGCCGGCCCGGCGGCGCCAAGCTGATCAGCGATTTGCCGCTTCTGGTAAAGCCGCAAGAGGGTGGCTTGGTTTGGCGTTGGCTGTATCGGCCGAAATCAGGTCAAGCAGCTTAGTCGAAGACGCCGTTAGCCTGCATTCAACTACCAAATGCCCGCTGGCTGGCTGCTGTTTGCCAGCCTCGATTTATGTGCTCACGGCCTAATCCGGCGCGCTCTTTTTCGGTCACGCAGCGCGCGCAGCCGCCGCCGTGACGGTCTGAGTTTCAGCCGCCGGCCTCGGTCGCCGCAACGCGACTGTCCTATTTTGGCACGAATCAAATCCGCAAAATCGAATCGGCGCGCGGCAAAACCGGGGCTTTGCGCGCACCGCCAACGCCGCGCGCGGCCGCGCCTTGCGCATGACGCCTCGATATCGGTGCTATTTTCCAACGGCCACGGGGCATTTCGCCCCGTCTGTGGCCAGTAATCCACACCGGTAACGGATCGTTAATCATAGGGCTTGAAGCGCGCGGGGTTCATTGCTTCTATTCGGTCATGAGTACCACCCTCATAGAGATTCGCCGCGCCAAGGCCTCCGACGCAGTGGACGTCGCGGCGACCCACGATGAGGCATGGCGGACCGCCTATCAGGGCATCATCCCCGGCAACGAACTCGACAAGCTAATCAACCGGCGCGGACCGGACTGGTGGGATTCGGCCATCCGCAAAGGCAGCCGCATCACGCTGCTGCAATTCGGCGAGCAGGTCGCCGGCTACGCCAATTACGGACGCAACCGGGCGCGCAGCCTGTTCTATGACGGCGAGGTCTACGAGCTTTACCTGCGGCCGGAATTCCAGGGCCTCGGCTTCGGCCGCCGCCTTTTCTCGGCCGCGCGCAAGGACCTCGTGCAGAGCGGGCTGAAAAGCCTGGTGGTGTGGGCGCTGTCCGACAACGAGCCGGCGGTGGAATTCTACCGCGCGCTTGGCGGCCGCGCCGTCGCCCGCTCCTCGGAGCGCTTCGGCGCCAAGACGCTCGACAAGGTCGCCTACGCCTGGCAGTGAGCGGCGCTTCGCGTTTTAATCAAAACTTCAGCACCGGCAGATCGTTCTGCATGCAGGTGGCGTGCAGCGTGTTGAGCAGCAGGCAGGCGATGGTCATCGGCCCAACGCCGCCCGGCACCGGCGTCAGCGCCCCGGCCACTTCCTTGGCTTCGGCAAAGGCGACGTCGCCGACGATACGCGACTTGCCGCCGTCGGCGGGAATTCGATTGATGCCGACGTCGATCACCGTCGCGCCCGGCTTGATCCAGTAGCCGCGCACCATTTCCGGCTGCCCCATGGCGGCGATCAGCACGTCGGCGCGCCCGCACACCGCCGGCAAATCGGCGGTCTTGGAATGGGCGATGGTCACCGTCGCGTTTTCCGCCAACAGCAATTGCGCCGCCGGCTTGCCGACGATGTTGGAGCGGCCGATCACCACGGCTTCGAGCCCGGCGAGCGAGGCGCGCACGGTTTTCGCCAGCATGACGCAGCCGAGCGGCGTGCAAGGCACCAGGCCGGGCAATCCGCTCGCCAGCCGTCCGGCATTGAGCGGATGGAACCCGTCCACGTCCTTGGCCGGATCGATGGCCGAGATGATCTTATGCGCGTCGATGTGCTTGGGCAGCGGCAATTGCACCAGGATGCCGTTGACCTGCGGGTCGGCGTTGAGCTCGGCGATCAGTTCGAGCAATTCGGTGTCGGTCATGCTCTCCGGCAAATGCCGGTCGAACGGATGCATGCCGGCTTCGATCACCGCCTTGGATTTGTTGCGGACATAGACCTCGCTCGCCGGATTCTTGCCGACCAGCACCACCGCGATCCCCGGCACGATGCCGCGGTCGCGGCGCAGGCGGTGCACCGCATCCGACACCTTGCCGCGCAGGTCGGCCGAAATCGTCTTGCCGTCGATGAGCTTTGCGGTCATGGCCAATTGTTAGCCTTTCGCCGCGATCTTCTCCAGAGCCGCGATCAGCCTTGGCGGATCGCCGGCAATAACCAGCCGCTTGACGCGGGACGTAGCGCCGGCGGCAAGCGTCACGTCGCGCGCCGGGACGCCCAGGGCTTTGGCGACGAGCCGGCACAGCGCGTCATTGGCCTCGCCCTCGCTCGGTGCCGCCCGCACCCGTGCCTTCAAGACGCCGCGGCCGTCGACCAATCGCTCGATACCGTCAAGCGAATCGCGGCCGCCTTTGGGCGTCAGCCGCACGGCGAGCGCGACGCCGCCGGCGATCGCCACCCACGGCCATCGATCCGGCGCCGCCACTTAGATGAACAGCTTGGCGATATTGGGAATTATCACGCTTTGAATGAAAATGATTATCAAGATCAGAATGACCGGCGAAACGTCTATGCCGCCGAGATTGGGGAGCAAATTCCGAATGGGCCGCAGGAGTGGATCGGTAATCCTGAATAGAAAGTCCCCGATCGCGTGAACGATGGGGCTGCGGGGATTGACGACGTTAAAAGCGACCAGCCAGCTCATCACCGCCATAGCGATCAGTACATAGATGTAGAGGGTCAATAGATATGAAATGAAGGCCAGAAATTCGAGCATAAGTCCCTCGGATGCATTGAGCGCCTGAACGTTTACCCTTCCATTCTAAGGCCCGCAAGATCGCCAGTGCTTGCCTAGGTCTTGCCCACCGGCCGCTATCCTTGACAGCCCGGAACCCGGGCCCTAAATGGCGGCCACTCGCTGAAAACCGCGCAAAAAGTTGCGCCGCCAAGGCGGGGCCGTAGCTCAGTTGGGAGAGCGCCTCGTTCGCAATGAGGAGGTCAGGGGTTCAAATCCCCTCGGCTCCACCAGCCTTCGCTCCTTCGGAGCTTCGGCTGGCAAGCCACTCGAGCACGAAGGCTGCCCGCCGAAGCTTTAGCGAAGGCGGGCATTTCATTTCCGCCGCTTCGGTTGGCAAGCCAGCCTAGATCCGCGAAGGTTGCCCGTCGTAGCCCGCAGGGCGAAGACGGGCTTTTTAATTAGTGACGGCTTCCCGCCCGATCCAGTGATCGATGAAAGCCGCGAGCCAATTGCGCGAGGCATAGTCGTGCACCGCGCGGTCGGCGACATGCTCTTCGCGCTGCTTGGCGCCGGGCGTTTCCAAGCGATGGGCGCCGCGCACCAGCCAGCGATACATCATCGCGTGCGTCACTTCCGGGTGGAACTGCAGCGCATAGCCGGTCCCGTAGCGCGCCGCCTGCACGGAAAAGGCGTCGTCGCCCTCGGCCAGCAATTCGCCGCCCGCGGGCCATTCGAATCCCTCGCGATGCCATTGATAGACGTGATCCGGCCACTCCGGGCAAATCTTCAGCCCGGCCGCGGTGGGGCGGATCGGATAATAGCCGACCTGGGCGTGGCCTTGCGGATGCGGGAACACGCGGCCGCCAAGATGGCGCGCCATCATCTGCGCGCCGAGGCAGATGCCGAGATAAGGTTTCTTGTCGCGCAGCGGCACGCCGATCCAGTCGATCTCGCGCTTGATGTAATCGTCTTCGTCGTTGGCGCTCTGCGGCCCGCCGAAAATCGCCGCGCCTGAATGCTCGTCCATGCGTCTCCGGCAGCGGATCGCCGAAACGCGGACGCCTGATGTCGAGCGGATAGCCGAGTTTGCTCAGCACCTGGCCGACGCGGCCGGGCGAGGAATGTTCCTGGTGCAGGATGAGAAGGACCGGCTTCAACATGGCGGTTCTGCGCTAGCAGCAAGTCCTAACGGCTTTGCCGGCGTTTGCAATATGAGCAACGCGAAGCGGCTATGTGTTCTGCGCGGACCTGCGCCGGCTCTGCCGGCGGTCGACCGCCGCCAGCAGAAAGCGGCGCGGGATCAGGCGGATCGCGATCGTGATCAGCCGGTTGAGCAACCCCGGCACAATCGTGCGGTGCCCGTCCATCAGCCCGCGGTAGCCTTCCTCCGCTACATATTCCGCCGACTGGGTCATGAAATTGGGCGCCAGCGAGCCGCCTTTGATGCCGGCGCGTTCGGCGAATTCGGTCGGCACCGGACCCGGACAAAGCACGGCCACTTTTATGCCGCGCGGTTTGAGTTCGCTGTGCAGCGCCTCGCTGAACGACAGCACATAGGCCTTGGTCGCGTAATAGACCGCCATGCCCGGGCCGGGCAGGAAGCCGGCCATCGAGCCGACATTGAGGATACCGCCGCGCTGGCGCGCCAGGCTGTCGACAAAGGCGAGCGACAAATCGGTGAGCGACCGCACATTGAGGTCGATCATGTCCAGCTGCTCGGCGCGCGAGAGCGTGGCAGCGTGTCCGACCAGGCCGAAGCCGGCATTGTTGACCAGATATTGCGGCTCGGCGCCCTGCGCCGTGAGCGCCTCGCCGATCGTGCGGGCGGCATCGTCGCGCAGCAGGTCGGCGACGATCACCAGCGGCCTGACGCCGCCCGTCGCCGCGATCTCGTCCGCCAGCACGCGCAGCCGGTCCTCGCGCCGCGCCACCAGCGCCAGCGCATGGCCGTTGCGCGCGAACACGCGCGCCAGCGCCACGCCGATGCCGGACGAAGCGCCGGTGATCACCGTGACCGGCCGCAAGTCGCTCATGCTTTCTCCTTGCCCCCGTCTGCCGCGGACACCCGCTCGCGCAGCGCGATCCGCTCGTTCTGTGAAACGCCCAGCAGGTCGGCTGCCCGCCAGATCAGATTATCCTCGAATTCGGTGACAACTCCATCGGCATAGACGATCTGCCACATCATTTCGACCATGCGCGCGCGGCCCGCCGCATCGAGCGAGCGGTTGAGCTTGGCGGTGAAATGATAGAGATCGACCGATTTCTGCTCCGCTTCGGTCGCCTCGGCGACCAATTCGTCGGTGGCGGCGTCGTCCAGACTGAAGCGCTGCTTGATGACGGCATGCAGCTTGGCGCGTTCGTCGTCCGAAACCGAGCCGTCGATGCCCGCCGCGTGCACCAGCAGCGCCGACGCGGCCAGCCGGTAGTCGTCGTCCCTGAAGCGGCCGACTGGCTCGCCGCCCTCGCCCATATCGGCAATCAGTTTTCGCAGCGAATTGAACATGGCCGCATCGATCCTCGTGCCGGCGCGCACCCCCCGCATAGCAATATCTATCTAACAACGCGACCGGCCGCCCGGTAGCCCGGACGGCCGAGGCGTCATGTCGCGACCGATCAGGCCTTGGCGGCGGCGACGTCCTCCAGCGCCCTGTTGCGCGTCTCGGCGCCCCAGGCCCACACCACCACGATCTGGATCACCACCAGCCCGATCATCAGCCAAACCACGCCCGGCAGCTTGTAATTGGCCATCAGGTAGACAACGACGAATGGTGAAGCCACCGTGGCGGCGCGGCCGAGCGTATTGCAGATGCCGTTGGCCGTTAATCTGATCTCGGTCGGGAACAGCTCCGGCGTGTAGACGCCGAACAGGATCGCCGTCTGCACGTAGATCGCGACGATCAGCACGAAGCCGACGCCCAACACGATGTTCGGATCGGACGCTGCATTGAAGCGGGCGTAGATGTAGCCGAACACGATAGTCGCCACCGACGCGCCGATGATGCTCCAGCGCCGTCCGATGGCGTCGGAGCTCCAGGCGCCAAGCGCGCAGCCGACCAGCGACGCGACCGATAGCACCACGGTGTATTTAAGCGAATTGGTGATTGTCAGCCCTTGGCGCAGGAAGAACTGCGGCAGGAAGATCACGAAGCCGAAGATCAGCGTATTGATCGTGATCAGCACCCAGGAGCCGACGATCATGCTTTGCAGGATCGGCGGCTTAAGCATGGCGGAGACCGTGACCTGCGCCACCGGCGCTGGCACCACCGGAGCCGGCAGCGCGCCGGCGGTCGCCGCTTCCGTCTCTATCGACTGCATCAGGCTTTCTGCTTCCGCCGTGCGGCCTTTGGACTCCAGCCAGCGCGGCGATTCCGGCAGCCGTTTGCGCAGATACCAGACGATCAGCGAGCCGATGCCGGCGATGATGAACATCGGCCGCCAGCCCCAGTGCGGGATGATCAGATAGCCGAGGATGGCGGTGGCCGGGAAGCCGGCGACCACGATGAAGGCCATGAAAGAAAGCCAGCGGCCGCGCGTCTTCGGCGGCACGAATTCGGTCAGCGTCGAATAGCCGACCACGATCTCGGCGCCCAGGCCAAGGCCTTGGATGAAGCGGAAGAAGATCAGCCAAGCCATGTTCGGCGCGAATGCGGCGGCGATCGAGGCCAGACCGAAGATCAACAGGTTGATCTGATAGGTGAAGCGCCGGCCCAAGGCGTCGCCGACGAATCCGGTGACCAGCGCCCCCAGCGTCATGCCGACGAAGGTGAGCGAGAGGAATTGCGGAATCTGCGGCGGCAGCGCGAACTTGGTCTGGATGACGGACGCGATCACGCCGCCGGCGACGTAAAGATCGTAGCCATCGAAGAACATGCCGGCGCCGACCAACCAGAAGATGCGATAATGGAACGACGAGATCGGAAGCCGGTCGAGACGCGCGCCGGCGTTGACTGCGCTAGCCATTTGAGTTTCCCCCTGCTGACCGGATGTTGATCCACCGGTTTTGTTGTATTGCCCGCGCTCCATCGTAGCCGGGACGGCGCGCCGGCGCTATGGCCCGCGCGACCGGCCGCGCATCGCGCGCCATTTAGAAAATGACGAGTGTGGAAATCTATTCCGGCACGAGCGGCGCGGCTTACT